>JADJCG010000036.1 GCA_016703335.1 Caulobacteraceae bacterium | reverse complement strand
ACCGGCGTGCGCATTTTCCGAGAACGATGACGATCGCGCGCCCTCGTTGGACGTGCGCAGCACTTCCTTCTTCAGTTATCGTCGGTCACCGTAAAGGCGCTGCGCAGCGGTTGGCAAATCCTTGTCTGCCGGGCCGACCAATCGCGACGACTGGCCCGCTAGCGGCTGAAATTCTCCGGGCGGTAGTCGCGCTGCTCTTGCGCGGCACCCCCGCATCGCGGGATCGAGCGACCCTTTGTTGGGAATTTCGAACTGATCGTTTGGAAAACGAGCGCAGGAACAGAATGAGCGGCCGCTTTCATCCACGCGCCGCAAGCGACGCGTAAGTTGCCATGGCGAAGGCGAGCAAAATAACCCAGCCATCCCCGATCGCGCCAATCGCCGAGCCGATCAGGATCATCCAGCGGAGAACGATCACCAGGCGCCGGGCGATACCGACCGCGCAACAATCGCCCCGACCTGATCACAAGGCGAACGCCTCTAAGAATATCTCGACGCCAAAACACGACGACGACGCAGGCACAGAAGGCGGAGCTGGAACGAAGAGGCGCATACCGGTACGCGAACGGCGATCTGCAGTCTACACCAAGCACCGACGCGCCAATTCCGCCAGACCACGCGTGGCAATGCGTACCTTAAACCAGCATTGGCTCCAGCAATGCGAGCCCCGCGTCACGCCAACCGGTCAGGGTCGAAAGCACGCCGTTCGCCGATCCTGCCATGCCACCGCTGTGTGGCGCACATGGATTGAGCATGCCTACGAAGCGCGATCGGCAAGAACTGAAATGCTCTGCCACGGATGCGGCAATCACAGCCGTAAAGCGGTGTTCCGCGCGCGCAAACTCTGCCGCCTTCCCGGCAGCTTACGCGATGAAGAGGCCTCGCGAGGCCGTAGATCAGGAAGACAGCGACCGCCGCTCAAGCGGGCGCCGCGCTGCGCAACAGGCGCGACAGACCAGCCAAGCCAGCAATACGGCAAAAACCACGGCGGCACCTAAAGCCACGGTACAAACTGACAGCGGTGAGCTACCGCCGCAACGCAGGGCAAGGGATGCGACATTACCTTAACGTGAAGCAGAACCGCTTTTTTGACCTCAATGGCGCGCTAGGCTGAATAGTGCGCGCGAGATTGGCGACAGCCCGTGGCGCACCGGCGCGTTCGCTCGGCCGTACTCACCGCTAATCAAAAACAACTGGCAGCACTTGAGCATCACGATCAGGAGCGCTTGGCGGCCAGCAGCCGGGGCGGCGCATCCCGCGTGTCAAAATCGGATTGCTGGCGCGCAGCGCCGCGCAAGGCAACACGCCACCGCCGGCCGGTATGGCAACCGCTACACCGATCACGATGCTCCGTCCACCCCCGCATTCGCAGCGCCGCAAGCATCGACGGCGTCAGATTTACCATCATCACGCCAAACAGCGCAACGCTGCACGCCGCCGGGCAAAACAGGGCTGTCAGGCGAGACGCAACACCGCCCAAAATGCAACGGCAAGCCAACGAGTTTATCGTGAGGACGGCGAGTGCCGTCATGTCACGAGGCCCCCCAGCGCCGACGTTGGTACGAGTTGCGCGCCGCTTGTAAGCCCGATGAAACGTAGACCAACGCCAGGAGAGTACTCCACCGCGCTGAAGGTGCGCGGCGTAATACCCTCCGGAGAATAACTGTCGCGATCAAACGTGTCCCGGTACGCGAGCAGCGTCGCAGCCAGCGTAAAACCCCTGCAATCGCCAGCACCAATAGCCGCCAGCGCCGCCAACGCCGCCCACACCGGTATTTCTCTCATCCGCAGGTTCAACGGTGAAGGCTGCTCTGTGAACGACGAACCCCAAATCACGGCAAGTCCGAATAAGACCGGCGCTACTAGAAAGCATGGGGCCGACGATGTCGGCGTCGACGTGGCGTAAATCGTGATGGCTCAACGACGCGTCCAGAAAACGTAGCCGTTAAACCGACCACGGCTGGCGCGTGAAAAGCGGAAACAAAGCTCTTACGCCTGCGGCGCCCGCCGACTTGCTCACGACAGAACAGCGCTCACAATGGCGTGCACAGCGCCACTGACAGCATGCGCGGGCGCTTTGAAGCCGATTCGCAAAGATAAGACAAGCGCTCAAAGCCCCGCGGACCAGCCGAAACGACGGCCGCCGGAAATGTACGCACAAATCCAAGCAAAACCGCGGGGCGACGGCCGCTGGGGAATAAAGGCCGCGATGAGGCGCGTGTCGTCAAACAGTCCGTGTATGAAACCCACGCGACCGAATATCGGCTGCGCTATGGACGCCGCAGCAGCCACCGCGCATGCCATCGCGTACGTGAAGCGCAACTCACCGAGCCAATAAGGCCCATTTCCTTCGGCAATTTCATGCGAAGCCCCGCCTATGCACAGGAACTCGCGAAGCCTGGTGCATCGATGCCAGTGCGAGACTTCAGTACTGTCGCACAAACACGCAGGCATCGCTGGCGGATCGGCAACCGCGTTGAGCCAGCGACCGTCTTGGCGGCGCGAAATCTGCGAGCAACCTACTCGCTCAGGTGCTGCCGCTTGCGCCCTGCCCACGTGGACGGCTCGAGTTCGCCGACTCCAGCCGCTTGGCGCCGGGCATACTCCTCACCTCGACGCGACCCTGCCTTCTGCAAGCGTGTACGCTCCCGATGCGTCCGGGCCATTCAATCGAAAGCCCGGCTGAAGTGTCAAAGTCCAGCCGGGCCCAGCCAAACCCGTAACATCCGGGCGCGCGACAATAACGCGGTCCGGATTGGCGATGATCAGCGCCCCTTCGCTTGCGCGAAGCTGACCCCAAACGTCGGCCGCTTCCTGGTAGCCGTAGTAGAACCGCTTAAACCAGGATTGTCCTCGCGATTGGGATCAAAGGAGCCGCTGCCACGTTCGGTCACCGGCAAAATCAGCCGCGGCCCGTCGACATGTTGCGTCTCATCTGTTGGATCCAGGAACCGATCTTGTTCCGCCCGAGCGGCATCCTCGGCCTCAATCGCTTCGCCGCGATAGCGGTGAGCGGCATCGGCGAGCCGCGCTGTGAGAAGATCGCCGCCTGGGACTCGCCTCAACATGCTCGGAGGCAGGTTTCGTGTACGAGCCGGTACGCCGTTCGTCGCCGCGCGCATCAGAGAGATCCGTACGCAGGAGCCGGTGGCATAAGCATACGGACGGTCCAGTGAACGTCGGCCGTCAAGAAATCTAAGTAGCTGTGCGGGGGAGGCGAAAACTCTCCGCTGATCCTGCGCCGAACCTACCGGCGATATAGGCGGCTAAGCCTTCGTTGCGATCCAGCGCCGTCTCAACGCTTCTGCTTCTGGAAACTCGCGCAAGCGCGCCGACCAGCAGAATGACGATGCATCTCGCGCGGCCCGCCAGCGTGTTGAACCTCTTGACTGCAAAGCTAGATCCAGTACCCGCATTTCTAAGCGCGAAGAAAGCGACCGCGTTCTGTGTCAAGGTGGGCATTTGGCGGCGCTGCTTGCGTGGTGTGACCCCGAAATCGCTCCTTGAACTGATACCCGCGCTTCGTGCGTACGCAACACGGCACGTCGACGGCGATCACCTGGCACAAAGGCCGATCAACATCGTCATCGCACGCCAGCCCACTCGACAGAGGTGTTTGCGACGACCACGTCCTGGGGCAACACGCCCGTCAGCCATCAGCGGTCTGATGCAGAACGCGTTGACCAATCTGCGCTGACAGCCCATGCTAAACGTGTCTCGGCATCAACGACAGCGGGAGGCCCGCAAGGTCGACGCCCCACAAATGGCCGGCGTCTTCAGTTGCCATTCCTGCAGTTCCGCGGCTGCGGAACCCGCTGAGGGCGAAGTCTTGCGCTGCGGCAAGCGGCGAACGTAAACCAATGCCAGCATCACCACACCAGCACACTCAATCTTGCACATCTTCCGTTGCCTCCGCGACTTAGGCTGACCACGGCAAGCGGATTTGATTGCCATCGAGTTCCGATGATGGCGTGCGCCGCTGCTTCAGCAACGCGTCGAAAACCCGGTCTGGAGCGTGATTGGCGGCGGCTGCGTCGACTGACGACGTACAAAGCGCTGATCCGCGGCGGCGGCTTCGTCATCGACTAATTGGTCGCGATGTACCTACCCAAATGGGCTCCGGTTTCGAAATTACTTTAGAGCAGGGGCGCCGCGCCAGCCTGTTGATGCCTGGCTCGAACCCGCCTCTCTCTATGCCGCTTCGCGCAATCACCCATCGGGCTCGATTGGGCCAGCGTAGGTCGTTGTACGAAAATTCCGCGACTGGCCTAGTCGATCCAAAGCCGCCGGCGACGCCCTACCCTCGTGAACGGCTTAAGTTCGCCGGTTCCGGTCATTCGCGACCGACGACGTCGGTTCCGAAAACTCTGTTTCTCAGGGCCCGCCGATAATGAAGTCCGCGCTGGTGAGGGCGCCGGCGCTGAGCCCAGTGAAGATGGAATTGTTCAAGAGGAAGGTGTCGTCAGCGACGTTGAAGCCGAGGACCGCATCGACGTTGCCGCCGCCAATGGCGCTGGTGAAGACATAAGTGTCAGCGCCTAGCCCACCCTGAGCACATCAGCGCCCAAACCGCCATGGATCATCCTCCCGGCGCGCATCGTCGCGCGAGCCACGTGGAGTATCAAGTCCAGACGCGCCGCTGATGCTCACGCGGGCTTCGTGGCATCGTGCATCGTGGCATCGTGGCTCGCGCTGCGATCACTACGGACGAGCGCTTCAATCTCCCTTGCGACCAACGTTGGCTGCTCGCGATGCACGTAGTGTCCTGTCCCTTCTGAGCGAATGAAGCGATGGAATCTGAAACCGCTGGCGAATGCTTCCTGCTGCTCGAGCCAAAGCGCGAACCCCTCATCGCCATTTTCCCCTGGCCAAACACGAGTTGACGTAATGATCACCGCTGGAATTCCCACGATTCGCGCGACCCTAGTCGCAACGGCATCCTCAGAAGCCATCATGCCGGACAGTTCGGCAACAATGTGAGTCGGCCAATTCGACGGCGGATCAATCGCGTAGCTTCCGCAGAACTGGATGCCACGCGCATCACAGCTCTCCCGAAAACCCGGCGGACGACCATCAACGAAAACGAGGCCTGAAACTTCACCCGGAAATTCGGAAGCGTAATGCGCAATGTAAAGGCCTCCGAGGGAATGTCCCACGAGCACGTAAGGCGGGTCTACATGCGCTGCGCGAAAAAGATCATGAAGCAGCGCCGTTGCCTGCTCGGAAGACCGAGACGTTGAGCCTGCGCCATTCTCACTCTCTCCGTACCCCGGTCGGCTATAGGCAAAGCAAGCGATGTCGGGGCTGAGCTGATTGATCAAGTCGTTCCACACCTCCAAGCCATCGCCCAACCCCGACTCAAACACGACGGTGGGCGAGCGTCCTGAGCGACGTAGGTATGAAATATTGATCCCAAGAGCACGTGCTTGGCCTGCCTCCCTGGCGGGCCACGAAGTGGTGGCGCAACCAGAGGCCAATGCGGCAATGACCGAGCGCCGATGAACGCCAATTGGATTCGTTTTCCGCAGAGCGAGTGAAGACCAAATCGGCGCCATCACCTTAGCCCCACCCGCGCAAGCCAAGTCGCACAGGCATGACCGACCTCGTCGGGAGAATGTTCCGGAACAAAATGTCCGCCGGGAGCGACGACCTCCGACACTCCCGGCCAGGCGCGAGGGACTCGCTCACGGCCGCCGACGATCAGCCCGCCGGGTTCCGCCTTGATAAGCAGTTTCGGCTTTTGCGTCTCCGACATGAACCTAAGGCAGCGCAACATCTCGCGATGTACATCTGCCGGTTCACCATTGATGGGAACCTGTCTGGGCCAGTCCAATGTTGGGCGGCGAGATTCTCCCGCCTCCACGAAGGGGCGTCTATACTCGGCGCGATCTTGCTCCGGCATGTCGGGAAACTGTCGCAAGAGCACCGTTTCCACAAAGGCATTATTCATCAGAACTTCTCGCTCGGCCTCTCCCGTTCGAAACCAAGCAAAAAACTCTAAGGCTTGAGGTGGGGTGTTGGTGTCATCTTGCGAAACAACAAAGGTTTCCATGAAGGCGATGCCTCTTACACGCGCCTCGTTGCGCATCGCCCAATGGAAACCCAGCGGCCCGCCCCAGTCATGAAGGACGAGCGTAACGTCCCGATCGGCCCCAACGGCATCCAGAAGAGAGTCGAGCCGGCCAAGATGTTCGAAGAAGCTGTACGAGTTTGGTCCGGATTGAGGCAGTTTGTCTGAATCGCCCATGCCAATCATGTCCGGCGCGATACAGCGTCCAAGGCCGGTGAGGTGTGGGATGACTTTTCGCCAGAGATAGGAAGACGTGGGATTTCCGTGCAGGAATACGATCGGCGCGCCTCGCCCAGCCTCGAAATACGCCATGCGGAGGCCGCTTTCGGTTGTGACGAACTTTTTCGCCGCACGAAATTCAGCCGGGCCTTGCGGAAAGCGCGAACTGGCGCACGAAGCCGCCAAGCTCGTACCGAGCGCGCCGACCACCGCTTCTCTACGTGTGAACATACTCTACTGCACGCCGCGACGGCGATAAGTGAACGACCACGTCGTGGTCCAAGTCCGCTGCTCAACATCGAAGGCTTCGCCCCATTGGCGCATGGTGTTCGCGTCAACGCGTTGAAAGTTCATGCGCTGTCGCGCTTGCGGGCCTCCGGGTTGGGGTGGACTCAAATTGTCGAGTCGCATCACACCTTCGGCATCCAAGGAACCGGAATATTCCGTTCTCGTCCCGCTCGCGTCCGCCCAGGTCTGACGCCATTTGCCTTCTGAAGCATCATAGCTGTTGATCGAGTGTCCGTGCGCGTTGCGAAAGGGCCGCCAGTTCTCGAGAATGACGCAGCCTTGGTCATGCAAGGTGATCGTGCTCTCTGCGATCACGACAGGCGACTGTCCCGGCGACACGTCCCATTCGCCCAACCAAAAATCGAACTGGCGACTCTCGGCGCTGGTGCAGCCGGCAGGGCGCTGTGGGAGCACCGCGCCGCCTTGGATGATCGCGCGCGAGCGCTCAACCTCAGCCTCGAGCGCCTGCCGGCGCATCGAGCTTGGCGCGGGCGGCGCCTGCTGCTGCGCGCTCGCGGCGACGGGAATTGCGAGCGTCAGCGTCGCTAGCAGCGCAATAAATGATGCCTTCATAGTCTTCCCCACCTCACCCAATCGAAAATTCGCATAGCGCGAAAACCCACGTCGCCAGAAGAGCGCGGTTGGGCGTCACGCCCAATTCCAGACTTCAAACGGTGCGCCCCGGGCGTGGCGAAACTCATTCGCTGGTCCTGGAAGAGCACGAACATTTGTGTCCAGCGCCAAGCCGCTTCATTCGATTATCGCGAGCCCCCTTCAACTCGCTGTGCCGAAAGTCCGAATTCAGCCCTCGAACATCGACGGCGACACGCCGTAATAGGCCCGGAACGCTCGAGCGAAGGCACTGAAATTGTTGTACCCCACGGCGAGCGCGACGTCCGTGACGCTCGTTGAGCGGCTTTTGAGGAGTTCCCCCGCGCGTTCGAGCCGGCGTTGCCGAAGTGCTTGGTATGGTGTTTGGCCAAAGCACCTACTGAAAGATCGCAAGAAGTGCGTGCGAGAGAGTCCCGCGACCTTCGCGATGTCAGGCAGAGTAATGTCTCTCTCGAACAAGGCGTCGATATAAGCCCGGCCAACGAGGCAACGCCGATAAAGCTCAGCTCGCGTCGCAGGGCGTATGGCGTCGAGCTTTTCCCGCGTACGCCAATCCCGTTCTTCGTGGTCAACCAAGGCAACGAGCAAACGCGCTGAGAATTCTTGCCTTGCGAGGATCGGCGCGCCCGCGCATGGTGACGATGGTGTCGATAAGATCCGACACCTCTCGGCTCGCGTCACGCTTTACGGCCGGAAATTCAAACTTCAACCGATCGGCATCTGGGACGTCAACAAGCTCGCCATCCCCCAATTGAAGACGAAAGACATCCCTCGCCTCTTCTTGTGAGAAAAACACGCACATGGTTTCTACCGGATCGTAAGCATCAATCGCGCTTTCGTATGGCTGGTCTGCATTCACAACCAGGTACTGACCGGGCATCACCGCTTCGTGAAAACCATGGATTTTAAAGCTCTCCGTTCCGCTGCGGACAATCTTCAACGAGAGCGGCGCTGTATGGCGCCGGTAGAACGCGATGTTGGTCCGGTCATGGACCACGATTGTCTCCGCGCTCCAGAGATAGCGCCGCAGAACGTCGAAGTTGTTGGGATCCGGAAGTGGCTTGAACAGCATAGTTGCACGCACCTGAGCAGGTCACGGTTCAGGTCGGCTGTCACCAGGATTGCGATAAGTTGGCGTCAGCATCTCATGACCGGTCTCCGGGCGATGCATGATCAAGTTCGCCAACGTGAGCGCTGTGCAGAGAGTGCGAAAGTGCCCGTTAGACCTCAGCACCGAAGAGAGCTGTCCTTCAGAACGTGCTCGATTTCCCTTTAGACTTCCGACACCGGCCGTGCACCACCGGTACTGCGAACGCAAAAGACGGCGGACCGTGAGGTCCGCCGTCATAGCCTTGCATTTCTTCCGTCCGCCTAGAACCGGTAACGGCCAGAGATCGCGAGCGAACGGCCGAGCACTCGATAGGTCTGCGGGTCGGTGTTGGCCTGGCTGAACAGACCGCCGAGCGTTTGCGGTGGGTATTCATCCATCAGGTTGTCGATGTTAGCCGTGAGCGTGAAGTTGTCTGTCACATTCCATCGCGCCGACACGTCGAAGTAACTAGCCTCCGGCGTCCTGTTGAGCGTGGCGAAGGCTGGATCGGTCATTTCCGGCACGTAACTCCAGCGGCCGAACAACGTCCAGTCGCCGACATTGTACGAGACCGACAGAACCGACTTGTAATCCGGCAGTGCGCCGCCGATCGCCGCAGTCGATGTACCCGCCAGCTCCGTTCCGTTGAACCGGTAGGAGTCGAGTATCGAATACAACTCGTTGATCGTCAGGTGACCCGGCCCGATTGGCACTGACCATTCGAGCTGAACGTCAATGCCTTCGGTCGCGAGAGAGCCTTGGTTGGAGCGCGTCGTGTTGACCGACAATACCTGGCCGGTGACGGTGTTTCGCGTGACACGCGCGCAACTCGCCAAGTTTTGAGCAGTGTAGCAGCTGTTCAAGAAGAACTGCGCGCTAAGGGACGAGATAACGTTTGTGATCTCTATTTCGTACCAATCCACGGTGGCTCGAAGATCGCCAATCGGGAACCAATCCGGTTGGAATACCACGCCGTAAGTGGTCGATTCGGCGTTCTCAGGCGAAAGGTTCGGGTTGCCGAATGCAAACGACTGCGTCTGCGCGTTATTGGCGATGAAACCAGGATAGGCGCCGGCTGGAACACCCTGACCAACACAGAATGCCTGCGTGACGCCTGAGACATCTGGAACACCGTTGCCGTTCGCGTCCCGGCAAGGATCCGTATAGGGCGGAAAGCCCTGATCGCCTGCTTGGAACAGTTCGAACACGTTCGGCGCGCGGGTCGCTTCGTTAAAGATGTAGCGGAAGCGTAGCCACTCGGTTGGCGCCCATTCACCACCGATCTTGTAGGTATCGACATTGCCGACCGATGAGTAGTTTGACCGGCGGAAGCCGCCTTCGAGCCCCAGATAATGGGCGAACGCCGCTTCGCTGACCAACGGAACCGAGACTTCGGTGTACAATTCATACACGTCGACCTGGCCTTCTTGGTCTTGAATGGCGTTGAAGCCGAAGATGTTGCCCGTGCGCTGCGCGTCGTCATTGTACTGACCGGAAAATGTGTCGCGGTACTCGAAACCGAACACAGATGCGATCGGGCCAGCCGGCAGCTCGAACAGATCACCACGGATGTAGCCTGCGATGCGACTTTCCTCGACCTTCACGTCGGTGAACGTGTTGACGCTGATGAACGAGGTCATCGCGCCCGGCTGGAGCGGACCCGCACCATCCGGATCGTTGTTGAGCGTGCCTGGTCCGAAGATGTCGAGGATCACGCAGCCCGGCAACGCGGCGGCCCCCAGCGGATTGCCAAGCGCATCCTGGCAACCAGCCAGACCTTGGCGAAGCGCCGTGGCGTTCACGCTGTTGAGCGATCGAGTGTTGAACGCGCTTTGTCCGTAGGAGGCCGAGAGCGCCCAATCCCAGTTGTTGCCAAGCGCGCCTTCAAGGCTAGTCAAGAAATAGAACGAGTTGTTCTCGAAGAAGCCATTACGCGTGCCGGTTTCCGTTATCCGGCGGTCCATGGTGAACGGCGCCAGCTTGTTTGGACGGCTTTGGAGAGCAGTCCAGAGGTCAGCGTGCTGAGTGGAGATCAAGGTCTGCATCGCAGGCGTCAGCGTGATCACCAGGCCAGTCGCCGGAGTCGGCGCCAGCTGACCCTGAGACTGCGAGTTGGTGAAGTTGATCAGGACGTTCAGACGCAGCGTATCCGTAATGTCGTAGTGTCCGACCGTCGACAGCGCGATACGCTCGCTTGGGATAATCAGGAAGTTGTCCGGTGCAAAGTTGTAGCGCGATGAGCCCGCCGCACGATCTGGCACGCCGCAGGGGCCGGACACAAAGCGCGGTGTTAGTTGACCGGCATCGTTGAACGACAAATTGCCGCCACGAACGTTCACACCAGCAGTCGCCGGGTTACAGTCCGTGTTCGCACCGGCGAACGTGCCCGGCAGCGAGGAGAACAGCGCCAGCGCGTTGTTGAACACAGCCACGTCATCGCTGCTGTTGTTGTCAAAAGTCTCGTTGACGGCCGTCGCGGGGTTGTCGAGCAGGATGCCATCCGGTCCCGCCGGTGTGGGCCCGGGATGCCATCGTTGCCGACCAAGCCACCCACCGCCGCGCCACCGAACGGGTTGCCCGTATCGTCGCCTGTGCCCCAGAGCCAGTCTGCGCCGATACCGGCGCCCGTTGTTCGTGATCCATCCCCACGGAGGCGTACCCGAACCGCCGGGAGAGACCATCCCTGGAACGAATGAGGCCGCTTCAGCCGACGAGTCGCAAACAAAATACCTCGATGACGGGTCCGTCGCTGAGCTGTCATAGCAAAGCGCGCCGGATACGCGTGAGTAGTCGTATTCGCTTTGGGACACGCCTTCGCGATTATAGTACGAAGCGTACGTCGTCATGTTGCCGCGACCGTTGGCGAAGTTGCCGCCGACCAAGCCGTTGATCTCGAACTCAGCGGCGTTGCCGGTTTCGAGTTCAGCGCTATAGGTCAAATTCACTTCGGCGCCTTCGTAGTCATCCTTCAGCACGAAGTTGACAACGCCGGCGAGAGCGTCCGAACCGTAAACGGCCGAGGCGCCGCCGGTCACGACTTCAATGCGCGAAATCAGCGAGGCTGGAATGGTGTTGATATCGACCGTGCCTGTCGTGGATGAGGCCGGGATACGTTCGCCGTTGACGAGCACCAGCGTGCGACTCGTACCGAGGCCGCGAAGGTCGACCGTGGCAAAATCTTCGCCGCCGGCATTGTTCGACGTGCGGGTATTACCCGGATGATCTGCGGCAGCTCGTTCAGCAGCGAGTCCGTGGTGAGTGTCGCGGTGAGTTCGATCTGTTCCGCGCCAACCGTGGTGATCGGGCTAATCGACTCGAAATCTTGACGCACCAGGCGCGTGCCCGTGACGACGATTGCTTCTTCTTCTTCGGCGTCTTGCGCCATCGCAGGCGTGCCGGCCATGGCTGCTGCCGCGGCCGCGAGCACCGAAGCGCCGCGCAACAATGATTGCCGCCCAACACGCTTTTTTTCTGACTTTCTCATTGAAACCAATCCCCCTGTCGAACCTCGAGATCCCATATGCGTGTGAGGACGCGAGCATCTCTCCAGGGGGTTCGAAGCCGTGGACGAGAACCGGTTAGCATGACGGGACTCGCGCCCTCACTTCGCCACCATTGAACGGCGGTTCCGCACAGCGCTGTGCACGAAGTGCGAATAGCGAGAGTGTAACCGGCACATCTCCGCCATCGTGTCCTCCACGCACCACCGCCGCCGGAC
>JADJCG010000035.1 GCA_016703335.1 Caulobacteraceae bacterium | reverse complement strand
GAATTGAGCGACTTTGCCGTTCGTGATTTTGTACGCGACGGCGCACGTTGGCCCAAATCAGACGGTGGCGGTTGACAAGCGGCCAGCCCAATGGCGAAGCGAACTCTTAGCCACGAGTGTGGCGGGACAGCCCATGAATCGGGGAGCCACTGAGCAATGAGGCCGATCTAGCGCTGGCGTTTGCCGCTGAAGCTGGTGAACGGGGCTGGTCGCGGTCGACGTTCGAGGCCTTCTGTGCTGGCCATCACATTACGTTCGAGCAGCAGCAATATATTTGGCCAAATGGCATACGAAGTGTCGCGAGGAGCCTGAACGAAGGCGCCGATCAACAAAATGCTTCGCGCGTGGGCGAATGCTGAGCGAGCCTCCATGGTCGACATTATCTTGCGACGCTTCGCCGACAATCAACCCCTTAAGTCTTCAGTGGCGCAGCTTGCGAAGAGTGATTTCCTGCACCCGTTTGACACTCTCACTCCGGACCGCCCGCACCGCTGAGCGAATGCTGCTGTGTCGCGGAGGATACCGGCGCAGCGGGCCGGTGGGGCAGTTCATTGAGCGCTGGACTTTGGTGCTGGCATACAGCGCGTGCGTCCTCGTCTGGATTGGCGACCACACCGAGGACCAGCGCCGAACAGATCGTGCCACCCGGCGTTTTCTCGCCATTGCCGGATTAGATTAGCCGATGCGCTGGGACGTTTTAGACGCGCCGCCAGAAAAGATCGCGCTCGCGCGGGAGCTGGTTCGCGTTTGTTCTGCGTCTGGTTGGGGGAGTGCCGCATTGCGAGCGGGCTCGGAAGTCGCGCTTCAAGACCCTGAGCGCTGGCGTCTTCTGTTTCCCGCGGGATCGCGCGACGCCATCTGGTTCATCAGTGAAGTATCGGACGCAAGTATGAGAGCGACGTTTGAAGATGCCCCGGCGCGCACAATGACCGAGGTCATTCTTGAGCGTCTCTCTCAGAACACCGCGTTGAAACCCTTTGTGCGCCGCGTGATGATGTTTGACCTGCTTCATCCGTTCCAGGCCTTGGCTAGATGCAACGGACATCGCGCGCGATGTTTGCGTGCTTGATGCCCAGTCCCAGCAGGGTGACAGGCGCGCCCGTGACCATGCTGAATCTCGCGTACACGGCCATCGTGTTTGCATGGCTTTTCGATCCCAAAGGTGAAGGCGGGCTAACCAGAAATCTAACCGCACGTTTGATGGCGGCATTGAAACTCTGAGCACTGGGCAAATGACCGTTTACGGCGAACTTGAGCCGTCCACGCGCTCAGGGCGCAAGCGGCAGCAATTGAGCGAGTAGGCCGGTCCAAGAGTTTCGCTCGACGACACGCTGGTCCTGGCGGACGGTGGCGCGACGCGGAGCGTGGCGCTAGCTTTCGTTGGATGATCCAGTGGTCAGCTCTTACCGATGCGTATGGCGACGCAGCGCAAATACCCACGCTTATTGATGATTGGGTGTCGTCACCGACAGAGGCCAAGCTGTCAGACTTGTGGGGCCGACTCTGCCATCAAGGGTCGGTGTATTCAGCAAGCTTCGCGGCGATCCCTCTTCTGCATAGAGCGCTGCCCGCGCTTCCACCTAGCGAACGGCGTAATGCGCTTATGTTGATTGGCGCAATTCTATCGTCGTGGGATCGTCGGGGTGGCGCTGTGCCGGACGAGGCAGTGTTGGGACTCGTTCCTGATTTGGCGGAGTGCACCGAAGCGAGCTTGGACGATCAAGGAGTTGATGAATCGGAGTTTCCTTACTTGCTACAGGCTGCTGCTGCCTTTCGTGGCGAAGCACTTTGGGGACGTGTGCTTGATCACCTCGCCACCGAGGAGTTCGACGGTATTTGCGCGCACTGCAATCATGCGCTGTTTCTGGCGATGGGAAAGTTTGGGCTATTTCGCTAGCTGCGACGACTACGTCAGAAACACAAACGTGAACCGCGTCCCGATTGTGCCCGCATCGCCCGACGCGTTGGCGCCGGTCGGCGCTTGGCTGTATCAGCAAGCCATTCAGCGCGCGAAAAATACAACGGCAATTGGCGTCAAGCACATCTTCGGATCGACGACGTGCCCAAACTGCAGCTCAGCGATTTCGGTCGCGGAAGCTATTGAGGCTTACGGCACTAAGTGAATGACCGCTTCCGGCGACAACGCGCCGTTGCTGCGAGCGCTAAGCGACTGACTGCAATCGGGAGAGTAGGCCGCTCACGAAAATCGCGGCTATGTCGTACAATGGCCCATTGCGGACGTTCACGCTGAACGGCGCCGCCTGCGTCGCAGCAGAACAAGACCGCTGAGCACGGTCGCGCCGATGAAAATAGCAATCCAACCCGCGACGAGGATGGGAAACGCGCTTTGCGTATCGGCGAGCAATACAAAGAGGTCGACATTTCCGGTGTTCCAAAACACCCATTCGCCGGCAATGTCGGTGGCGAGCCGGGCATTGCCCGTTTCAAGCAATATGATGCCGTCGCCAGTCGCCGGATCAATGCGCGCGCTGGTGTTGATTGCCGGTGTGTTGCTGCCATCGTGACCAACAACGAAGCCGTCGGCATTGTTTGGTGCATAGAGGATTGTTCCGAGCCCCCAAATCTCCGCGCCATACTGATAGGCATGCGGACGGCGCATTTCGGCCAGTGCCTCGGGCGTCAAAACACCTCGGCCGGGCAGTGTGCCATTCTCTCCGGCGACATTCGCCTGCAGGAACTGAGTTAGATCAGCCGCAGATGTGTAGAGCGAGGCCGCTGCTGGCGCGGAGAAGTTATAGAGGATCGCTTCTTCGCCATGCTCGTTGAAAGACTGAGCTACGTTGGGTGCGCCCTCGGGCAAGACAAAAGTCGAGCGGGTCATGCCGAGCGGGGAAAGCACGGCGCGCCGCATGTAGTCGTTGAACGGTTCGCCGGAGACTTCCTCGATCACCAATTGCAGGAGCGCGTAGCCGCCGCCGGAATAGAGGAAGGTTTCTCCTGGTTCGGCGCCGACGCGAACTCGTCCATCGGCGCCAGGTGATGCATCGCTCGCGCGCGTCAGTGAATCTTCAAGCCGCTGGACGGCCTGGCCCGGCGCGAATCCTCCGTAGCCCAAACCATCGGTCAGGCCTGCGGTGTGGCTCAAGAGGCGTCTGGCCGTGACCTGCGTTTCGTCGAAGGCGCCCGTCCGGCAAATGCCAGCGTTTGAGATAGGTGGAGATGGGCGCGTCAAGATTGATGCGACCTTCGTCCACCAGCGTCATGACTCCCCATGCCGTCACCCATTTGCTGAGCGACGCCACTTGAAAGAGCGTGTCGCGATCAACCGGTTCGCCGATCGATTGGAAATGCTCAGCAACGACACGACCATCGTCAAGCAATACGAACGCAGCGTTGCCTGCGTTTTCGTGGTCAATCCGCGCGACCGCGGCCGTCACGAATGCGGACGTGTCGCCGCGGGGCGCCAGGGGCCGGTGCGACCATCCTTGAAGCACGCCCGTTGCAATCATTGCGGTCCAACCGATCAAGAGCAACGTCGCAGTCACGCCAATCCGGAACCAGCGTCCTCCGAGGCCTCTGCGGATTTTTGGTGTTGGCATTCTCGCTTCGCATCGCGATTTCCCTTACAATCACGCCAGAGATGACGCGGAGCTTCAGCCGCTCTACTTTTTTCTTTGAAGGCGCTCGCCGGAGGTCTTCCTTCCAGCCAAAAACATCTTCGACGCCGACGCCAAACACGCGAGAGATTCGGAATGCGCTCTCTAGAGAGGGGGAGTACCGACCCTGCTCGATCGCAATGATCGTTTGCCGCGTTACACCGATTGCGTCCGCCAACGCGGCCTGGCTCATACCGCCTGCTTGCTCTCGAAGCTCTCTAACGCGGTTCGTGATTGGTGGGGGCTTCGGCAAGCAACGCGGCCTTATCGCCGGAAGAGAATGATCTGGGAGCCATATTCGGCCACTCCAGAGACAAACAAGGAAAGCAAGATCACATTAAACATGATGTTGCCGTTGCCATTGGCGACGTAGTGCCCGAGCGCTGGCAGCACTCCGAACAAGAAAGCCAGTCCGGCCCAATGGCCGGCGCGGGCAACGATTAGCCGCTCGCGTTCGTCGGGCGGCGCCCCAGATTGTCTCGGAAAGAAAATCGCGAGCGCGACTTCCAAAACAACGACGCCTACCACGACGGCGATACCAGCAGCGATGATCGCAGCCTCCTGTGGCGGCCCCGCGAAGCCGGCATCCAAAATCGATACCAAGCAAAACGCCCCGACTACACCAAAGAGGGCGACCATCACCCACGCCACAATCTCGCGCACCGCCATTGGCAACCCCAGTGTTCTTGGGGGTAGGTTATAGTCGAACATTTTTAACATGTCAAAAATTATATACAACGCGCTAACTTCGTCTCGCTGCAAATGCGAATTGAGGCGTCCATGCGGGCAGGACGCCAGCGGCAGCAATTAAGCGCGTAGGCCGGTCACAGAATTGCGCGCTACGAAGCACGTTGGCCCAACCAGACTTCACATCGCGGACTGAGTACGTTCATGCGTTTGTTGGGGCCGTCGCAAAACCGGACGACAGGGGTGTGCGTAGGATCAGATGTGATCGACAGCAGCAAACCGAGAAACGGCCTGGCAACCGCAGCTGGCAAGGCAAACCAGCTTTGGGCTGATTTTGTGCCCGTGATAGCCTTCGTGCTGGTCTATAATGTCTTCCGGCGCATCAACTTGCTTGGCGGACTTATCAATGAAGACACCGCGCCTCTTCTGGACCGGTGCTGGGTTGGCACTGATGTTCGGTTTCCGGTGCGCCAACTTCTGTCCGCGGGCCAATCTCACAAATGATGCTGCTCTCATCGGCGATTGTTGGTGGCTTCGGCTTGATCGGTATTCCTGCTTCAGGAAAGGGCTTTCATCTATGTGAAGCCTACGATCCAGCAGTTTCCTTCTTGGCAGCGATGATTTTGGTCCCGCTGCTCGTCGGTAAAACCTCTGGAAGTCACTGTTTGAGAAAGTGTTCGACCTTTCCGGACTTTGCCTGGCGCACACTGGCGATCCGTTGGGCGTGCTTTCTTAGCGATGGCGCTTGAATGAATATCTATGGCGCACGTTTGTGCCGGGCTTCGAGGCGCCCATGGTGATGGCTGGAATTCCGATTGCGCCGGCCGGTGTCTATGAATGGTTTGGTCTGACATTTGGGGCGCAAGATGCCGAGGGGGTCTGGGCCAACTGGAAGCTGGGTAACATTGTGATCGTGTTGGCGTTCGGTGCGCTCAATACCCCCTACATGCTGAAACACCTGCGTGAGCCGCACGCCGCTCAAGCAGCACCACCTGACTTCGCGGTGACAAAGAACGGCTCTTGAGCGACATTGCGCCGAAGCGCCCGCAGCATTACCGACGATTGGATTGGACCCAGCCCTTCACGCGCCGCGACCCTGAATTGCTGGGCGGCTGATCACGATTTCGCCGCAAGCCCGCTGACTATGTGCGGACAATTGCATTGGGGGAATTGATGAGATCCTGGATCGCCAGCCTTGGCATTTTGATTGTTTTGATCGCCACGCCAGCGTCGGCACAAGTTATGGAGCCCTTGCGCCCCTACGATCCAGCCGTAGTTCGGGTTGCTGGCCGCGCGGAAGTCTACTTGCCTCCAGATGAAGCGCGAGTTCGCCTGTCGTACTATGCACCCGGGCGGACGGCTGCTGAGGCGACCACCGAGATTTCCGCGCGCACACGAGCTCTCGACGCCGCGGTCCGCGCCATCGACCCACAGAGTGTAACGGTCGAGCGCACCGATGTTTCGGTGACGCCGGTGATGCGCGAAGGAGGCGATCGTCGGCCGGATCGTATCAACGGATACGAAGCGAGCGCCGGCGTGACGATTCTGGTGCGCGATCTGGCGCTCTTGGGGCGCGCAGTTGAAGTTGCAGTCAACTCTCAACCGGATGCGTTAAACGACGTTGTATTTTCTCTTCGCGACACCGCTCGCGCGCGGCGGACTGCACGAGAAGCAGCCATCACGGATGCCGTCGACAAAGCGCGTGTCTATTCAGAGGGTGCCGGACACCGCCTCGGGCGGCTGCTGTTGGTGGAAGAAGGCGCAAACAACATGATCGCTCAGAGCGGCAACCGCGCGGTGTTCGCGGTGCGCAACGCGCCGCCTGGCGATCAAGCGGTGCCGCCTCCGGCAATTGCGCCTGAACCCTTACTTTACACCGCGGAGGTTTCGGTGGTGTTCGAGGTTGGGGCTGCCTTGGCCGCACGATAGTCCTGCGCAGCGAGGGCTAGAATGGCCGCTGGCCGTAGCGTTAGCGGCTTGTCACAATCTCCACGTCGCCGACGCGGCGGAGGACCTGGAGGAGGACGTCGTTGTCGGCGCGTTTGACGCTGACGTCGAGTTCCGCTTCGCCGATGCGCAGGCGCCGGAGTACGATTTCGTTGACGAACGACGGCAGCATCGGGCGGCGGAAGGTGATGCGTTTGGCTTGCGGCTCAAAGCTCATGCCGAGGCAAGCTTGTAGCGCCATCAGTGGCGCGGCGGTCGCCCATGCCTGCGGTGCGCAGGCGACGGGGTAGAACACCGGTCCGGCGCCGCTCTGACGCGAGAAGCCGCAGAACAACTCGGGGAGGCGGCGCAAGTCCATGTAGGTGGAGGCGTCGAACATGCCTGCGAAGATCTGCGCGGCCTCCTTGCTGAAGCCGTATCGCGACAGACCCGCCGCTATGATCGAGTTGTCGTGCGGCCAGATGGAGCCGTTATGATAGCTCATCGGATTGTAGCGCGCTTCGGATGCGCCGATGGTTCGAATGCCAAAGCCGGAGAACGAAGCCATTAGCGTGTTGACGACGCGTTGGGCGCGTTGAGGAAGTGCAACGCCGGTATAAAGCGCGTGTCCCGCGTTTGAGCTGCGCACGAGGCAGGGGCGCTTCTCACCGTCCAACGCAAGTGCATAGGACCCAAGAGTTTCGTCGTAGAACGTCGCGTCAAAGCGCTGCCGAAAGGCATCGGCGCGGGTATCCAGCTGCCGCGCATGGTCGTGTTCGCCCATGCAGCGCGCGATGTTGGCTGCGGCGCGCCATGCGCCGTAGACATAGGCCTGCACCTCTACCAACGCGATTGGTCCTTCAGCTGAAGAGCCATCGGCGTGGAAGATGGAATCGTGACTATCTTTCCAGCCTTGGTTGGCGAGGCCCTGTTCGGTTTGGCGGAAGTATTCGACGAAGCCGTCGCGATCGCGGTCGCCGTCAGTTTCAATCCAGCTGAGTGCGGCTTGAACGTTCGGCCAAAGCGTGCGGATGGTCTCTACGTCGTCCGTCCGATCGAGGTATGCGCCGGCCAACAGCACGAATAAGGGTGTTGAATCGACGCTGCCGTAATAACGCCGGAACGGCACTTCGCCGAGTTCGGCCATCTCGCTGCGTCGCAACTCGTGCAGAATTTTCCCCGGTTCAGCGTCAGAGGCGGTATCTGTCGTCGTGGCCTGGTTGGCAGCGAGGTGCATAAGCACGCCGCGCGCAATCGCTGGATCGAACCATAAGGTCTGGAGCGCCGTGATGATGCCGTCGCGGCCGAACACGGTGCTGAACCAAGGGATGCCGGCGTAAGGGTAAGGGCCCTCGGGGGTGTCCGTGCAGAGCATGTAAAGATCGGCGACGCTGCGATCCAACGCGTCGCCGAGTAATTGGTTTGAAGGCTCGATCGACACGCCGCGTGCGCGTTGTTGGCGGAGGCTGCGGCGTGGCGTTGAAGGCGCTGAAGAACGCGCGGCGTGCGTCGCCGGTTTGCGGAAGGCCCGTCGCAGCAGGTCTCGAAGAACAGCACGCGTGTCTCGCTAGGTGCAAGAGTTAGCTGAAACGCGGCGCGCGATTCTGTGAGCGCATCGGGGCGTGGATCGAAGCGCAGCCGCGTCTCGCGCAGTTTGTGATCGAGGCCGGTGTACGCGAGGACGATGGTGTCATTTTCTATGCGCGCAGGTTCGTCGCGTCCGCGCGCTGGCCGTTGCGCGCCCCGGACTTCGAAGATGTCGGCGAAGTCAGCTCCAAAGGTGATCGAGAGCCGCAGCTCTTGTGTTTCGTAGGCGTAGTTCTTGATGGAGATGCGTTCGTAGGCGACTCCCTCCCACAAAAGCCGCACGCGGCGGATGTGGACGCTGTCGTGCCGAAGCGCGATCGTGCCGCTGGCGTCGAGAAGATCCGGGTTTGAGAGGTCGCAGATCAGAGCGGCGTTGTCGTCGCGCAGGCCGCGCCAGTAGCATCGGACGCGTGCCGTTGAGGGTCAGTCCGAGATGCGAGAGGTGGCGCATGTCAGCGTGAAACAAGCCTTCGGGGCTGCCGTCGCTGGCGAGGATGTCGCCGTTCTGGTCGTATACTGCGAATGTGTCGCCGTGCTTCAGCGTGCGCGGGCGTTGTTCTTGGAGCGAAGAACTGGCGGGCACCAGAACCGGCCCGCTGTCGCCTTGGGCGAAGCGGCATCGCCGCGGAACGTGCGTCGAGATTTAAAGACATGAGTTCTCCGCTCTAAGCGGCGACGTGCGAAGCAACTTCCGTCACGCCTGAAACCGGCAGTGTCCGCGCTTCCAATCCTTCATTCCGCCGGTACGTGTCCACATAGTCTCGCGCCATGCGCTCGACAGTGAAGCGCTGTTCGAAACGCTGACGCACGCGAGCACGATCCAATGTCTGGATATGATGGGCCGCAGCCACGGCCTCGTCCACGGTATCGACGATGAAACCAGTGACGCCGTGTTCCATCACTTCGGGAACCGAGCCGCGGCGGAACGCGATGACCGGCGTTCCGCACGCCATCGCTTCGATCATCACCAGGCCGAATGGCTCTTCCCAGTCGATCGGGAACAGCAGCGCGGTCGCGCCACCCAGAAATTCCGATTTTTGATGATCGGCAATCTCGCCGATATATTCGATGTTGGGATGCGCTTGCACCAACGGTTCGATGCATTCGTCCCAATAGGCTTGGTCGACGCGGTCGATCTTAGCGGCGATCTTCAACGGCATGCCTGCACGCGCTGCGATCTCGATGGCGCGGTCTGGGCGCTTTTCCGGGGAGATGCGGCCAAGGAAGGCGAAGTAGCCGTTGTTCACGCGTGGCTGGAAGGTCAGCAGGTCGCGCGGCAGGCCGTGATAGATTGTTTCCACCCAGTTCACCGGCGGCATCGGCAGGCGCTGAGCAGTCGGAGATGGAGATCAACGGCAAGTGCGGGAACGCGCGATAGAACGGCGCGAGACCCGGCAGATCTAAGCGTCCATGCAGCGTGGTCAGTGTCTTATATGCGAAAGCGCGCACGACGGGCGCGTGCATCAAGTCGATGTGAAAGTGGAGTGCGTCGAATTCTTGCGCGCGCCGCGCGACCTCTTCGAGCAATATCATATGATAAGGCAGTGCATCGACTGGTCCTGGCGACAAGCGCAGCGCGCGTTCGCTGCATGGCACAGGTTCTGCGGCCGTCACGGAATCGCCTCGCGAACAACGTGACTTCATGGCCCTGGTCGACCAATTCTTCGGTGAGGAACGAAACTACGCGTCAGTGCCGCCATAGAGTTTGGTGGGCAGCTTTCTGCAAGAGGTGCGATCTGCGCGATTTTCATTTGGGTCCGCCGTGTTGTTGCTGGCGGAACTCAACGCAACCTCATGTACTCGGTTGCACGCAATCGGTGGCGCGAAGCAAAATAACGCAGTCATTGTGCAGGACGCGGCGCCAGGCGCCCGCAAAGCGGTAGTTCAGTCTCCTAGCGGGCAGACGCGACGCCCAGAATGAGCGTCGCGTAGCTTCTCAGGATTTACTCGCCGACTGTGCCGGTAGCTGGCGGTCCGTCGATCGGCGGCAGCGGCGTGGGCTGGGCCGGCACCGGAGTCACCGCTGGAGGCACAGTCTCGACTTCAGGCGGCGGTTCGGGAGTGCGTGAGCGGCGCAGCCGCTCGGCGCTGAGCAGGAGCGGGAGTTGGCGTCGCAGCAGGCGGCAATGACCTGTCACGGTTTCCGGGACCGGCGTCGGGTCGACGGTATAACCGGCGTCTGCGTACTTGCTGTTCTTGCGCCGCTTCTGAACTAGCGCCGTGCGCTCTTGGCCTGCGGGCTTAAGCATAGCTGAGGCCAGCGAGACCAAGCAGTCCAGCGAGCAACGCAACACGGAGGACGGGGCCGCTGCGGTCGTGGTGCATCGGCGGTGGCGCATACGGGTCGGTGGTGTCGGTTTTCGCCATTATTTCGGTCTCCTGAGGCGGTGCTTCGGTATGCCAACTCAGGGGCATGGGCAGGGTTCCGGTTCCCAATCGGTCACACCGCTGTGACGACGAGGCCACAAGGCTTTGGAAATGGTTGCCAAAGGCGCCGTTGGCGCTGGCCCATCCGCGCGCTCTGCATAAAGGTGCCTTCCTCCTCGAGTTTTTGGCGGGGAATGTTCTCGGGCCTGCAAGCCTTGAGGAATACGCGCAGGGGCGATGAGGGACGGGGGCCGTGCCGGGAGGGGGGCGCGGCCCCACTTCGTTGAGCCCGCTAGAGCTCCGTGTGACGGGATGTTTGTTACCCACACGCAATGAGCGGCACAAAATCAACGCTCCCAAGAAAAATCGGCGCGAGCCCTTGTGTTTGATGGACTTCCTGTTTCGGGGCGCCAAAAATGCCCTAACGACTACGGACGGGATCTGTACGGCGGGCGGAAACGTTAGCTGGAAGGGGACCGCACTGGGTCGTAAGCGCGCACCGCGCGACGAGTGACTGCGTTGCGAGCGCAGGGGATCCTTTGAGAGGGGTGAATATGAAATCGCGCATCACCAAGACTGTCGCGCTTGCGGCATTGATGGCAGGCGCTGCTGGCGTCGCCAACGCTACTGAAGGCTGGTATGGCCGTGGCGATATCGGTTGGTCGTTCGACGGCGAAATCGACGTTAGCGATGACTACCAAGGCTATGAGTTCGGCTCTTCGACGCTCGAACACGATTGGTCGGAGCATCTCGGCCTCGGCTACGCGTTCCAGAACGGTTTCCGTTTGGAAGGTGAACTTGGCCACCGCTTCAACCAAATCGAGCCGACGGACACGATCGACGCGGGCGGCGACGTCCACGCTTGGTCGGCAATGGCCAACCTGTTCTATGACTTCAACCGCGGTGGTTCGATCGAGCCCTACATCGGCGTCGGTGTTGGTGGCGCGCGTCTGAACTACAACGTCAACGACCACTGACGCTGAACTACTCGGAAGGTGAAGACACCGTTCTCGCCTATCAAGGCATGGTCGGCTTCCCGCCGTCGGCCTCGGCGAGCAGTGGATCTGGACATCGGCTATCGTTATTTCGTCGCTGATGGCGCCGAAGGCGACGCGACGGATACGGACATCGGTTCGTCAACTGTTGTGACGCCGTACACCACGGATGCGGATTACGAGCACCAAGCTCTGACCGTTGGTCTGCGTTACCAATTCGCAGCGCCGGCGCCGCCGCCGCCACCTCCGCCGCCGCCGTATGTTGCGCCGCCGCCACCGCCGCCGCCAATGCAGCAGCGTGCCCGACGTCGGAATTCGTTGTGTACTCGAGTGGGATCGCTCGAACCTCAACCAAGCGGCGATCGAAACCATCGATGCAGCGGTCAACCGCGCGCGTCAGTGCAACGTCAGCGGCACGATCGTCGTCGGTCACACCGACACGTCGGGTTCGCCGACCTACAACCAAGGCCTGTCGGAGCGTCGTGCTTCGGTCGTCCGCGACGCCCTCGTGGCGCGTGGCATGGCTGCCGGTTCGATCCAAACGCCAAGCACGCGGCGAAGGCGATCTCGCCCGTCCGACGCGCGACGGTGTGCGTGAGTTTCTGAACCGCCGTACGGCGGTGACGATCAGCTTCCGCTAATCGCCTCACGCGCGAAACGCAGCGCAGGCCGGCCAAAAGCCGGGCCTGTTGCTTTTTAGCGCTGTAACGCTGACTTCGCTTTTCTTGCGACGCCAAACAAAATGTGGCGGAACCTGGATCGGGCCTACGCGTTTGAGCTGCGGATGCCGGGGAAACCGTCTCAATTGCAATGAGATTTCGCCGCACGCGCCTCCGGGCTTGTGTGGCGAAATAGTGGTTAACGCGGGTTCTGAAAATGCGTTAAATCGGTTCTCCGCGGGCAAGCAAAAATGCTGCCTACGAGACCAAGCACCAAGGGGACGGTCCTTGTGACAAAGAAATTGAAGCGCACGCTCGCGCTCGCTGCTCTCATGACGGGAGTAGGCGGATGGCCAGCGTCGCAAACGCGACAGAAGGTTGGTACGGCCGCGCCGATGTCGGCATGAGCATCGACGGTCAACTCGATGGCGAAGTTGCTGATGGCAACACCACCGCCTCGTTCGGCCCGGATCTCGAAGACGGTTGGCTCGGCGATGTCGGCGTTGGCTACGGCTTCGGCAACGGCTTCTCCGCATCGAAGGCGAACTTTCTTTATCGCAACAATCAATCTCGAAGCGATCGCCGTTGATGATCCCATCGACGACATCGTCAATGGCGGCACCGTGAACACGGGAACTGATGGCCAACCTGTTCTATGACTTCAATCGCGGCGGCCGCATTCAGCCGTACTTGGGCGTCGGCGCTGGCGCTGGCGCGTCCGCGCGTGAAGATCGAGGGCGGCGCTGGCAGCGCCAGCGACACTGTGTTCGCGTATCAAGGTCTCGCGGGCATCGGCTTTGCCATGAACGATCGCACCACGTTCGACCTCGGCTATCGCTACTTCATGGCGCCGGATGTCGATATCTCGGAGCCTGGGGCCCCGGCTTCGACTCCGAAGTCGACTACGAACACCAAGCTGTGACGTTTGGCGTGCGCGTTGCGCTCGGCGCTGCGGCCGCTCCGCCGCCACCGCCGCCGCCACCCCCGCCGCCTCCGCTGCCCCGCCGCCGCCACAAGCAGCGTGCCCGACGTCGGAATTCGCTGTGTACTTCGAGTGGGATCGCTCGAACCTCAACCAAGCCGCGCTGGAAACCATCGATGCTGCGGTCAACCGCGCGCGTCAGTGCAACGTCAGCGGCACGATCGTCGTTGGTCACACCGACACGTCAGGTTCGCCGACCTACAACCAAGGCCTGTCGGAGCGTCGTGCTTCGGTCGTCCGCGACGCCCTCGTGGCGCGTGGCATGGCTGCCGGTTCGATCCAAACGCAAGCACGCGGCGAAGGCGATCTCGCCCGTCCGACGCGCGACGGTGTGCGTGACGCTCTGAACCGCCGTACGGCGGTGACGATCAGCTTCCGCTAATCGCTCCGCTCGAAAGAGCTACGAACTGGAGCGCGGGCCCAGCGAAAAGCGGGCCCGTTTGCTTTGTGGCTGGTTGGCCCGGGGTGGACACTTTCGCCCGTAGGGTACCTCGACCCTCATGTCCGCCGACAATCTCGAAGCCAAAGCGCGCGCAGCGTGGGGCGCTGATATCGAGCCTTTGCTTGAGCGCCTCGACGGCGAGGGAGAAGGCCTAGTCGCGCGCGCCGAGAGCTGGTCGACGATCAATTCCGGCTCGTTTGAACTGCCTGGTCTCGCTGCGATGCGCGTGACATTGCTCGATACGGTCAGCGAACTGCCGGCGCCGCCAGAAGTCGTCGATCTGCAGCCATCGCAGCGCGTGCCCCTGACGGGCGAAGTGATTGATGCAGCACGGCGCTTCAATCCGCGTCCGCGTCCTGTCGCGGGATGCGCTAATCCGTCGCGCTCACCGGTCATTACGACACTGTTCTCGGCGTCGCATCCCGTTCCAGACGCCTTGGCGCGAAGGCGAGATGCTGAGCGACCAGGCGTCGCCGATATGGCGGGCGGGATTGCCGTGATGCTCGCAGCGTTGAAGGCGTCTGAGCGGCCGCCGGCTGATAAGCGCATCGGTTATGAAGTGCCGCTGGAGCCCCGACGAAGAGATCGGCCCATGGGCAACGCGCCTTTGCCAGCGCCGCCGAACCGGCAAGCGCGCACATCTTGGTTGACTCCACGAGCCGGCTAGGGCCGATGGCGCCGTCGATCAACGCAAGGGCTCCGCGAATTTCCATCTGGCGGTGAGGGGTCGGGCTGCGCACGGGCCGCGTGTTCAGTGACGGCCGCAACGCCGTGCTCGCCGCTGCGGGATGCGGCGATGTCGCTGAACAGGCTCAATGGTCAACGCGATGGCGTGACGTTCAATATCGGCGCTTCATTGATGGCGGCGGCGCCTGTCAATGTCAGTGCCGTGCGACGCTGTGGCTGGGTTTCAACATCCGGCGTTCCCGATGCTAAAGCGCGACCTGGGCGGAAGCCGAAGTCCGCCGTATCGCCCGGCGAAACCGGCGAACGCGACGGCATTGATGCCCTAACTCCACGGCGGCTTCAAATTCCGCCCCAGTTGCTCAACGATCAGCAACGCACGATGGTGGCTCGACGCGCCAAGCTGGTTCCGCGCTCGGTCTCGCCCAGCAATTCAGGCCGTCTGGCGGCGTTTGCGAGGGCAACAATCTGGCGGCGGCCGGTTGTCCGGAATATCGACACGCTGGCCCATGTGGCGGCGTGTGTGGACTTTACAGCGATGAAGAGTTCGCGGTGATCTCCAGCTTTGCCGAGCGCGCCAAATCTCTTCTCTCCTGCTGCTCGCTTAGCTGTTGAGCGCGGCGTGTTTGACGTCCGAGTCTTGCTCGTGAGCGCACCAAATTACGGATGCGCCGCGGCCGGCTGACCTCGAAGGCTTTAAACAATTGCGCGAAAACGCTTACGCTGGCTTCACCAGCCTGATGCCTCGGCTGACAAAGCGATGGCGGCCAAGCTGGCGCTGTCGGAGCAGAGCTTGGCTTCGGCCACCGACGTTGCGGGCCTGTGAGCGCTATTTCGCTGGCGCTTTCTGAGCATATCGAGACGGGCGCACTCGCCGGTTGCTGGTGGCGTGAAATCGACGATCGGCAGAGACGCCAGCTGTTCTTCAACTTCCAGAGCAGGTTCACCGAAGCGCAGTCCTCGAATGTCGTGAACCGCCGCTTCGATATGCGGGTGCTGATCGGCGTCACGGATTTCACCGGCCGCAGCGAAGTCGGCTCTTTGCTCTGTGCGCCCCGAACACCGCGCGGCGGGCATTGGCCGTGCGCTGGCGCAGAACCGTTACATGCTGATGGCGACGGCGCCGCAGCGCTTCCGGAGCCAAGTCGTCTCCGAACTGCGCGGTGTCGTCTATCCCGATGGCACATCGCCGTTCTGGGAGGCCGTCACGCCATTTCCCTAAGATGGATTTTGACGAGGTCCATGCTTCTCAGCGCCACCACTGACAACCAGTTCATCCTCGATCTCATGCCGCAGCACGCAATCTATGTGGATCTGTTGTCGCAAGAAGCGCGCGACGTCGTCGGGCAAGTGCCACAAAGATGGCGAGGCGCGCGCGTCTGCTGGAATGGGAGGGCTTTACGTTCTCCAACGTCGTCGACATTTTCGATGGCGGCCCGCTGATGAGCCGTCCGCGCGATCAGATCCGCACCTTTGCGAGAGTCCAAGCGCCGCTACAAAGTCGAACCAGCCGCGCAGCTTACAAATGCAAAGCGGGCCTTGGTCGCCGTCCCGGAACATCCGCCAAACCTTATCGCTGTGTCTTTCGGCGTGCCGTCTGTCGCGAACGGCGTGGCGCAGGTGGATGCGGTCAAAGTTGGCGGCGCTAAAAGCCCGAAGCCGGTGCTGAAGTTTTGATCTGGATGGATGATGCACACTGAACT
>JADJCG010000034.1 GCA_016703335.1 Caulobacteraceae bacterium | reverse complement strand
ATTAGTAGTGCGGCGGACAAAACGCGCATTACAGGTGACGACAAGTCCGGGGAATGCGCTAAACTGGACCGCTCGTAACAACGTCAGCAGTAGCGCCGTCACGCGCTGTAGTGAAATTGCCGCTTCAGCGCGCACGGTTGGCCGCTTCGCGACGATGTGAATGGCGGTTTACCGGCGACAACGCGCCGTTGCTGCGAACCGCTAAGCGACTGACTTCAATCGGGAGGTAGGCCCGCTCACGAAAATCGCGGCTATGTCGTACAATGGCCCATTGCGGACGTTCACGCTGAACAGGCGCCGCCTGCGTCACAGCGAGCAAGACCGCTGAGCACGGTCGCGCCGATGAAAATAACAATCCAACCCGCGACGAGGATGGGAAACGCGCTGCGTATCGGCGAAACAATACAAAGGGTCGGCAGTTCCGGTGTTCCAAAACACCCATTCGCCGGCAATGTCGGTGGCGAGGCCAGGCATTGCCCGTTTCAAGCAATATGATACCGTCGCCAGTCGCCGGATCAATGCGCTGTTGTGGTGTTGATTGCCGGTGTTTTTGCTGCCATCGTGACCAACAACAGAAGCCGTCGGCATTGTTTGGTGCGCCGAGATTAATTCCGAAGCCCCCAAATCTCCGCGCCAATGCTGATGGGCATGCGGGCTGTGGGGGGAAAAAAAATTGCCTCGGGCGTCAAAACACCTCGGCCGGGCGGTGTGCCATTCTCTCCGGCGACATTTGCCCGCAGGAACTGGGTTCTGCAGATCAACCGCAGATGTGTAGAGCGAGGCCGCTGCTGGCGCGGAGAAGTTATAGAAGATCGCCTCTCCGCCATGCTCGTTGAAAGACTGAGCTACGTTGGTTGCGCCCTCGGGCAAGACAAAGTCGAGGGGTCATGCCGGTGGGAAAGAACGGCGCGCTGCATGTAGTCGTTGAACGGTTCGCCCGAGACCTCCTCGATGACCAATTGCAGGAGCGCGTAGCCGCCGCCGGAATAGAGGAAGTTTTCTCCTGGTTCGGCGCCGACGCGGAGACGTCCATCGGCGTCAGGTGATGCATCGCTCGCGTGCGTCAGTGAATCTTCAAGCCGCTGGACGGTTTGGCCCGGCGCGAATCCTCCGTAGCCCAAACCATCGGTTAGGCCTGCGGTGTGGCTCAAGAGGCGTCTGGCCGTGACCTGCACGTTTCGTCGAAAGGCGCCGTCCGGCAAATGCCAGCGTTTGAGATAGGTGGAGATGGGCGCGTCCGCAGGTCAGTGCGACCTTCGTCCTGGAGCGTCGCTAACTTTCCCCATGCCGTCACCCATTTGTGAGCGACGCCGGCAGGCGAGCGTGTCGCGATCAACCAGTTCGCCGATCGATTGGAGAAATGCTCAGCAACGACACGACCATCGTCAAGCAATACGAACACGGCATTGCCTGCGTTTTCATGTTCAATCCACGCGCGACCGCGGCCGTCACGAATGCGGACGTGTGTCGCCGCCGAAGCGCCAGGGGCCGGTGCGACCATCGAAGCACGCCGTTGCAATCATTGCGGTCCAACAGGTCAAGAGCAACACTTGTCATGATCTCGTCAATCCGAACCAGCGTCCTCGAGGCCTCTGCAGATTTTGGTGTTGGCATTCTCGCTTCCCGCATCGCGATTTCCCTTACAATTCACAGAGATGACGCAGAGGCTGGCCGCTCTACTTTTTTTTTCTTTGAAGGCGCTCGCCGGAGGTCTTCCCTTCCAGCCAAAAACATTATCTTCGACGCCGACGCCAAACACGCAGAGATTCCGGAATGCGCTCTCTAGAGAGGGGGAGTACCGACCCCGCTCATGATCGCAATGATCGTTTTGCCGCGTTACGCACCGATTTGCGTCCGCCAATGCGGCCTGGCCATACCGCCTGCTTGCTCTCGAAGCTCTCTAACGCGGTTCGTGATTGGGCGAAGGCTTCGGCAAGCAACGCGGCCTTATCGCCGGAAAAGAATGATCTGGGAGCCATATTCGGCCACTCGAGACAAACAAGGAAAACAAGATCATTAAACATGATGTTGCCGTTTGCCGTGGCGACGGCGTAATTGCCCGAGCGCTGGCAGTACTCCGAACAAGAAAGCCAGTCCGGCCCAATGGCCGGCGCGGGCAACGATTAGCCGCTCGCGTTCGTCGGGCGGCGCTTGAGAAAAGTAATCTCGGAAAGAAAATCGCGACGCGACTTCCAAAACAACGACGCCTATCACGGCGATACCAGCAGCGATGATCGCAGCCCCCTGTAGCCGGCCCCCCGCGAAACCGGCATCAAATCGATGGCAAGCAAAACGCCCCGACTACACCAAAGGCGACCATCACCCGCCACAATCTCGCGCACCGCCATTGGCAGCCGAGTATTCTTGCGGGTAGGCTATAGTCGAACATTTTGACATGTCAAAAATTATATACAACATATTTAACTTCGTCTCGCTGCAAATGCAGATTGAGCCGTCCATGCGGGCAGGACGCCAGCGGCAGCGATTAAGCATATAGACTGGTCACAGAATTGCGCGCTACGAAGCACGTTAAGCCCAACCGGACTCCACATCGCAGACTGGTACGTTTATGCGTTTGTTAGGGTCGTCGCAAAACCGGACGACAAGTGTGCGGGTAGGATCGGTGTGATCGACGGCAGCAAACCGAGAAATGGCTTGGCAACCGCAGCTGGCAAAACCGGCAAACCAGCTTTGGGCTGATTTTGTGCCCGTGATAGCCTTCGTGCTGGTCTATAATGTCTTCCGGCGCATCAACTTGCTTGGCGGACTTATCAATGAAGACACCGCGCTCTTCTGGGCGACCGGTGTGCTGCTGGCACTGATGTTCGGTTTCCTGGTGCGCCAACTCCTTGTCCGCGGGCCAATCTCACAAATGATGCTGCTCTCATCGGCGATTGTTGGTGGCTTCGGCTTGATCGGCATTCTGCTTCAGGAAAGGGCTTTCATCTATGTGAAGCCTACGATCCAGCAGCTCTTCTTGGCAGCGATGATTTTAGTCCCGCTGCTCGTCGGTAGAAACCTCTGGAAGTCACTCTTTGAAAAGTGTTCGACCTTCCGGACTTTGCCTGGCGCACGCTGGCGATCCGTTGGGCGTTTCTTCTTCATAGCGATGGCGCTTTGGAATGAATATCTATGGCGCACGTTTGTGCCGGGCTTCGAGGCGCCCATGGTGATGGCTGGAATTCCGATTGCGCCGGCCGGTGTCTATGAATGGTTTGGTCTGACATTTGGGGCGCAAGATGCCGAGGGGGTCTGGGCCAACTGGAAGCTGGGTAACATTGTGATCGTGTTGGCGTTCGGTGCGCTCAATACCCCCTACATGCTGAAACACTTGCGTGAGCCGCACGCCGCTCAAGCAGCACCGACCTGACTTCGCGGTGACAAAGAACGGCTCTTGAGCGACATTGCGCCGAAGCGCCCGCAGCATTACCGACGATTGGATTGGACCCAGCCCTTCACGCGCCGCGACCCTGAATTGCTGGGCGGCTGATCACGATTTCGCCGCAAGCCCGCTGACTATGTGCGGACAATTGCATTGGGGAATTGATGAGATCCTGGATCGCCAGCCTTGGCATTTTGATTGTTTTGATCGCCACGCCAGCGTCGGCACAAGTTATGGAGCCCTTTGCGCCCCTACGATCCAGCCGTAATTCGGGTTGCTGGCCGCGCGGAGTCTACTTGCCTCCAGATGAAGCGCGAGTTCGCCTGTCGTACTATGCACCCGGGCGGACGGCTGCTGAGGCGACCACCGAGATTTCCGCGCGCACACGAGCTCTCGACGCCGCGGTCCGCGCCATCGACCCACAGAGTGTAACGGTCGAGCGCACCGATGTTTCCGTGACGCCGGTGATGCGCGAGGGGAGGCGATCGTCGGCCGGATCGTATCAACGGATACGAAGCGAGCGCCGGCGTGACGATTCAGGTGCGCGATCTGGCGCTCTTGGGGCGCGCAGTAGAAGTTGCGGTCAACTCTCAACCGGATGCGTTCAACGACGTTGTATTTTCTCTTCGCGACACCGCTCGCGCGCGGCGACTGCACGAGAAGCAGCCATCACGGATGCCGTCGACAAAGCGTGTCTATTCAGAGGGTGCGGACACCGCCTCGGGCGGCTGCTGTTGGTGGAAGAGGGCGCAAACAATATGATCGCTCAGGGCAACCGCGCGGTGTTCGCGGGTGCGCAACGCGCCGCCTGGCGATCAAGCGGTGCTGCCTCCGGCAATGCGCCTGAACCTTACTTTACACCGCGGAGGTTTCGGTGGTGTTCGAGGTTGGGCTGCCTTGGCCGCACGATAGTCCTGCGCAGCGAGGGCTGGAATGGCCGCTGGCCGTAGCGTTAGCGGCTTGTCACAATCTCCACGTCGCCGACGCGGCGGAGGACCTGGAGGAGACGTCGTTGTCGGCGCGTTTGACGCTGACGTCGAGTTCCTTTCGCTGATGCGCAGGCGCCGGAGTACGATTTCGTTGACGAACGACGGCAGCATCGGGCGGCGGAAGCTGATGCGTTTGGCCTGGCTCAAAGCTCATGCCGAGGCAAGCTTGTAGCGCCATCAGTGGCGCGGCGGTCGCCAGTGCCTGCGGTGCGCAGGCGACGGGGTCGAACACCGGTCCGGCGCCGCTCTGACGCGAGAAGCCGCAGAACAACTCGGGGAGGCGGCGCAAGTCCAGCGTAGGTGGAGGCGTCGAACATGCCTGCGAAGATCTGCGCGGCCTCCTTGCGAGCCGTATCGCGACGGACCCGCCGCTGTGATCGAGTTGTCGTGCGGCCAGATGGAGCCGTTATGATAGCTCATCGGATTGTAGCGCGCTGGATGCGCCGATGGTTCGAATGCCAAAGCCGGAGAACGAAGCCATTGGCGTGTTGACGACGCGTTGGGCGCGTTGAGGAAGTGCAACGCCGGTATAAAGCGCGTGTCCCGCGTTTGAGCTGCGCACGAGGCAGGGGCGCTTCTCACCGTCCAACGCAAGTGCATAGGACCCAAGAGTTTCGTCGTAGAACGTCGCGTCGAAGCGCTGCCGAAAGGCATCGGCGCGGGTGTCCAGCTGCCGCGCATGGTCGTGTTCGCCCATGCAGCGCGCGATGTTGGCTGCGGCGCGCCATGCGCCGTAGACATGAGGCCTGCACCTCTACCAACGCGATTGGTCCTTCAGCTGAAGAGCCATCGGCGTGGAAGATGGAATCGTGACTATCTTTCCAGCCTTGGTTGGCGAGGCCCTGTTCGGTTTGGCGGAAGTATTCGACGAAGCCGTCGCGATCGCGGTCGCCGTCAGTTTCAATCCAGCTGAGTGCGGCGGAACGTTCGGCCAAAGCGTGCGGATGGTCTCTACGTCGTCCGTCCGATCGAGGTATGCGCCGGCCAACAGCACGAATAAGGGTGTTGAATCGACGCTGCCGTAATAACGCCGGAACGGCACTTCGCCGAGGATTCGGCCATCTCGCTGCGTCGCAACTCGTGCAGAAATTTTCCCCGGTTCAGCGTCAGAGGCGGTATCTGTCGTCGTGGCTTGGTTCGCAGCGAGGTGCATAAGCACCGCCCGCGCAATCGCTGGATCGAACCATAACGTCTGGAGCGCCGTGATGATGCCGTCGCGGCCGAACACGTGCTGAACCAAGGGATACCGGCGTAAGGGTAAGGGCCCTCGGGGTGTCCGTGCAGAGCATGTAAAGATCGGCGACGCTGCGATCCAACGCGTCGCCAGTAATGGTTTAGGCTCGATCGACACGCCGCGTGCGCGTTGTTGGCGGAGGCTGCGGCGTGTGGCGCTGAAGGCGCTGAAGAACGCGCGGCGTGCGTCGCCGGTTTGCGGAAGGCCCGTGCAGCAGGTCTCGAAGAACAGCACGCGTGTCTCGCTAGGTGCAAGAGTTAGCTGAAACGCGGCGCGCGATTCTGTGAGCGTATCGGGGCGTGGATCGAAGCGCAGCCGCGTCTCGCGCAGTTTGTGATCGAGGCCGGTGTACGCGAGGACGATGGTGTCATTTTCTATGCGCGCAGGTTCGTCGCGTCCGCGCGCTGGCCGTTGCGCGCCCCGGACTTCGAAGATGTCGGCGAAGTCAGCTCCAAAGGTGATCGAGAGCCGCAGCTCTTGTGTTTCGTAGGCGTAGTTCTTGATGGAGATGCGTTCGTAGGCGACGCCCTCCCACAAAAGCCGCACGCGGCGGATGTGGACGCTGTCGTGCCGAAGCGCGATCGTGCCGCTGGCGTCGAGAAGATCCGGGTTGGAGAGGTCGCAGATCAGAGCGGCGTTGTCGTCGCGCAGCGCCGCGCGCAGTAGCATCGGACGTGTGCCGTTGAGGGTCAGTCCGAGATGCGAGAGGTGGCGCATGTCAGCGTGAAACAAGCCTTCGGGGCTGCCGTCGCTGGCGAGGATGTCGCCGTTCTGGTCGTATACTGCGAATGTGTCGCCGTGCTTCAACGTGCGCGGGCGTTGTTCTTGGAGCGAAGAACTGGCGGGCACCAGAACCGGCCCGCTGTCGCCTTCGGGCGAAGCGGGGATCGGCGCGGAACGTGCGTCGAGATTTAAAGACATGAGTTCTCCGCTCTAAGCGGCGACGTGCGAAGCAACTTCCGTCACGCCTGAAACCGGCAGTGTCCGCGCTGCATCCTTCATTCCGCCGGTACGTGTCCACATAGTCTCGCGCCATGCGCTCGACAGTGAAGCGCTGTTCGAAACGCTGACGCCGCGAGCACGATCAATGTCTGGATATGATGGGCCGCAGCCACGTCCTCGTCCGCGGTATCGACGATGAAACCAGTGACGCCGTGTTCCATCACTTGGGAACCGAGCCGCGGCGGAACGCGATGACCGGCGTTCCGCACGCCATCGCTTCGATCATCACCAGGCCGAATGGCTCTTCCCAGTCGATCGGGAACAGCAGCGCGGTCGCGCCACCCAGAAATTCCGATTTTTGATGATCGGCAATCTCGCCGATATATTCGATGTTGGGATGCGCTTTCACCAAGGGTTCGATGCATTCGTCCCAATAGGCTTGGTCGACGCGGTCGATCTTAGCGGCGATCTTCAACGGCATGCCTGCACGCGCTGCGATCTCGATGGCGCGGTCTGGGCGCTTCTCGGGGGAGATGCGGCCAAGGAAGGCGAAGTATCCGTTGTTCACGCGTGGTTGGAATGTCAGCAGGTCGCGCGGCAGGCCGTGATAGATCGTCTTCACCCAGTTCACCGGCGGCATCGGCAGGCGCTGAGAGTCGGAGATGGAGATCAACGGCAAGTGCGGGAACGCGCGATAGAACGGCGCGAGACCCGGCAGATCAGGACGTCCATGCAGCGTCGTCGGTGTCTTGTGTGCGAAAGCGCGCACGACGGGCGCGTGCATCAAGTCGATGTGAAAGTGGAGTGCGTCGAATTCGTGCGCGCGCCGCGCGACCTCTTCGAGCAATATCATATGATAAGGCAGTGCATCGACTGGTCCTGGCGACAAGCGCAGCGCGCGTTCGCTGCATGGCACAAGTTCTGCGGCCGTCACGGAATCGCCGCTCGCGAACAACGTGACTTCATGGCCCTGGTCGACCAATTCTTCTGTGAGGAATGAAACTACGCGTTCAGTGCCGCCATAGAGTTTTGGTGGGCAGCTTTCTGCAAGAGGTGCGATCTGCGCGATTTTCATTTGGGTCCGCCGTGTTGTTGCTGGCGGAACTCAACGCAACCTCATGTACTCGGTTGCACGCAATCGGTGGCGCGAAGCAAAATAACGCAGTGATTGTGCAAGGACGCGGCGCCACGCGCCCGCAAAGCGGTAGTTCAGTCTCTTAGCGGGCAAACGCGACGCCCAGAATGGGCGTCGCGTAGCTTCTCTCAGGATTTACTCGCCGACTGTGCCGGTAGCTGGCGGTACGTCGATCGGCGGCAGCGGCGTGGGCTGGGCCGGCACCGGAGTCACCGCTGGAGGCACAGTATCGACTTCAGGCGGCGGTTCGGCAGTGCGAGCCGGCGCAGCCGCCCGGCGCTGAGCAGGAGCGGGAGTTGGCGTCGCAGTAGGCGGCAATGACTCTGTCACGGTTTCCGGGACCGGCGTCGGGTCGACGGTATAACCGGCGTCTGCGACTTGCTGTTCTTGCGCCGCTTCTGGAACTAGCGCCGTGCGCTCTTGGCCTGCGAGCCAAGCATAGCCGAGGCCAGCGAGACCAAGCAGTCCAGCGAGCAACGCAACACGGAGGACGGGGCCGCTGCGGTCGTGGTGCATCGGCGGTGGCGCATACGGGTCGGTGGTGTCGGTTTTCGCCATTATTTCGGTCTCCTGAGGCGGTGCTTCGGTATGCCAACTCAGGGGCATGGGCAGGGTTCCGGTTCCCAATCGGTCACACCGCTGTGACGACGAGGCCACAAGGCTTTGGAAATGGCCGCCAAAGGCGCCGTTGGCGCTGGCCCATCCGCGCGCTCTGCATAAGGTGCCCTTCCTCCTCGAGTTTTTGGCGGGGAATGTTCTCGGGCCTGCAAGCCTTTGAGAATACGCGCAGGGGCGATGAGGGGACGGGGCCGTGCCGGGAGGGGCGCGGCCCCACTTCGTTGAGCCCGCTAGAGCTCCGTGTGACGGGATGTTTGTTACCCACACGCAATGAGCGGCACAAAATCAACGCTCCCCAAGAAAAATCGGCGCGAGCCCTTGTGTTTGATGGACTTCCCTGTTTCGGGGCGCCAAAAATGCCCGCAACGACTACGGACGGGATTCGTACGGCGAGCGGAAACGTTAGCTGGAAGGGGACCGCACCGGGTCGCAAGCGCGAACCGCGCGACGAAATTTACTGCGTTGCGAGCGCAGGGGATCCTTTGAGAGGGGTGAATATGAAATCGCGCATCACCAAGACTGTCGCGCTTGCGGCTTTGATGGCGAGGCGCTGCTGGCGTCGCCAACGCAACTGAAGGCTGGTACGGCCGTGCCGATCTTGGCTGGTCATTCGACGGCGAAATCGACGTCAGCGATGACTACCAAGGTTATGAGTTCGGCTCTTCGACGCTCGAACACGATTGGTCGGAGCATCTCGGCCTCGGCTACGCGTTCCAGAACGGTTTCCGTTTGGAAGGTGAACTTGCCACCGCTTCAACCAAATCGAGCCGACGGACACGATCGACGCGGGCGGCGACGTCCACGCTTAGTCGGCAATGGCCAACCTGTTCTATGACTTCAACCGCGGTGGTTCGATCGAGCCCTACATCGGCGTCGGTGTTGGTGGCGCGCGTCTGAACTACAACGTCAACGACCACTCGACGCTGAACTACTCGGAAGGTGAAGACACCGTTCTCGCCTATCAAGGCATGGTCGGCTTCGCCGTCGGCCTCGGCGAGCAGTGGGATCTGGACATCGGCTATCGTTATTTCGTCGCTGATGGCGCCGAAGGCGACGCGACGATACGTTCATCGGTTCGACAACTGTTGTGACGCCGTATACGACGGACGCGGATTACGAGCACCAAGCTCTGACCGTTGGTCTGCGTTACCAATTCGCAGCGCCGGCGCCGCCGCCGCCACCTCCGCCGCCGCCGTATGTTGCGCCGCCCCCGCCGCCACCGCCTGTGGCAGCAGCGTGCCCGACGTCGGAATTCGTTGTGTACTTCGAGTGGGATCGCTCGAACCTCAACCAAGCGGCGATCGAAACCATCGATGCAGCGGTCAACCGCGCGTCAGTGCAACGTCAGCGGCACGATCGTCGTCGGTCACACCGACACGTCGGGTTCGCCGACCTACAACCAAGGCCTGTCGGAGCGTCGTGCTTCGGTCGTCCGCGACGCCCTCGTGGCGCGTGGCATGGCTGCCGGTTCGATCCAAACGCAAGCACGCGGCGAAGGCGATCTCGCCCGTCCGACGCGCGACGGTGTGCGCGAGCCTCTGAACCGCCGTACGGCGGTGACGATCAGCTTCCGCTAATCGCCTCACGCGCGAGCAGAACCTAAGCGCAGGCCCGGCCAAAGCTGGGCCTGTTGCTTTTGCGCTGTAACGCTGACTGCTTTTCTTTCGACGCCAAACAAAATGTGGCGGAACCTGGATCGGGCCTACGCGTTAGAGCTGTGGATGCCGGGGAAACCGTCTCAAATGCAATGAGATTTCGCCGCACGCGCCTCCGGGCTTGTGTGGCGAAATAGTGGTTAACGCGGGTTCTGAAAATGCGTTAAATGCGGTTCTCCGCGGGCAAGCAAAAATGCTGCCTGCGAGACCAAGCACCAAGGGGACGGTCCTTATGACAAAGAAATTGAAGCGCACGCTCGCGCTCGCTGCTCTCATGACGGGAGTAGGCGGGATGGCCAGCGTCGCAAACGCGACAGAAGGTTGGTACGGCCGCGCCGATGTCGGCATGAGCATCGACGGTCAACTCGATGGCGAAGTTGCTGATGGCAACACCACCGCCTCGTTCGGCCCGGATCTCGAAGGCGGTTGGCTCGGCGATGTCGGCGTTGGCTACGGCTTCGGCAACGGCTTCCGCATCGAAGGCGAACTTTCTTATCGAAACAATCAATTCGAAGCGATCGCCGTTGATGATCCCATCGACGACATCGTCAATGGCGGCACCGTGAACACGTGGGGCCTGATGGCCAACCTGTTCTATGACTTCAATCGCGGCGGCCGCATTCAGCCGTACTTGGGCGTCGGCGCTGGCGCCGCGCGTCCGCGCGTGAAGATCGAGGGCGGCGCTGGCAGCGCCAGCGACACTGTGTTCGCGTATCAAGGTCTCGCGGGCATTGGCTTTGCCATGAACGATCGCACCATGTTCGACCTCGGCTATCGCTACTTCATGGCGCCGGATGTCGATATCTCGGAAGCCTGGGGCCCCGGCTTCGACTCTCAAGTCGACTACGAACACCAAGCTGTGACGTTTGGCGTGCGCGTTGCGTTCGGCGCTGCGGCCGCTCCGCCGCCACCACCGCCGCCACCGCCGCCGCCTCCGCCGCCCCGCCGCCGCCACAAGCAGCGTGCCCGACGTCGGAATTCGTTGTGTACTTCGAGTGGGATCGCTCGAACCTCAACCAAGCGGCGATCGAAACCATCGATGCAGCGGTCAACCGCGCGTCAGTGCAACGTCAGCGGCACGATCGTCGTCGGTCACACCGACACGTCGGGTTCGCCGACCTACAACCAGGGGCCTGTCGGAGCGTCGTGCTTCGGTCGTCCGCGACGCCCTCGTGGCGCGTGGCATGGCTGCCGGTTCGATCCAAACGCAAGCGCGCGGTGAAGGCGATCTCGCCCGTGCGACGCGCGACGGTGTGCGTGAGCCTCTGAACCGCCGTACGGCGGTGACGATCAGCTTCCGCTAATCGCTCCGCTCGAAAGAGCTACGAACTAAAGCGCGGGCCCAGCGAAAGCTGGGCCCGTTGCTTTTGTGGCTGGTTGTCCGGGGTGGACACTTTCGCTGCCCGTAGGGTACCTCGACCCTCATGTCCGCCGACAATCTCGAAGCCAAAGCGCGCGCAGCGTGGGGCGCTGATATTGAGCCTTTGCTTGAGCGCCTCGACGGCGAGGAGAAGGCCTGCGTCCGCGCGCCGAGGCTGGTCGACGATCAATTCCGGCTCGTTTGAACTGCCTGGTCTCGCTGCGATGCGCGTGACATTGCTCGATACGGTCAGCGAACTGCCGGCGCCGCCAGAAGTCGTCGATCTGCAGCCATCGCAGCGCGTGCGCCCTGACGGCGAAGTGATTGATGTGCAGCACGGCGCTTCAATCCGCGTCCGCGTACGTCCCGATGCGCCAATCCAAGTCGCGCTCACCGGTCATTACGACACTGTGTTTCCGGCGTCGCATGCCGTTCCAGGCGCCGTGGCGCGAAGGCGAGATGCTGCGCGGACCCGGCGTCGCCGACATGAAGGGCGGCATTGCCGTGATGCTCGCAGCGTTGAAGGCGTTCGAGCGGCTGCCGGGCGAGAAGCGCATCGGTTATGAAGTGCTGCTGAGCCCCGACGAAGAGATCGGCTCCATGGGCAGCGCGCCTTTGCTAGCCGAACTCGGCAAGCGCGCACATCTTGGTTTGACCTACGAGCCGGCTATGGCCGATGGCGCGCTCGTCGATCAACGCAAGGGCTCCGCGAATTTCCATCTGGCGGTGAGGGGCCGGGCTGCGCACGTGGGCCGCGCGTTCAGTGATGGCCGCAACGCCGTGCTCGCCGCTGCGGATGCGGCGATGTCGCTGAACAGGCTCAATGGTCAACGCGATGGCGTGACGTTCAATATCGGCGCCATTGATGGCGGCGGCGCCGTCAATGTTGTGCCTGAGCGCGCTGTGCTGCGTTTCAACATCCGCGTTCCCGATGCTGAAAGCGCGATCTGGGCGGAAGCCGAAGTCCGCCGTATCGCCCGCGAAACCGGCGAACGCGACGGCATCGATGCCCATCTCCACGGCGGCTTCACCCGTCCGCCCAAGCCGCTCAACGATCAGCAACGCACGATGGTGGCCTGGACGCGCCAAGCTGGCTCCGCGCTCGGTCTCGATCTGCAATTCAGGCCGTCTGGCGGCGTTTGCGAGGGCAACAATCTGGCGGCGGCCGGTTGTCCGAACATCGACACGCTCGGCCCATGTGGCGGCGGACTTCACAGCGATGAAGAGTTCGCGGTGATCTCCAGCTTTGCCGAGCGCGCCAAACTTTCCTTCCTGTTGCTCGCCGGCGTTGAGCGCGGCGTGTTTGACGTCCGGAGTCTTCGCTCGTGAGCGCACCAAATTACGTGATGCGCGCCGCGGGGCCGGCTGACCTCGAAGGCTTCAAGCAATTGCGCGAAATCGCCGGCGCTGGCTTCACCAGCCTGATGCTCGATGACAAAGCGATGGCGGCCAAGCTGGCGCTGTCGGAGCACAGCTTTGCTTCGGCCACCGACGTTGCGGGCTCAGAGCGCTATTTCATGGCGCTTGAGCATATCGAGACGGGCGCACTCGCCGGCTGCTGCGGCGTGAAATCGACGATCGGTGAGACGCCGCCGTTCTTCAACTTCCGCATGTTCACCGAAGCGCAGTCCTCGAATGTCGTGAACCGCCGCTTCGATATGCGCGTGCTGATCGGCGTCAATGATTTCACCGGCTGCAGCGAAGTCGGCTCTTTGTTTGTGCGCCCCGAACACCGCGCGGCGGGCATTGGCCGTGCGCTGGCGCAGAACCGTTACATGCTGATGGCGACGGCGCCGCAGCGCTTCCGGAGCCAAGTCGTCTCCGAACTGCGCGGCGTCGTCTATCCCGATGGCACATCGCCGTTCTGGGAGGCCGTCGGCCGCCATTTCTTCAAGATGGATTTTGACGAGGCCGATAAGCTCAGCGCCACCACTGACAACCAGTTCATCCTCGATCTCATGCCGCAGCACGCAATCTATGTGGATCTGTTGTCGCAAGAAGCGCGCGACGTCGTCGGCAAGTGCCACAAAGATGGCGAGGGCGCGCAGCGTCTTCTGGAATGGGAGGGCTTTACGTTCTCCAACGTTGTCGACATTTTCGATGGCGGCCCGCTGATGAGCGTCCCGCGCGATCAAATCCGCACCTTGCGAGAGTCCAAGCGCTACAAAGTCGAACCAGCCGCGCAGCTTACAAATGCAAAGCGGGCCTTGATCGCCGTCCCGAACATCCAAACCTATCGCTGTGTCTCGGCGCATGCGTCCGTCGCGAACGGCGTGGCGCAGGTGGATGCGGCCGTGCTGGCGGCGCTAAAGCTCGAAGCCGGTGCTGAAGTTTTGATCTGGATGGATGATGCACACTGAACTCTACATTGGCGGCGCCTGGCACAAGGGCCACGGCGAGCGCTTCGCGTCCTACGACCCCGCGACTGGCGACAAAGTCTGGGAAGGCAACGCCGCCAGCGAGGATGATGTCGCTGAAGCCATGGCTGCGGCGCGCTTAGCGTTTCCGGCATGGTCGCGCCGCACGCCTGAGGACCGCATCGCCATCGCACGCGTACGCCAAAGAGATTGAAAAGCGCAGCGATGAGATCGCGCGCACCATCAGCCGCGAAATGGGCAAGGTGGCGTGGGACGCCAAGGGCGAAGTCGCGGCTATGATCGGCAAGATCGAAATCTCGATCCGCGCCCAGGCCGAACGCGCAGGCGCGCGCGAAGAAAAGGCCGCCTTCGGCGCGATGACGCTCTCGCATCACGCGCACGGTGTGCTGGGTGTGTTCGGACCGTTCAATTTTCCGGGCCACCTGCCGAATGGGCACATCGTGCCGGCGCTGCTTGCGGGCAATTGCGTGCTGTTCAAGCCGAGCGAAGTTACGCCGGGCGTCGCGGCTTTGATGATGGAAGCGTGGGAGGCGGCGGGTCTGCCGGCTGGCGTGCTCAATCTGCTGCAGGGCGCACGCGAAACTGGCGCCGCATTGCTGGACTCGCACGGCCTCAACGGCGTGCTCTTCACCGGCTCTGCGCATACCGGCGCGCTGATCCATAAGAAGTTCGCTGGCCGGCCTGACGTGATCCTGGCGCTTGAACTTGGCGGCAACAATCCGCTGATCGTTTGGCCGCCAGTCGATGCGAAGGCCGCGGCCAATCTCATCGTGCACTCGGCTTTTGCCACGAGCGGTCAGCGCTGTTCTTGCGCGCGTCGCCTGATCTTGCCGCACGGCGCGGAGGGCGATGCAATTATCGCGGCGCTTGTCGATCTCATGCCGCAAATCAGCGTTGGGCCCGCAACGCAAACGCCGGAGCCATTCCTTGGCCCGCTGGTGAACGCGCACTCCGCCGAGCGTGCAGTGAAGTTCGAGCAGGGTCTGGTCGCGATGGGCGCTAAGCCGATTGTGCCCGTGAAACGCGACGGCGCGTTCGTGCATCCAGCCATCATCGACGTCACTGGTCTCACGCCGCCGGACGAAGAGCTGTTCGGCCCGGTGCTGCAAGTTTATCGCGCGCCGGATTTCGAGCATGCGCTCGATCTCGCCAACGCAACCAAGTTCGGGCTTGCCGGTGGGCTCATCAGCGACGATCCGGCGTTGTGGGCGCGCGTGAGAAACGAGATGCGTGTTGGCATTCTGAATTGGAATCGTCCGACCACGGGCGCGTCCGGCGCCATGCCGTTCGGTGGGCCTGGCCTGTCGGGTTCGCTGCGTCCAAGCGCGTATTACGCGGCTGACTATGTTGCTTATCCCGTCGCGACGCAGCTTTCCGAGAAGGCGGCGTCGATTGCGGCTCCGGGGCTGCCAGCGTGAGCGGCGCCGAGGAGATCAATTTCGACGGTCTCGTCGGCCCGACGCACAATTACGCTGGCCTCTCAGAAGGCAACCTCGCATCGGCGCGCAATGCCAACATGATTGCGCGTCCGCGCGAGGCGGCGCTGCAAGGTTTGGCGAAAATGCAGCGACTGCGGGCGCTGGGCCTGAGCCAAGGCGTGCTGCCGCCGCATGAGCGGCCGAACATCAAATGGCTGCGGTCGCTTGGCTTCACCGGCACGGATGGCGACGTGTGGGAGCGCGCTTGGAGAAGCGAACCCACGATCGCGCGTGCGGCGCTTGCGGCGTCCGCGATGTGGGCTGCCAACGCTGCAACCATTTCGCCAAGCGCCGACACGGGTGACGGGCGTTTGCATGCAACCGTCGCCAATTTGCAGACGATGCTGCACCGTATCCTCGAAGGCGAACAGACCGAGCGCACGCTTCGGCGCTTGCTGCCCGATGAAGCACGCTTCGCGGTGCACCCGGCTTTGCTGCCGCATGACGCGCTATCGGATGAGGGCGCGGCGAACCATATGCGTATGAGCGCCGACGCCGGTGCGCTGGGTGTCGAAATTTTTGTCTATGGCCGCAAGGCGAGCGAGTTCAAGACAGGCTTTCCAGCGCGCCAAACGTTGGAAGCTTGCCACGCCATTGCCCGCAGGCATACTTTGGATAAGGCGCGCGTAGTGTTCGCCAAGCAAGCGCCCGAGGCGATCAACGCCGGCGCTTTCCACAATGACGTGGTCGCAGTCGCGCACGAACACGTGCTCTTCCACCACGAAGAGGCGTTTGCCGATAAAGCGGCGCTCTACGCCGACGTGCGCGCGAAAGCGCGTTGCTTCGAGCCGGTGTTCGTGGAAGTCCCGCGCGCCCGCGTTGGGTTGGATGACGCTGTGACGTCATATCTCTTCAACTCGCAACTGCTTCGTTTACCTGGCGCTTCGACGCTCACGCTCATCGCGCCTACTGAGGTGCGAGAGAACAACAAGACGGCTTCAGTTGTCGAAGAGATGGTTGCGGCGCCAAACGCGGCAATCGGGCAGGTGGAATACGTTGAAGTCCGCGAAAGCATGCGCAACGGCGGCGGGCCTGCCTGTTTGCGCCTGCGCATCGTGATGACGCCGGAAGAGCGCGCGGCTGCCGCGCAAGGCTTCTTCCTCAACGACACGATAGCGGCGCAACTCGAGAGCTGGATCAAATCCCATTATCGCGAAGAGCTGGCGCCAGCCGATCTAGGCGACCCAGCGCTGGTCCGCGAAACGCAAACCGCGCTCGACGAACTCACACGCATCTTGCCGCTGGGTAGCGATTTCTATCCGTTTCAGCGCCCCCCCCCCCCCCCCCCCCCCCCCCCCCCCCCCCCCCCCCCCCCCCCGCCCCCCCCCCCCCCCCCCCCCCCCCCCCCCCCCCCCCCCCCCCCCCCCCCCCCCCCCGAGGCCCCTAAAAAAACCGGCGGCCGCATTGCTGCGACCGCCGATCATTTCATCACTTAGCGCAGCGCGCGTTAGTTGAGCGCTTCCGGGCGGAGTTTGTATTCGCCGTCGTCGGTCTCATCGAACAGAAGATCGATAGAGGGGTGCTCGACGGGTTCGCCGCTGTCGTCTGGGATCAAGTTCTGTTCCGAGACATAGGCGACGTAGTGGCTGTCGGAATTCTCTGCGAAGAGATGGTAGAAGGGTTGCTTCGGATCCGGTCGCACAGGTTCTGGGATCGCTTGCATCCATTCCTCGGTGTTCGCGAACTCCGGATCGACGTCGAATACGACGCCGCGAAATGGAAACAGCTTGTGCTTCACGACTTGGCCGATGGAGAATTTGGCTTCCTGCATTTTCTCCTCCTTCTCTCCTTCCTTCTCTCTCGCTCTCGTAAGGTATGAAGCGATAACGCCGCTCGCAAGGATAGGTCCCATCGCTCTCGATTGTGTACACGTATATGTGTCTTACGGACCGCTGTTTCGCTTGAACGGGGCGGAAAGCAGGCGAATCGAGGGTGTGCGGGCGGCGTAAAGCCGCTAGCATCGCGCCGAACTGTCAGATTTGCAGAGCGGCGACGCTTTGCCGGATGAATTGAAAATGAACCATGATGGGCGGACGCCCGTGTCGCGAGGCGACGCGCGTCCTGGCCCGCGGCAGCGACCGCCGATTTTCGCGGCGCTGGACCTGGGCACAAATAATTGTCGCCTGTTGATGGCGCAGCGGAACGCTGATGGCGGCTTGAAAGTTGTCGATGGCTTTTCGCGCATCGTGCGTTTGGGCGAAGGGCTAGCACATACTGGCCGCTTGAGCGAAGGCGCGATGGCGCGAGCGTACCAAGCCTTGGCCGCGTGCGCGCAACGCATCGAAGCGCGCGAGCCTATCGCTGTGGGGTGCGTCGCCACACAAGCATGCCGCGCCGCGTCGAACGGCCAGATGTTTCTCAATCGCGTTGAGAAGGATCTCGGACTGAAATTCGATGTCATCTCGGCGGAAGAGGAAGCTCGTCTCTCTGTTTTGGGCTGCGCGAGCCTCATCGAGCGTGAAGCCGAATACGCGATGATCGTCGATATTGGCGGTGGCTCGACGGAGATTTCCTGGGTGTCGCCCAATGCAGTACTCGATGCAGGTCTTGAGCCGCCGATCATCTCCTGGGGCACGTGCCCGATTGGCGTCGTGACGCTGGCGGAAGATGATATCGAGCCGGAGGGCGAGGCGAGGTTTGCCTGGTACGAAGCTCTGGTCGCGCGGATCGCGGAAACCATCGCGACGGTGGGAGACGCCCAGCATCTGCACGAGAGCTTCGCCGCGGGCCGGGGCCACATCATCGGCACCTCCGGCACGGTGACTTCCCTCGCCGGCGTTTATCTCGACTTGCCGCGTTACAATCGCGCCCGCGTCGATGGCATGTGGTTCGACGTGAAGGATTGCCGCTCCACCATTTCGAAGCTCTTGGCGCAGACGCGCGATGAGCGCGCCGAGAATGCCTGCATCGGCAAGGACCGCGCTGATCTTGTCGTTATCGGCGGCGCCATCTTCGACGCGGTGCTGCGCGTTTGGCCGTCCGAACGCATCCGCGTGGCCGATAGAGGCTTGCGCGAAGGCGTGCTCATGCGCCTGATGGCTCAGCACGAGGCCCGCTCATGAGCGACGACCCACCCGAAGCCCCGAAGCGGCGTTGGACCGGCAAGCCGAAGAGCGGCGCTGGCGGCGAACGTCAGATGTTTACGCGCGTGAAGAACAAGAAGCTCGACGAGAGTTCGCGCAATTGGATGAAGCGGCACCTGAACGATCCCTACGTCGCGCGCGCTCGCGCTGACGGCTATCGCGCCCGCGCCGCCTACAAGCTGATTGAGCTCAACGATGAGTTTCATTTCTTGAAGAAGGGCATGAAGATTATCGATCTTGGCGCAGCGCCCGGCGGCTGGGCGCAAGTCGCGGTGCAACGCGGCGCCAGCGCTGTTGTTGGCGTCGACCTTTTGCCGATTGAGCCGCTCACGGGCGCGACGTTCTTCGAACTCGATCTGTTGGATGACGATACGCCCGCCGTGCTTATGGAAGCGCTCGGCGGCGTCCCTGACCTTGTGCTCTCCGACATGGCCGCCAACACCACGGGCCACGCGCGCACCGATCAAATTCGCACCGGCGCGCTTGCCGACGCCGCAGCGGATTTCGCGCTCGCGCATCTTGCGCGCGGCGGCACGTTCATCACCAAGGCCTTCCAGGGCGGTCTCGACAATACTTTGCTCACCCGTCTGAAGCAGGGCTTCGCCACCGTGAAGCACGCCAAGCCGAAGCCGACCGGGTAAGTTCGGAAGTGTATGTGGTTGCGTGGGCCGTAAGTACGGGCTCGGCCCAGAGCGTGACGCCAGCCTCCTCCGCGCCCAGGCAGTCGAAACCGCCCGCGACTGCGGCGATCGCCCTTTTGTTGTTTTCCCAAAATGCCTCCCCCCCCCGAAAAGGGGTCCTTTGGGGTTTAAGGGCGGGGGTGGCCCCGGGCGCGCCGGCGCCCCCGGGTTCCCCGCCGCCGGGGGGGCCCCCCCCCCCCCCCCGCTCTCGGGCCCCCTAAATTCTTCGCCCGGGTCTTTTCGGGCCGTTCCCTGCGGCGGTCGCCCGGGGAGCCCCCCGCCCCCCCGGCCCCCCGGGGGCCCCGGGCCACCCCCCCCCCCCCCCCCCCCCCCCCCCCCCCCCCCCCCACAAAAACGCCCCCCCCCCCCCGACCCCCCCCCCCCCCCCCAACCCCCCGGGCCCGGCGCGGTGCCGGCGCCCCCGCCGGGCGCCCTGGCCCCCCGCCCCCCGGCCCGCCGCCCCCGCCCCGGGCCCCCCCCCCCCCCCCCCCCCCCCCCCCCCCCCCCCCCCGGCGGGGGGGGGCCCCCCCGCCCCGGCGCGGGAGAGGCCCCCGCCCTCCGTTGGCGGGGGCGGGGGCGCGGGTAAGGTGGGGCTGTTGCCCCCCCCCCCCCCCCCCCCGCGAAAAGGGCGCCCCCCCCCCCCCGACAACAACCGGGGCCCGCGGCCGGGGGTGGAAGCAACCGGCGCGCCCCCCCCCCCCCGGCCCACCCCCCCCCCCCGGCCCCCCGCCCCGGGGCCCCGGGCGGGGGGGGAGCCCGGGGGGCGGGGGGGCCGACGGGGCCCGGGGGCGGGGTCGCCGGGGGTTTTGGGGGGCCGGGCGCCCGCCCCCGGTCCCCCCGGCCCCGGCCATCGGCCCCCCCCCCCCCCCCGCCCCCGGGGGGGGGGGTGGGCCGGGGGAGCCGTACACGCACCCGCCCTGGGGGGGGTTGCGGGCGAGGGCGGGGCCCCCGGCCCGCCCGCTTACCCCCCCGGGTTTTCCCCGCCCGGGGGTTTTAAGTTCCCGGGGGCCCGCGAAACCCCCCCCCCGCGGTCGCGGGCCGGCTCCCCCCCGGGCCGCCCTTTGCCCGCCCCCCCCCCCCCGCGGGCCCCGGCGCGGGCCGCGGCCCCCCCTGGCCCCCGGGGGCGCACGCGGGACCGGGGGACGGCCGTTTGTCCCTGGGGGTGGGCTGGGGTCTGGCCGCCCGGGGGGGGGGGGGGGAACGGGCGCGCCCGCGCGCGCGCGGGCCCCCGGCGTTCCGGGATTCCCGGGTTTGGTTGAACAGGCGCAGGCCCGCCCGGGCCCTCGCCCACCGCGTAGCGCCGATCGTGCGGATTGGGTCCGGGGCCGTCGCCCCATTCGTAGGTTTCCCAGGAGAAGGCCCCGATGGAATGGCCGTTGGCGGCGCACCATTGGTGGATGCCCATATGGGTTTGCGGCAGGCCGTTGAGCGGGCCGATGTGGATCGATGTCGCGACTTGGCCGCCAGGCGTTGAGACGCATTTGACGCTGCCCGCATCGGCGAACGACTGGCTGACTTCGATGCCGAAATCGATGTCCATTGCCGACTGACGATGGGCGGGAGAGAGAAACACCTGCCGGTTGGCCGCAAGCTCAGGGTGCTCGGCGAGGTAGGCTTTGACCTCGTAGATGGCCGGCTCCCACGCGAGCGGGATGTCCTTGATCTCAACGCTGGCGCGCACCGCCGCCAGGATCTGAGGTTCGACCGTTTCGAGAACGACTTCCGGCATGGCATGGCTCCTATCAGCGGGGCACTCTGGACAAGTCCGGCTCGAATCTCTACCAGCCGAACATGGAAATCCGTGAAGCTTTGACCTTTGACGACGTGCTCCTTGAACCGGGCCCGTCGGATGTGCTGCCGGCTGACGTGAACACCGCCACGCGACTGACGCGCGGCATCAGCCTCAATATCCCACTCATCTCTGCCGCCATGGATACGGTGACCGAAGCACGCCTCGCCATTGCCATGGCGCAAGCGGGGGGCCTGGGCGTCATTCACCGCAACATGACGCCGGAAGAACAGGCTGACCAAGTGAAGATGGTCAAGAAGTTCGAGAGCGGCATGGTGATCGATCCGATCACGATCCATCCCGATCAGACCATCGGCGAGATCATGCTGATCAAGGAAGCGCGGAGAATTTCCGGCTTCCCGGTCGTTGATCGCGAAAGCGGCAAGCTCGTTGGCATTCTCACCAATCGCGACATGCGCTTCTCCGACATGAACGAGCGCGTCGCCGATCTCATGACCAAGGATAACCTCATCACCGTCCGCGACGGCGTGAATGAGGGCGAGGCCAAGAAGCTGCTGCACAAGCACCGCATCGAGCGCGTGATCGTTGTCGACGGCGGCAACAAGGTCACCGGCCTCATCACGGTGAAGGACTTCGAAAAGGCGCAGGCGTTTCCGAACCGCGCGAAGGATGAACGCGGCCGTTTGCTCGTCGGCGCTGCTTCCACGATCGGCGATGCTGGCTATGAGCGCTCGATGGCGCTGATCGAAGCGGGCGTCGACGTGGTTGTGATCGATACCGCGCATGGACATTCGAGTTCGGTGCTCGCTGCGGTGAACCGCGTGAAGCGCGAATCCAACAAGACGCAAATCATCGCCGGCAACGTGGCCACAGCTGACGGCGCGAAGGCGCTGATAGATGCGGGCGCGGATTCCGTGAAGGTCGGCATTGGTCCGGGCTCGATCTGCACGACGCGGATCGTTGCCGGCGTTGGCGTTCCGCAGCTGACAGCCGTGATCGATGCGGCGAGCGCTGCGCGCAAAGCCGACGTGCCGGTGATCGCTGACGGCGGCATCAAGTTCTCGGGCGATCTCGCTAAGGCGCTCGCTGGCGGCGCTGAAGTGGCGATGATCGGCTCGCTGCTCGCAGGCTCGGAAGAAGCGCCCGGCGAAGTGATGCTCTACCAAGGGCGTTCCTATAAGAGCTATCGCGGCATGGGCTCGATCGGTGCGATGGGGCGCGGCTCGGCTGATCGCTATTTTCAAAAGGAAGTCACCGATCAGATGAAACTGGTGCCGGAAGGCATTGAAGGGCGCGTGCCGTTCAAAGGCCCGGTCAGCAACATCGTTCACCAACTCATTGGCGGCCTGCGCGCCTCGATGGGTTATGTCGGCGCCGCGAACTTGAAAGAGATGCGCGAGAAGGCGCGGTTCGTGAAGATCACCAGCGCCGGCCTTCGCGAAAGCCACGTGCACGATGTCTCGATCACGCGCGAAGCGCCAAACTATCCGCTCGGAGGCTAGGTGATGGAGAAGGGCCAGTTCATACGGATCACGCCCTTCATCCACGTGCCTGATATCGACGCGGCGGTGAGGTTCTTCGAGAGCCTCGGTTTCACCGCGTACTTCAAGTTTGACGACTACGCCTACGTGCAGCGCGAAAGCGCGGGTGTGCGGTTGTTGCAAAATCACGGCGATGACGGCGCGCCACCGGGGAACCGGCGGTTTGCCTATTACATCGATGTTGAGGATATCGAGGCGCTCCATCTTGAGCTGAAGCCGGTGCTGGACGCGATGCCGAAGGGCGACGTCCATGGGCCAGCCGACAAGCCATATGGCCAGCGTGAGTTGTGCGTGCTTGCGCCCGACGGCAATTTGCTCGTATTCGGCCAATCCATCCGAGGCTGAGGCCTCTTCATCTTTCCTTTGTGGGGACCTCCCGATGCGCAACGGCGCCCGCCAGCAGGCGGCAATCGAAATTTGACGTCGCTCGAAACCCAGCGCCAACCGGCGGCTGACGCCGTGAAGGCGTGGATGCTGACGCACCGCTTTGCCGGCTCGAAGGACCGCGCCGAGATTGGCGATTTGGTTTTTGGCGCGCTGCGTTGGAAGCAGTCGAGTGCTTGGCGGATGGGTGAGGACACGCCGCGTGCTTGGGTGTGGGGGGCGCTGCGCTGGGGTTTTCGGCAGAGTGCGGAATGGATCGAGCAGAGCTTGGTCGATGATCCGCACGCGCCGTCGCCGGTGACGGATACGGAGCGTGCGGCGCTGAACGGCGACAATATTGCGAGCGCGCTCGCGCATGTGCGCGGTGATTTTCCTGAATGGCTGTCAAGCAGTCTTGAGCGCGCGTTCGGTGACGACGCGGCGAAAGAAGGGGCGGCGCTCGCTGCGCCAGCGCCGCTGGATCTGCGCGCAAATACGTTGAAGGCTGATCGCGAGAAGCTGATCGCGGCGTTGGCGGAGAGTCCGAAGTTGAAGGGCCCGCCGGATGGAACGCCGCATGCGCCGGATGGCGTGCGCATTCCGTGGTCGCTGGGGCGGACGTTTCCTTGGGCGACGGAGCAGGCGTTCGTCAAAGGCTGGTTCGAGGTGCAGGACGAGGGGTCGCAAATCGCGGCGCGGATTTCAGGTGCGCAGCCGGGGATGCAGGTTGCCGATGTTTGCGCAGGCGCGGGCGGCAAGACGTTAGCGCTCGCGGCGTTGATGGAGAACAAAGGCCAGATCTTTGCGCATGACATCGAAGGGCGCCGCCTTGCGCCGATGAAAGAGCGGCTTGATCGCGCTGGCGTGCGCAACGTGCAGGTACGTGCGCCGATGCGGACGAAGGATGCGTTGGCGGATTTGCGGGACAAGATGGACATCGTGTTTGTCGATGCGCCGTGCTCGGGGTCGGGGACGTGGCGGCGTAGTCCGGACTCGAAGTGGCGTTTGCGGCCGAATGCGTTGGCGAAGCGGCTTGGAGGAGCAGCAGCAGGCCTTGGCGCTGGCCGCGCCGCTGGTGAAGTCGGGGGGGCGGCTGGTCTACGTCACCTGTTCGGTGCTGCCGGAGGAAAATGAGGACGCGGTGGCTTCATTTCTCGGATCATACACCGACTTCACGCCTGTAGGATTGGAGCTTGCGGGTTTGCCTGCGTATGAGCGCATGATTGGCGTGCAGATGACGCCGCTTAAAACCGGCTGTGACGGCTTTTACGTCGCGGTGCTGCAGCGAAGCTAAACTTCGATATCGACGTATTGGCCGCGATGGTCGGCGCGTTCGGGCGGATCGCGCCGTTCTTCGGACATGGTGCGTTTCTTGTGTGCGATGGAAGCGGATCAACGCGCAGCTTTTCGCGCACGAGATCGCGATGCGTGACCGCGGCGCCGTACTCGACGGGCGCGCGCTGATTTTGGTCCTGCGTCGTATTAGGCGCAGGCACCGCGGGGACCGGTGATAGCGTCGTCATGTGGCGCATCGTGTCACATCGCGGTTAGCGCGCAGTTCGGTTGTGTTGCTAATCTTGCTTAAGACTAATCGGCGCGAAACCATATGAAACGGCTCACTATTGCCATTGCCGGATGCGGCGTTGCTGGGCTCGCGTGCGCGACATTGCTGCGCCGCCAAGGCGCGCATGTTGTGCTGTTCGACAAACTCGAAACGCCGCAACCGTTGGGCTCCGGCATCATTCTGCAGCCTGTTGGTTTGCGTGTTCTCGATGAGATTGGCGTTGGCGACGCGATCCGTGCGTTGGGCGCGCCGATCCTGCGTTTGTTCGGACGCGCTGAGCCGCGTGGGAATGTGGTGCTCGATGTGCGTTATGCGGCGCGCGGGAAAGATGCGGCGTGTGGCTTGGGCGTGCATCGCGGGGCGCTGTTTCAGGTTTTGTATGACGCGGCGCTTAGCGCGGGCGCCGAGATTGAGAGCGGGCGCGATGTGGTTGCGGTGCGTGACGGGCGCTTGGTGTTTGCGGATGGCGTGAGTGCGTCGTTCGATTTGGTGATTGATGCGCTGGGGATGCGCTCGCCGCTTTCGGGTGGTGCGCCGCAGCCGCTTCCGTTTGGGGCGTTGTGGGCGAGTTTGAATTGGGCCGGTGGATTTGATGAAACAGCGCTTGAGCAGAGGTATCGCCAGGCGCGGAAGATGGTCGGGGTCTTGCCGATTGGGCGCCTCAAAGGCGCGAGCCGAAATCAGGCGGCGTTTTTCTGGAGCTTGAAGCATAGCGATCGCGCGACTTGGCAGGCTGCGGCGCTTGAAGCGTGGAAGGACGAGGTGCGCGCGCTTTGGCCGGAGACGGCGCCGTTGCTGGCGCAGATCGCGCGACACGAGGATATGGTGTTCGCGACCTATGCGCATCGCACGATTGGCGATCCGGTGTCGCGCGAGTGCGTGCATGTCGGCGACAGCTGGCATTGCGCGAGCCCGCAGCTTGGACAGGGCGCGAACATGGCTTTGCTCGATGCGCTGGCATTGGCGCGTGCGTTAGAGACGCAAGATAATCTCGAGGCGGCGCTCGGCGAATATGCACGGATGCGGGTGTTGCACATCAAGCTCTATCAGCTGGCCTCGTGGATGTTCACGCCAGCGTATCAATCCGACAGCGACGCGTTTGCGTTCGTGCGCGACTGGATCATGTCGCCGCTCTCGCGCGCGCCGCTTGCGCCGGCTGTGCTTGCGGCGCTTGTTGCGGGTGAGATTGGTGCGCCGCTCAAGACGATAGACGCGCGTCCGCGCCGCCGTTCCGAATAGCGCGAAACGAAAATCGGGAGCAGGGCGCGTGGGGACGCGCTGGGTAGTGCCTGTGATGCGATGCTTGCGCACCGCCGCGTGTCGCCACGCGCCCTGTGCGATCGTTATGCGCCGGGCCGTCACGTGGAGTCTTTCACTCCCTTGGATCGGTCCCCGACGGCGTGCGGGCTCTTGCCTAAAGCCCGTGTGCTCCCGCGGTTCGCGCTCTTCGCAACTCCCGCGGGCTTCGCATAACGGATCGACTATCACGCTACACGCTCAATCGCGCCCCTCGCGCTCGCTTGGCTCGGCTAGCCGATGAGCCTCCCGTGCGAGGGATGTGCGCATGATATGGGGGTTGGCGAGGGTGTGGGATAGATTTGTGCGCGGCGTTGATGGCGTTGGGATTTTGAGGCGCGGGGTGTGGGATAGATTGCTGCGCAATCCCGCCGCTAGTCGAGGGAGTACCGCTTCGAGTGCTTTCGGCGGTATCCTACAAGAACCTTAGTGACGATCCGTTCCGCCATTGGCGGGTCAAACTCCATCATCTTGAGAACGAGCGCCTGATACGATCGCATCGCTTTCGGTTTGAAGTCTGGAGAAACAATGCGCTGCTCTGCCAACTCAGCAATGACGGCAGTGCGCAGTGCTTGCGTCACGCCTTTGCCTTTGGGCGGATGCGCCCACGTTGGAGATAGCTGTCACTTCTTCCCAATTGTCTTCAAAGAACATTGGTCAAACTCACTTCCTTCTTTGGAAGTGTCGAGGCCTCAAATCCTAATCAACCTCTAATGCCGACCTCGAGATGCCACCTCTTCTGCCACAGACACTAGAGCGGCATGCATTTCATCAGGTAAGGACCACCACGCGAGTAGGCGATATCCAAGGGATTTGCGGGGGCGTCGTCCCTGTTCAGCGTGCGCATATACGCGCTTTCGGGAATTCGAGCATTGAGGAGTTTTTCGCCGTAGTTTCGGCTCCTTCGAAGCTGGTTCTCGACGTCGGAGGGTTCCGTTCCGCGTTTGAAATTATTAATAAGAACGAGTTGCTCGGGGACCACTGTCGGATAGAGCGCTGTGGTGATGTTCCTCAACGCGACCAATCCACGTAGCGCGAACGTGTCGGGCGTTACCGGCGAGATGATGTGAGAGCACGTCTCGAGCGCGCATTCAGTAAGGAATGAAAAGCTCGGGTTGCAGTCAATAACGACGCAATCGTACTGCGAGCGTGCAGTCGACACAAATTGCATAAAACGGTTCTTGCAGATTTGGAGTTTTTCCGGTGCGTGCCGCACGGTGTATTTGACTGTGGCCACCTGACCGCACACGAGGTCGAACGCTCCCTGAAGCTTGTTGTGCGAGCCGCGCCAGGCGACATCTGGAGGGCTCGGTGGCTCGTAGCTCTCGTCAGTGTTTAGAATGGTGAAATCTGCAGCGGGCGATGCGGCATTTGTGACTTTGCTCGGTTCGAAGGCGCTGATGATCGTTTGTTCGGCGTCTTGAAGGTCGTCATTTCGCCCTGGGGCAAAATCATTTGCGTCAAGTTGTGTTGGGGGTCCAAATCGATAAGCAGGACGCCAGCGACGCCGGCCTTACGCATGCGAGTGAAAAACACGTTCAGACAACGATTTTTTGCCCACGCCGCCTTTTGCGAGAATAGCGAGAACAGGTCCCCGCGCCGTACTTGCCTGGTCGTCGTAAGCAACTTCCGTGTGGAATCGTGCTGCGCTGCCAAATCTTGCGACCGCTGCCGCTTGCGTCGCCAGAAACGCAAGTGAGTGATTGCCAGGACAGCGTTCACTTCCGCGACGATTATCGGCACGCGATTGTGTTGCGCGTAAGCAATTTCGCTGATGACCCATTCGCTGAGGCGCGCTCCAGTGAGTCTGATAAAGGACAAGCGCACCTGCACTCGCGATTGCGCGAGAAATCTAAGCGGAAAAGCGTCGCCCTTGCGGATTTCCTCGCGACACCCAAGGCTTTATGCCGTTGTCGCGAAAATGCGGCAGCGAGATCCACGCCGCGTTCGTCGCGGTGTGAGTGGCTAAGTACGCTGTCCATTTCGCGTCTTCCCCGAGATCGTTACGGGACCTTAACCAAGGGGTGGGCATTCAATCCGGGGGTGGAACGTGATTTTACGCACGTTCGCGTCAATCCGGATCCAGATGCCTTCGTGGATCGGGAAGGCGACGGTTTGGACCACTGGTTTGATGAGGCTGACCGCTCGGGCTGCGGGCCAGTCGCGGGTGATCGTGTAGGTGACGTCGATCGCGACCACGAGGTGCACTGGGGAATGCACGTGTTGCGAAGGAGTCGCAAATAGCGGCAGGGCGGAGGTTTGGTTGTGTGTCGGGTGGTCGGTGTTTCACCCACCCCGTGCCCCTCCCCGTAACGGGGGGAATTGTGTGCGTGTTGCGTGTTTCGCTTGCGGCTTATGCATTCCTGCGAATTGACGCTTGCCGCGACGCACTCCATTTCAGGCCATGGCGCAGAACAAAGAGACCAAAGCGGCTCCTGAGCTCATCACGGACTCCGCTGCTCACCACGAACACGCTCTCATCATCGATTTCGGCAGTCAGGTAACGCAGCTCATCGCGCGGCGCGTGCGTGAGAATGGCGTCTATTGCGAAATCCATCCGTTCAACAAAGTCGATGCTGACTTCCTGAAGCGCTTTCGCGCCAAAGGCGATCATCTTCTCCGGCGGGCCGGCCAGCGTGATGGATGCGGGCTCGCCGCGGGCGGCCGAGGAAGCGTTCAAGCTCGGCGTGCCGATCCTGGCGATTTGCTACGGCCAGCAGACGATGCAGGTGCAGCTTGGCGGCGTCGTTGAAGGCGGGCACGCGCGTGAGTTCGGGCGCGCTGATGTTGAGATCAAGAAAGCTTCGCCTTTGTTTGAGGGCGTGTGGGACGTGGGCGCGCGCTATCCGGTGTGGATGAGCCACGGCGACCGCGTGACGAAGTTGGCGGAAGGCTTCGAAGTGGTGGCGACGAGCGAGAACGCGCCGTTCGCGATCGCTGTCGATGAGAAGCGCAAATACTACACGACGATGTTTCACCCCGAGGTCGTGCACACGCCGGACGGGGCAAAGCTCTTGAAGAATTTCACGCATCGCATCGCCGGCATGAAGGGCGATTGGTCGATGAAGGCGTTCAAGGCCGAAGCGATCGCGCGCATTCGTGAGCAGGTCGGCGATGGCAAAGTGATTTGCGGGTTGTCGGGCGGCGTCGATTCAAGCGTGGCGGCGGTGCTGATCCATGAAGCGATCGGCGATCAGCTGACGTGCGTTTACGTCGATCACGGCATGATGCGCTTAGGGCGAGAGCGAGCAAGTCGTGAAGCTCTTCCGCGAACACTACAATATTAAGCTGATCCACGCCGAAGAGAGCGATCTCTTCTTAGGCGCGCTGGCGGGCGTGTCCGATCCGGAAGTGAAGCGGAAGACGATTGGGCGGCTCTTCGTTGAAGTATTCGACGCGAAGGCGTCGAGCGTTGGCGGCGCGGAGTTCTTGGCGCAAGGCACGCTCTATCCGGATGTGATCGAGTCGAAGTCGGCGACTGGTGGTCCGTCAGTGACGATCAAGTCGCACCACAATGTTGGCGGCTTGCCGGAAGACATGACGCTGAAGCTGCTCGAGCCGCTGCGCGATTTGTTCAAGGATGAAGTGCGGGCGTTGGGGCGTGAGTTGGGATTGCCGCCGGCGTTTGTTGGGCGCCATCCGTTCCCAGGGCCGGGGCTCGCGATCCGCGTGCCGGGCGAGATTACGAAGGAGCGGCTGGATACGCTGCGCCAGGCGGATGCGATTTATCTCGACGAGATCCGCAAGGCGGGATTGTACGATCAGATCTGGCAGGCGTTCGCGGTGCTGCTGCCGGTGAAGACGGTGGGCGTGATGGGCGATCATCGGACGTATGAAAGCGTGTGTGCGCTGCGCGCAGTGACGAGCACCGACGGCATGACGGCGGATTCATACCCGTTCAGCCACGATTTCCTCGGCCGCGTCGCCACGCGCATCATCAACGAAGTGCGCGGCGTGAACCGGGTTGTCTATGACGTGACGAGCAAACCCCCGGGGACGATTGAGTGGGAATGATTCAGTAGGGTTCGGCGTCCTTCGCCGACGTTCGCTGAATAGCCGATAAACCGCTTAAAATCAACGAAATAATGTTTAGTGTCGATCGGCAAGGATCGGCGCCAAGCGGAAACACGTGACGGTGTTTCTGACGGTATCGCTCCGAGCGCTAACCCTGTGATTTGCCCATACCGTCAGGCTCAAAAATTCAAGCATGTCACTCGAACGTGGCCTAAGTGACGGAAAAACATCCAGAAAAGGCAAAACTTGACGGTGTTTTTGCTGACGGTAAAAATGAGCATCAGAACTCAAGAAACTACGCCACAAGAGGCCGCCCGTGCTGACCGACCTTGCTCTCAAGAAGATGAAACCAAAAGAGAAAATCTATAAGGTCGGGGACCGTGACGGTATGTACGCGCTGGTGGCCACTTCGGGGCTCATCACGTTCCGGTACGACTATCGTTTCAACGGCCGGCGCGAGACGCTCACCATCGGCAAATACGCGCCGGATGCTGGCGGGCTCTCGTTGTCGGAGGCCAGAAGCAAGTGCGCGGAAGCGCGCCAGCTTCTGAGTGCCGGCCAGTCGCCGGCCATCAAGAAGCAAAAGGAAAAGCGCAAGCTCGTCGACGCCGACAGGTTCGGCGAAATCGGTCTGCGCTACTTCAAGGAAGCGCGCATGGCCGAGAGCACGCGCGCCATGCGCCGCGCGATCTATGACCGCGACATCCACCCCGAATGGAAGAACCGCCTCTTGGCGGAGATTGGCCCGGACGAGCTTCGTGCGCTTTGCGCGCGCGTGAAGGATCGCGGCGCCCCGGCCACCGCCATCCATGTGCGCGACATCGTCAAGCAGATCTATGGCTTCGCCATTCTGCACGGTGAGAAAGTCGCCAATCCCGCCGACGAGGTGGGGCCGGCCTCGATCGCACAGTTCGAGGTGCGCGATCGGGCGCTGTCGCCTGGCGAAATCCGGATCATGCTGTCCCTGCTTGAGCGGGTCGCGACATTGCCGACGATCCGTCTGGGGCTGAAGCTGATCCTGCTCACCATGGTCCGCAAGAGTGAGCTTCAAGACGCCGTCTGGAACGAGGTTGAGTTCGAGGATGCGGTTTGGTCGATCACCAAGGAGCGGATGAAGCGCAAGAAGCCGCACAATGTATATCTGTCGCGGCAGTCGCTCGACATCATGGTCGCCCTCAAGACCTGCGCCGGCAATTCGCGTTATCTCTTGCCGTCGCGCTACGAGGCCAATGAGCCGATGTCGCGAGCGACGTTCAATCGCGTCACGACGGCGATTGCCGAACTCGCCAAAAAGGAAAATCTTCCGCTCGCGCCGTTCACGGTTCACGATCTGCGGCGCACCGGCTCAACACTTCTGAATGAGGCAGGCTTCAACAGCGACTGGATCGAGAAGTGCCTGGCGCATGAGGACAACCGCTCATCGCGCGGCGTCTACAACAAGGCTGAATATGAGCCGCATCGCCGCCACATGTTGCAGGAATGGGCGAATATGGTCGATGCCTGGACGCGGGGCGAGAAGTACACGCCAACTCTGACCCCGCCGACATCGACCCTCGCGATCCACGATCCTAACGTCTGACCGGCCTCGTGCGCCGTCGGCCGACATCCGGCGTGGGCGCGCGCTTCACGCGGCCTTCCTCGGCAGCGTGCATGCGCGCAGCCAGCCAGTCCTGCACCTCCTGAAAGTCCCATGCGACGCAGCGCGACGTCAGAAAGAAGCGGCGCGGGAATTCGTTGCGCTGCTCCATCTCCCAGATCGTGGTGTCGCCCAGCGGCACGATCTCGCGCAATTGCGGGCGCGTGATCGCTTGCCGGAGCGGTGAAGGCTGCTTGCGAACTTGAGTAGGCATTTCTGCAACGTCTGACATGGTGTTCTCCATGGCTCGGCCCATATCGGCCTTGGCCGCCATCTTTCGCGTCGTGATTCGCCCGGAGATGGCGGGAAACGCCGGGAAATGGTGGGAAACGGTCTGGAAGCGCCGTTCAATGACGCGCGTGGTCGCGTCGGTGCTGGCGTAGCCATTCGTCGCGTCCGTGCGCATTCCACTCAAGCCACGACGCAAAGGCGTTTGCCTGCTCAATCAGGATTGCGAACAGAAACGCAATTGTGGCTTCGCCCCATTCGCCGACCCATAGGCGCGCCACGGCGTAGAGCAGGAGGAGTGGGCCGCCCCAGCGGAGCAGAACCCAAAAGCAAAAGCGCTCGCGGCCCCGACGAAGGAGGTGCTGCGGGATCAATTGCGAAGAGCTGGAGCTGGGACGGATCAAAGAGGTCCAGAATGCATGGCGCCATTTCCTGAAAGGGAATGAGGCGCTGCTGTTCGACCGGGTTGGTTCCCGGATTCATTTTCTGGTCGTCCTGCTTGCGCGGACGCCGATCCTCGATGCGCTTATGCCAACACAAGTGCGCCACAGGTGCAAGCGTGATGTCCGCCTTAGCGATCCAATCCGGGCGGCAGTTTCAACGCTTTCGACATTTGCCGCGCCGGGTCGGCGACGCCGCGACCAAGATCCTGAGTGCGCGAGCGCACCAGCGCCTTGCGGATGTCGAGGTGGAGCTCCATCGCCTTGAGGCGGCCCTGCCATTGCGGCTCGAACTGAAAGATGTTGCGACCAATTTCGGTGGCGAGGCCAAGGCGTTTGAGTTCCTGCGCCCGCGCTTTCAGCGCATCGGTTACTTCCGGCGACCGGTCCGGCGCCTGGAGGTGGGCCAGGCGAACCCGCTCTTGCTCATCGAGCTGGCCCTCGATCATGCGGTCGAGCCGGCTTGGACGATGCGCACGCGCCTCCCGCTCCAGCGCCAGGCGGGCGTCGTCCCGCCCGCGAGGGCCAAGGCGTTCGGTGGCGATGTCCTGCGCCGCCGATCGGAACCCATGGCTCACATATTCACGAGGGATGACAAGATCACGTCCGTCCTCGTGGCGACCGCGCAGAATGATGTGCGTGTGCGGGTTGTCCGTGTCCCAATGGTCGACCGCGATCCAGGTCAGCCGGGTTCCGAGGGCGAGCTCCGCCCGCCGCATCACTTCGCGGGTGTAGCTCTTGAGATCGCCGAGCCTGCCGCCATTCTCGGCCGAGAGGATGATCCGGAAATGGCGCCGATCCTCGCGCCCAGGCCGCCGCTCGCGCGCCGCCATCCACGCTGTTGTCCAGCGCATCGTAGAAGACGGATCGTTCAGCGCCGCGCTGAAGGTAGCGCGCATGCGCATTCGCCGGCGCCTCGGCATCGCGCTCGCGGCTTGCCGGCGCATCCTCGCCCGGCAGTGGCGGTGACGGCGCCTTGGCGGCGGCGTCGCGCGCAACATAGCGGGCGTGGGCGCCAAGCGCTGCGCCGCCGCCTCCGCCATGGCCGAAATAATGGACCTTCACGATCGCGCGTTGGCGCGGGTCGAATTTGAACTTGCCGGCTTTGCCCAAACCCATCGCGGTCTTGCGCGACGAGCCGATGCGCTTTTGCAGTTGAGAAGACAGCGCCGGCGTAGCGCCTCCGCGACCGCGTCCTTCGTGGCGGCCCGTGAGGCTTTCCGCATCGATGGGGCGCGTAATACGCAAGCGTGAGCCTGGAGAGAACGTCTCGCCACGCATGGCGTCGCGCAGCAATTTACTGAATCGAAAGGCCGGTGCGGTGATCGTCGAGGAAGTCATCGGTGCGATGTTCGCCAGCACTGTGCGCGCACCGTGCGGCGCACTGTTCGATTGTGCTCTGCACGGTGCGTTTGCGCCAACGCATTCAACCGCTTGGCGTGCGACACGACTCTCTCTTTATCTAGCCTTACACCGCATTTCTTTTTGCAGAGCCCATTCCTACAAGTAGGGCGCGCTCACTCGGTGAAGTTCACAGTCTCTTCCAGACGCCTTCAATCGCGCCTTCGCGAACGATGCCGAAATATCGGCTGTCAAAACTGTCCGGCGTTTCACCCATCAGGAAGAACTCTCCAGCCTGCAAAACATGGCAGCCTTCCCATGTCGGCAGTGCGCGTCCTGCGCTGTCGCGCGTGGCCCTGGTGAGGTCTCAATCCCACGCTCACGCGCTCACCTTCAGCGCACACCCGGTCGCCTTCGCGCGCAGCAACGCGCTTGATGAAGCGATCGCCGGTGTCGGTGAACTGCCGGAGCGTCGCGTACCGGCCTGCTACGTCCGCTGCGCGAACGGTCACGAACGCGCCCTTAACCACAGGCGTCTCGGTCCGCAGGTAAAAGCCGGTGGGCACCGACGGCGTGGCGTTGAAAAGCACGACATCGCGCCGGTTCAACTCAGCCGCCGCTATCAGCACGACCGCGCTGACGCAGGCTGCGGCGATAAGGAGGACTGACGGCTTCATGGGCTCGGAGGTTCAGCACGTCCCTGCGCCGTATCAAGCGCTCACCCTGCCACGCTCTCCAACTGTCAAAGGGGCGGGTGGGCGGGGTCTTGCGACAGGGATGGAAGCCGGATGGCCGAGACCCGCGGAGCGGCGGCTCGGTGCGAGCACGACAGCCCGGCCGACGGCGAAGCCGGCGGGGCGCCCTGATGAGCATGCAGCGTACAGAACGCGCGCTTACAGACGCTCAGCTCGTAAACGCCTCGCGGGGCGGGTGGGTGGGGGCATGGCCCGAACGCTTGCGCCTCAAAGCAGGCGCGTGCCCTCGGCGTCGATGATGAGAACGCCGTCTTCCTTGAAGAGTGGTCCGGGCGGGAGACGGTCGAGGAGGTCGAGCACGGTCTCGCTCGGACGGCAGAGGCGCACGCCTTTGGGGCTCGCCACGATCGGCCGATTGACTAGCACCGGATGAGCCAGCATCGCGTCGAGGATCGCATCGTCTTCGACGTTCTCTTTGAAGCAGGCCCAATTCCGCCGCAGGCGATTTGGTCTCTCGGAGCGCCGCGCGCGGCGTCAATCCTGCCGCCGCGAACAGCGCCAGCAATTGCGGGCGCGTCCAGCCGGTGTGGAGATACTCGATGGTGACCGGCTCATACCCTGCGGCCCGGATGATCTCGACCACGTTACGGGACGTTCCGCATTCGGGGTTGTGATGCACGACGACGGGAAAGGCAGTGCTCATGCCGGCTTGTCTTTCGGAAAGAGAATGGCGCAAGCGGCAAAGGCCGCGAGCGCGCCTACAAACTGCCCGGCGATGAAGCCGGGCGCGTCAGCCGGGCGAACGCCCGCGAACGTGTCGCTCATGGCCCGCGCAATGGTGATGGCGGGATTGGCGAAGCTGGTGCTGGCGGTCCACCAATAGCCAGCGGCGATCACCAGCGCGACAGCGGCGGCGACGGCGTCCGGCCGCCAGCGCGAGGCGCCAAGAATAGTGAAGACGAGCGCGAACGTCGCAACGCCTTCGCTCAGCATCTGCGCCGGTCCAGCGCGCATATGCGTCGAGACCTGAACGATGGGCAACTCGAACATGGCGTGCGCCAGCCAGGCGCCGAGGATGCAGCCGCCGACCTGAAGCGGAATGTAGAGCAGGGCGTCCACAGCCGAGACTTCCCGCCGGAGCGCCGCGATCAGCGTCACCGCCGGATTGAAGTGCGCGCCGGAGATCGGCCCAAGGCTGGTGATCAGCACGAAGAGGATCGCCGCCGTGGCGGCCGTGTTGCCGAGCAAAGCGACGGCGTCATTGCCGCCTGCAAGGCGCGCAGCAAGGATGCCCGAACCGATCACGGTTCCGGTCAGCATGGCCGAGCCAAGCGTCTCCGCGAGGAGGCGCCGTCCAATTCCGACTTTCATGTGCCCCCGCTGATAGCTCTAAGCCGCGCCTTCGGCGTTCGGATCGCGGCGCATCTTGCCGATGTCGTCGATCCGCTTTTGCAGCGAGCTTGTCGATGCTGGCGATTGGCAGCGCGCAGAAGATGGTGATGCGGTTCTGCAGCATGCGGTAGGCGTCCGCGAAGGCTTGCGAGACGACGGCTTCGGAGCCTTCGGCCGCGGCGGGATCAGGCACGCCCCAATGTGCGCTCATCGGCTGACCGGGCCAGACCGGGCAAACTTCGCCGGCGGCGTTGTCACAGACGGTGAACACGAAATCGAGTTTCGGCGAGTCCGCCTGAGCGAACTCTTCCCAGCTCTTTGAGCGGAACTCTTCGGCCTTGAAGTTGAGCGACTTCAATAACGCGATGGTGTGCGGATTGACCTCGCCCTTCGGCATCGAGCCCGCGCTGAAGGCGCGGAATTTCGGCGCGCCGAAGCGGTTCATGATCGCTTCCGCCATGATCGATCGTGCCGAATTGCCCGTGCACAGGAAGAGCACGTTGTAAGGCGTGTCGCGTTTGTCTTTATCCACCATGACCTATGCTCCCTTTAACAGCAGGCTTTCGCCGGTTGCTTCTCTACGTTCGGCGCGCAGCACGCTTGCCGCCGCCGGCGCAGCGGCGAGCGATTTGTCTTCGCCATAGCTGGTGGCTTCGCCGAACGTGTAGAACGTCTCCCAGCGCAAGCCGGACGGATCGCTCACCCAGCTCTTGTCGGAATGGGCGTAGCAGCAGGTTGTCGCTTCCTCGTCGAACGTGGTTTCGCCGGCTGCCTTCAGCCGCTGCGCCAGTGTCGCGAGTTCATCGCGGTCATCGACCTGGATGCCGATGTGATCGACGCCGGCCGCGGCGCCATGCGCTGAGATCGCGAAATTGACGCGCGGATCGTCCAGCATCCACTTGGCGTAATCCGGCTTCGTCACGCTGGGCTCTGCACCGAACAGAGTTGAATAGAAGGCGATCGATTTCGGGAGATCATCGACGCTGACGTGCAGGTGCATGCGTTTCATGCGCGCTTCCTTTTGGTAGGAGTGTCCTCGGCTGCCGGCGCGCAGGCGCGCCCGCCGCAGCAATTCTCGGTGAGAAAGCCGACGAGCGCGTTCATCTGCGCGAAGTCGGCTGAATAGATTAGCGAGCGGCTCTCGCGCCGCTGCGTGATGAGACCGGCGCGATTGAGATGCGCCAGATGAAACGAGAGCGAAGACGGCGCCATGTCGAGCGCGGTTGCGATCTGACCGGCGGCTTTGCCATCAGGACCGGCCTGCACCAGCAGCCGGTAGATGGCGAGCCGGTGCTCATGCGCCAGAGCTGCGAAGGCGTCGATGGACTCAGCGTTGTTCATTCGATGATTCCAGTATCATCGAAATAATGGCGCCGCAAGTCGCCATGGCGCGCCAGGGATGGAAGCCGGATGGCCGAGACCCAGCTTGCGGGGCTCGGTGCGGAGCACGACAGCCCGGCCGTCAGCGAATGGCCGGCGGGTCGCCATAGCGTAGAATATAGGTATTCTATTGAAACGAACTGGAAAGAATATATATGTTATGTCCAGTCGCAGGACTTAGAACATATGCCTTCTACCGTTTCTGCCGAGAGCCTCGCTCGCAAACAGCTTGAAGCGCCGTCTTGCCCCTTGCGCAAGCGCCTGAGTTCGCGCGCCCAGCACGCGGCTGGATCAAGGCTGTCCGTGAGGCCCTGGGCATGACCGCCGCCCAACTCGGGGCGCGCATCGGTGTCTCCCAATCCCGCATCGCCCGCATCGAAAAGGATGAGGCTGAGCACGCTCTGACGCTCGCGACCCTGCGGCGTGTCGCGGAGGGGCTCGATTGCACGTTGGTTTATGCGCTGGTTCCCAACGAACCTCTCGACGAGATGCTGAAGGCGCGAGCTCGCGCCCAGGCCGACGCGCAACTCAAGCGCACGCATCATTCCATGCGTCTGGAGAACCAGGCCTTGGACAAGCGCGACCTTGAAGCCGAGCGCGAACGGCTCGCGTTGGACATCCTCGCCGGCGATCCGCGCCGACTGTGGGATGCGCCATGAGCGATGACCCGCTGTTTGACGGCGATGACGACGCCAACACGCCCTTGGCGCCAGAGGAGCGTGATGGGCTCATCCCGAGCTACATCACGCTCCGGCGCGAGCTGAACGAAGCCGAGCAGGTCAATATCGACCAGGGCGATCGCTGGGCGTTCAACCCGCGTGCGCGCCATGACGTGCTCAGCGAGGATTTCATCAAAGCGCTGCACAAGCGAATGTATGGCGATGTCTGGCGCTGGGCCGGGAGTTTCGCACCACGGCGCGCAATATCGGCGTCGATTCCTGGAAGATCGCGCCCGATCTGCGCACGCTGCTCGACGACGCCAAATACTGGATCGAGCACCAATCCTATCCGCACGACGAGATCGCAATCCGCTTCCATCACCGGCTGGTGGCGATCCACCCGTTTCCGAACGGCAATGGCCGCTGTTCCCGCCTCGCCGCCGACCTGCTTGCCCAAAAGCTCGGCCAGCCCCGCTTCACCTGGGGCAGCGCCAATCTCGTCGCCATCGCTGAGACCCGCCGCGCCTATGTCGCCGCGCTGCAAGCGGCTGATCGCGGGGACATCGGGCCTTTGATGGCGTTCGCGCGGAGTTGAGGCGCTCCACGGCCTAGCCAGGCCGTCGATTTCGGGGGATTTTCGGGTTACGACCGCTTGACCGCACGCCCAGCGCGATTCGGTCTGCATTGCCCTAGACCCTTGGCCCGCGCGGCTGTTGGCGTGGGCGGGTAAAGCGTTCTACGCAGAGAACAAATCGGGGTCGGGCGCAGTGCTGGGCGGGCATCTTTTCACGCGGGACTACTTGCTGGAAGGCGTAAAGCGCTCGCCGCAATGGCGCGCGCTAGACGATGGCGGCTTTGCCGAATTCGAAATCAAGGCGCGAAAGGTTTTGGTCGGGTTTCCCATTCAAGGCCGCCCGAATGAAGCCCAGACCGAAAAGGACCTCATCTACCCAGTCATGGAGGCGTTGGGATGGACTGACGTCCAGGTTCAGGAAACGCTTTCGTCCAAGGGACGCAAACACACCGCGCCGACAAGCGCGAAGCGCACGAAGAGGGCGTGCCTTCAACGCAGATGCTTCAGTATCTGAGCCGCGTCGATATTCAAACCAGCGGCGTCGTGCGTCTTGGCATTCTGACCAACGGTGTCAAATGGCGCCTCTATTTTCAGGGCGCTCTCTCGGTCTCCGAAGAGTATCTTGAGATCGATCTCGCCAAGGCGCTTGGGCTGCCGGGCTATGATCTGGATCTTGTCGAGCGCACGGACGAGCGGCTGACGCAAGCGCACGCGCTTAAGCTTTTCTATCTGTTGTTCGGCAAGCAGGCGTTCCTTCAGATCGACGGGAAGCGCACGTTTCACGACATCGCGCGCGACTCCGGAAAGATTTGGGAAGAGCAGGTTACGCGTGACCTCTCAACGCTTGTCTTTGGTGACCTCTTTCCCAAGCTGGTCAGCGCCGTCGCCAAGCATGACGCGCAGCGCCCGTCGCCGATGGACGCGCAGTACCTCGACGATGTGCGCCAGAGCGCGCTCATCCTGCTCTACCGGCTATTGTTCGTCGTTTATGCCGAAGACCGCGATCTACTTCCCGATGCGGAAGAACCTTACAAATCATATTCGCTGACGGCGATGCGCCTCGACATCGCCGAGCAACGCGCTCGCGCGCGTGTGTTTTCGCAGACAGCTGCAACCTATTGGCCGAAGCTGCTCGCCGTATTCAAAGTCATCGCCGAAGGCGACGATTCTTTGGGAGTTCCGCCGTACAATGGCGGCCTGTTCGCCAAAGAAAGTGCGCCTGTCCTTGAGCGCATATCGCTTCCCGATGCGCTGATCGCCGATCTCATATTCGGCCTGTCGCATCGCATAGAGGATGGCGAGGCGCGCTATATCAACTACCGCGACCTCTCGGTGCAGCAACTCGGCACCGTTTATGAGCGCACGCTCGAATATAGTCTGCGCGAGATGGACGGCGCTGTTGTTGTCGATGCAGACGACGCGGCGCGGCACAGTTCGGGGAGCTATTATCGCCCGACAGCCTTGTGATGCTGATCATCGAGAAGGCGGTCGGTCCTCTCGTTCAAGAGCGCCTAGAAGCCTTCAAGGCTAAGTCAGAAGAGCTCGCCAAGGACCCGCGTCCGATGGCGCGCCGCGAAGCGCTGCTGGTGGCGCTCGATCCCGCGTCGGAAATCCTCCAGCTCAAGATTTGCGACCCGGCGATGGGATCGGGACACTTTCTGGTGAGTCTTGTCGATTGGCTTGCCGACCGAGTGCTTGCCGCTATTCAGTTTGCGGAAGATGCAGCTGAATGGACTGAAAATCCCTATCGCTCGCCGGTGCTCGACAACATTCAGGCCACGCGGAACGAAATTAAACACCAAGCAGGGCAGCGCGGCTGGTTCTATGAGCCCGAGCATCTTGATGATCGCCACATCGTTCGCCGTACAATTCTGAAGCGGTGCATATACGGCGTCGACAAGAACCCGATGGCGGTGGAACTCGCGAAGGTAGCGCTGTGGCTGCACACTTTACGGTCGGCGCGCCGCTTTCATTCCTCGATCACCATCTGCGTTGCGGAAATTCGCTTCTAGGCGCTTGGGTCAAGCCTGCAATGGACAGGATGGCCGAGTGGGGCGGTCCGCTTCTCATGGAGGAGCCGCGTAAACGCGCCGTGGGTGCGGCGTCCGCCATGCAGGCGATCGAGAAGCTCAGTGATGCCGACATAGCTGAGGTCACTCAATCCAAGAACTTATTTGCTGGCGTCTCTTCCATGACGGCCGAGTTGACGGGGTTGATGGACATCATTCACGCGGCCGATCTCGTCGCAGCGCTCACCAAGGATGAGCGCGATGCGCTCGATGCGTTTCTACGTTCTACCTATGGCGACCCGGTCCTGCTGGCGCACGGGAAAGCGAAACTCTCGCTTCCGGAAACTGACCCGAAGGATACGGGCAAATTGGCGACCAGGGCGAGAACGCTGAATGCGCGCATTGAAGCGAGCGTTGCTGCGATGCGCGAGCACATCGCGCTCGCGTCCATTCCATTGGCAAGTCGCGTTCCCGGAATCTGGCGCGATTGGGAAGAAGATGCACTGCAAGGTGGTTTTGACGCCGTCATCGGCAATCCGCCTTATGTCCGCCAAGAGCTCATTCGCGATCAGAAGCCGGCCTTCCAGAAGGCGTTTCCGGCGACCTATGCCGGCACGGCTGATCTTTACGTCTACTTTTACGAACAAGGATTGAAGCTGCTGCGAAGCGGCGGGCGGATGTCCTACGTCGTTACCAACAAATGGCTGCGCGCGGGCTATGCCGAAAAGCTGCGCGATCATTTTGCGACGCAAGGTTGGATCGAATTCGTCGCCGACTTCGGCCACGCTAAGCACTTCTTCCCGGACGCCGATGTGTTTCCCTCAGTGGTCGTCGTACGCAAGCCAGAAGAGGGCATTTCACCCGAAACTTCGGATGTATGTGTCATTCCGCGTGATGACGTGCCGCAAAGGGACTCGACGCAGCGGTGGCCGCAACGACGTACAAACTTCCCGCGCGCATTTCAGCAAGGAGGGCTGGGTGCTTGAGCCGCCAGACATTGTCGCGCTGATGGACAAAGTTAAGCGGCGAGGGATTTCGCTCAAGGACTACGTCGGTGTCGCTCCGTTGAATGGCATTAAGACGGGTCTCAATGAGGCGTTTTTGATCGATGCCCTTACGCGTGATCGCTTGGTCCAAGAGGATGTAAGCGCTTCAGATGTGATCAAGCCGTTTGTAAGAGGACAGGACATATCGCGTTGGGTTACGCCGCAATCCGATCTGTACATGATTGTATTAAAGTCCAGCGCTGACCATTCGTGGCCCTGGGCAAATGCAAGCAGCGAGGTCGAGGCAGAAGCGCAATTCGCACAAATGTATCCTTCTGTGCACAGGCATATGAAGCGCTTCGAAAGTTTCGCGGATATCAAAACTGGAGAACGGAAGGGACTGCGTTATCGAGAAGACCAAGGCCGTTGGTGGTGGAGCTTAGGGTCATGCGCCTATTATGGCGCGTTCGAAACTCCTCGTGTCATCTACCAAGCCATTCAGTACTACGCTCGTTACAGTCTTGAAGAAGGGCCGCTCTATGGGAACAATAAAACCTATTTAATCCCAAGCGAGGATCGCTGGCTGCTCAGCGCGCTAAACGCCCCTATCTCGTGGTTTGTGGCGTGGCGTCATTTTCTTCATATGAAGGACGAAGCGCTCTCGAACGACCAGGCCAAAATTGTATCGTTCCCGATTCCAGACGGCGACGAGCCAGAGAAGGAACAAGCAGCGGATCAAGTATCCAAGATTGTCGAGCAGACGCGGTTTGTCTCGAAAAGTCTAAGCAAATCGCTGATTGGGTGAAGCATTCTACGGCGGTGAACAAACCATCGTCAGCGCTTCGCAACGCAACGGGGTTAACTTCGGATGAGTTCGTTTCAGCGGTGATTGGCTCGCTTCCAAAGAGGATTAAGCTCTCTGGGTCCGAAATATCTGATCTGAAACGCGAGCATGCGGCGACCATTGAGCCCGCACGCCTGGCGCGGGCAGAGATATTTGCCCTCGAACACAAACTCTCCAATCTAATCAATGGTGCGTACGGGCTAACGCCGGAAGACGTTGCCTTGATGTGGCGCACCGCGCCGCCGCGAATGCCGTTTACGCCCGCAGGCCTCCAAGAAGTGGAGCTCCAAGGGGAGGATGCAGGCGATGAGGAGGGCGAATGAATCGCGCGGCCCATAACCCTTCTGCTCAGGATTAGTTTGAGACGGGTTGAACCAAGTTCTCTGGTCGATGAGCAACGCCAGTTCGGGCGGGTGAGTTTGAGAGCGATGCCGGTCGGTGGTGAGTTTAGATCGTCAACCACCGCGCATAGGCCTGCACGTCTATCATCGGCACGGTGCCGCTGAATTGGAGTTGGGAGATCAGCCGGAAGAGGAACCCGGTCGCCGGCTTACCGGCGATGTGTGTTTCGATGGTCCCGGACTGCTGATCACGGAAGAAGTATCCGTGAGCGGCCACGCAGCCGAAGTCGAGCACGCCGTCGTCATCCGCCGCCGCAAGCGCATCCGCTAGCGGCTGGCCGAGGGCGGGGCTCCAGTCGCTTTCGAACGCTAAAATGCCGCCGAGGATCGGAATGAGCAGCTTAGGCGGAAAGGTGCCGCCCGCGTGTGGAATCGGCAGGCTGGTTCTCTTCAGTTTCCGAACGCTCGCGACCTTGTTCTGCGCGTAGCGGACGAGCTCGGCGTTGATGGCCTGCTTGGCCTCAAACGCCGCGTACACGCTCTCGGCTGGGATGATGGTTTGTCCCTGATAGTTGAAAATGAAGGGCGAGTACTGACGGTCGAAGACTACGACATCGATCTGCTCGCTGAAGTTCCCCTCGCTATCGACGACATGGGCTGTCGCTGCTTGATAGCGCTGCGGCAGATATTTTTGCAGGAGCTCCAGCTAGACTGCTTCGCTGGCGTCGCCTTTCGTTCCGGGGTGCCCGAACGATTTCCGCACGGTCTCCAGCTTCTGCTGATGTCGTCATGCAAACCGGCAAGAAGCTGGGCCAGGGACCACTCGCCCATGAGGCACCATCCAGAAACGGCGCCGTTGGCCTGTATTGTGCGCGATCTCCAGGGCGCGCCGCGTTCACGGCGTGGGCCGGATAGGCGTCGAGCACGATGGAGGGAAGCAGACGCTGCGTGAGGTCGGAGAACGTGAACCCAGAGCTTGCGGTCTTGCGCGCGCCGGTGGCTGCAACAAGCGCATCGATCTGCGTAGAGGAAAATCCCAACTCCTGAGCGGCGGGCTCAGCACGGCCCGGCGTTGCGCTATCGTCAGGCCGCGCAAACGTAAGGATGTCGGCGGCCCGTCGGCGAACCGCCGGATCGAGCGCCGAAAGTCGGTTCGTACACATGATGACGGCGGCCGGCACGCGGCCGTTTCCCAGCCGGTCGACGCCGCGGATGAACGCGTTCACGCCGGCGCGATCCTCGTGATGCATTTGCGCCGCCTCGCGGGATTGGGCGAGGGCGTCGGCCTCATCTACCAGCAGGATCACCGCGCCGCGCGCGCGGCCGACACCCTTGAGCCTGCTCGCCTCCGCCAGGGTGAGTTCGAACGCGGCGGACAATAGTTGTCATCTCGCCGACGCGCCCCTGTCCGCGCGTCGAAAGGCTGAGCGGAAACAGCGTCACATCAATGCGCTCCTGGCGCGCGACCGCGTCGCCGATCGTTTCGGCAAGCTCGGATTTTCCCGAACCGACATCGCCGGCGAGAACGACCAATGGCGGTCGCCGAAGAACAGACTTCAGAACGCCGTTCGCGCCAGGATGATGTTTGCCGGCCCACGCCTCTAGGCCCGCCGGGATTGACCAGCATGGCCAGGACCTTCGTCAGCCGTGCTTTCTGATCGTCGAGCCCGACCAGGCGCGCAAATCGCTCCTGCGCGTCGACGTCCGGATAGGTCGTCCGCCGTTCGAACAATTCATCAAGGTTTGGGCCGGCCGCCATCAGGTGCTCC
>JADJCG010000033.1 GCA_016703335.1 Caulobacteraceae bacterium | reverse complement strand
CCCGGAAACGATCTAACGCGGCTTTTGACGAGCCGCAAACTTGCGGTGAGGCGCCGCTCGCGTTCGCGGGGCGATCTTCCAGCTAAGAGCGCACGCTTTGGCCTACGCTCGCTTGAGGGGCCACCAAGGGGCTCGCGCGTTTAGTGTTTGAACCTCCTGCTGAGTGTCCCGGGCTCGGCGAGGTCGCGACAGTGCACTGCATGATGAAAAGTGGCACGAACAGAGCCGGGCTGCCATTGGCAGTTTCGGCTTGCTCCGTGATTGACGAGCGGGGTTAAGAACCAGAACGCCTGCGGGCGGGCGGAACCGTCGGCTCTAACAGATCGGAATCAGCGGAGCGTTTAGGCTGCTCGCTTGAATTCGATCGTCGACGCAGGCGATGAGGCCGCGGCTCGAGTCATCGGGGATAGTTTGATCGCGCGGATCGGAGCTCGAAGCCGCCCATCTGGGATGTACGCCTTATCCAAAACTCGGGCCGCACCGCGTCTTTCATTCGCGCTCTTCTTCCCCGCTGGCATGGAGGGGCAAGCGGTAATCGATCCCATTGAGGCCATTGCGGCGCGGGCGACGCCTGAGTCCTGGCGCACGGCTACTGAATAGTTTCTCGCAGGATGACGCTGGCGCGCTTCGCTACAATCGCATCTTCGACGCGTAACGCCACGTTCCTGGTCGCCGGCGTTCTTGATGCATCTTTGGAGATTAACTGTCCAGCCGCCAAGCTTCGTTCCAAGCCGCGCGAAAGGCCAGAAGGCTAAATGATGACGCAGGATTATCGAGCGTCCACTTTCGGCGACAACACGCCGCTGCGCGCAAGCCACTGACCGCAATCGAGAGAGCCAGTCGCGAGAAAATTGGCGCGATGACGCGCGTTGGCCCATATCGGCCACTCGCCGAACTCCCTTCTCAGTTGGCTGGGAGCGTCGGCGTCGTAGCTTCTCGCAGGAAAGCAACAATGCGGGGCCAGCTGTCAGCGCGAGCAGCGGCGTTGCCTTCGATAGTGCCGCCGAGCATGTCGAGGCGTTGATAGAACGCGTTATCGCGCGGGACGGGCGGACCGAAGACGAGATGGCCCGCGTCGGCGTAAGCGAGAACGCACCGCGGTCCGCCGCGCTCGGCCGCACGCGCAGCGACGGCGCTTGACATCGGGCAGGCGGGCCACATTGTTTCAGCTTCGCCGCAGACAAGCATGGTCGCGGCGCGTGCGCGTTCGATCGGAATGGCAGCGCGCTCGGCTGCATTGCGTTGGGTTGGATCTTCGACGGAGCGATAGACGCTGATCACGCCTTCGGTTTGATTCCAAGCTGAGAACGGCATGGTCGGGGACGTCCGCCCCGCCGCTCGTCCATGACGAACTCTCGCTTTGACCGCCGCGCTGCCAGTTGATGCCGTTCCACACCACGCTCGTTGGCATGCCGGCGACAACGGCGCGCAGCTCTGGATGGCGCGTTGCGACGAGCAGCACCGCTTCGGCGCCCTTCGAGCCGCCGACGAGCGCTAGGCGTTCCGAGTTAACGCCTGGCTGCGCACCGAGCCAGGCGAGGCCACGGTCGAAGAGCTCTAGCGGAATGCGTTCGAGTGAATCGGGCGTGCCGGGTGCACCGAAATAGGCGAGCTGAAAAACGCTGAAGCCTTCGCTTTGCAGCGCCAACGCCATGTGTTTCACGCCGCGCCCAAGTCCGCCTTCGGAGCCGCCTAGCAATAAGATGCCGGGGTGATCGCCGGCACCGGCGGCGGGATAGTAGTTTCCAAAGAGATCGGCTTCCTCGACTCGCACGCCAGTCGGGCCAGGATCCAGCACTTCAATCTGCGGCAGCCCGTAGTTCTCGGGCGCGAGAAACTTGAACATCGCGGCGCCGCCTACCAGCACCGCAACGATCGTCGTAACCGCCAACCCGTTTTTCCACCGCATTGTCGCGCTCCCTGTCCAGTGACGAGGATGATGCGAGCGTGAGGGTGAACGGCAGTGCAGGCGGTCAGCACATGCGGGTGACAAAGATCATGTCAGAGCCAGCCCCTATCGCGCGCGATGCGGCCCGCCTCGATGCGGCTGGCAGCGCCGAGCTTAGTGGAGGCTTCCGAGAGATAATTGCGCACGGTGCCGGGAGAGAGATCAAGCGCGCGGGCGATGTTTTTTTGTTTGAGCGACCTTCGTCGGCAAGGCGCAGGACGTCGCGCTCGCGGTCGGAGAGGGATTGGTCGGCGCGTCCCATGCGGCTTCCGCCAATTCTGGCGCAATGGCCCGTCCGCCCGCCGCCACTTTGCGGATCGCTGTCGCCAACACGTCCGCCGGCGCGTCCTTCAACAGATAGCCGCGCACACCCGCGTCCATGGCGCGGCGCAGATAGCCAGCGCGGCCAAAGGTGGTGACGATGAACACTTTGGTGGCGAGCTGTTCTTTGGCGATCGCCTCAGCCACATCGAGACCGGAAAGGCCGGGCATCTCGATGTCGGAGAGTAGGATGTCGGGTTTGTGAGTAAGCACTGCGTCTAACGCCGATGCCCCATCGCCGACGCGTGCGACGATTTCGATATCGCGCTCGAGCGACAGCAACGCCGCGAGCGCGCCGAGCACCAACGCCTGATCCTCCGCGATCACCACACGGATCATGCGGATGCTTCCAGCGGCACCCGCGCAACCAATTGCGTGCCGCCGGCGTCGCCGGTGACGCTCAGACCGCCGCCTGCCGCAGCCAAGCGCGAGCGGACGCCGCCAATGCCGCCGCCTTCGCGCACCGCTTCGCCATCACCATCGTCGCTGACGGTGAGTTCCAGACCGCTTGCGCCGCTCGTGAGTATAATGCGGCAGGTGCGGGCGCCGGAATGGCGGATGACATTGGTGATCGCCTCGCGCAGCGCCATGGCGAGCACTGCGCCGGCGCCTTGCTCGATCTCTTCGGCGTCGCCCTCGACGATGCAAGCGATGCCGGCGGCGGCAAGTGCGCTTTGAGCGCTAGCGATTTCTCGACCAAGTGTTGCGCCAGTCATACCCGCGACCGCGGCGCGCACTTCCGCCAACGCATCGCGCGCGGCCGCGGCGACCTCGCGCATCTCTCTTTCCGCCCGCGTGGGATCGCGCGGCGAGAGCTTGACGGCGAGATCGGCCTTGATGGCGATGAGCGTCAGCGTGCGGCCCAACAGATCGTGCAGATCGCGGCCGATGCGTTCGCGCTCGGCGGTCGCGGCCATTTGCTTGACCTCGTCCTGCGCGTTGGCGAGCGCGCGGTTCTTATCCTCAAGGGCGGCGCGGGAGATGTTGGCGACGCCGACCATCACCATGAAGAAGACGCCGAAGGCCCAATAGAATGGGTGTTGCTGGAGGGCGATGCCAACGGCGAGGGTGGCAATGGCGAAGGCGGTGAGAAACACGCCCGCGCGCCGCGTTGGGCGCAGCTCGCCGATCATCGCCGCGGCATAAATGGCGATGACTGTCCAATTGCTGTGCGTGTAGGCCAGTGCGAAGGCCAGAACGAGCGTCGCTGCTGCGTAGCCGATGAGGCGCGCGCCGGTGGAGGGGATCGATGCGAAATAGAGGCCAAGGAACACGAGCAGGCCAACAAGCCCGCCGACGATTTGCGGCGTCGTCGGCGTGCTGAAGAACCAGGGGATGAAGAAGAGCGGCAGGTACGCCAGCCAGATGTAGGGGCCGTCGATGCTGAACCACTTCGGACGGGTTCGTTCCTGCCGCTCTTGCTTCGCCATGGCGGGAGACTCCACGCAAATCTCGATCGCGGTCAAGCGGCGTGACGGCCTTGGCCTGTCCAAGCGAAGATCGCAGCTGCCAATGTGATTAACGCGAGCGGCCCGGCGTGGAGCCAAAGGTTTGCAGCGTCGCTTTGGCCGACCGCCATCAGGGCGAGTTCGCCCAGATGATAGGAGGGCAGCGCCCAAGCAATGGTCTGGATCACCTCCGGCAGCACCGCGACCGGCATCCATAGACCGCCCATCACCGCCATGGCGAGGAAAACAACGTTGGCGATCGCAATCGCGCCCTTCTGGCCAAGACGATAGCCGAAGCCCAGCCCGATGAGCGCAAACGGCAGCACCGCGATCACGTGCACGCTCGTCACCATGGCCCACTGCCCCGGGCTCAGACGCACGCCAGCGAAGACGGCGAGACCATAGATAATCGCGAAAGCGATCACGCTGAACACGATCGTCGCCACCAGCTTGGCGGCGATGTGAGCGCCGGCGGGCATCGGCGAAATCCGTTTCAGTTCGAGTTGGCCGCTCTCACGCTCGCCGGCGACATTGGCCCCGAAGCCGAAGAGGGCGGGGCCCATCACGGCGAACACGCCGAACGTCGCCAACGTGTGCGTTGCCATTTCGATATTGCCATTACCCATGCCGAGCGCAAAGAGCGCGTAGAAGGCGGGCGGCAATACGATGGTTGGGATGATAAATTGGGGCGTGCGCGCGGACTTGATGACTTCCGCGCTGGCTTCCCGTACGTACACGCCAGGCGCGGCGGCGACGAGAGTGGACATTATGCGGCCTCCTTCACTGTGTTGGCGATGATGTCGGCGAGCGCATCTTCGAGCGAGGCGCTGGCGACTTCGAAATCGGTGAGCGCCGGATCGGCGCCGAATAGAGCTTCGAGCGTGGCGCGTGCGTTGGTGGTCAGGATCGCTGTATCTGCGCCGCGCTGATCGACTTTCGAAGCGCCGGGCAACATCTGCAGATGCGCAGGTGAAAGCGTGGTTCGGATGCGAATGGTCGAGCCTGCAACCTTCGCTTTGATCGCAGCGGGCGGGCCATCGGCGATGATCCTGCCGTCGGCAATAACGACGATGCGATCCGCCAGCGCATCAGCTTCGTCCATGTGATGGGTGGCTAGCAGCACGGCGACACCGGCATCAGCTTTGTCGCGCACGAGGCGCCACATAGCGCGGCGCGAGTCTGGGTCGAAACCGGTCGTCGGTTCGTCGAGCACCAGGAAATCCGGCGCGCCAGCGATGGCCAGCGCGAAATGCACCCGGCGTTGTTCACCACCCGAGAGCTTGTCGCAGCGTCGTTTGGCGAGCGCGCTAAGGCCGGCTTGCTCCAGCACATCCCTCGTCTTTAAGCGGCGCTTGAAGTAGCCGGCGTGCAGATCAATCGCTTCGGCGACGGTCAACGCCTCTGGCAACCCCGCCGCCTGCAACATCACGCCCATACGCGCTCGTGATTCGGGATCGCGGGGATCGCGATCGAACAAGTTCACGGCGCCAGCGTCGGCGGCGAGGCGGCCGGTGATCAAACCCGCGACTGTGGATTTGCCAGCCCCGTTTGGGCCGAGCAGCGCGACCACTGATCCCGCCTCAAGCGCGAAGTCGAACCCTTTCAGCACGGACTGTCCGGAATAGGATTTCGCAACCTCTTCCAAACGGGCGACGATTGGTGATGTGGTTGGCGGCACGGGCATTCTCCTGGGCGATGCAACGCCAGAAGAGCAGATTCCGGCCTCGCCGGTGAGTGCGCGGCGTCAGCGCAAGGGCATGACAGGTGTCATCTCCGTACGAGCGCAGTCTGATACGCTCCCGACTTGGCGCCGCCGAGCATCCCTAGCCATTCTGCTCATCGTGGGGTGTGCGCTCTGCTCACTGCGCGCTTCGCGTGGCTAGGTTGCACCGAGCTGAGCGTCTATTCTCGGCGAAAGCACGTCAAAGTGGCGCGTTTCAGAGGATGGCGGGACTTGAGCGCGCGCCTGACATTCAGACACAATGGCGCCAGTCTTCTGGCTTTCAGATAGCGTCGGGAGGGTGATTGATGGCGCCATCGTCGGGAGTCGAAGCCGACAAGCGTATGTTGCTGCAAACTGCGGCCGCAACACTTCTACTCGGTGCAGTCTCAAACGCATGGGCGGGCGAGCGTCCGGTAGCGCTGGATGCTTGGGCCCGACAACTCGTCGATCTAAATGCAGCGCTTCGCGAAAGGTCTATTGGAGTTGCAGAGTGGCAGACGCGCGTCGAGCGTTTGAATGCCAGCGTGCCAGTTGCCGACCTCGCGCGCTATCTCGACATCGATCATCTTACGCGGCGCTTCACCTATTCCACAAACCTCGCTGACACCGTGGATCCGGTGCTGCCAGCTGACGTTCTGGGCACGGAAGGTCGGCGCAATTGGTTTGTTCGCGTCTTCGGTATGCGCCGAGGCGGTGCCGTAATTCCGCACGTCCACAACAGCATGGTCTCCGCACATCTGGTGCTTTCCGGGGCTTTCCGTGCTCGCACCGCGGATCGCTTGCGCGACGAGGCGGACGCTGTGGTCCTGCGTCCCACCCGCAATGGCGTAATTCATGTAGGCGACGTCATTTCCATGTCGGATCAGCGCGACAACCAGCACTGGCTGGTTGCGCAAGAGGATCGCTCCTTGACGTTCGACGTCGGTGTCGTGGATACGCCCGCGAGCTGGCGCTACGGGCTACAGGCGAACGAATACAACATGATTTTCGTTGACGTTGATCGGCCGAGCGAGCGGGACGGAACCATTCGTGCGCCGGTCATGAGTTTTGAAGCCTGCGCTGCAAAATACGCACCCTGAGCCGAGGCGAATGTCGCTTTTCCGGCGAGTTAGCGCCGTAGCGCCCGCAGCATTACCGGCGACACATTGGATCGGCTCAGCCATTCGCAACACTATGGCGATCCGAGCATAGCAGCGGCTTACTCCGCTTCGCGCAATGTCAACAGATACGTCGCCAGCTGTTCGGCTTGATCGGACTCCAAATAGAAATTCATTTGGTCAGGGAAGTTGTGGGACTGACGCAGCCAGCTGCCGGCAGACGACTGGGTCAAACCTGACCGTTGAGCAATCGACGCAAACGGAGGTGCATCCGAGTTGGGCGAAACTTGGCCTGGCGTGACTGCGTGACATCCGGAGCATTGGGCCTCTGCCAGGCGCTGGCCGGTCGTCGCGCCATCCTGCTCATTCGGTAGGCTCGAAGCCGCCGGTGCGGATGGGTTAGCTCCGGGTCTTGTCGCGGAGCGAAGCGCATGCGGAGAGCGCCAGGGCTGCTATGCCAGCCAAGAGAAACTCTGAGTGCGGTCGGCGCATGCGACCCTCCTGTGAACATAAAACGAGAGTGCAAATTGGAGCATAATTCTCTGGGCCGAGCGACCGTCTACGGCGACAACACGCCATAGCGTTTCGAATGTGATCTACGGCAAGAATTGAGCACGCCGGTCATTCAAGTAGTTTGATGGGTGGGCCGGGCCGTGGCCGAAGCGGACGCTAGCGACTCCAGTGATTGAGTGCCCAGGACAAGTCCGGCATCTCACCAATCGCAACGGTTGGTATCGTAGACTCTAGCCGCGCGGCCTCTAGTTGGGACCTCTCCTCGCTGATCCAAATGGGCAAATCCATCGGTCGTCCAAGACCTCGGAGCAACACCAGCTTGCTCAAACAGGTTGCCGCACGAATTCCTCGGCTGTTTGTTGGCCCCAAGCGAGCGCTGCGTCCGCACTGACAGCAAAAATCCAAACCGCCCAACTGGATTCGTCATCCGTTCCATGGCGCTCGTTCCACAGATGCTCAGTCGGACTTTCGAAGCCGAACATGAACAGAAACGCGGACGCTGATCTTGGCACCCGTACGCTGTAATGTCGTGTCGGAGGGGCCGCAATCGGCGAGAACACGTCATTGCTGCGTGCTCTAGGTCACTGTCCGCAATCGAGTGAGTAGGCCGCTCGCGAAAATTCCTCAGACCCGTTGCCGCGAGAAAACTGGACCTCTCGCGGTCATCGTTCGAACCTATGCCGCTTTGATCCCCCGATGAGCTTGTGGCAATTAATGCGGATGAACCGCATCGCCGCATTGGCCTGGGGCGCTGCCGCAATCCTCATTGCGTATAGCTCGCTCATTGTTGCACTCGGTCCCAAAGCCGACGCCTCAGGCTGGGCCTTGGCGCTTGGTTTCGCGGTTGCCGCCGCCTATTGCGTTTGGCAGGGCTGGCGCGAATGGAAGGGCCTTGAAGAAGCGAGCGCAAGCGGGCTCAAATCTTTTGACGATGTGAAGCCGCCAGCGACGCCGATGAGCGATTTTCCGGGCGCTTGGCGCGGCGATCCGATTCCGCTCGAAACCCAGATCGAACAGCTAAAGCAAGCGGGGCTAACCTTAGCGCCGGGCCGCACCATGGAAGAGCTGCTGAGCTCTTGGCCCCGCGAGCAATATGAGAGCGATCCCTATGGTTTGCTGCTCTTCATGTATGGCAGCGAGGTCGAAGAAGAACCTTGGGAGCGCTTCTTTTGCGAGCGCGGCTGGGACTTCGACATGGAATGCCTCACTCAAGCTGGCGATTACGTGCACGCCTTCGAGCGCATCCTGGCGATCACGGGCAAACCTGAGCTCGTCACCGCCATGTCCGACACGTTCCGCTTCGACGCAGAAGCTTGCGAGATCCGTTACACGATCAACGGTCGCGAGCGCGTCCTCAGCGCCAAAGTCGACAATGACTGGGCCGATTATGAAGCGGTCGCCGCCTTCGCCCGCGACGTCGAAACCAACATCGGAGATGGACGTCATTTCTGGGGCGCCGACAACGGCCAAGCCGTAATTCTGTTCTTCCTGACTGACGCCGAGGCGGCGAAGGTCAACGCGCTGCGATCCGAAACGCTTATGCGCTATGCCACCGATTGAGCAGGCGCCGCGCCTTATGAATGTCTCCTGTCGGCGAACTTGAGCCATCCACCCGATTGTGAACGAATGGCCGGCTCGCGCGGAACCGGCCATCGCAGCGCTCAAAGATCTACGCCTTCAGAAATGGCGATGGCGTCGTCCACCTCCACGCCCAGGTATCGCACGGTGCTTTCAAGCTTTGTGTGCCCCAGGAGAAGTTGCACGGCCCGCAGATTGCCCGTCTTCCGATAGATCAAAGCAGTCTTCGTGCGACGCAGCGAATGCGTGCCGTACGTCGCGGGATTTAAGCCGATCGACGCAACCCAGCCTTGAACGATGCGCGCATACTGGCGGGTCGAGAGGTGAGGTGACTTCGCGAGCCGGCTCGGAAACAGGTAGTCGCCCGAACGCAAGTTCTCGCGCCGCATCAGGTTTGTACGGCGTTGCGCGTTTGCTCGACGATCTCGAACTGCACCCGGCCGGCCGGTCTTCTTCTGAACAATGATGCCACGTGTCTTCACCTCGCCGCCGGCCGCGACATCCTCCACCTTAAGGCGTGTGAGGTCGCAAGCGCGAAGCTTGCTGTCGATCGCGAGGTTGAACAGGGCCAAATCCCGCACCCGCTTTTTTAGCTCCAAGCGAGCACGGATCGACCAGACCTCCTTCATCTTCAGCGCCGGCTTCTGACCTGTCAGCTTTCCGCCGGTAATGCGACGTTGGCGGCCTGCCGTTCGGACGGGGGCCTCAGAGACAAATTCGAGGGTCATGTACGTGAGCCTTCTGCTCACCCGCCCGCACTACACGAGCGGGGACGAACAGATTACGCCGATGGCGCAACGGCAGCTATTGAGAGAAGCAGCCGTTCGGAAAATGTGATCAGGTGACTTGGGCTGGCCCACTTAAGACATCCGAACAGTGCTTGGCGTTAGCTAACGGCGCGCTGGCGCAGCTTATTCCCAGCGCGGATCGGTGATTGCAAAGAGCACGCGCGCGGGTTTGGGGCCGGCGGTGAGTACGGCGTGCGGTGTTGTTGAGTCGAACTGCATGCTGTCGCCGGTCTCGAGCGTGAGCGGCGCGTAGTATTCTGTTTCGACGATGACCGTTCCTTCGACGACGTGGATGAATTCCTCTCCCGGATGGGTCACGAACGGGCCGTGCTCCTCGAGATTTTGCGCGCTGACGGTGGCGAAGCCGGAGACGAGCTTGCGATAGAGAAATTCGGTGCAGAGATACTCGTAGTTGCCGTTGCTCTGCGTAACTTGATGGCCTTCGCCTTTGCGCGTGAGGCTGCGCCAGCCGGTGGCGTTCGTGGGCACGTGCACGCGCGGTGCGTCCGGCGTCACCATGCGATTGACGATCTGGCCGAAATCGGTGTCGAGCGCGCGCGCCAGGGCGTGTGCGCGATCGAAAGACAAGGTGATTTGTCCGGTTTCGACGCGTGACAGCGCCGATTGGGAAATCTTCGAGCGCTCACTTAGCTCTTTCAGGGTCCAGCCGCGCTCCGCGCGCAGACGGCGGACGGCCGATCCAAACGAGGCTTGGTCGAATGCCGCTTCTTCGCCTTGCGGTTCGCGCTGTTCAGCGCGTGGCTCGCCACCGCCACCGCTGAGAACCAGATGATCTCTCAGTTTGCGAACGTCCATCGAGACACTAACCCCAAAGTTCCGTCGTGAACGGTCCGACCACGCCGCGGAGATCGATCGCGGCACCCACCGGGTGGAGGGCTTCAGCGATGGCTTTTCGCAATCGTCATTACGTTGTTGGTCATCGACCTGCGTTTGCCAGAGGGCAGCACGCTGCCGTTATTCGAGCAGTTGCTGGAGGCTCTGGCCTGTGGCCGCCGCCTACCTGATTAGCTTCCTCAACATTTACATTCTTTGGGTCGCCCACCACGAGTTGATGCGGATTGCTACTCGCGCTGACACAAGCTTCCTCTACCTAAATGGGCTCTTGTTATTGGGCGTGGCTGTGATGCCATTTTCGACGGCGCTATTAGCGGATCACTTCACCGGTGCGGATGCGCCCGTCGCGGCAGCGGTGTTTACTGGTGTGCTGACTTGGGCGGCGCTTTGGCTCAATCTGCTGTGGCGCTACATCGCGAGTGACGCCGCTCGGTTGATGCCATCAGTTGAAGCGCATGATCGTAGGCGAATAAGCCGGACGTATCTTGTAACTCTTCTGCTGTACGCCGTTGCATTCGGCCTATCGTGGCTGCAGCCGCTTTGGAGCGTCGTCATTACGAGCGGGCTGGCTGTTTTCTTCGCGGTCGCGGATCGCCTGACAGGCTTTGCAAGCGAGGACATTACAAACGAACAGCCGTAGCATCGCGCTGCGGAGTCGCGAACTTGATGCCAGCAGTACCGACAGTCACGTACGGCTCGGAGGTTTCCTCAAGGTCACTCGCGAGATTTTGTACAACCACCTACCTCGGCACTGGCCCTTCAGTTCGATCCGTTCAGAGCCCAATCGTAGTTATAATTTGAGATTGTTGTCGCTCGAGCTAAGCGCGCCTGCAGTTCCGGTGAAGCGAACCGGCGCAGATGGGTCAAAACGCCAGCGGCGTCGCCGCCGAAGTCGGCGGCGAACCATCGATATATTGTTGAGATGCGAACCCGCCCCCGGGAGTCAATCGACACGCCGCGCGGGTGGTTGATGTAGGCGCGCGCCGCTGCGGTCAGATCAGCGTCCATGGTCTCGGCCCGCCAGGCGCGTGCCGCAAGATTCGGACAGCCGATTGAAGCGCAATTGATTGCGTAATGAATGCGCGGCTCGTTGAACGCGCGGCGGAGGATTGAGTTTTCAATTTGGTCGAGGGTCAAGCGCTGGCCTTCGACGCTGACACGCACAGTTCGCCATGGACCGATCAGGCCGCGCGGATCCAAGGTTTGGCTGCGGATGTCGCGGATCGATCGTACCGGGTAATTCTCAAGGATGATCTGGAGCGTGACAGCGTTGTAGAGGTTGATCCAATGGGCGAGTTGTTCATCGGGCGTCATGCGCGACGGGCGATCGCGTTCAAGTGAGGCCACATGGGCGTTGAGCGCGCGAACATCTTCAGGCTCGACACCCAGGCCGCATAGCGCACGCGATTGATCCCGTCCGCTGAAGCGGCCACGTACCGCGTCAGCAAGCGATCGTAAGCGGCAGTGTCTGCGGCGTGCGCGGCGACGGGTGCGCCGACCATTCCCAACGCGAGGATCGCGGCGACGAGCAGCTTGCGGCCAAGCATAAGGATCCTCCCAACTTCACTTCTTTCGATACGCAGCGGCGCGTCCTTTGGATACAGTCGTGCTGCTTCTGGGCGCACTTGACCCGGCAATCTGTCGGCATTCTGGTGATCAGGAACTTTTGAGGTGCGCAGTGGAAGCGATCTATTGGGTTTGACCTGGGCGTGCCATCGGCGATGCAAGCATTGCTACGATGATCGCTTTCGGCCGTATGTGCGCGAAGACCTAAAGCGCGTCGTGGGTGAGGGACAGAGCGCCTATCGCAACATCATTGCAAACCTACCGGAAGATATGAGTTTTGCGGACGTCAGTGGCGCGCGCAAGCGTACGCTCTTGGTGCTGGTTGGCGGCGAGGTGTTGATTGACGGCGTGCGCGAGGAATTGTTCTATCCGGTTCTTGAAGAGATAGGCCGTCATTAGGGTGATCAGGGGCCGCACATTTCGATCCAAACGACGGGAGACATTCTGACCCCGAGCATATCGAAGGCATGCTGTCACGTGGTGTGCGTACGATAGCGATCGCCTCGATCGATGACTTCCACGTTGGGTTGGAAGGAGACAAAAGTTCGCGTTGATGGAGGATGTGCGCGCGATGATGGCGCTGTTCGGCGCGCGAGAAGTAGGTTTGGGGGGCGCGCGAGATCCGCGTCTGAAAGCGCCGGGATCTAGGCCCGCCGATGACGATCGCGGACCGTTCTTTTTGTTCTTTGGCGCGCAGCCCGACTTGTGGATTGGCGAACTTTGGCCGCGCGGCCGTGCTTGGGCGAATGGCCTCTCTGAAGCGACATACGAAACCAACTTTTGCGCCCGCTGGAGCGGTGGAAAGAACTTTCTGAACTACGGTCAGGCGGGTTCAGAGGTTGCGCTCGAACCGGACGGCTCTGTCTATCCGTGCTGTCTCAAGACTAAGGCGCCGCTGGGCAGCGTGGCCGAGGAGCGCCTGATCGATATTCTCGACAGTTTGAGAGGCCACCCAGCGTTTGAAGCGATCAATGCAGGCGATCCCGAAGCGATGGGGCTAAGCGCCGGCTGGAGCCGGGAAGCTTATCGCAACGCTTCTGTATCGGACCCCAAAGGGCGGACCTTTGCTAATGTCTGCATCGGCTGCGATGCATATTCCGCGGCGCAATTGGGGATGATTTGGCCGCGATTCGCGCACAGCGCCTGGCCGGCGCGAGAGCCGGGGATTCCATGTCGTCGTCTTTGCCGAACGTATGAAACCCCATGACTGTCACTGATCCGCCGTACACGAAGTTCTGCGATCCGAACCTTACCGCCCAAGGCGAGCCCCGCGCGCGTGTGGCGTTTGACGGACTAAAGACGCTGTGGGTCAATACGGGGACGCTCTGCAACATCGCGTGCGCGCACTGTTACATCGAGAGCTCTCCCACTAACGATCGGTTTGAGTACTTCACGACGGCTGATTTCGCGCCTTTCCTCCAGGAAGTGGCGGCGCTTGCGGATGGTGCGATCGAAATTGGTTTCACTGGCGGCGAGCCTTTCCTCAACCCACAGATCATCGACCTCGTAGAATTGGCTGTTGCGCGCGGTCATCGCGTATTGATCCTGACCAACGCCATGAGGCCTATGATGCGGCCGCGGGTTCGCGATGGACTGCTGGCGTTGCAAGCAGCGTATGGTGGGCGGATCGCGCTCCGCGTGAGCCTCGACCATTTCGATGCAGAGCAACACGATCAGGAGCGTGGCGCTGGCAGCTATGCCGAGACCTTGCTTGGTGTCGATTGGCTTTCGGAAGCAGGGTTCATCATAAGCTTGGCGGGTCGCACTCTATGGGGCGTAGACGAAACCCAGATGCGCGCTGGATTCTCGCGTCTCATTGCGGCGCGCGGCTGGGCAATCGATGCGAACAAACCAGATGAGTTGGTGCTCTTCCCTGAGATGGACGAAGCAATCAATGTCCCGGAAATCACCGATGCCTGCTGGGGGCTCTTGGAGGTCGATCCCCGAGCTATGATGTGCGCCAGCGCGCGCATGGTCGCCAAACGCAAAGGCGCCGCCGCACCCAGCGTGATAGCCTGCACACTGCTTCCCTATGAACCGCAGTTCGAGCTGGCGGCGCGTTTAACGGACAGTCTAGCGCCAGTCGCGCTCAATCACCGCCATTGCGCCAAATTCTGCGTGCTGGGCGGAGGCAGTTGCTCCGCCTAAGTTTTGGCGAACCGCCTGGCGCAGACGGCGTCGAGCTTCTGCACGAGTTCGGCATCCCACTTGGCCGGATCGGTGATGAGAGCCATGTCCAAACACGTATCGATCGGCGAAGGCGCACGCGGGACCTCGCGCAACGCCTTGGCCAGTTCGGTGATGACTTGCCTTGCGCGGGCGACATTGGCGTGCATCACCGCCAGAATGGCGCCGACATCGACATCGGCGTTGTCTTCGCGCCAACAATCGTAATCGGTAACCATGCAAAGCGAAGCGTAAGGCAACTCCGCTTCGCGCGCCAATCGCGCTTCGGGCATCGCTGTCATGCCGATGATATCGCAACCCCAACTCCGATAAAGGCGGCTCTCTGCCCGGGTCGAAAATTGGGGGCCTTCCATAGCAAGATAAGTGGCCGTCTTTGCGATCTGGACGCCCGCGCCAGCGCCGGCGGTTTGCACGAGCGCTGAAAGGCGCGGACACACCGGATCGGCCATTGAGACGGGAGCAACGAGGCCCGCCCGAAAAGCTACTTGGGCGTTGGCGGTGCGATCGATGAATTGATCGGCGAGCGCAAAAAGCGCCGGGCGGGATAATCCTCCGTAGTGACCCGACGGCGGAAACAGAGACGATGTCAGTGCAGCCTAACCGCTTGAGCACATCGATATTGGCGCGGGCGTTGATGGCGGACGGCGGAATCATGTGCCCGCGGCCGTGCCGCGGCAGGAACGCCAACTCGACGCCATTTAGAATGCCGGTCAACACCTCGTCCGAGGCCTCGCCCCAAGGGCTGGCGATCCGCGTCCACCGGCGATTTTCAAGGGTGTCGATGTCGTAAAGGCCAGAGCCGCCGATGATTCCCAAACGCCAGGCCGTCATGCACTCTCTCTCAAGGCAATTGCGCGAGCAGCCGAACCAAAAGCTTGGTGCGCGGCGAGAATAGGCTCTCGGTATAGAATTGTCCTGCAGCGCGCTTCAAAATTTCTGCGCGGGTAGGATAGGCGGGCACGAAGCTCGAGGTGAAGGCGGCGATCTTGAGCTTGTTGGCGACCGCTAGGGCGACGGTCGCGATAGTCTCGCCAGCATGCGCCCCGACAATCACGGCGCCGACAATCTCGCCATTGCTCCGCACGATGATGCGGGCAAAGCCCTCGGTGTCTCGCTCGGTCTGGGCGCGATCATTGTCGTGCATCGGCACAAAGAGCACCCGTACCTTATCGCCCCCAGCGCACCCGCGCTTCTGCTTCCGAAAGGCCGACGGCCGCGTACTCGGGCTCGGTGTAGATGACGCGTGGAATGGGCGTAGCGTCCGCGCGGCCGGGCGAAAGCTTGAAGAGGGCATTGCGCACGAACAGCGATCCGTGGAGGCCCGCAGCGTGGGTAAATTGTTCGCGTGAGGCGACGTCGCCCAGCGCATAGACGCGGCTGTTGGAAGTTCGCAGGTGTGCGTCAGTGGTGACGCCGCGTTTGTCGTAGACAATGCCGGCGGCCTCTAGCCCGAGGTCCTCAATGTTGGGTTTGCGTCCAGTAGCGACCAGAAGGTGTGAGCCTTCGATGCGTTTGATGGCGCCGTCTAATTCGATGTCGGCGGCGATCGCGCCCCCTGCGCCTTCGATGCGCTGCGCCTTCGCGGATTCGTTTCGCGCACCGCGCTTTGGCTTCGTCAATCCTTGCCAGCGAAGGCGTGCCGGCTACGATCCCGGCGTCGCCTGGATTCCAGGCGCGCGGGCAACGGCCCGGCTCCGAAGCCCGATGGCGCCTGCGCCCAGGATGATGAGATGTGTTGGCAACGCATCGATAGAGAAGATGGTCTCGTTGGTGAGATAGGGGACCTCGCTCAAGCTCGGAATGGGTGGCGCGCCAGCGCGGATAGGCACACAGCAGCCATAGTTCAGGCAGTCGCTACATTCACCGACTTCAAACAGCACGACGCCAAGCTGAGCCGCGGGCGCCAGGCTGCGACTAGTCCAGCGGAGCCGCCGCCGATAATGGCGATATCCGCCTTTATGCTTTCCATAAAAGCTCGACCCCTAACTGGCTGCCTTTGGGCGTTTGAAGCGGCTGTAGATCGCGGGCGCGATCGCGAGCGCTTAGCCTTTTCAGGAAGGGTCCGGCGCGCGCGCGCAATGTATCGGCAAGCAGGTAGCGCGCGATCACAAACAGTGCCGTCGCGCCCAGAGTGGCGCCGATCGTGGTCGCGACAGCGCCGCCGACTAGACCGTTTGACAGACCGTCGCAGGATCGTGATCAGAACGCTCCGGGCAGCGCCAGCGCGGTAACGACGACATAGATGGCGATGAAGGCAGCGAGGCGAGAACCTGGTTGGTCGCAACAAATGCATTAAGTGTCTCGCGCTGCGCTCTCGAGTCTCGGAGATTGAGATAGTCAAGACACTAATGCCACGCCGCAAATAGAGTCTAAAGCGAGCACGGCAACGAGCGCTGACCTGCCCCAAATGCCGCGCCGAGCGAGCGGCGCGTGTTCGACGTCGGCCACTGCCGCTTTCTCCTCCCGTACCCGCATTGGGCGTGAGCATTCGACCTTCTGGGTACGTGCACGCGGCAAAGCGGTTACAACTTGTGTGCACCGGTCACGCAGTATCTGCAGCACTTGCCAACCCCAAACGCTCCCCATCATGTAGCCTCCATGGGCATTGCGGTCATCATTCAACGAACGCCGAAGCGGGCGCGCGACCACACTGCGTTCCGTTGCGGAGGCCGAGGAGGTCATCGTTATCGATGGCGGCTCTGAAAGATGCGACTGTTCGCTTGGCCCGCTCGGCCGGCGCGCGTGTCAGGGCAAGTACGCGCGGCGCGGCATGGTCGCCAGATGCGCGCGGACGCCGACGTGGCGACGTAAGACTGGCCTCTTTTGCACGCCGAGCGATCGTTCCTTGCGCCCGGCTGGCGGACCCGTGTCGATGCATGCGCGGTGCGAACGCGGCCGCAACTGTCGTCGTCTTCCGCTGCGCTGGACGATGCAGCATGGCAACGCGCGTGTTGGGTGGCTGGTGTCGCTACGAGGTTTTTCTGATCGCGCTTCCCTACGGGGACCAGGGTCTTTTGATCCATCGAAGCCTCTACGCTGCACTAGGCGGGTTTCGACGAGGGCCGCTAATGGAAGACGTGGACTTGGTGCGCCGCATCGGCAGGCGGCGGTTGCGGACGCTTGCCTGCGCCGCAACAACCTCAGCGGCAGCTGGCGCGAACGGTTGGCTGAAGCGCAACGGCACCAATATCGTTGCCTTACGCTGTTCGGCGGCGCTGGCGCGCCGGGTGATCCGGATTGCGTCTTTATGGTCGCTGATCGCACCCTAGTGCTGATGGCGCGGCGGCCAATTCTGAACCAGGGCAGAAACGCCGTTGGCCCGCTGATATCGGCATTTGCGCGCGCGCACCGTTTTCAGCGCGTCGCGCTGGGCGACTTTTGCAGCGTCTGGGGTGCGAACCCACGCGTTGGCGGCTTTGCCTGGCAATCGCGCGGAGATGAGCCAGTGCGGTGTTCCGGCGCCGATTTCAGTGGTCGGTCAGGAAGGCGATCTTGGCCTGCGCGACTCGCCTGTCGGAAGGATTGGCGCGGAGCCGCTCGTGTTCATCGGCAGCGGTACGCCAGAAGAGGTGGTTACGGCTGATATAGGAGCGGCTTTCGAAGCTTGCTGAAACAAGCGGCGCTGTCCTCGGCCCTGCGCTCGATGGCGGCTTCATTGGCTCATTGGCTTCAGCCAGGCCCAGCGCCAACATTTACCCATTAAGGGCGTTCGGTGGTCGACTCGCATACGCGCCGATACGTTGATCAATCTGGCCCGGTAGCGTGTGGTGATGCTACGTGGTTGGAAGACGTTGATGATTGGGCCAGCTACGGCGCTTGTGCCAGCGAGATAGCAGAAGCAAGGCATGGTAGCCAAGGTTCGTGCATTCATCGTGGCGCGTATGTGCGTTCTTTCTTTCGTTGGCACTGCCAATCTATTTCGCTAGCGGCGGCGCTCGCCTTACACGCTGTGGTCTGATCGGTTGGCGGTTCGGCTTCGGCACGCTCACGCTTGGTGCGGTCGCTCTTGTTGATGGCGGCGGCGGGACGCCGCTGGTTGCGCTTCTCCTCGCTACTGGTCAAACCAAGGACTGGTTTGGCGAGGCTGCGCTCGCGCTGATCATCTCGGTCCTCGCGCTCGGGTTATGCTGGCTACGTGCGCAGTGAAGCTGCTCCGTTCCGCCCATTCCGACATCGTTTCGGATGCGAACGCGCCGCTTATGTTCTCAGACCGCGTGATGGCTTTGCGCCCACCTTGCCCGGCGGCACGAGCGGTCGAGCGGACCCACGTGTGCCTGACGATGATCGCTGGCGCCGCCGCGCTAGTCAGTCGGCGCGCGCTCCAGCGAAGCGCCTATCCGGACATTCAACCCCTCACGATTGCACAATCACCGGCCGAAGGCGTTTCGAGCCGGCGCTGCTCACTGCGGCACGAGGCGAAGGGTGCATCGATGCGACAGATCCAGCGAACGGCCGCATCGAGCGAGCGTTCGCTCTTTGTGGTTCGGCTTTGTCGATGACGTGGTCGTGGGTATCCCGGCGGAGGACGGATCGCGCGTTGATGCCGTTCGACGTCGCGCGTTGGCGTCTCCGATCTTGGCGCCAATGCCAAAAGCGCGTGCGCGCGTTCAACGCGCGTTCGAGTGATGGAGCGAACGCTGAGTTCTGGCGAACCACTTGTTCGCTTCGGCGCCTTTGAGTGTGTTCTTGGCGTAGCGCTTTGGGAACTGTCATTCGGGGCGCCCCAAACCATCTCAAGGCCAGCTTGGCCTTAATCTCCGGAAGTCTCTCGTTCATCAACACATTGGCGCTTCGGATACTCTTTCCAGCTGCGGCAGTGGGGCTGCCGATCTTCGCCAGATCCGCTGGCTGGGGATGCTGCAAGTGATCAACGCGCCGGACGTTGCTCTGCAATGCTGGCTCGGTGATTCTCCTCGATCTTGTGATTTACCTTCAGCATCGGCTGTTTCACCGTGCCGCTGCTGGCAGCTCCATCGCGTTCATCACACCGATCTCGCCTTGACATCCCGACAGGTGTGCGAATTCCATCCGGTGGAAATATTGTTGTCGATGTTGATCAAGATTGCGGCGGTCGAACTGCTGAGCGCGCCCTGCGATCGCTGTCTTGGTGTTTGATATTGCTCAATGCAACTAGCCCATGTTCAATCACGCAAATATCGCACTAACGCCACCGCTCGATCGGATTGTGCGATTGATTGTAGTGACGCCTGACCCGCTACCGCGTGCATCTTTCAATTAACGTCGTGAGAAACGAACAGCAATTTCGGCTTCAGGTGTACCTTGGTGGGACTGGGCGTTTCGCACCTACCGCGCCCAGCCCGCTGCAAGCATATGATCGAATAGTCATTGGTGTTGAAAATTCCGCGACCCATAATTTTGCACCTATCTACCGCCCCCAACCGGTTCGCGCGGAAGATTGATGTGGGTGGACGTCAGCCGGGTGGGGTCGGCTGGACGGTGTTGTTCATGTTCCCATGACTCCGCGGGAAGTTAAACCGGCACAAACCGAAGCGTACCAGCGCCGTTGTTTGCAATGTGTCGCAGGCACTGGTAGGCCGAGGGCCGTCGTTGAACACGTGGCCCTGGTGCCCGGGCAACGCGCGCAATGATATTCCGTCCGCGGCGTGAATGGCAGCACGTCATCCTTCACCGTACCTATGTTCACCTCGTTCACGCGGAAAAAACTTGGCCAGCCGGTGCCAGAATTGTATTTCCACTCGGGCCGAACAGCTCAAGCTCGCGCATCCCACTGTGAAGGTCCCGCGGCGATGCTCGTTCTCAAAACGGAAGGCTCGTGCAGACGCCGTTCGGTGTAACCTTGGCGAAGCACACGGAATGCCTGCGGTTCGGATCGCGCGCGCGCCGGCGCATCGGTGAGCCGACGAACTGGATCGTTGGCGTAGCGCGCTTCGTTGGCGGCGGTCGGGATTTGCCCCGCCTCCGCGGCGCAAGCGTCCAGCGGCAGCGCAACGGCCGCGAGGAAGGTGCAACGTGGGGTTGTCGCACTGGGTACCGGATGGCTGGCTTTACGCGGTTTCACGTCTGGACTTGGGATTGCAACGCAGCGACGCCATCCCCGATGGAGCGTGTGACTGGGCGTTGCACCCTGAGCGACCTGATGGCAGGTGACGTGCGTCGCATTCATCCACCATCTCAATGACCGGAACCGGCGACAACACGCCGTTGCTGCATTCGCGCCAACCGACTGACCGCAATCGAGAGAGTAAGCCGGACACGAAAATAGTCGCAACGGCCTAGGTTGGCCCCATTTCAGCCGGTAGAGTTCATCGGCTTATGTCTCATTGACATCCGACCTAGCCACTCGTTAGGTTCGCGTTTTCGGAATCGGTTGAACGTGATTTGCGACCACGCTGCCAAGGCGGCCCGTTCACTCCCGCAAAGTAGCAGGGGCACGGACCGCCCTTTGGGTGTGGAGATCGTTCTTACCGTATCGATTTCCTCGGATTTGCCTCAGCTCAGAGGATGGAGTTCGAGAATGTGGATCGACGACGCCTTCGACGAGCACCCGGCGAGTGCAGAGACTCGTACTCGACGTACAATCTTGGCGCGGCGTCCGCGTTCCATGACTCCGCCATCGACGGTCGTTATATCGAAGCAGACATCGACGCTTCCGACAGCCTGATATCGTTCAGCACCATGGTCGCGCGCGGTTGATGCGTCTTGATTTCGATCCAGCGCGCGTTTTGCTGAACGGAGCGCACAAGTGCGGAAGTTCATTATCATCTCGACGATTGTAGGGCTTTTAGGGATCGCTCTGCTGGTTGCGACTGTCGTCGGCCTTGGATGGACACTGAACCAATGAGCTCACGCCAAGCTGATCACCGTTGGGAGCTGTAGATGGGCGATTTGATTTTGTCGGCATAGGCGTCGGAGCGTTCACAATCCTCGCTCTCCATCTTTGGGGAAGAGAAGGCGTGATGGAATTCGACTACATCATCTGCGCCATCTCGCCAGTGTCATCATGCTCCTTTGTCAGCCATGCTGCATCCCGAAAATTCTAGAGGCACTAAGATGACCGTCATCAGCTGGCTGCAAATCGCCCGCAATATTCGTGCTCGCTGTCCCGTTCTGGTAATGCGGCCGCTTGGTGAATTTACATGACGCCCTTATTTCAGGGCGAGAAGGTGTTCCTGACGCCCGTGCTGCGTCCCCATTGAAAAAGCGCTGTACTGGGCTGGCGGCGGCGAAGTCGGATCAAAACCAGAGAGCTGGAGGGGATGCGCCCTCGCAATGCTCGCGCGTTGCACGCTGCGGCCTTCGTGCTGCTGTACGCGATCCTGCGGCTCCAGCACGCACTGCCGCTCAATCCGCAGGGCTTCCGGCCTGGGAGCGATCACTTGGCGTTCGGCCGGGCGGTGTCATTCATCACCAACACCAACTGGCAAAGCCCTGGTAGCGAGACGACGCTCAGCCGGGGCATTTCAGCCAGATGGTTGGGCTCACGGTTCGAAACTTCCTGCTGTCGGCTGCCACTGGCATCGTTTTTGGCCGTCGCGTTCATTCGCGCATTTGCGCATTCGCGCG
>JADJCG010000032.1 GCA_016703335.1 Caulobacteraceae bacterium | reverse complement strand
GAAGCTCTCGGCGAGATCGTCTGACTTGCCCCAATACAATTGATAGAAGCGCGGGCCGTCGCCGTTGGCTTCCGCGATCTTTTCCATCGGCGTTGATGCTTGAGACGAAATGATCATTGGCAGATTGAGCGCGCCCATGGCGGCGACGCGCGAGATCAGCTTCCGGAGCATCGTCTCCAAAAACGCCGATGGGCGAAGAAAACACCGGCGCAACGCGCGCACCAGATTTCGCAACCGAGATTTCTTGTGCCAGCACCGCCGAGCATGCGTTGCGCAATTGGAAGCGATTGAAGGCGGCGCGCCGGTTTGCGTCGGCGCCCGTCTCTAATTCAGCGCTGCCGGCAGTGTAAGCCCACGCTTCGGGAGTCATTTCTTCTGCGCTGCCGCTTCGAGGCCCGTGAAGTTCGTCGGGATATCAGGCTGCGCGCCGCTCCAGTCCCGCGGAGATAGACGCCTGCCTTGCGTTTCGGGGACCGAATTGTCGCGGCGTATCAGACATGGCTAATTCCTGTTTACGATTTTACCCGCCATTAACACGCCGACGCCTTTCATCGACACTGCAAAGTCGTGGCGATTCTCGAATTCTTCGAGTCTCCGTCCCGGGGGTTGGCGTAAGCCGCGGACGCGCGGTGAAAACGCGGCGAGGGGCATAATGAGCGGTGCGCAGAACTGGAGCGTCAAGGGCATTGACCCCAAAGTGCGAGAAGCTGCGCGAGAAGCTGCGGCTCGTCAGGGCATGAGCCTTGGCGAATATCTGAACCAGGCGCTTGCATCTGGTTAGCTTGGTGGCGGTGGCGCGCAATCGCAGTCGCAGCACACACCGCAACAGCCGCCGCGCGCCGCGTCCGCGCGCGTTCGGCACGCAGCACACAGATTATGATGGCGAAGACGATTGGGGCGTCAACGGTGGCGCGTCGCGCACGAGCGATCCGACTCGTCTTGCCCAACGCATTGAATCTATCGAACGCCGTACGCAACTCGCCGTCACTGGTCTTGATCGCGCGGTCTCGACGATCGACCGCTCGGTGCTTGTCTCGCTGCGCGCATTGAAGATGCGGAAGCGGCGTCGAGCGAAGCTGCTGAGCGCATTTCAGACGCGCTGGAACAATTCCGCGCCGCCGGCGAAACGCTGAGCGGCCGCGCGGCCGATGTCGAAGACGTCAAGCATCGGCTTGAGCACCAGGTGGCTGTCGCCGAAGAAGTTGCGCGCCGCGCTGAGGCTGCCGCCTCGTTCCTGACGAACGAGATGAGCAATGGCGGCAACATTCTGGCGCAGACGCTCGCGGAAGCGCGCACTGTTGCTGAGGAGGCTGCACGTCAGGCGACGGAAGCTTCGATCGACGCGGTCACTGAGCTGCGCCGTCTGCAAGAACAACTGAGCGAACGCCTTGGCGATAGCGAAGCCTCGACGCGCCGTGCGATCGAGAGCGCTGTTGCTGAAGTGCGCACTGAAACGTCGAGCGAGACGCGCGGTGCGCGTGAAGCATTGCTCGAAGAAGTCGTGCGCCTTGAGGGCGAGATTTCGAAGCGCGTTGGCGCTGTCGATACGCTGAAGGCTGAACAAGCAACGCTGATTGGCCGCATCGAGCGGGCTGAAGCTGGCGCCCGCGAAAGCACGGCTGGCCTCCGCCAAGCGGCGGGCGCTGCGATTGCGGATCTGCGCAATGCGCAGCTCACGCTCTCGGCACGCGTCAAGCAAGTTGAAGACATCGCCGGCGGTTCGGGCGGCGGCGTCGATCTCACCGACGTGCGTCAAGCGCAGCAAGATATTGCTGAGCGCCTCGGCGCGCTTGAATCGAAAACCGACGCCAGCCCCCTCACCGGCGCACTGGCGGCGTTCGAAGCGCGCATCGCTAGCGTTGAAGCAGCGACTGCGAACTCGAGCACGGCGAAGATCGATCGGATCGGCGAGACGGTTGAGTCCCTCGATCGCGCGCTGCAACGTTTGAATGACAAGCTCGAAGAAACCGGAATCGACCGCCAACACGGCGATCCGTCACATCGAAGAAACGGTCTCCTCGCTCGGTGCACGCATCGAACAAGGCGGCGGCGCTTCGATGGAAACCGAAGCCGTTCGCGCGATGCTCGAACAGCGCCTCGACACGATGGCGCAATCGGTGCGCGAAGAGATCACGCAAGAGCTGCACGCTGTGCTGGCTGGCGAAGAAGGCGTCGAAGGCGCCCTCACCGACGTCAACAAGCGCCTCGCCGCTGCCGAGCGCCGCCAAGCGCAAACGATTGAAGCGATCTCGATCGAGATCAAGCGCATGTCGGAAACTGTCGACCAGCGCTTACGCACGGTTGAAGCACGCAATGACGATGCGGCCGCGTCCGCGGTGCGCGAAGAGCTGACGCGGATGTCGTCGACGCTGGCGAAGCGCTTTGACGACATTGAGCGCCGCGAAGCTGCTGCGTTCGATCGTATGGGCCTCGAAGTTGGCCGTCTGTCCGAGCGTCTTGAAGAGCGCGTTGGTGCAGTTGAGCAGCGCAGCGCGCAAGCGATCGAGCACGTGGGCGAGCAAGTCGCGCGGATGGCGGATCGCTTCAATCAGCGCCAAGACATTCTCGCTCGCGAACTGGGCGAGCGGATGCTGGATAGCGAAGAGCGTGCTGGTCAGCGCGTGTCGGAAGCTATCAGCTCAATCATGCAGCGCCTGGCTAAGGTTGAAGAGCACAGCCAAGAAGCGATCGCACCAGTTCAGAAGGCCGTGTCGGACGTCGCTTCCAAGCTGGAAGAGTTTGAAACTGGCCGCGCCACGCCGGCGGCGGAGACGCCCGCGCCGACGATGCGCATCCCAACGCCGGCGCGCCGCACCGAAGACGACGAACGCCTTCGACCGCTCGGCCTTCCCGTCGTTCGAAGAGACGGAAACATCATTCGATCTGAGTGATCCGGAGCCGCAGCCGTATTCGCAGACGCCGCGTGATGCAGCGCAACCGGTGCGTGCAGCGCCGCTGCCGCCACGCGCTATCAACGAAGTGCCGAACGATCACGACATCTACTTCGCCGAAGACAATCAGATCGATGATCTGCTGGTTGACGACGACGCGGTCGAAGAAGCGTTCGTGCCGCCGGAATACCAGTCGATCGAAGTCTCTCCGGACGATGATCTCCTGATCGATGATCCTGCGCTCGAGGAAGTTGAGACGGTCGCTGCGCCGCCGATCGACGATCCGTTCTGGACGCCGGATGATGAACTCGCGCCGCACTCGATCGAAGATGCGGTCGCGCCGCTGGTCGCACCTGCGCCACAAAACAACGCCAACGTGCCGCTCGCCAACAGCATCGAAGAAGCGCCGCTTTCGCTGGAGCTTCCTGAGCTGACTGATCTGCCGCCGTTGCCGGAAGATCCGGCTGCTGCGCCGGCCAAGAACGACTATCTCGCCAACGCGCGTAAGGCCGCGCAGGCGCAGTCGTTGCCGAAGACGCGTCCTGAGACGCCGAAGGAGGCGCCGAAGCTCAGCCTGCGTGGTTCGAGCCGCGTGGTGCTGTGGGGCGCTGCTAGCGCGATCGCGGCCGCGCTGATTGGCGGCGCTTATTACATGAGGAGCCAAGGCGACGACGCGCAAGCGGACGCCGAGCCGCCGCTGCCGGTGAGCAACATCGCGCCGACGCTGCAGCCGCCCGCCGATCCGTTCGCGGAAGCGCCTACCGAAGGCGTCGTTCCTGATGAGGCGCCAGCTGTCGAAGGCGCAGCCCCAACGGCAGCGCCGGCTGGCGCGCCGGTCGCTCAGACCACGCAGACGCCAGCCACGCAGCAGGTCGTCGCGGGCCCTCTTCCGGCGCGTAACGTCTCGCTTGAGCAAGCCGCGCAATCTGGCGATCTCACGGCGCAGTACGAACTGGCGTTGCAGCGCATCAGCAGCTGGCCGCACGGCCGAAGGCGTGACGATGCTGCGCCGCGCTGCCGATCGCGGCTTCCCGATGGCGCAGTATCGCTTAGCTAAGCTCTATGAGCGCGGCGAAGGCGTACCGGCCGATCTCACGATCGCGCGTCAATGGACTGAACGCTCTGCCGGCGCCGGCAACCGCCGCGCCATGCACGACCTCGGCGTCTATTTCGCACGCGGCGAAGGCGCGCCTTTGGATGAAGCGGCGGCGTTCCGTTGGTTCCGCCAAGCGGCTGAACTCGGCGTTGCCGACAGCCAGTACAATCTCGGCGTCCTTTATCAACAAGGCCGCGGCGTGAACGCTTCCGCATCGGAAGCTCTGTTCTGGTTCATGGTTGCTGCCCGCCAAGGCGATCAAGATGCTGGCGCGCGCGCCACCGCTCTTGAAGCGCAACTGACGCCGCAGCAGGTCGAGCAAGCACGGGCCCGCGCCCAGGCTTTCCGTCCACGTGCATCTAGCGCCACAGCCAATGGTGAGTTCGGCGTTCGCGCCTGGAACAGCCGTCCGAGCACCTAAAACCGGGCTCCCGCGAATTAGCGGCAAACTAGCGTTGCTTCGGCCCGCGACCCTTATCATAAGGGCCGCGGGCGTAGCGCTTGGCGCTGAGTTCAGAGCAGAATTTTGATTTATTTGCCGATCGCCGAAATGCCGGTGGCCGTGCTGCTCATTTTTTTGGTGAGCGGCGCCGTCGGCTTCGTGTCCGGGCTCGTTGGCGTCGGCGGCGGCTTCATCATGACACCTGCGCTGCTGTTCCTCGGCGTGCCCGCGCCAGTTGCTGTCGCGACTGGTGCGAGCCAGATCGCGGCGACGTCATTCTCCGGCATCATGACGCAGACGCGGCGCAAAGCCGTCGACTGGCGGATGGGGATGCTGCTGTCGGTTGGCGGCATCGTCGGCAGTTCGATCGGGGTTGCGCTGTTTGAACGGCTGCTGCGGCTTGGCCAACTCGATCTCATCGTCTCGCTGCTTTATCTGCTGCTGCTCTCGAGCGTCGGCTTTCTGATGGTGCGCGAGAGCTATCGCTTTTGGCGCGGGCGTCCGGCGAAGAGCGTATCGGTGCTGCGCCGGCCACTGAAAACGGTGGCGCACAACCTGCCCTTTCGCATGAGGTTTCCGCGCTCGGGCCTCTACATCAGCGTGCTGCCGCCTTTGGGTCTTGGCTTTGTCATCGGCGCAATCTCGGCGATCATGGGCATCGGCGGCGGCTTCATCGTGATCCCGGCGATGATCTATCTGCTGCGGATGCCGACGAATGTCGTGATCGGGACGTCGCAGTTCCAAGTGCTGGTGATTTCGTCGCTGATCGTCGTGCTGCAATCGATCGCGACGCATACGGTCGATCTGGTGCTGGCGCTGTTGCTGATGGCAGGCGGCGTGGTTGGCGCACAGATTGGCGCACGTGTGGGTGCAGGCATTAAGGCTGAGTACGTGCGCGGCATTCTGGGCGTGTTGCTGGTTGCCGCCAGCATCAAGTTCTTGTTCGATCTCGTTGTCCCGCCGGATGAAATCTACGTGTTGGGGGCAGGGCTATGGTGAAGCGCCTCCTCGCCGCGTTCGCGTTCGTTTTGCTCGCTGGCGCGCCCGCGTCGGCTCAGCAGCAGCAGCAAGAACAGCAGCGACAGCCGGGCAGCGACGTGGCCGACGATCTTCCCGCCGGTGTGGCTGAAGAACAGATCACTGTGAGTTCCACCTATGGCGGGTCGTACATCACTGTGTTCGGCGTCAATCCGGATCGGCGCGGACGGGGCGACATTGTTGTCGTGCTGCGCGGCCCCAATGAGCCCGCGACGGTGATGCGCAAGAGTCGCGCCTTCGGCATCGGCAACGCGTTCGGTTTGTGGGTGAACGGCGATCCGGTGCGCTTCAGCGAAGCGCCGGCGTTCTTCGCAGTGCTGAGTAACCGGCCGCTGCGCGACATCGCGAGCCCGGAATCGATCTGGCGATATCAGCTGGATCCCGCCGCCTCGGCGCAACTCGCGAGCGCTGTGCCGGCTGGCGGCGATCCTTCAGCGTACCGCGCGGCGCTGGTGCGGTTGCGGCGCGAGCAAGGGCTTTATCAATGGTACGCGACGCCCCCGCGCGAAGGCGTGCGTGGTGGGTTGACGGCCTATCGCGGCGGGCTGTTCCGCGCGGTGGTGCGTTTGCCGGCAAATGCTCCGATCGCGCAATATCACGCGGACACGTACCTCTTCCGCGACGGGCGTCTGATTTCGCGTCAGCGCATCCCGATCACGATTGCGCGCATTGGCGTTGAGCGCACGATCCATGACCTCGCCACCAATGTGTCGTGGCTGTACGGCATCGTCACCGTACTGCTCGCGCTATTGGCGGGCTGGGGCTCGGCCGTGTTATTTCGTCGCCCGTGATCACGCCGCCGCCTATCCTTCCTCGTGCGGCGTTGCGTCTGGGCTTTCTCGGCCTCGTGCCGCTAGCCGTATCGGCGCTCATCACGCTCTCCGCACACGCCAGCACCGCACGCCTCGGCGCGATTGCGTTTTCGCTTTATGCGGCTGTGCTGCTCTCGTTTCTCGGCGGCGTGCGCTGCGGAATTGAGATTGTGCGTGCGCCGGATAATCCGAACGGATTGCGGCTCGTGTTTAGCGCGCTCCCTGCTCTCGCGGGCTGGATGCTTGCGACTTTTGTTGTGTTCTTTACGCCGGTGCTCGGCGCAGCTGCGATCTTTGCCGGCATCTTCGCAGTCCAGGCGATGTGGGATTATCGCAGCGCGCGCGATGCTGGCGCGCCGGCTTGGTATCCGGTGTTAAGGCAAGTGCTGACCGGCGGGGCGATGATCATCTGCATGCTGATCCCGCTCGCGACGGCGATGCATCGGCTTTAGTCGCCGACTAGGCGCTCGTTCGGCGCGGGCAGGACGCGATCTTTGCCGAGAACGAGCGCTGTTGCGCCCCCTGGGAAGATATTGGCGAACGCCTCGTGGCAGACGTTGAGGCCGCCTGTGTATGTGCCGAAGGCCGGCATCACCAAGCGCGCGCCATCGGTGGCGAAGCAACGGCGGCGGACGCTGCGGCCACGGCCGACGACGCGTGCGCACGGATGCATGTGACCGGCGATCTCGCCGGGGGCTGCGGACTCTGTGGGTTCGTGACGCAGCACGAGTGAGCCGACGTGTAGGACTTCGTGGAATTTGCCGCCGAGTGTTTCGGGCGCGCGGCCATCGTGATTGCCTTCGACCCAGACCCAGTCGCAGCGTGACATCAGCAAGCGTAGCAATTCGCGATCGCGCGCGTCCATGCGCGCCGGGCCGCCGCTGTCGTGGAAGCTGTCGCCGAGCGAGACGATGATGTCCGGCTGCAGGCGCAGCATGAGGTCGGTGAGTTTCAGCAACGCCGCATGCGTGTCGTAGGGCGGCAGCATCTGGCCGCGCAGCGCGAAGGATGATCCCTTCTCGAAGTGAATGTCCGAGACGATCAGCGTTTTGGATTCCGCAACCCAGAGCGCGCCATCGGGCAGCGCCGTTACCAAAGTATGGCCGAGGCGCATTTCAACGCTGTCGCCGACGATCGCCATCGGCGGCACGGCGCGCACAGGCGCGACCGCCACCGCTTTGCGGCGCGGACGCTCTGGCTTTGGTGCTGGCTGCGACAGGAGCGGCATACGCCTCAGATCAAATCGGATTCGTCACGGCGTGACGATGGGGAAATTTGGGTCGGGGTTGTCGAATACCTCGCCGAGGCCTTCAAGGGACCTTCTGCTGCCCTGGATGCGGATTTGTCCGGACAACACGGCGCGCGCCATCGATTGCGTCGCCATGGCTTGCAGGAATACCGCACGTGGTGAGGTGATGGTGGGGCCGTCGACGGTTTGGTCGCGCTCATAGACCAGGACGCCGTTGCGGATCGTCACGCCGAAACGTTCGTTGCGTTCGGGAAAGACGAGATTGAACGCGTAGTGTCGATCGCCGAGGCGCTCTGGATTGAGACGCACGGAGAGCAAATCGAGGATGTAGCTGGTCGGCGTTGCGCCGATGAGATCGGCGCTTTGCGTTGGCAGGCCGCGCGCGGGTGGTCCCTCTTCGAGTTCGCGTGCTGCAACAAGATACATGTTTCGCCAGATCGCGCTTTCGGATTGGTAGGCCATCTGCCGATGCGTGCGCGCGAGGAGTTGGCGCGCCGCGGTGTTGTTGGGATTTGCGAACACGAGATTGTTGAGCACGCGCGCGGCCCAGCGATAGTCGCCTTCGTCGAAGGCGCGTTGACCTTCGGCGAGCACGCGATCTTCGCCGCCCATGGCGCGGACGAAGCGTGTGCCCTCTTCCGCCGGTGGAAGCGGATTGAGGTTCGCGGGGTTGCCGTCGTACCAGCCCATGTAGCGCTGATAGACGGCGCGCGAATTGTGCATCATCGTGCCGTAATAGCCGTGATTGAACCAACGCGCGGAGAGCGAAGCGGGCAAGCGCACTTGCTCGGCGATCTCGCGATCGGTGTAGCCGGCGTTCATCAGGCGCACGGTTTGGTCGTGCAGATACTTGTAGGCGTCCCGGTGGCTGGAGATGAAGTCACGCACGCGATCGCCGCCGAAGCGCGGCCAAGCGTGAGAGTTGACCATAATCTCGGTGCGGTCGCCGTAGAGGCGCAGCACTTCGGTGAGGTAGTCCGCCCACGCCTTCGCATCGCGAACGAGCGCGCCGCGCGGCGTGAGGATGTTGTGCATCGAGGCGGTGGCGTTCTCGGCGATGAGGAGCACGCCGAAATCCGGGAAGAGGAAGTTCATCTCCGAAGGCGCTTCGGTGTCAGGGGTCAGCTGAAACTCGATGCGCACGCCGTCGATGGTGAGCGTTTCGCCCGTGTGGGTGATTGTGCGTGTCGGCGGGATGAGCGTGAACGTGCCGCTGGAGACGGCGAGGCCGATGCCGGAGGTCATCTGCCCGTCCGGACCGGGCGTGAGGCCTGCGCCGAATTGGAATTGTGCGCGGCGGCTCATGGCGTTGCCGGCGATGACGTTCTCCGTCACCGCGTGCTCCATAAAGTGATCGGGCGCGATGATCTCAACCCCGGCGGGATTTGGCACGACGCCGCGGACGCCGCCGAAATGGTCGAGGTGCGAGTGCGTGTAGATGACGGCGACGACGGGTTTGTCGCCGAGCGTGCGGCGCGCGAGCGCGAGGCCTGCGGCGGCAGTTTCAGCGCTGGAGAGCGGGTCGACAATGATGAGGCCGGTGTCGCCGACGACAATCGTCATGTTCGAGACGTCGAAGCCACGGATTTGATAGACGCGGTCAGTGACGCGGAAGAGACCGGCGCGGGCGAGCAGTTGCGCGTGACGCCAGAGGCTGGGGTTCACGGTGTCGGGCGCGTCACCGTGGAGGAAATCGTAGGCGGTGAAATCCCATACGACGCGGCTGTTGTCGGCTGTGCGGATTTGCGGTTGGTCGTAGGCGGCGACGAAGCCGCGATTGGCGAAGTCTTCGTCTTCGCGATCGCCCCAGGGCAACCTTTGTGAGAACGCGGCGTTGGAGGCGCGCGTTGACTCGCTGACTTGCGCGCTGGCTGCGCCGGTGAATGCAAATAGAAGAGCCGCCGCCCAAATCGCCCGCATCGTTTCCCCCGATATTTTCCCGGAAAGTGCTCCCGCCGCCGTCGCCACGCAAGCCGTCCGCTGCGTCAGCTCATCGCCTCGGCAATCAGCGACGCCGCATCTTCCAGCACGGCTTCGTCGGCGGCGCCGCGGATACCGACTTTGCCCATTTCCAGCATTACCGGGGCGGCGAAGGGTGAGACGTAGGGCAAGTCGCGGTGGATGATCTTGCCTTTGATGCGAGCGAGCAGCGCGCCGACGCGTTTGATGTCGAGATAGCCCTCGCCTGCGTCGGCGAAGGCGGCTTGTAGGAGGATGTGATCGGGCTCGTACTGTTTGAGCACGTCGTAGATCAAATCGGATGAGAACGTGACTTGGCGGCCAGTCTTGCGCGTCGCGCCGGGAACGTTGCGATCAATCATGCCGGCGATGACGGCGCATTTGGAGAAGGTCGATTTCATCAACGTGCTCTCGCCGAGCCAGCTCTCGAGATCGTCACCGAGCATGTCTTCGTCGAAGAGTGCGGCGAGATCGACATCGCCCATGGGTTCGAGGCCCCAGACGGCCATCGCGTATTCGCTGGCAAGGAAGCCGACCGGATTTTTGCCCAGGCGTTCGAGACGGCGTGTGATGAGGACGCCAAGCGTCTGCTGCGCGAGACGGCCTTCGAAGGGGTAACAGACGAGATAATGTTTGCCGCCGCGTGGGAAGGTTTCGACGAGCATCTCGTCCGGCGCAGGCACGACCGAGCGGCGCTTCTGGATTTTGATCCAATCGCGCACTTGCTTGGGCAGCTTCTTCTGGCGCTTCACGTCGTGCAGCATGTGGCGAACGCGATCGGCGAGAAATGTCGAGAGCGGGAATTTGCCGCCGGCGTAGGATGGGATTTTCGGTGTTTGCTGATCAGTGGCGCGGACGACGAGCGCGTCGGTTTCGCGGACGCCGAGGAGACGCAGGATTTCGCCGGCAAACAGGAAGGTGTCGCCGGGGGCCAGGCCTTCGATGAAGTATTCTTCAATTTGGCCGAGCCGGCGGCCGGCGACGAGTGGCGTTGGGCCTTGGGCTTTTGGCGTGCCGGGTCGTGGGCGGGCGCCGGTGCGATGCGCGAGGCGCACGTCGAGCATTTCGGATTCAACGATCGCGCCGACATTCATGCGATGTTGTTGTGCGACCGAGGCATTACGCGCGCGCCAGAGATTGGTGTGCGGATCTTGCACGATACGGCGATACCGGTCGTAACTGCGTAGCGCATAGCCGCCGGTGGCGACGAGATCGATGGTGCGATCGAATGTGGAGCGCGGGAGATTGGCGTAGGCGGCGGTGCTGATCACTTCGGCGTAGAGTTCGTCCTCATCGAACGGTTCGCCGCAGGCGCAGCCCATGATATGTTGTGCCAAGCAATCGAGGCCGCCGATGCGGAGAGACTCGCCGTCGAGTGCGCCCTCCTGCACGGCTTCTTGCGCGGAGCGGCATTCCAGGACTTCGAAGCGGTTGCTTGGCGCCAGCAGCGCGCGTGAGGGTTCGTTGTAGCGGTGGTTGGCGCGGCCGATGCGCTGGACGAGACGCGCGCAGCCTTTTGGCGCGCCGATCTGGATGACGAGATCGACGTCGCCCCAGTCAATGCCGAGATCAAGCGTTGAGGTGCAAACGACGGCGCGGAGTTTGCCGGCGGCCATCGCTGCTTCGACTTTGCGGCGTTGGGCGACATCGAGCGAGCCGTGGTGAAGCGCGATGGGGAGTGAATCTTCGTTGACGCGCCAGAGTTCTTGAAACGTCATCTCCGCTTGCGCACGGGTGTTGACGAACACGAGCGCGAGTTTTGTGCGCTTGATGGTTTCGTAGAGTTCGGGGATGGCGTGGCGCGCGGTGTGGCCGGACCATGGGATGTTGGCGTCGGAGTCTAGGACGTCAATGATTGGAGCTGCGCCTGGCGGGGCTTTGACAATTATCTCCCCGCCCCCTTGTGGGGCGGGGCTGAGGGCGGGGTTGCGCTGGCGCCCTCGCCCTCCCCCACGAGGGGAGGGAGAAGATCCGAGCAACCAACGCACCAATCCCTCTTCGTCCGCCACTGTCGCGCTTAAGCCGATGCGACGGTGCGCTGGCGCCCAGCGTTTGAGGCGCGCTAGGGCGAGCGCGAGGAGATCGCCGCGTTTGGTGGGCGCGAGGGCGTGGATTTCGTCGATCACTACGGCTTGCAGATCTTCGAAGAAGACGCGGGCGTGTTCGGAGGCGATCAGCAGGCACAGTTGTTCTGGCGTGGTGAGCAGAATATCGGGCGGGTGCGCGCGTTGGCGTTGGCGGCGTGAGGGCGGGGTGTCGCCGGTGCGGGTTTCGATGCGGACGCCGAGCTGCATCTCCGTTGCGGGCGTGTTGAGGTTGCGCGCAACGTCGGTGGTCAGCGCCTTGAGCGGCGAAATGTAGAGTGTGTGAAGCTTGTGCGGGCGGCGCGGACCTTCATCTTTCAGCGGTGCGAGCTCTATGAGGCTGGGGAGAAATCCGGCGAGGGTTTTACTGGCGCCGGTTGGCGCGATGAGCAGTGTGGAAAGGCCAGCTTGCGCACGCGAGACGAGTTCGAGCTGATGTGGCCGAGGCGCCCAGCCACGCGCGGCGAACCATTCCTCGAATGGCGACGGCAATAAAGGCACGCGGGCGTCCACGCCCTTTATGTAGCGCAAAGGCGCCCGGATCGAAGCCCCGGTCCCGCTTGCCGCCGCCGTTGAGTGGCCGCAATCGGCGTGGCATGGTCGCGGCCATGTTCCGAGTGGTTCGAATTTTAGCATGCGCTGCGGTTGCGATCTTCGCCGCGAACGCCGCCGCACAGAGCGCAGGGCCGGCTTTGCTCACGCAGGCAGTTGCCGCTACGCAAGCCGCGAAGGCGGACTATGCTTTCGATTACGAGCTGAACACGTCGAAGGCGAATTGGAACGCGCGGTTTGATCCGAGCGCGACGCCGCACTTGCGGATGGTCACGCCTGCTCGCGACGCACTCAGCAATGATGAGCGGCGCGCGTTTGATAGGATGGCGGAAGATTTTGAAGGCGTCTCTTGGTGCGCGAGCGAGGGCATGGGGCGCGTTGCGGATGTGCGCCTGCTGCGCGAGGACGCCACGAGCGCCACGTATTCATTCCAGCCGACACGCGAGAGCGTGCGCGGCGAACAGGCGCGGCGGTTTGCGGAACGGCTGCGCGGTGAAGTCACTGTGCTGAAGGCGACACCGGATATCGCGCGGGTTCGGCTCTTTGTGCCTGAGGGCTTTAGTCCTGCGCCGCTTGTGCGGCTGGACTCGCTCAATGTTGTGATCACCTGTCAGACCGCGCCGAATGGGCGCCGATACGCGGCGGAAACGACTACGGTCATGCGGGGCAACGCGTTTGGCCAGGCGTTTGACGAACGTTCGGTGCAGCGTGCGCGCAATTTGAGCGCATCATGAAACCACCTGCCCCGCATCTTCGCGCCGATCGCGTCTTGGCGACCCTCGACAAACTGCGAGAGCGCATCAATGCGCGCTTTCCGAAAGCGGGGCTGTCCGGCGTTTGCGCTGATTTGATCGAGACGGCGCGGTTTAGCGCGCGCGTGACGCCGCGAGTTTAGCGCGTCCGCATTTCTTGTGGCGCATCGCGGCGATCGCGGTGATTGGTGTTGGCATCGTGGCGCAGGTCGCGGCGTTTCGGTTTTTGAACATCAGAGCTGAGACGCTGACCGCGCCGGAATTGGTTCAGGGACTGGAAGCCGCCGTGAACCTGCTCATCCTGTTTGGCGGCGCGATCTGGTTCATTCTGACGTTGGAAGAGCGCGAGAAGCGGCAGCGGGCGCTGGATTCGCTGCATCGCTTGCGGCAGCTGGCGCACGTCATCGACATGCATCAGCTCACCAAGGACCCGACGATCGTGCTCGATCAGCACAAGACGTCAGCTTCGCCCGAGCGGACGATGACGTAGTTCGAGCTCACGCGGTACTTGGATTATTGCGCCGAGATGCTGGCGCTAATCGGCAAGCTCGCGGCGCTCTATGCGGATCGCGTGCGCGACAGCGTCGTCATTGCCTCGGTCAACGATGTTGAAAACCTGACTGCCGGTCTTGGCCGTAAGATCTGGCAGAAGATCACCATTATCGGCGCGCTGGAGGAACGTAGTTCATGAGCACTTTGGCCGAACAACGCATCGCCATTGTCGCCAAGCACATGGCCTCGGAGATCACGCACGATTTCGATACGACGATGTCGACGTTCGACCATCCGCGTTACGAGCTTTTTGGCGCAGGCCAAGTGTTCGACGGCGCCGAGGCGGTGCTGAACTATTTTAAGAACTCGCGCCGTTCCTTCCCGGATCAGGCCAATGAGCCGATCCTGCTGCGCGCCATGGAAGATGCGGTGCTGGCGGAGTTCTGGCTCACTGGCACACACAACGGGCCGATCCAAACACCACAAGGCGAGCTTGCGCCGACGGGCAAAAAGATCCGCGTGCGTATGGCGGCGGTGTTCGAGTTCGCGCCGGGCGGCACGGGCATCATTTGCGAGCGCGTCTACTTCGATTCAGCGACAATCCTCCGCCAACTCACTAACTGAAGTTAACTGCGCGCGGCGTCAGACCTTCAGCGAATTTCAAATAATCTGCGTTAGTCTCTCAGGCTGTTTGGGAGCTAGGGCCACGTATGCAGGGGGTTGATCAGTTCGATCCGTCCATGCTGACGGCGCTTGTCCTGGACGATAATCACTACGAACGCGGTATTTCGCTCGATCAGCTGCGCGCCATGGGTTTTGGCCGCGCCATCGGCGCCGCCAATACGATGGAAGCTTGGGGAGGCGGTTCGGCTCTCAAATCCCAACGTCATTCTGATGGATTGGATCGACGGCGTGGGCGGCGACGGGCTCGAATTCGCGCGCCGCGTCCGCAAAAGCGAAGATACGCCGAACCGTTCGGTGCCGATGTTCATGCTCACGACGCGTGGCTCGGCCGCGCATGTTGAGCTGGCGCGGCGCTCAGGCGTCGATGGCTATATGCGCAAACCGATCTCGGTGCTGGCGCTGCAGCAGCGCGTTAAGACCGTGATTACCAATCCGCAGAAATTCGTGGTGACCGCGAGCTATGTGGGCCCCTGCCGCCGTCGCCGCCGGCCTGATTTGAATTATCTCGGACCGCTGCGCCGTCTCGATGACGTTGCGCCGGAGCAATTGGTGCGCGGCGAGACTGAGGAACTTGATCTGAAGGCGGATCTCGCGCGCGCCCGTGTCGCGGCGCTGGAAGCTGCCGCGAAGACGCTTACGCCCGGCGATTCGAAGCAGGCGCGCCTTGTCTATCGCGCGGTGCAAGACCTTGTCGAAGTGAGCCAACAGATTGGCGATCAGAGCTTGACGCTCGGCGCCGGCGAAATGGCGCGCTATCTGCAGGCGCAAGGCGCGACCGACCGGCTTGATCCGGAAGTCGTGCGCACTCACGTCGCGGCGCTCTATCAGATGGTGCACCTCCCCCACGCGCTCTGCGAGGAACGCCAGAATGTCGCCGCGAGCCTAAAGCGCATGGTCGACAAAAAGCTGAGGCAGGCCGACGCAGCGTAAGCTGATCCGCGTCCGGCGCACGCGCGTACGAACCCTCGAACCTACTCACGCGTTACTACGCGAAGGATTGAGGCATGCTCACTTACATCATCGCTTGGATCGCAGCGGCTGTCGCCTTTCTTGGGCTCGATGCGGTGTGGCTTTCGAACATGTCGTCGCGCGTCTACAAGCCGGTGATGGGCGAGATGATGCGACCGAGCCCAGACCTCGGCGCGGCAGGCGCGTTCTATGTGATCTATGTCAGCGCGATCGTGTTCTTTGCCGTCGCGCCTGGTTTGGAGAAGGCGAGCTTGAGCAAAGCGCTGATCAATGGCGCGCTGCTTGGGTTCGTTGCGTACGCCACGTATGATCTTACCAATCAGTCGACGCTGAAGTTTTGGGAGCTGCGCCTCACGCTCGTGGACATGGCGTGGGGAACATTTGCGACGGCGGCGGCAGCAGGGATCGCTTACGCGGTGTCGTCGCGGTTCAGCTGAGGCGGCGGCTTCACGAAGAACAGCAGGGTAAGCCCTGCAAGCAACAAGATCGCGATCGAAGCAAAGCCGGCGCGCAGGCTGTGATAGGTGGTTGTGAAGTAGGCCACCAAGCCAGGCGCGAGAAACGCTGTAGCTGATCCGGAAAGCGCATAGAGACCGAAGACTTCGCCTTCCATGCCGGCAGGCGCGAGGCGCGCCATCAGCGCGCGGCTTGAGCCGTAAGCAGCCGTGATCGAGATGGCGATGATGATCGCAAAGCCAAGGTAGGCGACCTCAGGCGCGGTGGCGAATAACGGACTATCTCAGATGGCGACGTTCGGCGTGATCGGCATGAAGAACATCGTTTCCGGCGACATCGAAACCATGAACAGCATGCACGCCAGCGTAACGGCAATCTCAAGCACGACGGCACGCTTCAATCCGATGGCGTGATCGAGCCAGCCGCTAAGGATGCCGCCGAACACGGCGAAGACACTGAGCAGGATGCCGTAGGAAAGCATCTCCAAGAGATCCCAGCCCATCACGCCCGAGGCGTAGACGCCGCTGAAGATCAGGATCGCGGTTTTTCCGTCGGCGTAGAGCATGCGCGCGATGAGGAAGAGCGCGACGTTGCGATAGTCGTTCAGCTTGCGGATGGTGCGGATGACGTTGCCCACACCATGCTTCACGGCATCGCCGAAACGCTCGCCGGTGGTGACGAGATCAGGCGTGTAGAGAAAGAGCGGAATCGCAAACAGGACGAGCCACGCCGCCGAGAGGATGGTCACGGCGCGGTCCGGCTCATGCGCGGCGCGGTCGAGGCCGAACATCGGCGCATCCGGCAAAAATGGCAGCGCCACTTGCCCGGGCAGCGCCATCGTCACGAGGACGAAGAGCAAAAGCAGCACGGAGGCGGCATTGCCGAGCGCCAAGCCCATGCCGGAAACGCGCGATAATATGCCGGGCGGCGCGGCGCGGGTGAGCATCGAGTTGTGCAGCACCTCGGTGTAAACGAATGCAACGCCGGACGCGGTGGTGATCGCGCCGAGCAGCCAGATCGGCAGGCCAGCGCCATTCGGCAGCGCCCACCACATTGCGGCGACGCAGAGCGCCAACGCGGCAATGCACACGGCGAGAAGCGGTTTGCGGCGACCCATGCGATCGGATGCAGCGCCGAGGAAGGGCGATGTGACGGCGATGATGATGCCGGCGGTTGCGTGCCAGCCGGCGATCATCGCCTGCCCGCGCACCGGATCGCCGATGACGACGTTGGAAACGTAAGGCGCAAAGACGTAAATCGTGCCGAGAATAACCCAGGGATTGCGGGCCCATTCGAAGAGAGCCCAGCTCCATGCGCCTTTGCTTATTTTGCTATCGACGCCCTGCCCCGGCTTTGAAGACGCAGTGCCGGGGGAAGTCGTCATTAGCGATTGCCTTTAAGCGCGGCGGCGGTCTCGCGTGCGATCTGCCGGATGGCGGCTTCCGCGACAGGCGCAGCTGACGGGAACGCGACGAAGCCGTGCGGCAGCGAGTCAAAGCGCGTGTAGGAGACTTTGACGCCTGCTTCTTGCAGGCGCTCGCCGTACGCCGCGCCTTGATCGAGCAGCATGTCGAAGCCGGCGCCGTAGATCAAAGCTGGTGCGACGCCGCGGAGATCTTGCGCGCGGCCGGGCGAGATGCGCGGATCGCTGGGGTCGGCGTTTTCGGGGAGATATTGCTTCACGAAGAAGTCGAGCGTTTCAGCGGTGAGCGGCCAGGCGTCGGCGAACTCGTGCATCGAGGGCGTGTCGGAGACGAAATCCAAGCCGGGATAGATCAAGAGCTGCATCACTGGCGGCTTCGTCTTGCGCATTTCCTGCGCGATGATCGCCGAGAAGAGCCCGCCCATGGAATCGCCGCCGATCGCGGCTTTGCCGACGGGCGCTCCGTAGCGCGCGGCGTTGTCGACGACCCAATTGTAGGCGGCGATGCAATCATCGAGGCCGTACGGGTATTTGAACTCAGGCGCGAGGCGATAGTCGACCGAAAGCACTGGCGCGCCGGCTTCTTTGGCGATGAGCGCGCAGAGCCGGTTGCAGCTTTCGAGCGAACCAATGACGCCGCCGCCGAAGTGCAGATAGACCAGCATCGCGGCGGTGTTGTCGCGCACGGTTGGCAGATAGAGTCGACATGGCACTGAGTGCGAACGGCCGGTGACGTAGACCTTCTCGATCCGCACGCCCGGCACTTTCCCGCCGCCGAACAGGTCCGCGCCCGCATCCGTTTGTGCACGCAGGATTTGCACGTTCATCTTGTCCCACGGGATCGCGCGCTGGCGCGCTTGCGCTTCCAAGAACTGCATGCGCGGATCGAGCGTCATGCCGCGCACGGTGCGCGGTTCGCCGCCTGATGCTTTGATCAAAGCTTCGTCGGAACGCGACAGAGCAAGATGCACAAGCGCTTTGCGCAACCAAGACAAACTTTAGCTCCTAGATCAGCTCTTGCGGGCAGCGCCCAGCAGGCCCTTCAACAGAAGGCCGGTTACGAAATCTGCCGCAGCGTCAATATCGTGCGGCGAACGGCGCAACATGGCCGACCCCACCTCTTGCGCGATGCCGATGCAGGCGCAAGCTAGATAATCAGCATCGACATGCGGTGCATCGCCATGTGCGATCGCGTCTTCGAGGCTTTGGCGCACTTCTTGGTAAACCGCCGTCATCTCTGGCGTGTCCATGCGTAGGATGTGCGGGCGCCGTTCTTCGATGGGTTTGCCTTCGAGCTGGTTGTCTTGAACGATGAAATGGAAGTACGCGACGAAGGCTGAGTGGAGATAATCCGCAAAGCTGTTGGCGTTCTCGCGCGCCATGCGCAGGATCGGGCGAAAGCGACGGGCGCCATCGTCGGCTAGCGCGTCGAACACTTCTTCTTTCGACTTGAAGTAATTGTAGAAGGTGCCGCTCGCGAGCTCGGTTCCACGGATGATGTCGCGCACGGTCGCGGCTTCATAGCCAAGCTCAGCGAAGACGGCGCGCGCGGCGATGAGGATCGCTTGGCGGTTGGCGACCTTGGTTTTCTCGCGCTTGCCTACCGGCTCGACGTTGGCCGCCGTTTCGCTCATCTTCTGCCCCGGATGACTCTCTCGTCACCTACAACGTCACAAAAGTGACGAAACGTCAATTTGCAACAATGGCGGGGCGGGTTTGGCCCTGGTAGCACCGCTCATGAGCGACAAACCGACCTCCTACGCCTCCAGCGACGACCCGCTTCAACGGGTGCGGGCCATGATCCAATTCACGCCGCAAGCCAAGGCGTTGGGCATGGAAGTGACGAGGATAGAGCCAGCGCGGGTCTGGGGCCTGGTGCCTTACCGGGAAGAACTAATCGGGGATCCGGAGACCGGCGTGATTGCGGGCGGTGTGATTACGACATTTCTCGATACTTTGTGTGGGACGGCCGCTGTCGCAGCGATGGAGCACCCGACCACGGTGGCGACCATCGATCTGCGCATCGACTACATGCGGCCGGCGACGCCGCAGAAGAGCGTGCTGGCGGAAGCGCATTGCTACAAGTTGGGCAAGAGTGTCGCGTTCGTGCGCGCGGTTGCTTACGACGAGACGCCGGACAATCCGATCGCGCACGTGGCGGCGGCATTCATGGTCAACTCGAACAATGGCCGGAAGGTTGGCGCGAACTTGCGGACGAAGAAGTCATGAGCGAGACGCCGCAACAACGCGTCGCCGCCGCGATCGAGCGCGTGCCGTATGCGCGCTTTCTAGGGATACGCGCCGAGTTGAAGGGCGATGAGCTGACTTTGGTCATGCCGTTTAGCCAGCATCTGGTTGGCAACCCGCTGTTGCCGGCGTTGCATGGTGGTGTGGTCGGTGCGCTGCTGGAAGTGACGGCGCTGACGCAGCTGGCGATTGCCTCGAAGAGCGAGCGGTTTCCGAAGACCGTCGATATTGGGATCGACTATCTGCGCTCTGGCAAACCGGTCGATACATTTGCGCGCGCGAAGGTCGTTGGAACGCAGGGGTGGGACGGCGGATTGCGACGCTGCAGGCCTCCGAAGCTGATGCCTGAAGGGGCGAGTGGTCGCAGCCGACCCAGGAACCCGCACGCCTGCACGGGCATAGTGACGCCGGCCACGCGGAGCGCGACCGGGCTTCGCTCATTCACAACGCCGACGCGCTCATAACCGCGACCCCGAGCGCATTCTAGCCCCCCCCCCTCAAATTGCTGTGCAAATTCGACGCGCGGCCATCGTATGCGCCGCTCGCACGCTGCGAAACTCGGGCGTCTGAGCGGCCGCGCGCTTCACGGCCGCCGGCGCCGCCCACGCCGTGGCCGCAGCACTCCAGAAAGGTAGACAGAATGATGATGGGCAGCGGAATGCCGACGGCCCAGAGAACGTAATCTTTGCCTAAATCACCCATGATGCATTCTCCTCAAACTTTTGGTGCGTTTTGGTAAGCGGTCGTGTCGTCGAGACGCGGACGCGTTTCCCATTTCGGATGATGTGAGCCGAGCCAGCCCCCGGCGATTGAACCTGCCAGCCGGAGCGACAGCGCGCCGACTGTCCACCACGACAGCGCTGCGAGCGCGTCGGCGGTATCTCCGGCGGTCGCGAGATCGGAGGCGTTCGCGGCCTGCCCGTCTGTCGCGTCGCTGAGTTCGCCGATCGTTTCAGCAACCCCTGAAGTGAGCGCGTCGCCGCTCGAGAGCGCGCCGGCCGCGAAGGTTGCGAGCGAGACTGCGAATGCGACCGCGAGCGCCCAAACGAGGAAGCCAGTCAACAAGCCGCCGAAATGATCTGGGTAGCGTGAGCCGCGCGAGGCGATGTAAGCGCCGATTTGGAACGCCACGAGTTGCGCGAACATGACGTAGAGACCGCCGCCGATGGAGATCGTCTCGTCTTGGGCGTTGATTTCGTACGGGTTGAAAGCCGATGCGCCGATCGCGAGACCGAGCACGTTGAGCAAGAACCCGATTGCGATCGCGGCGACGGCGCCCAGCGATGATTGTTGGCCACTGGATGAGCGGGTGCGCGTAGTGGCCCCTGCGATTGTGTAGTCGGGATCGAATGTGTAGGCGACCATGCGCGTGGCTCCGGAAGCAATGATTGGCCGGTAACGCGGCGCCTTTGACGTTGTTCCGATTTGGCCTCGTCATTCGCTTGTCACGTGAATAGCGCCACCCTTGGCCGCGCTGACGACGGGGAGTGATCAGATGTCACGCACGATCGTGCCTTTTCACGGCGGATAGCGGAACAGTACGAGCTGGGAACATTGGAAGACGCGCTGCGAAGCGAAGGAGTCCACCGGGGACGCGCGCTGGATTGGGCAACGCGCAGCGCTAAGAGCTATGCGCTAGGCCTTCGCGAAGGCGATGGCGCGGGCGACGAGTGCGTCGGTTGAGTTGATGACGGGAACGGCGAGCGCGTCGGCGGAGAGCACGAGCGGCACTTCGGTGCACGCAGCGATGATCGCTTTTGCGCCGCGGGCGTAGAGGCTGAGCGCCAGCGATTCCATGCGGCGGCGCACGGCATCGCTCATGTCACCCGCCTTCACGCGGAAGATGAGCTTCATGAACTCGGCTTGCGTTTCGTCGTCGAGGAAGAGCGTGGTGACGCCGCGTTTGCCAAAGGCGTGCTCGTAAAGATGCGCGCCACGACAGCCGTCGGCGGCGAGAACGCCGACGCGATCTACGTCCCCTGCCGCGTCAGCTGTTGCTTCGATCATGCTGATGAACGGGATGGTCACGGCGGCTTCTATATCGGACTGGAAGGCGTGCGCGGTGTTGCAGGCGATGACTAGAAAGTCCGCTCCGGCTTGTTGGAGGCCGCGCGCTGCGGCCGCAAGGTGTGGCGCGGGGGATGGGCCGCGGCCGGCGATGGCGTCGTTGCGGTTTGGGATGCGCGGGTTGTTGTCGATCAGGGTGCGCAGATGATCTTGGTCGATGGCAGCGCCGGTTGCTTCCACCAGCTTGGCGAAGAGATCGACGGTCGCGGCGGGGCCCATGCCGCCGATAATGCCGATGATCTTGGGCTCGCTCACGATTGCAGCACATTTTGGTAGGCGAAGAGCGCGGGTGCGCCGCCGGTGTGGACGAAGAGCACGCGCTCGCCGCGTTTCAGCTCGCCGCGCCGCGCAAGGCCGATGAGGCCGGCCATGGCTTTGCCGGAATAGACGGGATCGAGGAGCACGCCTTCCAGACGGGCGAGCATTTGCACGGCTTCGATCATTTCGTCGGTCGGGATCGAATAGCCGCCGCCGACCCATTCATCGAGTGCGGTCACGTCTTTGGCTTCTGGAGATTCAATTTTCAGCAACGCTGCAGTTTCGCGCGCGAGCTTCAGGAGATTGCCCTCCTGCTCTGCGCGTGGGCGGCGGACGTTGATGCCGGTGATCGGCGCATCGAAGTTCACGCTTTTGGCGCCGACAAGCAGGCCCGAATGCGTGCCGCACGAGCCGCTGGCGACGATGATGCGGTCGAAGCTGATGCCTTGCTCGAAACTTTGCGACGCGATTTCGTGCGCGCAGGCGACATAGCCGAGCGCGCCGAGCGGGTTCGAGCCGCCGCCAGGAATGATATAGCCTTTGCGGCCTGCAGCCTCGAGCTCAGCACTTTCTGCGTGCATGGCGGCGTTGAGATCGTCGCCGCCGTTGACGACGGTGATCTTCTCAGCGCCGAGCAGATTGTAGAGGAAGTTGTTGCCGGTGGCGTTCGGATTGTAGGAGCCCGGCACGCGCTGTTCGAGTACGAGGCGGCACTTGAGGCCCTCTTTCGCGGCGGCGGCGAGCGTGAGGCGGCAATGGTTCGATTGCGGTGCGCCGACGGTGATCAGCGTGTCCGCGCCTTGCGCGAGTGCGTCGGCGACGAGAAATTCCAGCTTGCGGGTTTTGTTGCCGCCGGCAGCGAGACCGAGAAGATCGTCGCGCTTGATCCAAATCTCGGGACCGCCGAGCGCAGCCGTCAGGTTCGGCAGCTTTTCGAGCGGCGTGAAATGCGGCGTGTAACGCCGGCGCGGGAAACGGGCGAGTTGCATAGGGGATGCGTAGCGCATCCCCTGCACCGCCGGAAGATCAGGCGGCGTTCTTGCGACGCGTCAGGGCGGCGAAGTCGTTGAGGAGCATCTCGGTCATCGAGGCTGGCTTGAATTGCAGGCCGGCGATTTCGCGGACAGGGGTGATTTCAGCGGCGGAGCCGGTGAGGAAGACTTCGCTGAAGCTCGCGAGTTCGTTTGGCCAGATGGCGCGCTCGACGACTTCGATTCCGCGCGCCTTGGCGAGACCGATGACGGTTTGGCGGGTGATGCCGTTCAGGAAGCAATCGGGCGTTGGCGTGTGCAGGACGCCGTCCTTCACAAAGAAGATGTTGGCGCCGGTGCCTTCGGCGATCTGACCGCGCCAATCCATCATGATGGCGTCGTCAAAGCCTGCGTCGGTCGCGGCGTGGCGCGAGAGCGTGCAGATCATGTAGAGGCCGGCGGCTTTTGAGTTGCACGGGGCGGTGTCCGGCGCGGGACGGCGCCACGGCGCAACCATCAGGCGCACGCCCTTCATCTTGTCGGCGAAGTAATCACCCCAGACCCAGGACGCGATCGCGACGTGCACGTCATCGCGTTTGGCGGACACACCCATCAGCTCCGAGCCGCGCCACGCAATGGCGCGCAGATAGCAGTTCGGGGTTTTCTGCCGTGACACCAATTCGGCTTTGGCGCGGTCGATCTCTTCGGCGGCGTAGGGAAGTTTGAAGCCAAGCAGCTTGGCTGATGTATGAAGGCGCTCGCTGTGTTCGCGGCTCTTGAAGATCGCGCCGTCGTAGGCGCGCTCGCCTTCGAACACGGCGGAGGCGTAGTGCATGGCGTGCGTGAGGACGTGGACGCGGGCGTCGCGGTGCGGGATGAACTCGCCGTCCATCCAAATCCAACCATCGCGATCGTCGAAAGACTGCGCCGCCATCCATATCCTCCTCTATGATCGGGACTTGCCGATCCGCTGCGCCGGTGAAATTGTGCAGTGCAGCAGGGTTGGTTTTCTAAGGTATTGTGTGTCTCGCGGCATGAGTGTCAACAAACCAGCGTGGAGGCTAGAATTTCTGACCTCAAAAACACTCTCGATGGGGTTGAACCTACCCACGCAGGGCCGCGTTCGCCGGGGTCGCCGCACATGAATGCCGCGCCCGCCTTCGACGCGCTCGACCGGCCGCCGCATCTGCTCTTGGTTGATGACGACGACCGCATTCGCGAACTGCTCAAAAAGTACCTCGCGCAGGCTGGCGCGCGGGTCTCGGCTGCGGCGGACGCGGCGGGCGCGCGGAAGCTTTTGGACGGAATGGATTTCGACCTCCTGATCCTGGACGTGATGATGCCTGTCGAAGACGGCTTCTCGCTGGCGGAAAGCGTTCGAAAGACGTCCAAGGTGCCGATCGTGTTCATGACGGCGCGCGGGTTGGCGGAAGATCGCATTCGCGGCCTCTCCATCGGCGCTGATGATTACGTGCCGAAGCCGTTTGAGCCGGCGGAGCTGACGCTTCGCATCAACGCTATCTTGCGCCGGACTTTGGCGACGCGCGGAGAAGCGCCGGAGATCGTCACGTTCGGGCCGTTTAGCTTTAACAGCGCACGCGGTGAGCTTTCGCGCGAAAGTGCGACGGTGCGGTTGACGGAGGCGGAGGTGGCGCTGCTGCGCATTCTGGCGCAACGGCCGGGCGAAGTGATCAGCCGCGAAGAACTGGCTAAGCGCACGGGCGCTGGGCTTGAGCGCTCAGTCGATGTGCAAGTGACGCGTCTGCGCCGCAAAGTGGAGGTCGATCCGCGCGCGCCGGTGTTTTTGCAGACGGTGCGCGGTGTTGGCTACAGATTGGCGGCCGACTAGTGGACGCGACGCCCAAGCCCCGCATGCGCTTTCGCGACATTCTGCCGAAGGGCCTCTACTGGCGCACGCTGCTGATCATCGTGGCGCCGGCGGCGTTGCTGCAGCTCATCATTACGCTCGTGTTCTTGGATGATCACTGGCAGGCGACGTCGAAGCGCATGAGCCAGGGCGTGGCTGCGGACGTGGCGCTGGTGATCCAGCTTTATGAGCGCAATCCGACGCCGGAGAATTTCGAGCAGCTGCGCGAATATGCGATGCGGCCGCTGCGGCTCGAGATTGAATTAGAGCCCGGCGCCGATCTCACCATCCCGCGCTGCAGTGCCTGGGGCTCGACACTCGACCGCTATCTGCTGCGCGCGCTGCAGACCGACATCAATCGCGATATTTTCTACGATTCTACCTGCCCTGGGCCTCAGGTTGTCATCCGCGTGCCGACAGAGAACGGCGTGCTGCAGTTGAAGGCGTATCGCGATCGCGTTCAGGCCCGATCAGGGCCGCTGTTTGTTGCGTGGATTTCTGGCGCGACGATCTTTTTGATCGTTGTCTCGGTGATCTTCATTCGCAACCAGGTGCGGCCGATTGAGAACCTTGCAGACGCAATGGAGAGGTTCGGGCGCGGCGAGGATACAGGATACATACGCGCGCGCGGGGCGCGTGAAGTGCGCGGCGCGACGCTGGCGTTTCAGGATATGCGCCAACGGATACGAAAACACATAGATCAGCGCTCGCAATTGCTGGCGGGAGTCAGTCACGATCTGCGCACGCCGCTGACGCGGCTGAAGCTGCAGCTGGCGATGATGCCGCAATCGCCGGAGATCGATGACATCAAGCGCGATCTCGCGGAGATGGAGCAAACGCTCGACGAATACCTCGCCTTCGCCAAAGGCATCTCGGACGAGGCGCCGGAGTTGGTCGACATCACGCAGGCGGTGAGCGAACTCGTTGCAGACGCGGCGCGCGGCGGCGCGGAGGTGGCGGTAGTCGGTGAGCAAGCTGCAGTGTCGATGCCAGGACGTGAGCGCGCGCTGAAACGCTGCCTCGCAAATCTCATCGACAACGCCGCCGCGCACGGTGACCGCGTGCAGGTGGCCGTTTCGAGTACGGATCAGTTCATCACCGTCAGCGTCGACGATAACGGCCCAGGTATTCCCGAAGAACTCTACGAAGAGGCCTTCCGCCCGTTCTCGCGTCTGGATGAAACGCGGTCGCGTAACCAGAAAGGTGTAGGCCTCGGTCTCGCCATTGCGCGCGACGTGGCGCGCAGCCATGGCGGCGATATTCTGTTGAGCGGCAGTCCTTTAGGCGGCTTGCGCGCGTCATTGCGGTTGCCTCGCCCGGCGTAAGCCTGTGGATAAAATCTTCTTCACGTGCGGCCGCTGCTGGCGCGGAACAGCGGGTTGGCGCTAAGCGCGCCGGCATCGTATAGGGCATGTGATGGACGATACCGGCGAACGCGATTGGACCTCCCGCGCAAGGATTTGCATCGACTTCGGCACAGCTTTGTCGAAGGCGGCAATTTGCCTTGACCCGATGCTGCCGCTTGAAGTCGGCGTGAAGCCGCTGCCGATCGGCGCGATCTCCGGCGCAGAGCATCCGCTGCTGACGCCATCCGTGATTTATGTCGATGACGGCCGCGTTTATTTCGGTCCGCAGGCGTTGCAACATGCACATCGCGGCGTCGACACCGCGCGCGATCCGCTGATCTCGTTCAAGACGGTGCTCGGCGCGACCAACGTGCAAGAAGCGCTGCAGACTAAGCTGCGCCCGTCGATGGATCCGACCGGCACGTTCAAACATCGCGACGCGCTGGTGCTTTATATTGCGTACCTCGACCAGCTCATTCGTGAAGCGCTCGATCTTGCGCCGAACATGCCGCGCGGCATCGTCAATGCGAAGCGCCGCTACACCAGCCCTGTCTGGCGCCCAGGCAGCGGCATCGACACCTCGTTCGAGCAAATCTTCAACGAAGCCGCCGCTGTTTCGCAGCAGCTGAGCCGCCAGTTCCTGCTGCAAGGCGAAGGCATCTCGATTGCTCAGTGCAAAGACGCGCTCGACCGCGCCGCCCGCGCGCCGGGCAACGGCATGCTGGAAACCGGCATCTTCGAACCGCACGCGGCCGCTGCCGCCGCCCTCGCCTTCACTTCGCAGCCGACGCGTTTTGTCATCGTGCTCGACATCGGCGCCGGCACCAACGATATGGCCGCCTTCGATTTCGATGAAAGCGTCGAGCCGCCGTCGCTCAGCGAAGTCAAAGAAGCGCGCCAGTGCAGCGCGCTCGCCGGCGACGAAGTTGATCGCATCTTGATCGAGCTGATGCTGCGCAAAGCCGGCTTCGACCGCAACAATCCGGACGATATGCGCACGCTACGCGCCGCTCGCTTGACTGCGCGCGAGTTGAAGAAAGACATTTTCCGTCACGGCAAATGCACGATGCGCGTCGGGCGCAAGCAAATCACCGTCATCGCCAAGGAATTGGCTGAAGACCCGAACTTCCGCACCTATCAGCAAGCGCTGGCGCAAACGATCGCGGCCAGCCTCCGCGTTGTGGCGCAGCGCGCGCAATCGGTTGGCGCGACGCACATCGACGTCGTGCTCGCGGGCGGCGGTTCGCACCTGCCGTTCCTGCCCGCACTGGTGCAGCACGCCGGCGCCAGCGTTGCACCTGGCATTCAATTGCGCGTTGGCTCGCTGTCGCCCTCCAACCCGCTCTACACCAGCATCGATGCCTCGCTCCGCGATGTCTTCCCGCAGATCGCCATGGCGGTCGGCGGTGCGCTGGTGGAGATGATGCCGGCGCAATGAGCGCCAGTCTCAAGCTCGCGCGCAACGACCAGGGCGAGCCTGAAATCTTCCGATCCATCCAAGGCGAAGGCCCGGCGCTCGGCCGGCCGCGTACGTTTGTGCGGCTTTCCGGATGCAATCTGCACTGCGTGTGGTGCGACACGGCCTATACGTGGAATTGGGTGGGCACGCCGTTTGCACATGAGAGCGGCAAGAAGTTTGAGCCTAGCGCGGAGATGATCAAGCTTGGCGCGGCCGAGACGGCGGATCGTATCCGGGCGCTGCCAAGCGAAGGCGTTGTTATCACGGGTGGCGAACCGCTGCTGCAGACGGATGCGCTGGTCGAGATGATTGATGCGCTGCGTGAGCACGATCATCGGCATTTGGTTGAGATTGAAACCAACGGCTCCATTGTTCCGAGCGATGCCCTGATCGATCGCATCGATTATTTTGTCGTGTCGCCGAAATTGGCGCACTCGGGGAATGATGCTGAGCTCGCGCTGAAGCCCGATGCGTTGCGACGCTATGCGCAGCTTCCAGGCGCGTTCTTGAAATTCGTCGCGAAGGACGTGCGCGACATCGAGACGGCCGCCGAGATTGCGGATCTCTACGGCGTCCCGGCGCCGCGGATTTATATCATGCCGGAAGGTACGACCTCTGAAGGCGTTCGCGCGCGTGGGGCGCTGCTCGCGGATGCCGTGATCGCGCACGGCTTCAACTATTCAGACCGCCTGCATATCCATCTCTTCGGGCAGAAGCGCGGCGTCTAGCCGACATCCCGCGCCAACTCTGGAAACACCTTCGAGACTTTGCTCAGCAGGTACTCGCCGTACGTACCGCTGAATGCGTGCACGTTGGCTTGGTCCCAGCGTTCGCGGCTGTCGTCGTGTGCGTTGGCATGCGCCGGCAGCGGGACGATCTCAGCGTTCCAGCCTGGATCAAAGAAGAACGGAAACGAGAGTCTGCTTTTGCCGCTGACGTTGCGCACGCGGTGGGGCGTCGAGCGATAGACGCCGCCCGTGAGACGATCGAGCATATCGCCGATGTTGCAGACGAGCGCGCCTTCGATCGACGGCGCTTCGATCCAACCGTTTGGCGTCTTCACTTGCAGGCCGCCGTTTTCGTCCTGCGCGAGCAGCGTCAGCAATCCGTAATCGGTGTGTTCGCCGACGCCCCAGCCTTCGCTGTCGCCTTCGGGATATTCGAACACGCGGAAGAGCAAAGTTGGATCAGCGGTGTAAGTGCGCCGGAAATACTGCGCGTCAAGACCAAGGCTCAGCGCGACGCCTTCCATGATCGCGTGCGCGGAGCGCGTTGCTTCGTCCATGAAGCGGAGCACTGCGGGCCTTATCTCGGGAACGGCATCGGGAAACAGGTTTGCGCCATGCAGCGCGAGTCCAGCGCGGACACGCGCATCATCAGCGCCGAGTTCTTCGCCGAAATAGAGCCCCTGCTTCAGATCCGGCTTGCCGCTGGTGAGTTCGCCACCGACGGGAAAATAGCCGCGCCATGCACGCCCGCCGCGCGCCATCGCGATCTTCATTTTCTCGGCTTCTGGTAGCGCGAAGAACTTGCGGCTGGCCACATCAAGCGCGCTTAGCGTATCGGCGCTGATCGCGTGGCCGGTCACATAGAAGAAACCTAGGCTCCGGCACGCGGCGCCGATCTCTTGTGCAACATGCGTTGCGTCATCGCCCGCGATCAATGGCGCGACATTGATAACCGGCAATGTTTCAACGTTCGGCATAATGACTCATAACAAAAAAAGTGGGCGTTCACATCCGCAGACGCGCCAACGTTAGCTTACATCATTGATGCTGAGAGACAGGCCCGCGCGATAGCGGGTCGCGGGCCGGACCGACGCGACGAACTACCCCCGTCACATAAGCGTTGCGTCCGGCCCGTATCATCTGGCTGGAGCATCTGCCGAACCGCCTGGGAACAAAATCGTCTCTCTCCGCGTAGTCGCTTAACGCGCTTGTATGGGGATCGCCGTGCGCTGCTGGCTGTTTTTCAATAGGGACTTGGGCCCTGACGTCCCCGAAGCGGCCGAGGTGGTGCGCTTTCAGGAAGCCGCGCGCGCGCTCGATATCGAGCTGCTGGTGCTGAAGCCGAGCGAGTTCGATCTGGTGGTCGATTCGAAGCACGGCTGGTCGGCCATCTATCAGGGCCGCGAGCTTTACAAGCCTGACCTCATCATTCCCCGCTGCGGCAGTGAGACGAGCTATTTTACGCTCGCCGTGTTGCGCCACTTCGAACGCCAAGGTGTCGCAATTGCGAACAGCCCCGCGGCTGTGGAGTCGGTCGCGGACAAGCTGCACACGTTGCAGGTGTTGGCGGGCGCGAAGCTGCCGATCCCGAAAACGATCCTTGGGAAGTTCCCGGCTGACGTTGATCTCGTCGAACGCGAGTTGGGCTTTCCTGTCGTTGTGAAGAAGCTGCGCGGCACGCGCGGCGCTGGCGTCGTGCTCTGCAACAGTCGCGGTGATTTCGATGATCTCGCGGCCCTGCTTGATGGCGCGACGGCGGCGTCGGACTTTCTGTTTCAGCAATACATCAAGGCCAGCCACGGCCGCGACGTGCGCGTGCTGGTGATTGACGGCCGCGTGGTGGCCGCGATGGAGCGCCAATCGAACGACGGCGGCTTCAAGTCGAACATCTCACTGGGCGGTAGCGGCAAGCCGTTTGTGCCGACGCCCGAAATGGCAGAGCTTGCCGTGCAAGTGGCGCGCGAACTGAAGCTCGACATCGCCGGCATCGACATTCTGTTCGACAAAGACGGCTATCGGATTTGCGAAGCGAACTCGGCGCCTGGCTTCCAAGGGCTTGAGAAGGCGTGCGCGATCGACGTGCCGGAACTCGTGTTTCTGGCGATGGGCCGCAAGTTCGGTTTGCCGGTGCGCCACTCAGAGCGCTGGGAAAAGGCGATAGACAAGGCGGCGCGCGCGATGTTCGGCGCGATCAAGACGCCGACCGTTGAAGGCTTGGTAGAAGATATGGCGCTCGTCCCCGCACCAGCGCGCAAGCGGCGTAAGCCGCTGGCCTAGCTTCGTGCTGCGCGGTTGATGCGCTCGACGGCCATGGCGGCCAATTCTTGCAGATCGTGTACGGCTGACGTTTCGCGCGCGGGCATGCGGTTGAAGGCGTCGAGCGCGGCGATCTTGTAGGCTTCGGCGAGCGTTGGGTAGTTGAAGGTGTTCTCGACGAAATAGTCGAGTCCGCCATCGAGGTTGAGCACTGCTTGGCCGATGTGGATCAGCTCGGTCGCGCCCTCGCCGACGATGTGCACGCCGAGCAAGCGGCGCGTGTTGAGATCGAAGATCATTTTCATGAAGCCGGAATTCAGCCCCATGATGTGACCGCGCGAGGTTTCGCGGAAACGCGCGATGCCGGTCTCGTATGGGATGCGCTTCTCGCGCACTTGCTCTTCGGTCATCCCGATCGTGGAAATTTCCGGGACCGAGTAGATGCCGTACGGAAAGAATTCCGGCGGCGCATGTGCTTCAGCGCCGAAGGCATGACAGGCGGCGATGCGGCCCTGCTCCATCGAGGTCGAGGCGAGGCTTGGAAAGCCGATGACGTCGCCGACAGCGTAGATGTGCGGGACGATGGTGCGGAAGTTGGCTTTGTCCGCAAGGATGCGGCCGCGATCGTCGGCGGCGAGGCCTGCTGCGTCGAGGTTCAGCGAAGCGGTTGAGCCAACGCGGCCTGCAGCGAAGAGCACCATGTCGGCGAAGATTTGGCGTTGATCTTCCAGCTGCACGAGGCAGCTCTCGGGGCCGAGTTTTTCGACGCTGACGGCTTTGCTGTTGAAGCGGAGGATCACGCCGCGATCGCGGAGATCGTGGATGAACTCATCGACCAGTTCGCGATCGACGAAGCTGAGCAGGCTTGGGCCGGGCTCGATCACCGTGACCTTCACGTCGAGCGCCGAGAAGATCGTCGCGTACTCAATGCCGATAACGCTGGCGCCGATGACGGCGAGCGAGCGCGGGAGGCGCTTCAGTTCGAGGATTTCGTCGGCGTCGACAACGGTCTCGCCATCGAACGGGATATGCGGCGGGCGATAGGGCGTGGTGCCGACAGCGAGGATGATGCGATCGCCGTGGAAGTGGCGGACGTCGCCACGTTCGCCGACGACTTCGACGGCGTTCGGGTCGAGGAAGCGCGCATCGCCGGACACCCATGTGACGTTGTTGCGCGCGAATTGGTGCTCCAGCACTTCGACTTCGTGGTCGAGCGTGATGTGGAGTCGGCGGCGGAGGTCTTCGGCGGTGATGTCGGCTTTGTTGCGGTGGGCGCGGCCGTAGAAGCCCCGCTCGCGCCAGCCCGACAAATTCAGCACCGTCTCGCGCAACGTCTTCGACGGGATCGTTCCGGTGTGGACACAAACGCCGCCGACGCGGCGGCCACGCTCGATCACGAGCACGGTCTTCTGAACTTGGCGGCCTGCACCGCCGCGCGCCTGCCCGCGGGACCGGAGCCAATGACGATGAGGTCGTAATGCTGCATTGGCGGCATATTTGAACCGCACCGCTCGCCAAGACGTTAAAGTTCCCGACGCCCGATGATGTCGGGATGGGCGTCGGACGTTCGTCCTATGAACAACCAAGGAGACTGCCATGCGTAAGGTAATCGTCGGCGCGTTTGTGTCCATGGACGGCGTCATGCAGGGACCGGGTGGGCCGGATGAGGATCCGACGGGTGGCTTCAAGTATGGCGGCTGGGTCGCGCCGATGGCGGACACCGATCCGGTGTTCGGCGAGGAAATCGGGGCGCTGTTTGGCCAGCCGTACGATCTGCTTCTAGGGCGCAAGACGTATGAGATTTTCGCGGCGCATTGGCCTTATGCCGAGGGCGGACCGGACGACGAGATCGCGAAACAGTTCAACCGCATCACCAAATACGTGGCGACGCGGCGCGCTGGGGATGTCGATACGAGTTGGGTCAACACTGTTGTGCTTGGCGGCGTCGAGGATGTCGCAAAACTGAAGCAGGGCGACGGGCCGGCGCTGGTGACCCAAGGCAGCACAGAACTCGTGCACGCCCTGCTCGCCGCAGGTTTGGTCGACGAGATCAAGGTCTTCACGTTCCCGGTGCTGCTGGGCAAGGGCAAACGCTTGTTCGACGCTTCCAGCCAAGCCGCCGCTTACAAGCTCACCCACAGCAAGGTCTCGCCAGCCGGCTTAATCGCTGCGACCTACGTGCCGAACGGCGAGGTGCAGCACATGACGATCCGAGGCGCGGAAAATCCGTCAAAGGCTGAATTGGCGCGCCGCGAGAAGATGAAACGCGAATGCTAGCGGGGCCCTGCGCCTTAGAGCGTGAAGCTCGAGAGCTTCTTCGAGAAATCCATGGCCACGTGCGAGAAGCCGTCGTTCAGGCGGTTGAGCTCGGGCGCGAGGTGCTCGTCGTATTGGATTGAGACCATCGCCAAGACCATGAACGCGAGGCCGGCTAGCGCGCGCCAATTTGCGTCCAACAACGAGCGGAAGTTCTGCTTCAGTTCAATCGCGGCAATCTTGAACATGAGCGGCGCCTTCTTGGCTAATGCGCGTCAATCTTTGCGCGCTAAGCGTAAACAAGTGCTAACCGAGGGGTTAACACAAGCGCTGCACGCACATGTTTTGCAGTGAAAGTGCAGTTCAGTCGTAGCGAACGACGTAGCGCTTCTTCATCGGCTCGATGACGCGCCACACGCCGCTGAATCCAGGCTCGATGATGAAGCTATCGCCTGCGCTGTAGCGCTGCGCTACGCCGCCATCAGGAACGAGTTCGCACACGCCCGCGAGCACGTGGCAAAATTCCCATTCTTCGTATTTGACACGCCAGGCGCCTACACTCGCGCTCCATTCGCCGGCGAAGACTTTGTCGTCGCGCGCGTAGTCGAGCGTTGAAATGGTGCGCGGTGAACCTTCGACCAGACGATCAGCGTCGACCGGCTTTTCCTCGCGCGGCCCAGCGCCTGTGATCGCAACGAGTTTTGTCACGGAGGCGTTGCGTCGTCTGAGCGGGGCTTGGTTTCGAAGCCGGCCCAGCGGCCGAACATTTCTTCGGCGCGGCGGAGGTTGCGGTCGAGCGAGGCCATAGTCTTGGCGAAGTCACCAGCGCTGTCGCCGCGCCAGGCGGCGCGCGCTTGGCCGATGATGACGCCGAGACCTTGGGCGCGGGCTTGACCTGTCATGCCGTCGGCTTCCAGACCGGCGATGGCGAGCACCCAGCGGGCGCAGCGGACGTGACGTTGATGCGCGGCGGCTAGCAAAGTTGGATCGCGGTCGGCGCCCTGCTCCATGGCGATGACTGCAGCGCGATGCGGCTCCATCGCTTCGAAGCGGCGCATGATGAGTTCGAACAAACGGTCGCGGACGCTTTGGGCCGGATCGAGTTTATCGAGATTGTCACCGATGGCGCGGTCGAACGCCTCTTCGACACAATCCAGCGCCTCGCCGACGCTCGCGCCGTAATATTCGGAGACCGGCCGGTTCGCCGCATCCGCTAATTTTGTCAGCGTCATCTCGCGCCACGGTGTGGATACCGCCAGCGACAATGCTGCACGGGCTAAATCGCGGCGAAGGGCGGGGTCGAGCGGAACGGACATGAAACCTTCGAACTGGAATTGAGTTGCGTTTTCATCAAGGCTTGGGTGCACTTGTCCGTCAAGCGGGCGCGCCCGACATGAAGCGCGAACGTTAGGAGTGAAGCATGCCGGATGGGACATTAATGGGGCGGCTCCGCCCTCATCCCCATCACGACCACGCCTTGCAGGCCAAGCTCGCGCATTGGAATCGTGCGCGGCTGGCGCCGCAAATTCCACAGAGTGATTGGCGTAATGCGTTCGACGACGAGCGCAACATGCTGGTGATCGAGCGGGAGTTCATCGAGCAGACGCGCGCTGCGCAGAGTGAGCGCGCCGCGATGGCGCCGCGTGAGCCGCAGGCGTTTGTGGCTTGGTTCGAGGCTCTGAAGGAGAATGGCCAGGGTCAGGGCGATGCGCTCTTTCCGTGGTTGGCTGAGCGCGCCACACTTGAGGAGATGCGCTGGTTCGTTGAGCAGGAAGCGGCTGGCGAAGCTGGCTTCGATGATCTCGTCGCCATGTCGCAAGTGAAGATGCCGACGCGTGCGAAGCTGGAGCTCGCGCGGAATTATTGGGATGAGATGGGGCGCGGCAACGCCAAGGGCATGCATGGGCCGATGCTGGATGCGCTCGTACAGGCGCTGCGCGTGACGCCGCATATCGAGACGACGCTCGCGCCGTCGCTGGCGCTCGGCAACACGATGGCCGCGCTCGCGACCAATCGCGCTTATGCGTATCACGCGATTGGCGCGCTGGGTGTGATTGAGCTTACAGCGCCGGGACGCGCGACGCTGGTCAGCGAGGCGCTACGACGGTTGAAGGTTTCGGCGAAGGCCCGGCATTATTTTGATTTGCACGCAGTGCTGGATATCAAGCACTCGGAGGCCTGGAACCGTGAAGTGTTTGCTTCCATCGTTGCTACGACGCCGGAAGCTGGGCGCTATATTGCCGAAGGCGCGCTGATGCGCCTTCAGTGCGGGGCGGATTGCTTCGACGCATATCGCTCGCACTTTTGGGGCGGAGATGGCGCACGAGCACCCGCTTGAAGCAGAAGAGTCGAGAAATTCGTGCGCTGCTCGCTGCCTTGCGCGAGCGCCACTATCATTTCGTCACGCCGACGCCCGCCACGCACGCGAGGGTGCTCGCCAACCGAAAGAAGCGTTATGCCGTCGACTTGCGCGACGTGTTTGGCTGGAGTCTCCCATTTGCGCCGGAGGCGATTGACGCAGCTCTACTCACAACGCTCCGCGACAACAATTTGCTAGATGAAGAAGGCGGCCGGTTTCGCAGCCGTGTGCGCGTGTCCACGCTAGACGACGATCTCTTTGCGCACTCAGCGTTTCCGACGACGCAAAACGATGCCGTCTTTTTCGGCCCGGATTCCTACCGCTTTGTCCGTTTCCTACAGCAAACGTTGCCTGCGCTGTTGCCTCGCAAGCGGCTCGTCGACATCGGCGCTGGCTCAGGCGTTGGTGCAATAACCGCTGCGCGCGTCACGCAAGCGCGCGCAATTCTGACAGACATCAATCCGCTCGCGCTCAGCTTTGCGTACGCGAATTGGAGCGAGGCAGCCCCCGGGGAAGCGGACTTCGTTGAATGCAGCGGCTTGTCCGGTGTGACCGGTGACGTCGACCTCATCATCGCCAATCCGCCTTACATCGCTGATCCGGATCATCGCGCTTATCGCGACGGCGGCGGCATGCATGGCGGCGAGCTTTCGTTCACTTGGGCGCACCAAGCCGCGCGCCGCCTCGAACGCGGCGGCGCGTTCCTGCTCTACACCGGAAGCGCCATCGTCAACGGCGAGGACAAACTCAAAGCTGCGTTATTCGACGCACTAAGCGGGTTCGACATCACCTACCGCGAAATTGACCCAGACGTGTTCGGCGAAGAGCTGGAGCGCGAGGACTACGCGGATGTGGATCGCATTGCGGTGGTTGGGCTGGTCGCGGTTAAGCGCTGACCATTTCCCGTAGCGCGTCTGAGAGCAGCGTTGTCGCCTTGGTACGGTCGCGCCAATTCAGAACGACAGCGGGGCCGGTGTCGGTCTTGTTTACATCGACTACATAGAGCCGCCCACTTGAATGTTCGCGCAGGACGTCGAGTCCGCCCCAATCGAGTTTCATGGCTGCGAGGAAGCGCTTGAGTTGCGCGATTTCGTCGGCGGAGAAAACTTGCTCGGGTTTTGACGACGACGCTAGTGTTTTGGATCGAGAAGCGGGCTGAAGCGGGCTTTTGCTTCACGAACACGACGACGGGTTCGCCGCCAACGCAAGCGGTGCGCAGATCACACGCCATGCCATCGGCGCCTTCGGTGTTGATCACGCGCTGATAGGCTTTGCCTGGCGCCGGTGAGAGTGGCGCGGTGACAAGGCGGCCGTCGTGCAGGCCGTTGCCCTCGCCTTTCTCGACCGCTTCGCCGACGAAGGTCAGCGGATCGATTGCGAGCGGGTAGCCGAAGGCTTCTTCCATGACGCGGGCGACGTTGGTCTTTGAGACATCGCCGACGCCGAAGTTGAACGCCTTCGCGCGGCGCGGCGCGGGTGGCTCTGCGACGGTTTGATCTTCGAAGTAGAAGGCCGCATCGGCGCGTTCGGGCGTTGGCGCAAACTCGAAGCCGCCCCACACCATAGCAGCCCAGATGATGTACCACGGGCGCGGGCGATACGGCGCGAACCAGATGCGCGGGCCGCGTGGCTTTGTCAGACGCGCCCAAAATCCGTGCAGGCGCACGAAGGCGTAGTACGTAAACCAGCGCCAGATATCAGCCCAGAGTTGCCAATCGTTTTTGAAGCGCGTGCCCGTCGATTTGACGTGCACGTAGCCGTCGACGAGTTGGAAATCCGTCCCCCAAAAACCGCGCTGCGTGTTCTTGCCGGGTGCGAGATCAAAAACGGGCATGCGCGCTTATCATGCCAAATCGCGACGCTGCTGAGAAGCTAGCCTTTGCCGAGTTGCCGCGAACGTGCTGCGGCTGCGCTGACGGCGCGGCGCAGCAAGGGGCCGAGGCCGTCCCCTGCGCCCAGGACGTCGAGCGCGGCTTCGGTGGTGCCGCCCGGCGATGTGACTTGTTTGCGCAGCGTACCGGGCGGCTCGCCGGTTTCGAGCATAAGCGCGCCAGCTCCGGCCACGGTTTGGCTGGCGATGCGCATGGCGGTGTCGCGGTCGAGGCCTTCTTGCTCCGCGGCTGCAGCGAGCACTTCGGCGAGTAGAAAAACGTAGGCCGGGCCTGAGCCTGAGACAGCGGTGACAACGTCCATCAAGCGCTCGGCGGCGATCGGCTCCACCGTGCCAAGCGGCAGCAACAATTGTTCGACGAGTTGGCGATCTTCGTCGGTGCATGCGGGCGAGGTCACATACGCGGTGACGCCGCGGCCAATGCGCGCCGGCGTGTTTGGCACGCAGCGGATGACACGTTGCGCGCCAAGCTCGCGCGACAATGTCTCCATCGGAATGCCGGCCATCACCGACATCACGCGCGTGTCCTCGCCCACGAAGAGCTTCACGCTTTCAACGACGGATGGAAAAATCTGCGGCTTCACCGCGAGGACGACAATGTCGACTGGCCCTGGATTGGGCGGATTGATCACCGCGCCGACGGAATCCAGTTCGCGCTCAAGCTTTGGATCAAAGTTGGGATCGACAATGCTCAGCGTCAGCGCGCCGCCCTTGCGCACGGCCTCGATCCAGCCGCGCACAAGCGCGCCGCCCATTGCGCCCGCGCCGACGAGTGCGATCGAGGGCGCGTCGCGGCTCACGCTTCTCCAACGGTCTCAAACAATGCGGCGGCAGATGAATCTTCAGCCGACATGCCGCCGAGGATCACATACTGGAACGCCGGGCTGAAACGCTCGGCCGCATCCATTGCTGCCGCAAGCATCGCCTGCACTTCGCCGATCGAGATTTCGTCGCGACCGATCATCGGCATCGCGTGCCGGAATATGATCGTGCCGTCGTCCGACCAGACGTCGAAGTGGCCAAGCCAGAGATTTTCGTTGATCAGCGCCGCCAGCTTCAGCGTCTCAACGCGGCGCGACACTGGCGCCTGGATTTCGAAGCCGAGTGTGAAGAGGAGAGCCGGGAGTTCGTGGCGATATGAAAAGTAACCTACGCTCTCGCCCCAGCTGGTCTTGAAGGAGAAGTGCAGATCGCCGTCTTCGGCGTGTTCGCATTGGAAGCGTTCGTCAGAACCGATCACGGACTCCACGGTGTCCATTGGATCGGAAGCAGTTTCGGCTTCATCGTCGAGCCAGAGATCCATCAGCGTCCCCTCTTCGCGAGCGCTAGGCCGCCCCTCAGCAGCCAGAATTTCGATCTCTTCCACTTGGATGCGCGCCTTAAGCGGACGCGTCGAATCGATCCCCTGTATGACTAGGAAGCGCCACGAGTTTCGCAGGTCTTAACGTCGCCAACTCTTCGTATTGCGATACGTTTAGGCTCGATCTTTGAGCAAAGCCTCGATCGCAGCGACGCGCTCCTTCAGTGCATCGGCTTCGGCGCGCGCATCGGCGGCCATTTGCTTCACGACTTCGAACTCGTCGCGGCTGATAAGGTCCATTTCCGCGACGAAACGGTCGGCGTGGGCGCGCATGAAGCTTTTCGCCTCAAGCTGAGCGCCTTGCGCCATCCCCATGGCTCCCGTCATCAAGCGGGCCAGATCATCGAACACCGAGCTTGTCGTTTGCATGTGGACCGATCCTTTCGGCCTACTTATTAAGCGCCGCGGGGCCGGACAATGCGGCTTATCAGCTTCAGCCAAAGGTAAGTGCGGGTGATTTTAGAAGCGATCCAATTCCCCAATATCGACCCGGCGGCGCTGACAATCCCCGGCTTCGATCTGTTCGGCGGCCATTGGGGCCCCTTCCCGCTACGCTGGTACGCGCTTGCCTACATTGTGGGCTTGGTCCTCGGCTGGCGCTGGATGGTCTGGCTGATCCGCCGTGACAAGCTGTGGGCGCCGAACAAGCCGGCGCTGAGTGTGCCGCAGGCTGACGACTTTCTGTTCTGGGCGACGCTCGGCGTCATCCTCGGCGGCCGCATCGGCTACGTGCTGTTCTACAAGCCCGACATGATCTGGCGGAACTTCATGGAAGTCTTCCAGATCTGGCAAGGCGGCATGAGCTTCCATGGCGGCTTGATCGGCGTTGCGGTCGCGGCCTGGTGGTTCACCCGTCAGACGCACGTCAACGAAGAACAATACGCGAAGCTCGCGGCCAAGCACGCCGTCGACAAGGCGCCGGATGGCGAAGGCGCGAAGTACACGCGCTTTGGCGAAGACAAATGGATTCTGAAGACGGAAGCTGAAGCCGCGCGCGTGAAGGCTAAGACCGACAAGGTCGATCTCTTGCGCCTCGGCGATATCGCCGCTGCGGCGGCGCCGCTCGGTCTCTTCTTTGGCCGCATCGCGAACTTCATCAATGGCGAGCTCTGGGGCCGGCCGACTGATGCGCCTTGGGGCATGATCTTTTGCAATGATCGTTTGCTGATGCAAGGCGGCGGCGCGTGTGCGGCTGGCATGGAACCGCGCCATCCGAGCCAACTCTATGAAGCGGCGCTTGAGGGCGTTGCGCTCTTCACGATCATCAATTTCCTGACACTGCGCTACGACACGTTGCGTCGTCCGGGCATGAACACTGGCGTCTTCCTGGTTTGCTACGGCCTCTTCCGCGCCTTGCTGGAAACCGTGCGTGAGCCGGATGCGCACATGCCGGAAGCCCTGCGTGGGTTCATCACCATGGGCATGTTGCTATCTCTGCCGATGATCGCGTTTGGCGTTTGGCTCATCCGCCGCGCGTTGAAGCAACCGAAACTGGCGTCGGCGTGAGCCTCAGCGAGAAACTGATCGAACATATCCGCGACAACGGCCCGCTGACCGTCGCGGAATATATGGGCGCGTGCCTCTATGATCCGGAAGATGGCTACTACGCCACGCGTCCGAACATCGGTGGCGCCAGCGCTGATTTTCTGACGGCGCCGGAAGCGAGCCAAATGTTCGGCGAGCTAATCGGGCTTTGGTGCGCGCACGAGTGGGAGGCGCTGGGCAAGCCGGCCTTCAACTGGATTGAACTTGGCCCAGGCCGCGGCGTGCTGATGGAAGATGCGATCCGCGCGACGAAACGTATCGAAGGCATGCACGAAGCCGCAACCGTGGTGCTGGTCGAAACCAGCGCACCGCTGAAGGATGAGCAAGCCGAGCGTCTGCGCGACGCCGAATGGGAAGCGCGCATTGAAGATGTTTCACCGGGGCCCTGCCTCATCGTCGCGAACGAGTTCTTCGATTGCTTACCCATCCGCCAATTCTTTCTCGGCGAAGATGGTTGGCACGAAAAGCTCGTCGGCCTCGACGAGGCGCAGAAGCTCACCTTTGGACTGAGCGCCCCGCTCCCGGCGCCCGATAGCGAAGACGAACTCGGTACAGTACGCGAAATCGCGCCCGGCCTCGAAAGCATTATCTACGACATCGAGCGGCGACTGCATGATGCGCCAGGTCGCGTGCTGATCATCGATTACGGTTACACCAAGCCCGAGGGCGCGGACACGCTGCAGGCGCTGAAGCGTCACAAGAAGGTCGATCCGATGGAAACGCCTGGCGAGGCTGACCTCACGGCGCATGTCGATTTCGCGCGCATCGCGCAGCTTGCGGATGCCGCGAACCTCGATGTGCACGGACCGATCACGCAGGGCGCCTTCTTGCGCTCGCTCGGCATCGAGTTCCGCGCGGAAGCGTTGTCGCGGGCCAATCCCTCACACGCCGAGCGGCTAAAGCGCGAAGTTCATCGCTTGACGCATGCTGATGAAATGGGCGCATTGTTCAAGGTGATATGCCTGTCGAGCCCAAATCTGCCGCCACCGGCGGGATTCTGAGCGCGCCGCCATCCTCGCGCGCTGGCGTGCTCGCTGGCGTGAAGCACGGCTTCTTCGGGCGCGAGGGCGGCGTGTCGTCTGGGACTTACGCATCGCTGAACGCGGGTACCGGCTCGAACGATGATCCAGCGAACGTGTTGGAGAACCGCAGACGCATCGCGGAGGCGTTTGGGATTGAGCGCGATCATCTGACTGGCGTGCATCAGGTCCACTCACCTACTGCGGTTTTCATTGATGCGCCTTGGACGGGTGAGCGTCCGCGTGCGGATGCGCTTGTTACGACGACGCCGAACCTCGCGATTTCAATTCTGACAGCAGATTGCACGCCGATCCTATTCGCGGACACGCACGCCAAGGTTATCGGCGCGGCGCATGCGGGTTGGCGCGGCGCACTAGGCGGCGTGATCGAGAACACTGTGCGCTTGATGAAAGAGCAGGGTGCGGAGCGCGGGCGTATCACTGCCGCCATTGGCCCCTGCATCCATCAAAGCTCATACGAAGTCGGCCCGGAGTTCGAAGCCGAGTTCGCTTCGGCTGATCCAAGCTTTGCGCGCTTCTTTGTTCCCGGCGCTGGCGATCGATTGCATTTCGATCTGCCCGGCTTCTGCGCTTCACGGCTTGAGGCGGCTGGCGTCACGCAGATTGAAACAATGCCGCTCGATACTTACGCGGAATCTAAGCGGCTGCATTCGCATCGCCGCTCAGTTCACGAGAAAGCGGGCGATTATGGCCGCAATTGCAGTGTCATCATGCTCGGATGAGCGTTTTCGGTTCACTCGGCGCGCTGCGCGACAAGCCCATTCCGCCGCCGCCTGAACATCGCGCGCGCGGCTATCGCGAACTTCCGATCGCCTTCAGCGGCGCAGCGAACCGTGAACCACTTGTTGCACTGAGCGACTACGGCGTGCGCGGCGAGAACTTTTACGCCCAGCCGCGCAATCCGCCCTACTACGCGGTGATCCCAGGTTCGATTGAAACGCTGTCACTCCGGCAAGGCGCGGTCGAACGCTTGCGCGCTGTGAACGCGAAGCTGGCGGAAGCGCAGCTTGAGCTCTTCGTCTTTGACGCGTGGCGCCGCAAGCCGTGCAAGCGTACTTTCATGATCGCTGGCTTCCGGCGGAACTGCGTAAGCGCAATCCGCATCTGAGCGAGGCCGAACTCGTCGCCGAAGTCACAAACTATTGGGCGGCGCCCAGTGGCGGCGCCGGTGCGCCTTCACCGCACTCGACCGGCGGTGCAGTTGATCTCACGATACGGTGGCAGAACGGCGATCCGCTTTGGATGGGCTCGCTCTTCGACGACGCTTCGCCGCTCGCGCACACGGATCGCTTCGAAACGGAGACGGATGACGCGGCGTTTTCGTTCTCCAACGAAGAGGCCCGCGCCAACCGGCGGTTGCTCTATTGGCTTATGGTGGATGCTGGTTTCGCTTCCAATCCGTCCGAGTGGTGGCACTTCTCGTTTGGCGACCAGATGTGGGCCAAGCTCCGAAACGAGGCCGAAGCCCTCTATGCCGGTGCGGAAGCGCCCTAAATCGTGGCGCCGGGGCCACGTCACACGTTGCTGTCATTAAAGTGCAGCAAAAGCTTTCGACTCCGCCGAGTCGGCGCTTAAAGGAGCGTCGATCAAGCGACGGGGCCGCTCCGATGAAATTGTTGTCCGCCAATTCCAACCCGCTGCTCGCCAAGGCGATCGCGGACCACCTGGATACACCGCTCGCGCAGGCCAAGTTCCAGCGGTTTAAGGACAACGAGATCTTTGTCGAGATTCAAGAAAACGTCCGCGGCGAGGATGTGTTCATCCTGCAGTCGACCTCATACCCGGCGAACGACCATTTGATGGAATTGCTGATCGGCATCGATGCGCTGCGGCGCGCGTCTGCCCGTCGCATCACGGCAGTGATCCCCTACTACGGCTACGGCCGTCAGGACCGCAAAGTCGGCGGCCGCACGCCGATCTCGGCGAAGCTGGTCGCGAACCTCATCACCACCGCCGGCGCCAATCGCGTGCTGACGCTTGAGCTGCATGCGGGGCAGATCCAAGGCTTCTTCGACATCCCGACGGACAACCTCTTCTCGACGCCGGTGCTTGAGCGCGACATCCGTGAGAATTGCAAAGACACGACGAAGCTCATGATCGTCTCGCCAGACGTTGGCGGTGTCGTGCGCGCACGTGCCTTGGCTAACCGTTTGGGCGCCGATCTCGCCATCGTCGACAAGCGTCGCGAGAAAGCCGGCGTCAGCGAAGTGATGCACATAATCGGCGACGTCTCGGGCCGCGATTGCATTCTGATCGATGACATCGTCGATAGCGGCGGCACGCTCTGCAACGCCGCCGAAGCGCTGCTTAAGGAAAAGGCGAAGTCCGTCTCTGCCTACATCACACACGGCGTGCTCTCGAACGGCGCCGTGAAGCGCGTCGACGACAGCATGCTGAAAGAACTCGTGGTCACGGACTCGATCGATCCGACCGCGCGCAAATACAAAAGCGGCAAGATCCGCGAGATTTCCGTTGCGGCGCTTATGGGCGACGCGATCTGGCGAATCGCGAACGAGCAGAGCGTGAGCTCGCTGTTCGAGTAACGATCAAGCAAGCTCGGGTGTGCCAATCTGCGAATGACTGAGCGAGCGCGCTCCGGCTCGACGAGCGACCACATCACTTGCAACGCCACCAATGGATCATCGGCAGCGCAAACCATCGCGATCTGCAACGCCATGAAGCAGCGCAACATTATCGTCTACACAGTGGGCTTCCACATCGATAACGACGCGACGGACATGTCGGTGTTCCGCCAGTGTGCGACTGAATCACACTTCTACCTCGCCGACGACCGCACGACGTTGCAAAACGCCTTCCAGCAAATCGGCCAGTCGATCTCGCAGCTCAGGCTAACGCACTGACGGCGCCACGAAGTGTGACGCGTCAAAGGTGTATTGAGACGCCGCCGGCGCACCCGAAGCCGCGCCTACGTTGATGGAATAGTCGACGCCAGAGCACTCGCCTGGCACGGACGGAATGGCGCGGTTGAACACCATCAGCGCTGCATACTCGTACGATGAGGCATCGAACACGCCGCCGCGTCCGAGCGGCACAACTTCGATACGGCCATTGCGCTCACCGAGGCCGACCAGCTCGGCGTTGTTGGCGCCGCGCAGCGAATAGAGCCTCGGGCCTCTGACCGTGACACGCACATAGTTCGCACCGAGCTGCTCGATGCGTCCGCGCGGGGTGAACGCACCATCGCGCGAGATTGAGCCTGCCAACGCGACGGAGCGTGTGAAGCGTGGCGCAAGCTCGTAAGCCCGCGCGAAGTTTTGCGCGCGCCAGCGGCGGACTGCGTCGGGGATGTTTGTGCCAACGCCATCGAGCGTGCGGGACATCGTCTCGAAGCCGTCATAGGTGACGCTGCTTTCCCAGATTTTGACGACAATGCCGTTGCCGTATTGATCGGCGAGCGATTGCAGGAGCGTCCATTGCGCGTAGTTGAAGCCCTCGGTGCGCGTGGTCCAGCACACTTCCGGAGCTGCGAAGTCGGTCTCGACGTAGTCGGTAGCGTCTTGATCCGCGCCGACTGTGACCGTTTCCGTCCACGACGCCGTCGCTTCGTAAAGCCAGTTCAGGCCTTCGATTGAATCATAGCCGAACTGGATGACGTGGTTGAGCTCATGCGTCGCCGTCGCGCGCATCAAGCTTTCCGGCGGCGCCTTCTTGCCCATGCCGCGGAAGTCGTTGTCGATCACCAGCACCGCGCGCGCCGCAGAGCGTTCACGCACGTTCGGCGTGCCGCGGTTGTCGAACACCATTTCGACCGGCTTGGTGTAACCCATGTTGCCGTTGGCTTCGCCAACGTAGGCGCGGTAGCGGCCATCTGGCTCGCGCACGGGCGCGGCCCAGCCGAGTTGGTTCACTTGCGTCGCAAGCACCTCTTCCAAGGCGTTTGCGGTGAGACGCGCATATTGCTCTGTCGAAGCGTCGCGCCCTTCCAGCGTGTAGTGCAGGCGGAAATTCGGGGTTTCGATTGTGAGTTCGGGTCCGCTCAGCGTGACCTGGTTGTCGGCCATAGCCTGCAACTGGCCGACGACGGCTGCATCGACGGTCGTCACAACCAAACGATAGCTGCCGCTATTGGCCGATTGTGCGTAGCGCGACAGCTCGATCGTGTAGCGGCCTGTCTCCGGTACGGTGTAGGCGAAGGCGGAGTTTAGCGTGCCGTCGCCGCGGTCATCGTTGATGGCGACGGGATAGCCATCCGCATCATTCAGCGTCAGCACCGGATCGAGATTTCCGGTAGTCGCTTCGGCGGTGATTAGCACCGTCTGCCCTGAGCGCAGGTTGATCGGATATTCACGCGTTGACGTCGCTTCGCCCAGTTCACCCTGATACTCGGCGATGCGCGTGCCTTCGATCGAGTTGAAATCGAACGGCACATGCGCGTTCGGATCGAGCGCGAGTGATATCGCGGTGTCGCCGACACCGGCGCCGCCGAGCGTGCTTGCCAGCAATCCGGAGTGGCCGGCGGTGCGCGCCTGATAGATGATCTGCGAATTCAGCGTGCCGTCGCCGCGATCGTCGCTCTGTGCGATCAACGCGCCGTTCGCGCCTTGCAGCGCCAAGGTGGTGTCTAAGCCTTCCGTCAACGCGAAAGTCGTGGCGACGAAGATGTCGCCGGCGTTGAGATCAACGGGATAGCGCACTTCGCGGCGCTGAGCTGTGAGCGAGACGGTTTCTTCCCGGATCACGCGCGCTGCATCGGATAGGCCGGCATCAACGCCGTAGGTGACGTTGAGATCGAATGCGCCGCGTGCGTTGTTATAGCCGCTGACAATCGCCGTGTAGCGCCCAGTGGTCCGCACAACTTGCACGATGCGCGAAGACAGAATGCCTGGCTGCTCGTCGTCGTTTTCTGCGATGCGCTGCCCGTTCGGGCCATTCAGAGTCAAAACCGTATCCAGATTTTCGCTGGACTCGGTGCGCAGCGTCACGATCTGCCCGGCTTCGAGTTGCAACTGGAACGACGCGCGCGGCGCACGCGAGGTTAGGTTTCCGGTGAGGTGCTGATCTCTGGTCTGCGCCGCCGCGCTGGCTGTCACAACGATAAGAGCAATGAAAGCGATGCAAGCGCGCACGAACGATCCCCCGAACTCCCGCCGCTAAACGGCGCATGACGCTCTTAGACATACTTTGCGACCGCGCAAAGGCGAAGCGCGACCGGCGGCCTGACTTGACGTCGCTACCACCCATTCATGAAAGCCGATCCGCATGCGGAAGACTTTGATGCGAGCTGGAAGCTTGGACATGGCGATTGATCTTGTCCTAGATGACGCCGGGGCGCCAGCCAGCTAAAGGGAACGCATGAAGCAGATCGCCGCCACCTTTTTCGCCATTGCTCTCTCCGCATGCGCCATCGGCTCGCAGGAGGACGACAACGACCGCTTCCCGACTTCGAGCGCCTACCCACCCGGCACGATGGAGCGCACCACGTTCACCGCTGGTGTTCCTGAACACTGGCAAATCTCGGCGCTACAGACGCCAACACGGCCGGATGCGACCTGGAAGGTCGTCATCATCACCGGCACGCCATCGTGGAGCGAATATTGGGCGCCAACGATCGCAGCACTTCCGCAAACGCGCGAGGTGATTGTCGCCGATCGGCCCGGCTTTCGCACATCGGAGCCAGCCAATGCGGTGCGCGATCTTGCCAAGCAAGCGGACGCGCTCGCGCCGATGCTGGAGCATAGAGAAGGTCAGCGCGTGCTTTTGGTTGGACAGAGCTTTGGCGCGCCAGTCGCGACGCTCATGGCACAGCGCTATCCGGATCAAGTCGATGCTGTCGTGTTGGTGTCGGCATTTTTCGGTGACCGCGGACCCACCGCGCGCCGGCTGATCGGCGCGGGCAGCCTCTTTCACGGCATGCTGCCGCGCGATTTCCGCAATTCGATTAGTGAGATTACGGCACAGACCAATCAACTGCCTGCGGTGTGGACGGCGCTTCGCGGCCTGGATGAGCCAATCGTTTTCATCCACGGCGATGCCGACACCTTTGTGCAGCTTGAAGCTGATCAGCGCATTGCCGCCGAATACGGCCACACGCTAGTCACCGTGCCTGGCGGCGATCACTTCTTGAACGCCTGCTGCGTGCCAGCGCTCATCGGCGCGTTCGAGCAAGCGATCTCAGAAGCCGAAGGCCGCGAGGCGGCTCAACCGCCGGCGACGCAACCTGTTGACCCCGATCCGAATGGCGGCCCCACCTTGCGCTGAGCGCGCCAGAGGCTATGCGTTCGCCCATGTCGGCCCAGCTCCCAGTCGGCGCGCCTCGCGTCTTTGTTGATGTCGGCGCCCACAATGGCGGCTCGATCCATTCGGTGGTCGAGGGCGGCTATACGTTTGACCGGATGGTCTCGGTCGAGCCCGATCCCGAGATGATCGCCAAGCTCAACACCCGCTTTGCCGACCGCATCGCCGATGGGCGCTACCAGATCGCCCCGGTTGGCCTCTCAGACCACATCGGCACGGCCCAGCTCATGGGCGACAACAGCCTCGGCGGCGCTTCGATGATCGCCGGCAAGTTCGAGGCTGGCGTCGGCAATGTCCGCGAGATCAAGCTGATCGACTGGGCGACCTTCCTGACGGACTACAACCTCAAGAACGCCCGGCTCTGGGTGAAGATCAACGCCGAAGGGGCCGAGATCGCCATTCTGGACAGTATTCTAGCCGAAGGCGGCAAGAACATCGAAAGCCTCGTCATCTTCTTCGACATCTCCAAATCGCCCTTCGGCGCTTGGAAAAAGTGGCGGGTGATGCGGGATCTAACCCATGCGGGGATCCCGTTCCTGCTGGCCGAGAACGTCCTCATTAAGCACGGCCCCCGGCCGCGCCTGAATAACTGGCTCTCCAGCTTCGCCGACCTGAAGTCGCCCCCAACGCCAGCCGACCCGCCCCCGCTCTCAAAACTGGTCCGGATGCACTATCTGGACGTGGTGTCTGCCATGGGTATCCGGCTGACGCTGTTTAAACGCCGCGCCTGAGGGGCAGCTTTGCCCCTTGGCTACCTTGCGGGGCCTCCCGCCTTCCGCTAGAAGCCCCGCTTCCATTTTTCCCGGCGCCCCGGAATTTAAGGCTATCAGCCATGGCTGGCATTGTTCTCAACGTTGATGTGCGTGAAAAAACTGGCACCGGTGGCGCCCGCGCAACCCGTAATTCGGGCCTGATCCCAGGCGTGCTTTACGGCGGCAAGCGCGGCGCGATCCCGATCCAGATCAACGCCAAGGACGTCGAGTTGGCGATCCGCTCGGGCAAGTTCCTCTCGCACATGGTTGAACTCAACCACCAAGGCGAGAAGCAGCCGGTGATCCCGCGCGCGATTCAGTTCCACCCGGTCAGCGACAAGCCGATCCACGTCGACCTCTACCGCGTTGAAGAAAACGCCGAGATCGCGATCGACGTCGTCGTTCACTTCAAGAACCACGAAGCTTCGCCAGGCCTGAAGCGCGGCGGCGCGCTCAACGTCGTGCGCCATACGATCAAGCTGAAGTGCAAGGCCAACAAGATCCCGGAAGAGATCGTGATCGACCTCACCGGCCGCGACATCGGTGACTCAGTTCACATCTCGCAGATCACGTTGCCGGACGGCGCGCGTCCTGTGATCCGTGATCGCGACTTCACCATCGCGACGATCGTCGGCCGTAAGGTTGAAGAAGAAGTCGTCGCGACTCCGACAGAAGCTGCACCGGCCGCTGCTGCTGGCGCTGCGGACGCCAAGAAAGACGAAAAGAAGTAAGCTGATCCGGCTTCCCTGCCCCGAAACGGGAAGTTTAGAAGGCGTACATGCTGCTCCTCGTCGGCCTAGGCAATCCGGGCGCGAAATACGCAGGCAACCGGCACAACATCGGCTTTATGGCCGTGGACGCGATTGCGCGCGCGTATTCGTTCGGCCCGTGGAAGAAGAAGTTTCGCAGCGAAGTTTGCGAAGGTTCGATCGACGGCGTGCGCACGCTGCTGATGAAGCCGCAGACGTTTTACAACGATAGCGGCCACGCCGTTGCCGAGGCTTCGCTTCTACAAAATTCCGCAGAACGACATCGTCGTCTTCTACGATGAGATCGATCTCGCGCCCGGCCGTTTTCGCATGAAGACCGGCGGCGGCGCGGCTGGCAATAACGGCATCCGCTCGATCTCAGCCTGGCTTGATACAGATGGCTATCGCCGCGCACGCTTAGGCACTGGCCATCCAGGTCAGGCCGAACTCGTGCATGGTCACGTGCTCAGCGATTTCGCCAAGAGCGAACGCGAAGGCGTCGACAAAATGCTCGATGCGATCACCAAATCGGCAGCGCTACTCGTGCGCGGTGACGACGAAAAATTCCAAGGCGAAGTGATGCGCCTTGCGCCTGCGGAAAAAGCCGGCGGCCGCAAGAAGCCCGGCGACACGGACGCCTAGCGGCGTCCGTTCGTCACGATCTTCCGGCGCGTGCCGCAGAGATTGCTGACAGCGCCAGTAACGCCCGCCTTGCGCATCGCCATCTCGGCTTTGGCCATATCCCATTGCGGCACGTAGAGAACGCGGTCGATCGCGTTGACGTGCTTCAGGCGCTTCGCGGCGCGCTCAAGATGACGGGACGAACCGGAACGATCGATCTCTTCGGCTCGCATTTGCTCACGCTTGCGCTCGGCATAGCGTCGGCGGCGAACCAGGTCGGGTTCGAAATAGACCAGGTTATCGGGCGCAGCCTCAGCGTCCTGCATGAAGCGACGATTCCAGCGGTGTTGCGCCATTGTTGGCCCCCGTCTTGTGGATATGTCTCCGATTCGCGGTACTAGCGTTCGCGAAATAAGCCAAGCAAACTGCTGTTTTGCTTCGCATTCGGAACGAACTTCCGTAAGAGACGCGGCGCAGGAAAATCGCTGATGCTGGGTCTAATTCTCTTTTATTTGCCGTCACTTCTGTGCGGCATCCACGTGGTCCGAACGGGTCGCGAGATGTTCTGGCTGTGGCTGTTCATCATTGGGCCGCTGATCGCGCCGGCGTTCTATTTCCTCGCCGTTCTCGTCCCGAGTTGGATGGGCGGCAGCGGCGCGCGCAGCGTTGGCAGAGCGGCGCGTCAAGCGCTCGACCCTGAGCGTGACTATCGCACCGCGATGCGCAATCTCGAAGAAACACCCACCATCGGCGCGCGCATGAAAGTGGCGCAGGCCGCAGCCGCGCTTGGTCGCTGGAGCGACGCTGAAGCGCAATGGGCGCTTTCGGCCGACGGCCAATGGGCCGACGATCCGACCATCCTCATGGGCCACGCCGTCTCGCTGCTTGAGTTGGGCCGCCACGCCGACGCGCTGGAGCGCTTGGAAAAGCTCAAGGCTCAAGGGCCGGAGGGAAAGACACCGGTCGCGGCCCTCGCCTTCGCGCGCGCCTATGAAGGCCTTGGCCGCAACGAAGAAGCGGACGACGCTTACCGTTTTGCCGCGGACCGGGTGCCTGGACTGGAATCCGGCGGCCGCTATGTAGCCTTCATGGCCAAGACCGGCCGCCGCGAAGACGCCGAGATCGGTTTCACCGAAATCGAACGCCGCCTCGCCAAGATCGCACCACCCCTGCGCCCCGAAGCGCGCGTCTGGCGCGATCTCGCCGCCAAAGCGCTCGGGCGCAGCTAAGAGGACAAGAGTTTTATGGGTTTCAAATGCGGCATCGTTGGCTTGCCTAATGTTGGCAAGTCGACGCTTTTCAACGCGTTGACGAAGACGGCCGCCGCGCAAGCGGCGAACTATCCGTTCTGCACGATTGAACCCAATGTCGGCGAAGTGGCGATGCCCGAGCCGCGCTTTAGCCAGCTCGCCGCGATTGCGGGTTCGAAAGAGATCATCCCGACGCGGATGAATTTTGTCGACATCGCCGGCCTCGTGCGCGGCGCATCGAAGGGCGAAGGGCTCGGCAACCAATTCCTCGCGACCATCCGCGAGTGCGACGCCATTGCGTACGTGCTGCGCTGCTTCGAGAACGACGACATCACTCACGTCGAAGGCAAGATCGATCCGATCGCGGATCTTGAAACCGTCGAAACCGAGTTGATGCTCGCCGACCTCGAAAGCCTAGAAAAGCGCATCAACAATCTCGAGAAGAAAGCCAAGGGCGGCGACAAGGATTCCAAGCTCACGCTTGATCTGGTATTGCGCGCGAAAGTGCTGCTCGAAGACGGCAAGCCCGCGCGCCACACCAAGCGTGCGCCGGATGAGCAAAAAGCATTCGAGATGTTGCAGCTGCTGACCGCCCTGCCCGTGCTTTACGTCTGCAACGTCAATGAAGCCGACGCCGCGGGCGGCAACGATCACACTGCACGCGTGCAAGAGCGCGCGACGCAAGAAAGCGCTGCGTGCGTGATTATCTGCGCGCAGATTGAATCCGAGATCGCGGCGCTCTCCGATGAGGAGCAAGTGGAATTTCTGGCGACGGTGGGGCTGCAAGAGCCTGGCCTCACCAAGCTCATTCATGCCGGGTACGATCTTCTTGGGCTACAGACCTACTTCACAGTGGGTCCGAAAGAAGCGCGCGCATGGACGATCCAAAAGGGTTGGACCGCGCCGCAGGCTGCGGGCGTCATTCACGGCGATTTCGAGAAAGGCTTCATCCGCGCCGAGACGATCGCCTATGACGACTACATCACCTTCAAAGGTGAGCAAGGCGCCAAGGAAGCCGGCAAGATGCGCCTCGAAGGCAAGGAATACATCGTCCGAGAAGGCGACGTGATGCACTTCCGTTTCAATGCGTAAAGCACTGTTGATCGCCGCGCTTGTGGCGCTCTTTGCGCTCGGCGTTGCGGGGTATCAACTGATCGCGCCGCGCAGCCATGTGCTGACGATGCCGCGCGCGTCGAACGGTGTCGATTACGCGCTCATCGTTCACGTGCCGCCTGAGTGCCGCCTTGGCGGATGCCCTGCGCTCTACGTTCTCGACGGCCTCGCCTGGCTGCCGACGTTCGCGAAAGCCGAGGACGACCTCATCGCGCGCCATCGCATGGCGCCACAGATTCTTGTCGGCGTCGCTTACGCGAACGCGATCAACACCGGAAATTTGCGCAAGCATGACTTCACGCCGGCCTTCGGCCGCACCCCCAATCAAACCGGCGGCGCAGATGTGTTTCTGCAAGTGCTGCGCGACGAGATCATCCCCTACGCCGAAGGGCATCTACCGATCGATCCCAATGAGCGTGGACTCGCCGGCCATTCCTATGCCGGGCTCTTCGCTGCCTACACCCTCGCGCAAGCGCCTGATCTCTTCGATCGCTATCTGATCATGAGCCCCGCACTCTGGTTCGATAACGGCAAAATCTACGACGTAGCGCTCACGCGAGCGGACCGCACACGAACCGTGTTCCTCGCCGCAGATACACCGCGCGGCGAAGCCCGCAGCGACATGGCGAACAACACGCTGCGCCTGAACGAGCTTCTGCTTGCGGATCCGACCATTCGCGTCTCGCACGCACTCATCGTCGGCGAGACTCACAGCAGTATGGTCGCCCCTGCTGCCAAGCGCGGGCTCGCGGCGCTGTATGGCAACGCGCCATGAGCGACACCCCAGCGCAGCGTACGCTCTCTATCCCTGAACTCGTCGGCATGGTGGCGGCGCTTTCGGCGCTAAATGCGCTTGCGATTGATATTATGCTGCCAGCGCTGCCGCAGATCGGCGAAGCGTTTCAGCTGACGAATGACAACGATCGCCAGCTCGTGATCATCTGCTACGTGGCGCTTTTTGGCGTGTCGCAACTCATCTACGGTCCGCTCGCCGACGCTTTTGGACGCCGTTCCGTGCTCGTGTACGCCCTCGGCATTTACATCGCCGGTTCGATCCTTTGCGTTGTTGCGCCGAGCTTCGAACTTTTCCTTGCCGCGCGCGCGCTGCAAGGCGTCGGCGCGGCGGCTACACGCGTGATTGCAACCGCCGTCGTACGCGACCTCATGGAAGGGCGACGCATGGCGCAAGTCATGTCCATGGCGATGACGGCGTTCATGATTGTGCCGATCATCGCGCCCAGCATCGGCCAGCTCATTCTTTTCGTGGCGCCTTGGCGATGGATTTTCGGCGCGTTGCTGGTCTACGCTCTCATCGTGCTGGCCTGGGCGCTGATCCGCTTGCCTGAGACGCTAAAGCCTGAGAACCGCCGCGCGTTCAATCCACCTGCGATCATATCCGCGTACGCCATGGTGCTGCGCGAGCGCCAAACCGTCGGCTACATGTTTGCGACCACGTTCATCACCGGCTGCCTGTTCGGCTACATCACCTCTTCCGAACAATTGTTCGTCGACGTCTACAATCTTGGCCCCGCCTTCCCGCTCGCCTTCGCGTCAATTGCGATTGCGATTTCCGCGGGCACGTTTCTCAATTCACGGCTCGTCGTGCGGCATGGGATGCGCAGGCTGTCGCACATCATGATTATCGGGTTCACGATCGCTGCGTTGGTTCTGGCGGGTATCGCGCAATTGGGCTGGGCAACTTTCCCGGTATTTACGATTATGCTGGCGATCACGTTCGCGATGTTTGGGTTTATTGCCTCGAACTTCAACGCGCTTGCCATGGAGCCTATGGGAAAGGTCGCGGGATCAGCGTCCGCGATCTACGGCGCGGTCACTGCAACAGGCGGTGCGATATTTGGCGCGCTGATCGGGCGCGCATTTGATGGCACGGTCGTGCCGTTCGCGATTGGCCTTGCAGCCGCTGGCGCGGCCACTCTGCTCTCGGTGCTGTGGACGGAGCGCGGCAAGCTCCTCGGCCCGGCGCCGGCGCTCGTGCGCGAGCGCTAGTTCTCTAGGCGGGTTTCGAGCCGCAAACGATCGCGGATGCGCACGTATACCGTCCCACGTCCGTAATCGATGGCGAGTCCGCGCGCTTGTGAGAGCACGTCCATGCCCAGCAGAAGCGTCGGCTCGCGTGTGAGATCCCAAAGCTGGAAGATGTGGAAGTCGCCAACGTAGGCGGTGATGTTACGTACCTCCAACTCGCCCATCATCATACGTGGGACGAGGATCGCGTTTTCGAGCACAACCGACTGGCCCGCCGTGTACGCGATCGTCTGCTCAGTGTGATTGCGCCGCCGGAGGCGTGCGTTCAGCGCCTCGCGCAGCGCGACGTTCGCCAGAGTTGAATCCGAGCCCGTATCCAACAACAAGTGCACGCGAACGCCGTTCACGCTGCCGCGCACGACGACGAGATGTCCGAACCGCATGTCGCCGCGAATGGCGGACCATCCGCGCAGCCGCCGCGCCTGATCCGAGCGTACGATCTCGATGCAATTGCGCTCAAAATCCATGCGCAGACGCCGGCCGCTCATGCCGTCAACACCAAGCAGGCCCTGCTCACCTGCCAGCACGCCGCCGCTCAGCATTGGCACCGCTTCAGCATTGAGCGAGACGTCCCCGTATTGGATTTCGTTGACGCGCACGATTGGCGCGACGGAGACACCGTGAACCGAGTGCACGTTGTCCGTTCCGTTTGGAACTAGGCCTAAGTGCGTCGCTAGATCGTCGGACAGCGCTGAGCGATTGGCGCCGGTATCCACGATGAAACGAAACGGCCCTTGACCATTTATGGTGACAGGCGCCACCACGCGGCCGAGCCGATCCGTGCGCGTCGAACCGGCGGCAAAATCTGCCGGCGTCGCAGTCTGGTAGGCCGCCAAGTCCGGCGCATCTAAGCACTGTGCGGCGGCGCCGGTGGTAAAGATCAAGCCCGCAGCAAACGCCGCGATCGCTTGAACATGGCTGAACATCCCCATTGCGCCAGACCATGATCCGTCACCCCGCGGCACGCCAGTGACATTCCCGAGAGCCCGTGCCACGGAGAGGCTCATGAAGACGACACTGACCAGCAAAATCGACGGTTTCGAACTCACCGCAATTTCCGTCGCGCCAAAATCCACGCCTATCGGCGGCGTTGTCGTGATCCAGGAAATCTTCGGACTCACGGAGCACATCGAAGAGATCTGCGGGGCGTTCGCAGATGCGGGATATCACGCCATCGCGCCCGGCCTCTTCGATCGCGTCGAGAAAGACTTCCACGCGAGTCAGGATCAGGAAGGCATTCAGAAAGGCATCGCAGCGGTGATGAAATCGCCGTGGCCGCAAGTCGTTTCCGACATGCAGGCCGCGATCGATACGCTGCCGCAGCCTGCCTACGTCACCGGCTTTTGCAATGGCGGCGCCGCGGCCTGGATGGCGGCGGCGCAGTGCACCGGCGTCAAAGCCGCGTCGTGCTTCTATGGCCGGCTCATCGCCAATTTGCTCGACCACAAACCCAATGCGCCGACCATGCTGCACTATGGCGCGCGCGATGCTTCGATCCCGCCGGAGAATGTTGAGAGCGTGCGTCTGGCAGCGCCGGACTCGCCTCTCTATTTGTATGATGCTGGCCACGGTTTCTGCCGTGCCGGTAGCCATGATTATGACGCCGCCGCGCGTGAGCTTGCGTTCGATCGCACGCTCAACTGGTTCGCGCGCTGGCGCTGAGGGAGAAGCCGAGATGAGCATCGATCACGTGTCTGTCGGCGTCACCAACATGAAGCGCTCGAAGGCATTCTATGACGCTGCGCTCGCGCCGCTCGGACTAAATCCCGTCTATCCGGTTGAACTCAACGGTCAGCTCGTCGGCGTCGGCTATGGCGAGCCGAACAAGCCGAGCTTCTGGATTCAGCTGCCGATCAACGGCCAGCCCGCCAGCATGGGCAACGGTGTGCATATCGCCTTCCGCGCCGCTACGCGCGAGTCCGTCGACGCATTCTATCTCGCCGCCATGGAGCAAGGCGGCATCGAGGACGGGCGCCCAGGACTTCGGACCGAGTATCATCCCGACTATTACGGCGCCTTCGTTCGCGACCCGGACGGCAACAAGATCGAAGCTTGTAGCCACCTGCATGAGTGATGCGCCGATCGCCATTGTCGGCGCCGGCCCTGCAGGTCTGATCGCGGCGGAGATATTGAGCGCCGCGGGTAAGCGCGTCGTTGTGTACGAGCGCATGCCGAGCGTGGCGCGCAAGTTCCTGATGGCTGGGCGCGGCGGGTTGAACCTTACGCATTCGGAAGACTTTGAACGCTTCCTCACACGCTTCCACGAAGCAGCTCCGCAGCTGCAGCCAATCCTCGAAGGCTTCACGCCAACTGATCTTATCGCCTGGGCTAACGGCCTTGGCGCGGAAACGTTCATCGGTTCGAGCGGGCGCGTATTTCCCAAAGCGATGAAAGCTTCGCCGCTGTTGCGCGCTTGGCTGGCGCGCCTTTCAGCGCAGGGCGTCGAAATAAGAACGCGCGCGACGTGGCTCGGATGGGACCATGAAGGCGCGCTCTGCTTCGATGAAAGCGGCGAACGCAAAACGCTGCAGCCGAAGGCGACGTTGTTCGCCCTCGGCGGCGCCAGCTGGCCGCGCTTAGGCGCCGATGGCTCCTGGCGCGCTGCGTTTGAGGCGCGCGGCGTCGAGGTGGCGCCATTCCAGCCTGCGAATGTCGGCTACACAGTCGATTGGAGCGAACACCTCCGCACGCGCTTTGCTGGTCACGCGTTGAAGAACATCGCCATCCGCCACCGATCGCGCACGTCACTCGGCGAAGCGATGATCACCGCGTACGGCATCGAAGGCGGCGCCATTTACGCGCTCACGGCAGATCTCCGCGCGACAGCGCCCACCGGCATCCGCATTGACCTGCGGCCAGACCTGCGGCTTCAGCACGTCGTAGAAAAGCTCAGGAAGGCAAAACGCGGCGACACGCTTTCCTCCTCGCTCCGGAAGACTTTGGGTCTCTCGCCGGCCGCTATCGCGCTGGTTTATGAGAACGGCCCCCCGCCACGCGATCCCGAGCAGCTCACCGAACTCATCAAAGCGATCCCGATCACGCTGAAAGCGCCACACGGTATCGAGCGCGCCATCTCAACAGCTGGCGGCGTCGCGTGGAGCGCTGTCGACGAGCACCTCCAGCTCCGCGCTATCCCTAACACCTACGTCGCGGGCGAAATGCTCGACTGGGAAGCGCCGACCGGCGGTTACCTCCTGCAAGCATCGTTCGCGACGGGCGTTTGGGCCGCCCGCGCCATGCTAAATCGCTAACCTGTTCCCCGAATACGAGTATGGCGGCAGCGCAGCCTTGCCGTCCCTGGCCGCGCCCTGCTAGCACCCCGCCATGCCTCAAGCTTCCGCCCTGATGAACGTGATGATCGCTGCCGCGCGTAAAGCAGCACGGCCGATGTCGCGTGATTTCGGTGAAGTCGAGAACCTGCAGGTCTCGCGCAAAGGCCCAAGCGATTTCGTCACGTCGGCTGACATCAAAGCTGAGAAGACGTTGTTCGAAGAACTCTCGAAGGCGCGCCCCGGCTATTGCTTCATCATGGAAGAGCGCGGCGTCGTTGAAGGCACCGACAAGACCAATCGCTGGATCGTCGATCCGCTCGACGGCACCACCAACTTCCTGCACGGCATTCCGCACTTTGCCATTTCGATCGCGCTGGAGCGCGAAGGCGTGCTGGTGGCCGGCGTTGTCTACAATCCGATCCGCGACGAACTCTTTTGGGCAGAGAAGGGCCAGGGCTCCTATCTCAACGACCGGCGCCTGCGGGTCGCAGGACGCAACGACATGCGCGATGCACTCTTCGCCTGCGGCACGCCGTTCCACGGCAAAGGCAATCACGAGCGCGCGCTTGAGGAGATTGAACGCGTCGTCGCGAAGACCGCTGGCGTTCGGCGCTTCGGCGCGGCGTCACTCGATCTCGCTTACACCGCGGCCGGCCGCTTTGACGGCTATTGGGAACGCGACCTCGGCGTTTGGGACATCTCGGCCGGCGCCGTGATCGTCCGCGAAGCTGGTGGAACCGTGAACGAGATCGACGGCGGCGACTTCATGCAGACCGGTTCTGTCGTAGCGGCAAACGGCGCACTGATTGGCGCGCTCACGCAAACCGTCCGCAACGGTTGATCCCACGCCGACACTTCTAGAGAGTGCGCTGTAACGAAAGCTCAGCTCCGCACGGAGTATGAGCGGGAGGAACAGTGACGCAAACGTCGACGCGCGAACGTAAGGTTTCCGCTTGGGAGATCGCTGCCTTCGCGGCGCCCGCAGCGCCGTTGCTCGCGCTTTCGTTGCCGACGATCATTTTCATTCCGCCCTACTTTGCCTCGCATCTCGGCATTCCGCTTTTCTGGGTGTCGGCCATTTTTCTCGGCGTCCGCGTTCTCGACATCATCATCGATCCGACACTCGGCAACATTCAGGATCGCACGATGCATCCGTGGGGCCGCCGGCGCTTTTGGCTGACGGCCGCATGTCCGCCTTTGATGATGCTGATCTTGGTTTTGTTCATCGGCCTCTGGCCGGGCGTGCCGATCGCCGTCGCCGCACTCACGGTTTTTCTGCTCTACACCGCCTACGCCGCGATGATGATCGCGCATTTGGGATGGGCGGGCGAACTGATGCCCACCTATCACGGGCGCACGCACGTGCTCGGCGCCGTTCAGTTCGCTAGCGCCATCGGCCAGGTATTGATGCTCGTCATTGCCGGCATCGCGGCTTTCGCATTTGGCGATGATCGCGACGGCGCCAATGGCGCGGCAGTCATGGCCATGGGTTGGACCATGGTGTTTTTGTTGCCGGTCACAACTGCAATCGCCGTGGTGTTTGTGCCGGAGGAAAAGCGGCCGCCGCAGCAACATCTGACGTTACTGCAAACGATCAAAACTCTGATTGCCAGCCGTTCCGCACAGCGCGTGCTGTTGCCGGACTTCTTGCTCGGCATTTCGCAAGGCGTTTCGGGTGGCCTTTTCCTTTGGTATTTCCAGTTCGTGTTGGGCTTCACCAACACCGCCCAAGCGCTGCTCGCGATCTATTTTGCCGCGGCGCTCGCGGGCGTTCCAATCTGGTGGTTTGCGGCGCGGCGCTGGGGCAAGCATCGCGCGCTCGCTGGCGCGTTCATCTACACCGCCGTGACCACCGCAATCCTGTTCGTCTTGCCGGCGGGTGAGATCTGGCTGGCCGCGCCCTTCATGTTTGTCGCTGGGCTGAGTAATGGCGGCGGCGTCTTGCTGACGCGCACGATGATGGCGGACGTTGTCGATGAAGACGAATTGAACACCGGCGCGCGGCGCTCCGGCCTCTTCTTTGGTTTACTACTGACGACATCGAAGGCAGGCGCAGCGCTTGGCCCGATCACCTACGCGATTCTCGGCTTTGCAGGCTTTCAGGCAGCGAATGGCGCGGACAATACGCCAGAGGCGCTGATGACGCTCTCAGCGCTGTTTATATTCGTGCCGATTATTCTGTGCGTGTTGGCAGCTCTGACGCTGCGCAACTACCCGATCGACGAGAAACGCCAAGCCGAGCTTCAAGCGGCGATCGAAGCGCGCCATTCGGCGAACAGCGAAAACACCTTGGGACCGGTCACCAAGTAGCGCTTCCACATGCGGCCCGGCTCGCTCGCCAGACGATGCAGCCACTCGAGGCCAAGGCCCTGCATCCATTTCGGCGCGCGCTTGGCGCTACCCGAAAGGAAATCCAACGCCGCGCCGACGCAAAGGCCGACACCGCGCGCATCGCCGCGCAGGGCGATCGCATAGGCGATCATTTCCTGTTGCGGCGCGCCAACGCAGATGAAGGTAAACCGCGACGGCTGAGCTGCTGCGAACGCCGCTGCGCGGACGATGGCGCCTGGCTTTTGTTTCAGATTCATCGGCGGCTCGTGCCAACGGACGTCGCGCAGATCGTAAACGCGCTTCAGCTCTTCGATGCTCTCGCGATCGCCGCCAATGATGGTGACCGGCTCGTACTTGTCGATGACCGTATCGAAAAGGTGCTCGGCGATGTCCGATCCTGGGGCGAGCGGCAGGCTGATCTTGGCCTTGCGCGCCAAGCCTTTGAGGACGCGGCTATCGTTCAGCAACAGCCACGCATGATCGTACCGCGTGCGGCGCGCCGGCTCGTTCGCGAGACAGACAACGTGATCGACGTTTGGCGTCGCGACATACGCAAATGGCAGATCGAGGCTGGCGCGCACGCTGATCGCGTCGAGCGCGCCATCAAGATCCAAACCACTGAACGGAAGGTCCAGGAAATTAACCGTGCTCGCAGTGCGAGCGCCTGCATCGAACGCCATAGCGATTAACCCAAATGCGGCTTTAACGCCGTTTGAGCGCCCTATGCAGAAAACGGGCCGGATGAATCGCGTCACGCGCGAGCTGACTTAACAGCCCAGGTTCATTGCACATTTCGCCGGCGAGAACTTCGCCAAGCAAGGGCGCAAGCGTTAAGCCCCGCGCCCCTAAACCGCCGATAACGTAAACGCCGTTATGCGCGGGCGGCGGCGTTTCAGTTTGAACTATGCGTCCATGCGCGAGATCTGCGTACTGCGCTAACCATGCTTCCGCATCGGGCAGCAACCCCGCAATCGGCGCGCGATCCGGTGTAGTGGCGCGTTCCGAAGCGCGTGAGCGCAACGTTGATTCTTCAATGCTTGCGGCGATTTCCGGCGCGAGTTCGCGTAAGGCAGCGAGATTGCGCGCGCGCGCGTCCGACCTTGAGGATGGTGCCTCTTTGTCGAACGTCGCACCGAACAACACGCCACCGTCAAACGGCGCGACGTAGCTGCCCCGCGTCAGCGCATGCGCCGGCGCCGGGCCCTTTCCCCATTCGATTTGACCGTGCGAAATCGCGATCGGTAGAAACGAAGCTGGCTCGAACTGCGCCAACGCCGCGCCGCACGCGAGCACCACGGCGTCCGCTCGCAATAGCGCACGTCCATCCGGCGCGACCAAGATCCAACCGTCGCCATCGCGATCGAGGCGCTGCACAGGCGATTCAAAAATCACCGTTGCGCCTTCAAGCATGCGCTTGATGGCAGCCTGCGGCTTCACAACCCCCGCGCGCGCGTGAAGCGCCGCGCCGTTCGGCAATCGCGAAAACCAATCGGCAGGCAGAGGCGGGTCGTTGAGCAAATCTTCGAGCGCTTCGGCGCTGTCGTTTTGCGTGCGTTGTTCGACGCCGCACGCGTCGATGACGCCCAGCGCTTCATAAGTCGCGATCGCGTTGAGATATGCCGCGAGATGAACCTCGCTCAGCGCTCCGCCGCGATCGAGCCGCGGCATCACCAGACCCGCCGGATTTCCGCTCGCGCCGGCGCCAAGCTCACGCGCCGCCTCAAGCACGACAACCTCCACCCCACGCCGGACCAAAGCCTGCGCTACGCTTGCCCCAGCGATGCCGGCGCCCAACACGGCCACGCGCTTTGGATTGCAGGCGGCGTAGGGATAGATCGGGGGCGCCGGCGGCGCAGCGCTGGCCGTCACAAACCGCGCCTCAAGCCGCTCGCGCTTCTTTCCGAAGCCCGGTTTCTTCTCGACAGCGAACCCCGCCGCTTCGAGCCCGCGCCTAACGTCTCCTGCTACCGTGAAAGTCGCGGCCCGCGCGCCGGGCGCACTCAGCCGCGCGATCTCGCGAAAAAGCGCCGGCGACCACATTCCAGGGTTCCGGGCAGGCGCAAAACCATCGAGGAACCAAGCGTCGAAGCTTCCGGCAAGACCGGAGAGAACGGTTTCAGCCCCACCCGTGAATAACGTCAGCGATAGCCCGTCTTCGGGAAACCAGAGGCGCTGCGGTGAGTATGCACGTACCGGCCAGCGCGCCAGAAGCTTATCCGAAATCTCGTAAACCTCTGAAAAGTTGCGTAAAACTCGCTCGGCATCAGCCCTTGCTAGAGGGAATGACTCGATGGTCGAGATATGCAATTGCGCATGAGGTAATCGTGTCTTTTTCCAGGCGCTCCAGAGCGCCAAAATGTTCAAACCTGTGCCGAAACCAAGCTCGCACAGGGCGAAATGATCCCTGTTTTGCCAGAGTTCCGGCAATCCGGTTCCCGCAAGGAACACCGCTTCGGCTTCTGCGAGGCCTCCATCTCTGGAAAAGTAAACGTCGTCGAACGCGGCCGCGCGCAGCGAGGAGCTATCTTCGCTCCATTCCAAGTCCGGCGCAGGCGGCAAACGGGCCATAAGCTAGCCTAAACGCAAACGAGCCGCCCTTTCGGGCGGCTCGCAGCGAAATCTTACGTCGAAACGTAGATTACGGGGTCGTCGTGGCCGGAGCTTCGGTCGTCGTCGCAGCGCCGTCCGTGGTCGTCGCAGCAGCGTCGGCCGCCGGTTCAACCGGAGCTTCGGTCGTCGTTTCGGCGGTTGCAGGCTCTTCCGTCGTCGCCGTCGTTTGGCCGCAGGCCGCGACGCCGAAGGCGAGAACGGCAGCAGCAGCAGCCGCTATGCCCATTTGGATCTTCGTCATAGGTTACTACCCCTCGTCTCAGCGCCAGGGTCTACCCCCAACGCAAGGAGGCGACTCCATGCCAAGGATTAACTTCATTGGCAAGCGTCTGAGCGCTGCGGGCTCATGCATATCTGCATAGCTCGACGCAGCGAAGTCATTCCTGACCTCAGCCTTCTGCAGCTGTCGCCAAGGCTTCTTCGAGCTGAGCGAAACTCGGTTGCATCGAACTCGGCACCGAGCCGCGTCCGATTTCTACTGAAACCTGAGCGGCGTTGCCGTGCAAGTGCGCAACAAGCACATCACGAATGATTTTGTAGAACTGCGCGTCATGTTCGATCACCGCTGTTCAAACGCGACGCCATCGGGCCGACGATACCGTAGGCGAGGAACACGCCGAGGAACGTACCGACGAGCGCTTTACCGATCATGAGGCCGAGAATTTCCGGCGGTTCGCTGATCGCGCCCATCGTCTTCACGATGCCGAGCACGGCGGCGACGATGCCGAGCGCCGGCAGGCCATCGGCCATGCCTTGCAGCGCGTGCGCGGGATGCAGCGCTTCGTGATGGTGTTTCTCGATCTGCTTGTCGATGACGTCCTCGACCTGGTGCGGATCTTCGAGGTTCATCGTCATCATGCGCAGCGTGTCGCAGATGAAGTGCGTGACGTGATGGTCTTTGAGGATCTTCGGATACTTCTGGAAGATCGCGCTTTCCTCAGGCTTTTCGATGTGCGCCTCTAGCGCAACGACGCCTTTCGTCTTCATCAGCTTGGTGAGCTGAAACAACAGCGCGAGCAGATCGCCGTAATCCTTCTTGCCCCATTTGGGGCCCTTCATCACGGCGCCGAAGCCGCCGATAACGCCTTTGATGCCGTTCATGTCGTTGGAGATGATCAGCGCGCCTACGGCGGCGCCAAAGATCATCATGAACTCCATCGGCGCTGCTTCGATAATGACTTCGAAGTGGCCGCCCGCGAGCATAAAGCCCCCGAACACCATGCCGAACACAACAACGAGGCCGATAATGGGGAACATGTTAGCGCGCTTTAACCAAAGGCATTCTGCCGACAGCGCGTTATGCCCGAACGCGCTTAACGCGCCGTTTCGGTTGACGATCGGAAAGCCTAATCGTCATTAAGAGAGGTCAATACGCGTTGACGAATAAGGTCGCCGGTTGGTGATCACTTGGCAGCAGGAAACCTGATGCGCGCACTTGTTTTGAGTTTCGTCATCGCCCTCGCCTCTTGCGCGCACACAGCGCCTGAGCGACCGGATGGCTTTGTTGATGCGGCGCGTGTTGTGCCCAGTTTGCGCGTGGAGATGCGTTATGCGGGCGCGCACAATTTTGTTGGGCGGCGCGTTGATGGGTACGAGGCGCCAGTTTGTATTTTGACGCGTGAGGCAGCGGAGGCTTTGGCGCGGGTGCAGGCTGAGCTGGCGCCGCGCGGGCTCGGGCTCAAGGTTTATGATTGTTATCGGCCGCAGCGGGCTGTCGCGGACTTTGCGCGCTGGGCAGCTGATCTCAGTGATCAAAGCACGAAGGCGGAGTTCTATCCGAACGTCGACAAGAACCGGCTGTTCGAACTTGGCTATATCGCGGGGCGCTCGGGGCATTCGCGTGGATCGACGGTGGATTTGACCGTCGTCAACCTCGCGAGCGGCGCTGAAGTTGACATGGGCTCGCCGTTCGATCTCTTCGACACGCTCTCATGGCCGACGGATGAAAGCGTAACCGCTGCGGCGCGGGCGAACCGGATGCTGTTGCAGAGCGTAATGCGTGAGCACGGGTTTCGGGGGCTGCGCGAGGAATGGTGGCACTTCACGCTCGAAGGCGAGCCGCATCCGGAGACCTATTTCGATTTTGTAGTGCGATGAAACGAGATGAAACGCATCTGGACGATTGTCGGCGCGGCGGACGTTACGCGAAGCGTGGATTGGTATCAGTCGTTGTCGGCCGCCGACCTTCTTTGCCGGGAATTTTTTGGACAGATGTCGCGAGGGACGGTCCTGCTCTGCAGCACCCGACGTTGACGAGCGCCGAGCGTGCAGAACCTGGAAATGGGCTCATCCTGTTCTTCCGCGTCGATGATTTCGATGCGGCGTTGGCGCGGGCGCGAACTCTGGTCGCGAAGCTCGATGAAGAGCCGAATTTGAACACGGCGACCGGCACGCGCGAATTCGCTCTGCGCGATCTTGATGGGTATTGCGTGATGATCAGTGAGGCGTGACGCTAATCACGCGCGCCACGCTTTGTTGCATCACGAATACGCAGCACCACCCAAACGAGCGCCAAAACGTTCAAAAGCACCGACAGCAAAATCGAGCCCACGCTGGGCGACGTGCCGTACTGGCCGTAATAGATGAACATCGCCACTGCGTGCGCGATGGAAACGACCAATGGGCCGAAGGTCCGCAGTCTCCAGAGCATCTGATAAGGATAAGGCGCTCCGCCCCCAACGAGGCAAGCGTGTGTGACGCGCGGGAAGTCAGAATTTGTGCGCCACGCACACGCCGTTTCGCCCTTTCCCCGCCTCGCGGATTCGGCGTAGCAAGAGCCGCTCTCATGGCGGACTCCCCAGGACCAGACCCGTTTGCCGCGCCTCCCGCTGCGGCCACCGCGCCGATTGGCCGGAATCGGCAATTTAAGTTGCTGTGGACGTGCATGCTGGTGATCGGCGCCGGCAATTCGATGTTGCTCGCTGTGGCGCCGCCGCTCGTGCGCGAATTGCACCTCGGTGACTCAAGCGTCGGCTGGATCTTTTCGCTGTCGGCGCTGCTGTGGGTGTTGGCGAGCCCGTACTGGGGACGGCTCTCCGATGGCATCGGGCGCAAGCCGACGATCGCGTTTGGGTTGTTTGCGTACGCGGTCTCGATGGGTGCGTTCGGCACGGCGGTGATGCTCGGACAATCGGGCGCGCTTAGCGGCTTTGGGTTGTTTGTGTCGTTGATGCTGGCGCGGTCGATCTTTGGCGCGTTTGGCTCGGCCTCCTCACCTTCCGCGCAGGCGTACATCGCCGACCGCACGACGGCGTTCGAGCGCACGGCGCAATTGGCGGGGTTGAGTTCAGCGTTTGCGGTGGGCCAAGCGTTCGGGCCTGGGATTTGCGCGTGGCTGACGGCGCGGTTTGGCGCGGTGTTTCCGATCTGGATGGTGGGTGTGTTGGCGCTCTGTGCGTCACTGGCGATTTTGTTTTTCCTGCCGGAGCGCACGGCGCCGCATTCGAAACGTCAGCGCGCGAGCTTCATGGACTCGCTGGCGCTGATCACCGACCGGCGGCTTTCGGGATATTTGATCTACGGCTTTGCGCTCTCGATTGTCGCGGGCGTGACTGTGCAAGTGTTCGGGCTGTTCACGATGGACAGGCTCGGCGTTTCCGGCGCTGCAGGCACGCAGATGATTTCTTACGGCTTCATGGCGAACGCGCTGGCGTTGTTGTTCACGCAACTCGTGGTGTTGCCGCGCCTAAACATGGGACCGCGCTCGTTCATGATTTGGGGCGCGGGGATTTCGTGCGCGGCGGTGGTGCTGCAGATTTTCGCGCCGAACTTAGAAGTGCTGCTGGCATCGCAAGCGCTGTTGGGCCTTGGCGCGGGTTTGGCGCGACCAGGGTTCACGGGCGGCGCATCAGTTGCGGTGGAGCCGCATGAGCAAGGCGCCGCAGCCGGGCTCGTTGTTGCGGTGAACGGCGCGGGCTTTATCTTTTCGCCGCTGGTCGGCGGCGTTGTGTACGAGCACTTCGGCATGAACGCGCCGCTGGCGATCGTCGCCGCTGTGCTGACCTTTATGGCGACGTTCGCGATTGTGAGCCGGCGGCTGCGCGATGTTGTGACTGCGCCGCCGCCGGTTGATCCACCGCCGTCCTAGCGGCGCCCGCGCTTCGCGGGCGCGTTCGAGAACAACATCCGTGGCGCGGCCGCGGACTTCCATGCCCTGCGCACGTTCAAAAGCGCGGATGGCGTCGCGCGTGCGTGCGCCGATGACGCCGTCAGCGCGGCCAGCGTTGTAGCCTTGGCGATTGAGCAAGCGTTGCAGTTCGCGAATGCCGTTACGTTGCAGGCCATGCGGGACGCGCGCCGGTTCGGGCTGGGTAATGCCAGCGCTGGCGCGGACGCGGGTGAGCAAGGCCGCGGTTGGAAAGCCGTCTGCAGGCAGGCTTTGCGCGGATTGGTAATTGCGCACGGCGCCGCGTGTGCCAGAGCCGAAGAGCCCATCCGGCGTGCCGGAATTGTAGCCTAGACCGTTGAGCAGCGTTTGCAGTTCGAGGATCTGTTCGCGGTTGAGCGAGCCTGCGGCGCGCGGCCAATCGGAGACGAGACCGGAGCGGCCATCGAAGGCGCGCGCGAGCAGCGCGACGACGAGCGCGTAGCGATCCGAGTTGTTGTAGCGGCGGATGACTCCGAAATTGTGATAGAGCATCAGCGCCGGACCGTTGGCGCCGGCGGGCAAGAAGAGTTGTGCGGAGAGATTGGTTTGATCCCACGCAACGCCGCCTCAATGCGGCGCACGCCGCGTTGTGACCAGTCAGCGATCGGACGCATGGTGCCGTCCGCGAGCGCGTAGTCGAAGTTCGACGGCAGCGTCACTTCTTCGAACACCGGTTCGTCACGGCGCCAGCCGCGATCTTGCAGATAGTTGCCGATGGACGCGGCGACGTCGCCGCGATTGGTCCAGATGTCGCGATGACCATCGCCGTCCCAATCGACAGCGGTGGTGAGATAAACGTCCGGCATGAACTGGGGCTGGCCGAGCGCGCCGGCCCATGAGGAACGCAGTTGCTGTTGGTCAGCGAGGCCGCGCTCCACCATTTCGGCGGCGGCCATCAGGTAGCCTTCAAACTGTTCGCGGCGGCGGCCTTCATAGGCGAGCGTCGCGAGCGCGGTTTGCACATCCCAGTTGAGGTCAGCGCCGCCGTAATTGCTCTCGAGGCCCCAGATGCCGAGGATGATGCCTTGCGGCACGCCGTAGCGCTGTTGGACCGCGTCCAGTGTCGATTGGATTTCGGTCTTGAGGGCGCGGCCGTCATTGATGCGGCGCTCGGTGACGCGGTTGGTGACGTAATCCCAGACCGGGCTCACGAATTCGGGCTGGCGCTGGTCGAGCTCGATCACGCGGTCGTCCGGGGTGACCCCAGCCAGGAGGCGGCCGATTACGGCGGGGTCTCGCCCTCGCTGGACCGCCCGGCGGGCGAATTCATCGCGCCATTCGTCAAATGCGCGGTTCCCAGAAGTCTGGAAGGTCGGCGGCTGAGGCGTCTGGGCCAGCCCGGTCGAGGGCCCGCAGGCAATCGCCAGCGAAACCGCAGCGGCTAGGATCAAGGCTCGCGCCATCTTTACATACCTCTTAGTCATCAGCCCTCGACTGCCTTATTCTGCGTCGCGGGCCGCATCAACGTACCCACATTGACTTACGGAATTGGCCCCCTTAGAAGCCGCCCTTCCTATTTTGCCCGGAAATTCGGTCATGAAAGTCAAGTCGTCGCTCAAGTCGCTCAAGTCCCGTCACCGGGACTGCAGAGTCGTGCGCCGCAAGGGCCGGGTTTACGTGATCAACAAAGTTGATCCCCGGTATAAGGCCAAGCAGGGCTGAAATAGGCCCCAATTGAAGCTCACAGGCGCCCGCGAAGCCCTCGCGGGCGTTGTGAATTTCAGGTAAGATGAATCCGATTCATCTCATTATGCACCGCCGTTTTTTCATCGCTGTAGCTGCCGCCTTCGCGCTCGTTGCGTGCAACGCCGGGCCGAATGCACCGACGCGCGCTGATCCCGAGCTGGATGCGCTCTTCATGCAGCTGGCGCAGGCGGAAGATCAGCAGCAGGCCTCGCCGATCGAGCAAGCGATCTGGGCGCGCTGGGCCGATAGCGGCTCGCCGACAGTGAATATTCTCCTGGAACGCGCAAACGCGGCAGAGACGGCGGGCGATGCCGAGTTGGCTGAGCGGTTCTTGGATCAGGCTTCCGATCTCGCGCCGGACTACGCCGAGACCTGGAACCGCCGCGCCAGCCTCTATTACCTCGACCGACGATTATCCGGGCGCGATCGCCGCGATCCAGGAAGCGTTGAAGCGTGAGCCACGCCACTTCGGTGCGCTCGCGGGCCTCGGGCTCATCTACGAAGAGCTCGGCCAACAACGCCAGGCGCTTGAGGCGTTCCGCGCCGCGCTGGTTATTCATCCGCACTACGAAGTCGCACTGCAAGGCGTGCATCGTCTCGAACCGCGCGTCGACGGCCGCGAGGCGTGATCCTGTTGCTGGCGGCCATCGCCGCCGCGATCGTGGCTGGCGCGTTTGCGCTGGCCGGAGAACGCGCGCGCTTACGTGGCGCGCAAGTGATGCGCGGTTTCCGCCGACTGGCCGCTTCATCGACGCTGATGGCGTGCGCTTGCACGTGCGCGAAGCCGGGCCTGACGGCGCGCCGCGCATGCTGCTGATTCACGGCGCAAGCTCGAACCTGTTGGAGCTGTGGGGGCCGCTGGCGGAGGAGTTCTCCCCGCTCCATCGCGTGATTGCTTACGATCGCCCCGGCATGGGCCATTCCACGCGCGCCAAGCGCGATGCGCACACGATGGCCTCGCAAGCCAGGTGCGCGGCGCGCGTGTTGGAGCAAACCGGCGACGGGCCTGCGATTATCGTGGCGCATTCGCTGGGCGCGGGCGTCGCTTTGCGGTTAGCGTTGGATCATCCGCATTTGGTCAGCGGGCTCGTGCTGATCGCGCCGGCGTGCAATCCCCTATCCGTGGAAGCCCGCGTGGTGGGCGCGGCTTTCGACGACGCCGATCATTGGCGATCTCTTCTGCGTTGCTCATCATTCCGTGGCTCGGCCCGCCGATTAGCCCAAGCAGCGTCGCCAACAATTTTTGGCCCGCGCCTGTGCCGGTGAATTATCTCGAAGAAGCCGGCGTGCCGATGGTGTTCCGGCCGCGCGCATTTCGCGCGAGCGCGTTCGATGTTGTCGCCTCCAACGTCGAATTCGCCGCGCAGCAACCGCGCTACGCGGACTTATTCACACCGACGATCATCATCACCGCCGAGAAGGACCAGATCGTCTCGCCAAAGCGCCACGCGCGCGCGCTGGCTGTGGATATGCCTGCTGCGGAACTCGTGATCGCACCGGATACCGGACATATGCCGCATCGGCTGAGGACAGATCTGATCATCGCCGCGATTCGGCGTGTCAACGAGATGACGTCGGCGCCCGTCGGGGACTAACCTCATTTAACGATTCGATTCTCGAAACGAATAGGTGGGCAGATGGCGGACTTTGGTGGAACCGACAACGTAGTCGCGACGCAATCGCTGACGCAGAGCGCGCAGGAAAAATTGCGCCAGCTCGTCGCGCGTATTGAGCGTCTCGAGGAAGAGAAGAAGTCGATCGGCGACGACATCAAGGAGACCTACGCCGAAGCCAAGGCGCTCGGCTTCGACACCAAGGTGCTTCGCCAAGTCGTGCGCATCCGCAAACAGGACCGCCAAGAGCGCGAAGAGCAAGAGCAGATCCGCGAGCTGTATCTGCACGCACTGGGCGAGATTTAGGTCTCCCGAGGTCCTGAGCGTGTCGAAGGCCGGGGCAGTGCGCGCGTAGCGCGCCCTTCGACAGGCCAGGGCTCCGATGTTAGCTAGCCGCGGAGGCCAATGCCCCGCACGTCGATCCCAAGCAAACGCGCAAGGCGCTGCGGATCATCCGCAAGCTCGCCGCCAAGGGCAGCGCGCCGGAGACGATCGATCCTGAAACCGGCGAAGTGAAGCCCGGCGAAGGCGCGGTCGATTATTCGGAATGGGAAAATGAGTTTCTCACCGAGGTCGACAAGCGGCTGGAGAAGTACGGCAGCGCGTTCAATGATCTCAGCAAAGGGCGCAAGGATGATGCGCTGTCCTCGCTGCAGACAGTGAAGCTGAAAGAGATCGCCGCGAAAGCGCGCGGCAAGAAGCGCAAAGGCATGACGACGAAGAAGCCGCTTGGCTGGAAGAACCGCCCGCCGCCACGTGTGCGGGATGAGGATTAGCCGAAGAGGCTCGCGCGCAGATCTGGCGTGAGCCACAGCACCGCAGCTACGACGTTCGCCAACGCGCAGAGCCACAGCAGCGTGCGGAACGGCTGTTTTTGGGTTTTGTGGCGGAAGACTTGTTGGCCGATCAACGCGCCGAGTGCGCCCCCGAAGAGTGCTAGCGCGAGCAGCGTGCGTTCGGGGATGCGGCGTTGGTGGGTTTCGGCGAGGCGCTTATCCCAACCGAACGCGATGAAAGCGATGACGTTGATGCTTGCGAGTATCAGCAGCAACGTCATCGCTTATTTCCTTAGCCTTCCGCGACGGCTTTCTCTTCGAGGCCGTATTCGCGCAGTTTGCGATAGAGCGTCGAGCGGCCGATGCCCAAGCGGCGCGCCACTTCAGACATGTGACCGGCGTAGTGGTCAATGGCGAGTTCGATGAGGTCGCGCTCGATTTGTTCGAGCTGACGCAGATGACCTTCACCGTCGAACACCGCGACAGGTTGTGGGCGAGACTTCACCGGCGGCGGTCATCACTTCTTGGAACGCGACGTGCGCAGCCGTGACGTGGTGATCGTTGGCCGGGACCGGCACTTCGAGCGGCAGCGCGTCGTTTGCGGCAACGAGCGGCTTCAGGCCCGAGATCTGCGGGAAGTCTTCCGGCTCCAGCATATCGCCTTCGCAGAGGATGACCGCGCGGAAGACGCTGTTTTCGAGCTGGCGGACGTTGCCCGGCCAATCGAAGTTCATCAGCATCTGCATCGTCGCCGGCGAAGCGCCGCGCACAGTGCGGCCCTCCTCCGCGTTGAAGCGGGCGATGAAGCGTTGAACGAGCGTCGTCAGGTCTTCCTTACGATCGCGCAGCGGCGGCGCTTCGATGGGGAACACGTTGAGGCGATAATAGAGGTCTTCGCGGAAGGCGTTGTCGGCAACGAGCTTGGCGAGATCTTTGTTGGTCGCGCTGATGATGCGGACATCGACCTTCGTCGGGCGCTTGCCGCCGACGGGATCGACTTCGCCTTCTTGCAGCACGCGCAGCAATTTTACCTGCGTGTCGAGCGGCAGTTCGCCGACTTCGTCGAGGAATAGCGTGCCGCCGTTAGCTTCAACGAACTTGCCAGCGTGGTTGTCGGTCGCGCCGGTGAAGCTGCCCTTCACGTGGCCGAACAGAATGGACTCAACCAGGTTCTCCGGGATCGCGCCACAGTTCACCGTCACGAACGGACGGCCCGCGCGCTCACGAAGCGCCTTGGATCGCACGCGCCAGCAATTCCTTGCCGACACCGCTTTCGCCGGTGATCAGCACCGGAATGTTGGAAGCAGCCGCGCGCTTGCCCATACGAACAACCGGCGCCATCACCGGCGCATTGGCGACCATGTCGTCAAACGACATCTGACCGGCGTTGCGCTTCTTCATGCGCACGACTTCGGTCTTCAGGTTCGACATCTCAAGCGCGTTGCGGATCGAGACCATGATTCGCTCTGGCGAAGCCGGCTTCACGAAGAAGTCGCTCGCGCCCGCTTGCATCGCTTGCACGACCGTGTCGATGCCGCCCGAAGCGGTGAGCACGATCGCCGGCAGATCGCCGCGGCGTTGACGAATTTCTTTCAGGGCTTCCTGGCCCGTCATGCCCGGCATGATCAGGTCCAGCAGCACGATATCGATGTCCGCGTGCGTATCGACGGCGGCAACCGCTTGGGCGCCGTTCTCAGCCGCACGTGTTAGAAAGCCATTGCGCTCTACGGCCGCCTGCAACAGACGACGCTGCGCCGGATCGTCATCGACGATCAGGATCGTCTTTCCCATGTACCACCACCACGTTTCGCCGCGTTTCTCTGATGGAAACGCTGATCGTTGGTGGGACCATACGGATGAGACGTTCAGGTCGCGTTAAAATGGCACACCGAAACGCGATTATCGTAAGGCCTCGTAGGCATTACATAAACGCTGTGTTCACCACGATCCCCCGCGCATGAGCGACGCCAAAGACCCGGAACGCAACCGCATCACCGCGCGCATCGGGCGCGTAGCAAGCGTTGGCGCTAATTTATCGGGCGCCGTGGCGGCGCGCGTGACGGGCGCCGATCAACAAGCGCTCGCGCGGTGTTGCGCCAAGCTTTGGGCCGCTCCAAAGGCCCGTTGATGAAAGTAGCACAGCTGCTTTCAACAATTCCTGATCTCCTCCCCCAAGCTTACGCGGAAGAATTTCGCAAACTGCAGGCGCATGCGCCGGCAATGGGCTGGCCGTTTGTGCAACGGCGCATGCGTGCCGAACTTGGTGAAGATTGGGAAACCAAGTTTACGAGCTTTGAGCGTGAGGCGGCGGCGGCGGCATCGTTGGGCCAAGTGCACCGCGCGACGGCGCATGATGGGCGCAAGCTCGCGTGCAAGCTTCAGTATCCGGACATGGCGAGCGCGGTTGAGGCTGACCTTGGTCAGCTGAAGACGTTGCTTGGGCTGTTCAAGAATATGGATGGCTCAATCGATTCATCCGGAGGCGATCCTCGAAGTTGGCGAGCGGTTGCGCGAGGAATTGGATTACGAGCGCGAGCTGAAGCAGATGCGGCTGTTCGCGCTAATGCTTGCGGGTGAGCCGCGCATCCAAACGCCGGCGCCGCTGGAAGAGCTTTCAAGCAAGCGTTTGCTAACCATGACGTGGCTCGAGGGGCGCGGGCTGATGCATTGGCTCGATGAGCCGCAAGAGACGCGAAACCGCATCGCCGAGTTGCTGTTCAAAGCCTGGTGGGGACCGATGACGCATTACGGCGTCATCCACGGCGATCCGCATCTGGGCAATTACGCGCTGACTGAGAATGCTGAAGGCTTGCAGCTTTTGGACTTTGGCTGCGTGCGGATATTTCCGTCGCGGTTTTTGGAAGGCGTCGTCGGGCTTTGGCGCGGCCTCAAAGCCGAGGACATGGCGCAAATTGCGCACTCGTATGAAATTTGGGGCTTTAAGAACCTCAACAAGGAATTGATCGAGGCGCTGACGATGTGGGCGCGCTTTATCTATGGCCCACTGCTCGAAGATCGCGTGCGCACGATCGCCGATAATGTGCCGCCGGCGGAATATGGACGGCGCGAGGCGTTCGAGGTGCGCAAGCGGCTGAAGACGCTCGGGCCGGTGCTTATCCCGCGCGAGTTCGTGTTTATGGATCGCGCGGCGATTGGATTGGGCGCGGCGTTCCTGCACTTGCGCGCGGAACTCAATTTCGGACGCATGTTCGCGGAGAGCGTCGAGGGCTTCTCGCCGGCAGCGCTCGAACAACGGCAAGCGAAAGCCTTGGCCCAAGTCGGGCTCTGAGCTGCACGCGAGAGCACGCACAACATTGCTCGCGCGCTCAGCGCGCTATCGCGATACGGCTGCCGATGGCTTAGCCATCGACAACCGTGCTTTGCTTTGGGGGGGGGGGCCGTGACCGATCAGAACACGCGCATCCCGCCGCCTAGCGCATCAGGGTGTTGAAGCCAAGCAAGCCGACGATGATGCAGAGCGAAGCCGCCTCGCCCATCAGCCGGTACGATGCGCCTTGGGTGCCGCCCCAGCACGAGGCCAGCAACACCATCGACGTCATGCCAGCGGCTGGCGCGATCCAAAATTGCGGCGCGGACATCGGATAGAGAATGGCCATGGCCGGCCAAGCGAGCAGCGAGAGCGCAACCATCGCGGCTGCGATCGAACATCCGATAGCGCGCCGATCAACAGCGTCGCGCAACGTCGCGACAGCGAAATAAGAAGCGATCAGCAACAACGGAATGGCGGCGAACATCGCCCAGTCGCCGGTGCGGCCGAGCGCCATGGCGATGCCAAAGCCGGCGGCGATACCGACAGCTGCGCCGCCGAAGAGAACCGCGAAACGTTCGTCACGACGGAAAGCGGCGGGCGCCACGGCTACGTCGGAGTTCAGTGAAGCGTCGTAAGCCATGTTGATCAGCCCGGTCGGTCCCATCCGATGAGGCAAAAACGTGGCGCGGGGTGCTGGTGTTCCGCGAGGATTACAAAATCTTCGGCTCGCCTTGCGTGCGGAGGCGCCAGTGTGCGTTATGGGTCACACGGAGGGAGCCGAGGCCGAATGGAAGATAAGTACGCACTGATCACGACCCTGGTGGCCGCGATCGTGCTGGCGTTCGTCCTCGGGTTCATCGCCTCTCGCATCCGACTCTCACCGATCGTCGGCTATTTGCTCGCGGGCCTCGCGGTCGGACCGCATACGCCGGGCTTCACCGGAAACACCGAGTTCGCGCTCCAGCTTTCCGAGATCGGCGTCATTTTGCTGATGTTCGGGGTCGGACTCAAAATCTCGATCGAAGACATTTGGTCGGTCCGCTGGATCGCGGTGCCCGGCTCTGTGGTGCACACGCTGGCGGCTGGCGCGCTGGGCTACGGCGCGGGGCTGGCGCTGGGCATGCCGCATGTCGAGAGCTTTGTGCTGGGCGCATCACTCTCAATCGCCAGCACCATCGTGTTCTTGCGCGCGCTCGAGGACAAACGGGCGCTCAAGACCGAGGAAGGCCGGATCGGCATTTCCTGGCTCTTGATCGAAGACTTGCTGATCGTGCTCGCGATTGTCGTGCTGCCCGCGATCGTTGGTGCGGTCTCGACGGAGAATTCCGGCGTCTCGGTTTGGACAATGTTGGGAGCGCTCGGCATTACGTTCGCGAAGATCGCGGGGTTCATTGCGTTGATGCTGGTGGTCGGCGGACGCTTTTTCCCGTGGCTCATCGTTCAAGTCGCGCACGCCAAGTCGCGCGAGCTGTTGTCGTTGGGAACTTTGTCGCTGGCGCTCGGCGTCGCGTGGGCTGCGTACTTCTGGTTTGGCGCGAGCTTCGCGCTCGGGGCTTTCCTGGGCGGGCTGGCGCTGAATGGGTCGCGATTCTCGCACAAGGTGGCGGAGGACTCGCTGCCGCTGCGCGACACGTTCGCGGTGCTTTTCTTTGTTGCCGTCGGGATGCTGTTCGATCCTGGCGTGTTGCTGCGCGAGCCGGTCGCGGTGGCCGCGATCATTGCCGTGGTCATTCTCGGCAAAGGCGTCCTTGCCTACGTGATGATGCGCTTCTTGAAGCAGCCTGCGCGCGCCAGCTTACTCGTGGCGCTGGGCCTCGCGCAGATTGGTGAGTTCTCGTTTGTGCTTTCTGGACTTGGGTTGCAGCTCGAAGTGATGTCGCGCGAGACATATAATCTCATCCTGGCGGCTGCGATCGTCTCGATCGCGCTCAACCCGCTGCTCTTGCGCGCCGTGCCTGAAGCGCCGCCGGTGAAGACTCCGAAGGCCGCGGCGGAGGGCGCGGCGTCAGCGTAGCGCTTTGCGGATCACGAGTTTGAGGCCGGACCAGGTTTCATCGACGGCGCAGACTTTCACGTCCACGTAGCCCATGGGCAGTGCGACTTTGCGGATCGTGTCTTCGGTGATGTCGGTCTCGACCTTCGCCGCCTTCTTCGGCCACGACACCCAGATCATGCCGTCGGGCGTGAGCTTGGTGCGCAGGCCTTCGAGTTCAGCTTCAAGCTTGGCGGCGCTGGTGTGGAAGATGTGCGCGGCGGCGAGCACTTTGGTGGGGCGCGCGAGGTAGCGCGGCGCGGCTTCCTTATCGATCACCTTCTTGACCGACGCCGGCATGCCGGATGCCCATAAAGGCTCGCCCGGCTTGAAGCCGAGCTTCTTGGTGAGCGGCGTGCCTGAGTAGCCAGCCGCCGACACTACTCGGCCTTATCTCGGTTGAGCTTGGCCAAGAGCTGGGTTTCCTCGATCTGGAGGCGCGCGCGCTCGCGGCGGGCCGCCGCTTCGGTTTCGGCCTTCTTGCGCTCTCCGCGAGCCCAGGCAGCCACCGCGACGACCACGGTCCCACTCAAACCCGCCAAAATCAGCCAAATCATACTTGGTCTTCTCTCTGTTCCGGCGAGGCTTCGTAGCGCCAACGCCAAGTCTTACGCCGCCTGCGGCGGGCTTCGGCCGCTACCTGCGTCTGACGTTCGAGCCGCTTGGCCCAGGCTACCACGGCTGCGCTGATGGCTCCGCAGATCACGAACCACATCATGGGTCAGACGGTCCCTTGCCCCCTAGAGACCTTTAGGCTATCAGCCCCGCTTCCAATTTTCTCCCCCGGCATGGGGGCGCGCAGGATTCTGGGTCATGAAAGCCGAAGGCCATCCCGATTACCACTTCATCACGGTCACCATGACCGATGGCTCGACGTTCAAGACCCGTTCGACCTACGGCGAAGACGGCGCGGCGCTCGCGCTGGATATCGATCCGAAGTCGCACCCGGCCTGGACCGGCGGCAACCAAACTTTGCTCGACCGCGGCGGCCGCGTGTCGCGCTTCAACGACAAGTTCGGTGGCTTCATGAAGAAGAAGGAAGGCTGAGCCTTCCTTCGAGCTGACAAGTTCAAGGGCGCTGGAGCAATCCGGCGCCCTTTTCGTTTTGCGATACTCACAAGCGCTGTCGGAACGGTTACGGGAGCGCGCCGTTGTATTTGCGAGGCTGCTACTAGCCCCCCCGCTCAGCGGCCTCAGCTAACCAAGTGAAAGCGGCCCGCCGCCCGGGCCGCTTTCTGCTGTTCGGCGCTAGTGTAAATTCAAGGCGCTCGCGACCACGTGCCCTTTGATCAAGAACGACATCGACGGCGCGCGCACGCCAAGCTCGGCCTACCCCAAGCGTCGTGCTTAGCGGGCGAAGGCCTCTGTCAGGCGCGCCATTTGGTTACCAACGGCGTTAGGCGGCGCTTGGTTGTCAGCTTCGTACATCGTCTCGTCGAGACGGCGGACGCGTTCGTAAATGGCGCCGCCGCGGATGATGAGGCTCTTCAGTGCTTCCGGAAGCTCATCGCTGCCGGCGAACTGTGAGCTCGGCTGCGGCTCGCGCGAGATCAGGCGGTACTTTTCGCTGGACGCTTCCGCCAACTGGATCTCGCCGTCGCGCACTGCGCGCTGCACCAGCAACCACGAAGCGACCTGCATGAGGCGTGTCGTCAGGCGCATGCTCTCGCCCGCATAAGCGAGCGCGGCGGCGCGTGAGAGGCGCTTGGAAGCGGCGCGGCCTGGGCCATCGAGGTAGGCGGCGGTTTCCTCAACCATCGCCATGCCTTCCTTAAACGTGCGCTCGAAAAGCTCCGACCGGGCGAAGTCAGTCGCCCGTTTGGCGTCGTAGGACACCGTTTTAGGAGAAGTTTGGTTCTTATCGGTCATGAGGCTTTGAAGGTCGCAAGGCGCGGGCCGGTCATAGTCGATACCGAACCGCAATGGGTTAAGACGGGCGCGATCCGAACACGGAATCCGCCGCCGCGCGCTGTGCCCGCTTCTTTGTGATCGCCTCCTCGCACTGTGCGATCTCAGCCTTCAGCTTCTGAATGCGGACCTCAAGCTCATCGATCGAGGCGACCTCCAATTGCTGCTGCAGCGGAACCGCCTTTTTGGCAGGCGGCGCGAACGGATCGTCTTCGATCATGTGCCAATCTCCTCTGACCCCAGTATAATCCCAACTGATCTCAAGTTGAAGGGAGGCGCGCGTGCTTAAGCCGTCAACGATGCGCAGAGTTTTTCACGCGCCGGACAAGCCGCTTTCCTTGGTCACTGACGATGTGCCGAAGGCGGGCGACCATGAGATTTTGATCCGCGTCGAGGCGGCAGGCGTGAACCGGCCGGACCTTGTGCAGCGCGCCGGGCTCTACCCGCCCCCGCCGGGGGCTTCACCCGTGCTGGGGTTAGAGGTGGCGGGCGAAGTGGTCGAAGTCGGCCATGGGGTTACGCGCTGGCGTGTCGGCGACAAGGTTACGTCGCTGCTCGCGGGCGGCGGCTACGCGGAATACGCGACGGCGCATGAAGGCGCGGCGCTGCCGATCCCTGCTGGGCTTTCGATGGTTGAGGCGGCGGCGTTGCCGGAGACAGTGTTTACTGTGTGGGCCAACGTGTTCGAAGGCGGCGCCCTGAAGCAAGGCGAAACGCTGCTGGTGCACGGCGGCGCCTCCGGCATTGGCACAACGGCGATCCAGATGGCTAAGGCGCATGGCGCGCGCGTGCTGGCAACGGCGGGCGACGCGGAGAAGGTAAAGCTCTGCGAGAAGCTCGGCGCCGATCGCGGCATTAATTATCGCACCGAGGATTGGGAAGCCGTGGTGCGCGATGCGGGAGGCGCGGATGTGGTTCTCGATATGGTCGGCGGGCCGTATGTGCAGAAGAATTTGGACGTTCTGAAAGATCAGGGACGGGTCGTGATGATCGCGTTTCTGCAGGGGCCGACGGTGCAGCTCAATTTGATGCGGATGATGCTGAAGCGGTTGTCGCTGAGCGGCTCAACGCTGCGCTCGCGGAGCATTGAGGAAAAAGCGCGGATCGCTGCGCAGGTCGAGCGCAATGTTTGGCCATGGATCGCGGCGGGGCGCGTGAAGCCGGTGATCGATTCAACGTTTACGCTGAACGAAGCAGAGCAAGCGCACGCGCGGCTCAGCGGCGGTGCGCATGCCGGGAAGATTGTGCTGACGAATTAGAGATTGGTGCGTGGCGTCGTGCTTCGACCGGCTCAGCATGACGCCATTCTTACATCGGCGCCTCGAAGCCGCGTCATCCTGAGCTTGTCGAAGGGCGACGTCACCAGCTTTAGGGCTTAGCGTTCGGCGAACTGACGTCTTTGCCTTTGCGGACGCGTTCGGCGCCGCCGAAGACATCTTCCTCCGGCACGGGACGATCGCCTTTGGGCCCGGGCGTGCTCGGGGTGGAGCCTGGTTTCACGCCGGTCTGGGCGTTCTTGTGGCTGTCGGGTTGGCGCGGTTCGGCCATGGAACTCTCCTTTCGAAAAGAACGGTGGCGTGGAGCGAGAGTTCCGCGCGAGCGCGAAGGCCGCAAATCACCGAAGCGATGGCAAGGCCTAGGATTAGGCCAAACGGTGAAAAGAACAACTCATTCGGCGTCCCACCCTGTCCAACCTGGACCGCGAACCACTTGGCCTGGGCGCGCGCCAGTGTGCTCGCCGTTGCGAAGCACTTGCTCGCCATTGACGAACACATCGCGGACGCCGGTTGAATAAGCATGAGGATTTTCGAAAGTGGAGTGATCGGCGATGGTCGCAGGATCGAAGATGACGACATCGGCGAAGTAGCCAGCTCGTAGTGAGCCGCGGTCGCGGATGGCGATCGATTGCGCGGGCAATGATGTCAGACGGCGGATTGCCTCTTCTAGCGGCATGACTTGGCGCTCGCGGACGTAGCGGCCCAAGAAGCGCGCAACGTTGCCGTAGGCGCGCGGATGCGGATTGAATTGGAGGAACGCGCCTTCGGGCGCCATCGAGCCTGCGTCCGAGCCAAGCATCGTATAAGGCCAACGCAAATTGCGTTCGAGATTTTCTTCGCTCATCAGCACGTAGGCCGTATCGACGCGCGAATTGTCGGCGATGACGAGATCGATGATCGTATCTTCCGGGCTCGTGCCGCGTGCGGCGGCGACTTGCGCCAAGGTTTGGCCGGTGTAACCGCGCAACTCCGGATTGCGAAAGCCGATGAGGATGACGTCCTGCGGGCCGCGCGTGAGTTGATAAAGGTTTTCCCATCCTTGCGCCGGCGCGCGCATCTCGCGCAGCACGCGCGCGCGGATCGCCGGGTCGCGCAGGCGCGCCACCCATGCATCGTGACCACCCTCTTGCACCCACGGCGGCATTGAAGCGTCGAGCCCAGTGGCGCCAGCGAGATAGGTGTAGACATTTGCAGTGACGTCGATGCCTTCGGCGCGGGCTGCGTTGAGGCGCGCGAGGCCGGGCTCGGAGAGGCCCCAATTCCCCTCGCCAGCGGGCTTCATGTGATACATTTGTACGCGCGCACCGGTTGCGCGGCCGATCGCGACGAGTTCGTCGATGGCTTCAAGGTAGCGATCCCCCTCGGAGCGCATGTGAGAGATGTAGCCGCCATTGAATTCGGCAGCGGCGGCTGTCAGCGCGATCAGTTCATCGGTTTGCGCATAAGCGGCGGGCGCATAGATCAAAGATGAGCCGACGCCGAGAGCGCCTTCGCGCATGGCTTGGCGGACGAGGTCCTGCATCTGCGCCAGCTCTTGTGCGTTCGGGGCGCGATCGGCTTCGCCGAGCACGTGGATGCGTGCGGTCGTCGCGCCAACATAGCTCGCGATGTTCGGCGTGATGCCGCGCTCGACCATGTGATCCATGTATTCGCCGAGCGTCGTCCAGGCCGGATCGAACTGAATGTAGCTTTGTTGGCGGATCATGTCGGCGCGCATCGCGTCGTTGATCGGGCCCATCGACCAACCTTCGCCCATAACTTCGAGCGTCACGCCTTGGCGGATGTCGCTCTGCGATAGCCCATCCTCGATCAGCGACTCCGTCGACCAAGAGAGCATGTTGATGAAGCCCGGCGCGACGGCCATGCCGGTGGCGTCAATGCGCTGGCCTGCGGGCACGCCGGCGAGGTTGCCGATGGCGCTGATGCGCTCGCCGGTGATGCCAAGGTCCGCACGCAGGGGCGCGCCACCGGAGCCGTCATAGACTGTGCCGTTGGCGATAATAACGTCGTAGCGCGGGGCGCTTTGCGTCGAGGCGCACGCGGCAAGCGAAAGCGCGGCTAAAGCGGCAAGTATTGTTCGGCGCAGCATCACATCCCCCTTGGACCCACACGGCGCAGTTAAGTGTGATTTCTCACTGCCGTCATCCGAATCTCACCTTCCCTTCCGCCAACCCCGGCGCTATATCGCCCCTCAACTGACTTCGTCCGCGCCCGGATGCGTCAGCCCGTTGCACCACATGGCTAGCGCCTGGCGACGACGCCGGGCGCTTTTGCGTATCTGGAGCCTCCCCCATGACCTCGAACGTGCTGATGCCGAAGGCGACCGCCGTCTGGCTCATTGAAAACACCTCACTGACCTTCAAACAGGTCGCCGATTTCACCGGCCTGCACCCGCTCGAAGTTCAGGGCATTGCCAATGAAGACGTCGCCAAAGGTATCCGCGGCGTTGACCCGATCGCGGGCGGCTTTCTCTCGCGCGAAGAGATCGCCAAGGGCGAAGGCGAAGAGAGCTATGTCCTGAAGCCGCTTGAGCAGAAGCGTATCGACCTGCCGCAAGTGAAGAAGAAGGGCGCACGTTATACGCCGATCGCCCGCCGCCAAGATCGCCCGGACGCCATCAACTGGTTCTTGAAGAACCACCCGGAAGTGCCGGACTCCAAGATCGTGAAGCTGATCGGTACGACGAAAGCCACCATCGAACAAGTCCGCAGCCGCGCGCACTGGAACAGCTCGCAGATCAAGCCGGTCGATCCGGTGACGATCGGCCTCTGCAGCCAGATCGAGCTCGACGCTGTGGTGTCAGATGCAGCGGCCGCGAAGGCGCGTGCTGACAAGCGCAACGCTAAGGCCGAATCGAAAACGCTGAAGTCAGCTCAGGAAACGGTGCCGAGCGAGACGTACGAGCAAGAGCCGGCGTCGAGCGACGAAGGCTAACGCCGCCACACTGCCCGTAAGCGCGCGTCGCGGCCGCACCCTGTGCGGTACGCGGCGTAGTGCGCGGGATTTCGGCGCGCGTAGTCGCGGTGGTATTCTTCGGCTTCGGTGAACGGGCCGAGATCGAGGATCGGCGTGATGACTTGGCCGTTTACGCGGCCACCTGCGACGATCGCAGCTTTGCTGGCTTCGGCGTCGGCGCGTTGTGCAGGTGTGACGAAGATGGCAGGGCGATAGCTTGAGCCACGATCGCAGAACTGGCCGCCGTTATCGGTGGGGTCAGTGAACTGCCAGTAGCGATCAACCAGCTGGCGGTATGTGATCACGCTTGGATCGAAACGCACGCGCACGGCTTCAAAGTGGCCCGTGTGTTTTCGTACGTTGGGTTTGCGTTGCGGCCGCCGGTGTAGCCGCTCATCACGGAGGTGACGCCGGGCAGCGCGCCCATGTCGTGCTCCATGCACCAGAAGCAACCGCCAGCGAAAACGGCCTCCTGCTGACCGGACGGCAGTGGCGCTTGGCGAGGTTGCTGGGCGGAGGACGGCTCCGCCGAACAAGCGGCGACCAGGAACAACAGGCTTGCGAGAAAGGCGCGACGGATCATGCTGCTCTATACGACCGAAACCGCGCCGCGGTTTCAAGCAACCGACGCGAAAGGTCAGCCGCATAAGCTTCGAACCTGGAACCAAGCCTCATGAAACTGTTCCCCGCCCTCCTCGCTGCTATTACTATCCTTGCCAGCGGCGCGGGTGTTTACGCCTACGCCCAGCAACGCAATGCGCCCGCCACCGCCGAGCAAACCGAACGTTCGCCTGACGCACTGGAGCGGTTGCGCGATTGGGTGATGGACAACAACGGCACCGAGCGGGCGTTTGACAACCAGTATTGGAACAACCACGAGGCCGGCCTCTACGTTGAGGCGCGCACCGGCGAAGCGCTGTTCGTCTCGACCGACAAGTTTGACAGTGGCTCAGGCTGGCCGAGCTTCACGCGCCCGGTGGATCCGAACAACATTGTCATGCGCGAGACTACACGATGGGCATGCGCCGGATCGAAATTCGGTCACTTGGGCCACGTGTTCGATGACGGGCCGCGCGGTTCGGGCGGTCAGCGGTTCTGCGTAAATAGCTGTGCGATCCGCTTCATCCCGCGCGCGCAAATGGAAGCGCAAGGGTATGGCCGTTATATCGCGCTCGTCGATGCGGGGACCGTGGCGGCGCGTTGAAGCGAGAGCCTAGAATTAGCAGTGGCGCGCGCTCAACTGCGTACTGGCATTGAGCGCCGCCGGCTGATCATGCGCGGTTCGCGCTAATTGTGCCCGGGACCGTGTCGGAGCGTTTCGATTTCTTCTTTTAGTTTGAGTTTTTGGCGTTTCATCGCCGAGCCGCGTCGCATCTACGGAAGGATGCTGGGCTTCGCTTTTTATGATGATGTCGAGATCCCGATGGCGCGCGTCCAGTTCGCGCAGCCGCTGCTCGATAGCCATTAAGGCGCCTCCTCTAGCTTGGGCGAGTCCGAGGATGCTCCGCTTTTTTTGTGTTGTCTCCTTACATCATCAACAAAAATAAACTTTCTTATTGCCGCCTGATTCTGACCGAAAATTTCGCGGGCGTCCGCCGCTTTACAGCGCCCGAGAGGCGTGTCTTATCTGAAAATTCGCGCGCACACGGGGCTGCGTGTGGAACCGCGGAACGCTTGCTCATGGATTCCGAAGACGGAACCGGCTTCGACATTAACGACACGCCAGAAAGGCGCGCGCTTAAGGCGCGGCTTCTGGAGTATCGCGAGGAGCATCGCGCCCTCGACTCCGCCATTTTTGCTCTTCAAGAGCAGAGCGGTGGGGATGCGCTGCAGCTGGCGCGCCTTAAGAAGCGCAAGCTCGTGTTGAGGGACCAGATTAAATGGATCGAGGATCGGCTGATGCCGGACATCATCGCTTGAAGCATTTGCTTGGCGGTGCGGCGCTGCTAGCTGCGATGTCGCCGGGTACGGCCCTCGCGCAAGATGCAGAAGCGGGCAATAGCGGCGTCTTCTCTATCGCGGTCGAGAACGACAGCCTCTCTTCGGGCGCTGACCGGAACTACACGTCCGGCATCAAGCTCGCTTATGTGAGCCAGGTCGATGAAGTGCCAGGCTTCCTGGCGCCGACACGCGGATTGACGAACGCGCTCTCCGGCAGCGATCCCGATTTTTGGGGCATTGCGATCGGGCAATCGATCTTCACGCCCGAAGATATTGGCGCCGTGCCAGCGCCGCCGGATCAACACCCGTATGCCGGTTGGCTTTACATGCAGATCATGGTCGGCGCCGAAGAGGACCGCGAAGGCGGGCTGAACCGCGCTATCTTGATACGTACGAGCTTGAGTTTGGCATGACTGGCCCCTCCGCGCTTGGCGAAGAAGCGCAGAGTGGCATCCACCAAATCTTGGGCGCACCGCAGCCGCTGGGCTGGGATAGCCAACTGCATGATGAGTTCGCGTTCGCTGTTTCGTTTGATCGCCGCTGGCGACCGCCGTGGGCGCAGCTTTCGACGGACATTGGCGGGCTGGAGTTTGATCTGACGCCGAGCGCAGGCGTCACACTCGGCACGTTGCGCACCGAAGCGCGCGTTGGCGCAGCTGTCGCGTCGGCTGGCGGCTGGATAACGATTACGGGCCGCCGCGCGTGCGCCCCTCGCTCGCCGGCGTCGAGCATTTTTCCGGCGGGCCACTCTCGTGGCAAGTTTTCGCTGGCGTCGAAGGCCGTGCGGTAGCGCGCAATCTCTTCCTCGATGGCAACACGTTCGAGGACAGCGCCTCGGTCGAGCGCAATCCTTACGTCGCGGACTTCCAGACTGGCTTTGCTGTGAGCGCTGGTTCGTGGCGGCTCGCGTACACCTATGTGTGGCGCACGGAAGAGCTTGAAACGCAACCGACGCGCCAAGACTTCGGCGCGCTAGCGATCAGCGTTCGGCTGTAAGTCGGCTGCTTACGGCCCAGCATAGGAACGCCATCGCCGGAAATGCGATGAGCGCGACGACGCGTGAGAAGTAGCCGAGATTGCTTTCGGTCACGATGCCGCCAACGCCGAACATAAGCGCAACGACAATTGCACTGAACACAAAGGCGGTCAGGACGATCCAGCGTGCTGCGCCGCCGTTCTTTAGTGCCATCGCGCCGAATAGTGGCGCGAGCAGTCCAGCTGGAAATAAGCCGAAGCCGTAGTGCAGCGGGTTTGGGAGCGGGAACAGACCGCTCATCGTCATGGCGATGCCGAATAGCATCATGCCGAGGCCAGCGAGTCCCGCGAGAATGATGTTGCCCCCGAGCTTGCGTAAGCCGAGCGCAAGGCCGACGCCGCCGAGTACGCCACATGCGCCCGTCGCGAGAAAACCGATATTGGCGATGATTGGCAGATGGGCATCACAACAGCCGAGCTCACTCGGTTGCTGCGTCGCGATATCGAAGCTGGGATTGAGCGCCATGCCCGCGAGCTGCGAGCCGATCCAAAACGCAGGTACGGCGACGCCCGCCGCCAACAACACGCGCGCAATCATGTGATCTCCCCTCGCGCGGCAAGACGCCCCGGGATCGTGGCATTTCAGGGGCGATCAGAAGCCGGCGAAGGCCTGGCCTTGAGCACGACGAGCGTGCTTTTCGGCGTACATGGCCTCGTCCGCGCGGGCGAGTGCGGTCTCGGGATCTTCGGCAAGCGCGATCGGGTGCACGCCGACTGAGGCGCGGATGCGATGCGGGACGCCGGCGTACAGGATTGCGCTGGTGTTGATCTTGTCGTTGAGCGCTTGCGCTTTGGTCGCGGCTTCAGCTGCAGTGGCGCGATTGAGGATCACGCCGAATTCATCGCCGCCGAGACGGCCAACGACATCGCTTTCGCGGACACTGTCGCTCAGCAGCATGCCGACATGGCGGAGGATCGCATCGCCGGCTGAGTGGCCGTACTCGTCATTGACGGCTTTGAAGCCGTCGAGGTCGATGTAGATGACGGCGGCCGGATTCTTATAGCGCTCGACCTCGGACATGGTCCGGTGGAGTTCACGCAGGAAGGCGCGGCGGTTGAAGACGGGCGCGAGCGTATCGCGGTCGGCCAACGCTTCGGCGGCCTCCAGCTTCTCTTTTAGCTCCGCCAACTCGGCGGTGAGTCGCTCCAGAGCTGCGATTCCAGCCTCGGAAACGTCGCGCGCATTGAGCCCCAGCCCTTGCAGGACTTGGCTCGTTTCGCTTGCGAGTTTTGAGCGTCTGAACAGCATCTTTACCCACAGGGATGCGCCCTTGAGGTAAAAGCCGCCTTAACTGCCTGGCTGAGCGGACTGGACGCCGCGCACGGCTTCATTTACTGGGCCGTTTTTTAGGAGCAGCCGAAACATGGCTACCCCACAAGTCGGCCTCATTATGGGGTCGAAGTCCGACTGGGACACGATGAAGGCAGCCGCCGAAGTGCTCGATGCGCTCGGAGTCGCTTACGAAGCCAAGGTCGTCTCCGCCCACCGCACTCCCAAGCGCCTCTACGATTACGCGACCAGCGCCAAAGGGCGCGGGTTGAAGATCATCATCGCCGGCGCAGGCGGCGCGGCCCACCTCCCCGGCATGGCCGCATCGATGACGCCGCTGCCGGTGCTTGGCGTGCCAGTGAAGAGCAAGGATTTGAAGGGGCTCGATAGCCTGCTTTCGATCGTGCAGATGCCAAAGGGCGTGCCGGTCGGAACGCTCGCGATCGGTGAGGCTGGCGCATCCAATGCGGGCATCATGGCGGCGCAGATTTTGGCGTTGAGTGATGCAACGCTGGCGGCGCGCGTCGATGCGTTCCGCGCCGCGCAAACTGAAGCGGTATCCGAAAGCCCCGTATGAACCCGCTCCCGCCTGGCAGCACGATCGGCATTCTAGGCGGGGGCCAACTCGGCCGCATGCTCGCGATCGCTGCGGCGCAGCTGGGCTTCGACGTTCATATCTTCACAGATGAACCGGACAGCCCGGCGTCGCGCGTCGCGGCGAAGACGGCTATCGGTAGCTATCAAGATCACGCGGCGCTGGCGGATTTCGCGCGCCATGTTCATGTCGTCACGACTGAATTCGAAAACGTACCGGCGGAAACTGCTGAAGCGTTGATCGCGGCGGGTGCGCGCGTCGCGCCCACGCCAAATGCGCTGGCGATCGCGCAAGATCGCTTTGACGAGAAGAGCTACTTCCTGAGCGCGGGCATCGCGACGCCGCCGTTCAAAGCGATAGGCTCACAAGACGATTTGGACGCGGCGATTTTCGAGATCGGCGCGCCTGCGATCCTGAAGACGCGCCGTCTTGGTTATGACGGGCGCGGGCAAATCCGGATCAAGACAGCAGCTGACGCCAAAGGCGCGTATGCGAAGCTTGGTGCGCCGGGCATACTTGAAGGCTTCTGCGCGTTCGAGCGCGAGGTTTCGATCATCGCCGCGCGCGGTCTGGATGGCACGATCGCCTTCTACGACCTCAACGAGAACGAGCACGCGGGCGGCATTCTTTCGCGCACGACGTTGCCTGCGAACGTCAGCGAGGCAACCAGCATCGAAGCGCAAGCCGCCGCGCAGCGTGTGCTGGAAGCGTTCGATTATGTGGGCGTATTGACGATCGAGTTTTTCGTGATGCCGGATGGCTCGCTCATCGCCAACGAGATGGCGCCGCGCGTTCACAACTCGGGTCACTGGACGATCGAAGGCGCCCTTACCTCGCAGTTCGAGCAACACATCCGCGCCGTCGCGGGTTGGCCGCTGGGGCCGACGACGCGCATCGCTGCGATCGAAATGCTGAACCTCATCGGCGAAGACGCAAACGCCTGGCCCCAACTCGCCGCCGATCCAACAGCGCGGCTCCATCTCTACGGCAAGCGCGATGTGCGCGCCGGCCGCAAGATGGGTCACGTGACGAAGCTCAAGTCGAGCTAAGCGCGCGGGAACGCCTCGTCGCGCGAAGTGAACATCCAAAAGCCGACCGCATAGAGCACCGGCGTGACGATCCAGAGCACGCCGACGATGGCGCCAGGCGTGCGGCGCACGAACGTCACCAACTCGCTGCCATCGTCCGCCAAGCCGCCGACGGCCATGACAGTGGGATTGGCGAGCACGATCAACGCGATGAAGCAGAGCCAGAAAGCCACGGCGGTCGCGACAATGGGGCTGGTGCGCTCGACGTAATCGTCTGCGGGGTGGTCATCCAAATGAGACAAAGAGGTCCAGATCGTCAGCGGCCAAGCCGCTGCGTTGATGAACCGTACCGGAGCTGCTGCCATGAAGCGCCCTCCTCAGTGGTTCCTGAGTGAGGCGACTATGCGCCGACGCATGACGCCAGTGGGTGGAAAATTTAGTCTAACCAAACATCGGGAAAAATCGCCAGCGCACCGAATGCAGTAGCGCGGCTACACCGCGATCAGTAAACACGCAGAACCGGCGCTGCCGCGCCCCGTGCGTTTCGATGCCTTCAGCGCTGCAGTGGGTATTCATGGCGAGCTCGCGTGTGCGCGCTCAAAGATAGTTACGCCGCTGCTCAGCGGCCGTAGCGAAAGCGCGCGGCGACGCCGAGCGCGCTCTGCATGCTTTCGCCGACGGGCTTCAGCTGCGCTTTGAACTTCTCGAACTGCATGACGTTTTCGATGCGCGCATCGAGAAACGCCCAGGTTGCTTCGTTGTCTTCACTCTCGTCGCTGAACCAGCGCGCATAGGTGCTGGCGAGCACACCCGAGAGGATCGCGCGCTTCGAGTAGAAATTGCCGTCGGTCGAGGTGTCGCCGAGGGCGCGCCAAATGTGATCGGCGGTGCGCCAGAGGAGACGCGCTGCCTCAGGCGCGCGAAGCGGATGCGCCAGAGCGCGCGTCATGGCGCGAGCGGCTTCTTTGTAGGGTTGCTGAGCTTCGAGCCGGACCTGCACGCCGGCGCGAACGCGCTGGCGGATCTTCATGGCGGCGAGGTCGAGCCCATCAAGGCGCTCAAGCATGGCGGCATCGGCCCGGGCGGCAAAAGCGTCGAAAAGGTCAAAAGCCCCCTTCGGGCAGGCCAGCATGGCCTCGCCCTCGGTCAGCCCCGCCTCGGCCACAGCCGCCCTAAAGGCCGCGTCGGTCCAGCCCTCGCGGGCGGCGTGGGCCGGGAAAACCTCCAAAATCCGGGTGCGGAAGCGGTCTGACGGGCTGTTTGACATGGGGAAAAGCTAAGCCTGACGCAGCCCGCCAGCAATGGACATGCCCGCGGCCTTTTGCTATCAGCCCGCCTTCGCTTCAGAACGGAGCCGTGGCGCACAAGCGCTGGCGGCCGGTTTCGTGTTTGGTATTCGGTTACGGGAGACAGGTCCTGGTACAGATTTTCGTTCGCGATAACAACGTCGATCAGGCGTTGAAGGCGCTCAAAAAGAAGATGCAGCGGGAAGGCACTTTCCGCGAAATGAAGCGTCGCAATCACTACGAAAAGCCGTCCGAAAAGCGTGCGCGTGAACGTGCGGAAGCTGTCCGCCGCGCCCGCAAGCTCGCCCGCAAGCGCGCGCAGCGTGAAGGCCTCCTTCCGCGCCCGCCGGCGAAGCCGCGGTAAGAGCCAAACTCTGAAGCGATTGGAATTTGAAAACGCCGCCCCTCACCGGGCGGCGTTTTTCATTGGTCCGCAGCGAGACGCATCATCAGCGCCGATGCATCCGCTAGCTGTGCGCGCTCTTCACGCGTGAGTTTAGCGATGCGCTTGTTGAGCAGCGCAAGTCGGCGCTTACGGCCCTCCTCCATCAGCGCCCTGCCTTTGGCGGTGACTTCGATGCGGAGGCCACGCTTGTCCTCACGATCCGCGCGTTTGGCGAGGAGGCCATCGGCTTCGAGATCGCTGACGAGCTTGGACATCGTGGCGGGCGTGACCTGCTCGGCGCTGGCGAGACTTTTCAAACTCTGCGGGCCGCCAAAGGTGAGCACGGAGAGGGCCGAGAGCTTGGGCGCCGACACGCCGGTTTCATCGTCTGCGACGCGGGCGGTGCGTAGCAGCCGGATGGCAGCCCGGTGGAGCGCGGTGGCGACTTCGAGGGAATCTGTGCGGGCCATTGTTGGCGTGAATCTCGCTTGACTTAATTAGTTAGTCAAACTAATTATCTTGATGTTGGGAGGATCAGAGCCATGAACGCAGCACCGCAGATGCTTACGGGGATTTGTCAGGTCGCGCTGGCGAGCGCCGATCCGGGTGCGCTGGTCGCGTTCTATCGCGATACGCTGGGCTTTCCCGTCCTGTTCGAAACCAACGGCATGACGTTTTTCCAATCCGGCGCGACGCGGTTGATGATTGGCGCAGGCCATCCGGGCCAACAAATCGGTGGCGATGCGGTGCTCTATTTTGAGCCCCGCGATTGGAGTTCGGCGGAGAGTGCGCTGGAAGCCAAGGGCATCGCGTTTCTGCATCCAGCGCAGAAGTTACAGGACGCGCCGGGGCGCGAGTTGATGTTGCGCGCGTTCAAGGATCCCGAAGGCCACACGCTAGCCGATATGGGCTGGCGGGCGGTTTAGCGGTCGCCTGCCGATCGCAGACGTTAGTGGCCGTGATGCTCGCTGCGGCGAATCCCCGCTCCATCCCCGCCCCCCCTCGGTCTCTTGCGGCGTCACGCCTGCCTCCCCCACGCCTCCCGCTGCGCCCCCCAGGCCGATGCCCACCGCTACGCAAACAACACCAGAACGGTTCGCTGCATCTTCGCAGGAAGAAAGGTCCGCGCCACGGACAGCGTTTCGCGCAGGCGCCGCGCCGCCCCCCCGCGACCAAGGTAGGACGGGAAGGATAAGAGAGCGCCGCCGCCGGCGACGGAACGCCAACCATTGGCGTCGCCGGGAAATTGCCGTTCCTCATAGACGACGTTATCGGGGACGCAGGCTTTTAAGGGCCCATCGCCCCGTTAGCCCTTCGGCTTCCGTCGCCAGTTCGAGAGGCCAACCTGTCCGACGACGCCCCCGGCGAACACGGCCCGGGGAGGAAGAGGAGAGAGCACCGTCAGGAACATCAGGCTGCCCTGGCCGGCTATTTCAATCCAGCTCAAGCCCGACGGCGCGCGGATCAGCATGAGGAACGGCGTGAAGATCGGGACCCAGCTCGCCATCTCGATGATCGGTGCATTCGGATTATCGAGCGCGGGCGTGACCAGCATCATCGGCATAGCGAGCACGAGCGCGACCGGACCGAGCAGAGTCTGAGCTTCCTGGACAGACTCGCAGAGCGAACCCAGCGCCAGGAAGATTGAGCCGTACATCAAATAGCCGGCAATGAAGCCGATGAAAAATGCCACCAGCAAACGCGGTTCGAGGAAGGCGGCGGCTATCTGGCCGAAAATATTGTCGCTGGCGCGTTCGGCGGCCATCGTCAGCAGCGTGCCGCCTAAAGCGCCCCAGAAGAGGAAAAGCGTCGCGCTGACGGCAGCAACGCCAAGCAGTTTGCCGATCAGCATTTGCAGCGGCGAAACGCTGGTCAGCAGCGTGTCGAGGATCTTGTTCGATTTCTCCTCGATCACGCCATTGAGGAGCATGTTGGCGACCGAAAAGACGATGCTCCATAGCACGAACGCGAGCGCCAAGGCGGCGTAGAACGGCGCGCGCTCGCGCAGGGTGACGCCTTCGGCGCCCGAAGAGCGCGGATCAAACTGAACGATTTCTGGGTCGAACCCTTGGAGGCGTTCGGCTTCGCTTGCCGGAAGCCCTTGCGCGGCGAGCGCCTCGCGCTGCATTTCGAGACGCAAAGCACGGTGCGCGACGTTGGTGGGTTCGTCGTGGCTGAGCGCCGTGCTCCAATATTCGATGATCGGCGCATTCGCCTCGCTGCGGCGGATGTTGAGCGCGCCGTAGATGGAGCGGCCATCCGGCAGCATTTGTGTGCCGTCGAGGTACGGGCGCAGATCTTCGATGCGCGATGCTGGCGGATCAACGAGCTGGTAGCGCGGCAGTGCGGATGGAAACGCGGTGAGCGCATTGGGTGCGCGCTGCGCAACGACATCGCGCGCTGCGGCGATTGCGGCGACACGATCAGGCGCGGCGTCGAAGGCGGCAATGGCAGGCGCCTGCATGGATGGCGCGGTTGCGCTGAGGTACGCCGCGATATCGCCGCGGGCGTCACGCAGCGCACTCGCGGCGAAGGCGGCTTTTACAGCATCCGCATCGGTTGAGCGCTCGGCGATGATCGTGAGCACGCGTGGTGGCTCAGCGCGGGCGAGCAGGATTGGCCCGAACAGCAGTACGGCAATGATCACCGGCGCTGTCAGCAGCGACAGCCAGAAACCCCATGCGCCGATATAGGCGAAGTAGTCACGGCGGGCGACCAGGAGGATCGGAGACATCGCGCCCTACTCCGTCACCGCAACAGCTGCGTCGTCACCGACCAACGCAACGAACGCTTCATGCAAACTGGCGCGCGCAGGTTCGAACAACGAGAGCGGCGCACCCGCTTCGACGCACGCTTGTAGCAACTGACGCGAACCGTGACCGTTCTCCAGCCGGACGCGCCAACGCCGGTTGCCGTGCTCACCAAGCTCCTCGCTCCACTGGAAACCAAGCGGCGCAAGCACTGGGCTTATGTCGTAGTCACCATCGGTCTCGATCACGGCGAGGCTAGGCGCCAGCGCAAGCGCATCGCGCACTGTGCCTTCGAACGCAGCCTTACCGCGCGCGATCAGCAAGATGCGATCGCAGAGGCGTTCGGCGTGCTCCATCACGTGCGTGGAGAAGAGAATGGTTCGGCCGGCTGCAGCTTGTGCGCGGATCGTATCTTCGAGCACGCGTTGGTTGACTGGATCGAGGCCGGAGAACGGTTCGTCAAAGATGATGAGGTCCGGCTCGTGTGCGATGGCGCCGAGCACTTGGACTTTTTGCGCCATACCCTTCGACAGCGTCTTGATGCGCTTGCGCTTCACCTTGCCGAGGCCGTGATCGTTCAGCAGCGCATCGGCGCGTTTGAAGGCCTTGTTTGCCGGCGTGCCTTTGAGGCGCGCGAGATACGCGATCGCCGACCGCGCGCTCATGCCGCGATAGAGCCCTCGCTCTTCGGGCAGATAGCCAACGCGCTTCATGGTTTCGCGATCGGCGGCGCCACCAAGCACCGAGATGCGCCCCGCTGTCGGGCGCAGCACGCCGACAAGCATGCGCAGCGTCGACGACTTGCCTGCGCCGTTGGGCCCAAGCACGCCGTAGATCGATCCCCTCGGGACGCTAAAGCTCAGATCTTGCACCGCGGTGCGCGCACCGTAGCGCTTGACCAGCCCCTCTGCCTCAAGCGCTGCGTTCATGCGCTTTGACGTTTAACGAGCGCCCCTTTGAGATCAAGCTCGCGCCCCAGCATGCGTTGCCGCATCTCCTGAAACGCGACAAACGACAGCGGCTTTAACCGTGACGCCCGTGAAGTTTACGAAAATCGACGCCCAAAGCTTGAAGTCGCGAAAATCTTCTATTCGACTTCGCCCGTGATCTGCCCACCAGCCTCCTTAAGCCAGGAGGTTGGCCTCGGGGTTAGGCGCACAAGAGGGCGAGGCGCGTCTTAAAAAGGTGGCGAAGGACGCCGGCTTCAGTAAATTCCGCCGAGCCGCCGAGACTCCGTTCAATCTGGTGTTCGAGGCGCGCGCCTGAGCACCGGAAGGACTGAATGGCGTACTGGCTGATCAAAAGCGAACCCGACACCTGGTCCTGGAATCAACACGTCAAAAAAGGCGCGGACTCCTGGACAGGCGTGCGCAACCATCAAGCCAAGGTCCATCTTCAGACCATGAAGAAAGGCGACAAGGCCTTCTTCTACCACTCGAACGAAGGCAAAGAGATTGTCGGCGTCAGCGAGGTGGTGAAGGCGTACATTGATCCGACCGACAGCAAGAACGCGTTTTTCGCGGTCGACTTCAAAGCGGTTGAGCCGCTGAAGACGCCGGTGTCACTCGCGACGCTGAAAGCGGACAAGCACTTTGCCGACATGGTGCTCGTAAAAAACTCACGTCTCTCCGTGCAGCCGGTGACGGCGGATGAGTGGAAGGCAATCAGGAAGATGGGTGGCTTGAAGTGACGACATATCTCGATCCGAGCATTTTCGCTGACTCCGCCATTCCGGAAGAAACCGCACGGCCTGAACGCCGGCATCATCGCGCTCACCAAGGACATGGCAGTGGTGGGAAAGTCGGCGCGCAGACGGTGCGCGACGCGCGCGCGAGCGGACAAGGCGTGTTTCCGGCGCCGGTAAAGTCCGAGCGAGCCAAGTGGATCGAGATCGACGGGCCAGCGGGCAAAGTGAAGCTGCGCGTGGTTGCGCCGGAAAAGTCGCGCGGTGTGTATCTGCACGTTCATGGCGGCGGCCATGTGCTGGGCGCGGCAGACCAGCAGGATCGGCTGCTAGAGCGGATCGCGGACGGCGCGAATTTGACGGCGATCAGCGTCGAGTATCGCCTAGCGCCGGAGCACCCCTACCCGGCTGGACCGGACGATTGCGAAGCGGCGGCGCTATGGGTTGCAGACAATCTGCGCGATTTCGGCGGCGACAAGCTGGCAATCGGCGGCGAGAGCGCGGGCGCGCATCTTTCCGCGATGACGATCCTACGTTTGCGCGACAAGCATGGGCGCACGCCGTTCAACGCAGCCAATCTGGTGTTTGGCGTTTTCGATCTCGGCCTGAGCCCGAGCGCGCAAATTTGGCAATTCGGGCGGCTGGTCCTGCGTACGATGGACATCGAGCAATTCGGCAACGCCTTCTTGCCGAACACGACGGATGAACAAAAACGCGCGCCGGATCTGTCGCCGCTGTTTGCGGATCTGCGCGGCCTGTGCCCCGGGTTCTTCACAATCGGCACCAAAGACGCGCTGCTGGACGACAGCTTGTTCATGCACGCGCGCTGGGTTGCGGCCGGCAACAAAGGCCAACTCGATATTTATCCCGGCGCCTGCCACGGCTTCATCGCGTTTCCGAGTGAGCAGACCACTCAGTCGATCAAAGCGCAGATCGCGTTCCTGAATTCAGCGCTCGGCTGACGCTCACCGCACGCGCGCGCGCACTCGTCTCTCTGGAATTGAAACGCGACACGCGTCGCGCGCTAATGTCGGCGACTACTTCAGACGCACGTCCGCCTCGTGCGTTGGGATCTGGTGGCCGCGAACCCCCGTTGTCGCCAGTCATAGGCCTCCGAACTCGCCCTCATGAGCAAGGAGGTTGGGACGCCGGCTCTGGTTCCGAGTGCCAGTAGCCGGCGTCCCGCACTATTCCGCAGTCTGCGGCGGAGGCGGCGCTGGGCGCCCTTCAAGTTCGGCGACCAACGCGTTCATGCCGTAAACGTCCGACAACGCAGCGCGAATGATCGTAGCGGACACCGTGACAGAGCGGTTCAACGCGCCATCGTAGAAGTACTCGCCGCCGAGCGAGTGAATGTTGCCGTCGAACACAGCGCCAACGACATCACCATCGCGATCGAGCAACGGGCTGCCAGAGTTGCCGCCGATGACATCGGTTGAAGTCGACGCATTGAAGACGCCGCGCGGATCGAGGCGGCCACGCGCGTCGAGCCAGCGTTGGCTCAACACAAACGGCGCATGGCCCGTCGCGCGTTCGTAGAGCCCTTCGGTGTAAGTGAACGGGCCAATGGCGCGCCCGCTTGGCTCAGACCAACCAATGACACGGCCGTAGGTGATGCGCGGACTAAACGTAGCGTCTGGGTATTGCGCTTCGCCGAAGGCGCGAAAACGTGCGCGCGCAATGCGCTCCTGAGCGCGGGCGACTGGCCCCTCAACTTGCGTCATGTATTGCTCGCGCGAAGCGCGGGCGTCTGCGTCCCAGCTGCGCACGAACACGATCATCGGATCGTCCGAGCGCGCGATGGCTTCGGCGCCGCCTTCCCAGAGCTGCATCCGGTACGCCGGATCGGCGAGACGCGAATGCGAGAGCCGCTCAGCGAGCGCTTCTGGGCTCTCGTTTCCCAGAATGCGGCGTGCGATCGGATCATCGACCGTGAGATATTCGCGCATCTTCGAAAGCCAGAACGAAAGATGCAGCTGTTCGAACTCCGGTGTCACCGGACGATCGGCGCGCAGGCTTTGCGTCACCGACGGCACGCGCGCGTCGGCATAGCGCGCGAGGCGTTCGGCATCCGGTTTATCGCGTTCGGCTGCGCCGCGGACGAGATCACGCGCCCACGCAAACAAAAGCGAACGCTCGCCCGCGCGCTGCTCCAGATATTGATAGCGATAGAACATGCCACGATAGGCAGTTTCCGCGCGCTCAATCTCGGTCCAAGCGCCTGCGACTTCGCGCTCTGCGGCACGATTGCGGTGCACGCGCTGCTGCAAATCAGCTTCGCGCGCCGTCACGCGCGCGAAGCCCTCAGCATCCGCAAGCGCTTGGCGCCGACCAGATAGGCCTTTGAACGAATTTTTCGACGCTTTGCAGTGCGCTAGATGCGATGCGTTCCTGATCCGGCCCAAGCGCTGAGTATGCGATCAGGCGCCCGCGCAACTCTGACAGTGACGCGATTTGCCACGGCAAGTTCACATCGCGCTCGAACGCAAGCTCCGCTGTCGTGCGCAGGCGCGAGGTGCGGCCGGGATTGCCGGCGATGAGCACAAGCTCGTCCTCAGCCAGCGGCGTGAAGCGCATGTCGAGATGGTTCGGCGTCGCCGCGGGCGCGCCGTTCTCGTAGAGGCGCAAGAATGAGAAATCGAGGCCGTAGCGCGGAAAGTTGAAATTGTCGGGATCGCCGCCGAACGCGGCCATGCCGTGCTCAGGCGCAAACACCAGGCGCACATCTGCGTAATTGCGATAGCGATAGAGACCGTAGCGGCCGCCCTGATAGAGCGTGACCACTTCGCAGCGCATGTTGGCAGTGGTGCATTCGCGGGTCAGCCGCGCGAACTCGGCGTCGCGCGCGTGCGCGAACGCTTCAGGCGCCACGCCAGCGGTGGCCGTCTCAATGTCAGTGGTGACATCGGTGATTGAGGTCAGCACGTCGACGGCCATGTTCGGGCAGCGGCGTTCTTCCTCACGCGCCTGCGCTAGAAAACCGTTCTGGATGAAGTTTGCATCGGTCGTGGAAAGCGCGGTGACGCACGAGATCACGCAGTGATGATTGGTGAGCACCAAACCCGCATCGCTCACATTCGAAGCAGAGCAACCCGGCAAGCGCGCCGTGCCGGCCATGACGCGATCGAGCCACGCTTGGTCCGGCGCCCAACCCATTTCCTCGCGCATGCGATCAGCGGGGAAATTGTCGAATGTCCACATGCCCTCTTCGGCTTGCGCCGCAGGCGTTGCCGCTAGGCCAAACACTCCAACAACGGCCGCAGCCGCGCGCAAATTCTGGCGCATGATTTCCCCATCGACTCAGTTCGCGCGAGGAAACGCGAACGCGTGCGCTGGGGCAAGCGCGTGAGTGTGCGAACTATTCGAGCCCGACGGCGGCAAGCATTTGCGATCTCACCTCAGCCGAAACGTCTTCGGCGTCATTGATGAAATCGCGTGCGTCCGACTCTGTCGCGCCAGTAATCATCACATTGGCGGTGTCATCGTTTTCGCCTGGCCCGCCGTCTTCGGCATCGACATGCACCGTGCGGCCGCCAGCATTGATATGCACAGTCGCGCTATCGCTGTTGGCGTTGTCCTCATCGGCCGCAACCGAAATATCCACGCCGGGCAGCCGCAGTGCGAAGACCTCCGGCTGATCAGAGCTCAACGGCTCAGCTACGCCAAGGCGCTCAATGGCGTCAGCGTCGAGCAACGCGGAAACGCCCTGTGTCGCGCGCGAGGCGGTTTGGCGACCATCCGGGGCCGTCACGATGTAGGTCTGCACGCCTTGGACGGCGCGAACCTCCAGGCGATACCCGCCCGCCGGTTCTTGCGTCGATGTGGTTGAACTGGAAGAGGCATCGCAGGCCGCCAGGATGAGCGGGGCAGCCAAAGCCAACAGCAAAAGCCTCATCATTTACTCCTCCGCTCGCGGCGATGTTGATCGACGCGATCATAGCACGCAGCATGATCGCCCGCGCGGGTGGCGCGGTCACACTCATGGCGAGCCCGGCTATCATAGCCGTTCTCGAGCATAGAGATGCAGCCGCTCAGGCTGGCGGATGCAAGTAGGACGAGCAAGAAACGGCGCATGGCCTGCCTCCATCGGAGGCGGCCATGGCATACCGCCATAACGCCGAATTGCAGGGCGTTAGCGGGTGCGCTCGAAGCGGACGACCTTCTCGTCGCGATCCAGATAGGCGACCCGATAGCCGGCGCGAGTCCAGGCGTGGGCGGCTGACCCGATTTCGCGGTTGTCATTCGACCAGAACGATCGGTGCTTCGTGGCGCTCATCGGCAGCTCTTTGCCGATGATCCCCTCGATGTCTTCGAACGTGAGCATTTCAGGCCGACCGTGACGGCGCTCGAGGTGGCTCTGAAGCGGCTGGTACTTTCGCAACGCAGACATTGACGCGCTCCCTTCGCGTTGTCCCGGACCGGGTCCGGAACGGTTACGGATTGGAATGATGAACTGATTTGCCGGTTATGCACAGAATCGGTCTGCGCTATTCCGTTTGCGAAATTAGCCGTCAAATTCTGCGTACGACGGCGCACACGCGCAGGTGCGCACACAGTGTCGCGCGAGGAGCACAGCCGCATGAAAGACGTCGCCATTGTCAGCTATTGCCGGACCGGGATCGCGAAGGCGACACGCGGCGCGCTGAACCAGACACACGGCATCGCGATGGCAGCGCACGTGATGAAAGAAGCCGTGGCGCGCGCCAAGATCGAGGCGGGCGAGATCGAGGACGTCGTGCTCGGCTGCGGACTGCCTGAGGGCGCGACCGGTCACAACGTGGCGCGCAACGCGGCTTTGTTTGCGGGCTTTGGCGTCGGCGTGCCGGGCATCACGGAACCGCTATTGTGGTCGGGGCGAGTGCGCGTCGTTCGTCGCGAACGCGATCGCGCGCGGCGAGATTTCGTGCGGCATCGCAGGCGGCGTTGAGAGCATTTCGCTGGTGCAGTTCAACCTGAACTTCAACGGCTTCTTCTACGAACCCCTGCAACAGAAAATGCCGCGTTGGACGATGAACCAGACGGCCGACTTTGTGGCGCAAAATACGGCATCACCGCGCCAACAACTCGGAGTATGTGGTGAGCCAAAAGCGCGCGCCGAGGCGAGCGGCCGCAAATACGCGGACGAAATGCGCCGATCGCGACGAGGAGGGTGACAGATAAGGCCACGGGCGCGACGAGCGAAGTTGAAGCACGCTCGACCACGATGAAGGCCCTCGCCCGATACAACCTACGAGAAGCTCGCGTCGCTGAAGCCCCCGGAGGCGGCACGACAACGGCAGGAAACGCATCGCAGCTTTCAGATGGCGCAGCGGCGGTCGTGATGATGGATGCGGACTTGGCCGCGCAGCGCGGCTTGCCGATCCTTGGCTATTGGCGCGGGTTTACGCTGGGTTCTGTGCATCCCGAAGAAATGAGCATCGCGATCACGCCGGCGATCCGTAAGCTGATGCAAAAGAATGCAGTCAACGCTGGCGACGTTGATTTGTGGGAGTTGCACGAAGCCTACGCGGTGACGACGCTCTACAATCAGCGCGAACTCGATACGCCGTGGGAGCGCACCAACGTCAATGGCGGCGCGATTGCACTGGGCCACCCCTATGGCATGAGCGGCATTCGTTATCTTGGCTCGACTTTGCTGGAACTGGGCCGCCGTGATGCAAAGCGCGCCGTTGTCGGTGTATGCACCGCAGGCGGCATGGCGACCGCGGCTTTGCTGGAGCATTGAATATGGGTGCTATCCGGGGGTCCGTTCTTTCGCGTTCGTCGCACTCCTCGCACTCGGCGCCTGCGCTACAACGAGCGAGAGCGGCCCGTCTCTACGTTATGCGGACGCCGCGAGCCGCGGTGCGTGGGCGACATTGATCGCGGGAAGGCCGAGCCAATCGCAAGTCGACGCAACCACCGAAAATTGGTCGCACGCGCTTAGCGATAGCTTCGCGTGCCAAGTGCCGGCGCGCCAGGTTGTCGAAGCTGCAGTGGTTGGCGCGCTCGAAATCGGCGCGATGAATGCAGCTGCCAGCGGCGGCAGCGAGCGCGAAGTGCGCCAAGGCGCGGCTCACTATGCATTCTCCGTCGCGCAGATGTTGCTGTCGAAGATCGCGAGCAGTCATCAACAGAAACGCGTTGCGAAGCGATGGCGGCCTGGGCGCCGCGCGTTGCAGCGGAAGGACGCGAAGCCGTCGCACGCGCACGCCGCAACGGCTACATGGAAGGTGACTACGCGCTCTTGCTCGGCGCGCTCGCACAATAAATCCGGACTGTGCCCTCGGTCACAGCACGCGCACGCTTCAATTCCTATGAGCCCTCCTCACGGCGGGATTTTCAGCGGAACCCGGAAGTTCCCGCATGCGTTGCGGCGGTGTGGGTTCCTTCACGAAACACGGCGAGGAGACGAAGGTGAGCAAAGATCAAGATCACGATACGCACGGTGCAACCACGATCCGCGCTTCGAAGGGCGGCGGTGGCGGCGGCAAATTGCTGCTCGGCGCAGTCGCGGCGGCCGTCATCCTCGGCGGCGGCTATTGGGCTTACAAAAATTACGCGCAGCCGACTGACAGCGCGCAGACCGCATACAACGATCAGTATCGCTCTGAATCTTCTTACGGCGACGACAACTTGCGCGCTGGCCCAATCGATCCGAGCGATGAGCCGGTTGCCGATACGGCGAGCAGCGATGCAGCGCCGCCAGCTTCAACGTCGTCCTCTTCCGCACGCTCCACGCCAGCGCCGGCGCGCCGCCAAGTCGCGCGCACTGAGGAAGTGCCGGAGATGACGATCGGTGTGACGCCGATCAACGCCACGTCCAGTGACGCCGCCTACACCGACAGCGACGATCTCGTCGTCACCGCCGTGCCGCGCCCGATCTGGGATCGCACGCCGAGCTCACGCCGCTTGTCGGCGCTCTATCCTGAGCGCGCGCTTGAGCGTGGCCGCGAAGGCGAGGCGCGTCTGCACTGCACGGTGCTCGAAGGCGGCGCGCTGGACTGCGCCCGCGTTTCGGAAACGCCCGGTGGCTTCGGCCCAGCAGCGGTGCGCGTTGCGCGCACTTTCCGTCACGCGCCGACTTTGGCTGACGGCAGCAACGCCGCTGGTTCGCCCGTGAACCTGCGCGTCGTGTTCCGCATCGACGACAACACGCGCCGCGGCTAACACCCCAATCCTTCCTGCCTGACGGCCGCGTAGCAAAAGCTGCGCGGCCGTTTGCATATGCAAATACCCAATTCAGCGGTTAGCCCTTGACCAGCGCGCCGGGCGGCTCTTGATCGCGCCAACATATTCGCGCCAACCCATCCGCTTTGGGGGTCTCATGTCATTTCACCGCCGCGCCTTGTTGCAAGGGGGCGCTGCCGCGCTCGCGACCCAGGCCCTGCCCGCCGAGGCGCAGACGCCGGAAACCGCCGCCGACCGCCTTCTCGCGCGCATCACTGAGCAGCTGCTCAACGATTATCCGGAGAGCGCGACCAGCGCCGGCGTCGACAAAGATGCGCGCGCACGTTTGCGGTCGCGGCTGTCCAGCCATTCGGCTTCTGGACAAGGAATGATCCGCGGGCACGTGCGCTCGACGCTGTCGCAGTTGCGGCGGCTGGATACGGATGCACTGAGCGCGGGCAAGAAGCTCGACGTCGATGTCGTGAAGACGGTGTACGAACTCGCGTCCGACGGCTTCGAATTTCCGTATGGCGATGTTGCGATCCTCAACAACAATTGGTCGTATCGCAACACGCCTTATGTTGTGGCGCAGAATGTCGGCGCGTTCGTCGAAATTCCCTCGTTCCTCGACTCCAGCCATTCGATCAACACCGCGGCGGACGCCGAAGCGTACCTCGAACGCATGGAAGCCTATGCGCGCCAACTCGAAGGCGAGACGGTGCGCGTGCGCGCCGATGCATCGCGCGGCGTCGTGCTACCAGATTTCTTGATGGCGAAGACGCTGCAACAGCTGCGCACCAGCCGCGCGGCAGCCTGTCGCGCAATGGGGTATCGTCACTTCGCTCGCGACCCGCGCCGCACGCGCCAACCTCAATCCACGCTTCGCAGCAGACGCGGCACGCATCGCCGAGCAACGCATCGCACCAGCGCTGGATCGTCAGATCGCCATGCTGGAGTCATTGCAACCTCGCTCAACCAGCAATGCTGGCGTTTGGGCGTTGCCGCGCGGCGAGGAATATTACGCCTGGGCGCTGCGCGCGGGCACGACGACCAATATGACCCCGGACGAAGTCCACCAGATGGGCATCGACGAACTCCGCGCCCTGCACGCGCGCATGGACCCAATCCTCCGCTCGATCGGCTACACTGAAGGCAGCGTCGGCGCACGCATGACCGCGCTCGGCGCAGATCCGCGCTACAAATTCGCCGAAGACGATCCCGGCCGCGCCGAGATCATGGCGTTCATCCAAGACAAGCTCACCGACATTCGCGCGCGTTTGCCGCGCGCGTTTCACACGCTTGTGCCGGGCTTTCTCGAAGTCGTGCGCATTTCGCCGGACGTTGAAGACGGCGCGCCTGGCGCGTATGGCGGCGCCGGCACCATCGATGGCCGCGAGCCCGGTCACTTCTGGATCAATCTGCGCACCACCGATCTGCATCGCAAATTCGATCTGCCCGACCTCACCTATCACGAAGCGATCCCCGGCCACGTCTGGCAGGGCGAATACACGTTCCGCCAACCGCTCGTGCGCTCGATGCTCGGCTTCAACGCGTACAGCGAAGGCTGGGCGCTCTATGCGCAGCAGATCGCCGATGAACTTGGCGTGTATGACGACTTCCCGGTTGGCCGCTTGGGCTATCTGCAATCGCTCGCATTCCGCGCGTGCCGCTTGGTTGTCGACACGGGGCTCCACTCCAAGCGCTGGACGCGCGCACAAGGCATCGACTTTTTCGTCCGCGAAAACGGCTCGAACGCCGACGAAGTGCAAAGCGAAGTCGATCGCTATTGCACATGGCCCGGCCAAGCCTGCGGCTACAAAGTCGGCCACACCACGATCAACCGCTTGCGCGAAGGCGCGCAAAGCGCGCTTGGGTCGCGGTATGATTTTGCTGGGTTCAATGACGCGGTTGTCGGCGGCGGGAACGTGCCGATGACTGTGCTCGGGCGCGTCATCGATGCGTATGTGGCTGGGGCGCGGGACTGAGCGGAATCGGGCGTTCACTTTAGCCCCGATCGCGCCCAGCGATCGGCGGGCTGATAAGCGGTGTGTTCCAACGCCACTCATGCGCCGACGTTTCCCGCGATCGCCGTCAACGCCTGCGCTGGTGACGAGGGGCACGCACTGGCCCGCCGCCGGGCACTGTCGCCGCGATCTGGTTTTGCGACCACACCGGCACGCGGCGTGGATTCTCCATAAGGTGCGGACCAACTGCCCCTCATGGCCTAGCCACACGAGCCGTCGACAATGTCGTCGCGATGGCCGTCGGCGGTACTTCATCAATGTCGACAAAGAAGCGGCAACTCGCGCGCGCCGTCATCTGCGCGGCGCGTCACTGCGTTGCTGACGCTGTAACGCCTTCGCAGCCCAATCGCTGAAGAACACGCCCGCGACTGCCCCTGTTTCGCCGTAAGCGGCGTCAAGTGCGAGATGGCGGCGGTAGTGCCGCACAGATTCGCGCCGCGATCATATCGGATCAGTGTGTTGAGCGAACTCCGCCAGACGTGCAAAATCGCAGCGAGCCACTACAGACGGCTCCTCTCGACCGGCCCATGTTCTCGCTTCGCTCTCCTTGCCTCTAGCAGTCGCAGGTAGTTACCTGAGCGCGGTTTTGGGAGGCCAACGATGCCGCTATCAGATGCGCAAAGAGAAGCCATTTATCGGCTCGGGCGCAAACAGCACAACCACACAGTTCTTCAAATATCTATCGATGCTGCAGAAGAACATGCGCCAGTCGTCGGCCGATGTTGTCGAGAACCACTCGGGGCTCAACCGTAAGAACTCGCTGGAGCTGATGCGCGAGATCGAAGCAACGGGCGTTGCGAAGTTGCATCCCGGCGGCGGCGGCCAATCGAGCTATTTGGCTTGGGAAGATGGCGTGGATATCCGCGACGTCGGAAAGTCCGCCGACCAGCCTCTTCGATAAACGCGTCGCGACTAAGCCGCGAACAGCACCAACAGGCGTCCAATCCCGAACAGCAGCGCAGCGACGGCAAAATTGGCGATGTTGCCGTCGATTGCGCCTAGGCGAACGCCGGCGAGGCCTTCGCGCGCGTTCACTTGCCCGCCGTAGAGCCGCGACGCGCCCGCGCTTAAGAAGAAGCTTCCGAGTGCAACAGCCGCCAGGATCGTGGCTATGCACACGCCGAGCGCGGGAGACACGCGTCCCGACCACAGGAAGAACAACGCAACCAGCCCAAGCGCTGACGTCAGCAAAATTTGCGTCACGACATGAAAGCGCGCGTGTGGGGGCCACGCCGCGTTGAACGCGTGCGAGCGATTGAGATCGGCAATCGGCGGGATCAGCGTGAATTGCAGGATCGCAACCGTCATCAGCGCATAGCCAACCATATCAGCGCCCAAACTTCTGGAACTTGATGCGGTGCGGGATGAGCGCGTCGGTTCCAAGCCGCATCTTGTCCGCTTCGTAGCTGTCGAAATCGCCTTCGAACCATTCGAGGTGGCTGTCGCCTTCGAACGCCAGGATGTGCGTGGCCAAGCGGTTCAAGAACCAGCGATCGTGGCTGATGACGACGGCGCAGCCGGCGAAATCTTCGAGCGCGGCTTCCAAGCTTTGCAGCGTTTCGACGTCGAGGTCGTTGGTCGGTTCGTCGAGCAGCAGCACGTTGGCGCCGGTGAGCAGCGTCTTGGCCAAGTGGACGCGGTTGCGTTCACCGCCCGAGAGCTGGCCGACCTTCTTCTGCTGATCCGCGCCCTTGAAGTTGAAGCTCGACACGTAAGCGCGCGACGGAATTTCGCGATTGCCGACTTCGAGAATATCGAGGCCGCCGGACACTTCTTCCCAAATGTTCTTCTTATCATCGAGCGCATCGCGCGATTGATCGACAAAGCCAAGCTTGACGCTTTCGCCGATCGAGATCGTGCCCTCGTCCGGCTTTTCCTGGCCGGTGATCATTTTGAACAAGGTCGACTTACCAGCGCCGTTCGGGCCGATGATGCCGACAATGCCGCCTGGCGGCAGCTTGAAGCTCAAGCCGTCGATCAGCAGCTTATCGCCGAACGCCTTCTTCAGCCCGTTGAACTCAATGACGTTCTGACCCAGGCGCGGGCCGGGCGGGATCTGGATTTGCGCGAAGGTCTGCTTTTCGCGCTCGGCCTCCGCCGCCATTTCGTCATAGCGCGTGAGGCGCGCTTTTGATTTGGCTTGGCGCGCTTTCGGCGACTGGCGCACCCATTCCAGTTCGCGCACGAGCGCTTTCTTGCGGCTATCGCTTTCGGAAGATTCTTGCTCGGCGCGCTTAGCTTTGATTTCGAGCCATGCCGAGTAATTGCCTTCGTGCGGGTGACCCTTGCCGCGATCGAGTTCGAGCGTCCACTTCGTGACTTGATCGAGAAAATAGCGATCGTGGGTCACGAGGATCACGCAGCCCGGGAAATTCTCAAGGTGATGCTGCAGCCACGCGACGCTTTCGGCGTCGAGGTGGTTGGTTGGTTCGTCGAGCAGCAGCATGTCGGGCTTGGAGAGCAGCAAACGGCAGAGCGCGACGCGGCGGCGTTCACCGCCCGAGAGCTTCTCAACGCCGCTATCGTCCGGCGGGCAGCGCAAAGCGTCCATCGCCATGTCGATCTTGCTGTCGATATCCCACGCGTCGGACGCATCGATCTGCTCTTGAAGCTTGGTCATCTCCTCCATGAGCTCGTCAGAATAATCTTCGCCCAGCTTCATCGACACTTCGTTGAAGCGCGTGACCAATTGTTTTTCGACACACCAGCTTTCGACGTTCTCGCGCACGTTTAGCGCGGCGTTGAGCTGCGGCTCCTGCTCAAGGTAGCCCATCTTGGTGCCGGCCATGGCGAAAGCTTCGCCGGTGAAATCCTTGTCCATACCGGCCATGATTTTCATCAGCGTCGACTTGCCCGAGCCGTTGACGCCGACGACGCCGATCTTCGCGTCCGGGAAGAACGACAGCCAGATGTTCTCGAACACCTTCTTGCCGCCCGGATAGGCCTTGGTGAGGCCCTGCATCGTGAAAATGTATTGCGCGGGTTGAGCCGCCATGGTCGCCGTCCGTTCTGTCGGGAAAATCGAAGCGCGGATATAGCGATGCCCGGCGCGAACGTCGAGCGATCCGGGGCGGCGTTTCAGCCGTAAAGGCTGCAAAAGGTTCGGGGAGAGACGCTATGTGGTCGCGGAGAAGCGTTTTGTTGGGCGCTAGCGCTGCAGCACTCGCCCCGAGTGCCTGGGACGAGGAACTGGGCGATGTGTCTGGCGACATCGCGATTTTGCGCGACGCGTACGAAACGCTGCATCCCGGCCTCTACCGCTATGCAACGCCGCGCGAGATGGGCGCACGCTTTGATGCGCTGGCGCGCGCGTGGTCGCGGCCACAATCGCGAGCGGAAGCTTATCTTTTGCTCTCGCGCTTTCTCGCAACGGTGAAATGCGGGCACACGTACGCGAACTTCTACAATCAGTCGGAAGCGGTGCAGGCGGAACTGTTCGACGCGCAGCGCCTGTTGCCGTTTCAGTTTGCATGGATCAATGGGCGCATGGTTGCGCTCGCGAACCAGTCCCGCGACGCACGGCTCGCGCGCGGCGCGGAGGTGGTCAGCGTCGATGGGCGTTCGACGGTGAGCATTCTGCGCACACTCACGCCTTACGCTCGTGCGGACGGCAGCAATGACGCTAAGCGGCGGGCCTTACTCGAAGTGCGCGGCTTAGATCGCTACGAAACGTTCGATGTGTTTTACGGCTTGCTCTATCGGCCCGGCGCCTCGGTGCGCTTGCGCGTGCGCCCGGCGGGATCGTCGCGCGTTGAAACGTTTGAGGTTGCAACGATCGATCTGGCGACGCGACGCTCACTGATCGTCGCTGAACCCGAAGACAATGGCCCAGTGTGGACGCTCACCTACCCCCGCGCGCAGACGGCGCTGCTCACCATGCCGAACTGGGCGCTTTACCACTCGGAGTGGGATTGGCGCGGCTTTCTCGATCAGAGCTTCGCGGAGATCGCGGCGCGGAATGTCACGAAGCTCGTTGTCGATGTGCGCGGCAACGAAGGCGGTAACGATTGCGGCGATCTCGTCGCGGCGCGGCTGATCGATGCGCCCATCGCGCGTGAAGGCTACGCGAGACGCACCCGCTATCGGCAAACGCCGGAGCGGCTGAACCAATATCTCGACACTTGGGATCGCTCGTTCCGCAATTGGGGCGACGACGCCGTGCCGCGCGACGATGGGTTCTATGATCTACGTGGCGAGGCGGATGTGGATCAAATCGAACCGCTCGGTCCACGCTTTCGCGGCGATGTGGACGTGCTGATCGACTCGCAAAACTCATCGGCGACATTCCAGTTCGCCAGTTGCATCAAGACCAATCGCCTCGGCCGTCTCATCGGTGCGCCCACCGGCGGCAATCAGCGCGGCATCAATGGCGGCGCATTCTTCTTTCTGCGCCTGCCAGCATCAGGCCTCGAAGCGGACGTCCCTCTTATCGCGCGCTTCCCGCCCGCGCCGAAGCCCGATGCTGGCATTGCGCCAGACGTCGAGATCGCGCTGACGCGCGAAGACATCGCCGCTGGCCGCGATGCGGCGCTGGAATTCGCACTCGGCTAGCGACGGAAACTCAGCCGCGCCTCGTTTGAAGCTCTGAGGGGCACAGAGGAGCTTCCATTATGAAACACTTGTTAGCGCTCGCCGTTGTGGCCGCGTTTACGGCCATCGCCGCGCCTGCTGCCGATGCGCGGAACTGGGACCGGGTTGAAAATCGATACGATCGCGCTGAGAACCGCTGGGATCGCCGCGAAGACCGGCGGGACCACCGCGAGGATATCCGCGACGCGCGCGAAGACATTCGCGACGCGCAACACCAAGGCGGATGGCGCGATCGGGCTGAAGATGTTCGCGACGCACGCGAAGATGTGCGTGATGCGCGCGAGGATGTCCGCGATCGTCGCGAAGACCGTTGGGATCGCCGCGAGAACCGCTGGGACCGCCGTCACTAAGCACGCTTGCGGATCATTCGCAAAAGGAACTGAGGAGCCTGGACGTTGTTCTTTGAGCAAAATCTCAAACAGGAGCAACGTCCATGGCCGTCACCCAGAGCCAAAGTGAAAGCCGCACCAAAACGCAATCGCGTAAGGGCGCGCCGAAATCAGCGTCCGGTCCGGACGCAATCAAACTGCTGAAGGACGACCATCGGCAGGTCGAAGAGTGGTTCGACCAATTCGAACAAACCAACAGCGCTTCAAAAAAGCAAAAGCTCGCCACGCAAATCTGCCTAGCGCTCACCGTTCACACGCAGATCGAGGAAAAGGTCTTCTACCCCGCATGCCGCGAAGCGGGCATCGAAGAAGACATGATGGACGAAGCCGACGTCGAGCATGACGGCGCCAAGAATTTAATCGCTGAGATCGAAGCCGGTAAGCCGGGCGACGATCATTGGGACGCGAAAGTCACCGTGCTCGGCGAGATGATCAAGCATCACGTCAAAGAAGAAGAGCAACGCGACGGCATGTTCGCCAAGGCGAAGAAGTCCGATCTCGATCTCAAGGAATTGGGCGCCGAGATGAAGGCGCGCAAAGATGAGCTGATGAAGGCTGCGAAGCGACGCAACTAGCCGCGCCGCTATTCCTCGATTTCGCGGCAAACGGTTTCCGCGGCGCCAGGGCGCGTCCAATGAGCTTCATTGGCGCGCCCGCGCAGTTCGGCGCCGTTGTTATTGTAGCGATAGCCCGACCCGGTGACGCGTGCGGGCAATTCGACCACGACATACCCCTCCTGGGCGATACGCACGGCGTCCGGGTTTCGCGTAAACGTCGCATTCAATAGCGAACCGTCCTCGCAGCGAAATGACGTGTTTATGGGGCCCGTATCCGGCGCTGGGCACGGCGTTTGGCAGGCGCCGAGGAAGGCAAGCACTGAAAGGACGGCCACTACGCGCATCGAGGATTCTCCATCTCACGCCCTTGTAGCGTCGTTTTGTGCGACAGAGAAACACTCCTATCGGCCATTGCTTGCGGGCAATGCTAGCGGCGCCCCATAAAAGCCGCCGCATCAAGGCGCCCTGCTAGAGGGACCCTGGGGGTACGCATGTCGAACGGTTATTTGCTGGCCGCGGACGCCGACTTGCCCGATTTGGGCGACGTTGCCGCCGGCTTTGGACTCGACGCTCTGAGCGCCGCGAGCTTCGGCTCCATCAGGATACAGCGGCAGCGCTGCAAGGCGCGGCCAATGTCGGCATCGTATTGAGCCACGCGGCGACGCGCGATGTATCGTTCGTGGCGCTGCTGCATGTGCTGGCGAACACGCTGCGCACCGCACAGCTGATCTTGGCCGAGCCTGATGCGCGCGAAGCGTTCGGCTTTCTGCCGGGCAATTGGCAAACCATGCTGCTCGCCGATGCACGCGCTCGCGCCGCTGATCTGACGCGGCGCCGCGCCGAGACGGACGCCGATGGCGTCACGCGCGCGCATCCGTTGCCGCCGGTCGATGAAGCGCCGCCAGCGCCGCCCGTGGATGAAACACCGCCATCGCCACTCGTTGAGGTCGCCCCCGTTCCGCCCATTGAGGAACACCTCGACCAAGAAGAAGAGCTGTCGCCGGAGACTTCCGAGCCAGCGCCTGATCTCGCAGACGAGGACGTCGTCGTTGGCAGCAATGATGCAGGCGAGACAGCACGACCAGACGATTCATTCGGCGCGGGCGGCGAACTGCAACCGTCGACCAATGAGAGCGCCGCCGAAGAGCAACCGGCAGAGCAACCCGGCGCGCCTGAACCTGTTCCGCCGCCGGCAACTGTCTCGCCGGCGCCGCAGCCACAAGCGCCACCACAACCGAAAGAGCAGCCGCGCTTACGCCGCGAGGCAACGCCTTCGGCGCCTGCAGATGCGACCGCTTTTGCACCAAAGAAGCTTCGGCGTGAATCGCCCGAGCTTGTGCGCATCGTCATCCATCAGCCGAAAGATCTGAAGGACGTGATCAAGACCGCGCGCCAGATTGATCCACGCACCGATGCGGCGCCGAGCGGCATGAAGGTTGGCGATGTGCCGCTGGGCTTGTGACGGCGCGCTGCAGCGGCGCACGTGGCAAGGCGAGCCGCTCGATTTCAACTTCACGGCCGAAGCCGATGCCGACGTGAAGCAGGTTGTGTTCCTGGCGCGCGTTTTTATCGACGACGCACAGATCGGCGTACTTGCGTTCACGCGGCCTGTTGGTGGACCGAAAAAGGAAGCCGCCTCGACCGGCGGTAAAGTGCGCTTGAAACGCCATAAGCGCGTCTTCCTCTCCTATTCGAGCAAGGACCGCGAAACCGTCTCGGCCATCGCGACCGCCTACGAAGCCGCAGGCGTGCAGCACTTCTTCGACCGCACCTCGCTCAAATCCGGCGAAGAATGGAGCCCGCGCCTGCGCCGCGAGATCGAGCAAGCCGACCTCTTCCATCTCTGCTGGTCAAAATCAGCCGCGGAATCGGAATGGGTGGAGAAGGAAGCTGAGCACGCACTGACACGCCGGCGCCGCTCCAATGGCAAGAGGCCGGAGATCACCGTACAGATGCTCGACGGTCCGCCCTGGGCCAAGCACCCGCCGCATCTCGACAGCATCAATTTCGATGACTTCGTGCGTGCGGCGATTGTTGGCTACGCGCGCGGAGATGGCTCGAACTGAGCTAACGCCTCCTCTGCCGCGCGTAGGCCTGTTTCGAACGCGCCGTGCGCGGTTGAATAGTGCGCGCGCGAACAGGCTTCGCCAGCGAAGAACAAACGATTGTCGTGCGGCGCCGCAAGAACCGCGCGTTCGTCTGCAAAACCCGGCTTTGCGTATGAGTACGAGCCTAGCGCCATTGGATCGCCGGCCCAGCCTGTTGTCGCCAACGTCGTCAGCCGCGCGGGAAAGCTGGCGCCGAGCAAGCTCGCCAATTCCTGCTTCGCGAAATCCACCATCGCGTCAGGACCTGCAAGCGCCAAGCGATGCGCCAGTGATCCGCCATAATAGACCTCAATCGCCGGGCGCCCGAGCGGACGCAAATGGTACGAGCCCATGTCGACAGCGTCCATGCGCGCAAAGAGATGGCCGTCGACTGGAAACTCTTCCGCATCCGCCAGCGCAAAATGCACCTTCTCCGCTGCACCGAGAGGCAAGGCCGCCGCTGCTGCGCGCTTGTGAGGCAAGTCAGGCGTGAAGCGCAGGGTTTCGTATTTCGACGTCGGCAGGGTCAAGATCACAGCGCGGGCCTCGATCACGCCGTGCGACGTCTCGATGCTAATGGCCGAGCCGCCATGATCGATCGCGCGCACTTCGACGCCGAGTTTGACTGGTAGCTCCGTACCCAGCGCAGCAAACAGCGCGCCATAGCCCTCGCGCACGCGCCAATTGTTGCCCGTATCCTCGTAGCGCGCGTAGTCGGCGGCATCGATCTCATGCAGGCACGCGCCGCTAATATAGGAGAAGATCGCGTTCATCATCGCGGTCCAACGCGACCCTGGCTCCAAATATTCGCTCGCGGGGCGCGGTGCGTTTTTCTCCGCCTCCGCATCGATGCGCTTTTCGAAGCGCTGAAACGTTTCGCCGAAGTCCGCCAGATCGGCGGGCGTGATGCCATGGCCGCCGCTTTGACGTCGCCACGGCGCTTCGCTGCGATCGACGGTGAAGCCGCTCGCCTCGGCGATCCCGGTCATGACGTTATGCTCGGCCGAGTGCAGCCACTCGCACCCCAAATCGAGTGGGAGGCCATTCGCGGTGATGGTGTGCGCCCGCCCACCAATGCGGTCGCGCGCCTCAAGCACAACGAAACGAACGCCAGCCTTCGCGAGCCGGCGTCCGGCGCCAATCCCAGCGGCGCCCGCGCCGATGACGACAACGTCGTAGATTTCCGACATGCCCCAACCTAACGCACCGAACGCTCTTCCGGCGCCCCTCGTGTGATGCTAGGGCCACCGGCCTTGGGGGCGCGTAGCTCAATGGTTAGAGCCGGCCGCTCATAACGGTCTGGTTGCAGGTTCGAGTCCTGCCGCGCCTAGTCCCCTTCTGCCCGCGACGCGCTATTCTTCCTCACGGAAGAGGAGCCATCGATGGAAGCCGTCCTGCCGTACCGCGCCATGGCCTACAACAATGGCTGGGCCAATCATCGCCTCCACGCGGCATGCTCGCTGCTTTCGCAAGCGGAGTTCGTAGCGCCGCGCATCGGGTTTTTCCCGAGCCTCAGCGCCACACTCAATCACATCCTGATTGTCGATCATTTCTATGTGGATGCGATGGAAGGCGGCGCCTTAGGTCCCGACGCTTGGCTCGATCCTGAGCCATGCGACACAATGGACGATCTTCGGAGCGCGCAGCGCGATGTTGATCTGCGTCTGATCGCTTACGTCGAGTCCCTAGGCGCGGACGGTCTTGGCAGCATCGTGCAGGTTCATCGCGGCGGGACCATTCAACGTGAGCGCGCCGATCGCCTGCTGCTGCATCTTTTTCAGCACCAGGTTCATCACCGTGGACAAGCACACACCATGATGAGCGGCACGAGCGTAAAGCCCCCGCAACTCGATGAATTCTTCTCCGAAGGCGAGGCGCCACTGCGCGCAGACGAGTTCAAAGCTCTAGGTTGGACCGAAAGTAAGGTCTGGGGCGGCTAGACGGCCGCCAGCAACCCACTTCCATCCGCGCCGCAGGGCACTATGTTGGCGATAGGAGATGACTATGACCGGGTTTTGGATTGCCATCGTTATTGTTGTGCTGGCGATCGTCGGCGTATCGGTCCTAGCCGGTAAGATACTGAGCAAGCCCAAAGGCGTCACCTCTAAGAGCCGCCAAGCGGAAATGAACGCACTCAAGGCCTCTGGCGCGCTCAAGTATCGCAAGTCGAACCGCGACTAATGGCCGAAGCCGCGCGCGCCGAACTGCCTGCTAACAAAGCAGAACGCTACGCCGCACTCCGCGCTGAGATCGCGGCGGTGATCGCGGGCGAGCCGAACGTCACCGCGCGCTACGCCACGGCGGCATCCTTGTTGGCGGATGCGTTTCCAGATCGCTTCTTCTGGACAGGTTTTTACGTCGTCGATGCCAACAAGCCGAGCGAACTCGTCGTCGGCCCCTATCAAGGCACGCTGGGTTGTCTGCGTATCCCGTTCGGCAAAGGCGTCTGCGGCGCGGCCGCTGCTCAACGCGAAACAATCCTCGTTCCGGACGTTCACGCCTTTCCTGGCCACATCGCCTGCGACAGCCGCTCCAACTCCGAAATCGTCACGCCCGTCTTCGACCGCACCGGCGCGTTGGCCGCTGTGCTCGACGTGGATTCCACGCAATTCGCGGCCTTCGACGAAGTGGACAAGATCGGTCTCGAAGCAATCTGCGGCGATCTGCTTACGCGCGACTAACGCCCGCCCTTGCCCCAGCGCTGCGCCGCGATAAGACAGCGCCAGCAAAATAAGGGGCGAACGTGAGCGACCACACCACCGGCTTGATCCTTTCACAAATCGCGCAGCACGCCACGGAAGTGGCGGCGATCGCCAGCGCCAAGCTCACTGGCTTCGGCCGGAAGAACGACGCGGACCAAGCCGCGGTCGACGCCATGCGCCGTTCGTTTCAGACAGCGCCGTTTTGCGGCAAGGTCGTCATCGGCGAAGGCGAGATCGACGAAGCGCCGATGCTCTATATCGGCGAAGAACTCGGCGCCGGCGGCCCGAAGGTAGACATCGCCGTCGATCCGCTCGAAGGCACTAAGCTCTGCGCAAACGACGCGCCGAACGCGATGACCGTTGTTGCGCTGGCGCCCGAAGGCGGGCTCCTGCACGCGCCGGATATGTACATGGACAAGCTCGCCATCGGGCCGGGTTATCCTGCTGGCATCATCGACCTTGATCTGTCACCCGCTGAAAACGTGAAGCGCCTGGCGAACGCCAAAGGCGTGCCGGTCAGTGCGATCCGCGCGTGCCTGCTCGATCGCGATCGCCACAAGTCGATCGTCGAAGAATTGCGCAGCCTGGGCGCTGGCATTCGTCTCATTCCAGACGGCGACGTCGCTGGCGTGTTCTGGACCACAGAAGCGGCGCGCTCGGGCGTCGATATCTATTTCGGCTCAGGCGGCGCACCCGAAGGCGTGCTCGCGGCGGCCGCGATCCGCTGCGCCGGCGGCCAGATGCAAGCGCGCCTGAAGCCGGAGAACGAGCAAGAAGAACAACGCGCCCGCGCCATGGGCCGCGACGTGCATAAGAAGCTGACGCTTGATGACATGGCGCCGGGGCACGTCGTGTTCGCAGCGTCCGGCGTGACGCATGGTTCAATGTTCGAAGGCGTACACTTTGAGCACGGCCTCGCGCACGTCGACACTTTGGTGTGGGACACCTTCACCGGCCGCCGCAGCCGCGTACGTTCAACTTACCCGCACAAATAAAGCTATTGCTGCGGATCGGCGGCGACGTCGGGGCTCTGCTCTTCGGCGTCAGCGTCGTCGTTCAAACGTTGCGCGGTAGGCTGCACAACTGGTTGTGCTGGGCGGCGCGAGAACGCGCTGAGGCCCGGCACGTTGACCGCGCCGTCATAGACATAGATCGCTGCGCCTTCGAACGCAGCGCCAACAGGCTCAACGCGTCCGCCCAAGCAATCACCCAGGAAGTGCTCAAGCACAGCGAGATATGAGAGCCGGTTTTGCGGGCGCACCAAGTGGCGCCCCTCTTCGGGAAACGCGAGATAGGTCAGCATTCCGCGCAAGCGCACGGCCTGCGCGACTTGATCGGTTTCGCCGCGCGTCAACCCCGGATCGCGCGCTCCGTACGCCAACAACAACGGGCTGCGAATGCGTCCTGCATGGAACGCCGGCGAGCGCACGCGCAACAATTGGCGCCCGGACTCAGTGCGCGCATCGGCGACCCGCCGGTAAAGCTGATCGCGTTCCGATGCAGATGAAAGATCAAGCATCGCAAAGAGATTGGACGGCGCAGCGAAGCTCGCGCCGCAACGGTAACTGTCCGGCGTGAACGCCAGCCCCGTGAGCACCGAATAGCCGCCAAACCCGCTGCCGACGATCGCGACGCGACCTTCTTCGGCGATGCCTTGCGTCACCGCCCACGCAGCGGCATCGGCGAGATCTTCCTGAATGCGCCCGCCCCACTCGAGGTTGCCGGCATTGAGAAAGGCTTTGCCGAAGCCCGCGGAGCCGCGAAAATTCACCGAGAGAACGGCGTAACCGCGATTGGCGAGCCATTGGTGCGTGGCGTCGAAGCCGTACGAGTCGCGCGACCATGGCCCATCGTGCGCCAGCAGCACCAGCGGCAGCGCTTGCTCAGGCCGCGCGTCACCGTTTGCATCCGAACCGCCCGGCAGTGTCAGATACGAAACCAATGTCGCGCCGTCGCGCGCCGTGATCTCTACCGGCGTCATCGGCTGCAACGCAGCTTGTTGCAATTCGGGTCGGTGCGAGAAAAGCGATGTGAGACGCCGCCCAGCTGATCCTGCGCGATCGAACAGATACGAACGGCGCGGCGTCGTCGGGCTCTCTTCCACAACGATCCAGCGCGTATCATCGGCGCTGCGCGAAACGACACTGAAATCGCCCGTCAGCGAACGATCCAAGAATTCAATGTCCGCTTGACTATCGGCATTGAGCGCACGCCATTCGCGGCGCAGATACTCCGTCGCGAACGCTTCAGCCGCACCAGTTGCGGGATCGATCCAGACGTCGACAACATCAGAACGCTCGCCCTCGCCCAGCACCGCGCGATCACCACTTGCGACATCGACGCGGACAAGCGCCGTGCGATCGCGCGCCGGCGTATCAGGTTGGCCCAGCGCTGAGTCCAACATCAGAAAATGCGCGCCGTCGGCCTCAAGGCCGATCAGCCGCGTCGTCAAGGTATCTTCAAACGGTATCTCGAACAGCGTCCGCGCCCGTCCGCGCGCCTCGATCGCCACCACATCAGCGCCGCCATCCGCCCGCGTGCGCATGCCAACACGCACGGCGTTGTCGCGGCCGACAAGAACGCTGGTGTAGCCACGCGGCCCACCGTTGCGTAGCAGCGTCGTGCGCGTGCCGCTGGCGATATCGACGCGCATCACGTCCGGCCAGCCGCGATCGCGGTCGTTCAGCAAGACGATCACCACGCCAGGGTCCGCATCGCTCAAACCGATGATCTCAGCGCGCGCGCCGGTCGGCGTCAGCGGCCGCGCTTCACCGCCCGCGGTATCGACGGCGTAGAGGCGCGCGTTCTCGTCACCATTGTCGTCGCGCAGATAAAGCAAAGTCGTGCCATCAGCGGCCCAGCGGAAATTGGTGATGCCGCGCTCGCGCTCGTCGGTGACCGGGCGCGCCTCGTCCATCGCATCGACCGAGAGCACCCAGAGGTTCGTGACCCCGTCGCGCGGCGCCAGGAACGCCACCCGGTCGCCACGGGGCGAGAGCTGGCCGTCGTGACGCGCCGGTTCGCCGAACAGGGCAGAGCGCGTGATCAGCTCGGGCGCCGCGGGGACAGGCACAGGCGCGCGCGCCCGCTCGCCGCAGGCGGCGACGGCTAGCACTAGCCCAAGGGCGACGGCCCCAGCCCAAGATCTCGTCCTCGACCCCACTTCAAAACCTTACAGGTCTGTCATCCACCCGCCAATGCGCATGCCTGACAGGATGTTCACCTTTACGGCAGGGGTGCGGCGGGGGCTGTGACCTAAGCCCTACCGGGCGCTTTTGACACCCCGCCCGGCGCACCCTATCTCACTGCCGCTTTGGCCAATCCGACTCAATCCTCCGCCCCAACCGGCGCGCTAGTGCTCGCCGATGGTTCGGTTTTTCTGGGCGAAGGGCTTGGCGCTATAGGCGCCGCCGACGGTGAGGTCTGCTTTAACACCTCGATGACCGGCTACCAGGAGATCCTCACGGACCCCTCCTACGCTGCGCAGATCGTCGCTTTCACCTTCCCGCACATCGGCAATGTCGGGACCAACAACGAAGACATCGAAACTTCATCGCCCGCCGCATCGGCGGCCGCGCGCGGCGCCGTCTTCCGCATGCGCCCCACGATGCCGTCGAATTGGCGCAGCGACGACGATCTCGATAGCTGGATGAAGAAGCGCAATGTGATCGGACTCTCGGGCCTCGATACGCGCGCGCTCACCAAACGCATCCGCGAACAAGGCATGCCGAACGCCGTCATCGCGCACGCACCGGATGGCAAGTTCGATCTCGAAGCTTTGAAGAAGCGCGCGAAAGCGTGGCACGGCCTTGATGGCCTCGACCTCGCGAAAGAGGTCACCACCGCGCAGAGCTACGTCGTCGACGAGAAGCTCTGGCAATGGTCGATCGGCGTGCCGGAAGTGAAGAAGCCGAAATTCACCGTCGTGGTCATGGACTATGGCGTGAAGCGCAACATTCTCCGCGCGCTTGGCGAAATTGGCGCGCGCACGATCGTGCTGCCAGCCACCGCAACCGCCGAAGAAGCGCTCGCGCACAATCCGGACGGCATCTTGCTTTCAAACGGTCCTGGCGATCCGGCAGCGACCGGCGTTTACGCTGCGCCAGAAATCAAGAAGCTCGTTGCGAGCGGCAAGCCGGTGATGGGCGTGTGCCTCGGCCACCAAATGCTCGGCCTGGCGCTCGGCGCGAAGACGCACAAAATGGCGCAAGGCCACCACGGCGCGAACCACCCGGTGAAAGATCAATCGACCGGCAAAGTCGAAATCGTCTCGATGAACCACGGCTTTGCCATCGATACGAAGACGCTGCCGAAAGGCGTGAAAGAAACCCACGTCTCACTGTTCGACGGCAGCAATTGCGGCATCGAGCTCGAAGGCAAGCCGGTGTTCTCGGTGCAATACCACCCGGAAGCGTCGCCAGGTCCGCAAGACAGCCACTATCTGTTCGAGCGCTTCGCGAAGCTGATGGCGAAGAAGAATAAGAGCGCGGCTTAGGCGATCATCCGCGCGGATCACCGCGGCGATTTGCATGGTAACGAGAAAGACCGAGCGGCGAAGGCAACGCAAGGCACTGCGTGCCGCGATGCCAATAGTTATAGAGCAGACCGAAGCGTTCATGCGCGAGCACGGCGCGGAGATGGCCGACGAAGGATTCGACAATCCATACATCGGGGTCTCGTATTTCTCGTTATGCGTCTCATCTCAACCGAAGTCGCTGATCGCTACTTCAAGATCGCATCCGGCAAGATGGACGCGACGGATGCTCGCCGGCTGGTGGCTCTTGGTGAGACTCTCACGAGTTGCGAACACGCCAGGGATCGTCGAGTTCTGCAATCGACTGAGGGACAAATCTCCGGATCACGCCTTTTACAACGAGGTGATCGCGACCCGAATGTTTCTTGATGTCGGCTTCCGCGTGAGAGAGATCGAAGGAAAGGCGACGAAAAGGCGAAAGCTTCGATTTTTCGATCAAGAAGGAGGGCCGGACCATATGCGTTGAAGTTACTGGGATCGGCATCCCTTCGCTTTCAGCAAAGACTCTTCGCAACACCCTGAAGGCGGAGCGCAAGCAGCTTCCAAAGAACAGGCCGAACGTGATTGTTGTGGCAATTCCAGAAGCGTGGATGGACCAGCCCGATGCTAAAACCGTGCTCGCCGAAGAAGCTTTTCGCCTGTTCAAATCCAGCGGACGTGTGAACCACGTCGTTTATCTGCGATCAAAACAACGACGTCGAGCTAAACGGCGAATGGTACTCAATGTACCAGCTACGAATGATTGATGTCGCAAATCCCGCCCGCGAAATCAAACGGACGAGCTACAATTTCTCACGGTGCTTCGAGGCTCAGACCTCTCCAAAGACCGAGATATTCTCGCGATGCCGGATCAAGCGTCAGTCCACCGCGCCGTTCGAGCCGACCGCCCCTTCTACCGTTGGATAGATGGTTTCATTGGTCGGTCCGCCGAGTAGCCTCACCGCACCTTGAATTTCTCGCACTTCGATGTTACTTCCCGCGCATGAACACGATCGCCTATGAAACGTATTGCATCGACGCATAGCGTCTCTCGTTGAACGAGAGGCGTGGCCTCTCCTCGTGGCCTTCCGAACCCTGGTTGGCCCCGCCTCCCAGGGTTTTTTGTTGCGCGGATTTGGTCGCGCGAACTGAAGGAAGAGCAATGACTACGCTGCTGAACGCCAACGCTTCGGCAAACGTGCGCGCGGAAACGCGCAGCGCGAACGAAGCAGCATGGGCAGCAGAAACGTAGATAGCTCCGGCCTTTCGCCCGGAGCCGTTCGACGGACTTCGGGTTTGATCTCTCCATCATCCCGCCGGTCCGCCGGCGGGTTTTTCGTTTTGGGCCGCGTGAAAACGCGGGGCCCGCAAAAGAATTGGCGCGCCAATGCCAATGGCCGCTGGGTTGAGCCTGATCACCTCAGCTCAGCGGCGCATATCAAGGAAGTAAGAGTGATGAAATGAGCAAAGTGCATGTGCCAAAAGTCCACGTAAACGTCGGCACTATCGGCCACGTCGACCACGGCAAGACGACCCTGACCGCTGCGATCACGCAGGTTCAGGCAAAGCGTCTTGGCGGTAAAGGCTTGGCGTTTGATGAGATCGACCGCGCGCCGGAAGAAAAGGCCCGCGGCATCACCATCAACACCACGCACGTCGAGTACGAGAGCGAGCGCCGTCACTACGCGCACATCGACTGCCCCGGCCACGCCGACTACGTGAAGAACATGATCACCGGCGCGTCGCAAATGGACGGCGCGATCCTGCTCGTCGACGCCACCAAGGGCGCGGCGAAGCAAACGATCGAGCACATCCTGCTCGCGCGCCAGGTGGGCGTTCGCCACATGGTCGTGTTCGTCAACAAGATGGACATGCTGGCCGAGGATGAGCGCGACGACATGAAGGCGCTGATCAAGCTCGAAACCGAAGCGCTGCTGCAAGCGCAAGGTTACGAGAACACGCCCTTCGTGTTCGGCAGTGCTCTCAAAGCGCTCGAAGCTGTGGCGCGCGGCGATCTTGCCGACCATGCGGTCGCGAGCATCGCAGAACTCGTTGCGGCGCTCGATAGCTCGATCCCTGATCCGGTGCGGGACTTCGACGCGCCGTTCCTGATGCCGATCGAAGGCGTGCACACGATCGAAGGCCGCGGCACTGTCGTGTCCGGCCGCGTCGAGCGTGGCGTGCTGAAGGTCGGCGACAAGGTCGAGATCGTTGGCCTCGACAACGAAGGCGCGGAGGTCGTCGTCACCGGCACGCAAGCGTTCCGGAAGGATATCCGCGAGGCGCGTGCGGGCATGAACGTGGGGCTGCTGCTTCGCGGGCTGAAGCGTGACGATGTCGAGCGCGGGCAAGTTCTGTCCACGCCCGGCGCTATCAAGGCGCACACCAAGGGCAAGGCGCAGATCTTTGTCCTGACCAAGGAAGAAGGCGGCCGGCACACGCCGTTCGCCAGCGGCTACCAGCCGCAATTCTTCTTCGGCGTCACCGACGTCAGCGGGACCATCCATCTCGCCGACGAAAGCGGCGTCGTGTCGCCTGGCGATCAGGCCGAGATCAGCTTCGATCTCGGCAAGCCGGTCGGCATCGAGAAAGGCATGCGTTTCGCCATCCGCGAAGGCGGCAAAACCGTCGGCGCCGGCCTGGTGACTGACGTCATCGCCTGAAAGCCTGCTGGCGCCCCGGCTCCCCCAAAGGAGCCGGGGCTGCCCTGCGGCGTTTAGCTCTTGCGACTTACTTGCAAACTCAAAAGACGGATGCCATTCCCGTTGCGGGCGCAAAACGCGCCACTTGTGGGGAGTGTCAGGGGTGAAACGTCTTTTGATTGCGGCGACGATCGCCGGTTCTTCGTTGGCGCCAACTGCTGTTTGGGCCGAACCTGGCCTAGCCGCCGAAGTCTATGGCCCTGCGGTGCATCAGGGCGAAGGCGAGATCGCGGTTCGCGGCGGCGTGCTCGATGGCGGCGGAGCCGATGGCGAGTGGCAGACCAAAGTCGAAGCGGCTTACGCTTTCACCGACTTCTGGCGCCCCGCGATCGTGGGCGAATGGGAGCATGAAAGCGGCGAGACCGAGTTCACCGCGGTCGCCATCGAGAACGTCTTTGATTTCACTGGCACACGGGACTGGCCCGTCCATTTCGGCGCTTACGTCGAATACGAAGTGAACACACAGGACGGCCCCGATGGCCTCGAACTCAAGCTCCTCATGCAGCGCGAGCGCGGCCCGCTCAATCTCACGCTCAACCTGATTGGCGAACGCGAAGTGGGTGGCGGCTCAAGCGACACCTGGGAGTTCGGCTACGCCGCCGAAGCAGGCTACGCGTTCAACGAGGACTTCGCACTCGGCATCCAAGGCTTCGGCGACGCAGGCACGGACGATGACCTCGGCCATTTCGGCGATCATGCTCACTATTGGGGGCCGTTCGCTCAATTCGAACTCGCCCACGTCGGCGAGGGTGAAGTAGAACTTCAACTTGGCTATCTGGTTGGCACCGGCGACACCGAAGCTGACGGACAGTTCCGCTTCAAGGTGGAGTACGAATTCGGTGACGACGACTAAGCCCGCACTTCTCGTCCATCCATCCCTAGGCTTCTTCGAAACCCGCCTGGCAGGCGACTATGAGGTCGTGAAGTGGCCGACGGATCCCAAAGACATCCGCGCAGCCGTGACTATCGGCCATGTCGGCATATCGAATGAGATGATCGACGCGCTGCCGGAGTTGGGTTGCATCGTCTGTTTCGGCGTCGGCGTTGATGGCATCGACCTCGCCTACGCCAAGCAACGCCGCGTCGCGATTACTCATGGGCGCGACATCAATCATGAGGACGTCGCCGACGTCGCAATCGGCCTCATGATCGCGCGGCTGCGGCTCTTCACTGAAGGCGAGAAGGTTCTGCGCGAAGGCGCGTGGACGCCGCCGCTGGCGGTGCCGCCGCAGAAGCGCCTGCGCGGGTCGAAGATCGGCATTGTCGGCATGGGCGCCATCGGTGCGGCGATTGCGCATCGCGCCGCCGCGTTCGGCATGGAGATCAGATGGTACGGTCCGCGCGCCAAGCCGGACGTGAAGTACGCCTACGAGCCCAATCTTTTGAAGCTGGCTGAATGGTGCGGCGTGCTCGCCATCGCCGCGCGCGGCGACAAGACCACCGAAGGCATCATCGATGCTGACGTGATCAAGGCCGTCGGCAGCGACGGCGTCATCGTCAACATTTCGCGCGGCATCGTCATCGACGAGGACGCCATGATCGCTGCGCTGAAATCCGGCGCCCTCGGCGGCGCTGGCCTCGACGTGTTCGTGGAAGAGCCGACACCCGTTGATCGCTGGAAAGACGTTCCCAACACCACGCTGACACCGCACCTCGGCGGCGCCACGCGCGATGCCCTCTACGAAGGCTCGCAAAACGTGCTCGAAAACCTCCGCCGCTTTTATGCGGGCGAAGAACTGCTGACGCCGCTCGCCTATTAACCTCACGGAACCGCCGTCTCAGAACTTTGTTCTCTCCACATAGGCTTTGGAGAGAAGACAATGGTTGAGCGTGAAGGTGGCGGTTCCTCGCCGTGGGTTGCATTTCTAGCGGGCATCATCTTGGTCGCCGTCGTTGCGTTCGGCGTGGTCGCCTACACCGGCGGCTTGCAGCAGCGCGAGACAGCGCAGCTCGAAATGAACATGCCGGACGTGAAAATCAATCCGCCAGACATCGATCTGCCAGATCCGCCGCCAGCGCCAACAATGCCGCCGACGGCTGAAGCGCCGGTTGAAGCGCCGGCGAACTAATCGACAGCGCTACAAATCAAGCTACAAAAAGTGAGGGCGGCGGATTGCTCCGCCGCCCTCTGTCGTTGCGCGACTTCTTCGCGAACTAGCGCAGTTCGAACGTCACATTGACGCTCACTCGCGTTTCGATTTCGCCGGGCGAAACAGGTGTCGGCGCTGATTGATCGGCCATCGCAAAGCGCTCGAGCGCGACCGGCATGACGGGCGGTGAGAAGCCGCCGCCTTCGCTGACCGACACGATGCGGTTCACACGCAGGCCCAGCGCGCCGGCATAGAGTTCAGCACGGCGGCGCGCTTCGGCGATGGCGTCACGGCGCGCGACATCGAGTTGCGCATCCGGATCCGAGTGCGAGAATGAAACACCGTTCACTGTGTTGCCGCCAGCGCCGACAGCCGCATCAATGACGCGGCCAGTGTTGTCGATGCGGCGCACCTTTACGGTCACGCTGTTGTTGGCCTGATAGCCAGTGATGCGCGGTTGCTGGCCTTCAACATATTGTTGCTGCGGATAGACCGAGACGTTCGATGTCTGGATGTCGCGCTCAGCAATGCCGGCGCGGCGCAGTGCTGCGTTAAGCGCCGCCATACGGCGCGCGTTCTCAGCAAGCGCGGCGGACGCCGTTTGACCTTCGGTGGTCACACCAAGATTGATCGTCGCCATGTCTGGGCGCGCTTCAGACTTACCGTCCGCCGTGACGCTGAGCAGCGTCCCTTGCGCGAGCACGATCTGCCCTTGCTGCTGCGTTTGAGCGTGAGCCGCGGGCGGTACAGCCGCAGCGGCCAGAACGGCGAATGCCGCCGCGGCTTTCGTCATTTGCATTTGAAGTGTCTCCGTCGTTCCTCGCGCCCCGGCCCCGGGGGGTGCGCACAGGCGGGCCCCGGGCGTACAAAGAAACCCCCTCCGGAAGCCGACGACCCGCCAGAAGCCCGAGGTGCGCGAGCAGGTCCGGATGCGATGGCCGACCCGCCCCGAGAAAGTGGACGGTCGAGCCAAAGTTCAGTACCGGAGCCGAAAAACACACGGGAGAGTTGGCTGGCGCTGATTGAGGACACGGGGTTGCCGCGAAAAAACCGTCGCCCCCCAACCCCACAACGCCGCCGCACAGAGCCCGAGAAGGTGCGCGATGCGAGGACCGGACATTAGGCAAGCCGACCCGCCGAGAAACCAACCCGGACGGACGTCGATGAAGCTTCAGATGAGAGCTTCCCGGCGAGCGACCCGCCGTCGAAATATTAGGCGCACGCTGCGTGCGTTATTCTGATCGTCGCGCCGTCGGCATTGGCCTCACGGTGGCGAAGAAATGTGGTTTGCGGTGTAGGGCCGTGCGCGCCCGGTTATCGGCCCCAGCTCGTGCCTTGCCGCATCAGCGTCAGCACCACCGTGCTCGGCGTACTCCACGCAACAATCGCGGTCGAGCGGTGGTCTGCTCCGCCTCGCACGCAAACGTCAGGGGCAACGTCGCCGCGGCCCCGCGGCAGTTCGGTTGGTGCTCGGCCCACCTCGCGCAGATCGCGTTGATGCACCCACGGCTCCATCCGGCCAGCCATGACCAAGAAGGTGCTCAACACGGGATTCCCGTGAAGAGCCGCCGGGCATCCGATGATCCGGCCCTTCCTCGCGCTCGGACCCGAAATGCCGGGCTAAACGGCCCGCGATCAGGTGCGCGTTCCAGATCAGATCGTTTCGGCGGAATCGCTGTATAATAGGGGCTTACACGCCACTCCCACCAGGTTTTGATGCGTTTTACCGACACCTTGCTACGCCAGGTGCGCGACCGAGTTTCGATTGCCGATTACGCCGGCAAGAGGCTCACGTGGCACAAACAGAAGTCGCGGCCCTCGGCCGGCGACTACTGGGCTTGTTGTCCGTTCCATCAGGAGAAGAGCCCCTCCTTCCACGTGCTGGACAATAAGGGCCTCTTCAAGTGCTTCGGCTGCGGTGAAAAGGGCGATGTCTTCACGCTCGCGATGAAGCTTGAAGGCTTGAGCTTTCCCGAAGCGGTCGAGAAGTTCGCAGAGATCGCGGGCGTTCAGCTGCCGAAAGACGATTACGACAATCGCGGCGAGAACGATCAGAGGAAGCGCCTCTACGCGGTCACCGCGTCCGCCGCGAAGCTCTTCTCCGCAGCGCTCCGATCCACGGGCGGCGCCGATGCGCGCAAATACTTGCAAGGCCGCGGTTTTGGTCCCGACGAATGGGAGCGCTTTTCAATCGGCTTTGCGCCGGATGAGTGGACCTGGGCGATCGACAAGCTGAAAGCCGAAGGCTTCACCATCGAAGAGATCGTGCAAGCCGGCGTCGCGCGCCAAGGCGAGGACGATAAGCGCGCCATCGACACCTTCCGCGGCCGGATCACCTTCGAAATCACCGATACGGCGGGCAAAGTGATCGGTTTCGGTGGCCGCGCGCTCGCGAAGGACGCCAAAGCCAAGTACATCAACTCACCCGAGACGCCGCTCTATTCGAAGAGCCGCGTGCTCTATCGCCTGAAGCAAGCGCGCGAGCTGCTAGCCAAGACGAAAGCCGACGGCCTCGTCGTCGGCGAAGGCTATCTCGACGTCATCGCCTTCGAGCGCGCCGGCATCGCCGCCGTCGCCCCGTGCGGCACCGCGCTGACGGACGAACAGCTCGCGCTCCTGTGGCGCTCTGGCGGCTCGCCTGTGCTTTGCCTCGACGGCGACAGCGCCGGCCAGCGCGCCGCCGAACGCGCGCTCGATCTCGCCATCCCGCACCTCGCGCCCGGTCGCACCATCCGCCTCGCCTACGCGCCCAAGGGCGAAGACCCGGACGACATCTACCGTCGCGGCGGAGGCGAAGCGCTGACCGCGCTCATCGACGCGTCCGTCCCCGCCTCCGATGCGCTTTTCGAGCGCGAAAAACTCCGCCACGGCGGCGTCGATACGCCGGAAGCGCAAGCCGCTTTCCAAGCCTCGCTGAAGGAAAGCATCGGCAAAATCGCCGACCGCGACACCCAGCGTGCCTTCTTCTCGGACCTGATGGCCCGCGCCAACGCGCTGGTCCGCTCCAAGCGGCCGGCCTTCGTCCCATACCAAAAGCAAGGCGGCGGCCAATTCCGCCGCAAGGGCGAGCCCGCCGGCGCGACCGACGAACTGAAGAGCCACGCGGTCTCCCATACGCCGCGCCCGGCCGCCGAAGGCTTCCTGCGCGCCGCCATCGACATGCCCGCGATCCTCGCCAGCTACGGCAACTGGATTGAGCGCCTCCACATCACCGATCCCGATCTCGAAGCCATCCGCGACGCGCTGCTGCAGCTCGCTGATGACCATGAGGACCTTGGGGCCATTGACCGCGCGGCTCTGAGCCTCCATTTGACCCGATCGGGTCATGACCGCGCTGTGGCGCGGATTTCGCGCTGGCCGAAGGCTAAACCTCCTCCGGAGGGCGCCGACATCAGCGCGGAATGGCTGGCCCTGGCGACACGAGAAGTCGTGGCGCCGGCGATACGGGAGGAATTGGCCGAGCTGCGCGAGGCAGCTGCCGATGGGGACGATACGGCCTTCGCTCGCTTCCAGGCTCTCAGCCGCGAAGCACGCGAGATCGAAGCGCGTGCGCGCGAGGCCAAGCTGGACGATGTGCAGGAAGACGACGCGGGCGGCCTGGTCGCCTGAGGTTTGATGACTATTTCGGATGTGAAGATGGCAAAAGCGCCGAGCAAAACTGAAGACGCAGCAGCGGAAGAAAAGGACGCGCCAGAAGGCCCGATCCTCGATCTCTCCGACGCCGCCGTGAAGAAGATGATCAAAGCCGCTAAGGCGCGCGGCTTCGTCACGCACGAAGAGCTGAACAAGGTTCTGCCGTCGGACGAGTTTGACTCCGAAGCCATCGAGAACGTGATGGCTCAGCTCAGCGAGATGGGCATCAACGTCGTCGACAACGAAGAAGAAGGCGAAGCGGCCGAGGAAGAAAGCGGCAGCAAGCAAGTCGCCACGCGCGAAGAGACCTCGACCAAGGTCGCCGTCACCAACACCCGCGAAGACGCTGACCGCACCGACGATCCGGTGCGCATGTACCTGCGCGAAATGGGCAGCGTCGAACTGCTCAGCCGCGAAGGCGAAATCGCCATCGCCAAGCGCATCGAAGCCGGCCGCGACGCGATGATCCGCGGCCTCTGCGAAAGCCCGCTGACGTTCGAAGCCATCATGGTGTGGCGCGACGAACTGCGTGAGCAAAAGATTCTGCTGCGCGACATCATCGATCTGGAAGCCACGTACGGCGCCGAGATGGGCATCACGCCGCCGTCCGCGCCGGGCGTAAACTCTGACGGCCTCGTCGATCCCGAAGCGGCGAAAATCGAAATCGCCGAACAAGAGCGAAAAAAGGCCGAAAAGGTTGCCGCCCAACGCGCTGCGCTGACCGACGCGCCGAGCGACGGCGCCGGCGGCGAAGAACGCGATCCGGCCGAATCCGCCGCTGAAGGCGATAGCGACAGCGAATTCGACGACGAACAGGCGATCTCGATGTCGGCGATGGAAGCCGAACTCAAAGAAGGCGTGATGTCGACGCTCGACAACATCGCCGAAGCCTTCGGTCAATTCCGCAAGCTGCAGGAAAAGCGCATCGAGCTTCGCCTGCAGGGCAAGTCCCTGCCCGGCGCCAAGGCCGAGACCTACGAGGGCGCGCAGAACACGATCATCGAAGAGCTGAAGAAGCTGAAGCTCAACAACGCGCGTATCGAAAGCCTCGTCGAGCAGCTCTACGCCATCAATAGGAAGCTCATTCAGCTTGAGGGCAAGCTGATGCGCCTCGCTGAATCAAACGGCGTGCCGCGCAGCGAATTCCTGACCCAATACCAAGGCCACGAACTCGATCCGAAATGGACCGAGAAGATGGCCGTGCAAAAGCACAAGGCCTGGGCCAAGTTCGTCACTGCCGAAGTTGACGACATCGCCGACATCCGCGGCGAGATCGGCGTGCTCGCACAGGAAACCGGCGTCCCGATCGACGAATACCGCCGCATCGTTCACGCCGTGCAAAAGGGCGAACGCGAAGCGCGCCAAGCCAAGAAGGAAATGGTCGAAGCGAACCTTCGCCTCGTCATCTCCATCGCGAAAAAGTACACGAACCGCGGCCTGCAATTCCTGGATCTCATCCAGGAGGGCAATATCGGCCTGATGAAGGCCGTCGATAAGTTCGAGTATCGCCGCGGCTACAAGTTCAGCACGTACGCGACGTGGTGGATTCGCCAAGCCATCACCCGCTCCATCGCCGACCAAGCGCGCACCATCCGCATCCCGGTGCACATGATCGAGACGATCAACAAGCTCGTGCGCACCTCCCGTCAGATGCTGCACGAAATCGGCCGCGAACCGACGCCGGAAGAACTCGCCGAAAAGCTCGGCCTGCCGCTCGAGAAGGTCCGCAAGGTGATGAAGATCGCCAAGGAGCCGATCTCCTTGGAAACGCCGATCGGCGACGAAGAGGATTCGCACCTCGGCGATTTCATCGAGGACAAGAACGCGATCCTGCCGGTCGACGCCGCGATCCAATCCAACCTGCGCGAAACCACCACGCGGGTTCTGGCGAGCCTGACGCCGCGCGAAGAACGCGTCCTCCGCATGCGCTTCGGCATCGGCATGAACACCGACCACACCCTCGAAGAAGTCGGCCAGCAGTTCAGCGTCACCCGCGAACGCATCCGCCAAATCGAAGCAAAAGCCCTGCGCAAGTTGAAGCATCCGTCACGCTCACGGAAGCTGCGGAGCTTCTTGGATAACTAGGGCGCCCGTGCTCTGACGCGCGCGATCATCCAGGCGACGGCGACGGATTTCGTCGCCAAGCGAATGGACGCCAAGCAACTTGCGCTTTGACGTCTGCCCGAGGTCCGAAGTCCTATCGCGATAAAACGCGATGAACTCGGAGATCATCTGATCGATTGCCTTATCGATCCGAGCAGCGGCGCTTGAACATCTTGCGAGCTAATACGGAACGAGCTGATCCAAGCTCGCGCGCGCTTATCTACGGCAACCAGAGTGTGCGCAAAGTACCGAGCGACATGCCCATCACGTCGCGCGCCTGCGCATGGAGAATGTGCGGCCCGGCCAGTATCAAAATCTTTCCTCAAAGAGAGAAAGAAATTGCTCTGATGTTGCGTTCTGACGGCGGATAGAGCCCAGGGAATGATGCGATAGCCCAAGAAATCAAAAGGCGCCAGCTCATCTCACCAAAGAACGCCTTCCCGCTCCCATCTTCGGGTCGGTAAATGCGCATGTTCAACTCTACTGAGCAGCGCCTCAGCTGTGTCAAACGCCTTCGCGACCGAAGCGAAGCTGACTTTCGGCCAGCGAGCAGGAAGTCGTCGATGTATCGTAGCAGGCAACCGCCGCGACCGTTCATTTGCTGATCGAATTGGCGGAGGGCCACGTTTCCCGGCAAATGCGGAGCAGCGGGCATCCCTGCGCAACGCCGACCTTCGTCAGTTGGAAAGAGACGGTCGCGCGCATCGAGCTTGTCGGCGTTTGTAAGTTCAACCCGCAACGCGCGCGCAAGCAGATCAACGAAAGCCATGTCGTCTGTCTGCTCGCGGACAAACTCAACAACGTCGCCCCTGCCGCACCTGCGTGAAAAAGCCCGTGATGTCCGGAACCACCGACGAATGAGGCGTCACCGGCGATGAGCAGCATCAATCAGCGCCAGCGCATTTTCGACACCGCGACCGGCGTATGCCGCCCACCGAAGTCGGCGTAGAGAGAACTTCGATCACACCAGGCAGGTTCGGCGATTGCTTGCAGCACATCTAATATCGCACGCTGAACGATACGATCTTCGATCGGCGCTACTACCAGCGGACGCTTACCTTTCCGCTCGCCTCAGGTGGCGTGGCGCCAATTTGTGGAGAGAATTCATAGCCAGCGCGAGCCCTGACGCTGAATGCCGTCGATCCGCTTCGGCAACTCAGACGCAAACAGCTTTTGTTTTCTTCTCGAGTTCGCGGACTCCGCGAAGTCTCGCCGTTTCGCTGGATCGCGCCGCTAAGCAAGCAACACGTCGATAGCCCGCACCTGCTCGTACAACGAGCGGCGCGAAACGCGTGTTCGTCGAGCAGCTGTGGGGCCTGTGGACAAAATTCTTCCCCGGCTACGGACCGCCTCCGGGTTTGTGCGCGGCGACAACAGTCACCTAGCCTTCAACCCGCCAAGCGAGGCGAAGCGCCCCGCCAGTGCCGCCGATGACGTTGCCGGCGCTCGTGTTGAGCCCGCAGATCACGACGAACAAGAACGTCGCAACGGCTAACGCGACGATCGCGCGAACCGATGGTTTTTGTTTCCGCTTCCGAACATCGAAACACCCCCGCCCAGCGTACCAGGTTTTTGACGGTGTCATCTGTTGCGCGGCCCCGACCGACTGCGGAGAATAAAGCTCGACGACCGATCCACAGGCGCAGCAAGGCGGAATACCGGTCGCGCGCTCCACAGCCGGGCGGCGGGGACCGCCTCCGGTCGGCGTGCGCGGCGACAACAGTCACCGAGCCTTCAACCCGCTCAAGCGAGGCGAAGCGCCCCGCCAGTGCGCGCTGATGACGTTGCTGGCGCGCTCGTGTTGAGCTCCCGGGAGATCACGACGGCGAGTCGGCGAGTACATCGTACAAGATCTGAGAACGAAGCGAGACCATTCAACCTTTACAAATGCATCAGTTATTCCGTAGGCCTTGAATTGAATCTATCCCACACCAAATACCGCTCCCGCCCTTGAAACTAGCGGCGCGCGCCAAAATCTATCCCACACCTCCAAACCTCGGCGATAATCCCTCCGTCCGCACACGGGAGGTTTCTGAGACGTCCGAAACTTTGAAACGTGCGGCACACAAATCGACGGGGGTTAGGTCGTAGTGATTTTTCGCCGAGACCCTTCAAAAAGGTCCGTAGCGATTTTTCGCGTAGGCCCGACAAAAGTTTGCGGGGAGTGAAACCGCAAAGTCCGGCGCATCGGAAAGCGTCGCCCGTAGAACCGGCGAATTGGGCATGGAGCTAAGCCCCAAGGCGAGATCAGCCGATGGCTGGTCGGACCGGAAGCGCCATCGTGCAGGAGGCGAGCGTAGGCAGCTGAAGAAGAGCTACGCGTTCATCAACCTCCGCCCAGGCCGGGAAAAACGATTTGGCACAGGGCGCGTGAAGACACGCGGCGTTGTACGGCGACGTGCAACGCACACTCCACCCTCGCGCGTCTCACGCGCCCTGCTCCTGATTTTATGCGGAGCGCATTTCTCGAACCCGCATCGGCGCGCGCGCGCGCAACTTGACATCGGCGCGCGGCCCGCCGGCGTGTTCGGAGTGAAAATCGCACACCGGACGCCCCGCAGCATTACTTTACGTACAGGATTTGTTGGCCTAATCTGAGTCTACTAGCTCAATCACGCGCTCCGGGGGGATGCGATGGCACGAGCGCAACGCGATCCAAACAAGCTGCGCGGGATTCAAGTCCCGTTCACCAACGTGTGGCTCGGCGGGCATAGCAAACGGCGCTCGTTCGTCGCGCTGATCTACTTGGCAATGCTTGCCGACGGATACGATGCGCCAGAAGAACGCGAAGAAGTATTCGCCCTGCTCGATCGCGCGCGAACGTTACGAAAACTGCCTCAGAAGGAAGTAGAACGTCTGTTGGAGCTCGCTGTTCGCGACGCAAAAGAAGCCTTTCCTAGAGCGGGTCGAAAAAGGCGACGCGGCGTTTCCGCGGAAAAGGCGATCTCGCAAAATCGGTTTTCACGCACGCCGCTGACATCGTGCTCGCGGATCGCGCGCTCGTGGATCCTGAAGAGCAGTTCGTCGAACTGCTCGCCTTCTACCTCCAGATCGACACCACTGAAGCAACGAAGCTCTTCGATATCCTCCAAAAGAAGAACCTCCACTAATGGCCCAAGCGCTCAAACCTCGAGAGCTATACGTCAACAAATTCAAGGCGCCTGAATCTACGAGCAATTGTTCGAAGGAAGAGGCGTTCTCATCATTCTAGCCGCCGCTGTCCACGCTGACGAACACACAAGGCGCGTCGAGGAACAAGAACTACTAGCCCTCCTAGGACGCACGAGAACCCTGCATTCACTAGGGCGCCGCGGATCGGCGAAGAATGCTTGAAGATGCAACCGAAGCGGTTCGCGATCACACGCGGCGCAATCATTCGCTCGAGAACGCCTGCGCTAAGCTCTTTGAAATTGATCAAAAGGATTCTGACGAGGCCGGCATTCGAGCATCCGTGTTCGCGCACGCCTGCGATATCATCCACCTCGATTTGCACGTTCACGAAAAGGAAATTCCGTTTCTGAATACCTCTACAAGAAGCTCCGCCTCAGCGCAGCAACGGCAGATCAGATCCAAGACGCTATCTAGCTGAAAAACGCCTTCTAGCCCGCCACCAACCGAAACCGCGCATTCGCGCCCATGCGCGCCAAGGCTTCCTGCGGATAAGCAAAGCTACGCGGGGCTTGCATGACTATCGGATAGATTTTTAGCTGTAGTTGAGCTCACGCTGACGCGCGATTTCTTGGCTTGGTTTATGGGCACTTCGTGGCGAATGAAGCCTCCCACATCAGCACCTCGCCTACCTTGGGCGTCACATAGATGAACGTCCGCTCGGTTTCGGGCGCGTCCGCAAGGCGTCCAGGCGCGGCCATCATCATGGCGTGACGCGGATCTTCCAGTTTCGGGAGCAGAGGCGTTGCTTGGAACATCCACGCAGAATGTGCCTGGAGATAACGCTCTGGGGATGGATGTGGTTGGTGTGGACGCCAGCTGGCTCCAGAACGTTGATCCAGATGTCGAGTCGAAGCCAGGCCGCTAAGATCGAGATGCAGCTCGCGCGCGAATGCCATGGCGTGGTTTTGTCTAGCGCGAGCTTCAGCGATGCAAATTC
>JADJCG010000031.1 GCA_016703335.1 Caulobacteraceae bacterium | reverse complement strand
CGAGATACCAGGGCCGGTCGACGCTCTTGGCGATGACGCTGAGGCGTTCGCCGCGTGTGAGTTGGCCGAGGCGCTGCGAAGCGGTGGAGGCCCTGCGCGCAGATTGGCGGTGGTCAAAACTTCGTAGTCGCCGGTCAGTTGCTCGTAGCGCGGTTCAACTTGAACACCGCGCATGAAGCTGACGTTGGAAAGAGTCTGGCCGGACCCGTACATAACGCGCACCTGGCCCGATGCGCCCGTCTCTGGATTGGACCAGGTCTGTGTGCTGTTTTCCGCCAATGCTCGCTGTGCAGCTTCCTGAGCGCGCCGCTGGTCGCCGGTTTGAAGCCGGCAGCCGATCCACGAGCCGGCGAGGCCGCCGACCGCGACCCCGACGGCGGTGCCCAGCAATTGGTTGTCTTCGCCGCCGACACGATTGCCGATGACGCCGCCGGCCACGGCGCCGATGGCCGCGCCCATTTCCTGACGTGGCCGGGCGCGGCGCACGAAAGAAAGCCCCAGGAGGAGGCCGCCTGAGCCGGTTGCGGAATCGACGGTGGCGTCCACTGCGCCATTGCCGGCGCGCTTAGGCAGAACCAGGCCGCCGATGCTGCGATAGTTCCTTTGAGATACTTGTTCATGAGTTTGCTCCCAAAAATTGGCTTCGACATTCAGTCACTCGCGGCGACAAACTCGGTTCGCGGCGCTGAACGCATGCTGAGAATTGCTGCGACCGGTCTCATCCTTTCGGATGGTTTCGCTGCGGGCGGCTGGTCGTGGGGCTGGGGAGCGATATGGCCCAGGCGGCGATCGACATGGTCGCGGGCCGCATAGATCCAGAAAGGCGGTCGTGACCTTCGACTGCACCGATCTGGAAATTCTAAGGCTGCTCCAACAAGACGGGAGGCTGAAGAACAATGCTCTAGCCGCACAGGTAAGCCTGTCGCCTTCGGCCTGTTTTCAACGCGTTCGTCGCCTAGAAGGGTCCGGCGTCATTGCCGGCTATCGCGCCATCGTCGATGCGACAGCGATAGGCGCGCGCTTCGAGGCGTGGATCGATCTTACGCTGGCAGAGCATCGCCCGGACATGCTGACTCGCTTTGCGAGCCTCTTGCGCGAGGCACCGACAATTGTTGCTGCTTATCAGCTTGCCGGGCCCCATGACTTTCTCGTGCATATGGTGGGCGGCACGATCGAGTGTTGGAATGCCGCGCGCGCTCGGTTCATCGACGAGGGAATTGCCATAGCATCGGCGCGCCTGTCGGTCGTGATTGACCCGATAAAGCGCTCAGGGCCGATCGCTTCGCCGCGAACGCCGCCTCGACTGGTGAGAAGCGTAGCCTGATCTAATTCGGGACAAGGGTTCGCCCAGCCGCTCCAGAATTGAAACATGCGCCGCAGATTGTTCGGCCGGCGCAGCACGCCCTGCATTCGACAGCTGCACCCGCCGCACGAAATGCCGCGACCACAGGCACCCGGCTTGCTGCTCAACACCTCGGTAGCAAGCGGATGGCTCAGGTGTTCCAGCGAACGGCGCTGTCGGCGCTCATCATTGCAGGTCTTGGCGCGCTCATCTCGCTGTGGATGGCGACACAGTTCATTGCGGGCGCATTCGATCATCAATCCGTGCTTGGCGCTCCCTTGATTGGCGGCGCCGAGCACGCGCTCTACCTGCCGTGGGCAGTTCTCGAATGGTCGGCCCGGTGGAGCGATCTCTATCCAAGGCCCTTCGCCGTTGCGCATCTGATCGTGCTCACCGGCTTTATTGTCGCCATCCTGGCGGTCGTTGTTGGTATGCGCCGGGGCTTTCAGGTGAAGCCATTCGGCGCTAACGCCTGGGCGTCCCTTTCTGACGTTCAGGCAGCGAGCCTCTTCGCCGACAGGGGGATGGTGCTCGGCAAATTCGAGGGGGAGATTGTCGCCTTCGACGGGCCTGAACACCAGCTTCTGATCGGTGCGTCGCGCAGCGGCAAGGGCCGTGGCCATGTCGTGCCGACGCTGCTGGCGACGCAGCATTCCGCGCTCGTCATCGACGTGAAGGGCGAGCTTGCCGATGGCGATCCGCGCCACGGCTTTCCCGGCACGGCGGGCTTTCGTGAGACGCTGGGCCCGGTGATGCGTTTCGCGCCTACGCGTGCGGACTCGATCCGCTTTAACCCGCTGTTCGAGATTCCACGCGGCGCCGACGAAGTGCGCGCGGCGCAAATCTGACCGACGTGCTGTTTGGCGCACACGAGGACCGCGCAACCAAAGATTTTTGGCTGCGAAGCGCGTCCAACCTCGTCGCACCCGTCATTCTGCACGTTCTCTACGCGGAGCCCTTGGAGCGCAAGACGCGCGCAGTCGTGCGCGAAGTTGCGCAACATGGCGCAAACCGCCGAAGAGATGCGGCGTACGCTGCACCGTAACAATCCCACGACGGGTCAGCCGGAAGTGCATCCGGAAGTGCTGCACGCGGCCGAGAGCTTCCTGTCTGCCGAGGAGCGCATGCGTTCTGGCGTGCAGGCGACGGCGGAGAGCATGTTCGGCTTATTCGCCGATCCGCTGATTGCCGCCAACACTGCGACATCGGATTTCCGCATCGCCGATCTGATGTGCGGCGATAAGCCAGTCACGCTCTATCTCCAGCCACCGTCCTCGGACGTGCAGCGGCTCATGCCGCTCCTCCGGCTCATGGTCGATATGACAGGGCGCACGCTTATGGAGAGCCAAACCGAGGCGGGCGGCGGACCGAAGCGTCATCGCCTGGTCATGGTGAGGGAGGAGTTTCATGCTGGGCCGCATGGATTTCTTCGAGACCATGATGGGCGCGATGGCCGGCTACGGTATCAAAGCGCTGCTCGTCTGCCAATCGCCCAATCACATCGCCCGTGCCTATGGCCGCGACAACGTCATCATCGACAATTGCGGCGTCGTCACCTCGTTCTCCGCTGCTGATGGCGACCCGCCAGAACGCATCGCCGACATGGCCGGCGAAGTCTGGGAGGTTCGTGAGAGCGAGACACAGAAGAAGCCAAGGCCCATCCTGGGCTGGGGGCAGGGCTCAACGACATTGCGCGAAGAGCGCCGCCCGCTGCTGCTGCCGGCGGACGTGCGCGCGCTGCCGCGCGATGAATTGATCTTCGTCTCAGGCTGCAAGCCCATTCGCGCCAAGAAAATACGCTTCGACGAAGAGTGCATTTTCCGCGAGCGACTTCGGCCCGCGACGGGTGTGCGCGTCTCGCTCACCACGGCGCACGACTGGACCGATGTGCGGCCGCTCGGCTTTCTCGAAGCGTCGGCCAAGCCATCGCCAAAGCGCAAGGCGCCCTCTGCCGGGCAAAGCGATCTCTTCGCGCAGCCAGGACCGAAGCTCTCCGACCTGGCGCTCGCTGGCTTCCGCACGGCCGACGGCGCTCGCATGACGCCGCCGCCGAACCAACCGCTAAGCCCGCCGCCTGCTGCTTCGGCGGATGCAGCGCCGTCGCGCAAAGCGCGCTGGACTGGAGTGTAATCCGATGAACCTCACCGGCATCCGCACCTATCTCGAACCCGATCTCGCGCGGGAAGTCTCGCGCGGCGCGCGCAGGGGCGATCGGGATCGAGTCTCATCGCCGAAGTTCTGCGCGCACGTTTCGCTGCGGACTCCTGCCGGCGCCGCCAACGCATCTGCCGAGGGGCAGAAGCGCCAGCTCAACCGACTGGAGACGCGGGTCGACAAGGTGCAGCGGGACCAGGCGCTGATGAAGGAGAGCCTGTTGCTCGTCTTCGTGCGGGTGTGGCTTGAGCACAACCCGCCGATCGATGACGCGGTCGCGGAGAGCATCGCCGCCAGCGCGGAGGCGCGGTCTGAACGCTTCCTCGATCTGGTTGCCCAAGGCTTGTCGCCCGGTCGCTCGATCGCCAACGGCGATGCGGCGATCGGCGGCAATGGTCATGATGCGATGGCGGAACGAGAGGCCACGTCGTGACCGCCGCGCACGCTATAGGCTCGTCACGGCGTCGTTCGGCGCTGCTTGCGCGCGCCCTGGGCGCGACCATCGCACGACGCCCTCGCCGCGCCGGATGTGGTTGAGGCTGGTGAACGCCGACGGGCAGGTGTGGCTCGACCGGGTCGGCGTCGGTCGCATGCCTACGGAACACCGCATCAGCGCACATGATCGCGAAACAGCCATCCGGCTGCTCGCTCATGAAGCGGGCGAAACCA
>JADJCG010000030.1 GCA_016703335.1 Caulobacteraceae bacterium | reverse complement strand
AGTTTCTCTCGACGCCATTCAGGTGGGCGACCGTCTGCGCGTGCGGCCTGGTGAGAAAACGCCGGTGGATGGCGTCGTGCTGGGATGGACGCTCCACGCTCGATGGATCGATGGTCACGGGAGAGTCCCATGCCGGTGACGCGCGGTGTAGGCGAGAAGGTGATTGGCGGCACGCTCAACCAGACCGGCGCGCTGGTCATCGAAGCGCAGCGTCGGACGCGACACGATGCTGTCGCAGATTGTGCAGATGGTCGCCGACGCGCAGCGCTCGCGGGCGCCGATCCAGCGCATGGCCGACGCTGTGTCCGGTTGGTTTGTGCCGGCCGTGATCGGGATCGCCATCCTTGCCTTTATCGGCTGGGCGTTGGTCGGCCCTGAACCGCGTCTCGCCTATGGGCTGATCGCCGCCGTGTCGGTCCTCATCATCGCCTGTCCGTGCGCGCTGGGGCTTGCGACGCCGATGTCAATCATGGCCGGTGTCGGGCGCGGCGGCGCGCGCGCGCGGGCGTGCTGATCAAGAGCGCCGAAGCGCTGGAGCATTTCGAGAAGGTCGATACGCTTGTGCTCGACAAGAGAGGCACGCTGACAGAGGGCAAGCCCGCTGTGGTCGCCATCCAGACCAACGGCATGGAAGAACCAGAATTGCTGCGCCTCGCAGCGAGCCTCGAAAACCGTAGCGAGCATCCGTTGGCTTTGGCCATCGTCGCGGCGGCAAAGGATAGAAGTGTGGCGCTGGTTGAACCGAGTGAATTCGAGTCACCCACCGGCAAAGGCGTTATCGGCGTCGTTGAAAGCAAGCGCCTGGTCCTCGGCGCGGAACGCTATCTTTCGGAACTGAGCATTGATGCGACGCCGCTCCACAGTGCGGCCGAGACGATGCGATCCGATGGCGCCACTGCGATCTATGTCGCGGTGGACGGCGTCGTGCGCGGCGTTTTTGCGATTGCGGACCCGGTCAAGGCCAGCACGCCGGCCGCGCTTGCGGCTCTGCGCGCAGAGGGCGTGAGGCCCGTCATGCTGACGGGCGATAATCGCACCACGGCGGAAGCTGTAGCGCGCAAGCTCGGGCTCGATGAGGTCGAGGCCGAAGTGCTGCCGCAGGACAAGTCCCAGATCGTGGCCAAAAGCTGAAAGCGCAGGGCCGCGTCGTCGCCATGGCGGGCGACGGCGTCAATGACGCGCCTGCGCTGGCGGCGGCCGATGTCGGTATCGCGATGGGCACCGGCACGGATGTGGCGATGGAAAGTGCGGGCGTCACGCTCCTGAAGGGCGATCTCGGCGGTATTGTGCGGGCGCGCGCGATTTCCAAGGCGACGATGAACAATATCCGCCAGAACCTGTTCTTCGCCTTCGCTTACAACGTCGCTGGCATTCCGATCGCCGCGGGCGTGCTCTATCCGCTCACCGGCGATCTACTATCGCCGATGATCGCGGCGGCAGCGATGGCGCTGTCGTCAGTTTCGGTGATTGGCAACTCACTGCGGCTCGGCGCGGTGAAGATATGAGCACGCCGAATGCATTGGGGGCGGGCCCTGCAGAGAAGCCCCACACGCCAGCATTGGGCCATAAAGCGCTTACGCCGTTCTACGATGCCGCCATCGCGCTAGCGACGCGTGAGAGCGTCTGGCGCGGTCGCATGATTGAAGCAATCGCGTTGAAGTCCGACGAGCGGCTACTCGATGTGGGTTGTGGGACGGGTTCGCTTCTTTGGGCTCTGGCGGGGAGAACGCCCAGCGCCGCGCTTGTCGGGCTCGATCCCGATCCGGATGTGCTCGCACGCGCGAAGCGGCGCGCAGGGGCGCATATTACCTTCGAGCAAGGGTTTCTGGACGAGGCGTTTGTTTCGGCGCACGCGCCCTTCGACGTGGTGGCAAGTTCGCTGGTGCTGCACCAAACGCCGCTTGAGACTAAGCGGCGCATGCTGCGGCACATGCGCGAGGCGCTCCGGCCCGGTGGGCGATTATGCATCGCGGACTATGGACTGCAGTCGAACGGGTTCATGCGGATGATGTTCAGGGTGACTGTGCAGGCGCTGGACGGCGTAGAGGATACCCAGCCGAACGCCGAGGGCGTCTTGCCGGCCTTAATGTCCGAGGCGGGGTTTATGGATATTGACGAGGTCGCCAACGTGCCTACCGCCACAGGCGCGATCTCGGTCTGGCGCGCGCGATAGTCGTTCTTCACTTGGCGGCGCCTTCAGATAATGGTAGCAGGCCGCGCGTGAACCTCGGCGAAGGGTAGAGGTGCCGAGATGGAATTGCTGGCGCACGCACGCATCGTCATGTGGGAGGGCGCCAGCCTCCTGGGTGATCGATGCCACCAAGGTCATCGGCGATGAACCAAGGCGCACGGATTTCCACGCGCATCATGCGATCCAGGTGACACTGGCCCTCGGCGGCTGGTTCAAACTCGATACGGCGGATTTGAGCGTGCGCGGCGAGGGCGTCGCCGTCGCCGCTGACACGCCGCACATCTATGAGGCCGAAGGTCTGGTCGCGATGATCTTCATTGAACCCGAGAGCCGGTTCGGACGAGCGGTCGCACGCGATCTATTCTCGGAAAGCAAACTTGCCGCAGTCCCGCGCGATCGGCTGGAACATTTGTGCGCCGGCATCCGGATAATTATCGCGCCGCAAAGCGCGATGACGCGAGTCTCGTTGAGTTGGGGCGTGGCCTATTGGCGGCGTTGGCGGCAGGACGGGCGCAAGAGCCTGACGCACGGATTCGCCGTGTCATCGCGTGGGCTGCGGATCAGTTAGACGGCCGCGTTAGTCTTGACGACGCGATCGCGATTGCCGGCATCTCCGCGAGTCGCCTGCGCCACTTGTTCGTGGAGCAGACCGGGCTGCCATTCAAAACCTATCTGCTGTGGTTGCGCCTGACGCGGGCGGTCGAGCGCATTGCGGCCGGAGTGTCGATCACAGAGGCCGCGCACGATGCGGGTTTTTCTGATTCCGCCCATCTCAGCCGAACCTTTCGCCGGATGTTTGGCGTCGCGCCGGCCGCACTCAAAATGTCGTAGCCGTTACGTTCAAGTCCTCCGCTCTGAGCGGTCCTAGAAACGGGTTGTCACCAACCAGACATCTAGGAGCTTCCAATGACTGAACAAAAGACCAGCCAATCTTGCATCTGCGATCAAACGCGCAAAGCCGCCCAGACGCCTGCCACGGCGTGCGCGTGCGGCCTCAATTGCAAGTGCGGCACGGCTTGCGTCTGCACGCCGCAAAAGAACTGCCAAGCCTCTTATGGCCGACGCAGCCGCATCGAGGCCGGTCATGCCGGCCTCGATGCTCGCGCGACCCTAGAGACATCAAAAAGGAGAAAGCCGGTGAGGCACGCTTGCGCGCAGAAACAAGCGATCGCGCCTCTCGTCACTGACGTTGCGAGCCTTCTGGCATTCCGCGACGATACTGACCGTCAGCGCCAAAACGAGCGACGAACAGGTCGCAATTGTCGATGGACATCGCGTCGCTTACCAAGTGCTCGGCACAGGCAAACCTTTTGTCGTCATGATCTCGGGCATGGGCGACAGCATGAGCTCGTTTCAGGATGTCGCCGTAGAAATCGCAGAAGTCGCGACGGTTATCATCTACAATCGCGCCGGTTACGGCGCGAGCGGTGCTGCGGCTGACCACGCGATGCGCAAGCCGCTGAGCGTGAGCTATCCGGTTTGTTGGCGCAGATCGGCGTAAGCGGACCCTACGTGCTTGTCGGCCACTCAGTGGGCGGCCTGTTTGCGGAATACTATGCAGCGATGCACCCCGGCGAGGTCGCGGGCCTGATCCTGGAAGACTCCCGTCCAGCGGATTTCACACGCCGCTGCGAAGCCGCTGACGTGGGGATGTGCACGGCGCCCGCACTCGCCGTTCGCTTCATGCCGAACGGCGCCCAAGGCGAATTCGCAGCGCTTTCACAGACCATCGCCCAAGTCGAAGTGGCTGGTCCGGTGCAGGGACGAGATGTGCTCGTCCTATCGCGTTCCGTCGAACCAAACGCGGCGGCGTTCGATCGAATCTGGTCAGTGGCGCAGAATGATTTGGCTTTGCGCTATCCCGGCTCCCGCCACTTGGTCGCCAGTCGGTCAGGACACTACGTTCATCAAGACCAGGCCGAGTGGTTCGTCTCATCGGTCGTCGCGCTCTTGGGAGATGTGACCTGTTAGCAGGCCGCGCGGTAGCCGTTGCGTTCAAGTGCGCATGATCGGTGCGCGTTAGCGTTCAGCATCGCACAGGCGCAATCCTGGAAGGGCTTTCGTCATGGAATACTTTGTTGGCGTCGCCGTGGCGCTGGCCGTCGGCATTTTCACGACCGTTGCCGGATTGGATCGCGATCGTTCGCTTTACCTGGTGATCCTGATCGTGATCGCGTCGTACTACGATCTATTCGCAGTCATCGGCGGCGGCGCATCACTAGGATCGGAAACACTCGTTTTTGCCGCGTTCGCCCTCGCTGCAGTCATAGGCTTTAGAACAAATCTTTGGATCGTGGTCGTCGCTTTGGTGGGGCACGGCCTGTTTGACTGGTATCATGGCCAATTGATTGAAAACGCGGGCGTACCAGCCTGGTGGCCGATGTGGTGCCTGAGCTATGACGCGTAGCCGCCGGGGCGTACCTCGCTTGGCGCCTGCTTACCGAAAAGGTCGACGCGACGAACGCTTCGAGCTTCGGCAGACGGATTCATTCTTATGTCGAGGCAGAGTTTGCGGCTGCCAAGGCCGCTGAGTTAGATGGTGATCCCGCCAGAGCCTTCCATCATCTGGAACGCGCTCATGTATTGGGTCAGCGACCCACGGTGCAGCATGTTCGCGCGCATCTGCGCATGCTGTTTTGGGGCATTCGCCACAACCATCCGCGCGAAGTCACCGGCCAGTTCTTGCGCGTGATCGGCGCGGTCGCCGGAACCTGGGTCGGACTTGTGCCGGAGGGAAATACCGGAGGCCAATATCAGCGGGTTCAAGTCGATGGCGATCCCTGATGATCTCGCCAACCAAATCGCGGCGGCGCGCACTTCGGGGGCAAACGCTCACGGATGAACGGTCTGCCTCTGGGCGCCATTCGACATCCCTTTCGCACGCATTTTACAGTGCGACGGGGAGCCCATCGGCCCGCCAGTGGGGCAGACCATCTTCAAGTCGCCGCGCCCTATATCCCGCTGCGCGCAACGCGGCGACCGCCTCGAAAGCGAAGACGCAATAGGGGCCACGGCAATAGGCGACGACCTCTTTGCTTCGCGGTAAGTCAGCCAAGCGTCGCTTCAGATCTCCTACCGGGACATTGATCGCGCCGGGGACGTGTCCAAGCGCGAACTCTTCGGCCGGGCGGACGTCAAGTACGGTCACGGTTCCGGCCTTCATGCGCTGGCGCAATTCACGCCGCGTGACCGGCTCCATCGCATCGCGCTCATTGAAATAGGACGATACCACTTCCTTCACCGCAGCGGCATTGCTCGTGGCGATGCGGCCGATGGCGTCCAGCAGATCGAGCACGCTGTCGTCGGCAAGGCGATAGAGCGTGAACTTGCCATCGCGGCGGGCTGAGAGGAGCCCAGCGCGGCGCATCGACTGAAGGTGCTGAGATGCATTCGCGAGGTTGAGTCCTGTCACGGTCGCAAGTGCGTCCACATTGCGCTCGCCTTGGGCGAGATGCTCCAGGAGCGCAAGACGGTGGGGGTGTGCGGCGGCCTTCGCGATCTCGGCGAAGCTCTCATGAAGAATCGCCTTCACGCCCCGGCTTGACTCCGTCATTCACATACTCCAACAATCAAGCGAACGATAGAATGTGAGCTTGAAAAGTCAAGCCGTGGAGGGTATCCCAATGAATCCGAACAAGGCACTCTGGGAAAAAGGCGACTTCACGCGCATCGCTGCGAGCATGCGCGACAGCGGCGAAGGCTTGGTCGCAAAACTCGGCGTAACCAAAGGGCTCAAGGTATTGGACCTTGGCTGCGGCGACGGAACGACCGCTATTCCCGCCGCCAAACTGGGTGCGGATGTGTTGGGCGTCGATATCGCGAGAAATCTCGTAGCGGCTGGCAATGACCGCGCGCGCGAACTCGGGCTGACGAACGTCCGGTTTCAGGAAGGCGACGCCTCCAACCTGGGCGAACTCGCCGACAATAGCTTTGATCTCGTCGTCAGCATTTTTGGCGCGATGTTTGCGCCGAAGCCTTTCGACGTGGCCAAAGAAATGGTGCGGGTGACAAAGCCCGGCGGCCGGATTGTTATGGGAAACTGGATTCCCGGCGACCCGACGCTGATCGCACAGGTTCTGAAGACGAGCGCTGCCTACACGCCCCCACCGCCAGAGGGTTTCGTCAGTCCGGTGACGTGGGGTGTCGAAGAGAATGTGATTCAGCGGTTTGAGGGCGCGGGCGTGCCGAAAAACAAGGTGTCGTTCCAGCGGGACACCTACTTCTTCAACTATCCGGGTTCCTCCGAATTGCTTGGCGTGTTCAGGACGTATTACGGCCCGACCATGAACGCCTTCGAGGCGGCGGAAAAGGACGGCCGCACTGCTGATCTACAGCGCGACTTGGAAGCGCTGTTCAATGGTCACAACAGGAGTCAAAAGGCCGGAGCCACTTCGATCTCCGCAACATTCCTGCGCGTGACCGTCGAGGTCTGAAGGAGGGAGGACGTTATGATCCTGCGTCAATTCCTGCATACCGATCCCGTGGCGTCGACGTACCTGTTCGGATGCGGCGGAAAATCGTCGGGTGCGGTGGTCGATCGAGTTATCGATCCGGGGTTCTACATTGAGGCGGCGGCGAAGGCCGGGATGCGCATCCTCTATGTGATCGATACGCATATCCACGCCGATCACGTCTCATCCGGACGCGCGCTCGCCGCTGCGGCCGGAGCGCCTTACGTTCTTTTTCACGAAGCCAACGCGAAACCGCCATTTCATGGCGTGCGCGACGGCGACATGCTCGAACTCGGCAATGTCACGATTGAGGTTTGGCACACGCCCGGCCACACGCCGGAGCACATCTCACTGCTGGTGCGCGATAAGACGCGCGCGGATGAGCCGTGGATGATCTTCACCGGCCACACGCTGATGGTTGGCGACCTCGGACGCACAGAACTTGCGACCGACGCGGAGGAGGGCGCGCGTATTCTGTTTCGCAGCGCTCAGCGTCTAAAGGCGCTGCCAGATTATGTTGACGTGTTGCCCGGCGCTTATTCTGGATCGGTGTGCGGCAAGAGTCTGAGCGGCAAGCCGTCGTCAACGATTGGCTTCGAGAAACGCTACAACAAGGCCTTTCGCATTGACGATGAGGCCGAGTTCATCCGGAGCATGGTGACCGACATTCCGCGTGCGCCGCCCCAGGCTGCCGAATTGCGGGCGCTCAACGCCGGCGCGGCAATCGCCGCGGAATAGAGGCAATGGCGACTGACGCGCCAACTCGTGCGCGACCGATCGCGTTGGGACTCAAGGAGAACTGGCCGCAATTCTCCCTGCTCATTCCGATCAACGCCTTCGTCGGCGGCATGGTCGGGATCGAGCGCACCGTTGTGCCGCTGATCGGTTCGCAAGAGTTTGGCATTGCGTCCACCACTTTGGTGGTCTCCTTCATCGTCAGCTTTGGCGTCGTCAAAGCCTTCGCCAATCTGGTCTCGGGTCATCTCGCCGATACTTGGGGCCGCAAACGCGTACTGGTATTGGGCTGGGTCGCGGGCCTTCCGGTTCCCTTCATGATCATCGGCGCGCCAGATTGGAGCTGGATCATCGCTGCCAACGCACTCCTGGGCGTGAGCCAGGGCTTTGCGTGGTCGATGACGGTGATCATGAAGGTTGATCTCGTCGGTCCCAAGTCGCGCGGCCTCGCTGTGGGCCTCAACGAGTTCGCGGGCTATTTTGCACTCGGTTTGACGGCGCTCACGACAGGCTATCTCGCCGCCCGCTACGGGCTGCGGCCAACGCCGATCTATCTCGGCGCCCGCATACGCCATTGCGGGACTTGCGCTCTCAGTGTTTCTCGTGCGCGACACCCGCGCGCACGTCGCTCTTGAAACAAAAGATGCGGGCGCAGAGCCCATCGCTTCGTTTCAGCGAAGTCTTTGCTCACATCTTCAAGGATCGCAATTTGTTCGCCGCCTCTCAGGCGGGCCTCGTCAATAATCTCAATGATGGGATGAGCTGGGGGATTTTTCCGCTCTTCTATGCCGCGTTCGGTCTCGGCATTGAGCGTATCGGCATCTTGAAGGCGCTCTATCCTGTGACCTGGGGTTGTTGCAGGTCGCGACGGGCCGCTCAGCGATCGCTGGGGACGCAAGGGTCTCATCGTCGCGGGCATGTGGGTTCAGGCTGCGGGCCTATTTCTCACAGCGGCGACGCGTGAGTTCGGCTGGTGGATTTTGGGTAGTGTGCTGCTCGGGCTTGGTACCGCCATGGTGTACCCGAGTCTAATCGCGGCAGTTTCGGATGCATCACATCCCGCCTGGCGTGCGCGCTCGCTCAGCGTCTATCGTTTCTGGCGCGATCTCGGCTACGCCATTGCGTTTCGCGGCGGGTCTCATTGCTGATCGATTTGGTCTTGCCGCTGCAATCTCAGTCATTGCGACTTTGACATTTCTGTCCGGCGCGGTCGTGGTGGTGACGATGCAATCTCGCCGTGCCCAGATGGCCGCACTTGATCAGTCGCAATCCGTCAAGACCGGAGAGGGGCCAATATCGGAGGTGCGATGAAGCTGATGCTGAACTCAAGCCCACAGGCGAGTTTTTCGACGGCGAGCGGCTGCCCTGGTTCAACGATTGCGCGGGCCTTTCGGTGAGCTCTTTGCGTTGGCGCAGGTGGCGCTGAAACGAATACCGGCTGAGACTAGAGCTCAGGGTGCTCCCTGGCGCAGCAAATGCCTTAGGGCAATCGGGGTTGCGAGGAGCAGATGAGCGCGTGCGCCAAGCTCCTGTTCGGCTGGCCGGTCGACGACGAAGCCGCAGCCGTCAAACGCCGTCTCGACCTCTCCCCACGCTGGAAAGCGATAGACATCTGACGGAAACGCCTGCACCGCGGCCGTGTGTTGCGCTGAACGAAACACAAGAGAAAGTTTTGGCGCCCGGTTTGAGCA
>JADJCG010000029.1 GCA_016703335.1 Caulobacteraceae bacterium | reverse complement strand
ATCTCGCGCAGGCGATCACCGCCCCCGGCGATGTGATTATCTCGCCGAACCCGTCGTACCCGATCCATGCATTTGGTTTCATCATGGCGGGCGGTGTGATCCGCTCCATCGAAGCGCATTCGCCAGAGCAGTATTTGCGCGGTCTCGATCGGGCCGTGCGCCACTCGGTGCCGCCGCCGATCGCGATGGTGGTTTGCTATCCCGGCTAACCCGACGGCGCAGACGGCTGATCTCGATTTTGCAAAGACGCTGTGGCGCTCGCGAAGAAGCACGACATGTTCTTGCTCTCGGACATGGCGTATTCCGAGATTTACTTCGGAAGGCGATCCGCCGCCGTCCGTCCTGCAAGTGCCAGGCGCGCTGGACGTGGCGGTTGCTCAACACGCTATCGAAGACATACTCGATGGCGGGTTTCCGAGTTGGTTTTGCGCTCGGCAATGAGCGGCTGATTGCGGCGTTGGCGCGGGTGAAGTCGTATCTCGACTACGGCGCTTACACGCCGGTGCAGGTAGCGGCGGCGGCGGCTTTAAACGGACCTCAGGATTGCGTCGAAGAGATGCGAAACACCTACAAGCATCGCCGCGACGTATTGCTTGAGAGCTTCGCCAAGGCTGGTTGGACGTTGCCGAAGCCGAGCGCCTCGATGTTTGTGTGGGCGCCGTTGCCTGATCAGTTCAAGCACATGGGTTCGGTTGAGTTCTCGAAGCGTCTCATGGAGGGCGCGGAGCTCGCTGTCGCCCCTGGCGCCGGCTTTGGCGAGTACGGTGATGGCTTCGTGCGCATTGCGCTCGTCGAGAACGAGCAGCGCATCCGGCAGGCCGCGCGCAATCTGAAGAAATTCCTGCAGTCGAACGCAGCTCCGGCGGCGGAGTAACGAGCAGGCTCCGCGTCGGTATCGCCGGTTTGGGCACGGTTGGGCGCGGTGTGGTGAAGTTGTTCGCGGATGGCGGCTCGCGGCTGAATGAGAAGCTGCAGCTTGTCGCGGTGTCGGCGCGCAAGGCGGGCCAAGATCGCGGCGTTGATCTTGGCGCTTATCGCTGGGTCGACGATCCGGTTGCGCTGGCTTCCGATCCGAACATCGACGTTTTCGTTGAGCTGATTGGCGGCGCTGGCGGCGTGGCGAAGGCCGCGGTGGAAGCAGCGCTCGCGCGCGGCGCGCACGTTGTTACGGCGAACAAGGCGCTTCTGGCCGTGCATGGCGCGCAATTGGCGACGCTCGCCGAACGCAATGGCGCGAAGCTGTTGTTCGAAGCCGCAGTCGGCGGCGGCGTGCCGATGGTGAAGGCGTTGAAGGAGAGTGTTGCTGGATCGCGCGCCAGCAGTGTTGCCGGCATTCTGAACGGCACCTGCAACTACATCCTGACGGAGATGGAAAATTCCGGCCGTTCGTTCGAGGCTGTGCTCGCCGAGGCGCAGAGCATGGGTTACGCGGAGGCCGATCCAACGACGGACGTGGGCGGCTTCGATGCTGCGCACAAGCTCACGATCTTGTCTGCAATCGCTTTTGGGACGCGCCCGGATTACGAGCACGTGCGTATCCAAGGCATCGAGCGGGTGACGCTCACCGACATTCGCTTGGCCGCAAAGCTTGGGTACCGGATCAAGTTGATCGCCAAGGGCGCTCTCGCTGATGGCGCCGTCGAGATGCACGTGCGGCCTGCGTGTTTGTCGTACGATCATCCTCTGGCGAGCGTGAACGGTTCGCTCAACGCGCTGGTGGTGGACGCTGAGCCTTCAGGACAGCTCACGTTTATTGGTCGCGGCGCAGGCGAAGGGCCGACAGCCGCTTCGGTTGCCTCCGATCTCATCGATCTCGCAGAAGGTCGCGCCGGTTTCGCCTTCGGCAAGCCGCTTTCACAGCTCGCAGCAGCGCCACGCGCGACGCCCGCTGAGCGTGGCCGCTATTACCTTCGTTTGCTCGTGAAGGATCGGCCGGGTGTAGTCGCGGCGATCTCAGACCGCTTGGCGCATGAGGAAATCTCGATCGAGAGCTTCCTGCAGATGCCCGTGCATAGCGGGCCAGCGGTGCCAATCGTGCTGACCACGCAAACGTGCTCGCGCGCAAAGATCGAAGCGGCTGTGCGGGCAATCGAGGCGCTGGACGTTGTCGCGGAAGCGCCGTTGCTTATGCCGGTGGAGCAGGCGGGCCAAAGCTGGGGTCGCTCATGAGCATCATTTCGGACGATCTGGCGCTGGCGCTTGCGCGCGCTTCGATCAATGCAGCCATTGCTGCGGCAAAGCTGGTTGGACGCGGCGACGAACGCGCGGCGGACCAAGCCGCGGTTGACGCGATGCGCGCGGCGCTGAACGCAATGCAGATACGCGGCCGCGTTGTGATCGGCGAAGGCGAGCGGGACGAAGCGCCGATGCTTTACGTCGGCGAGAGTGTCGGCGCTGGCAAGGGCCCAGAACTTGATATCGCGCTGGATCCGCTCGAAGGCACAACATTGGCGGCGAAGGCCAAGGCAAATGCTCTAAGTGTCATCGCCTTCGCGCCCAAGGGCGGGCTGCTGCATGCGCCGGACACATACATGGACAAGATTGCGGTCGGTCCGGGGTATCCGGCTGGCGTGGTCGATCTTGATGAAGACGCTGCGCACAATGTGAAGGCGCTGGCGAAGGCGAAGGGCGTGAACGCCGAAGACATTGGCGTTTGCGTACTTGATCGCCCCCGGCACGGCGCGATCATCGAAGCGCTGCGCACTGCTGGCGCGCGGGTGCATCTGATTGGCGACGGTGACATCGCTGGCGTCATCCATTGCACCAAGCCGGAGACGGGCATCGACATGTATGTCGGCTCGGGTGGCGCGGGAGGGCGTGTTGGCGGCAGCGGCGTTGAAATGCGTGGGCGGCCAGTTCCAGGGCAGGCTGATCATCGCAATGAGGATGAGCGGCTGCGCGCACAGCGCGGGCATTGAGGATTTGAAGCGGCGCTATGACCTCAATGACCTCGTTTCCGACGAGGCGGTGTTTATCGCAACGGGCGTGACGTCCGGGTCGCTCTTGGACGGCGTGCGGTTTTCGGGCGGGGCGATGCATTCGCACACGCTCCTGCTCAATGCCGCCACCGGCACCGTTTCCGAGCTACGAGTGCGCCAACCGGTGTAAGGCGGCGAAAGCGGCCTTCTGGCGGCCACATCCTGTGCGATGCTGGGGCATGAGAGTCGATTCGGACCCGAAAGAATGAGCGCCGCGCTGAAGCTTGAGCCGAGCGCCGCTGCGTTTCTGGGCGTGGAGCGTTCGATCACTGGCCGGCGCTGGCGCACGCGTGAGGCCGATCTCGCATTGGTCGAAGCGTTCCGCCGTCGGTTTTCCCTTCCCGAAATCGCAGCGCGCCTTATGGCCGTGCGCGGCGTCACTATGGATGACGCGGAAGCGTTCCTTGCGCCGACGCTGAAGACGCACTTTCCCGATCCTTCTAGCTTCACCGATATGGATGAAGCAGCGCGGGTGATTGAGGACGCGATTGTCAGCGGCCGCTCGTGCGCAGTGTTGGCGGATTATGACGTCGATGGCGGCTCAAGCGGCGCGCAGCTCGTGCGCTATTTCAGAGCGCGTGGGCGTGAGTTGAAAATCTACGTGCCGGACCGCATGACCGAGGGCTACGGGCCTTCTATCGTCGCGTTCGAACGCCTGAAGGCTGAAGGCGTTGAACTCGTCATCACCGTCGATTGCGGCGCCGCGGCTGAAGGCCCGCTCAATGCCGCTGCTGAACTCGGCGTTGATGTCGTGGTGCTTGACCATCACTTGATGGCCGGGCCGCCGCCGAAGGCGCGCGCTGTCGTGAATCCGAACAGGATGGATGACACGTCTGGGCAAGGGCACTTGACCGCAGCTGGTGTCGTGCTGGTGACGATGGCGGCGATCAATCGCGAAGCACGGCGGCGCGGATCGCCGGGCTCGAACCATTTGCCTGATCTCATTCAGATGCTCGATCTCGCGGCGATCGGCACGGTTTGCGATGTCGCGCCGTTGACCGGCTTCAATCGCGCCATTGTTTCGCAAGGCCTAAAGATCCTGCGCAACGGCAAGAATATCGGGATGGTGGCGCTCGCGGAGAATGCTGGGCGCAAGGGCTCGGCGTCGGTCTACGATTTCGGCTTCATTCTTGGGCCGCGTATCAATGCTGGCGGACGCGTAGGCGACGCGTCTTTAGCAACGCGCTTGCTCTCTACCGAGGATCCAGAGGAGGCGAGCGAACTTGCGGCGACGCTGGAAGCTCTGAACCAAGAACGCCGTGCGCGGGAAGCGGAGATGTTGGCCGAAGCTGAGGCGGCGGCGATCGAGGAGGCTGAAAAGCGCGCTGTTGTGATCGTCGGTTCGCACCGTTGGCACCCTGGCGTGATCGGCATTGCGGCGGGACGCCTGAAGGATCGGTTGCACAAACCGACGATCGTGCTTGGCGGAGTGAGTGAGCACGAGCCGGCAAAAGGATCAGGGCGATCAACACCCGGCGTAAATCTGGGTGCCGCCGTCGCTGCGGCGAAGGAAGCGGGGCTGTTGATCAATGGCGGTGGCCACGCTGCTGCGGCGGGCCTTACCGTCGAGTGGGATAAGGTCGAGGCGCTGAAAGACTTTCTCTCCGCGCAGCTTGAAGGCGAGATGGCGGCTGCGGCTGGCGAAGCGCGCGCGCTGACGGTGGACGCCATTGGCGGCATCGGCGCGATGGATGTTGCGTTGATTGATGCGCTGGATCGCATCGGGCCTTACGGGCAGGGCCATCCTGAGCCGTTGTTTGCGTTCACGGATGTGCGTGTAGCGTTCGCCAAGCTGGTGAAGGAAGAGCACGTGCGCTTCACGCTTGAAGACGCGCGCGGTGCGCGGGTCAGCGGCATTGCCTTCCGTGCGATGAAGAGTCCGCTCGGCGAAGCACTGATGAACAAGAATGCGCTCTATCACGCAGCGGTGCGGGTGAAGAAGAATGAGTGGAACGGCACGGTGCGGACAGAAGTCGAAATCGTCGACCTCGCGAACGCCTAGTCCGCAGGACTGGTTAGGCTGCGCACTGAAAAGCCGATCATGACGACGCCCACGATTGTCATGAGCGCGAGCAGTGGAAACGAAGCGGCGATCCCGAGGAAAAAGCTCATCCAACGGAAATAGGGGAGCCCGATACTCACCCAGAGCACCAGGATGCCCGGCATAAGCAGCGCCCATCCGGTTAGCAGTCCCAGAACCCCAACCATTTCAACCCCCGGCTTGCCAGCCCCCTCGGGCGCCTCTATATGGCCGCTTCCCCGCGAAACAGCGGTTCCGTGGGCCCTTCGTCTATCGGTTAGGACGCCTGGTTTTCAACCAGGAAAGAGGGGTTCGACTCCCCTAGGGCCTGCCACTTTCCCGCCCGCAGTCGCGTGCTAAAGAAGCCCCCACTTCAGGGGACCGCCGCTAATGTTTTTGACCACTGCATTCCGCGCCGTCGCATTCGCAGCGCTCGTCGCAACCGGCGCGTGCGCGCAACAGCATCAGGCCGCTGAAACGGCGAGCGGGGCCAGCATCGGCGCCACAGCGCCGACGGAAGTGCTGACAATCGACACGCATGGCGGCGAAGTTCGCCTAAACGTCGAAATCGCCGACGACGAAGCGGAACGCAACCAGGGTCTGATGTTTCGTGAGCCATTGCCCGACGATCGCGGGATGCTCTTTCATTTCCAGACGCCAGAGCGTGCGACCTTCTGGATGCACAACACGCCATCTTCGTTGGACATCATTTTCATCGGTGTTGACGGGCGCATTTTGAATATTGCCGATCATGCCACGCCGTACTCGGACGCGCCCGTCCCGGCCGTGGGATTGACCCGCGGGGTACTTGAACTTCGCGCCGGACGGGCGGCGGAATTGGGCCTGCGGCCAGGTGACCGCGTCCATCACCGAATCTTTCCCAGCTAGCGGCGTTGCCGCGCGCGCATTGACGTGGCAAGAGCGCGGCCCAGCCGGGGTATAGCTCAGCCTGGTAGAGCGCCAGCTTTGGGAGCTGGATGTCGAGAGTTCGAATCCTCTGCCCCGACCATCCTTCGTTCGCGACAGCGAGGAAGGATCTCCTCCGTAGCCTCGCCTAGGCGTAAGAGGACTGTTGTGTCCGACCGCGAGCTTCGGATGGCTTAGGGCTCCATAACAGTACGGCGCGCTTCCCTAAAGAAGCGCGCCGCTTTCATCTACGCTCGTGCGATCCTCACGGATAAGGCTCGCCGTTTTCGTAGAAATAGCGTCCTGACTGCGGATCTTGAAATAGTAGCGGCCGCTGTTGCGATCGTACTGCTGGCGTGTGTTGACGCGATCTTGGCCGGCGCCACAGCCGCCGTCGCGCACGCAACCTGCATAAGCGCCGCCGACGGCGCCGATTGCTGCGCCGATCGCAGCGCCCGTGCCTGCGTCACCGTCACCGACATTGTTGCCGATAACGGCGCCTGCCACGCCGCCAAGCACGGCGCCAGTGGCCGCGCCGCGTTCAACATTTCCGGTTTGCGTGCAAGCAGCGGCTAATAGCGCCGCCGCGGCCATGGATCCAATGAGCGCTAAGCGCATGACGCGACCTCCTTAAACTTCGACGTTCGGAAACGCCGCGTCGCTGCGCCTGTTCCTGAGCGGCTGCTAAATGGCGCCCGCGTTTCACAGTTCAGAAAGTTCCCGTTCGTCTAGGCCGAGAAGTTCCCGCAGCGTTTGCTCGGTGTCTTGGCCGAGTGGTGGCGGCGCGCGGCGCGTTGATGGGGGCGTCGCGCTCATCCTCACGGGATTGACGGCAAGTTGCATCGTTGTGCCGTCGCGACGCTTGGCGGTCTCAACCGCCCCGCGGGCGATGACGTGTGGGTCAGCGTAAACTTGATCCAGGGTGTTGATGGGGCCGCACGGTACGTCGGCAGCTTCAAGCGCTGCGATCCACGCAGCGGTTGTGCGCGCGCGCAGGATTGGGTCTAGAGCCTCGGTCAGTGCCTGGCGATGGATGACGCGCTCTTCGTTGGTGGCGAAGCGTGCATCGTCGGCGAGCGCCGACCCGGCGGCGCGACAAAAGTCGCGAAACTGGCCGTCATTGCCGACAGCGAGAATGATGTGTCCATCGGCGGTTGCGAGCACTTGGTAGGGCGCGATCGATGCGTGTTGGTTGCCGAGGCGCTGGGGTGTCGCGCCAGACGTCAGATAGTTCGCGCCGAGATTGGCGAGCATGGCGATCTGGCAGTCGAGCAGGGATACATCCAGTTGCTGGCCTTCGCCGGTGCGTTCGGCGTGGCGTAGCGCCGCGAGTATTGCGGTCACGGCGTACATGCCGGTGAAAAGATCGGCGACCGCGACGGCGCTCTTCATTGGCTCACCGTTTGGTTCGCCGGTGAGGCTCATCAAGCCGCCCATGCCTTGGATGATGTAGTCGTAACCGGGGCGCTTTGCGTATGGGCCGGTCTGGCCGAAGCCGGTGATCGAGCAATAGACGATCGCCGGATTGATCGCGGCGATGGATGCGTAGTCGAGGCCGTATTTCTTCAAACCGCCGGGGCGAAAGTTCTCGACGAAGATCTGACACCGCGGGGCAAGCTTGCGGACGAGCTCCGCGCCCTGGGGTGTTGCAAAGTCTATGGCGACCGAGCGCTTGTTGCGGTTCGCGGCGAGATAGTAGGCGGCGTCGCCTTCGCCGTTGTCGATAAATGGAGGGCCCCACACGCGCGTGTCATCGCCAGCTCCGGGCTTTTCGATCTTGATCACGTCGGCGCCGAAGTCGCCGAGAATCTGTGTCGCCCACGGACCTGCCAAGACGCGCGAAAGATCGAGGACGCGTACGCCCGCCAAGGAAGCTTTGTTGTCTGACATTCGCCGTCTCTCGCTTGCGCCATCGCATGGCGGTGGTAGAGCGGCCCCATGAGCGAAGTCAAAACGCCAGTCGCCACAGGTGGCTGCCAGTGCGGCAAGGTGCGCTACGCGCTCTACGTCCCGCCGCAAAACTCACATGTTTGCCATTGCCGGATGTGCCAACGCGCCACTGGTGGTTTGTTTGCCGCGCTGGCGGGTGGGCCGAAGAGCGAGTTCGCGTGGACGAAGGGTGAGCCCGCGATCTTCGCCAGTTCCAATCTCGCGCGCCGCGCGTATTGCCGCGATTGCGGCACGCCTTTGTCGTTCAGCTACGACATGCCGGAGGCCCGGTTCTACGTGACCATCGGTTCGATGGATGATCCCGACAGCGCACCGATCATCATTCAATACGGCGCGGAAGGCCGCATTGGCTGGGTGAAGTTCTGCGAGGACGTGCCGAGCGAAACGACGGGCGGCGATGATCCGAAGGCGCAAGCTTTTTTCGCCAAGATGGAAAGCCGTCAGGGCTCATGAGGTCGCGTGCTCGCTCGCGCGTGCGAGCGCTTTATTATGGTCACACGCAGAGCGCCGTCCGCTTTCAAGGACTGCTGCTCGTCCTAGATTTGTTGATCATTGGCTTCTTCATCGTCGGACAGTTCATCCAAGATTTGCCGTGGTTCTGGATCGTTGACGCGGCGATTGCAGGTTTTCTGGCTATTGATCTTTTTGCCCGCCTTTTGCGCTCGGCAGTTTCAAGCGCTGGCTGAAGTACCCGGTCACATGGGTCGATCTCATCGTTTTGGCGACGATGTTGTTTCCGGCGTTTCTCGCGAATTGGGGTTTCCTGCGTATTTTGCGGCTTTGGGGCGTGGTGCAGAGCGAGCGCTTCTGGAACGTGCTTGCGCGCGGGCGTTTCGATGACACGCACGTTGAGGACGTGACCAAGTCGATCATCACGCTGGTGACGTTCATCTTCCTGACGGCTGGCCTGACGCAAGCGCTGTTCATTGGCGATCACCCGAAGCTCAACAACTTCGTCGATGCGATTTATTTCGTGGTCGCGTCGCTCACGACGACGGGCTACGGCGACATCTCGTTAGATTCGGCCCTCGGGCGACTGTTCTCCGTCGCGCTTATGCTGACTGGCATCAGCTTGTTCTTCTCGATTGCGCAGAAGGTGTTTTCGCCGCCGCAAAATATTATGGCGTGCTCAGCGTGCGGGCTCGACCGGCACGATCCCGATGCAAAATTTTGCAAGGCGTGCGGAGACCGGCTCACAGCGCCCTTGCGCGGACGCACGCGTAAGGCCAGAGGAGTGCCCCCAAAGCCGAAGCAGGCAGAGGGCAGTTAGCTCAGCGGTAGAGCGTCTCCTTTACACGGAGAGGGTCGGGGGTTCGATCCCCTCACTGCCCACCAGTTTTCATTGGGGTTTTTCGCCAAACGCCGGCGCGATGAAGAAGCCGGGGTACAGCCCGGGTACAGCAATCGCCGGCGTCGTGATGGTGCTTTATGTCAAAATGTCGCAGCGCTCAGGGCGGCGGCGGGAAGCCGCTGATCGCCGGGACGCGCCCGCGCATTGGAGGAGCCCGATCATCGTCGACACCCCAGGACCAGCAAACGCGTCGAAGCCTCTTGGCGGGCTTCGCAGGCCGCTGAGGGCGCATTAGGGGCAGAGATCGGGCCTTAGCCATCGCGTCGACGACGTCCATCACCGAAGCGTTCGCGGCGGCGTAGGCGACGAACCGCGTTGCGGCGCGTCTGGTCATCGCTTCGGCGGATGGCGTGGAGCAGCTGTCCCCAACCGCGGCGCCAGCGGCGCGTTTCGACTTGGCTGGCGTAGCAGGCGTCGTGGGCGCGGCGGCCCGCCCAGCGCGTCGCGTCCGGCGGCAGGATCAGCGCCCGCACACGCGTGTTGGATATCGGGCAGCGAAACCAGCGGCGGACGCCGCCGTAGTTCAGGACGGTCTTTTCGATCGTCACGTTGCTCATGCGGATGCCGGCAGCGCGATAGCGCAAGATCAGCACGCCGCCGGTCCACACATATGCAATCGAGGCGATGTTCGTGTCGCCCTGACTCCATCGCAATTCGCCCTGGCTTGTGTGGCTGAAGATGCGCCTGATCGCCGGCTCAGCGAGATCAATCTTTAAACAGTGATCGAGCACCGGTCGCATCGTTCTGCCTGCAACTGCCGAAATCGAGAGACAATCTACATGGCTGCAAACGTGTGAGGTGTTCAGTGCGCGGCGGCGCGCTGAAGCCCGCGCGCTTGGCGAGCGCGATATCTTGGGATGAAGCGGCGGGTCTGTGGCGACAGTCCCCGCCGTCGATGTCGGTGCAAGTCGCGCTACGGCAGATCGTGCCTCTCGGTCAGTCGGACGCGCTCGCTCGATGTTGTGCTGTGTCGCCCATCGTTGCGCGTTCCGAACTTAAAAACGCGAAACCAAAATCCGGGTTCAGGTGCGCCCATTCCTTCCCGGAGCCTGCACGGTAACCCGGCAGAACCGGGTCAACGGTCGAGGAAGCGCTGGCGTCGTCATTCGGGCTGACCCCTCGAACCGACGCCAGCTGCGGCGAGCGCCGAAAAAAGCTCGCGGGCGACGGTCGGGGACAACGATCGGCGGCGTGAGCCGGAAAGGGAATAGTACGCGGCGTGCAAGCGCTCTGCCTGGTCAGCAGCTTCCGGGGGCTAAACCCCAGACCGGGAGGCGGAAAGGGCGGCTTTTTTCGCTGAACACGTCACACTCAAACCTAAACGCAGATACAGTTCGCCATCTTGGTCTTCGCGCGGTCCGCGATCTGGTCGACCGTATCGCGCGGAGAAGTTCGCTCAGTCCAATATGTGCTCCGTTCGAGCCATTCGAAATCTTGTGGCGCGAGGGCAGGGACTGGCCATTTGCGAACGAGGCCAATGACTGGAATGGGTCCCCATTCGCGCCGTTGGTAAGGTATTGTCGCGACGACGGAGATTGGCCCAATTGCGACGTTGGGAGGACGACGCCGCTCGTAGAAATTGGCACGACCTCCTGTCGGTAGCACTGCAGCACAACCACGTTCGCTACTGAATGGCGTTCAGTTTGTTGAGCATCTCGAAGAGGACACGCGGCGTGACCGGCTTGCGGAGAATCGGGATGCCTATGCGATCGGCTTCCGCTTTCCCCAAGACTGTATCGCCGGTGAGAAGAACTGCTGGTGTGTTAGACGACAGCTCCATGCGCAACTTGGAGATCAAGTCAGGGCCGTATCCGTCTGGAAGACGAACGTCGGAGAGGATTACCTCCGGTCGGTATCCTTGTGTGATCGCCGAAAGCGCTTCTTGCATAGAAGCCACGTGCTTTGGCTTATAGCCCTCGTCTTCAAGCGCAAGGATTGTAGCCGAAGCCACCATCTCGTCGTCTTCGACCAGGAGGACATGAACAAACCGAGGCGGCGAGGACTTGGCGCCGACCAGTTCAAGTGGTGCGGGCGCGGTGTTGGTGATTGGTACATCGACCCAAAATGTGGAACCGTTGCCCAATTCGGATTCGACACCAATCTTGCAACTGATGACTTCGGCAACACGCTTTGCGACCGACAGCCCAAGCCCGTAGCCATTCGATCTTGAACGAGCAACGTTGTTCAGTTGCACGAAGTCGTCAAAGATTGAGGCCAGTTTGTCACTGGGAATCCCTATGCCTGTGTCGCGCACGGACAATCGCGCAAATCCACCACGCGGCGCGCAATTTACTTCGACGGCGCCGACTTCAGTGTAGCGAATTGCATTCCCCACATAGTTTGCAACAATTCGCTCGAGCAAATCCGGGTCGCAGCGAAGCGTTAGCGAAGAAGAAGCAAAGTTCAGCTGAACCTTTTTTGCTGCAGCCGCACCTTCGAACTGCAACCTTAGGCGGGCCAGGAGGCCGTCTGCTGCAAAATCCCGGGTTCGCACTTCCACCGCCCCTGCATTCAGGCGTGAGACATCCAGGAGCGACCCAAGAATATCATTGGTCACATCGAGCGCGGTGAGCGCCTTTGTGGCAATGGCGCTGATGTCAGCCTCTGCTCTCGACTCAATCACGGCCATGTACGCGGTCGCCGCTTGGAGTGGCTGGCGGAGGTCATGACTCGCTGCGCTCAAGAAAGCAGATTTTTGTTCGTTTGCGGCTCGAGCTTCTTCCACGGCGGCGGCAAGGTCGCGCGTGCGCGCTGTCACCTGCCGATCGAGCCCAGCGGCTGCCTCTTCTAACTCGAGTTGTGCTTCAATGAGGTCCTGGGATGCTCGCCACGCGGCGGTGGCGAGAGCGTAAGCATTGGCTGCCGCGATCAAGGCGAACACCGCGCACCCAACTCCGGGCCAGCCGGGGGCAAGTGTCATGGCGTTGGCCGCTAGCGCGAAGGTCGGAGTTGGCAATGTCCACAGTGACATTGATTGTGTCAGCACGTGTTGACCGATGATGAGTGACATCGCCCCGGTCGCGAAGATCATGCCGAGGATAGCGCCGGGCGGAGGCGCGAGAGCAAGGATGGCGTAGGGCAGGCAATAAATGGCGCTGCCGACCGCTACGATTGCAATCATAGATGCACGCTTAGTGCGAGCCTGTGCGACGTCGAATGAAGCAAATTCTGCGATGGTGGAGTGCAGAACCCGTGTGGCGTAGGTGTCCCAGAAGAAGCCGACAACAGCACAAGCTGCAATGAAGGCACCCCATCGGGGTCCAACAAGCGTCCACACGAAGAGCGACGACACACCTATGGCCGCTAGTCGCGCAATGAAATGATCACTCCAGGACCTTTGGTTGAATTGGAGCAGCGCGAGCTCAATGGCTCTCGCGGCCTTGGTTTGTGGATGAATCGACATGCTTTCCCAGCGCGAAGCCAATTGGCTGCGCCACTAAGGCGTGGGCAAGAAATCTGGCAACGACCAAGCTCAATGTTTACATGCGATTTGTGAAGCGTCGCCTACGGTTTCGGCGTGGCGGCGTCAGCATCAACCCTGGCAAGGACCTGCCGGCCGAACGAAATCAGACAGACACAACGCGTGAGGCGTGGCGTGTAATGTCGTAGATGAGGTGCGTTCGTAAGTCCTTGGCGCGTGACACTGTTGAGCGCGCCTAGGCCGCGGATGCCGGTCTAACGCTACCGCCGGCTGTGACGCGATCCCTGCCTGTGCGTTTTGACTGGTAAAGGCAGGCGTCAGTGCGGCCGATGAGCGTTGCTGCGTCCTCGCCAGTGGTGTGGCAGGCAATGCCTAGTGATATTGTTACACGGCCGAGGATCTCGCCGGTCGATTTGCGTGACAACGTCTTGGCCTTGATTGTGGTGCGTATGCGTTCAGCGATCTCGGCAGCCGCCGCGAGTTTCGTGCGCGGCATGATCAGGGCGAACTCCTCGCCCCCGTATCGCGCCGCGAGAAAATCGCCTTCCACTTGCGCGCGGAGCACGGTGGCGACGAAGCGGATGACTTGGTCTCCAATCTGATGCCCCCACGTGTCGTTCACACGTTTGAAGTGGTCGATGTCGCAGAGTAGGAGGCAGAGCCCCGCGTGATCGGCCTGCTCTTCGGCCAATCGAGCGTTCAGGGTCTCGTCAAAGTGCTTGCGGTTGGCGAGACCGGTCAGGCCATCCGTCAGGGACTCAATTCGGACATTCTGCAGCGTCGTTTGCAGGGCCTCCATCTGCCGGGATGAAACGTCCATCTTTTTTTCGAGATCGCGGTTGTGCGCGGCCATTTCGCGGGTTGTCGCCGCCAAGCGCGCCACGATCGCTCGAAAATCTGAAGGCGCTAGGCCGACGTCCATTCGCTGCGACGCCGATTCCAGTTCGCCAGCGTAACTTCCCGCCTGCACGCCCGCGCCACGCAGACTTGAGACGACGCCTTCAAGTTCGCGCGCGATGCCCGCGCTTGCTTCGACCATTTGGGCCGATAGGCGCGTCTTGGCGAAATAGCGCTCAAATAGGTCAGTGTTGACTTCGTCCGTGAACGGTTCCCCTCGCAGCCGGCGCAGCTCAATTTCTCGGCTGAGATCTGGGTATGCGCCAGTCGCATGGGCAATCCATATCTCATAGTTTGACGGACTCGTCGGAACCGCGCGCGCGGCCAGTTCATCAACCGTTGCTCGCGCGAGCGAGAGGCCCGTGTCGCCTCGAAAGCGAGCGAGTTCATCTGCCATGACATCCCCTGATGGCACCGGGCCACCGGGGAGGCAGATATCTGCAGTGGGTTTAATCCGGAGTTAAGCAACTGCTGTCGGCGCGTTCGGCGAACGTGAGTCATCCGCCCGATTGCGAACGAATGGCCGGCTCGCGCGGAACCGGCCATCGCAGCGCTCAAAGATCTACGCCTTCAGAAATGGCGATGGCGTCGTCCACCTCCACGCTCAGGTATCGCACGGTGCTTTCAAGCTTTGTGTGCCCGAGGAGAAGTTGCACGGCCCGCAGATTGCCCGTCTTCCGATAGATCAAAGCAGCCTTCGTGCGACGCAGCGAATGCGTGCCGTACGTCGCGGGATTTAGGCCGATCGACGCAACCCAGCCTTGAACGATGCGCGCATACTGGCGGGTCGAGAGGTGAGGTGACTTCGCGAGCCGGCTCGGAAACAGGTAGTCGCCCGAACGCAAGTTCTCGCGCCGCATCAGGTTTAGTACGGCGTTGCGCGTTTGCTCGACGATCTCGAACTGCACCGGCCGGCCGGTCTTCTTCTGAACAATGATGCCACGTGTCTTCACCTCGCCGCCGGCCGCGACATCCTCCACCTTAAGGCGTGTGAGGTCGCAAGCGCGAAGCTTGCTGTCGATCGCGAGGTTGAACAGGGCCAAATCCGCACCCGCTTTTTAGCTCCAAGCGAGCACGGATCGACCAGACCTCTTTCATCTTCAGCGCCGGCTTCTGACCTGTCAGCTTTCCGCCAGTAATGCGCCGTTGGCGGGCTCCGTTCGGACGGGGACCTCAGAGACAAATTCGAGGTCATGTACGTGAGCCTTCTGCTCCTGCCCGCACTACACGAGCGGGGACGAACAATTACGCCGATGGCGCAACGGCAGCTATTGAGAGAAGCAGCCGTTCGGAAAATGTGATCAGGTGAC
>JADJCG010000028.1 GCA_016703335.1 Caulobacteraceae bacterium | reverse complement strand
ATGCCGTGTTTAGCGACGAGTGCGATGAAGTCATGCTGCGTGTGACACGTCAGCGCCAAACGTGCGAAGTGCGGGTTGGCTGAGATGAACCGATCAGGCGCCGCATGCACATTGGTGAAGTTGCAGCGGCCGCCGCCGGAGATCAGAATTTTCGCGCCGACTTCGGAATTGTGCTCAAGCACCAGAACGCGCTTGCCGCGGCGTCCTGCGTGCAGCGCGCAATAAAGCCCAGCCGCGCCTCCACCGATGATGATGGCGTCGTAGCTCATGGGCGGATCAGCGCCGCTCGAACTGAATCCAGGCGCCGTTTTCGGTGTAGCTCGGCTGCAGCATCGCGACGATAGATGGCGCGACCTCTTCCGGCGTTGGCAACGTCATCGGGTCTTCGCCGGGAAACGCCTTGGCGCGCATCGAGGTGCGTGTGCCGCCTGGATTGAAGAGATTGGCGCGCATCGGCGTGACATTGCCGATCTCCGCCGCCCACGAAATCACCAGTGCGTCCAACGCTGCCTTCGATGCCGCGTAGGGCGACCAATAGGCGCGCGGGTTTTTCGACGCGCCTGAGGTCAAGAACACGGCGCGGCCAGCGTCTGACTCTCGCAGCAGCGGATGTAGCGCGCGGATGAGGCGTTGGTTGGCGAGATAGTTGACCAGGATCGTCTCATCCATGATCGCCGGCGTCGCTTGGTGCGCGGGCGTGAGTGAGCCCAACGCGCCAGCGCAGGCGGCCAAGCCGTCCAGCTTACCGAAGCGCTCGAACAAAGGTGCAGCCAGCTGATCGATCGAGGCGCCATCTTTCAGATCGAGCGGGATGAGCGTCGCTTCGCCGCCGCCGAGCGCGCGAATGTCGTCGTCGAGTTTCTCGAGCGCCTTCTGTGCGCGCGCGATTGCAACGACGTGCCAGTTCTGCCGCGCCAGTTCGAGCGCAACAGCACGGCCAATGCCGCGCGACGCGCCGGTGACGAGCGCGATACGCTTTGCTGCAGCGCCGCTCATTCCGCGGCGTTTTCGGTGATCAACGGCAGCTGACCTTCACGGTCGATCTGACCGTTCTGATAATCGAGCAGCGGTGTCGGATATTCGCCGGTGAAAGCATGGTCGGTGAATTGCGGGTTCACGGCGTCACGCTTCTTCTCGCCCATCGCCCAATAGAGGCCATCGACCGAAAGGAAGCCCAGCGTATCGACGCCGAGCGACTTGCGCATTTCCTCGAGCGTCATCTGCGCGGCCATCAGTTCGGAGAGCGCTGGCATATCGATGCCGTAGAAGTCTGGGTGCTTGATCGGCGGTGAGGCGCTGCGGAAGTGGACTTCCTTGGCGCCGGCGTCGCGCACCATCTGCACGATCTTGCGTGACGTGGTGCCGCGTACGATCGAGTCATCGACGAGCACGACGCGCTTGCCTTTGATGACGTTGCGATTGGCGGAGTGCTTCAGCCGCACGCCGAGGGCGCGGATCTCTTGCTTCGGCTGAATGAAGGTGCGGCCGACATAGTGATTGCGGATGATGCCGAGCTCATAAGGGATGCCGCTTTCGGCGGCAAAGCCCATGGCTGCAGGCACGCCGGAGTCCGGCACCGGCACGATGACATCGGCTTCGACGCCGGTTTCTTCGGCGAGGCGTTGGCCCATGCGCTTGCGCATGTCGTAGACGCTGCGGCCGTCGATCATCGAGTCCGGACGCGAGAAGTAGACGAACTCGAAAATGCACGGACGCGCTTTGCGTCGCGGGAACGGGAAGTGGCTGTCGACAGTGACCTTGCCATCCTTGGCGCGGGTGATGACGACGACTTCGCCCGGCTCGACCGAGCGCACGAACTTGGCGCCGATCATGTCGAGTGCGCATGTTTCAGACGCGAGGATCATCGCGCCGGCGCTTTCGCCGAGCACAAGCGGGCGAATGCCGATCGGATCGCGCGCGCCGACCATCATGTTCTCGGTCAGCGCGACAAGCGCATAGGCGCCTTGGATATCGTGCAGCGCTTCAACGAAGCGCTCGACCACGCGCGGCTTCTTAGATTTGGCGATGAGCTGCAGAATGCACTCGGTGTCCGACGTCGATTGGAAGATCGAGCCGTTCTGAACCAGGCGGTTTCTGAGATCGACGGCGTTGGTCAGGTTGCCGTTGTGGGCCACAGCAAAACCGCCCAACGCGAGATCGGCGAAGAGCGGCTGGACGTTACGGAGAATGGTGCCGCCGGCGGTGGCGTAGCGGGTGTGGCCGATGGCCATCGAACCCGGCATGCGCTGCGGAAGATCGCCGCCGGAGAAGTGCTCTCCGACGAGACCGAGATAGCGCTCGTGGAAGAATTGATTGCCGTCATAGCTGACGATGCCGCAGCCCTCTTGGCCGCGATGCTGCAGGCCGTGCAGGCCGAGCGCTGTCAGGACTGACGCGTCCTTTGAACCGAACACGCCGAACACACCGCACTCTTCGCGCGGCTTATCGTCCAATTCCCATTTGTCGACCGGGTTTCCGGGCGCCGTCTGAAAGTGGAGGGAAGGGCGCTCGGCGGTCATATGGTCCTCAGGTTGCCCTTGTTTAAGGTTGGGCCTGGGTTGTTGCGGGCTCTGCCGGCGGAATTGGCGCCGACTCGCCCTCACGACGGTCGATGATATCACGGGCCCGGTCCCGGGCCTTCGGCAACAACACTTGGAGTGCTGAAGCCACACCCGAATAGATGGGGTACGTGCGCGCTCCTACTACCCCGTCTTCGTAGAAGCTAGGCTCCCGATTTTGGTCCTCTGGCATGAGGATCCGGATCGGAAGCACGAAAAACACCGCAACGAAGACGATGCCGCGCAGAATGCCGAACGCGAGGCCAGCCGCGCGGTCAAAACTGCCGATCTCCGTCGATTGATGGAACTGCTTGGCGACCGACGAGGTCACCACCGTGATCACGATGAAGATGATCAGGAAGATGAGAAGGCCACCCGCGAGATCGGCGATGAAGCCGCTCAATGGCGTGAAGCTTTCGACGACCGGGCGCGTAATGCTCGTAAAGAAGCCGACCAGCGCGCCTAAGAGACCCGCGATGAACGCGATGATCGAAAACACTTCGCGGATAAGGCCGCGTGCGAAAGCCATGACGGCGGAGAGGCCAACTATAGCCAAGGCAGCGAAATCGAACCAGGTGAAGCCGAGATCCATTCGCCCACTCCATGCTGCCCGTTTCTGGGCGCGTCCCACGGAACTGGATTAAACGGCTCCCCCAGGCTTGGGAAGGCGCCACACGCCGTGGGAGGGCAGTCGCAGGGGTTTGACGCCTGGTCGAACTGTGGGTGTTTCGCTGGCGAAACGGGCGCACGCCACAGGACATGCTCATCGAACTGTTTTTGGCGACCGAATTGGCCGCCCAAGCCCCAATTGTCTCTGCTCGCCGCGAACTGGCCCCGGGCGTCGTGCTGCAACCGGGCGGCTTCGCGCAAGGCCGCGGCCCGGACGGCAACACCATCATTTTCGATGCGCCCGATGGCTTGGTCGTCGTCGATACCGGGCGCCATTCCTGGCACAGCGACGCGATCCTAGCCTACGCGCACGAACGCGGCCGCCCGATTGTGGCGATCATCAACACGCATTGGCATCTGGATCATTCGAGCGGCAATGGGCGGTTGAAGGCCGTCTATCCGAACGCGCGCGTCTACACGACCAGTGCAATCGATCGCGTGATTGCGCCAGGCGGTTTTCTTACGCGAAATCTCGAAGGCGCACAGGCCATGTTGGCGAGCGGCGAAGAGATGCCTGGCGTACAGCGTGAAGAAATTCGGTATTCATCGAAACGATGGCGCACTCTGAAGTGCTGCGTCCCGATGTCGTGCTCGATCGGTCGCAACGCATGCGTCTCGCCGGCCGCCGCTTCGACATGCACGTCACCAACGGCGCTGTAACTGATGGCGACGTTTGGCTCTATGATCGCCGTACGCGCATCGCCGTGATCGGCGATCTGGTGACGTTCCCGGCGCCGTTCTTTGAAACCGCATGTCCGCAACGCTGGCGTGAGGCACTGGATGAAGTTTGGGTCACGCCATTTAGAACCGCGATCGCGGGTCACGGCGAACCGCTGACGCGCGATCAGTTCAACACATGGCGCGTCGCGTACGGCGCGTTCATCGATTGCGCCGGTAGCCAAGCTGAACCTGCAACTTGCGCAGCCGCCTGGGCGCAAGCGACGGCGCCGTTCAATACCGATGAATTGAGCCAACGCCGCGCGACAGGCATGGCGGAATATTACGTCGGGTATCTTCGCGAAAATGGCGGCAAGAGCCCTGATTGCTTGACGAGCTAGTCGAGCCCATCGACACCAATCGCCGCCGCCAGATCGGCGATATGGCCGATTTGCCTCACCTTCACGGCGCTCGCGCCGCTCACTTTCTTCTGCGGCGGGGCGAAGGCGTTGGTGAAGCCGAGCTTGGCCGCTTCCTTCAAGCGCAAATCGCTACGTCCAGCAGGGCGGACTTCGCCGGAGAGCGCCACTTCTCCGAACACCACGCATTGCTTGGGCAACGCACGATCGGCGAGCGAGGAGATGAGTGCAGCAGCAACCGCTAGATCGGCGGCAGGCTCAGTGATCCGCAAGCCGCCCGCCACGGAGAGATAAACATCGCGTCCCGAAAACGAGAGCCCGCACCGCGTTTCAAGCACAGCCAGGATCATCGCGAGCCGCGCGGAGTCCCAGCCAACAACGGCGCGACGCGGTGTGCCGTAAGCGGTTGGCGCTGCGAGTGCTTGAATTTCCACTAGCACAGGGCGCGAGCCTTCAACGCCCGCGAACACAGCCGCGCCTGACGGCCGCTCGCTCGCGTCGCCGAGGAAAAGCGCCGAAGGATTGGGGGTCTCCACCAAACCCTGTTCGACCATCTCGAACACACCGATTTCGTCCGTAGGTCCGAAGCGGTTCTTCACCGCGCGCAGAATGCGGAACGGCAGTCCGCGCTCGCCCTCGAAATAGATCACCGCATCGACAAGGTGCTCAACCACGCGCGGACCAGCGATTTGACCGTCCTTGGTGACGTGACCGACGAGGATAAGCACCGCGCCGCTTTTCTTGGCGAAGCGGACGAGTTCATGGGCGCACGCGCGTACTTGTGCGACCGTGCCAGGCGCAGCTTCAACGCCATCGGCCCAGACGGTCTGGATGGAGTCGACCACGACCACGTCGGGCTTCAGCGTCTTCAGGCCTTCAAGAATTTTGCGGAGGTCAGTCTCCGCCGCGAGGTGGACTGCCGCGTCGGAAGCATTAAGCCGCCGTGCGCGCTCTTGTACCTGCGCTTCAGCTTCTTCGCCGGTGACGTACGCGACTGATGCGCCGCCGCGCGCGAGCGAAGCTGCCGCCTGCAACAGCAACGTCGATTTGCCGACGCCAGGGTCGCCGCCAATGAGGATGGCCGACGCCGGCACTAAGCCGCCGCCGCAGACGCGATCGAGTTCAGAAATGCCGGTGGCGATGCGCGGTGGTGGATCGCCGACGCCGGACAGCTCCACAAACGTGATGCCTTTGCCCTTCTTGCCGCCGCCCACGGGCGCTGCGAGCGCCCCCGGCACAGCGGTGCGCGCGGTCTCCTCGACGAGTGTGTTCCATTCACCGCACGCGTCGCATTTGCCGGCCCATTTAGGCCAAATCGCGCCGCAGGCTTGGCAGGTATAAATGTGATCTGACTTGGCCATTCTGACCTTCAAACGAATCCTTCGTTGAGCCTAGCGCGTCGCTTCTGCTAACGCATGCGCCATGACGCTGCGCGACGTTCCAGGGGCCGTGCTTCGATGAGCAAGCCGATATCGCCGGCGCTGACAGCTGATTGCGTCGTCTTCGACGCCAGTGATCGCTTGCTGCTGATCCGGCGCGCGCATGAACCATTCACCGATCGTTACGCGCTGCCCGGTGGCTTCGTCGAAATCGGGGAGACAGTGGAAGCGGCGGCGCTGCGCGAACTGAAGGAAGAGACGGGCGTCGAGGGCCGCGTGGTGCGGCTCATCGGCGTCTATTCCTGTCCGAACCGCGATCCGCGCGGTCATACGGTGAGCGCGGCGTTCTTGGTGGCCACCGCCGAAGGCGCTATTCCGCAAGCCGGCGACGATGCTGCCGCGGCGGCATTCGTGGCGCACTGGCGCGAGCTAAGTTATGCCTTCGACCACGCGCAGATCATTGCCGACGCGCGCAAGCTTATGGGGACGTAATGGCTTCGATCTACGATTTCACCGCGCGCGACATCGACGGCAACGAACGCTCACTCAGCGAGTATCGCGGCAAGCTGCTGTTGATCGTGAACACGGCGAGCCAATGCGGGTTCACCTATCAGTACAAGGGCCTCGAAGAGTTGCATCGCAAGTACGCCGCGCAGGGCGTCGAAGTGCTTGGCTTTCCGTGCAACCAGTTCGGCAAACAAGAGCCGGGCGACGCCAACGAGATCAAGAACTTCTGCTCGCTAACCTACGACGTGACGTTCCCGATGTTCGCCAAGATCGACGTGAACGGCCCGCAGGCGCACCCGCTCTACGATTATCTCACGCGCGAGAAGGGCGGTGGTCTGCTAGGGCGCGGCATCAAATGGAATTTCACCAAATTCCTGATCGACCGCGACGGCAAAGTGCTGGCCCGCTTTGCGCCTACCGTGAAACCTGAAGCGCTAGACAAGGTCATCGCGCGCCGTCTCTAGTGACACGCGGACACTAGTCGTAAGTGTCTTTGATGTCCCAGTAGCCGTTGCCCTGATCAGGAGCGCCCGGAAAATCCGCGCAGCGGATTTGCAGCCAGCTGCGACTCTTTGAGATGCGCCCTGGCGCGTCGCCCTCGGCTTTGCCGTCGGAGCCGTCAGGCCAGAATTCTTTTTCCTCGTACGGTTCTTCGAGCCAGCAGCGAAATTGGAGTGCGCCGTTCACCGAAACTTCGGCGAGCACCCAATTGGTGTCGTGGATGCTTAGTTCGATGACGCCATCGCCTTTGTCCGTGGTGAAGAGAAGTTGGGCGTGGTCGCTGAAGTCGCCATGGAAATGCCGGACACGGCCGTTGGGGCGCCTGAACTCAAACGGTTGCCGGCACCAGCCAGAGAGCGTGTTGATCAGATTGATTGCGCACTGGCGCACTGACCAGCCGTAAGCCTCATTGTCGAAGTAGTGCGGTTCGCGCGGCGGAGGGGTGGGCGGATTCACACCACGGCCTGGATCGGGCCTTCAGCGCGGCCGGCGACGAATTGATCGACCATGGCGTTGCCGCTGGTATCGAGCGAGGCCGTCGGCCCGCGCCAGACGATTTTGCCGTTGTGAAGCATGGCGATCTCGTCGGCGATTTTGCGCGCGCTTGGCATATCGTGCGTGATCGAAACAGCGGCGCAGCCGAGCTCTTTCACCATCTCGACGATGAGGTCGTTGATGGCGTCGGCGGTGATCGGATCGAGACCAGTGGTGGGCTCGTCGAAGAACAGGATGTCCGGCTTGGCGATGATTGCGCGTGCGAGGCCGGCGCGCTTTTGCATGCCGCCCGAAAGCTCGATCGGGCGCACGTCGGCGAACTCAGGCGAGGCGCACTTTGCGCATCGTCTCGATCGCGCGCTCGCGCGCTTCGTTGCGGACGCCATGTCGGCGTTGATGAGGCGGAAGGCGATGTTCTCGCAGACGGTGAGCGAGTCGAAGAGCGCCCGCTCTGAAACAGCATGCCGAACTTGCGCATCACGCGTGCGCGGATCTCTTCCGGCATCTTGGTGACGTCGGCGCCGTCGACGAGCACTTGGCCGCTGTCAGGCTTCATGAGCCCAAGCGCGCACTTCAGCGTCACCGACTTGCCCTGACCTGACCTGGCCCGGGCTCTTGGCTTCCCCAAGCCCCGGGGCGGGGAAGAACGCGGTGATGAGGGCGGTGATCAGTGTTCGCCATCAGGATCAGCACGATCGCCACGAACAACGCGTTGGTGGCGGCGCGCCCACGCGCCGAGCGCGCCGCCGTTTGAGCGATAGCCCTGATAGCAACCAACGGTCGCGATGATGAAGCCGAACACGGCAGCTTTTACCAAGCCCAGCACAACGTCCTGTGGCTCAACGAAATTGAAGGTGTTGCGCAGATAGGCGGCGCCGTTGAAGTCGAGGCTGTTCACCGCGACCAAATACCCGCCCATGACGCCGATGATGTCGGCGACAGGCCAGCGAGCACTGGGCCAAGTTCACGCGTGATGCCGAGCACCACAATGTTCGGTACGAACTGCTCGGCGTTGAAGCGCGCGCCGCCGACATAGATGTTGAGCGCGAGCGCCGCGCCGATGAAGACGGCGGTGACGCCGACGACCGGCAGCGAGAAATAACCGATCTGCAGGCACTGGCGCAGGAACTGACCGAAGAAGAACGGCGGCGAGAGCCGGCGCGATGGCGCGGCCGGCGAACGCTGAGAAGCGGCCGATCTCGGCGAGCATGCTGAGGACGCCGCGTCCGATGGGCGCAAACGGATTGATCACGCGCGCTCCGGCCTTGCGCACTGGGCCGGCGAACGTCGTCAGGATTTCGTACGGCGCGGTGCCCGCGCGTTCGGCGATCTCATCCAGTGGCGCATTTCGCCCGAGAAATTCGACCATCGCGCCTGGCTGCGCTTCGGCGCAGCCGGTCACGTCGATGATGATCAGGTCCATTGAAACGCGCCCCAGAATTGGGCGTTTTGCGCCCCCGAGAACGCCATAGCCGCGTCCGCTCAAACTCCGCAAGTAGCCGTCCGCGTAGCCCAGCGCGACAGTCGCGGCGCGCATCTTTTGGGGCGCAGAGAACGTTGCACCATAACCGAACGTTTCGCCCGGCTCGACATCGCGGACTTGCAGGATCGGCGCTTCGATCGTTGCGGCTGCGGAGAGTGTTGGATTGTCGCCATCGAGCGCGCCAGAGCCGTAAAGGCCGATGCCAGGGCGGATTAGATCGAAATGATAATCCGCGCCGATGAGCGCGCCCGCGGTCGCGGCAAGAGAGAGTGGCGCGCGCGGGAAGAGCATCGATGCATCTATGAAGCGCCGAAGCTGCGTGCCGTTGAAGGCGTGCTTGGTGTCGGAGGCGCAGGCGAGGTGGCTCATCAGCAGCGCTAGCGAAGTATCCTTCAGTGCGCTCATCGCGTGCGGCAGTTCCTCCGGCCCGATGCCGAGGCGGTTCATGCCGGTATCGATGTGCAAGCCTGCGGGGCCCCGCGCGTCCCAAGCTTTGATCTGCGCAAGGGAGTTCAGCACCGGCGTCAGCTTGTTGGTCTGCATCACCTCGATGTCGTTCGACGGCCCGTTGAGCACGAAGATTTGCGGCCCTTCGCCCAAAGCGCGGCGCACGCGCACGGCTTCTTGTGACGTCGCCGCGAAGAACACGCGCGCGCCCGCTTGCGCCAAAGCGCGCGCGGCGCCGACAGCGCCTAATCCGTACCCATCTGCTTTGACGACAGCGGCGACTGCAGCGCTTGGCGCGAGCCTCCGGAAGAAATTCCAGTTCTCGACAATGGCGGTGTGATCGACCTTGAGCCGTGCGAGCCGCGGGGGCTCAGCTGGCGAGGGAGGAGAAGCGGGTGAATTGTCCTTTGAAATGGAGGTGCACCGTTTCGATAGGGCCGTGGCGGTTCTTACCGATGATTAGTTCGGCGCGGTTGGAGACGCCATCAAGTTTTGCGCGCCATTTGATCCAATCCTCAGTGTTTTGCTCAGGTTCGGACCGGCTGAGGTAATATTCTTCGCGGAAGACGAACATGACGATATCGGCGTCCTGTTCGATCGAGCCCGATTCACGCAGATCCGAGAGCTGCGGGCGCTTATCTTCGCGGCTTTCGACCTGACGCGACAGCTGCGAGAGCGCCAGCACCGGGACGTTCAAATCCTTCGCCAGCGCCTTCAGGCCTTGCGTGATCTGGCTGACTTCCTGAACGCGGCCGTCGACCTTGCCGGAAGCTGTCACCAGCTGCAGATAGTCGACGACGATGAAGTCGAGGCCCGACGGGGAACGCTTCAAGCGGCGCGCGCGGTTGTGGAGGTGCGCAATCGAGATGCCGCCGGTTTCATCGACGTGGAGCGGCAGCGTTTGCAGCATCATCGCGCTGTCAGCGAGGCGGGTGTATTCCTCGGTCGTGATTTTGCCTTGGCGAATCTTGTGAGACTCGATCTCGGCAAAGTCCGACAAAATACGTGTCGCCAATTGTTCGCCCGACATTTCGAGCGAGAAGAAGCCGACCGTGCCGCCGTAATGTTCTTCGCCGGCTTCGACCCCTTTTTGCTTTTGACGCGCTACGTTCATCGCGATGTTCAGCGCCAAAGCGGTTTTACCCATCGATGGGCGGCCCGCGAGGATCAGCAAGTCCGAGCCGTGCAAGCCCCCGAGCAGGTGGTCGAGATCGCGGAAAGCCGGAGGCGATGCCGGAGACATCCGAACCACGGTTTTTGGCAGCGGTGGCGACGTTGATCGACGCGGTCAGCGCGGTTTTGAAATCCTGAAAGCCGCGGTTCGCGGTGCCGGCTTCAGCCAGCGTGAAGAGCGTCTTCTCGGCTTCTTCGATGACGTCTTTCGCGTCCTTATCTTCGGGCAGATTCCGGCGCCGCGCTTTCGAGCAGCTTCATCAGATAGAGCGCGCCGCCGATTTCCTTGATGCCGCCGTCTTTCGAGAACTTCTCGCGCAGCGTCACACCGTCCGCGAGCTGGCCCGCAGCGATCATGTCGGCGCACGTCGCGAAGATGCGGCCGTGCACCGGATCGTAGAAGTGCTGCTCTTTGAGCTGCGAGTTGATCCGGTTCATGGTCTCGTTGTCGAACAGGATCGCGCCCAGAAGCGCTTGTTCGGCTTCGAGGTTATGCGGCGCGGCGCGCGGCGCCGGTTGCTGACCTGGCTGGGCCAGGGGAGGGCGGGTTGGGTCGACATTGCCTGCAAGATGAGCCGATTCGGCGCGGCAATTGTTTACGCCCCGAAACCTTGACGCGGGTTTTCGCTGAGTCCCTGACGACTCTTTGTTGTTGACCCGGAACGGAATCGACAGGTGGCGTCGCCCTCGACAGGCTAGGGTGACGATGCGCGCCCCCCGGCGTCAGCCTGACTTGTCGAAGGCGGCGTGACTCGCTCGAAGCCGCCCCCTTGCGCGCGGGCTCTCGACGATGCGTTGCGCCCCTGGATCGACTGCGCGGCCAATTCCTTGGCTGCGGCTTCGGCGTCGGCACGCTCAGCTTCGAGAGCTGCGGTGATGACGTTTTCGCCCTTCGCTTGGCGATCGGCTTCGTCAGCTGAACGCGCAATGTTGACCTTCACCGTCGCCGACACGTCAGCGTGCAGGCGCACGCGAACATTGTAGACGCCAACGGTTTTGATCGGCTTGTCGAGCACAACCGCGTTGCGGTCGATCTTGGCGCCGGCCTTCACGATCTCATCGGCGATGTCGCGCGAGGAGACCGAGCCGTAGAGCTGGCCACCTTCGCCCGCAGAGCGGATGAGGATGTAGGAGGTGCCGTCGATCTTGCCGGAAGCCTTTTCGGCTGCGGCTTTCGCTTCAGCGTTGCGCGCTTCGAGTTCGGCGCGGCGGCCTTCGAAAACCTTGCGGTTTGCGTCGTTGGCGCGCAGCGCCTTTTTGCCGGGCAGAAGGAAGTTGCGCGCGAAACCGTCACGCACCTTTACTTCGTCGCCGATGCCGCCGAGATTTTCGACGCGTTCAAGCAGGATGACTTGCATTGTTCAGCCCTCCTTATTGAACGGCGAACGGAAGCAGGGCGAGTTCGCGAGCGAGTTTGATCGCGCGCGCGAGTTCGCGTTGCTTCTTGGCGGAAACGGCAGTGATGCGCGCTGGGACGATCTTGCCCTTTTCGCTGATGTAGCGTTGGAGCATTTTCACGTCCTTGTAGTCGATCTTCGGCGCGGCAGCGCCGGAGAACGGGCACACCTTGCGCCGGCGACCAAACGGACGACGCGCCGGGATGTTCGAGATGTTGAACTTCGGGGCGCCCTTTTGAATTTTCTGGGCCATGATTATTCCTCCCCGCCTTCAAACTCACCGCCACCATCTTCACCATCACGGCCGCCTTCACGGCGTGAACGGCGGCGCTCGTCGCGGTCGCGACGGGCCAGGATCGGTGAGGGTTCTTCGTCGAGAGCTTCAACGCGGATCGTCTTGAAGCGCATCACGTCTTCGTTGATGCGCAGACGACGCTCGAACTCGTGCACCACCGGCGCCGGGGCGTCGATGTTGATGAGCGCATAGTGGCCCTTGCGGTTCTTTTGAATGCGGTAGGTGAGGTTACGAAGGCCCCAGTATTCGGTCTTCGTGGTGTTGCCACCGAGTTCTTTGATTGTCTTGGTGAGGTCTTCGATCAGCGTATCGACTTGCTGAGGCGAGATCTCGGGACGTGCAATCAGCACGTGCTCGTAGAAAGCCATGTTTTCCTCTTCCGTTAGAACCCGCGGCGCCTTGGCTGGCGGAAGACCGGCCAAAACGATGGACCCCGGATGGCGGTATGCCTCCGGGGCCGCGGATCGCGAAGGCGCGGAAAATACGCATTTCGGCCCCGGAAGCAAGGGGAAGGCGGTCCGTTGCCATTCTAGGCTTCGGACCGGCGGTGGAGAGCAGGCAGCGCAATTTTCTGCCTGGGATCAGGCGCAGTGCTGGGGCCCCGCCGCTGGGCAGGCGCCGGTTACTGAGCCCGTCGGTCGCCCGCGCAGCAGTGGGGCGACTGCCTGGGCGGTTTTCCGGCGCGATTACCCGGAGGAGGACTTCGTGTTGGAGTGCGTTCAGGTGGCGCTGGCCGATGGTCCCTACGAACCCCCACGCCAGCCCCGGCGATGCCACTGAGCGGTCCCGAGGCGCGCCGGATGCGCAGGGCATGCCGACAGGGCCGACCAATGCGGCAATCGCCTTGCCGATCGCCCGCCCCCTGGCCGCGCACCCACTGCAAACGTCTTCTGGCTAGAACAGCCCGACGCGCGGACTTCGCTCGCATCTATCCTGACCGGGCGCAGCGAGATGTTAGCGGGCGCGCGTCCCAATGATTGCCAGGTCGCCGGTGGCCGGTTGATCTGCATGGTCACCCGAGGAGCCGCCGTAGGCTGGGTTCGGCGATGCCACTTTGGGAATCTCGCGTAGTTCCGCGTGGCGCCGCCAACCCTGATGGCGGGCCGACCGAAGGCGGGCGCATTCGCCGCACCATCCGTTGGGTAATCTCCTAGGGCTCTGAGCTTGCCGCTGCGGCGGGCATGTTCTACCTCGCGCCCATGAGCACAGCCTTCATTTTTCCCGGACAGGGAAGCCAAGCGCCCGGCATGGGCAAAGGTCTTTACGTTGCCTTCGGCGCGAGCCGCGAGGTGTTTCAGGAAATCGATGAGGCGCTAGGCGAGAAGCTCTCGAAGTTGATCTTCGAAGGCCCGGCCGAAGAACTGACGCTCACCGCCAACGCGCAACCTGCTCTGATGGCTGTCAGCCTTGCCGCCATGCGTGCGCTCGAAAAGGAATTCGGCGTCGGTGTTTCCAGAGCCTCTTTCGTCGCCGGTCACTCGCTCGGCGAATATTCCGCGCTCGCCGCCGCTGGCGCGCTCACCATCGCTGATGCAGCCCGTCTGCTGCGCACGCGTGGCAACGCCATGCAGGCCGCTGTGCCTGTGGGCCAAGGCGCGATGGCGGCGCTGATTGGCAAAGTCGATGTCGCGCTTGCCGAAGAGATCGCGGCAAAGGGCGCAGCGGCTGGCCCCTGCGTCGTCGCCAACGACAACAATGTCGGCAACGTCGTCATCTCAGGCTCGAAGGCGGGTATCGATGCGGCGCTGGCCTACGCCAAGGAGAAAGGCGCACGCGCCATCGCGCTCAACGTTTCCGCGCCATTCCACTCGCCGCTCATGCAACCGGCGGCTGACGCAATGGCCGAAGCCTTGGCCCAAGCGACAATCACGCCGCTGATCGTGCCGGTTGTAGCGAATGTAACCGCACGCCCAACCAACGAGCCCACCTCCGTGCGCAAGCTCCTAGTCGAGCAAGTCACCGGCCGCGTCCGCTGGCGCGAGAGTATCGAGTGGATGGCGACTGAAGGCGGCATCTCGCGCTTCGTTGAAGTGGGCGCAGGTAAGCAGCTCAGCGGCATGGTCAAGCGCAATGCGCCGGATGCTGAAGCGCTGGCGCTCAACGAAGCCGCGGATTTGGAAGCGTTCGCCAAGACGATTTGATGCCGCGCCAGCTGGCATTCTGCGCGGCGTCAATCTTGGCGGCCGCAAGGTCATTATGTTGGGAGCTGCGTGCTGTCTGCGAGAAGGCGGGCTTCACCGATGTGAAGACGCTGCTCGCCAGCGGCAATCGTCGTGCACGCCAAGCTCAAGGGCGAGAAGCTCGAAGCCAAGCTGGAGAAGGTCATCGTAGATGGCCTGAAGATGAAATCCGACGTCTTCGTTCGCGATCTCGCGCAACTCGAAGCCATCATCGCCGCCAATCCGTTCAAGGCGTTCACGAAGGCGACCTCGTCTTTCATGGTCGTCTATTTCATGCGCGGGCCAGCGACGGCTGCCGAACTTGAAGCGATGGCGAAGACCTCGCTCACCGGCGAAGAGATCAAGCAAGGCAAGGACTGCCTCTACATCAAGTTTCCCCAAGGCCAGGGCGTCTCGAAGTTGAATATGCCGAAGCTCGGCAGCGCGCGAAACTGGAACACCGTGACTAAACTTGCCGCCGCGCTCGGCGGGGAATAAGCCCGATGCGCGAGCGGAGGGATCTGATGTTCGATTTGACTGGAAAACGCGCTTGTAACGGGCGCTTCGGGCGGCATTGGCGGCTGCGATAGCTAAGGCGCTGGCCGCGCAGGGCGCGCGGGTTGCGCTCTCGGGAACGCGGGTTGAGGCGCTGGAGAAGGTGAAGGCCGAACTCGGCGGCGATCACGTCATCACGCCGTGCAATCTCTCTGATCCTGCCGCGGTGGATGCTCTGGTCGGCCAAGCTGAGGCGGCGCTGGGCGGCAAGCTCGACATCCTCGTCGCCAACGCCGGCATCACCAAAGATGGTCTGCTGTTGCGCATGAAGGACGAGGATTTTCAGAAGGTGCTCGCCATCAATCTCGAAGGCTATTTCCGTCTCTCACGCGCCGCGCTGAAGACGATGATGAAGAACCGTTGGGGCCGGATCATCGGCATCACCTCGGTTGTGGGCGTCACCGGAAACCCCGGACAGGCGAATTATGCGGCGTCTAAAGCGGGCATGATCGGCTTCACCAAAGCGCTCGCCGCAGAGGTCGCCAGCCGCAACGTGACAGCCAACTGCATCGCGCCAGGCTTTATCGAATCGCCGATGACCGACGTGCTCAACGACACGCAAAAAGCCGCGCTGCTGACCAAAATCCCAGCCGGCCGTTTGGGCGAAGGTTCTGATGTAGCAGCTGCGGCCGTCTATCTGGCGAGCGAAGAAGCTGGGTACATGACCGGTCAGACGTTGCATGTGAACGGCGGCATGGCCATGATCTGACCGGCCGCCCTGCATCCCCGGCGGCGAAAAGGCTTGCGCCGGGGGCCGCGTGTGGTCAAAAGGCCGCTCACAAGCGTCCTTTGAGGGACGTGACTATTTTTTCAGGCGAGGCGTGCATGTCGGAAGTTTTTGAGCGCGTGAAGGCGATCGTGATCAAGCACCTCGAAGCCCCGCCGGAGAAGGTGGTCGAGAAGGCTTCGTTCATCGACGACCTCGGCGCGGACAGCTTGGACAACGTCGAGCTGGTCATGGCGTTCGAAGAAGAGTTCGGCATCGAAATTCCGGACGACGCGGCTGAGCACATTCAGACCGTTGGCGACGCCGTGAAGTTCATCTCGGAGAAGCAGGGCTAAGGCCCTGCCGCGCTGATGCGGCGCGTCGTCATCACAGGCATTGGGCTGATCACGCCGCTGGCTGCAAACGCGCCAGCGACGTGGGAGCGCTTGATCGCCGGCAAATCCGGCGCCAACAAGGTCGAGCATGTGAAGGTCGATGACCTTCCGTGCCGGATCGCATGCGTTGTTCCCCGCGTCGATGGACGTGGTGGCGGCGCCGGCGATCCGCACGCGTTCGATCCTGACAAGGTGATGTCGGCCAAGGAGCAGCGCCGCATCGAAGACTTCATCCTTTACGCCATCGCCGCAGCTGACGAAGCCGTCGCCGATAGCGGCTGGAAGCCTGAAGCCGACGAAGACAAAAACCGCACTGGCGTTCTCATCGGTTCGGGCATTGGCGGCATCGAGGCCATCGGCAACACCGCGCTCCAACTCGAACGCGACGGCCCGCGGAAGATTTCGCCGTTCTTCATTCCGAGTGCGCTGATCAATTTGGCGTCTGGCCAAGTTTCGATCCGTCACGGTTTTCGTGGGCCGAACCACGCTGTCGTCACCGCTTGCGCCACCGGTGCGCACGCGATCGGTGATGCGTCGCGCTTGATCAATACGGCGATGCGGATGTGATGGTGGCGGGCGGCGCTGAAGCCACCGTTGGCCGTTTGGCGATGGCTGGCTTCTGCGCTCTGCGTGCGATGTCGAGCGGCTACAACGAGACGCCGGAAAAAGCCTCGCGTCCGTACGACAAAGACCGCGACGGATTCGTTATGGGCGAGGGTGCGGGCTGCGTGATCCTCGAAGAGTACGAGCACGCCAAGGCGCGCGGCGCGAAGGTCTACGCCGAAGTGAAAGGCTATGGTCTTTCAGGCGACGCCTATCACATCACCGCGCCCGCCGATGACGGCGACGGCGGTTTCCGCGCAATGACTGCGGCGCTGAAGAACGCGGGCATGACGCCGGGCGATATCGACTATCTCAACACGCACGGCACCTCGACGCCGCTTGGTGACGAGATCGAACTGAAAGCCATTGAGCGCTTGTTTGGCAATTCGGCGGCGAACCTTTCCGTGTCGTCCACGAAGTCCGCCATCGGTCACTTGCTCGGCGCCGCTGGCGCAGTTGAGGCAATTTTCTGCGCGCTCGCGATCCGCGACGGCATGATCCCGCCGACATTAAATCTGGAAAATCCATCGGTTGAGACCGCCATAGATTTGACGCCCAACACCGCCAAGAAAAAGACGGTGAAGGCAGCGATGTCGAATTCGTTCGGGTTCGGCGGCACGAATGCCGCTGTGATCCTTACAGCGGTGGATTGATGGCACGAGCAGCGGCGCGCCGATCTAGCGGCGGCGGTTTTTTTTCTTTCCTGTTTTGGATTGCGGTGCTGGCCGGTGCGGCCGCGCTTTTTGGCTTTTTCTATTTCACCAGCGCGATTGGCCGCCCGGGACCGTTTGCTGAACCGCGCACGTTCATTGTTGAGCGCGGCGCCTCGGGCGCTGGCATTGCGGAGAAGCTAGAAGCCGAAGGCTTCATCAGCGATGCGCTGCTCTTTCGAATTGCCAACCGCTTTCAAGGCGGAGCGGCGCTGCAGGCTGGCGAGTACGAAATTCCGGCCAACGCCTCGACACGCCAGATCGTCGACCTGATGACGAGCGGCGATGCGCTGCAGCACGCGATCACGTTCCCGGAAGGCATCACCATCGCGGCGGTGATGCGGATCATTCAGGAAAGCGATGTGCTGACCGGCGATATGCCTGAAGCGCCGCCTGAAGGCGCGATCATGCCGGACACGTATCACGTCGCTCGCGGCATGACGCGCACGGCTTTGCTGCAGCAAATGCGCGACGCGCGTGACGAAGCGGTGAATGAGATTTGGGCGGCGCGCGCGCCGAACCTGCCGCTCGCGACGCCGGACGATCTCGTGAATCTCGCGGCCATCGTCGAACGCGAAACAGGTGTTGCCTCTGAACGTCCGCTGGTGGCCGCGGTGTTCGTCAATCGCCTGCGCCGTCCGATGCGTTTGAAACCGATCCGACGATCATTTACGGCGTTTGCTTGCGCCACCCGGATCGCTGCCGCGACGGACGCCTCGTTGACGCGCAGGGCAATCGCCGCACCATTCGTCAAAGCGAAATCGACATGAACACCGGCTACAACACGTATCGCATCGACGGCCTGCCGCCGACGCCGATCTCCAATCCTGGCCGCGCGGCGCTCGAAGCAACCGCGCACCCCGCAGAATCGAACGCGCTCTTCTTCGTTGCCGACGGCACCGGCGGACACGTGTTTGCCTCGACGCTCGCGGAGCACCAAGCCAACGTCGTCCGCTGGCGCGAGATCGAGGCCCAGCGCCTCGCAGCCGAGCGCGCCGGGCGCTAAACACAAAGACGCCTCCCGTGAGGGAGGCGTGAGTTGGGCGGGAAATTACCGGCCGGGGCTAACTCAAAAGCGCGACCATTCCGGCCAGGGCGCTGTGAAAGAACGCGGCGAACAGGGCCCCGACGAACAAGCCGGCAAATGCGCCTGAATAAACGCCCCGAAGGCGAGCGCCGCGGAGGGCGCGGCGTGCGCCGATGACGCCGCCGCCATGCGAAGCGAAGGCTTCAAGCCCGCCTTGCGCAAACAGCGCTGCGCACACCGCGAGGCTCGCGGCCATCAGGAATGCATCAAAGCTGAGCGCTAATCTGCCGGTGCGGGGCAGCGGGGTCGCTTCTGAAACGGTAGCGATCGTCATTTGAACGGCTCCGCCGTGTTAAACCTGAGCGGGTTCTGTCCGAGTCGCATAAAGCGCGCGTGACACTTGGCGCACAAATACGCGAAAAGGGGCCATGACCATTTCCGGAATGACAGGTTTTGCGCGAGCCGAGGGCGAACACGCCGGCCAGCGTTGGATCTGGGAGCTGAAGAGCGTCAACGGCCGCGGCCTCGATCTGAAGCTGCGCACGCCGCCCGGCTACGATGCGGTCGAGCCAGCCGTGCGCACTGCGACCAACGCAAAATTCAAGCGCGGTTCGGTGCAGGCTTCACTCTCTGTGTCGCGCGAGAGCAGCGCCGCTACGGCGCTCAAGATTGACCTCGACCTGGCCGAACGTCTTGTCGCCGTCGGTGAGGGGTTCAAAGCTTGCGGGCATCTTCTCAGAAGCCGCGGCAAGGCTTGATGGCTTGATCACTGCCGCTCGCGTGACGGCCGCCGCGGCGCCGGCCGCAGCGCTTGATCGCATTCGTCAGCGCTTGGAGTCGCTGGCGCCCGAATTGAAGATTGATCCGCAACGTCTCGCGCAAGAAGCGGCGATCGCAGCGACGCGCGCCGATGTGCAGGAAGAACTCGAACGTCTCAGCGCACACGCCGCCGAACTGCGCAGCCTTATCACCAAACCTGAACCGGCAGGCCGTCGGCTCGACTTTCTCAGCCAAGAGCTAACCCGCGAAGCAAACACGTTATGTTCGAAGTCCTCCGACTTGGAGCTGACGCGCATCGGCCTCGATCTCAAAACCGTGGTCGACCAGATCAAGGAGCAGGCCGCCAATGTTGAATGAACACGTCGCGCGGCGCGGCCTCATGTTCGCGTTGTCGAGCCCGTCAGGCGCCGGCAAGTCGACGCTCGCGCGCAAGCTGATCGAAGACGACGCCAACATGGCGCTCTCGGTCTCGGCCACTACCCGCGCACGGCGTGGCAACGAGATCGACGGCCGCGAGTACATCTTCCTTGGGCGCGAAGAGTTCGAGCACATGGAAGATCGCGGCGAATTTCTCGAGCATGCTTTGGTGTTCGGCAATCATTACGGCACGCCGCGCGCGCCTGTCGAAGCCATGCTGATCCAAGGCAAGGACGTGTTGTTCGACGTCGACTGGCAGGGCGCCCGCGCATTGCGCGCGGCTGCGCCGGAAGATGTCGTCGGCATCTTCATCCTGCCGCCGTCGATGGCGGAGCTCGAGCGGCGCTTGCATGCGCGCGCGGAAGATAGTGAAGAGGTCATCAATCGGCGCATGGCGCGCTCGCTTGATGAAATCTCGCACTGGGAAGAATACGATTACGTGCTGGTGAACACGATGCTGGAGCAGACGCTGGCGCAGATCAAACAAATCCTCGCGGCCGAACGGCTGAAGCGCCAGCGGCAGATGTGGCTTCAGCTGCATGTTGAGCGGTTGAAGCAAGGTATCTGAGCGGAGCATGGCGCGCGTTCTAATCCCAATCCCGCGCCGCGATTTCGATCCAACCGAAACCGCTGTTCCGTGGCGCGTGCTGAAGCAGCGCGGACATGAGGTGGTGTTCGCGACGCCGGATGGCGCGCCGGGCGAAGCGGACGAGCTGATGCTAACGGGCGAGGGACTCGACGTCTGGGGCTTCGTGCCGTTGCTGCGGAAGCTAACGCTGGTCGGTGGCGTGCTCCGCGCTAACGCTGACGCGCGCGCCGCCTACGCTGCCATGGTGAAGGACAGCGCTTTCCGATCTCCGCTGAGGTGGAGCGAGGTCGACGCCGCAGCGTTCGACGGCGTGATTTTTCCGGGCGGACATCGGGCGCGCGGCATGCGCGAGTATCTGGAAAGCCCGCTGCTACAGAAGCTCGCAGTGGATGCGTTCACGCGTGGCATTTCCATCGGTGCGATCTGCCATGGCGTACTCGTGCTCGCGCGCAGCGTGGCGCCAGAGACAGGTCGCTCGGTCCTGCATGGCCGCAAGACCACCGCGCTGACTTGGAAACTGGAGAACGCGGGCGATTCCATCGCCAACGTCACGCGCTTCTGGGATCAACACTATTATCGCACCTACCGAGACCCGGCGGGAAAGCCCGCAGGCTTCATGTCCGTCCAGCAGGAAGTCACCCGCGCCCTGGCGAGCGAAGGCGATTTCGTCGACGTGTCCGCGGACGATCCAGAGTTCAAGCGGCGCACCTCTGGCGCAGTCGCGATAGCGAGGCCGGATCCTGGAGCCGGATTTGTCGTGCGCGATGGCAGCTAACGTCTCGGGCGCGTTGGCCCGGCGATGCCCACGCCTTTGCGCACGCGCTCGCGGACTTGCTGTAGGTGCGCCACGCCCTGATCTCGCTTTGCGTATTGCTGGTGGGCTGCACCATGGCGCCTCCGCCAACGCCACAAGAAGAGTTCCAAGCCTGGCTTGCTGCCGCA
>JADJCG010000027.1 GCA_016703335.1 Caulobacteraceae bacterium | reverse complement strand
CGTATGTCTGCGGCTCGCTGGGATAGATGACGTATGTGTTCTGCATCGCCTGGAAGGACCCGACATAATGGAAATTCGTCGGTCAGGTTGCGGCCCCAGAACTCGACCGACCAGCGCTCGTCCTCGGGGCCGACGCCGATGCGCCGTTGAAGATGGCGAACGCTTCGTTGTCAGTGCGGCCTAGCGGATCCCGGCCCAGGGTCTGGGTGCGATACTCGCTGTTCCAGCGGCCATCGAGATAGAACAGCGCCCGGATGTCGCCGCTCAAAGGCATTTCGTACGCGATCGCGGTGGTGGCGGTCCATTCCGGCGACAACGCCAATGGTTGACCTTCGAACACGGCGTTCGGATCAGCGGCGCCCAGTCCCACGGTCAACGGGTTGAAGCGCACCTCGCTATCGAAATAGGCGTCCGTGTAGGTCAGGCCGCCGCTGATTGTCAGTCCTTCGATCGGATGCGTCGCCAACTCAAGCTCGGCGCCTTGTGAGATGAGCTCCGGCACGTTGCGCGTGATGAAGTTGAACCCGTTGAACGCGTTGAGCTGGTAGTCATGAATCTGCTGGTAGAACGCCGAGAGATTAAGCGTCGTCGTCCCATCGAACAGCGTGGACTTCAGGCCGATTTCGTAGGCGTCGGTGAGCTCGGGGTCGAAATGGGTCTGCTCTATGTTGAGGCTAGCCGCGCTCGTGGTGTCGGGGCGCATGCAGAAGGCCTGACGGTCTAGATTGTAGCCGCCCGCCTTGTAGCCCCGCGAGTAGCTTCCATAGAGCATCGCGTCTTCGGAAAGTTCATAGGCAAGCGAGACTTACCGCCCCACTCGTTTTCTTCACTTTCGCCGGCCCACTGTCCGTTGGCGATCGGATTGACCGCTGGGCTGCAGGCGATGTTCATGGAGTCCGCCAGCCGTTGCGCTCGACTGCAGCACTTCTATCAAGCCCACGCCGTCCCGCTGCGCCCGCCAATGAAGGGATCTGTACCGATCTCGATGGCGCGCATTGCATCACTCAGGCAGGCGCTACCGAGTTGAGATCGGCGGTCACTTCGTTGTCTCGTGCGTGAAGCGCGCGCCGACGGTCAGCATGAGGCGGTCGGTCAGGCTGATTTCGTTGTGCGTGAAAGCAGAGGGCTTTGGCCGTCAGCCTGCCAGTCGTCGCGTTGCTGGCCGTCGCCAGCGGTGTAGCCGCTGAGATAGAATGACGCGAGCGGGGTTGGGATCAAACACCAAAGGCGTCGCGGGATTGTCGCTGGCGCAATAGAAGAACGAGGGGTTGCGTCGGGCTCTGCCCGGGCGCGCGGGGATCAAACAACTGGCAGCCCCTGCAGGGCGCCAATCGCCGCCAGCGGCGCAGTGCCCGCAACCCAGCCAAGGCGTTGGCGAATAGGTTGGCTTGCGCGCCGATACGAATGCGATCGTTGTTGATGACCGTTTCGTCCGAGTAGAACAGACCGGCAAGCCAGTTAACGCGCCCGTACTCACCTTGAAGTCGAGTTTCCTGCGTGAAGTTTTCCACGCCAACGACCACACCATCGCGATAGGCGATGTCGAGATAGTTGAAGTCTATGTCTTGTCCGCGCGTCTGTTGCCAATCGCGATAAGCGGTGATCGACGTGAGGTGGATGCCGCCTAAATCCCAATCAAACATTGCCGAGACGCCCGAAATCCTCGGTTTAGTCGCTGAGATCACGGCGCGGCGTGCCGGGCTGCGCAGGAAGCCCCGGGCCGAGCGAGGAGCAGGCCAGCAGAGCTTGGTGACACTGTCATCCCGCGACCTTCCGGGATTGATGGCGGGCGTTGCGATCGTGAGCCCCGTCGGCGACGTTACGGCTCCGCCGGTGACGATGGCGTTGATCGCACCCTGCGTCGAACCATAGATGAACGGTGTAACCCCGCAGCACACTTCGTCCGCTTCGCTCGCGTCCACGATCACGCGGAGCGACGCCGTGTTGCTGACGTCCCGAAAGCGCTTGGCCGCGGGCGAACCAGCGGTCGCTCGTGTTTATGTCCTCGCCAGAAATGAGGTCGGTGACGTAACCGTCGTGCGCGGATCGAGGGGGGCGTCAAGGAAAATGCAAGACTGTCGCTGACCGGAATAATGAACGCGCCTGCGCGGCGCATCGACTTCCTCGAGGTCATCGAAAGCCGCAAGGGCCCTCAAATACATCCCCGGCTCGAACTCCGGCAGGCGCTGGTCACGACGCGACTGCGCCAGCCAGAAGTGTTCCGGCGAACAAGTGCCCTGCGGCGCGCAGGATTTCGACGCGTTCCATATCGGGCAGGTCGGCCAGGCGCAGCGCCAGCGCGCGCGATAGACGCCGTCGATGAAGATGCCAACTGCGTTCTCGAAGCCGACATTGTCGCCGCCGGTGCCCGATGCCGCGGATGCGCGCGGTGGTGGCCGCGCTCGACTGCCCAGTACCCATTTCAAACGAGGGTGCCAATTGCGTGAGGTCGCGCAAATCCTGGACGCCGGCATTTTCAAGTTGCTCGCCGCTTACGGCGGTTACCGCCAAGGGAACGTCCTGCAGCGCGGCCTGGCGGCCAGTGGCCGTCACAACGATCTCGTCGGATGTCTCCGGGTCATCCTGTGCAATCGCCGGACTGAGCGCGCCAAAGGCGGCCAGCGATGCGCCCGACAGGAGCGCAAGTGTTGACATTCTCTTCATGACAATCCCCTCGTCCTCGGTTCGCGCAGGCGCCGAGGTTATTAAAGATCATTACAATGAGGACGTTTACATATGTCGCGCCGACCTGCAAGCGCTAGACCCGGCGTGCAGGCGGGCGTTTCGACGAGTGCGGCTTTATCGCCACGCGCGCTGCTGGGCTTTGCCCTGGCGGATGTCACGCGCCTGCTGCGAATAACTTACGATGCGCGCCTAAGCGCCGATGGCCTGGCGGGGCGAGTTGGCGCGTGCTTGCTTATCTTTACCGGCAGGATGGCCTCACTCAAACGCAGCTCGCAGAACTGCTCGAAGTGAGCCGGCCGGCAATCGGTCAAATGATCGATCGTTTGGAAGCTGGGGGGCTTGTTGAACGGCGCACCGAACCAAAAGACCGTCGCGCCTGGTGCGTTTTCCTAAGCCCGCACGCGCATGGCAAGGTGGAGGAGTTTTTGGCGGTTTCGAGTGCGATCGAAACAGATTGCTTCGAGGAGTTTACCGAGAAGGAGTTGTCCACGCTAACGGCGCTCGTGGCCCGCCTGCGGGGACCATCTCAGCAAATTGCAGAGCGCCGCACGCGACGAGCGAGAAAAGAGTTGAACGAGGCGTGGCCTTCGGGGCCGCTTGGAGTGTAGCGACAGCCTGATGGGTGGGTTTCATTCCAAGCCTCACAGATGCAGCAGACCTCAAAACTTCCTCGATATGCTGACCGCCCCAAATCGTTGCGGCTCGGTCTGCTCTGCAAACTCCTGCGGCGCGCTCCACATAAGTGGACGCGACTTGTGTCTGCAGCACCTGCACCACGAGCCCTTGCATGTCGGTGACGAACGTATTGCTGGAGACGCTTGGGTCATCGTCGCGAAAGAGGCTCCCGTCGAGGAAGATGTTGTGGGCCACCGCTCGACCCTCAATGCTGGCGAACACGTACCAGCTGAAATTGTCGCGCGGCGTGAAATAGCCCGCCCCGGCAAGGCGAGGGGATATGCGCGGCGGGCCGTAATCGTTGTCGAGATCCTGCCCCATCCGAAGCGTGAGCCCCGCGTGCAAATTGGTGTGTATGTTGCCGACGGTGAACCCTAAGTTGGGCGTTACATCCGCGCCGAATCCACCGTCTCCGAGTTGGGCTAGCCGACGCAATCGATGGTCATAGGAGATGACGATGCCGATCTCGTCTTCGAGTTGATTGTCCCAGCCTTGTGCGTCAGCGGTGCCGATCAGTGCGTGGAACTCGTTTTGAACCCATTCCCCGCCAGCGCTGGGTCCAACGATGCCGAGTTGGACGCTGACCTGGTCCACCTCGTCTCCCTGTTCAACGAGCGCTGTGTACTCGCCGTAGAGCCAAGCTGCGTAGGGATGCTGATCGGGAAGGGGCGCGGAGGTCGTAGTGTCGTTCGGTGTGAAAAGTGAGTGGCCCATCGCTTATGCCGCGCCGGATAACAGCCTCATCGTCTGCACCGAGCAGGTTGCGTGCAATCCATCGCGACAATCCTTCAGGTTCGCGCTAGTCCGGAAAGCCACGCTAAAACGCACGCCATTTGTGGTTTTGATCGAATCCGCAAACGAGTCGTTCTCCCATACGAAGGGATCGTGCCACGATCGTCGGCGCGCGGCGGTGGCTCCGCCTGTGCGAATGCCTCTGCGCTGAACGTGACGCAAATGCCTGCGATCGGAGCGATCCAAAGTCCGCGCATGCGATAGTCCCTCGTCTTCCCAGCAGGGCAAACAAACAGAAAGTAAAGACATTTACAATGTCTTTCTCACCCACTGCAGCCCGAGCGGTTCCAGTGCTCAGTGTGATGAAAAGTTCCATGTGCGGGAGATGCGCCGCGCTCGGACCGAACTTGCGCCGCTCTACGCATCCAGTAGCATCGAAGCCGCCGCCCGATCTCGCCGCGGGCTGCTGAGATATGACTAGGTCGCGTTCCGCTGATCTTCCAAAAACCCTAAGACAGCTTCGATGAAGGCGTCGTTTCGATCGCCGGCCACCATGTGCCCAGCATTGGCGACGTCTGAGAATTTCGCGTGTGGCGCAGCTTCGGGAACGGCGCGCGGCTTCCTCGGACACAAGTTCGCTCAGGCGGCCTCGGATCAGGTGGAGCGGTAAGCGGTTCACCAGCACGCTTCAAATTCGTCCATCGAATGCGTCGCGCGCGTCTCGACGACACTGGTTATGAAGCGGGGGTCCCAGTGCCAGCGATATCTGCCGTCATCGCCTCTGCGCAGATTCTTGGCCAGGCCAGAGAGATCTTGAGGGCGCGGCCGATGGGGCAGGTATTGCGCGATAAATTCTGCCGCCTCTTCAAGGCTTGAGAACCCACCCTCGGCGCGATCCGCCATGAAACCGACGACGCGCGCAACCCCTGCGGGCTCCATGCGAGGTGTGATGTCCACCAGCGTGAGTGAAGGAACGCACCGGGATCGGTGTGTGTCTCCGCCATCAAACCGGCGAGCCGCCGGAGCGACGCGCCGACGAGGTGCGGTCTTTGGCCGATTTGCTTTGCGACGAGGGCGAGGGTCCGCGCAAAGCGCGTGAGCCGGCGTCTCCGCTGGGCGACCAACCGCTTTCGCCGTGGCCTCTGAGGTCCAAGGCGACCGCTAGCCAGCCGGCGGCGGCAATGCGCTCACCGGCCTTGGCCCAGGCATGACGGGTTTGCCCGCGCCGCCGTGGGCGAGAACTACGGCGCCGTTCCGCGGCGCGCCGAACGTCAGGCGACGAGCTGGACGCCTTCATCTCCGCCAAACAGGCGGCGTTCAGGTCGCTGGGCATAGCAACACTTTCTTTGTGAACCACAATATAATAAAGTGGTTGACATAATGACTAGACCGGACGCAACCCGCAATCTGCCTGCCGCTGCGGCGCCCGCGCAGCGGAAAGGGATGGGCTTTGCTCTCGCCGACGTGACGCGTCTCATGCGCGCGATGCTTGACGCCCGGATGCGCGAGCTTGACTAAACGGCTCGACTTGGCGGGTGCTGGCGTACCTCTACCGGGAGGACGGCCAGACGCAGGCGCAGCTCGCGCGCCTGCTCGAAGTCAGCCGCACGGCGGTCGGACAGATGATCGACCGGCTCGAAGCGAGTGGCCACGTCGAACGCCGCGAGGATCAAAGCGACCGCCGAACGTGGCGTGTACACCTCACTGCGCGAACGCACGCAGAGGTTCCGGCGCTGATCGAGACCGCGCGTGCTTGAAGCTGAGTTCTTCGCCGGCTTGGCGGAAGACGAAATCAATCAGCTCGGTGCTCTTGAGATTGCGGTGCGAACGCCTCCATCGTCGCGCAACCGCCGCGGACGCAATGGAGGGCAAGTGATGGACGCTAAGGTCTCCGACGAGGAAGCAGGTTCGTCGTCCTCGATGTTGTTGCGGTTGAAGGCGCGGTTTACGCGGCGCACGCGGTTCGCTTTGATGTTCGGGCTTCCGGCCTTGGCGATCATCGCGCTCGTCGTGATGATGGTCACCGGCGGTCGATACCAAGAAACCGAAAACGCCTACGTCCAAGCGGCGCGGGTGCCTATCAGCACCAGCGTGCCAGGCCGCATTGGCGAAATGCGCGTGCACGACAACGATACGGTGCGCGCCGGTCAAATCCTGTTTGTGCTCGATCAAGCAAATCCGCAGGCCGACGTCGCACAGTTTGAAGCAGCGCTCGCCTCAGCCCGCGCCCGCGTCGCGTCATTGCAGGCGGAGTATCGCGCCCAGAGCGCGGGGGTGCGCGCGCGCGAGGAAGGTCTTGCATTCGCACGAAGCGAGTTGGCGCGCGCGCCAGCTCGGCGCGGAAGGCATAGCCGCGCGCGGGATGTCGAGGCGGCCCGGCATGGCGAAGAGCAGGCGCTCGCAGAACTCGCAGGGTCGCGGCAGAGCCTGGCCGCCGCCCTGGCGAGCCTCGGCGGCAGTCCCAACGTGGATGTAGAGGAGCACCCTTCGGTGCGGGAAGCCGCCGCCCGGCTTGAACGCGCCCGCCTTGCGCTCTCCTATACGGAAGTGATCGCGCTGCAGGACGGCGTCGTCACACGTGTCGATCAGGTGCAGGTCGGCACGTTCGTCAATGCGGGCCAAACGTTGTTTTGGCTGATCGCTGGCGAGCCGTGGGTTGAAGCGAACTTCAAGGAAAATCAGATCGCCCAGATGCGTGCGGGCCAACGCGCAACGATCCGGATCGATTCCTTCGGCGGGCGCGCGTTTGAAGCGCGTGTCGCCAGCTTCAGTCCAGGCACCGGGGCGGTGTTTCTGCCGTTGCCGGCGCAGAACGCCACCGGCAATTGGGTGAAGGTCGTCCAGCGGATCCCGGTTCGACTGACCTTTGTTGATCCGCCGCCGGATCTCATCTTCGCGCAGGCTTGAGGCGCGCGCGCGTGGATACGCGCTCCAGTCCCGACCGCCTCGCGCGGCTGCTGATCGATGGCCGGAGGCCGCTCAACGCCCAACATTCAGCGCGTTCCGCTGACGATCGCAATCATGCTCGCGGCCTCGATGTTCACCATCGACAGCATGATTGCGAAACGTGGCGCTGCCGCACATGCAGGGCGGACTTTCAGCAGGCCTCGATCAGATCACTTGGGTGCTAACCAGTTATCGTCGCCCAAGCGCTGATGACGCCGCTCGTCGGCTGGCTCGCCCCAGCACATGGGCCGCCGCCGTCTTAATGCTGATTTCGGTTGTCGTCTTCACTGGCGCCTCGCTTGCTTGCGGCGTCGCGCAAAACCCTCGGAACAGATGGTTCTGTTTCGCGTCGTGCAGGGCGTCGGCGGGGCCGCGTTCATCCCATTGTCGCAAGCCATTCTGTTCGACATCAACCCACCGGAAAAGCACACACAGGCGATGGCAGTGTTTGGCGCGGGCATCATGCTGGGTCCCATCATCGGCCCGGCCCTCGGCGGGTGGATCACGGAGACGCTGAATTGGCGCTGGGTTTTCCTGATCAATTTGCCAGTGGGCATCCTGGCCTTCATCGGCATCTTTCTGTTTCTGCCGAAAGCGCCATCGGAGAATCCGCCCCGGTTCGATTTCGTCGGGTTTGGCGCTTTGACGCTCTTCATCGCCTCGTTGCAATTGATGCTCGACCGGGGTCCGGGCGAAGATTGGCTTCAATCCTGGGAGGTCAGAATCGAGGCCGCGCTCGCGTTGGCAGGGCTCTACATTTTCGTTTTTCACACGCTGACGGCCAAGCGCCCCTTCTTTGACCGCCGCCTTTTGGGCGACCCAAATTTCCTGATGGGCTGTCTGGTCAGCTTCATGCTGGGGATGCTCATGTTCTCGTCGCTCGCGCTGCTGCCGCCGCTGATGCAAAACCTGATGGGCTATCCCGTCGTCACGGTTGGTCTCGTGACCATGCCGCGCGGGCTCGGCATGCTGGCGAGCATGATGGTGATCAGCCCGCTGATGAGGATGATAGACGCGCATCCTGCTGGCGTTGGGCTTTGCCTTGAATGCCATCGCCGCCTGGCAGATGACGCCTCTTCAATCTCGACATGGACTCAAACCTGATCATCATGTCGAGCGTCATCCAAGGCGTCGGTCTTGGTTTCATATTCATCCCGTCAAACACATTGGCGTTCGCCACGGTCGCGCCCGAATTGAGAACAGACGGGGCGGCGATCAACACGCTCGTGCGCAGTATCGGTTCGGCAATCGGTATTTCGGTCATGCAAGCGGTGTTCGTGATGAATATGCAGACCTCGTACTCGATTTGATCCAGAACGTGCGTCCCGACAATCCGGCGATCTCAAGCGTTGGGACCGGGCGGGCGATCCGCGTTGAGGACTTGAGCGCGTGGGTTCCGGAAGTCGGACGCCACGCGGCGATGGTTTCCTATGTCAGTGATTTTCACCTGATCATGCTTCTTACATTGGCGGCGTTGCCGCTCGTCTTCTTCATGCGCCCGCAAAGCGCACTGTCCCCGGTGGGAGCGCCGCATGTCATGGACTGAGTTCAAAATGGCGCCGGCGGCGCTTGTGCTGATGGCGCCGCTCGGAGCGTGCGTCACGCTAGGCCCAGACTTTGCCCGACCGGAGGTCGAGACGCCGGCGCCACCTCGGCGCGGACGAAAATGCGAGCATCCTAGCGCCTGGCGCACCGGCGGGAATGGTGGACATCGTTCAACGCGCCGGAACTCGACATGCTGGTCCGCGAGGCCTGGCCGCCAGTCCCACGATTGGCGAAGCGGACGCCGCTCTTGATGCGGCGCGAGCCTCACGCGACATCGTCTATGGCGGGACCGCGCCAGAACTCGGCGCCAATGTGAGCGCCGAGCGCACGCGCATCAACGCGGCGGCATTTGGGTTCGACGGGTTTCCCACCCGCACCATATCCCGTTACTCGCTTGGTCTTGCGTGAGCTACGATCTCGATTGTTTGGCGGCGCCCGCCGCGAACGAGAATCGGCGACAGCTCGCTTCGAGGCGGAGAGCTTCCGCTATGACGCCGCGCGTCTTACGCTTGCAGCCCAAATCACTTCCTAGGCGATTGAAAGCGCAGCACTCGCCGCCGAGATCGAGGCGCTCGAAAGCATTATCGCCGATGACCGGGAAACGCTGGTTTTGGTCGAGCGCGGATCGACGCCGGCGCCTGTGGGCGCGGATCGATCGCATCCGGCGCAAACCCAATTGGCGCAGGATAGGGCGGCGCTTCCGGGATTGCGCGACCGTCTTTCGGCTGCACGCAACGCGCTGGTGATCCTCACCGGCCATGCGTCCCGGGCATCTGGACGGCGCCGAGTTCGCGCTGGCTGATTTCTCGCCGCCCGAACAAATCCCCTGTAAGCGTGCCCTCGGAGTTGCTGCGCGGGCGTCCGGACATCCGCGCGGCAGAGGCGGCGTTACACGCCGCGACGGCCGACATTGGCGTTCGGGTGGCCAACCAGTTTCCGCAGGTGCGCTTGTCTGCCAATTATGCCCAGACCGCGCTCGACCCCGACACGTTCTTTTCGTACGCTTCGTCAGGCTGGGCGCTCGGACCCGCGCTTACACTCCGATCTTCAGGGGCGGCGTGCTACGCGCCTGACGTGCGTCGTGCATAAGCCGAGGCGCGGCGCGCTGACGCCCGCTATCGGGCGACAGTCCTGCGCGCGTTCGGAGAAGTCGCCGACGCGTTGTCTGGCCTGGCTGCGGCAGAAGCCGAACTGAGCCTTCGCAACGAGGCGCTGACCCTGGCGGAGGAAAATCTCCGGCTTGCGCGTCGCGCGTACGAACTGGGGCAGGGCGCTTGCCCGATGTTTTGGACGCGCAACGCCAGGCAAACCTGGCGCGGCGTGCGCGTGCGCAGGCGGGGCGGGGAGATTGCTTCGCGATCGTGAGGCTGTCGAGCGCGACCGCCGCAGTGTGGAGCGATTAGGCGACCGCGCTCTGGGCCATTCCGCCAATCTCGCCGCCGCGCCCCCTTCTTGCCATTCCAGCATCTGAGCAACCAGTATAGAGTCGGCACAGAACCGCTTTTCGCGAGGAAGCCATGGCCCGCAACATTGTGGCCGATAGCGATGCCCACTCGACTGATCGGGGTATTGTGCGTCGGCGGGCTTTTCTAGAGTCCGCGCTCCAGGTGTTCTGCGAGCGAGGATACGAACGCACCAACATAAACGACGTTGTCCGCTTGGTTGGCGGGTCGCTGGCGACGCTCTACTCGCAATATGGCAGCAAGGAAGGCCTTTTTGTCGCCGTTCTGGATGAATGCAACAGTCGTTTCGCGGCCTCCTTGTGCCCGGCGGCGGATGTCCGGTTGCCTCTCTCAGAGGGATTGCAGCGCATCGGCGAGCACTATCTCCGTCAGGCGCTCAGTCGTGAGTCGCGGCAATTTTTCGGATGATATGCGCTGCCAGTCGGGAGTTTCCGGGAAGCGGCCAGGAAATGCCCTCACCGTGGGGCCAAACCGGCTTGCAGAAATCGTTGCGGAATATCTCAGCGAGCGCGCGCCCCGAGACGGCGTTGCGATCCAGAATCCGTCGGCTGCTGCGCTTTCGTTCTTCGCCCTGTTCCGCGGCCCTCACCAGTACAAAGCCATTTGGGACGAAGGCTACGAGCTATCCGACGACGATCTCCGCGCGCATGTGACGGAATCGGTCCGGTTCTTTCTGCATGGGGTCGGCGCGAAGACGGCGAGTTAAGGCGCCCGATGGATCGCCGCAGTCGGATCAATGCAATGGCGCTATTGGTCCGAGCCAACGCCGGCGCTGAGCTAACCGGTCGCCGTTGAACTCAGC
>JADJCG010000026.1 GCA_016703335.1 Caulobacteraceae bacterium | reverse complement strand
TATCCGGACTTTCTGGCGAAGTGGCCGCTCGGCACGTTTCCCGTGCTGGTCGATAGCAACCGCAATCGGATCATCACCGAGACCAGCGTGATCATTGAATATCTCGATCAATACTATCCAGGCCGCGTCCGCTTCGTGCCGAAGGATTTCGACACCGCACTCGAAGTGCGCCGCTGGGACCGCCTGTTCGATACCATCGGCACCACGATGACGAAGGTCGTGATGGACAAGGTGCGCCCGGACGATCAGCACGACCCGATCGGCGTTGAAGCGGCCAAGGTCGCCGTCCGGAAAATCTACACCGTCGTCGAAGCGCAACTTGGCGACCGCGCCTTCATTGTCGGCGACAGCCTCACACTCGCCGATGCGTCCGCCGCGCCCTCACTTTGGTACGGCACACGCAACATCCCACTCGACGGCGCCTTCCCGCGTATCGCCGCTTATCTCGAACGCCTCAAAGCCTGGCCCCCCTTCGCGCGCGCCGTGAAAGGCTCCGAGCCGCTGTTTCACATGTATCCGGGTGCTTGAGCATGACCACCATCGCGCACGCCACCATCGTCATGGAACGCACGTACGCCGCGTCGCCGACGCGTGTGTTCGCCGCCTGGTCCAACATCGAAGCGCGCAAGCGCTGGTCCGCGCCCGCCGACAACATCCGCATCGAGTACGAAGCAGCCGACTTTCGCGAGGGCGGCAAGGATGTCTCGCGCTGCATCGAACCGGGCAACGCTGACTACGTCGCCACGGTGATCTACATCGATATCCGCGCCGATCAGCGCATCGTCTTCGCGGAGGACGTTGTCCACGGCAACACACGCGTGTCGTCAGCGCTCATTAGCGTGGAACTCACGCCGAAAGGCGCGGAGACCCACCTCGCCCTCACGATGCAGATCGCTTCCTTCGACGGCGCCGGCATGGAGCAAGGCTACCAATTCGGCTGGAACGCCGCGCTCGACAATCTCGGCAAGGAATTCGCGCAATGACCAAACGCACGACGACGCACGCGACCTTTGTCATCGAACGCGAGTACCCCCATCCGCCCGCAAAAGTGTTCGCCGCCTTCGCTGACCCCAAGAAAAAAGCAAGGTGGTTCGGCGGTCCGGACGATTGGCAGAAGTCAAACCACCAACTCGATTTCCGCGTCGGCGGCAAAGAGAGCATCAGTGGCGGGCCAGCAGGCGGCACGGTTCACGCCTACAACGCCGAGATATGGGACATCGTCGAGAACGAGCGCATCGTCCTCGCCTACGAGATGCACCTCGACGCCGCACGTATCTCCGTGTCGCTCGCCACCACTGAGATCAAGCCGACCGCCACCGGCACGCGCCTCATCTACACCGAGCAAGGCGTCTATCTCGACGGCTATGACGATGCCGGCCAGCGCGAGGAAGGCACACAGCAATTGTTCAACCAGCTCGAAGCTTTCCTGACCACGTGAGGCACGCATGACCACGACCACACATGCGAGCTTCGTGATTGAGCGCCATTACTCGGCCTCGCCGCCACGCGTCTACGCCGCCTGGGCTGATCCCGAAGCCAAACGCGCCTGGTTCGTCGAAGGCGAAGGCTGGGACATTCAATCCTTCGACATCGACTTCCGTGAAGGCGGCTCTGAGAAAAGCGTCTACGGCTTTCGTCGCGGCGAAGAAGTGTTCGGCGAGAAAACCGCCTTTAGCAACGAGACCGTCTTCAACGAGATCATCGAAAACGAGCGCATCGTCTTCACCTATTCGATGGCGCGCAACGGCAGACGCTTCAGCGTTTCGCTCGCCACCGTCGAGATCAAACCCGCCGACAAAGGCTCGCGCCTCATCTTCACCGAGCACGGCGCCTTCTTCGAAGGGGGCGACAACGTCACCATGCGCGAACAAGGCTGGCAGGAATTGCTCGGCAAGCTCGATACCTTCCTAGCCAAGAGCAACTAGCGCCAACGGAGATCACGCCATGAAGAAATATCTCGCCGTCTTCACCGGCAACACCGCCGCGCACGAGCGCTCCGGTTGGGACAAACTAGACGACGCCGATCGCGCAGCTCGCCAACAAAAAGGCATCGCCGCTTGGGGCGCGTGGATGGAAAAGAACAAAGCTTCGGTGGTCGAGAACGGAGCACCGCTCAGCACGACCAAGCGCACCGGTCTCAATGGCATCACTGACATCAAGAACAATCTGGCGGCGTACCTAGTCGTCCAAGCAGAGTCTCACGAAGCCGCCGCCAAGCTGTTCGAAGATCATCCGCACTTCACGATTTTTCCGGGCGAAGCGGTCGAGATCATGGAGTGCTTGCCGATCCGCGGCAGGTAAGATGGCGCGATGACGCCAGAACAGATCACGGTCGCGCTCGATGGCGACGTCACAGTCTCCGGCCTATGGCTCGCGCCCCAAAACGCGAAGGCGGCTTACGTCTTCGCGCACGGCGCAGGCGCTGGCATGGTGCATAAATCGATGGCCGCGATTGCGGATGGCCTCGCCGAGCGCGGCGTCGCCACGTTGCGTTACAACTTCCTCTACATGGAGCGCGGCTCAGGGCGCCCTGACTCACCAGCACTTGCTCACCAAGCCGTGCGCGCCGCCGTCGCGAAGGCAAACGGCCTCGCGCCAAAACTGCCGCTCTTCGCTGGCGGCAAATCGTTCGGCGGGCGGATGACATCGCAAGCCCAGGCACTCGAGCCGCTGCCGAACGTGCGCGGTCTCACCTTCTTCGCCTTCCCACTCCATCCGGCCGGCAAACCCGGCGACGAGCGCGCAAAGCACTTGGACGACGTCGCGATCCCGATGCTTTTCCTGCAAGGCACGAACGATACGCTGGCATCTCTCGACCTGCTAAAGCCCGTCGCGAAGAAGCTCGACAAACGCGCCACGCTAGCGCTCTTCGAGCACGCCGATCACAGCTTCCACGTGCCCGCGAAAAGCGGACGCAAGGATCCTGAGGTGCTGGCGGAGATTCTCGATACGGCTACAGCGTGGATGGCGGACCGCGTTTAGCCAAACTGCTTCGCGTAAGCCTCAGGCTTAAACCCAACCAGCAGCTTACCGCCCACATCCAGCACCGGGCGCTTGATCATGCTCGGCTGCTCGAGCATCAACGCGATCGCCTTCTTCTCCGTCACGCCTTCACGCTGCGCATCCGGCAGTTTGCGGAACGTCGTCCCGGCGCGGTTGAGCAAGATTTCCCAGCTCACGTCCTTCGCCCAGCGGTCAAGCGAGGCCTTGTCGATCCCCTCAGCTTTGTAATCATGAAACGCGTACGCGACGCCGTGGTCGTCCAACCACGTCCGAGCCTTCTTCATCGTGTCGCAGTTCTTGATCCCGTAGATCGTTACGCTCTTGCTCTTGGCCATGGGCGGTTTATGCCAAAGACAACGGAGGAACGTCCATGGCCGATAAGCTCACCTTCTACACCAATCCAATGTCGCGCGGCCGCATCATCCGCTGGATGTTGGAGGAAGTCGGCCAGCCGTACGAAACCGTCATTCTCGGCTACGGCACGAGCATGAAGGGGCCGGACTACCTCGCGATCAATCCAATGGGCAAAGTGCCGGCCATCAAGCACGGCAATGCTGTCGTCACGGAAGGCGCCGCGATCTGCGCGTACCTCGCCGACGTTTTCCCGCAAGCCAACCTCGCCCCAGCCAACAACGAAGAACGCGCGCTATTATCGCTGGATGTTCTTCGCCGCCGGCCCGATCGAAGCCGCAGCGAACGCTAAAGCCATGGGCTGGGAAGCGCCTGTCGATAAGCAAGGCATGCTGGGCTTCGGTTCTATGGCGCACGTACTCGATGCATTGGAGCACGCGCTGAAGGACACGCAATACATCGCGGGCGATCGCTTCACTGCCGCTGACGTCTATTTCGGCTCGCACATCATGTGGGGCGTCCAATTCGGCACGCTCGAAAAGCGCGCTGCGTTCGATCCTTACATGGCGCGCCTCGCCAATCGCCCCGCCGCCGTGCGCGCGCGCGAAATCGATGACGCCATCATCGCCGAACAACAAAAGCAACAACAGCAGCAGGCCTAAAGCTCATGAAAGACCTCTTCTCACTCAAAGGCCGCACCGCCCTCATCACCGGCGGCTCGCGCGGCATCGGCAAGATGATCGCCGAAGGTTTCCTCCACCAAGGCGCGAAGGTTTACATCTCCGCCCGCAAAGGCGGCGCGCTTGAAGAAACCGCAACCGAACTCTCCGCCATCGGACCGTGCATTCCGCTGGTCGTCGATGCCTCCGGCTTAGACGGCGCGCAGAAGATGGCAGACGCGTTTCTCGGTCACGAAGACACGCTGGATATTCTCGTCAACAATGCCGGCGCCGCTTGGGGCGCGCCGTTCGATGAGTTCCCGGAAAACGGCTGGGACAAGGTCATGGACCTCAACGTCAAAACGCCGTTCTTCCTCACGCAAAAACTGCACGAAGCCTTGAAGCGCGGCGGCGCGAAGGGCCACCTCGCTAAAGTGATCAACATCGCCTCGATCGACGGCGTCTCCGTCAATCAGCAAGAGACCTACTCGTACGCCGCCAGCAAAGCGGGCCTCATCCATCTCACCAAGCGCATGGCGCTGCGGCTCATCACCGACAACATTGCGGTCACGGCGATTGCGCCAGGCGCCTTCGCTTCAGACATGAACCGCCTCGCCCGAGATCACGCCGACGTAGTCTCGCAAGCCATTCCAGCGCGCCGCGTTGGCACGGCCGATGACATGGCCGGCGCTGCAATCTTCCTCGCGTCACGCGCGGGGGACTATGTCGTCGGCTCCACGCTCATCGTAGATGGCGGCGTCACGCACGCACGCAGCGGCTACGCCGTTTCGTAGCAGCGCGGTTAGTGCTTCTTGCGCTTTTTGAAGTCTGGATGGCAGTGGCACGTCACGAGATGGTCATTGACCATCCCAACCGCCTGCATGAACGCGTAAACGATCGTCGGCCCTACAAACTTGAAGCCGCGCTTCTTCAGCGCCCATGAGAGCCGGCGCGAGATATCTGTCTCCGCCGGCACTGGCCCGCCCGGCTTCAGATGATTGACGATCGGCTTGCCGACAACGAAGTCCCAAACGAATTCCGAAAACGTTAGGCCTTCCCTCTCCAGCGCCAAATACGCCTTCGCTGACGCCACAACGCCTTCGATTTTTAACCGATTGCGCACGATGCCCTCGTCGCCCATCAGCTTCTCAATTTTCGCAGGCGCATAGCGCGCGATCTTTACCGGATCGAAGCCGTCGAACGCGCGCCGATAGTTCTCGCGCTTACGCAGGATCGTGATCCACGAAAGCCCTGCTTGCGCGCCTTCGAGTTGCAGCATCTCAAACAGCGCCCGGCTATCGCGCAGCGGCACGCCCCATTCGTGGTCGTGATAATCAATGTAGAGCGGATCAGTACCCGGCCACTTGCAGCGCGGCAGATCAGCAGCGGCCTTCTTAGCAGCCATGGGCCTTCTTCCTTCGCTTGAGGGCAACCCTCACACCCTAGCGAACCAGTGTTGCGCGCTCTAGATCGTTCGCACAGCACAACGGAGGCGGCCTTGCAGATTGGCATCATCGGGCTTGGGCGCATGGGCGCTGGCATTTCGCGCAGACTGACGGCTGGCGGCCATGAATGCGTCGTCTACGATCTCAATACAGCGAACATCGATGCGCTCGCCAAAGACCGCGCCGTTGCAACAACCAGCCTCGCAGACCTCGTGCAAAAGCTCGCCGCGCCGCGCGCCGTTTGGGTGATGCTACCCGCTGGGGCGCCGACCGAGAATACCGTGATGCGCCTCGGCGAACTCCTCTCAGCCGGCGACGTCATCATTGACGGCGGCAACACCTATTATCGCGATGACATTCGCCGCTCTAAGGCGCTCGCAGAAAAACAAATCACTTATCTTGATGTCGGCACATCCGGCGGCGTATGGGGCCAAGGGCGCGGCTTTTGCCTCATGGTCGGCGGCGACAGAGCTGCGTTTGATCGCCTCGAACCGGTCTTCGCCACGCTTGCGCCTGGACTCGGCACAATTCCACGCACTGAACGTGACGGAGCCGCCAGCGCTCAAGCCGAACTAGGCTACATTCACTCTGGCCCAGTTGGCTCAGGCCATTTCGTAAAGATGATTCACAACGGCATCGAATACGGCTTAATGGCCGCGTACGCCGAAGGCTTCGGCATTTTGCAGGGCAAGAACGCGGACGCGTTGCCGGAAGACGAGCGCTACGATCTCAATCTCGCAGACATCGCCGAAGTCTGGCGCCGCGGCAGCGTCATCACGTCGTGGCTCTTGGATCTCACTGCGATCGCGCTTGCTAAAGACGGCGAGCTCGCTGGCTTTAGCGGTTCGGTTGACGATAGCGGCGAAGGCCGTTGGACGTTGGAAGCGGCGATCGAAGAAGCCGTGCCCGCTGACGTGCTCGCGACAGCGCTATTCGCGCGTTTTCGCTCAAGGCAGCCTCAAGCGTTCAGCAACAAGCTCTTGTCCGCCATGCGTCTGGGCTTTGGCGGTCACGTCGAACCAAAGGTGAAGACGACCTAGCCGAAATCGGCGTTCGCTTCATTGAGGTGCGTCGGCTCCATCTACCCTGCGGGCATCTTACCTTCCCGCGGACGCTTGACTTCCAGAGCGCTCACCGGAAGTCCCTTATCTGATGAGACCGACTACTGTAGGGTGTCCTGCAAATTGTTCCGAGGATGCGTGCGCGATGAAGCTTGAACGTCTGCCACCGATCAAGTCGTCTCTCAAACCGACCAATCATCCATATCTGACCGGCGCTTGGACCCCGCAGCACGAGCAAGTAACGGCCTACGATCTCGAAGTCATTGAGGGCGCGATCCCGGATGACATCGACGGCGTTTATATCCGCAACACGGAAAACCAAGTTCACCAACCGCTCGGCCGTCACCACCCGTTCGATGCCGACGCGATGCTGCACCAAATTAGTTTCGAAGGCGGCGTCGCCTCGTATCGCAATCGTTTTGTTCGCACGCGCTGCTTTGAAGCGGAGCAGATTGCAGGTGGGTCGCTCTGGGGAGGTCTCGCAGATCCGTGGGGCACTTCGAAGCGCCCCGGCTTCGGCGCGCACGGCGGCCTCAAGGACAACGCCAGCACCGACGTCGTCGTGCACGCCGGCAAGGCGATTTCCACTTTCTACCAGTGCGGCGAACCTTACGCGCTCGACCCAGAGAACCTCGATCAGCTCGGCGTTGCCCATTGGGGCCCACTCGATGGCGTGTCGGCGCACTGTAAAGTCGACGAACGCACCGGCGACCTACTCTTCTTCAATTACTCAACGCACGCGCCGTACATGCACTACGGCGTCATCGATCGCTTCGGCAAAGTCACCAACTACACGCCTATCCCGCTGCCGGGCCCGCGCCTGCCGCACGACATGTCATTTTCCGAGCGCTACTCGATCCTGAATGACTTGCCAGTGTTCTGGGATGCCAGCCTGCTTGAGCGCAACATTCACGCCATCAAGCTGCACGACCTGCCGTCGCGCTTTGCCGTCATCCCACGCTACGGCAAAGCCGATGACGTGCGCTGGTTCGAAGCGGAGCCGACCTACGTTCTCCACTTCCTCAACGCATACGAGGAAGGCAGCGAGATCATCATGGACGGATACTTCCAAGAGAACCCGACGCCGAAGCCGCTCAAGACCGCGCCGCATGGCCTCGAGCACATGATGGCGTATCTCGACGAAGCCAGCTTCCGACCGAAGCTGCACCGTTGGCGCTTCGATCTGGCGACCGGCAAGACCAAAGAAGAGCGCCTCGACGACCGCAATCTCGAATTCGGGATGATCAACGCGCGCGTCGCCGGCCGCAAGCATCGCTACGTCTATTCGACGACATCGAAACCCGGCTGGTTCTTGTTCACCGGCTTCGTGAAACACGACCTTGAAACCGGCGAATCCTGGTCCGTCACGCTGCCGGAAGGCCGCTACGGCAGCGAAGCGCCGTTCGCGCCGCGCATCAACGCCAAGGACGAAGACGACGGCTACCTCGTCAGCTTCATCATCGACGAGAACGCCGGCACGTCTGAGTGCGTCCTGATTGATTGCAAACGCTTCGATGAAGGCCCGGTGGTCCGCATCGCGTTGCCGCACAAGATCAGCAGCGGCACGCACTCGGTCTGGGCCGATCGCAAGTTCATCCAGGAAGGCGTGATCGGCGCTTAAGCGGTGCCGAACTTCGCGAGCACCTGCGCACGGAGTTCACTGCGCACGACCCTGTTCATCGGACCGCGCTCGGCCAACCCCAGCGATCTCCTCAGTAGCCGGATCGACCAATCAGGTTCCGATGAGCAGACTGACCGTCGTCGTCGTGGAGCCACCGATGTTCAGCGTCTGGACATTGCGCGCGCCGTCGATCTGATAGTCGCCTGCACGCTCCGTCACTTGCTTGTAAGCATCGAGCGTCATGCGCACGCCGGTGGCGCCAACCGGGTGACCAAGCCCAATCAAGCCGCCGGAAGGATTGATCGGCAAACGCCCGCCGATCGCAATCGAGTCATCCTCGATTGCCTTCCACGCTTCGCCGGGCAGAGTCAGACCCAAGTGCTCAATCGCCATATATTCCGTGGTTGTGAAGCAATCATGCGTCTCGACCGCATGGATCTCGGAGATGTCCTTGATCCCTGCGCGATCACGCGCATCAAGAATTGCGCGCCGCACTTGCGGGAAAACGTAAGGCTGCCCTTCGCTCGCGCGCACTTTCTGGTCGAACGAAATGCTGGATGAGCGATGGCCCCAGCCTTTGATGCGCGGCAGCGACTCCAGCCGAATACCACGCTTCTTCGCATATTCTTCCGCACGACGCGGCGAGGCCAAGAACACCACAGCCGCGCCATCCGTCACCTGACCGCAATCCTGCTTGCGCATCATGCCTTCAACGACCGGATTGGCCTCATTGTCAGCGGTAAAGCTCGCATCGGTGAACTTCCACGTGCGCGTCTGCGCGTTCGGATTGCGCTTGGCGTTGGTAAAGTTGATCTCGGCGATACGCATCAGGTGCTCATACTTGAGCCCCCAGCGGCGCTCGTACTCATGACCCAAATCGGAGAAGGCGCGCGGCCAGAGATAATTCGCGTCTTGCCATTCATGACCCGCCCACGCCGCCGTGCCCAAATGCTGCGCGGCGACATCGCCCGGCACGTTGCGCATCTGCTCAAGGCCAACGACGCAAGCGAGGTCGTACCGCCCCGCTTCGATGTCCGCCGCCGCCGCCAACACGGCCAAGCTGCCCGACGCGCACGCGCCCTCATGGCGCGACGTCGGCATGCCTTCAAAATCTGGATGCACCAGCCCAAAGAAGCCGCCAAGCAGACCTTGCCCGGCAAAAAGCTCAGCGACGAAGTTACCGACGTGGCCGCACTCAATATCTTTCGGCTCAAGCCCGGTGGCTTCCAGGCCTTTGCCCACGGACTCGGCGAACGCGTCGGCGATTTCCATGCCCTGGCGCGACCAGTTTGCCGCGAAATCCGTCTGCCAACCGCCGAGAATGTAGACCATGACGCGTCCTTGCTCAGCCCGAGTACGCCATAGTCCGTCTCGGAATGCAAAAGACGAGCGGCGAGCGCTAACTCAGCGCAAACGGCATCCTGACACAAATCATTCCCACTCAATTGTCCAAAACGTCGAAATTCTCAGCATTTCCAACGAAACCAGAGGGATCGTGCAGCTTTTTACCGACAGAATTACCGACAATAATTGCGCTTTGTCGCGAACGCCGGCGAACGGTACAGTAAGAGGATAGATCGCTTGCCTTTCAGCACGTGGATTGATGCTGACGCTACCACGTATCGCCAAACGGGCAAAGACGGAGTCCGCAATGAAGACCGAAGTGCCGCGTCGAGTGAGATCACCCATCGCTACAACGGCGAGCCCGTCCTGCGCGCCGCAAAGCCGCCTCGCCTCTCGCTGCATACGCCGGGAGGAATTGCGGCGTCTCGTTCCACTGAGTGACACGACAATCTGGGAGATGGAGCAGCGAAATGAATTCCCGCGCCGGTTTCCGATAACCTCGCGGGTCGTGGCTTGGGATTTGGCGGAGGTTGAAGCCTGGATTGAGCAAAAGCGCTGCGCCCGCGAGGGCGCCGAGGTTGTCCGAGCACCGGCTCCGGATGTGCGCCGCCGGAAGATCTGCCCGACACGTGAGCTAGTAGATGCGCAGGGGGCGTCTGATTGCACGACTACAGGGAACGCCTGCCGGTTTGAGCATGAGCGCCTGCCATCGTGCTCGGCGCCGTCAAGGCACGCTTCGCTTTACACCCTGACGCCGCCTGCGCGCGATCGCGTCCTGTAGGTGTCGGGACGCAGGGCTTTGTCATTGCTCAGCGGCGAGCCGTGCGCCTCCGGCGCGGGCCGAACACAGGGCTTTTGCTGGAGGTCATAAGATCGCTGCGGAGCGGTTGCGCCGCGTTCGACGGGCGCACAGGCGCCGCCCACCTCGCACTGCGCAGAGTCGCTAGAAGGCGCGCACTCACATTCTTCGGCCGCCTTCCTCGATACCCTTCGGCGGGCCAGCAGAAACACGCCGAGGGCAGCCAGTGCGCCGACAATCGCCGTCACACACAGTGTGTCAGCCAGGCCAAGACCAAAGAGCGAGAAGCCAACGCCCGCGGCGCCGGCGCCTATAAGCGCCTGCAACGAGCGGCGCGCAGCAGACCGCGCACGCGGCGCCAAGACCGAGCCAGGTCAACCAGGATTTCTTCATTGCGGCCTCCGGCAGGCCAGGGCCTTGCGGGGACGTCGTAACTCCTCAGGTAACTTCAAGAGCAAGCGATTTGGAGCGGACCCGTGGCGACAGCCGGCATGACTATCGGCGAAACGGCGGCGCGCACTCGATGCACCCCGCCACCATCCGCTATTATGAGGAAATCGGGCTCCTGCGCGGCGTGGGCCTGCGGCGCCATTGAGCGGCGCGCCTATGGCCACCCGGAGCTGCATCGTCTGCGCTTCATCCGCCGCTGCCGCGATCTCGGTTTTCCAATTGAAGATGTCCGCGCGCTTCTCGATGTGGATGGACGCCAAAGACGCCTTCGTGTCTGTCGGCGCGAGATCTGACGCTCACGCATCTCAACACGGTGCGCGCCAGGCGCGATGAACTCGAAGCACTGGAGCGCACGCTGACGGCGATGGCGGCGAGTTGCACAGAAGCCTGCGCGAGCGGCGCCACGCCAGACTGTACGCTGATGGAAGAGCTGTCGGGTTAGTGTTCAGGCCGAGCGCGGCCCGAGCAGGATGATGGCGGCGCCGATGAGGCACACGCTGGCGCCGATGACATCCCATAGATCAGGCCGCGGGCCTTCGACAAGCCAAAGCCAGACAAGGGACGCGGCGATATAGACCCCGCCATAGGCCGCGTAAGCGCGACCAGCCGCATCGGTCGGCACGAGCGTGAGCAACCACGCGAACAGACAGAGCGACACAGCGCCTGGAACGACCCACCAGACCGAGCGGCCTAAGCGCAACCAAGCCCAGAACGCGGGAAACATCCGGCGATTTCCGCGAACGCCGCGCCCGCATAGATGACAAGCAGCGAAGCGTTCATTTCCGAGCCGCTTTCGGACGCCTTGCCTTCGCGCGCGATTGCGGCTTGGAGACCTTGGTCTCGTGATCGCTATCGCAATGCGCGTGATCGGCGAGCGCCTCTATGACCTGGCAATCGCCCGCGCGTCCGCCCGCGCACGATCTGACGATCCGCGCGAGCTCTTTCTTGAGCGCGGACAATTGCTCGATGCGCGTGTCTACTTCCGCGAGGTGGCGCCGGGCGATCCTATCGGCGTCGTCGCACGGACGCTGGGGATGATCGGACAGATCGAGGAGCGAGCGAATGTCGTCGAGTTCGAACCCGAGCGTGCGGGCGTGCCGGATGAACGATAGCCGGCGCACGTCAGCGTCCGCATAGAGCCGACGGCCGCTGCCGGTCCGCTCGGGTGGGCTGATCAGCCCCTCCTGCTCGTAGAATCTGATGGTGGGGACCTTGAGGGCCCGTCTGCTTCGCCACCGCGCCGATCGCCTGCATTTTTAGCCTTGCTCCTCTAGTGACTAGAGAATGTAGAGGTGTCGGCGTCACAAATCGAGGCCCCTCATGCCGCCCACCTGGCTACCCCTTGCCGCTATCCTCGCCATAATCGCTGTCTCCGCCTTGCGCGCATGGTCGGTCGAACGCGCCCACGGCGTGAAGGCGTTCAGCTTCGGGCGCCACGCGGCGGTCCAGAGTGTCGCCGAGCGCAATTGGAAACTTGCGGTCTTGCTCGCGCTGACCTTTGCGACGATGGCCTGGCTAGCGCCGGACTGGGAGCGCGCGCTCGGCCGGCCCGCCTGGAGCGACGCCGCCGCGCTCAAATGGGCGAGCGCAATCGCGTTCATCAGCGCTGTCGCGCTGATTGCGTTGGCGCAATTCCAGATGGGCGCATCATGGCGCATCGGCGTGCCAGCGAGCGGGCCAGGTCCGCTTGTTGCGCGCGGCCTCTTTCGCTGGTCGCGCAATCCGATCTTCGTCGGCATGATCGGCGCCGTTTCTCGCACTCTTTCTGTGGTCGCCGCATGTCGGCACGGCCGCCGTGCTTGCGGCGACATGGACGCTGACGCTCATACAGGTGCGCATCGAAGAAGAAGCACTGCGCGACAAACACGGCGACGCGTACGAGCGCTATGCTGCTCATGAAGTGGGCCGCTGGTTTGGACGTCATGCCCATTGGACCAGGGCGGACGCGCCATGAGCGAATGTTCCGATTGCTGCGGCAAGGTCACAGCCGCGCCGATCGATGCGCAGGTGCGGCGCATTCTTTGGATCGTGCTGATCGCCAATGCAGCAATGTTTCTGATCGAAACAATCGGCGGACACGCGGTCGGATCGCTGGCGCTACAAGCCGACGCGCTCGACTTCGCCGCAGACGCCGCAACTTACGGCGTGACGCTTTGGGCCCGTCGGGCAATCGGCGCTCGTGCGCACGCGGGCGGCGTCTTTCAAAAGCGCCGCGATGTTGCTCATGGGCGCGGTGATCCTCGTCATGGCGGTGGGCAAGCTGGATTTCGCCGGCGCCGCCGAAGCCGCACCGATGGGCGTGATCGGATTCATGGCGCTGAGCGTGAACCTCGGCGCTGTCGTTCTGCTGCTGCGCTTTCGCAAGAGCGACGCCAATCTGCGCTCTGTCTGGCTATGTTCGCGCAACGACGCTTTGGCAATGTTCTGGTCATGATCGCAGCGGCGGCGACGGCTGTGACACGTTCGCCCTGGCCGGACTTCGCCGTGGGCGTCATCATGTCTTTACTATTTCTCAGCGGGTCGTGGTCTGTATATAGGCAGGCGCGCAGCGAATCTGTGACTGCGCGCGCGGAAATGAGCACTTGAAAGCAATGGCTTGGACCGATTGGAGGCGCTGGATCGCGACGCTTTGCGTTGCGCTCGTCGCTTTCGTCATGGTCGAGCAAGCGTTCGCGTCCGATCCCTGCCACGGCGCGCCGGCAACCGTATCTTATAACATCGCTGATGCCGTCGCCCTGACTGACGGTGATGCGGATCGATCGGAAGATCAGAACTCACTCCCGGCGCAACAGCATCATTGCTGCTCGGCCCATGTCACCGGCATGCCGCCCGCGCCGCACGCCGGCGTGCTCGCGCCGCCGGTCGTGACGGTTGAACCCCCGTTCGTGAACGCGCGCGCGCCGAATGGCGAACAAGGTGGTCAGGATCGACCGCCGCGAGTTTCCGCACTCGTCTGACGCGCCGTGATTTTTCGCGGCGCGTGACCCTTCACGCTTCGCGGAAAATCCATGCACGAACCTCTTCGGTCCTGGCGACGATCAGCGCGCCTCTTGCGTCATCTCGCATCCACGCCCGCCATGCTTGCGGCGCTCGGCGTTGCATCGTCGGCGATTGTCATCGCCTCGCCTGCCCATGCGCAGGCAGCAGCGCCGCTAACGCTACAGGAGGCGCTCAACCGCGCGATCGAGTCCGATCCCGGTCTCCGCGCCGCCGAAGCTGGCGTCGATGCGGCGCTTGGCGGCGTGCGTCAGGCGCGTGTTCGGCCCAATCCCGAACTCGGCGCGGAGGTCGAGAACTTCAACGGCCGCGGCGATCTGCGGGGCTTCCAGGGCGCCGAGACGACGTTCAGCCTGTCACAGCAGGTCGAACTTGGCGGACAACGACGTGCGCGCATCCGCCTCGCCGATCGCGAACTGCATGGCGCCGAACTCGACCGTGTACTGCGCGGCCTCCGACCTTCCCGCGATGTCCAGATTGCCCCTATACGACGCGCTCGCCGCGCCGCAAGAGCTGGTCGCGATCGAGCGTGAGCGGGTCGCCACAGCCGAAGCGCTCGATGGTTCGGTCGCGCGCCGCGTCGCCGCCGCACGCGATCCGCTCATGGCCGGCGCCGCGCACAGGCGGGTCTGGCGGAAGCGCGTATCGCGTTGACACGAGCAGAGGCGCAAGCGGCCACGGCGCGCGCGCGGCTCGCCTCCTATTGGGGCGGCGAAGATGGTTTTGCGTTGATCCGCGCTGACTTCGCGCTACCTGTCGCGTCAGACCACGAGCACGCGCTGGACGCCGATCAGGCGCCGGATGTTGCCCGTCTGACGGCCGAGCGCGAACGCCTCGACGCGGCGGCGCGTCTTGAACGCTCGCTCAGCTTTCAGAACCCGACGCTCAGTCTTGGCTATCGGCGCTTTGAGGATCGCGACGGCGATGGCGCGCTGGTCGCGGGGCTTTCGATCCCGG
>JADJCG010000025.1 GCA_016703335.1 Caulobacteraceae bacterium | reverse complement strand
TTCGAGCGGCGCATCGGCGCCGGCTTCGCGCGCGAACACGCCGGTGACGAGGCGGATCGGCGGCTGGTGGCGGTTGAACGCGCGCTCCAGCGCGGAGGACATTTCGCCGACTGTCGCTTTGGCGCGGGCGGCGTTGACGGCGAGTTCGAGGAGATTGCCTTTGCTGCGCGCGCCGTTTTCAAGTGCTTCGAGTGCGGCCTGCACGTCGGCAGGTTTGCGATCGGCTTTGAGGCGCGTCAGCTTTTCGAGCTGCATGGCGCGCACTTTGGCGTTGTCGACTTTAAGGACGGGAACGTCTTCTTTTTCGTCGAGCTTGTATTTGTTGATGCCGACGATGGTTTGATGGCCGGTGTCGATGCGCGCCTGCGTGCGGGCGGCGGCTTCTTCGATGCGTGCTTTCGGCAAGCCTTGGTCGATCGCTTCCGACATGCCGCCGAGCTTTTCGACTTCTTCGATGTGCGCCCATGCTTTGGCTGCGAGGTCGGCGGTGAGGCGCTCGACATAGTAGGAGCCGCCCCACGGATCGGCCGGGCGCGTGACGCCGCCTTCGCTCTGCAACAGGATTTGCGTGTTGCGGGCGATGCGGGCGGAGAAATCGGTTGGGAGCGCGAGCGCTTCGTCGAGCGAATTGGTGTGCAGCGATTGCGTGCCGCCGTAGGCGGCCGCCATCGCTTCGACGCAGGTGCGGACGGCGTTGTTGTAAACGTCTTGCGCGGTGAGCGACCAGCCGCTGGTTTGGCAGTGTGTGCGCAGCGCGCGCGATTTGTCGTCCTTCGGATTGAATTGCGCAGTGAGCTTCGACCAGAGGAGGCGCGCGGCGCGCAGTTTCGCGATCTCCATGAATGGGTTCATGCCGATCGCCCAGAAGAACGAAAGCCGCGGCGCGAACTTGTCGACGTCGAGACCCCCAGCAATGCCAGCGCGGATGTACTCGACTCCATCGGCCAGCGTGTAGCCGAGTTCGAGGTCCGCCGTCGCGCCCGCTTCCTGCATGTGATAGCCGCTGATCGAGATCGAATTGAACTTCGGCATTTCTTGCGCGGTGTAGGCGAAGATGTCGCCGACGATCCGCATCGACGGTTTGGGCGGATAGATGAAGGTGTTCCGCACCATGAATTCTTTGAGGATGTCGTTCTGGATCGTGCCGCTGAGCTTGGCGTGCGCCACGTTCTGCTCTTCGCCGGCGACGATGTAGAGCGCCATGATCGGCAGCACCGCGCCGTTCATGGTCATCGACACGCTCATCTGATCGAGCGGGATGCCGCTGAAGAGCGTGCGCATGTCGAGGATGCTATCGATCGCGACGCCGGCCATGCCGACATCGCCGACGACGCGCGGGTGATCTGAGTCATAACCCCGGTGCGTCGCAAGGTCGAAAGCGATGGAGAGCCCCATCTGCCCCGCCGCGAGATTGCGGCGGTAGAAGGCGTTGGAGTCTTCCGCCGTGGAGAAGCCGGCGTATTGGCGGATGGTCCAGGGTTGTTGGACGTACATGGTCGGATACGGCCCGCGACCAAACGGCGCCATGCCGGGGAAGCCGTCGACGAAGTCGAGGCCGCTGCGATCGGCGGCGGTGTAGGCGGTCTTCACCGCGATGCCTTCGGGCGTGAGCCAGGGTTCGCCAGTCGGACGGCGCCACGGCGACGTCTGTCGGCGAAAGCTTGGGAAATCGGGCAAGGTCACGAGGAAGCTCTTGAGCGTCCGGGTGAAACCGCGGGGCCGCGACAATCTGACGTTGCACAACGCGCCGCGACGCCGCGCCGCGCGGCCAGGCCACGACAGGTCGACGGCCCGGCCCAAAGGCGGGAGCTCGAGCCGCAGGAAAGGCGATACGCCAACGGCGATACCAACAGCGCCGGCGCCCCGCCCCTCGCCCACAGGCTTCATTGTCCTCGCCCCCCGTGCTCAAGCCGCGGGCCGACGCACCAGCGACTTGGCTCGGGAGCGGCGTGCCGGAGAGCGCCGCAGCACTTTGCGGTCACGGTCGTCGCGCCTGGCAAACGCCAGCGCGGTCGCGTCGCCGCGGAACGCGTTGAGATCCATCGGCCCGCTCACGCCGCGTTTGTGGCCGCGATTGTGGTGTTGCCAGATGATCCAGTCGGCTTGGCGGAAGTTTGGGGGCGTGGCGATGGAGCGGATCCAGAAGCGTTCGCCTTGCAGCTCGCTCAGATGCGCGTCGTGGAATTCGCGGGTGGTGTAGATGATAGGGCGCACGCCGTAATGCGCTTCGAGGCGATCCATGAAGATGCGTGCTTCGGCGATAACGTCGGTCATCGTCGGGCCTTCCCGGCATGGGCCCATGTGTTCGAGGTCCAGCGCCGGTGGCAGCGCGCCTTCGACACGCGGGACGATTGCGATGAAGTTCGACGCTTGCCGCGCGCCTGGCTGGCAGAGCGTGAAGAAATGATAGGCGCCGCGATAGAGCCCCGCCGCGCCCGCTTCGCGCCAGTTGAACGCAAAGCGCGGATCGACGTGATCGGCGCCTTCGGTGGCTTTGATGTAGGCGAAGGCGACATCGTCAGCCGCGAGCGTGCGCCAATCGATGGCGCCTTGGTGCCAGGAGACATCGACTCCCTGAATGTAACGCGACGCCCACGGCGTCCACCACCCGCCAGCGGCGGCGATGATCGTTGCTGCAAGCACGGCGCCTGCCGCGAGAAGGACGGCGTGTAAGCGTTTCACGTCCTGACGCCTAAGGCGGTATGTAGCGTTTCGAGGTCGGTCAGTGCGTTTTGTCCGGCGAAGACGAATTGATCGATTCCTGCGGCGCGGAGTTCCGCTTCGCGCTCGCCGGGTTTGCCGGCGAGTAGCACCCAATCGGCGCCGGCGGCTTTGAGGCGCTGTGCCGCGTTTTCGGCTTGCCTGGCGTAGTGCGCATCGGCGCCGGTGATGATGGCGACGCGCTCTTGGAGGCGCGGAAGGCGTCGATGAGCGCGTCCATGCTGGCGTATGCGTCTTCGGGGCCAATGGCGGCGACGCCGCCGGTCGCGAAGAGATTGCGCGACCATTGTGCGCGTGGGCCGAACTCGGGAAGCGCGCCGAGGTTGGCGAAGAAGACGCGCGCGAAGTGGCTTCCCTTGGCGCGGAGGATTTCGAACGGCTCGGCCCAGCGGATCGGAGCGAAGTGCCCCCTGCGTGGCCGGAAGCCGGCGGTGACCGGGTTCGAATTCCGGCGCGGCGCTCGAGCAATGGAAAGTCGGTGACGCCGGTGATGGTTTCGCGGCGTGTGGCGATGGCGGCGCGGCGGCGGTCGCGGGCTTCGGCGACTTGGGTGCGCAGGAGATCGAGTGGCGCAGCGTGAGTTTGCAGTTGTTGCATGAGCGACCAGGCGCGGTCGGCGAGTTCGCGCGTGAGCTTTTCAACAAACCACGAACCGCCAGCAGGATCGGCGACGTGGCCCAGGCGGCACTCTTCTGCGAGCACTGCTTGCGTGTTGCGGGCGACGCGGCGGGCGAAGGCGGTGGGCAGGCCGAGCGCATCGGTGAGCGGGTAGGTGGTGATCTCGTCGGCGCCGCCGACGGCGGCGGCGAAAGCGGCGGTGGTGACGCGGAGGATGTTCGTCCATGCATCGTAGCGGGTCATCATCCGGCGCGAGGTGAAGGCGTGGATGTGTGCCGCGCGATGTTCGGGCGCGGCGCCGGAGGCTTCGAGCACGCGCGCCCAGCAGAGGCGCAGCGCGCGGAGCTTTGCCGCTTCGATCAGCGCGTCGGGGCCGACGGCGACGGCGAAGCTGATCGCGCGGGCGCTATCTTCGATGCCGAGGGCGCGGTTTTCGAGGCCGCGTAGGTAGGTGATGCCGCTGTGGAGAGCGCGTAGGCGATTTCTTGCGCTTCGCTGGCGCCGGCTTCGTGCACGATGCGGGCGTCGACGCGGAGATAGCGGGCGTTGGGCAGATCGCGTGTGGTTTGCGCGGCGAAGAGATAGGCGGCGAGCGCGGCTTCGGTTTGATCGGCGGCGGTGCGCAGATGCGCGCCGAGTGGATCGAGATTGAATGCAGTGCCTAGGACGGCGACGCCTTTCAGCTTGTCGCGCAGCAGCATCGCGGCTTGTTCGCCGGTCGCGTCGAGCGACACGGGTGCGGCTTCGGGGATGACGCTTGCGAGTGCGTGGTCGAGGTCGGCGGCGGACTTGATGGCGACGCCATCCTTGCCGGTTGGATCGATCACGAGTTCGATTGCGGCCACGCCGCCTTCGAGGTCGGCGAGGATTTCACGGTTGGTGCGCTCGACATCCGGGTGCGCAAAGCTCTGCCGCACGAGCCAGCCGCCACGCGCTGCACCGCGCACAAACGGCGCTGCGCCCGGCATGCCGGAAATATCGGTCGCGGTGTGGATGTCCGGCTCGCGATAGAGCGGCTCAAGCGCAATGCCGTCAGCGGTTTTGCCGACGAGCCGCGACCAGGCCGCGCCCTTCAGCCCTTGCTCGACAAGGGCGCGCCAGTCCGCTTCGTCGGCGGCTTCGCCCAGTTGCAAGGTGGTCTCTGGCATTTCCCTGTCCCTTGACGCCATGTCAGGCATCGACGCGCTTTTGAACGCAGGCTACGCCTTGTGGCAACCGGAGAAAATCATGGCTCTGCCGCCCCTGTTCGACAAGTTGCGACTCCCAGCCGTGGGCGCCCCACAATTCATCATCGCGAACCCTGAATTGGTCATCGCCCAGTGCAAGGCGGGGATCGTCGGATCGTTCCCGGCGCTGAATGCGCGACCCGAAACGACGCTCGACGATTGGCTTTACCGTATCAAGGATGAGCTCGCCGCTTACGACGAAGCGAACCCGAATGCGCCTGCTGCGCCCTATGCGGTGAACCAGATCGTTCACAAGACCAACGCGCGCCTGGATCACGACGTGGCGGCGTGCGTGAAGCACAAGGTGCCGATCGTGATCACCTCGCTCGGCGCGCGGCCGGAGGTGAACGAGGCGATCCATTCGTACGGCGGCATCGTGCTGCACGACATCATCAACATCACTTTCGCCAAGAAGGCGCTTGAGAAGGGCGCTGATGGCTTAATCGCTGTGTGCGCTGGCGCAGGTGGTCACGCCGGTTCGCTTTCGCCGTTCGCGCTGATCAGTGAGATCCGCGAATTCTTCGACGGTCCGCTGCTCGTTTCCGGCGCGATCTCGACCGGCCGTGGCATCCTAGCGGCGCAAGCGATGGGCGCGGACCTTGCCTATATGGGCTCGGCCTTCATCGCGACGACGGAAGCGAATGCGCCCCAGGCGTATAAGCAGATGATCGTGGATTCGAGCGCCGGCGACATCGTCTATTCGAATCTCTTCACCGGTGTGCTCGGCAATTATCTCAAAGGCTCGATCGTCAACGCTGGTCTCGATCCGGCGAACTTTGCCGAGAGCGATGCGTCAAAGATGAGCTTCGGCGGCGGTGAAGGCTCGAAGGCCAAAGCCTGGAAAGACATCTGGGGCGCGGGCCAAGGCGTTGGCGGCGTGCATGAAGTGGTGCCGACGGCCGATCTCGTGGCGCGCCTGAAGCGCGAATACGACGAGGCGAAGCGGGGATTGCTCGCCAGCTAATCCTACAGCGTTGAATGCCGAGCGCCTTGTTTTTCAAAGCGCTTGGCGCGACGCACGCTGAATCAATCCGACAGCGCCCGAGCGGACTTAGGCTTCTCGTTCAACACGAGGAGCACAATGTCCGACACCACAACACCACTCGCCAAAGCCGCCATCCAGTCGCTGACCTTGCGCAGTGCCGCCGTGATTGCCATCGCCGCCGCCGCTAACCGCATGGGCATCGTGTTGCCCGACGGTGCGGCGCAAGAGATCGCCAATTCGCTGATCGATCTTGTGGTCACGCTTGGTCTCATCGGCGTCGCCGTTGGCCGTACGCGCGCCAACACACCCATCACCTGAGGAAACATATTATGCGCTATCCTTTGCGCGCGCTCGCTCTTGCGTGCGCGCTGACCCTGACGCCTGCCTGCGCGTCCTTGCAGTTGGGCTCGACGCGGATCGAAAACCCAATCGCCGCCGCGCAAACCATCGATCAACGCGCTTATGCGCTGCTGCACGCTTACGCGGCGGTGGTGGAAGAAGCGACGGACATCGTCGCGGATACTGCAACGCCGCTCGCGTTCAAGCGTGCGCTTGGGCGCTGAGCAGGCGGCGACACCGGCGGCCGAGACGCTGCAGATCGCCGTCACCGCATACATGCGGGCTCGCGCCGATTTGGATGCGGCGTCGGCGCCAATCAACCCGCGATCCAACGCGCCGCGACCGCGCTCAGCGTTGCGGCCCGCCGCCTCAACGAAGCGCTCGCCGCCGCGCAAGCGCCGATCGCCGAGCTTGAAGGCTTGGTCCGCGCCAACCGCAGCTAAGGAGAAATTCAATGCTCAATATGTTGCTGCAATTGCAGCTCTTGCTTGCCGCACTGTCGGCATTCCTGCCGCTGGTGCCGGCGGAGCACCGCGTCCGCGCTGCGGAAATACTCGACGTGGCCGCGAAGGCGCTTGGCGCGGGCAACGTGATCGCCAGCAATGTCGACGATCTCGCGATCAAGCTTGCGGCGATCCGCGCCGAAGTAGAGACGATGGCCGCCGCTGGCCGTGTGGTCACGAGCGAGGATATGGACGCTGCCATGGATCGCGTGCGCACCGCTTCGGCGGCGTTCCGCGCGGCGCTTGAGGCGGCGGAAGCGCAGTAGCATTGTGGACCGCCGGTGTTTGCCGATGCGGCGCCGGCGGTCCATAATCGCAGCCATGAGCCAACACATCCTCGCTATCGACCAGGGCACGACATCCACGCGCGCGATCGTTTTCGATTTGGCTTTTCAGCCACAGGCGACGGCGCAGGTGGAATTGCAGCAGCACTATCCGCAACCAGGCTGGGTCGAGCACGATGCGGAGGAAATTTGGGCGGCGACGCTGCAGGTTTGCCGCGACGCGATCGAGAAAGCCGGCGGCGTCGCGAACATCGCGGCGATCGGCATCACCAATCAGCGCGAGACCACCGTCGTGTGGGATCGCAAGACCGGCACGCCGGTACATAGGGCGATCGTCTGGCAGGATCGGCGGACATCTGATGTTTGCGCGCGGCTCCGCGAAGCCGGTCACGAGAAGAAGGTGCAGCAGGCCACAGGTCTGCTGCTCGATCCGTATTTTTCCGCCACGAAGATTTCATGGATATTGGACCGCGATCCGGCACTGAGGGCGCGTGCCGAGAAGGGCGAACTCGCCTTCGGCACGATGGAGACGTTCCTCGTCTGGCGGCTCACCAACGGCAACGCGCACGTTTCGGACGTCACCAACGCGTCACGTACGCTGCTCTACGATTTCAACACGCGCGCTTGGAGCTACGAGATGTGCGCGCTCTTCAAAGTTCCGCGTGCAATGCTGCCCAAGACCACCGCGTGCGACACACATTTCGGCGATGCCGACGTCGCGCACTTTGGCCGCGCGATCCCGATCCACGGCATGGCTGGCGATCAGCAGGCGGCGCTCGTCGGCCACGGCTGCCTCAAGCCGGGAATGGCCAAGTGCACGTTTGGCACTGGCGCGTTTTTGGTGATGAACATGGGCGACGCGCCGCCTAGATCGAAGAATAGATTGCTGGGCACTGTCGGCTATGAAGCGGGCGGCGTGTTCGCGTATGCGCTTGAAGGCTCGATCTTCTCGGCCGGCGCGACGATGCAATGGCTGCGCGATGGGTTGAAGCTGATCAAATCCTCGGCTGAGTCAGAGGCCATTGCGTCGAGCCTTGCTGACAATGGCGGTGTCTATCTTGTGCCGGCGTTTGCCGGCCTCGGCGCGCCGCAATGGAATGCTGAGGCGCGTGGCACGATCATCGGCCTCACGCGCGATTCTCGCTTGGATCACATAGTGCGCGCGGGGCTTGAAGCTGTGGCCTACCAGACCGCTGATCTGTTGGATGCGCTGCGCGCTGATGGCGCGCCGAAGATTGAGCAGCTCCTGATCGATGGCGGCCTCACCGCCAATGCCTGGGCGATCCAGTTCCTCGCTGATATTTGTGACGTCGAGGTCGCACGCCCGCAGTTCCAAGAGGTGACGGCGCTTGGGGCCGCGAAGCTCGCGGCATCCGGCGCCGGGCTCATAAAATTGCTCGACGGAGCGGGCGCAACGCCGAGCGCGCGCTGGTCACCCCGTATGTGCGGCGCCGACCGCGACCGTCTCCGCAGCGGCTGGCGCGCGGCCGTGGCGGCCGCCCTGGCTGCGGCGAAAGTGGCCTGATGGCCGCTTTCTTCAGGGTCCAGGTTGCGCCCGGCGGAGCATCAGTTTAGTCCCGCCCCTTCGCGAGAGCCCGTAGCTCAGTCGGTAGAGCATCTGACTTTTAATCAGAGGGTCTCGGGTTCGAATCCCGCCGGGCTCACTTTTGATTTGTAAAGGGCTTTTACTCCTTCAGGGCGTCGGCTGCGAGGCCTCGGGGTACAGCAGGGGTACAACGAAACCCACCGAGCGGCGCACTTTGTGCGCCGCGACCATGAGCCAGCTCGAAAAAAAGCTGAGCAAGTGAGGAGAGTCTACCTCAAGCGCGTGACTGCCTTTGGCGACTATGTCTGTTGGGATGACGGGTCAGGGATTGCAGGCCCACGCAGCTGAATCAAATGCGTACTTCCGGTCGATCTACCAATTTCATGGAAACGAAAAGCCGTGGACGACCGCCGACCTGGTTATAGAGCGCATCGAAGATGCCTAGGTCGCGAGAGCACCGGAAGCGGTCGGCATTTCGAACGACGATCAATGTCTGTTTGGCAGTCCAAGGGCGCAGTCCGCTGCCGGGGATCAAACGGCAGTTCATGCACGCTTTGCGGTCGTTCGTAATAACTTGTCGGAAGGGCAGTGATTGGCCCGTTCCGGTCATTCGATGAACCTCTCACGTGAGCGTGCTCAACCGCCGCTTTAGCTGCGCTAAACGCCGCCGGCTAACTGGCGTTTCCCGCCGCCTCTTGAACGGAGAACCGGTCGCGTGGCAGGCGGTTCGACCGCTTCAACGTGGCGCAGATTCACGACGTAGGAGCGGTGCACGTGCAAAATCGTATGCAAGTTGCGCTCTAGCTCGGCTAGCCGCCGCTCGCTCGGCAACGGTGCGGCCGCTGGCCAGCAGGATTTCGCTGTAGTCGTCCGCGCCGGAAATGCGAAAGATGTCGGCTATGTCGATGATGTCGGCGCGGCCTTGCGATCGGACGACCAGCCGGTCGCTGAGGCTGGAGGAAGCCCTGGCCTGGAAACGCTCCAGTGCTTGGCGCAACCGCGATTCGGTGACCGGCTTGGGTACGAAATCCAGCACCACGCGGGCAAAGGCTTCGACGGCGCGATCGGCATGGGCGGAAACGACGATCACCGTCGCCCGCCGATTTCATCAGCCAAGAGCGCAAAGCCGTCATCGCCGGAAAGGTTGAGGTCGAGCAGGATGAGATCGAAGGCGCTGGCGGACAACAGCTGCTTCGCTTCGGAAAGGCCGTGCGCGACCGCCAGGACGCGGAGATCGTCGCCGAGCACGCTGCGAGTTAGGCGTTCCAGCCGCCGCGCGGCGACCGTTTCGTCATCGATGAGAAGCACTTTCATGAGGGCGCCGCTGGCAGTGTGATTGTGCTGCGCCATGCGTCACCGTCCTCCGCGCCGTCTCTGAACGCCGCGTGATTGCCATAGGCGGCGTCAAGGCGCGCGCGGACATAGGCGTGCCCGGCGCCTCCTGATGCATGGTTGCGCCGTTGTTCTGAAGGCGGCGTCTCGAAGGTCAGCACGACCGACCGGTCGCGCCATTCGACGCCGAGGTGAAACGTGCCCGGCGGGATAGCGGTTATGGCTGGAAGCCCTTCTCGGCAAGCGTGTGCAAAACGCCGGGCGGATGGCCATTCCCGCCAGCGCGCCTTCGGTCACCAGGGCAAACTTCGAGTTTGCGCGCTGACATGACCGCGAGGTAGGCGCGCACAAGCCCGACCCCTTCAGACACCGAAGGATGAGTTCGCGTTCGCCGATCGCGCCCAGCGCTCGCATCTGCCCGCCGAGCGCCCCGATCATGCGCACACCCGATTGAGGGATTGGCCTCGACCCACTCGGCCAGCGAACGGAGCGTGTTCATCAAGAAATGCGGAGCGACGCCGCGGCGCAGCAGCCTGCCCGTGCTGCTTGGCGCGCCGCAGAGCCGCATCATGCGCGTTGCGAGCGCGGCGCATCGCGAAAATCTGATCGACGAACAGGAGCCCCAGCAGCGCCGAGACGACGAAG
>JADJCG010000024.1 GCA_016703335.1 Caulobacteraceae bacterium | reverse complement strand
GCGGTGCTGTTCTTCAGCTCCGACGGCTTCGTCGCCTGGAATATGTTCCACCACGACCCCGACCCGACGCTCGCTTTTTGGCGCAGCTTCGCCGGCTGGATGATCTATTGGGCCGGGCAAGCCGCGATTTGTTTCGGCGCCATCGGATTGCATAAGGCGCCAGCGCGCACCTGGCGCGACTACGCGCCCGCTGGCCGATCTCACCTGCCGCCCGCGAAACGCTGCAGCGCGTGTTCGGCCACAGCGACTTTCGCGGCCTGCAAAACGACGTCATCAGCGAAGTGCTCGGTGGCCGCGATGTGATGGCTGTGCTGCCGACAGGCGGCGGCAAGAGCTTCTGCTACCAGATCCCGGCGATCTTGCGCCCCGGCGTCGGCCTCGTCGTCTCGCCGCTGATCGCGCTGATGCAAGATCAAGTCGCGGCGTTACGCACGGCCGGCGTCGCCGCCGCGCGCCTCGACTCCACGATTCAATCCGACGCACGCCGCGAAACGCTCAACAGCGCACGTGAAGGCCAACTCGATCTTCTCTACGTCTCGCCCGAAGGCCTCTTCGCGCAGGGCTTCCTCGATTTCCTCGAACAATGCCCAATCGCGCTCATCGCCATCGACGAAGCGCACTGCGTCAGCCAATGGGGCCACGACTTCCGCCCCGACTATCGCGCGCTCGGCCAACTCGCGGATCGCTTTGCCGGCGTCCCGCGCATGGCTGTCACCGCCACCGCCGATCTCAAAACCCAAGCCGACATCCGTACGCAACTCAAACTCGAAGACGCGCGCGCTTCATCGATAGCTTCGATCGCCCCAATCTCGTGCTCGCCGCTGAACGCCGCCCCCCGAAGGTGCAAGACCGCATCTACGACATCGTCAGCGCCCGCCGCGGCAAGTCCGGCATCATCTACGCCGCCACGCGCGACAACGTCGAAAAAACCGCCGCCAACCTGCAAGCGCTAAAAATCCCCGCGCTCGCCTACCATGCCGGCCTCGACGCAAATCTCCGCGCCGACCGCCAGCACAAATTCCAAGAAGAAGACGACGTCGTCATGGTCGCCACCATCGCCTTCGGCATGGGCGTCGACAAACCCAACGTCCGCTACGTGATCCACGCCGATTCACCCAAAAGCATCGAAGCCTATTGGCAAGAAGTCGGACGCGGCGGCCGCGACGGCGAAACCGCCGAAGGCTTCTGCATCTACAGCGCCAACGATCTGCGGCGCTCGATCATGTTCGCAAACCAAGGCAACGCGAACGAGCAAGTCAAAGCCGTGCAAATCAAAAAGGCGCGCCAGCTCTTCGCCTATCTCGACGGCCTCACCTGCCGCCGCGCCGGCGTGCGCCGCTATTTCGGCGAAGAAAACGCAGAACCCTGCGGCGTCTGCGATATCTGCACCGATCCGCCAACTTCGATCGACGCCACCGAACTCGCAGCAAAAGCCATCTCCGCCGTCATGCGCATGGATCAACGCGTCGGGCGCGGGCGTGTCGTCAATCACTTGCTCGGCCGCACCGGCGATGGCCTCGACGAACAATACGCCTCGCGCACCACCTTCGGCATCGGCGCCGATCAAGGCGAACCGATCTGGCGCAACGTGATCGAACATCTTCTATTCGAAGGCATCCTCAGCGAAGGCGACGATCAGCGCCCCACGCTTTCCATCGGAGACGACGACGCCGTCCGCGCCATCTTCCGCAAAGAGCGCCCCGTCCGCATCCGCGAAGCCGCCAAGCCCACACGCCGCAGCAAAGAAGAACGCCGCGGCTCACGCGACGCAAAAGGCGCCGCCAAAGCCGGCTTCGACGGCCCCGACGCCAAACTCTTCGAAGCCCTGAAATCCTGGCGCCGCGAAACCGCGCACGCCAATGCCGTCCCGCCCTACGTCATCTTCCACGACGCCACGCTCGCCGAAATGGTCCGCGCAAAGCCCAACACGCTCCCCGCTCTCGGCCGCATCTCCGGCATCGGCGAAGCCAAGTTGAAGGCAAAACATGGACCGAAGTGCTCGCCAAGCTAATCGCCGGCGTCTAGTTTCCCGCCACGCACCAAGGACGGACCTCGCCGCTTCTCCGGCGGGTCGAAAGCGGACATTGGTAAGAATTTGTCCAGGCGGCTATTCTTGGCCCATTGCGGTCACTGGTCCAAAGAGCCGATTGAAATCCTGTGGTCAGGCTTTCCGTCCGCTCTTGTGGATCAACCACAAGGACGTTTACAGGTCTAGCGCCGACCTCAGCAACGCGGAGCGGAATAATGCTCCCCGTATGCATTCGATCAGGCCAGTTTCCCCAGATCACTTTCGCGGGCAAATCTCCGCCCCGACACTCGACGTCCACGAGATCGCCAACAACAGGGCACGGGCCATCGAGCGATTTTCCTATCGTCCCAGCTCTTGCTCGCATCGACCTCCCCGGTCTTCAAAGCGATACGTTTGATCCAGTACCCCTCGGGCATACTACTAACGTCTGTGAGCATCATCGGCTCAAACGTCGCGTTTCGGCGACAACACGCCATTGCTACGTGCGCCAACCGACTGACCGCAATCGGCGAGTAAGCCGGTCACGAAGATCGTCGCAACGGCCTAGGTTGGCCCATTGCGGACAGTCGCCGGATGACCTCAAACACTCATCTGATATCAATGCGCGCGATGGAGCCGCTGACCTCTTTTTATCGCGTTTTAACCGATCCCGACGCGGGCCTGCGTTCGCAAGAGACATTAGATTGGGAGTGTTCGCGCGCGGGAAATCGAGCGGGTCCGTTCATCGCTCCGCACATTCCGTCTCTGGGCATTCGTCTGACAAGCCTGGGCTCTGGCTTTCCTCGTGACGCACCGGCCGACCGTATTGTCTACAAGTTCAACCCCAGGCGGCGCGTGCGTGATTTTGAAAACGGCAGCGCATTCTGGATTGTCTCAGCCCAGGCGCGCGCCGTGTTGATGGCGTATGCGGCAGACGCAATCGATTGCGCGCAAGCGCAGGTTTTGGTGCACAGCAAGCAGGGCCAGGACCTTGAGATACCGAACCGCTGGCTGTGCGATGTAATACGGTTTGAAGACGTGGTTGATGAGGCCAACTCACACATCGAGTCGGGCGCGCCCGCCGCAATTCGGAGCTATAGCGCGGGTTCGCTGCTTGCATTCAAGAAGGACTTACCGCCCGACCTGCACCTCTTCAGAATCTGGAAATGGCCCCAAATCGTTGTGTGCAGCGCGGCTTTCGCAGCGCACTCGAAGCCGCCAACCTAACTGGGGTCGCCTTCGGCCGGCTGGACAGCAATGCACCAGCTAGCTCACTATCTGCCTGCGCCAGGACCAAAGCCGATGTCCGCTAACGGCGAATTCCAGCCGAACGCACATGAATTGGAGGAGCGGTCTCCCCCGCCCGGCGGATTCCCAGGCGCCCCCCCCCCCCCGGCGCCCCCCCCCCCCCCAAAAGCCCCCCTCCCCCCCCGGCCCCCCGCGGCCGCGCGCCCCCCCCCGCCCGCGCGGGGGCGATGTCGATGTGGCTCTTCGCGGCGATCACCGGCGCCATCGCCATGAAGCCGCGCCACGCAAGCCAACGCGCGGATCTCGATGCGCTCGCGCGTCTCGACTATCTCGTCAGAGGCCTCATCATCACGCGCGCCGGCGATCTCGCGCGCATGCGCACGCCAAAATGCATCGCGACCGCCTATCGCGGGCGCGCGATCACAACGTCCGGACTCATCCGCGCGCTCATCGGCTCACGCCTGCGTCGCGCACTCATTCGCAAAGGCATCTTCGAGCAACTTCGCGCCCTCATCGACGCGCTGCACACGCTCGAAACACACGCCGCCGATCTCGCCAAACGCATGCGCAGACGGCTGACGCGCCGAGCACCGATTTTCACAACGCCAAGCGCTGCAACTCCGCTCTCGTCATTAGCCCACGCGCAAATGGCCATCATCGACAGCTCGTAAGTCTTGGACCGACCTGAGCCGCCGGCGCCCTCGCCGGCGTGTTTCAACCTGTGCACGGGCTGCACGTTGAAACAGCGTCCGCCGGCGAGGCGCTGGCGGTCCAAAAAAGAGCGCTCCTCGTTTCACACGCCTCCGCCGCGTCGGACTTCTCCGCTGCGGGCGCCTCCGCGCGTCGTTCTTCTTTTGTTCTTGACAATCCGGATCACCCTGCGGCACCTTCCGAACCGGGAGGATTCACATGATCGGCTACGTCACCATCGGCTCGAACGACATCGCGCGCTCATGCGCCTTCTTCGACGCCGCATTCGAACCGCTTGAACTACAAGCGCACCTTCGAAGGCGGCGGCTGGGCCGGCTACGGCCCTGACGGAAAGAAAGAAGGCTTCGAGATTTATCTCGCCACGCCGGAGAACGGCAAAGAAGCGTCGCTCGGCAACGGCTCGATGCTCGCGTTCAAAGCGCCATCACGCGCGGCGGTCGAAGCGTTTCACGCAGCAGCCCTCGCAAGCGGCGGTAAGGACGAAGGCGCGCCAGGCGTGCGCGGCGAAACCGAGCCGCCATTCTACGGCGCCTACGTCCGCGATCCTGAAGGCAACAAGTTCTGCGCTTACTTCAAAGGCTAGACCCTTAGGCGTCTTCGCTCTCAAGCGCGCGGCGTGCGGCGGCTGGACCATGAGCGGCAAGCTCAGCGGCTTGCTCAACCCATTCCTCGTCGCCGATCCGGCCCTGCAAGCGCAGATATTGATCGACCCAAGCGACGTTCTCTTCGCTCCAGGCGGCGATCTGGTCGAAGTGGAACACGCCGAGCGAATACATCGTCGTTTGCTGCAGTAAGCTCACGCCTTCGATCAGGGTGAGATCGTCAGGCGCCCCGTTGCGCGCGGCAGGCAGAACCGGCGGCTTCGCGTCGCGCCACAGGTTCTGCAGCAGCACGAACCGGCGCTTCCGCCGCTGCTCAGCCAGCGACGGGCGCCTCGATGATCTGCGGCGGCCGCTGCTCAGTGGCGAACGCGCGCTTCAAGATAACGCGCGCGCCATTTCCACCGATCGGGATCGGCCTGGGTCTCACGCAACGGCGCAACCGGCTCAGGCTGAGCGGCCGGCGTCGCCTGCAAATACGCGACGCGGCGTTCAAGATAGAGCAAACGCCAGCGCAACAAGATATCCACGTCGGCATTCGCTGCGAACGGCGCCGCTTCTGCCTCTGGCTCGGCAACCGGCCGCTGGCGCTTCGCGCGCCAGCGCGCAACCTGATCTTCAAGAAGCTCGCGCGCGCCGTCGCCTCGCGCGCGCCGCCATTCGTGCAGCGGCGGCGCGTCTGCGCCGTGAGGCTTCGGCTCCGCGGGCGGCGCCAAGGCGGCGCGGTTTCCGGATATCTCACACGCTGTTCGAAATAGCGCAGCCGCCACGCTTGCAGCGCGATGGTCTCATCTTCAACCGGCTCTTCCTCAACCGGCTCGACGTCAACATCGACAGTCCGTTGCCGCTCTACGTCCGCCGCGCGCAACCGCGCCAGCTCGGCAGCATCAAGATCGTTCAACTGACCGCCGCGATCTGCGCGATCTGCGCGTCGCGGGTTCGTCCGTGCGCGCCCGCGCCTCTCAAGCGCCCGCTCCAGTTCGGCGATGCGGCCATCGCGGATTTCCAGCAGACGCTGCGTTGGCGCGGCGCGTCCAAGTTCGAGTCTCGCGTTCAATCGGCCCATCGCCGGTGAAACGCAGGAGGTCGCGCAACAGATTTTCACGCTCGCGGCGCGCAGCTTCGCCTCCAGCCGCAGCGCGCGTCGCGCAGCGTAGGCCCACCCGGACAGTCGCCATGAACGGCGCCGCCAAAAGAGCCAGAGTGCCAATTGTCCGATGAGGTAGATCATCTCAGCCGCTCACGTAAAATTCGATGCGCCGGTTCGCGGCTTGCGCCCGCCGGCGTCGCGTTGCTGGAGCGCGGGCGATCGGGCCGTAACCGTGCGCGGGTAAGCGCGCGCGCGCCACGCCTTGCCCGGCGAGATAAGCCGCGACCGCATCCGCCCGCCGCGCGACAAGTCCATGTTGAGATCGCGGTCGCCGGTGTTGTCTGTGTGGCCCGCGACTTCGATCGAGAACCGATCGCAACGCAGCGCCACCGAAGCCAGCGCGTTCCAGCACCCGACGGCTCGCCGGCGCCAACGCGGCGAGCCTTCCGCGAAATTGATCACATTGCGCTCCATCAACCGATCGAACGCGCGCTCGCAGGTCTCCGCGTCGCCATCGTTGAGATTGAGTCCCTGCAGTTCGGGATGATCGACATCTAGGCCGTCGATCGTCACCGCCAGGCGCGACCGGAACGGCGCGGGCGGCTTTGCGAACGCCTCGCGCACGTGCGTCCACGCCCGCCTGGCCGCCATCGCCGATCACGACGAGCTGACCATCGATGATCCGCGCTTCGCCCGTGTTCAGGTCGGCCACCAAGCGGACCGCACGCCGCGCCACGGAGGAAGAGCGGCGATGCCGCCCCGCCGGCGACGTGCATTTCGTCAACGGTTTCCCGCGGTCCTGAAAGCTTGCGGCGCCGCCGTCATCAGATCAGCCCGCGCATTCTCGCTGGGCGCGGCGCCGCTAAGCACGACCCGCGACGCTTCGCGCCGCACGCTCCAAGCAAACGGCCGCTCGATCGTGCCAAGCGTGAAATCCGCGGTGTTGACGCTCGTCACGCCGCCCGACCACATGCCGCCGCCGCCCGCGGCGTGAGCGCCGCCTCACGCGCGGCGGCGATATCGCTCTCGTCTTCGACGATGCCGCGCAACAGAAACGCGCTGGCCATTCATGGCGACGTCCAGCCCCGGAAAGCCCGCGCCAGCAGCGCCGTCGCCACGCGCTCTTCCAGGACGCCCGGCATGCGCCAGATGGCGCCGGCATGCGGCGAAGACATGCCGAAGCAGCGGATCGCCCCGCGCCCAACACCAACAGCGCACCATCTGACGCGCCTGTTGGCTCGCCCTGGGATCACGTCATCGCGCCCGCCGCACTTGCGCTTCACTCAGCGCGCTGCGCAGTTTGTCGATCTCGCGCTGCTCGAGTTCGGCGACGTTGCGCCGCCAGCATACGCAAGCAGCGCCAGCCGAGCGCAAAGCCAAGCAGCGCCGCGACGGCGAAGAGGATCACCTCGGAGATGATAAGGCCGATCATTTTTCCCGCGCCGCGCACTCGTTAACGCCTTAACGCCCTTCTAATGCCCGACGATCTAAGCGAAAACCGGAAAACCCCTCAGGGCGAACCCAAAGGCGCAATGGCCCACCACATCACCAGCACATCTAATCCGCAGATCAAGACGCTCAAGAGCCTGCACCTGAAGAAGGGACGCGCCGAGACCGGCTTGTTCCTGGCTGAGGGCGCGCGCCTGGCGGTCGAGGCGGCGGACCTTGGGGTGTGGCCGGAAATCCTGCTTTTCTCGCCGGCGGCGTTGGCGCGATCAGGTCCGCGCGCTGATTGCGCAGGCAGAGCCCGGCGCGTGCGGATCGAGACGAGCGAGAGCATCCTCGCCCAGATCAGCAAGCGCGATAACCCGCAGACGGTGATCGGCGCCTACAAGCAGCGCCTGGCGCCGCTGGAGCTCAGCGGCGATACCATCGTCGCGCTCGTGCGATCCGTTTTCGGTCGAGGCCGTGCGCGCGAGCATGGGGTCGCTTTTTGCGATGAAGCTGGCGCGCGCGTCGTTCGAGGAATTGCTGCGCTTCAAGAAGGCGCGCGGCGCGAGATGTCGGGCCTGTCGCTCAAAGGCGCCCTTCGATGCCGATCGCCCGCGCGCCGCGCGCGATCATCTTGATGGGCAACGAGCAATCAGGCTTGCCGGCGCACATGGAAGAAGCCTGCGATGCACTGGTGAAGCTGCCGATGCGCGGCCGGGCTGACAGTTTAAATCTTGCGATCGCGACGGGCGTGATGCTCTACGATCTTTGGCGGAGACGCGGATATGACGGCGCGCGCGCCTGAGATTTTAATTGCGGACGATTGGCACGACTATCGCCTGCTGGATTCCGGCAATGGCGCCAAGCTCGAGCAAGTCGGCCCCTACCGCTTCGTGCGGCCCGAGCCACAGGCGTTGTGGGCGCCTGCGCGGCGGCGGAGGAATGGGATGCGGCGGATGCGATCTTTGCGCCGTCGCAAGGCGATGACGATGAAGCTGGCCGCTGGCGCTTCAATCGTGAGCTGCCGCAGAACTGGATGCTGCGCTGGGACGATCTCTCGTTTGTGTCGCGTCCAACGCCATTTCGCCACCTGGCGTTTTTTCCGGAGCACTCAGTGCACTGGCGCTATGCGCGCGAGTATTTGATGGCGCATCAAGGGCCGCAGCCCGAAGTGCTGAACCTCTTCGGCTATACTGGTCTTGCGTCGCTCGTCCGCGCGAAAGCAGGCGCGAACGTCACGCACGTAGATGCTTCGAAGAACTCCATCGGCTACGCGCGCGAGAATCAGCAAGCGGCGGGTTTCGAGCATGCGCCAATCCGATGGATTTGCGACGACGCGCTGCCGTTCGTGAAGCGCGAGATCCGCCGTGGGCCGGCGTTATGACGGCGTCATCCTCGATCCACCGAAATTCGGGCGCGGGCCGGACGGCGAGACCTGGCGGCTAGAAGACGAATTTGCCGGCATTGCTCGACGCCTGCCAAACATTGCTGCGCACAGATCCAAACGAACGCGCCAGCGCTAAAGGCTTTATGATCGCGACCGTGTACGCGGTGCGCCTCTCCTACCTGGCGCTTGCGCAGACAGCGCAGCAAATGTTCGAAGGCGGCGAGTGGCAAGCGGGCGAAATGTGCTTGCCGCACGAAGGCCGCAGCGAGTTGTTGCCAACAGCGATCTTCGCGCGCTGGCGCGGCTAGTCCTCCTCTCCTTCTGCGGGGCGCCCGGGCCGCCCGGAAATTCCGCCCCTTCGGCATCACCGTCGCGGCTTGCTTTACGTCTAAGATTGATGCGCATATTGCGCGGATGGCCTGCTGGCGCGGATCTTCGTGTGTGCCGCGACGCGGTTCATCAGTTGGGCCGGTGGCGTCCGCTTTTGCGCCACGCGCCGAGAGCGCTTCGCCAGCATCGGCGTATAATCATGCACGCGCTCGGCGATGACGTGGATGACGCCGCTTTCGCTTTGCACGGGCCCATCCATCGCCACGAGCCGCCCGCCAACACTTGGCGGCGAAATTGCTCGAACAATTTCGGCCAGACGACGATATTGGCGATGCCGGTTTCGTCCTCGAGCGTCATGAAGATCACTCCCGACGCCGTGCCCGGCCGTTGGCGCACAAGCACCAGCCCGCGACGCGCGCGCGTGGCCATTTGGCATTTCCGCCAGCTGTTCGGCTTTGATCGCCCGCCGATCCGTAAGCTCATCCCGCAACAACGCGACCGGGTGCGCCTTCAGCGAAAGCCCGATCGTCCGATAATCTTCCACCATGTGCTCACCCAAGCGGCATCGGCGGCAAATCGAAATCCGGTTCGCGCGTCGGATCCTGCTGCTGCGCGAACAGCGGCAAATCCTCTTGCCCGCCGACCCGGTTGAGCCACGCGCAGCCCACAACGCATCACGGCGGTCGAGGCCAAGAGAGCGGAAGGCGTCAATGTCGGCGAGGCGTTCGATGGTGGAAGGCGACAAGCCGCTTCGAAGCCAAACATCGCGGACGGAATCGTAGCCCGCGCCGCGATTGGCGACGAGTTGGTTCATCTCCGCTTCCTTCAGTCTTTGCGCTTGCCGATAACCCAATCGCATGGCGTGCGTTGAGCGAATGTCGCCAACCATCTCTACGTGACGTGTATGCACGCGCTTTGCCGCCTTTGGGCCCGGGTTCCAGGTGTTGTCCCAAGTCGAGTGGTTCACATCGATCGGTCTGATTTGAACGCCGTGATCTGCCGCATCGCGCACAATCTGCGCCGGCGCATAAAAGCCCATCGGCTGCGCATTGAGCAACGCGGCAGCGAAGACGTCAGGATAATAGCATTTCAGCCAGCACGAGACATAAACAAGGATTGCGAAGCTCGCCGCATGACTCTCGGGAAAACCGTACTCACCAAAACCTTCAATCTGCGAGAAAGACGCTTCGGCGAATTCCTTTTCGTAGCCATTGCCGATCATCCCGTTGATGAATTTCTCTTTGAGCGAACCGATCGTTCCGACGCGCTTGAATGTCGCCATTGCGCGGCGAAGCTTGTCGGCCTCGGCGGAGGAAAAGCCCGCTGCCGACGATGGCGATCTGCATCGCTTGTTCTTGAAAAAGGGGAACGCCCATGGTGCGCTTTAGCACCTCCCAAAGCTCAGGCTTTGGCGCCGTAGCCTTCTCCAAACCCTGACGTCGTTTCAAATAGGGATGCACCATGCCGCCCTGGATTGGGCCCGGACGGACAATGGCGACTTCAATAACCAGATCGTAGAAATTTTCCGGCCTAAGCCGTGGGAGCATAGACATTTGCGCCCGGCTCTCGACCTGAAAGACGCCGATCGAGTCTGCTCGTTGAAGCATGTCGTATACGCGCGGGTCGTCGGTATCGGCGGGATCTGAGCGTGACCAACTGATCGCCAGGATAATGCTGCTCGCAAAGGTCGAACGCCTTTTTGAGGCAGGTCAGCATCCCAAGGCCCAGCACATCGACTTTCAAGATGCCTAGATCTTCCAGATCATCCTTATTCCACTCCACGACGGTGCGTTCTTCCATTGCCGCATTCTGGATGGGCACGACATCGTGCAGTTTTTCGCGCGTGATGACGAAGCCGCCGACGTGCTGCGAGAGGTGACGCGGAAAACCCTGCAAGTTGATTGGCAAGCGCGACGCATTGCATGAGATCTCGTCATCGACATCCGAGCCCAGTCTCTGGCAGGTCCTTCTTCGACGCCTCGCGACCACCAATGGAGCATCTTTGCCAGACTGGAGATCTGATCTTCGGAATAGCCGAACACTTTAGCGACTTCGCGGATCGCGCTTCGGCCGCGATAGCAGATCAGCGTCGCGGCAAGCCCGGCGCGGTCCCGGCCGTACTTTTGGTAGATATATTGAATCACCTCTTCGCGCCGCTCGTGCTCGAAGTCGACATCGATATCCGGCGGCTCGTTGCGCTCTTCGGAGACGAAGCGATCGAACAGCAATGTCACTTCGCGTGGATCGACGGAGTTACGCCGAGGCAATAGCAGATCGTAGAATTCGCGGCCGAACCTTGCCCCTGGCACAGGATCGGCACATTTGGATTGCCGTCTTTATCGAAACCGGAGCGCGCGAATTTCACGATATCCGCGACCGTGAGGAAATATGGCGCGTATTTTATGCGGCCGACGATCTCCAGTTCGCGCTTGAGCGCGGCATACCTTCTCGGGGAATCCCTTCCGGATAGCGCTTGCGCGCCCTGCCAAGAAAGCGCCTCTAGCGCTTGTTGAGGATCGGAATAGCCCTCTCGGCTATCTCTTCCGGATATTCGTAGCGCAAATCGTCCATCGAAAAATGTACGCCTTCGAGGAAGCGCAAGCTTTCCGCGACCGCCTCCGGTGCGTCCCGAAAGATGCGGCGGATTTCCTGTGCGGGCTTGAGGTGGCGCTCGGCATTTTTCGCCAAGCATAGCGCCGGCCTCTCTGAGCTTCTTCTTTTCGCGGATGCAGGTGACGACATCGAGCAACGCGCGACGATCGGCATGATGCATCAGCGGCTCGGTGGTCGCCAGAAGCTCGCGCCAGTTTGCGGCAGCGAGCGCTTTCAGTTGCCGGATGCGGCGACGATCTTCGCCGTTGAATTGAAACGGCGCCGCGAGCCAGCTGCCTCGCCCGCCGCCCGCTTGATCTGCTGGGGTAAGATCCAAGCGGGCTCGTCGCCCAGATCGAATGCAGGACCAGGATCGTTTGCAAGCCCTCGGCGTGTGCGAGGTAATCCGCGAAATCGAGCCAGCATTCGCCCTTCGGCGCACGTCGATTGCCGACAGTGAGCAAGCGCGTGAGGTTGGAGTAGCCCGCCGATCCTTCGGATAAACGATGAGATCCGGCGTGCCGTCGCGAAAGACCAGGCGCGAGCCGACGATCAGGCGGATATCGCCCTTTGCCTCCTCGCGCATCGTTCGCCTTTAACATGCGCGCGCACGACGCCGGCGAGCGTGTTGCGATCGGCGACACCGATGCCGACGAGCCCAAGCGCACATGCCTGCTCCACCATTTCCTCCGGGTGCGAACCCGAGCGCAGGAAGGAGAAGTTCGTGGTGACGCAGAGTTCGGCGAAGCTCATGCGAACAGCCCGTGCACGAACCAGCGCGGCGCGTTTCGCTTTCGCCGTAGAGCCTTCCTGGTAGAGCCAGTAACGGCGGCCTTGGTTGTCTTCGACGCGATAATAATCGCGGGTGATCTCCGCTCCGTCCAATCGCCGCTGATGCGCTCCGGGCCCTTCCGCCCGCACCACTTCACGCGTCACGCGCCGCCAGCGGAAGCGGATCGGCGGGCCGTCAGGGACGGTGGCCAGCGCTTCGATCGGTTGCGCCGGCGAAAACAAGGATCGGCCGGCGCTGCACGCCATCTGCGGAGGCTTTGCGGATTTGTTTCATACTCACTTTGCGCCGAGCGCCACGCCGCCGCGCGCTCCAGGCGCGTGATCTTCATGCAATTGCGGGCGCACCACACGTTTGGCGCCCAAGCCGAGAACTCAGAATATCGACAACGCAGCTGATCTGCTCGGAGCTTGCCAGCCTGCTTCGACGGAAGACCAGGTTCGCGCTGCGTTTCATCGATCGGCGCCAAGTGCACGACATCCAGGCGCGCGGCTTCAAAGCCAAACTCCGCGTCGAAATTTTCGCCAACGACGTTCAACTTCTCGCGGAAGAGCCGCATCAACGGCTTCACTTCGCGCAACGGCTTGGACACGTTCACGCCGATTATACGATCGCGCCCATCGACGCCGAACAGCACCAACTCCGCCCGCAAAACGCCCGCCCCGCGCACGTCGAGCTTCTCAACCGCATCACCACAGAGATCCTGCGTCACCTGCATGATCGCGTCCGTGGTAAAGATCGGTTCCAGAAACGGCGGAGCGCGAACACGGCGGCGGACGGCGGCGGGTCAACGCTTCCTGCGCGCGGCCAAGCGCTTGATCGAGCCGCAGCATGGCGCGCTCGCCGGCGCGCGCCGTGAACGACGCAGCGCGGCGCATCTTGAATTTGGCCGATTGTTTTCAGTCCCAAGACGTCGCAGCAACGCAGCCGCATGGGGATCGAGGCGCAAAGCTTCCACGGGCAGAGGCGGCGAGGCTCGTCTCCAAGGAAGCTCAAGCTCGCGTAAATGCGCACCTAGCGCTTGTGAGCGCGAACGCCCATGCCGCGCCTGGCGTTGGCGCGATGGCGGCGCGCGCAAAGCCTTGCGCATGTAGTCGCGTGACGACTTCGGCGCGCAGCTTTTCTTCACCGCCGAAAAGATGACCGCAACCGGTGATGTCGAGAAACAGGCCTTCGGGCGGGTCGAGCACAACAATCGGCGTAAAGCGCTCGCACCACGCGGCGACATTATCGAGCGTGCGCGCATCCTCTTCAGGCTCAGCCTCTACGGCTTCCAATTTCGGCTGGATCGCGCGCGCATCCGCAAGCGACATCGCCAAGCGCAAGCCCAGCGCGCTTGCGCGCGTATCGACGCCCTGTCAGCTGATAAGCGCCGCCTTCTTTGGCATAAATCGCGAGCGGCCGATCATCGGACGGCCCGCGCCCGGCACCGCTCAAACGATCCGTCGCGAGGCGCGGCAGATAGATCGCGAGCCAACGCGCCTTTCTGCGCAGGCAGCTGCGCGCGGCAAAGCCTGCGCGTTCCAATCTAGGATGAAGGAAGCGCCAGACGGGCCGGCCGCGGTTGCGCGTGAGTTCGGCGCGAAAGGCCGGCAGTCCGAGTTCATCCGGTCCGCGTCACTCTGCGCCGGCGCAATGCGCCAGCGCGTCCACGCTGCGCTTGGCCCGTTCTCCGGAATCAGCAACAAACAGCGCGACGCGTAGCGTTCGGCGAAGAGCAACAAACGGCGGCTGGCTTTGAGGTCGAGCGGTTTGCCTTGAGCGCCGAGCGCGCAGATCACGACCGCGCCTGTTGCCGCGAGCGCTTGTTCGGCAGCCCAGAGCGCGTCTTCTCGCTTTCGCGCGCGCGCGACGATCAGACGATCAAGTGGCAAGCCGTATTGTGCGAGGCCGACAGGGTAAGGCGCGCCCTCTTCGGCGAATGCAGCATCTTCGCCGGCCCAGAAGATGCCCGCGGGCCCTACCCAGTGCGCAGCTAAAGCCAGCGTGAACCCCAACGCAGATGCTTCGAACCCAGGCCCCGAAGGCCCAATTTCATGCAGCGGCTGGCTAGCCATAGTGGCGAGCTTTCCCGCGAACCCAGCATCTTGGGCGGGGCCTTTAGGGAGGCAAAAGGAGGCTGGACGAAGACTCATGTTCTCTATATGTTCTACACCCGTGAGTCCCCCTCGGCAAGGCGGGCGCGGAATGAAAGTGGAGATCGTCTGCAGATGTTCGCCTACGCGCTTTTTGATACCGCCATCGGCCGCTGCGCTCTCGCTTGGGGGCCGCGCGGGATCATTGGGGCGCAACTGCCAGAGCGAAGCCCAGAGGCCACGCGCATCCGCCTGATGCGGCTCTGCCCAAACGCTGACGAACAAGAGCCGCCCAAGCAAATCGCGCGCGCTATCGAAGACATCACGGCGCTACTGCAAGGCGAAAAGAAGTCATTGCGCGCCGCGCAACTCGATATGAGCCGCGTGCCGGCGTTCAATGCGCGCGTTTATGAAACCACGCGGGCTATCGCGCCTGGCGCGACGCGCACATACGGCGAGATCGCCCGCGCGATTGGTCAGCCAGATGGCGCACGCGCTGTCGGTCAAGCGCTTGGGCGCAATCCGTTTGCGATCATTGTACCGTGCCACCGCGTTGTCGGCGCCAACGACAAGCTCGTCGGCTTTTCCGCCAATGGCGGCATCAAGACGAAGCTGAAAATGCTGAAGATCGAAGGCTGGCGCGAATGCGAGCCGAGCTTGTTCGAGGAATTGGCTTAAAAGCTCACACGCCTATTGTACTGCGCAATCAAACGCTGATCAGTTGGCGAGACTGTTCCTGTCACTCATTGATCGCTTCGATGCCGAGTTCTTTCAGCCGCGCGAGGTGATCGTGCATGGTCTGAAGCTGTTCGGGCGAATGGCCCTGCCATTCGGTGACTTCGCCGATGACACGTAGTGCATCGCGGGTTCGGTAAGACTTCGTCGGATTGCCGGGGAATTTCTTGTCGGTGAGGTTCGGATCATCTTCGAATGAGCCAACGGGTTCGACGACGTAAATTTGCTCGCGTCCTCGCCTTGGGCCAATTCAGCGCCCCAGATCGCGGCCTCCAAAGTTGCGCTGAGATAGACGAACGCAGCTTTTTTTTCGCGAGCCGTAGTTAGAGGCATAGCCCGGCGCGATCAGATCGCCGCGTTTCAGATCGGCTTTGGTCCCGTGGTAATATTCGGTCATGCGGCGCCCCCTCCGTTGCAGCGCGACCATCCTCAAAATGCACTCGCACGCAATTCTTGAACGCGACGCGTTGATCACCATTTCTAAGCTAGGAGAGCAGCCGAACGCGGCGCATCACCAGCTCACCCAATCAGATGCGAAGCGGGCCCCGCAGGGGTACGCGGCGTATTTGGATGCCCAAAGACACCGAAAGTGCGCTAGGTGTTCGCCATTGCCACTGTTCCTGAATGCGGGGATACGCATCAGGTCAGAAGAGCAGCATGCCGTTATCCAACATCACCGTCCCCGCCCTTGCGCGCGCCATCGAGAAGCGCGGCTATGAAACGTTAACGCCGGTCCAATCAGCTATCCTCGCAAGCGAATTGCGCGATGCCGATCTGCTGGTCTCGGCGCAGACTGGATCCGGCAAGACGGTCGCCTTCGGTTTGGCGCTGGCGCACACGTTGCTCGCGGGCAAAGATCGCTTCGAACAAGCGCGCGATCCGCTGGCGCTGATTATCGCGCCGACGCGCGAATTGGCGATGCAGGTGAAAGCCGAGATCCAGTGGCTCTATGCCGAAGCAGGCGGCGTGGTCGCCTCATGCGTCGGCGGCATGGATGCGCGTGATGAGCGCCGCGCGCTCGATCGCGGCGCTCACATCGTGGTCGGCACGCCTGGGCGATTGGTCGATCACCTTCACCGCGGCTCGCTCCAGCTCACGAGCCTGAAGGCCGTCGTGCTCGACGAAGCCGACGAAATGCTCAATCTCGGCTTCCGCGAGGAACTCGAATTCATCCTCGACACCGCGCCTGCCGAGCGCCGCACGCTGATGTTCTCGGCGACAATGCCGCGCTCCATGGCGACGCTCGCCAGCAAGTATCAGCGCGACGCGCAGCGCGTGAACACGATCAGCACGGCCAAGCAGCACACCGACATCGAGTACCTAGCGCTCACCACCGGCGCGCACGATGTCGAGAACGCGATTTTCAACGTGCTGCGCTATCACGATGCAGCCAATGCGCTTGTGTTCTGCGGCACGCGCGCAGCGGTTACGCATCTGCAGAGCCGGTTCAGCAACCGCGGCTTCTCGGTCGTCGCGCTTTCGGGTGAGCTCAGCCAGTAGGAGCGCACCTACGCACTGCAGGCGCTGCGTGATCACCGCGCCAATGTTTGCATCGCGACCGATGTTGCCGCACGCGGCCTCGATCTGCCGGATCTCGATCTGGTGATCCATGCCGATCTGCCGAAGAACCCGGAAGGCCTACTCCACCGCAGCGGCCGCACCGGACGCGCTGGCCGCAAAGGCACCAGCGTTCTCATCGTGCCCTACCCAGCGCGCCGCCGCACCGAGCGCTTGCTGCGCGATGCCAAAATCGAAGCGCACTGGAGCGAACCGCCTTCGGCGGACGACGTGAAGAAGCGCGACCAAGAACGCTTGCTCGATGATGCTGTGCTGAGCGATCCGATCACCAACGACGAACGCGCGATCATTTCAGCGCTTCTGCAACGCCACGACGTCGATCAGATCGCCGCGGCGTTCGCGCGTCTTTATCGCAAAGGCCAGCCGGCGCCGGAAGATCTCATGGCGGCGCCCGCGAGCGCGCAAAACCCGGCGCGCCCCGCGCCCCGCCCTCAGGGCTTTGACCAAAGCGCCTGGATCACGCTCACCGTCGGTTACGCCCAGAAAGCCGAGCCGCGCTGGCTCATTCCGATGATCTGCAAAGCTGGCGGCATCACCAAGCGCGACATCGGCACGATCCGCATCGAAGATCGCGTCACGCACGTCGAACTCAACGCTGCAGTGATCGAGAGCTGCGTCACGCATCTCGATGCCGATGGACGGATTGAGAAGCACATCGTCGCCATGCCGATGCGCACGGATACACAGCCGGATCAGCGTGAGCGTCCGCAACGGCCGCAACGTTCAGAACGACCAGAGCGTCCGCAACGCCAAGACCGGCCTGACCGGCAAGAACGCAGCGACCGCCCAGCGCGTCCGGGCCGCAATGAGCGTCAGGCGCAGGACGCTCGGCGCGGAAAACCGCCGGCAGGAAAACATCCTGCAGGCGGAAAACCGCCGAAAGGCAAGCCAAACAAAAAGAAGAAGGGTTGGAACCCAGCCGACTAACTGGCCTCGCCTATCCTTCAAACGGTTCAGCAACACTCGCAGCAAGCGCGCGCAACGCAGCGACTGATGCTTGGTCGCCTTGCATGCTCTCAGCCGCATTCGCTGCAACCAACACGCCGTTGCCGGTTTCCGGGAACAGACACACGAGCGCGTACCAATTGCCGTCCGAGCCTGAGTGCGTAAGCGCCGGACCGCGCAAATTCATCGGATGCGGCGCGGCGCCCCAACCCAATGCCGTGCGCGTGTCACCCTGCGGCGCGTGGACGAAGCGATAGGTCTCGGTACGCAGCAAACGCCCGCGGCCGTGTTCGCCTTGCATCTGATCGATGCAGAAGCGCGACCAGTCCTGCAATGTCATGCGCATTGCGCCGGCCGGCGCGAACATGCGCGGATTGACGTCGTTCACTTGATCGGCGATGCGGCCATCGACATGGCGTTGCGGCTCACCCGCACCACCGAACTGATCGAAACTGATTGAGTGAATGCCGAGCGGGTCGAAAACTTCGCGCACGATCATATCTTCGAACGCGCGTCCTGTCGCGTGCTCGGCGCACGCGGCAGCGATAATAAAGCCGGTGTTTGAGTAGGAACTCTCACCACGCGCGCCGGCCCGACTGGCGCCTCTTGCAGACAGCGATCGATGTAGCGCAGGCGTTGCGCCGTTGGCGACGCGGTGTCGGCGTGGAACGCCATGAAGAAATCCAGGTCGGATATGTTCTCAGGCAGACCCGAGCGATGCGAAAGCAGATCAGGTAAAGTCACGCCGCGATAGGCGGCCTGGATAGGCGCGTCGCGAGATCGGGAGCATGTCCGACAGCGGCCGCTCCCACGACAACACACCGGCATCGACGAGCTTCGCAACCAAGGCTGCTGCTATCGTCTTGCCGTCAGAGCCGAGGTGCCAGCGATCGTTTGGCGCCACCATCGCTGGCGAGCCCACGGCTCGGACGCCGGAAAAATACTCGGTCTCGACACTGAAGTTACGAATGACGATCGCCGCCATGCCGGGCACGGCCGTTCCTGACATGGCTTCGCTCAACGGTGATGTCGCCGCGGGCGTCGCCGGCATATCAGGGCGGCTGCCTGCGCTTGCGCATCCGCCGAGCATCAAACCACCGGCGCCGACAGCGAGAGAAAAATCGCGTCTCGTGAACATGGGATCTCTCCTAGCGCGCGCCGCGGATCGTGCCGATGCCGGTTGCGATCAACCACAGCGTCAAGCCGACGAAACCCGCGATCGTCACCAAGGCGAATGCCTCCCCTGATTGCCCAACCGCCAGCATCAGACCCTCACACGTGCCGACAACGATTGCAGCTGCCGTTACCAGGCCCAAGCCACCGCTCACGAGCTTGCGCTCACGCCATTGCAACGCACTGAGGCACACAACGAAGATCGCCAACAGCATCTGACCCAAGTGTTCGCCGATCGCGACGCCGCCGTACTGATTGATGAGATCGAAGGTGCGTTCGGCCGCGTGCTTGGTTTCCTCGCTCGCGGCGGCATCGGTGTGCACGCGCGCCAGGCCAGGCACGACGAACACCCAGCGCCACAAACCGATCGCCTGCGCCAGCGCCGAGAGCGCGCCGGCGATTGCCGCGCCAATTGCGAGGCCCGGCGCTTCGGCGACGCGTTTGCGTGTCAGCGTCAGGGCGAAAGCCAGCGGTGCAAGCGCGAGGGCCGAGATCGCGAAGGCATGCCACGTCAGGATGAGCGGCGCCCCGCCCTGCGCGAAGAGATCGAGCACTTCGCCAGCGGGCCGGCGCAACACGTCCGGATAGTCGAAAGTCGCGCCCAAGATCGCGAACGGCACGTTGAAGCCGATAGCCACCGCGATCGCTGCCGCGCCGGCGAAGGGTCGCGGGGCATCTGTCAGAACTTGCTCAGCCATCTTTTGTCTCCATCTGGTGACATGATATTTATCACCGGCCGGTGACTTCGCAAGCAAAAAAGTCACCAGGCGGTGATATTTTTCTGGAAGACAGTCCCGAACAGGTCAAAGACGGCTTAGGAGCGATGCCCAAACCACCCCCGCCCCCCGCGCGCGGACGCGACCGTGAAGCGACCGAGCAACTCATTTTGGCTGCCGCCAAAGAAGTGCTGGCCGAGGAGGGCTTCGCCAATTTCGGCGTCAACGCCATCGCCCGGCGCGCCTGCTGCGATAAGCAACTCATCTATCGCTATTACGGCGGCCTCGACGGATTGGCGGACGCGATCGGCGCCGATCTCGCTGCGACGCTCAGTGAGGACCTGAAACCACTCTCAACGCCCGCGCCGCGCACCTATGGCGAATTGATGCGCCGCTTGGCGCTTGGCCTACTCGACCTGCTCCGCCGCGACCGGCTCATGCAGCAGATCAATGCGTGGGAAGCGGCGTCGCCCTCGCCGCTCGTGAAACGTCTCATCGCCGCGCGCGCAAAGCGCATGGGGATGTGGATGTTTGAAATGCGCGGCGCGCTACAGCCGCCCGTCGGCGTGGACGCGCCGGCGATCAACGCGATCATCGTGGCCGCGGTTCAGCAGCTTGTCGTCTCAGCCGCTGCAAACGGCGAGTTCTCAGGCATGCCGCTTCGCGAAGACGCGCACTGGGATCGCTTACGCGCGGCGATCGTCGCGCTGGTGCACGGCGTTTACGCCGACTGAGCGGCGAGCGTTACGCGAAAGCTCGCCCGTCCGCGCGCGATCGTCTCGCCATCCGCGGTGATATCGCATTCGGCATAGCAAATGGTCTTCCCGATCCGTGCGAACACGGTATCGAATGTGAGCCACTGGCCGACCTTGGCGGCTCCGAGATAGTCGACAGTCAACGAAGTGGTCCAAAGATTAGCGACGTTCACGCCTTCGGCATGAAGCTTCACACCGCACGACATGCCCATAGCTTGGTCCGCGAGCGCAGCCAGCAAGCCACCGTGTGCGGTGGCGCGCGAATTCGTATGCGGATCGCGCAGGCGCACGCCGATCACCATGCGATCGGTTTGGCGTTGCACGTAAAGCGGACGCCACGGATCGATCAGCGGGCTTGGGCGCGTGAAGAGTTCAAAGCCTTCAGGCGGTTCATCGCTCATGCGACTTGTTTCCGAGCCACAGAGCGCGTCGCCACCTGCTCCTTCGAGACGTCCGGCCATCTCACCGCCCCGACGGCAGATCCTTGAACGCCACGCCCTTATCGACGCGCACGTCTTGCGGCAGACCGAGCACGCGTTCGGCAATGATGTTCTTCAAAATCTCATCAGTGCCACCGGCGATACGCAGGCCGGGCGCGAACATGTAGCTTTGGTGGAAGGCGCCTTCGAGCGGCGCGAGGTCCGGATCGTTGATGATGCCGTAGTGATCTTGTGCCTCGATCGCGGTGTTGGCGATGTCCATCATCTGATTGGCGTTGATGACTTTACCGATCGAGCTTTCGGGACCAGGCGTTTGCCCCTTTGACAGCGCCGTCATCGTGCGGAATTTCGCAAGCTTGTAGCCCTCGGCCCGCACGATCCAATCGGCGAGCTTTTGACGGAAGCTCTCATCTTGAATGAGCGTGCCATCGCCTGACGGCGAGTTGATACCCTTGGCGAAGTCGAAAATCTCCTTGTAGTCGGGACCGTAAGAGCCGCCGACCGCGAGGCGCTCGTTCATGAGCGTGACGAGCGCGACGTTCCAGCCCATGCCGGGATCGCCAAGGCGCCATGAATCCGGAACGCGCACGTCAGTGAAGTAAACCTCATTGAACTCGCGGCCACCGGAAGCCTGGTGGATTGGGCGCACCTCAACGCCCTTCTGCTTCATGTCGACGATGAACATCGTCAGACCTTTGTGCTTCTCCACGTCCGGGTTCGTGCGCGTCAGCAGAATGCCGAAGTCAGAGAATTGCGCGCCGGTGGTCCAGACCTTCTGGCCGTTGATGATCCAATCATCGCCGTCGCGGACGGCTTTGGTTTTGCCTGCGGCGACGTCCGAACCTGCGGCGGGCTCAGAGAAGAGCTGGCACCAAATTTCTTCGCCGCGCAGCGCTTTGGCGACATAGCGATCCTTCGTCGCTTCGTCCGAGAACGCAATCACTGTGTGCACGCACATGCCGAGGCCGATTGAGAACGGCGCGGACGGAGCGTCGAACTTTCCTTCTTCCTGGTTGAAGATCACCGAATAGATCGGCGGCAGGCCGCGACCGCCCTGCTCCTTGGCCCAGGTGATGCCAGCAAACCCAGCCTCGGCCTTCTTGCGCTGATAGTCCTTCGCCGCCTTCAAATACTCAGCCGGCTTCAAGCGGCGCTGCAGGCGCTCCTGATCGTTGCTCTTCGGCTGCAGGTTCGCTTCCAAAAACGCGCGCGCTTCGCTGCGGAATTTTGCTTCTTCGGGTGCGTCGTTGAAATCCATTGTGCGCTCCGATCAAATCTCGGTCATGCGGCCGCGCGTGGGAGCGCGGACCATTCTGCCGCCAAGCGATCGATCTCCGATCGAATGGCGACGATTGCATCTTCCGTCAGCGCGATCGGCTGAGTGCCGCGCGCTTCACATGTGGTGTGAAAGAGGTCGATAACTTCTGAGGCAGGCGGGCGCCCGCTCCAGCTATCGGCCTGCATCGTCTCGACCAAACGCTCAACCGCTTCGCTTTCAGCTTCATGGCTCATCACAAAACCGACGCCCTCACCGGCGGCGGCGCGATGGATGAAGCCGCGCATCTGCAGCGTCCGCTCAATCGCGGTAATAGGCGTCGCTTGCAGCCGCGCGCGAGGCGGCGGCGGCAAACGGAAGTTCCGCAGCTTCGGTCGAGAGGGCCCAGGCGCCGTAATAGGCGTTTGAGCGCGCGACCTCGATGCTCACGTACATGTCTGCGAGCTTGTGCTTGATCGCCTGGAACGAGCCGATCGGACGCGAGAAGGCGTAGCGGCTCTTCGCGTACTCGGTCGCCATTTCCAGGCAGACCTGCGACCCACCGACTTGCTCGAACGCAATCAGCACCGCCGCACGATCGAGCACTTGCTCCGCGAGATCCCAACCTTGCCCAGCAGCGCCGAGGCGTTCAGCCTTCGCACCTTTAAACTCGAGCTTGGCGTGACCGCGTGTGGGATCGAGCGTCTTCAGCGTAGTGCGCGTGACGGCCGGCTGATTGAGATCGACCAGCACCAGCGAAACCCCGCCGCCATCCTTCGCGACGACCACAGCATGCGTCGCGCAATCGCCGTCGGTCACCGGAATTTTCACGCCGGTCAGCGTCGAGCCATCGAACTTGGCGCTGATGCTCGATGCCGTCGGCGCGCCGGGGCCTTCGCTCAACGCGAAGCACCCGATCGTTTCGCCGCTGGCAACCTTCGGCAGCACCGCTGCTTTCTGCGCATCGCTGCCCGCGAGCATCAAAGCTTCAGCGAAGAAATACACGGTCGACGAAAACGGGATCGGCGCCACTGCGCGGCCGATCTCTTCGGCCAGCACGCAAAGCTCAAGGCGCCCGAGCCCCAAACCGCCGTGCTCTTCTGGGATCGCAACGCCCAGCCAGCCCATCTCGGCGACGCCGCGCCAGAGCGCTTCGTCATAAGATTTGGCCTCGTCGTCCAAAACGCCGCGCACGACCTTGATGGCGGACTTATCTGCCAGAAACTTGCGCGCTTGGTCCTTCAACGACTTTTGGTCGTCGGAAAAATCGAAATTCACCCCGTTCCTCCCGGGTTATGGTTGCCGCCATCCTAACGCGCGCGTTGGAAAGCGCGAAAGAGTGTCTTGGCGTCAACGTCTGTTCACGAAGGCTCAACGGCGCTGCGCTATGCTCGTCCCTTCAAATTTGGGGTGAGTACCTATGGCGAAGGCCGTCTTCCATAAGGGCCAGCGCGTCTACGTGAAGCCAGTGGCGACGTGGGCGATGATCGAGAACGTCCACCCGCAATGGGTCAAGGGCGTCGAAGAACCGCTGCGCGTCACCTACGACACCGGCCTCGGCCGCGACTTCCAGGCGCACGAACTCGCCGCTGAAGAAAAAGACCCGCACAAGCCAGACCTGCTCGAGACGGAAAACTGGCGCATCCTGCGAGCCGTGAACCGCTTGTCACAAGAAGCACGCGATCCACGCCACCCCTATCCGGGCACCTACCCAGTCGTCGTAACCGATGAAAAGGATTGGGGCGGCTGGCGCGTGCCGATGGCGGAATACGACCGCGATCCTCAACGCGTCGAGCATCAATCACGCGTGTTCGCCAACGCGCTGCGCCTCATGCGCGTCGCCCGCGAACTGATCGAGTTCGCCCAAGATTACCCGCATGAAACGCCGGGCCAATTGCAAGATCTCGCCAAGCAAGCCGAGATGACTTTGGCGGCCGTCTATCACGAGCCGGCGCCGCGTGCGGATAGCCCTGCTCAGACTCTATAAAGCCGCAAGCCGCATTGATTTTCGCGTCCGCGCGGCTCATGTCAGGTCTTCCCTGGAGGCCTGAATGCGCGACGCTGAGAACGTCACTGTCCGTCTGTCGGATTACCAACCGCCCGACTATCTGATCGACGAAATCGCGCTCGTCTTCTCATTGGAACCAGAGGCGACAATCGTCGCTGCGCGCAGCCATGTGCGCCGCAGCAGCGCTGGCGCCGCCCCTCTCGTCCTCAACGGTGAACGGCTTGAGCTGCAGAGCATCGCCATCGACGGCAATACGCTGAGCGACGACCAATACAGCGTCGAACCAGGCCGCCTTGTCATTCACAATCCGCCAGCATCGTTCCTCTTGGATATCGTCACGCGCATTTCACCGGCGACGAACACGCACCTAGAAGGCCTCTACATGTCCGGCGGCCGCTTTTGCACGCAGTGCGAAGCCGAGGGCTTCCGAACCATCACCTATTATCTCGACCGGCCGGATGTGATGGCACGCTTTGCTGTGCGTATCGAAGCCGACAAAGCCGCTTACCCGACGCTGCTTTCAAACGGCAACCTCACCGAAAGCGGCGATCTGCCGGATGGCAAGCACTTCGCCGTCTGGGTCGATCCACATCCGAAGCCCGCCTACCTGTTCGCGCTCTGCGCCGGCAAATACGAGTCGATCCACGACCAATTCGTGACGCAGAGCGGACGCAAAGTCGCGCTCGGTATCTACGTCGATCCAGGCGATGCGCCGCGCGCAGGCTACGCGATGGACGCGCTGAAGCGCTCGATGAAGTGGGACGAGGACACATTCAAACGCGAATACGACCTCGACGTGTTCAACATTGTCGCCGTCCGCGACTTCAATTTCGGCGCGATGGAGAACAAAGGCCTCAACATCTTCAACTCGTCGCTGATCCTCGCGGACGCAGACACCGCGACCGATGTAGACTTCGAAGCCATCGAAGCCGTCGTCGGCCACGAATACTTCCACAATTGGACCGGCAACCGCATCACCTGCCGCGACTGGTTTCAGCTGTGCTTGAAGGAAGGTCTCACCGTCTATCGCGAGCAAGAGTTCAGCGCCGACCAACGCTCGCGTCCCGTTCAACGCATCAAGGACGTAAAGCGCCTGCGTGCCCGCCAATTCGGCGAAGACGCCGGCCCGCTTGCGCACTCAGTGCGACCGTCGACCTATCAGAAGATCGACAACTTCTACACTGCAACCGTCTACGAAAAGGGCGGCGAAGTGATCCGCATGCTGAAGCGGATCATCGGCGAGGACGCGTTCAATCGCGGCATGCAACTCTATTTCGAGCGACGCGATGGCACCGCTTCAACAGTCGAAGATTTCATCGCCTGCTTTGAAGAAGCCTCCAGCACGAGCCTCGACACCTTTATGCGCTGGTATGAGCAAGCCGGCACGCCGGCGCTGAAGGTGCGCGGCGTCTACGACAAAACGGCGCGAACATATCAACTGGACGTTTCGCAGCGTCTCTCGGCGACGCCAGGTCAACCGCATAAGCTGCCGGCGCCGATCCCGCTCCAGATCGGATTCATCAGCCCTGACGGCGCGATCATCGCCTCGAAGATCGAAGGCGACACGATCTCGCGCACCGAACACCGCACAGTGCTGGAGGACGCGCAGGCGACCTTCCGTTTCAGCGACGTGCTGGAAGAACCAATCGTCTCCGTCGTGCGCGGCTTCTCCGCGCCGGTCACGTTGGACGATGACCTCACACCGCAAGCGCGGCTCGCGCAAATGGCCCACGATCCGGACCCATTCACGCGCTGGGAAGCCGGCCAAACGCTGGCGCGCGCGATCATGCTCGGCGAGAGCGGCGCTTCAGTTGCGGCGCTAACGACTGCGCTCGGGCGCGAATTAGATCGCGCACAGGAAGATCCGGCATTCGCTGCGCTGGCATTGCGCCTGCCCGATCTGAGCGAATTGATTCTGTCCACCAAAGCGCCCGATCCGGAAAAGCTCTTCCAATCGCGCGAAGATCTCCGCCGGGCCGTCGCCAGCGCCTTGCGCGAGCGCCTCGAAGCCATCGCTCGCACCAAAGGCGAAGTACCGTTCTCGCCAGGCGCGGATGCCGCCGGTCGCCGTTCACTCAAGAGCGCGGCGCTCGATCTGCTGTCCTCGCTCGGCCCAAGCCAAGCGCTAACGGACGCCTATTACGATGCGCAGAGCATGACCGAATCTGTAGCGGCGCTCGAAGCGCTCGGCGCCGCCGAGAGCCCTGCCTTCGATGAAGCACTCAGCAAGTTCTACGAACGTTGGCAGGCAAACCCACTCGTCATCGACAAGTGGTTCGCCGTGCAGGCGTCATCACCGCGCACGGACGCGCTAGCACGCGTCGACAAACTGCGCGCGCACGCCGAGTTCAATTTAAAGAACCCCAACCGCGTGCGTTCGCTCGCGGCTGCGTTCGCGATGCGCAACCCGCGCGCGTTCCACAATGGCAGCGGCGATGGCTACCGCTTCATCGCGTCGCTCGCGGAAACCATCGATCCCATTAACCCAGCACTCGCTGCGCGACTCTTGACACCCTTCGAATCGTGGCGGCGATTCGATCCACAGCGTCAGGAACACGCGCGCAAAGCGCTGGAACAACTCGCTTCGCTTCCGCAACTATCGAAGAACACGCGAGAAATGGTTGAGCGCACGCTCGCGTAGTTATCAACATGTGCGGCAAATGGGTAACCCGCGCATTTGCGTGGGCAGCCTTTCCAGTGCGCGCATCGACAGAGCGTTTACCGACCCGTTACAATTCAGACTCTTCAGGATTCCGAACGGCGATTCGGGGCGGCCGGGGAATACTTGTGTCGAACGACAATGCTCACGAAGCGCCGCAAGGCGCTGCGCCTGACAAGTCCAACCGGGCCTTCATTGTGCTTGCGTTGGTGTTCGTCACTGCGTTCTTCGCGGCGATCGCCGCGCAAATTCGCGCGCATCACGACAATGCTGCGGACACGATCATTGCTGTTCAATCATCAGCCGCCGGTTTGATCGCCGAGCGTGTCAACGCCAACCTCGCGATCGCAATGGGCGCAAGCGCCGGCGTCGCCAATCTTGCGCGCGCAGGCGGCACAGCGCCTGCCGCAATCGCCAACGCGTCCGCGGCATCACGCCCTGCCAATGCCGCGGCCATCGTCACCCGCAATGGCGGCATCGAAGCGATCACTGATCCCACGCAACAAAGCTTGGTCGCGGCTGCTATGCGCGCCGCTAATGGCGCTGAACTGTGGGTCGGGGCGCCGGGCATGGGCGAATTGCCGACTGCGCCGGCGATCGTGCGCAATCTCGGCGACCACGCCATTGTCACCATCATCGATCCCGCGCTGCTCCTGCCTGAACTTGAGCAAAATGCACGCGTGCTGATCGCTTCGAGTGACGGCGCGATCCTCTATGCTTCGCCTGCCCTGCAGCAAGCTGGCGCACGTGCGCAGCAGCAGGTGCTCGCCGCCGCACGTGCCGGTGATGACGGCGCGCTCATCCGCGACGGTCACGGCGAAGCCTGGGTGGCGGCAGAATCTGCAGCGCAAATTGGGAATCTCAGCGTCATGGCCGCAGCGCCGGCGCCGGGCGAACTCAATCTCTGGCTGGCGGCGTTTCTGCGCTTCGCCCTCGTGGCGGCAGCGCCGCTCGCCGCGATGGCGGTGCTCTATCTGCTTATGCGCCAGAACGCGCAGCGCGCTCGCCTCGCCGAAGCGGAAGCCGAGCGCGCCGAAGCGCATTTCCAGATCGCTGCCGATGGCGCGAAAGTCGGTGTGCTTGAGTGGCGTCCGGCCGCTGATGAGGTTCAGCTTTCTGAGCGTGCCGCTGGCTTGCTCGGCGCACCGCGTGACGTGCTGGGCTTGCGCGAACTGCTTGAACTGATTGTCGCCGAAGATCGCTTTGGCGTTGAAGAAGAATTCCGCCGCGCGCGCCAATCCGGTCTGCTCGACGCACGCTTCCGCGTGACGCGCGGTGGCGGCCTGGCGTGGATCGAAGCGCGCGGCACCGCCGTAGAGGACGCGAGCGGCCGCAGCGAAACGCGCGTGTTCGGCACAGTGATCGACGCAACGCAACGCCATGAAGCCGAAGCACGCGTGTCGCGCCTCGAGCAACAACTCCGCGCCGCGATCGACAACTTCTCCGGCCCGTTCGCGCTCTGGGATTCACGCCGCCGCTTGCTGCTCTGGAACCACAGCTTCGCCAAGGCCTTCTGCCTCGGCCCCGACATTCTGCGCATGCGCGCCTCTTATGAAGCCGTCGCAGCTGCCGCGACGTCCAGCATCCGCCGCGAAAAGAACGATCCGTCGAACCCGGATGTCCGCATTATCGAACTCGTGACCGGCGAGTGGTTGCACATCGTTGAGCGCCGCGCCGCAGACGGCGGCATCATCACGGTCGGCGTCGACATCACACCGCTGAAGCGCAAGGAAGAGGAACTCGCGAAGAACGAACGCCGCCTCTCCGACGCGCTGAGCCGCGCTGAAACGCAGGAATACCGGATCAAGGCGCTCGCCAAAGAAGCGCACGAAGAGCGTCAGAAGGCCGAAGAGGCCAGTCTCGCAAAGTCGACGTTCCTCGCGAACATGAGCCACGAACTGCGCACGCCGCTCAATGCCGTGATCGGCTTCTCCGAGATCATGGCCAAGGAGCTGTTCGGCGAGATCGGCAATGCGCAATACAAACAGTACGCCAACGACATCTACGACAGCGGCACCCACCTGCTCGATCTGATCAACGACATCCTCGACATGGCGAAGATCGAGGCTAACAAGCTGACGCTGACACCGAAACCGCTCGATCCGATGGTTGTGATCGAACAGGCCGCGCGCCTCACCAAGCGCAAGGCCGAGGACAAAGGCTTGTCGCTGGTCATCGACGCGGAAGACCTCGGTGAGATCGAAGCCGATCACCGTGCGGTGAAACAGATCCTGCTGAACCTGCTGTCGAACGCTGTGAAGTTCACTGATCAAGGCGCGATCATGGTGCATGGCCGCGGCAATTCGCAGGGCATTACGCTTCGCGTGGTCGATACCGGTTGCGGCATCCCGCCCGAGCATCTGCCGCGCCTTGCACGCCCGTTCGAGCAAGTTGAGCAAGAACTCACGCGCAACCATCACGGCACAGGCTTGGGCCTCGCGCTCACCAAGTCGCTGGTCGAGATGCACGGCGGCAAGCTTTCGATCCAAAGCGAAGTCGGCCGCGGCACCATCGTGACGGTCACGCTGCCACGCACGTTTGGCGGCCACCGCGAAGCGGAAGCGACCGCAGCCGAGTAAGCACGCTTAGGGTTGCGGGCTATTCTGGCGCAATCGCTCCTCACGCCGTTCACGCCAACGCTCGCGCCGTTCCTGACGGCGCTCTTGGATTTCCTCGCGACGCTCGGGTGATAGCGTAGGCCGCGCCTCGCCATCACGAGCCGGGCCCACGCCTTCCCGGCGCGCTGCAGGCGCGGCGCGACGCAGCGCCTGCAGCGCATCGCGCCGTTGCTCAGGCGTCAGTTCCGCCAAACCATCGATAACGTTGTTCTGAAAGACACCGATCGCGGCTTGGTCGGCAGCACGCAGCCGCTCAAACGCAGCGCGCACGCGCGCGCTGCATCGTATGGCTCCTGTTCAGCCGCAGCGAACGCATCGCGGCGCGCCTGCATCGCCCCCTGACGCAACTCGCGCGATTGCGTCCACGTCGTCGCAAGATCATCGCGCATGGTGTCGCGCACCTCGGGCGGCAGCGCGCGCAAGAATGCGCCCGGCCCAGGTAAGCGCGAGACAACGGCGCGGTCGTCGCCTTCGCGCTCAAGCCGCACGCCCGAGCTCCACGCGCCCGCGACAGCGCCAACCACAAGCAGGTTCAGCGCAACCGACGCAAACAGCAGCGTGCGCCAGGGAAAACGAGACTCGCTCATCCTTCGTCCTCAAACGCTGACGGCGCTTCGAACGCCATCGAGAAATATGAATCATCCTCGGCGGGTGCGGGCGCCAGCATGCCGCCGCCATAACCGATCACGACACCGAACACAGCGCAGGCCGCAAGCGCCAACAAAGCGCGGCGATCGAACGCCGGGCGTTGAGCGCGTGGAGCGCCGGCAAGAATACGCGCAGCGAGATCATGCGAAACGGGGTTATCGTCACGGGCGCTATCGAGCACTGCGTCGAAACGGTGCGCCTCCGCGACCAGAGCCGCGGCCTCAGCATCCTGCGCGGCAAACACGGCTGCCTCGGCGCGCATCTGCGCCGGCCAGCGCCGAAAATCCGCACCGTAAGCGTCCAGCAAGTTGGCGAACCGCTCCCGGTCCATGCTCTCTTCCTTCTTCGTCATGAGCCGCCCTCTGCACCACCCCTCAAATCCTGCGCTACGTCTGCCAAGGCGGCCTTCAGCGCGCGCCGTCCACGCGCCAACAACGACTCAAGAGCTTCAACGCTGATCTCGAGTATTTCCGCCGCGGCAATGTTGCTCATTTCGTCGAAGTGCACCAACGCGATCGCGGCGCGCTGGCGTTCTGGCAGTGCGGCCAAAGCCATATGCACCTTTGCAGCGCGTTGGCGCGCCAACCACTCGTCACTGGCGAGCGGCCGCGTATCGGCCACAGCAATGCCGGCGTCAGGGTCGGTTTTCTCGCGGCGGCGGCGCAGGCGATCGTAGCAAAGGTTGAGCGCGACGCGGTGCATCCACGTTTCGAACTTGGCTTGGCCCGGCTTCCAACGCGGCGCCTCGCGCCACACGCGCAAAAACACCTCCTGCGCAACGTCTTCAGCTTCGGCGGAATCGCTCAGCATGCGCCGCGCGACACCGACCATCTTAGGCAGATGACGGCGCACGAGCGCTTCGGCAGCGCGCTGATCGCCCGCTCCCGCGCTCCGGACGAGGTCTGCGTCCGGATCGATCATGCAACGCTAGCTTCCATCGCACTCCGTTGGTGGTTTTGCGTTTAACGGGCGTCGGGCCGTGATCCGTCGCCGACGATCTGCAGAAAATCGGCACGGACCGCTGCCTGGGTGGCGCGTAGCAGAGTTTCGAGTTCCTCGCCGCCCGAAACATCCGCAAGCGCGACCAACCGCCCGACCAACGGCTTGGGCGCGGCGCCCAGACTGAACTCACCGGACGCCGCGATCCGAAGCGTCTGTTGCAAAGAGCTCAGCAGACGCCAGGCGCTATCAAGCCGCGCGGCGGCGTCTGACTGAAGCAGGGCTTTGGCGACGAGCTTAGCGAGCGCGTCACCCGTATTCGCAGCGATAACAGCACTGTCCGCTGCGGTGAGCTGCAGCGCTTGTGCGGCAAACTCGATGTCGACGAAACCGCCAGGCGAGAGCTTCAAGTCCCAGACGCTGCGGCTCGGGCGCTCGCGATCCATGCGGGTTCGCATGTCGGCGACATCGGCAAGAATTTTGGCGCGATCGTGCGGTCGCGCGATCGCTGCACGCGCCGTATCGAGTGCGCGCTGGCCGAGCGCCGGGTCACCAGCGACGGGGCGGAGCCGCGTCAACGCCTGCAACTCCCATGTCCAGGCCTCCTCGGCGTAGTAGCGCTCGAACGACGACAGACGAACCGCGACCGGCCCCTTCGATCCTGACGGACGAAGTTTGGTGTCAATCTCGTAGAGCGCGCCTTCCTCCGTCGGCGCCGAGAGCGCGCTTATGAGACGTTGCGTTAGACGCGTATAGAAATCGGACGGCGACGCGTTTTCCGCCGGTGCGTCGTAGACCAACATAAGGTCGAGGTCAGAATCCTCAGCCAATTCGCGGCCACCGAACTTGCCGAGTGCGAGCACGGTGAAACTGCCCGGCTGCGGACCCTGTTGACGCTCCACTTCTTCCAACGCCGCGTCCGCCATGGCGACGACGCAGCTCTCGGCCAAGTCGGCGTATGCAGCGCCGGCCTGCTCGGCGGTGGCGGATTGTTCGAGGATTTGAACGGCGATCCGGAACGCCTCCTCGCGATGGAAGCGGCGCGCCGTGTTGAGCTTTGCCTCAAAGCTGTCGGCGTCGGTCAGGCGATCGCGCAGTTCAAACATACGCGAGCCCGGCGGGTCTTGGCCGAGCGGCACCGCAAAGCGCGGTTCAATCAGGGCATCGAGCAAAGCTGGCCGGCGCGCGAGCTTGTCACCGAGCTTCGGCGCGAGCGCGAGCACCCGCGCGATCAGGTCGAGGAATTTGGGGCGCGCGTCCAGCAGCGCGAGCACTTGGACGCCAGCCGAGAGCGAACCGAAGAAGGAAGCAAAACGCGCAAAAGCTTGATCTGCGTCGCCCGCATTGGAGAACGCGCGGAGCAGTTTCGGTGTGAGCCGCGTCAACAGTTCGCGCGCGCGCTCCGAGCGCATGGCGCGGACGCGGCCATGGTGCCAGCCGCGAATAGTTTGGCTGACAGCCGCAGGATCGGTGAAGCCGAGTTTGGCAATAGTGTTCAGGGTCTCCGGCTGATCCTCAACGCCGGTGAAGATAAGGCTACCCATCGGATCGGCGAGGCTGCGTCTGTTGTCGCCGAACAGCTGGTGATCAATCTCGGACACGATGCGACGGCGCTCGATCAATGCTTCGTCAAACGAAGCCAGCGTTTCGAAGCCTGCGAGTGCGGCGACGTGAGCGCGCGTATCGGGATCGGCGGGCACGCGATGAGTTTGCGCGTCCTCCAGCATCTGGATGCGGTGCTCGACTTCGCGGAAGAAGACGTAGGCTTCGCGCAACGCATCGCGCGCCTCTTCCGAAATCGCACCGGCGCCCACGAGATCGCTTAGCGCTTCAAGCGTATGCGGCGAGCGGAGCTTCTTGTTGCGACCGCCGAGAATGAGTTGCTGTGTCTGCGCGAAGAGCTCGATATCGCGAATGCCGCCTCGGCCGAGTTTGACGTCGAACACCGGCTCGCCCAGCTCGGCACTTTTGTGGGCAGAGAGAATTTGTCGCTTGATCGAGTGCACATCTTCGACGGCGGCGAAGTCCAGATGCTTGCGCCAGATGAACGGCACGAGGGAGCTTAGAAATTCGGCGCCTGCGTCGCGATCGCCGGCGACGGCGCGCGCTTTGATGAATGCAGCGCGCTCCCAGTTCTGGCCGAGCGTTCTGGTAATAGTGCTCCGCCGAGGCGATGGAGACTGCGACGGGCGTTGAGCCTGGATCGGGGCGCAAACGCAAATCGGTACGGAAAACGTAGCCGTCTGGCGTCACCTCTTCGAGCGTGCGCACCAGCGGCGCCACTAAGCGGACGGCAGCGACGCGAGGTTCACGCGCTCCAGCTGCCGCGAGCTTTTCAGAGTCGAAGAACACTGAAAAATCGATATCGCTGGAATAGTTGAGTTCGCCCGCGCCCATCTTGCCCATCGCGATGAGCGCCACGCCCGGCGCCGGACCGGTCTGCGTGTCGAACGCGCCAGCAACGATGTCTCCGCGTTTTGCGCTTTCAGCCGCAGCGACTGCCATTGCGGCGCGCAGCGAGGCATCGGCGAACTTGGTCATCGCGCCCGTGACCTGCATGAGCGGCCACGTGCGTGATAGGTCAGCGAGCGCCGCTGAAAGATGCGCGGCATCCTTGGCGCGGCGCAGGATCACCATCGCTTCTTCGATCGGCGGCGGCGCCAAAGCGATCGCCTCGGCGGCGCTGATAGCCTCGTGCAAAATCCGCTCGGCCCAGCGTTCATCGGGCGATGTCAGCAAATCCTGGCGGCGGAGCATCAAGCGGCCGCAGGTACGGCGCATGCGACGCGGCCGCCGCCGAAGCTTGCTGCCAAACGGAGCCAGCGAAGGCGTCCGGGCCATGTTCGCTGGCGAGCGCGGGGCGGACAGCGTGGATCATGCGTTCGCCATTGCCGGCAGAACCAGCACGGCGCCGAGGCCTTTGCGCTCACCTTGTCCGCCCAGTCCATCGCGCAAATGCAATCCGCCTTTGTGAAGCCGAGCAACAGCCGCAACCAAGCTCAGGCCCAGACCAGCGCCAGGCGTTGAGCGTGCGCTTTCCAGGCGCACGAAGCGATCAAGCACGCGGTCACGATCCTCCGGCAAGATTCCAGGGCCATCGTCCGAGACTGCAATCTCGATGCGGCCATCGGGGCGGCGTACGGCGCGCAGCTCTACGCGACCATTCTCGTAAGTATACTTCAGCGCGTTCTCGATAAGATTTGAAACCGCCTGCGTGAACAGACCCGGCTCGCCGGAAATGTAGAGCCCATCCTCCACTTCGCCTTTGAGCGTGCGTTGCACGTCTTCGGCGGCTGGCTCGTAGAAATCGACCAGTTCACGCAAAATGTTGGTGGCGTTCACGCGCTCAAACCGCCAGGTGACGTTGCCTTCGACGCGCGCGAGCTTCAACACCGCGGCGAAGGTGTCCAACACGCTATCGGCTTCTTCGAGCGCTACGCGCAGCGCATCGCGGTCGGCGTCAGTGTTCGGCGGCGTTTCTAGCGCCGCCTCAAGCTTCTGACGGAAGCGCGTCAGCGGTGAGCGAAGATCGTGCGCGATCGCGTCGCCCGCGGTGCGCGACACTTGCATCAGATGCTGCAGCCGATCGAGCATGGCGTTGATGGCGATGGCGAGTGCGTCGAACTCATCGTTCTCGCCGCGCACCGGCGCGCGCCGTGTCATGTCGCCGCTCATGACGTCATGCGCGGTGGCCGCAAGCGCCTCGACGCGGCGCGACGCGAGCCAAGAGCCAATCAACCCGCTGGCGATGGAGAGCACGACGCCCAACAACGCCACCGTCCAGAGCGCGCTGGTGATGCGGCCAGAAATGAGCGCGCTATCGCCGAGATCACGCGCCACCAGCAGGATCGGCCCGTTGAGCAAGCGGCCCACTTGCCCGCGCGCGCGGCCGCGAATGGCGTTGCCCTCTTCGTCTACGCGCTCAAACGAAAAGTCCACGCGCTCAGCCGCGCCCGCCGGCGTCTGCGGTAATTGTTGGAAGTCGCCGGTGATGACGGCGCCATTGCTCTCGGCCAGCACGTAGAGCAGCGGACCCTGGCGGGCGGCGCGCTCAACCACCTCTTGGTTCAAACGCCGAATGCCACCCTCGCCGTAGGCACGGTCGAGCGCGGCATATTCTTGATCAGCTAAAAGATCGGAGTCAGCGTTGAGTTGGCCGACGGTGGCGAAATAGACATAGCCCAGCAGCGCGAGGACGAAGACGAGCACAATCCCGGCCTGCACGAGTGCAAGCCGGAATGTGGTGGTCCGAAGAAGCGAGAGGCTTGGCCTCATGCCTCCAGTCGATAGCCTGATCCTCGCACGGTGTGCAAAAGAGACTGCGCGAAATCACGATCGATTTTCGACCGCAGGCGAGAAATATGCACGTCGATGACGTTCGTCTGAGGATCGAAATGATAATCCCAGACGTTTTCGAGCAGCATCTTGCGCGTCACGGTCTGCCCCGAGTGGCGCATGAGGTACTCAAGCAGCCGGAATTCGCGCGGCTGCAGATCGAGCTTCTTGCCGCCGCGCTTCACGGTGCGCGCCAACAAATCCATCTCGAGATCACCGACGGCGAGCTTGGTTTGCGGCTCGCGATCGCGGCCGTTCCAAAGCGCCCGAACGCGCGCCAGTAGTTCGCGCGTCGAAAACGGCTTGCCGAGATAATCGTTGGCCCCGGCATTGAGGCCTTCGATGCGGTGATCTTCGTCATGCAGCGCCGACAAGATCAGCACCGGTGTCGAGACGCCTTGGTCGCGCAGCTCACGCACGACCGAGACACCCAACTTCTTCGGCAACATGCGATCGAGCACGATCACGTCGTAGCTGCCGCCTGAGGCCATCGAGTGGCCCAATTCGCCGTCGCCCGCGACTTCGACCTCATGGTCGTCGGCGCTGAGCGACGCCTTCAGGCTTGCGGCCATCTCGGCATCGTCCTCAACCAGGAGAACCCTCATATTGTCCCTCCTCATTGCCCACCCACATCGACTGCGACGAACCCGCGGCCCGCACGGTTGCCGACTTGCAGCAGCAACGGACGGTTGGCGCGGCGCGCCGCTTCGACGGCCGTGGTCAACTCAGCGGCAGTGCGAACCGAACGGCCACCGGCCTGCATGATCACATCGCCGGGGCGGATGCCCTTTTGCGCCGCATCGCTGGTCGGCTCGACGGACGTGATGACGAGGCCGTTGTCGTTCGCGGCGAGCGCAAGACGCGTGCGGTCTTCGGCCGTCAGCGGACGCGTCGACACACCAAGCGAGCTTTGCGCAACGCCGCCGCTTTCTTCGCGGTCAGGCTGCGGCGTAGCGTTCGGCGGCGTGTTGTTCGCGACGAGCGTTTGCTCAGCCGGACGTTCGCCGAGACGCAGGTTCAGCGTTTGACGGCGGCCGTTGCGGAGCACTTCGACGCGCGAGGTGGCGCCGATCGCTGTCGCACCGACGCGTTGCGTCAGATCGCGGCTGTTTTCGATTTGGTCGCCGTTGAACGTCAGGATGACGTCGCCTTGTTGGATTCCGGCGCGAGCGGCCGGGCCATCAGGCGTGACGCTGCCAACGAGCGCGCCGCGCGGTTCTTCAAGACCGAGGCTCGATGCCAGATCTTGGTCGAGCGCTTGGATCGAAACGCCGATCCAGCCGCGGGTAACGCGGCCGCTGCGTACGATTTGCTGAACGATCGCGTTTGCGGTGTTGGCCGGGATGGCGAAGCCGATGCCGACGTTGCCGCCTGTCGGCGAGAAGATGGCGCTGTTCACACCTATGACGTTGCCAGCTAGGTCAAACGTTGGGCCACCCGAGTTACCGCGGTTAATCGGCGCGTCGATTTGCATGTAGTCGACGTAGGCAGACGAGCCCGCATCGGTACGGCCCATGGCCGAGACGATGCCGGCGGTCGCCGTGCCGTCGAGACCGAACGGGTTGCCGACCGCGACGACCCAATCGCCGACGCGGACATGTCTCGCGTCATCGAATGTCACATACTGGAACCGACCGCCGCCACGGATGCGCAGCACGGCGATGTCGGTGGCTTCGTCGGAGCCGACGATGTCAGCCGGAAGATCGCGACCATCGCTGGTGTGGATGGTGATTTCTTCGGCGCCTTCGATGACGTGGTGGTTGGTGACGATGGTGCCGTCTTGGCTGACGAAGAAACCTGAGCCGAGCGACGTCGGCGCCGGACCGTTCGGACGGCCAGGGCGGCCGCGGAAGAATTCTTCAAAGCCCGGCGGCAGGCCTTCGAGCTGTTGCTCCTGCACGGCGTCCGGTCGCTGGCGCACGGTGACCGACACGACCGCCGGACGAACGCGCTCAATGAGATCAGCGAAGCTGGACGGTGCGCCATGCGGCGGCGCGACGGCGCTCGGGTTGATTTCTTGAGCCGTGGCGGAGAGCAGCGTGGGCGCTGCGAACCCGGCAAACAACGCCAGGGTCGCACCACCGGCAATCAGAGTGCGGCGGAGGTACTTCATCGAGACGACTTCAGTCATGAATTTTGAACCCTTGGGAGGACGCTGCAGCAATTGGAGGCTTAGCCCGGCTCGGTTTCAAGCCCTAGTTCGGCGCCAGAGGCCGGTGGTTAAGAGCCGTTTGGGGCAAAGTTGGGATGGATTGGGGCCGAACCCGGCGGCTTTTTTAGGACATTCAGCAACTTGCGCGACGAACAGCAGGGCTCGCGCGACCTTTATCGTTCACCCTCTTCAGGTACGAAATCCACGGCTGCGGCCCTTCGCCTCCTGCGCCCAGCCAAGATCGCGGCAAGCCCCGCGCCGCCAAGCAGCAAGGGCGCGGCCCAAAGCGCCCAGGTGCGAGCATCGAATGGGGGGCGGAACAGGACGTAGTCGCCATAGCGGCGGCGGAAGAAGGCGCGGATTTCCTCGTCGCTGTCGCCAGCCGCGATCCGCTCACGCACCAGCGCGCGCATGTCGCCCGCGATCTCGGCGGTCGATTGCGCGATGGGCTCGTTCTCGCACTGCACGCAGCGGATTTCGAGATCGAGCGCCTGCGCACGCGTCTCTTGCGCCGGATCGCCGATCGCAGCGGGCGTGGCCGCAGCCAGCAGAAGCACAACGAGGCTCATGCCGCCGCTCGTTTGCGCGCGAGCGACACCAGACTCAGCGCGCCGCCCAGCGCCATTAGAATAACGCCGATGAAAATGAACTGGACGAGCGGGTTGTGATAGAGCCGCACCGTCCATGCGCCTTCGCTGCCGCGCACTTGCTCGCCAAGCGCGAGGTAAAGATCGCCATCGAAGCCGCTGAGTATGCCAACCTCTGTCGTCGGCATCGGCGACGTCGTGAAATAGCGCCGCTCAGCCGAGACGCTGCTGGCGCCATTGGTCTGATCGACGCGGAAATTGGCGCGCGTCGCTGAATAGTTCGGTCCCTCGGTGCTGCCAACGTCGAGCAACGTGACACGGCGGCCTGCAAATGCGACGCCCTCTCCAGGAGCAAGAGCAACGGCGGTCTCCGTGCGGAACGCGGTCTCGGCGACGGCGCCAAGCGTCAGCACACCAGCGCCAATGTGCGCCAAACTCATGGACCAGACGGCGAGTGGAGAATAACAATCTTGGCAGAAAGCTTCCCGTGCCACGTTGGACCGCGTCCAGACATATCTGAGGCCACCAGCGACAAGCCAGACGCCGAGCATCAAGCCAAGCGCTGGCGCAGCCCGCCATTGCGTCAGCACCAGTGTGGCAATGAGCGTGATGAGCGCAAGCACGATAGCAGGCACAAGCTTCAGCAACGCGCCGCGTATGTCCCCCACGCGCCACGTCAACATCGGGCCGAGCGGCAGCAACAGAAACAGCATTGCCAGCAACGGCGCGACAGTCGCGTTGAAGAACGGCGGCCCGACGGAAATGAGCCCGCCGCCCAGTGCTTCAACAAGCAGCGGATAGATCGTGCCGATCAGGACGACGCCCGCAGCAACAGCGAGCCCGAAATTATTCCAGACAAGCATGCTCTCGCGGCTGACAGCGGCGAAACCGGAAGGTTGAGCGAGCTTCGGTGCGCGCCACGCGTACAAACCAAAACCAGCGCCAAGCGCGACGCCCAGTAGGATCAGAACCGCGATGCCGCGCTTGGGATCAACCGCAAATGCGTGAACCGATGTCAGCACGCCGGAGCGCACGAGGAACGTGCCGAGCAAAGCAAGGCCAAAGCCCATGATCGCAAGAAGGATCGTCCAACTCGCGAGGGAGCCGCGACGCTCCGTTACGATTGCCGAGTGCACAAGCGCGGCGGCAACCAGCCACGGCATGAAGCTCGCGTTCTCGACCGGATCCCAGAACCACCAGCCGCCCCAACCGAGTTCGTAGTAAGCCCAATACGAACCAAGCCCGATGCCAAGTGTGAGACACGTCCACGCGATCAGTGTCCACGGCCGCAACGCCCGCGCCCAAGCCTGATCAGCCCGGCCCTCAATCAGCGCCGCCAGCGCAAGCGAGAACGGCACGCTCATGCCCACATAGCCCATATAAAGCAGCGGCGGATGCACAGCGAGCGCGGGATCTTGCAAAAGCGGATTGAGACCGCTGCCTACAAACGGTGCAGGATCGAGGCGTGCAAACGGGTTCGATAAGAACAGCGTGTAGATCAGCGCGCCGACGGTCACCAAACCCTGCACGCCGATCGTACGCGACCAAAGCCCGAGCGATTGCTTGCCGCGCACGCTGGCGAAAATCGCGCCAAACAGTGCCGACACAAAACACCACAGAAGCATGGAGCCTTCGTGGTTACCCCAGGCGCCGGCGATTTTGTAGATCAGCGGTTTGTCGATATGCGAATTGGCGGCGACCACAGCCACGGTGAAGTCAGACTGCAAGAACAACGTGATGAGCAGCGCGAACGCAATTGCGCAGCAGAGCGCAGCGGCTTGCGCGAGCGCGGCAGCAGCGGCGGCGCGCGCTTCGCTGTTCGCGTAAGCCAAGCCCAATCCGCCCTGCGCGAGCGAGAGCGCCAGCGCCAGCGCCGCAACGAACGCACCAATCTCGGCGATCATGGCCTGTCGCCGCCCTTCCACTCGCCGCGCTCCTTGAGCGCCTCGGCGACTTCGCGCGGCATGTAGTTTTCATCGTGCTTGGCCAACACACGCTCTGCCTCAAGCGCTTGGCCGGGTTGCCACGTGCCTTCGCAGACGACGCCTTGGCCTTCACGGAAGAGATCCGGCAACTGGCCTTCGTAACGCACCTGCACCGACGTCGCGCCATCGGTGACGGCGAATGTTGTGATGTTCGCTTGCGCCAGCACCGTACCTTCGACGACAAGTCCGCCCAAACGCACGCGCTGCCCCGGCTGCGCTTTGCCCGAAAGATCCGACGGCGCGACGAAATAGACGACCGAGTCCCGCAGACCCGCGAACGTCAGCGTGGCGGCGAGCACCAGCACAGCGCCTGCAACGCCAATAATCATCAAACGCTGATCGCGACGGCGCATCTTGCTCATGGCTGTTGCTGCCCGGTCGAAAAACGGCGCGCCATTTCGCGGCGCGGATCTTCGCTGCTCATGCGAGAATAGGCTTCGCGCCACATATTGCGCGCGTCGGCTTCGCGCCCAGACTCCATCGCCGCCATCGCGCGATAAATCCAAGGCGCGGGATCATCGGTGAGCGTGCTGGCTTGTTCGAGGAAAGCCAGCGCCTCCGGCGTGAAGCGTCCTTCGATGAGCGCGATCGAACGCGCGACACCGATAAGCGCGTCCACCGAACGTGGGTTTCGCCGCAGCGCCGTATCGAACGCGCGGGCGGCTTCCTGCGGACGATTGGTGCGCAACAGTACCTCGCCAGTCGCGAGCATCGGCCACGGATCGGAAGGATTGGCGCGCGCGTCGTCGGCCAGAACGGCGAGCCATTCGTCTGCGTTGTAAGTTTCGCTCGGACGCTGCTTCAAAGCCGCGATGCGTTCAGCGTACGCACCGCCGGGCAGGTCGGGGCGGCCATTTATGAGATAGACGCCGAGCGCAACCACGCTCGCGGCCGCGCTCACCAACAGCACCAAACGCCCCGTCGCCGGATTGCCGCCCGCACGGCGCGCCGCGCGCAGCGTCCAAAACGCGGCGGCGGCGGCAAACAGCACGCCAACAAGCATGACGATAATGGGCGTCAACACGGGGCGAGTGGGTAGCGCGGTTCGCCCTGTCTTGAAACCGGCGCGGACGCCGCAGGCTTAGTCGGTGGCCGGCAACCGCAGGCGCGCTTTGAGCCCGCCGAGCTGGCCGCGCTCAAACAGAAGCTCACCGGCGTAAAGCTCGACCGTTTCAGTGAGGATAGAAAGTCCAAGACCCTGCCCTGGCGCGGCTTCATCAAGGCGGGCGCCGCGCTCCATGGCGCGCGCGATCTGTTCCTCGGAAAGCCCCGGCCCATCGTCCTCGACGACGATCTCGAACAGCCCCTTTGAGTCGAACGCCGGCAACAGACGCACGATAACCTGGCTCGTGCCGTACTTGCAGGCGTTGTCGATCAGGTTCGCAGCCATCTCGAGCAAATCTTCGCGCTCGCCGCGGAACGTGACATCGCCCTCGGCTTCGATGGAAATGTCCATCGCCTTGGTGCTGTCGTAGCGCTGCTCCATCATGAAGACGAGGTCTTCGAGGTTCTTCAGCACCGGCGTGCGGTACGCAATCGTAGCGCCGGCGCTGGCTTCTGCGCGCGCTGCAACGCGGGCGCGACGCAGCTGGCGCTCGACAAAGCCCTCCATCTCATCGATCGATTGCTTCAGCACCGCATCTTCGCCGCCAACAGCCGCCGCATTCTTCAACACGGCGATCGGCGTTTTCAGCGCGTGCGCAAGATTGCCAACGTGACGGCGCGCGCGTTCAACGACTTCACGGTTGTGATCCACGAGCGCGTTCAATTCGTCGGTGACCGGTTGGATTTCTGCTGGGTATTCGCCCTCCAGCCGATCGGTATCGCCACGGCGCACCGCTGCGATATCGCGCTGCAATTCATGCAAAGGCTCAAGCCCGATGCGTATCTGCAGCGCTGAAACTGCCGCCACCATCAGCGCACAGAAGATAACGAACACCGCAAAGGCCCAGCCAACGAGGTTTGCAGCTGGCGCTACGATCGCCTTTGTCGCCACCCCGACAACAAAGGCATAGCGTCCCTGCACCTCAGGAATGTTCTCGACGCGCACGACAATCCGCAGATCGCCGCCATCCGGGCCATCGATGATGAAGAAGTGTGCGCCGTCGCCGGGCCGCGCGGCGCTGATCGCGAGTTGCACTTTCTCCGGCAGCTGAATTTCAGCGTCGACCAAGGACGGCGAGATCGTCTGCGTTTGCGGCGGCGCGTTGTCGCGCACGAGCAAAATTTGGAAATAGCGTCCGCTCAGCGGCTGCAAATAGCGCGGGTCAAACGGCAGAGCGCGTAGGATTAGGTCGTTGTTGAGCCCCGGCCCCGCATCGCCGATCAAATCGTTGGCGACGCTTTCGATTTCCGGGTCGATGGTGAGGCGTACGATCTGCGCGTTAAACTGCGCTTGGGCCACCAGGCCCATGAGCACGAGGCCAATGACACTGACAATCGCAACCGTCAGCAATCGCGCCGCCATAGAGCGGCGGATCAGCGCCCGAAATTTCTGAAAAATGCCCGCCGGCGCAGTGGTCACTGCGCTTCCGTAGCAGGATCGATCAATCTGTAGCCGAGGCCCTTTTCAGTAATGATGCGGGCCGTGCCGATCTTGCGGCGTAGAATGCCGATGAAGACTTCGATCGTGTTTGAATCACGCTCGTGGTCTTGGCTGTAGATCTTCTCAGTCAGTTCGGTGCGCGACACGATGCGCCCCGGCGTGGTGCATCAGGTAGTCGAGCACTTTATACTGGTAAGCCGTCAACTTGATCGGCGCGCCTTCGACCGTGACTTGGCCGGTGGCCGAGTTCAGCCGGAGGTCGCCGACTTCCAGCACCGACGACTGGTGCTCAGTCTGGCGTCTGACATTGGCGCGAACGCGCGCCAGCAACTCCGCCATATGGAACGGCTTGGTGACGTAATCATTGGCGCCGAGATCGAGACCCTCGACCTTCTCACTCCAGCGATCGCGCGCTGAGAGGATAAGGACGGGCATCGTCTTTTCGTCCTTACGCCAGGACTTCAATACCGTGAGGCCGTCGATCTTCGGCAAGCCGAGATCGAGGATCACCAGATCATAGGGCTCGGTTTCGCCTAGGAACTGGCCCTCTTCGCCATCAGCGGCGCTATCGACTGTGTAGCCGGCGTCGGTGAGCGCGGAGCTGAGCTGCTCCCGCAGGTTCTTATCGTCCTCAACCACCAACACGCGCATATGTAGTTCCGTCCCTAGCGGCTGGCGCTCACGCGGATATCGCGGATCTGCCCATCGGGCATGCGCCAACGCACGACATAGACGGGGCTGCCGCCCTGCTCAAGGCGATGCGAGACGTACTCGCCGCCGTATTGGGACCGAAGCTCTTCGACGACTTCGCGTATCGAGCGAAGGTCCTGCTGGCCGCCACCGCCCCGATATTGGGCAGGCATAGTCCAGGCTTGTTGACCGGCATGCTCGTGGGCACGCTGAGCGCTCGCTGGCGCTACGAAAGCGCTGGCCGCGAGGATCGCGGAGAGGAGTGCAGTCTTTGCCCACATGACGGTTCTGGAATACGCGAAGTCGCTCTGAATGGGCGCTGAATGTAGCGAGCGCTTTGCCTTAACCATTCGGCCGCGGCGGGAGGTAGTCCCGTTTCGGCCATTTCTTCACGAACTTACGCAAATCCTCGTCCACGATTTCAGGCAGAACCACCTGCAAACGGACGAATTGGTCGCCCGTTCCCGCAACGCCTTTGCCCTTTAGACGCAGCACTTTTCCGGTGTTGGAACCTGCAGGGATCGTCAAAGTCACGTTGCCGCCTGGCGTCGGCGCTTGAATGCGTGCGCCTTCGACGGCCTCGGTCAGTGAGATGTTCAAGTCCATGTGAACATCTTGGCCTTCGCGGCGGAAGAAGGTGTGCGGGCGCACGCGCAACTCCACCAGCGCATCGCCGGCAGGACCGCCCTGCACGCCCGCGCCGCCTTGGTTCTTCAGCCGGAGCGCCTGGCCTGTCTCGACACCCGCCGGAATGGCGACGTCGAGCGTGCGGCCTTCAGCGAGTGAGATCCGCCGCTTCGCGCCATTGATGGAATCGAGGAAATCGATGTCGAGCGTGAAGCGGATATCCCGCCCGCGCATGCGCGAATACGTCCGCGCGCCGCCGAAGCCCGGCCCAAACAGATCAGAGAAGATGTCACCGAGATCGAACGGGTCGCCAGCGCCTGCAGCGCCGCCCGTTCCGCCGCCGCCTGGCGCAGCGCCAGCGCCCGCGTAGGTCCGCGCGCCTTGCCTCGGCCCGCGCGCATTGAAGGCCATGCGCTCATTGCCATCGGCATCGATCTCGCCGCGATCGAAGCGCTGCTTGGTGACGGGATCAGAAAGAAGATTGAACGCGGCCGTCGCGCGCTTGAAGCGCTCTTCGGCGGCCTTGTCGCCAGGGCGCACGTCGGGGTGGAGCTCTTTCGCGAGCGTCCGGTACGCACGACGAATATCGTCTGCGCTTGAGGCGCGGCTCACGCCTAGAGAGCCATATGGGTCCCAGCTCAAGTGTCACCGCGCTCCGGCTTCGGGAGAAGACCCGCACGCCTGCCCCGGAATCGGAATCAGACGCGTCCTGCCATTCTGGCCTGTTCGACTATAATGTTATGGTTAACTCGGTGTTCAAGCCTGTGGCGCCGCTTTCACCTATTTGCGCGACACGGATGTGCAACGACCCAGGAAGAGAGCCAAAATCCGTCGTTTGTGCGGCTGCCGAATAGTTAAAACTGGGGACAGCAGTGCTTAACGTCTGGATGGGCAGCCCTGAGTCTAGGATTTCGAGGACGTAGCCTTCCGCCGGAAAGCCAAGTGGCGGTTCGCCCAGCCCCCACGAATCGCCCCCGATACGGGCGCAGCGGACCCAAGAAATAGCGACGTCGCCGGAGGCCGAACGCCGGGCGCAAAGGTGCGCAGGCGCCCACGGCCGCAGACCAGCGTGAGGCAGCGTCAGCGACGCACGCGCGGCGCGATTGCTTGCGGATGTCGCGGCAGCGGGCGGGACGACGAACTCGAGCGCCTCACCCCATTCGTGCGCGCCAACACCGACACGCGTCAGACGTTGATCCAGCTTCACGATCCGCGCGCCGACAGGATGAGGCGCGCGCATGGCATGTACCGAGCCCTGACGGCCGCGCAGAAAGTCGCGCAACCTCATAAACGCCAGGCTCAACCAGCTCGCAGTGCGCGGCCTGATGATCTCCTCCCATTCGCCGTCGGCCTCAATCGCGAACACGTTCGCGCGTTCAACACGTCATCGCGCGTCACGCTGACAAGCGCCGCCGTAAAGCGCGATCACGAACAACGTTGCCTTCGTCCCAGCGATCGACAGGCCCCGGCCAAAGCTCCCAAAGAAGCTCACCGATGATCGCCGGCGTCGACGCAGTTGCGCGCCCCGTTTGAGTCGGGCCCGCGGATAGGTCGTGCGCGCCGACCCAAGGCGATGCGAACACCGCGGCCAGCGGGCGATCGTCGCCTTCCGTCTCCGGGCAAGTGGCGGAAAGATCGAGAACCGAAAAGGCCGGCGTCGGCGCGATTGGGGCGGCTGCGGCGCGCTCGGGTCAACGCCGCCGAACAAGGTGCGATCTCAGGCGGGCGCGCGGCGCAGTTCCATTCGCGCGTTTCTGCATCCTCGATGTGCACGATCTCAAAGACCCGCCTCCGGCGAATGTCACGCGATCGCCCGGCTCGAGCGCAACTCGGCCGGGCCTACGCCGATGTGCAGCGCCTCGCGGCGCGCTGCTCCGCCAAGATGCGCTGAGCCAGCGCTTCGGCAGCGTTTGTCTCCAACACCAGCGGCGCTTCAAGGTCGCAACACCGCCGTCGGCGCGATCCAAGCGGCGTGCGCTCACGCCAGCAATCAAGTAGTCTTTGGCAGCATCAATGAACCGCACGCGCGCCTCAATTGGCGCACGCTGCGCGGTTAATGCCGGTGAGGGCGGCAGTTCCAAGCGATTGCCGCGTGATCCTGATGAAAAAAGGGAATGCGCCTTCGCGTTCCGCGACAGTGAAATCGTACGCCGCCATCAACGGCCCAATCGCATCTCGCGCGCATGCCGGTGAATCGACCAGATAGCCACTAACGGCGCCGCGCAAGGCGCTGACGTCGACATCGCTTTCGCCCTGCGCGCTCGCAAACACTCAGCACCACCTCGCCGAGCGCCGGACATGCCAGCACGACCATTGAGCCAGTGTCCCTGCGCCCACTCAGCGCCGTCGCTCCAAAGATCCGTGCGCGCGGGGAACGCTGGATAGGGCCGCGCATCCCACGCCCACAAACATCATCTCATCGATCATTGGCGCGCCGGTCAGCGATGATACGGGTTCGCCGCGCCCGACCAATAGCTGAGATAGGCATCAAGAACGCGGCGTTGAATGAGATCGTCGCGCGCGCCGGACGAGAAATACGGCGCGGCGCTCTGCTCTTCGGATCGATGAACACGTTGGGTTGGTTCGCCGCCTTATCGACTGCAGCGCAACCCAGCTCGATCAGCCAGATCGGCTTGACCGAGGTATCCAAGCGGTTGGCGACGCGGCGCGCACACCGGCCGGCCGATCGTGGTGGGCATTTGCCCAGAAACTCCGGAGATCCTTGGCGCGGATACACCCAAGCCTCGTCATGAGCGATGTCAGCGATTGGCGTGCGCGTTTGTGCGCCGCGGTCCGCATCGCTGGCGTAATACCAATCGAAGTTCTCGCCTGCCTCGATGCGGCCTTGCAGATAAGCCGGATCGTGGATGTTGCGCGCCAACGCCGCGTCAGCGTGCGTAGTGCCGTCGCGCCAATCGGTGAGCGGCGGGTACCAGTCAATCCCGATCACGTCGATGTTGGCGTCCGCCCACAACGGATCGAGGTGGAAGAACACGTCGCCAGAACCATCTGCGGGGCGATGTCCGGAATACTCGCTCCAGTCGGCGGCGTAGGTGATCGTGGCGCCCGCGCCCAGCATCGCGCGCTTCCGCGGCAAGAGATTGCAGTGCGGCAACGGCTGGAAATGTCTTTGCGCTCCCGCGTGCGGTGGTGATGCCGCGCATTTCCGAGCCGATGAGGAAGGCATCGACGCCGCCGGCGATTGCCGCGAGCTTGGCGTTGTGCAAGACAAAACGCCGATAACTCCATTCGCCGCGACCAAATAGTGCGGCAGACCATCGCCGCCGACTGAAAAATCGCGCATCCGCCGCGCCGAAGAACGCATCGATCTGATCGCTGGCAGCGCCCGTTTGGTCCGCGCTCGCTGGATGCACACTGATGCGCCCGCGCCAAGGATAGGCGCTTCGGAGAGCCGCCCCGTATGGATCCGGCAGCGTGTTGTCCTCGGCGATATCCATCATCAGGAAGGGATACAGCCCAACTTTGTAACCGCGTTGCTTGAGCTCAGTGATTGCCTGCAAGACACGTTCGATCACTCGGCGTGCCGCCAAAAGCTGGGGCCATCCTCTGTGCGTGCTGATAAGGTGGGCGCTCTGCACGCGAGACGCCGCTCCTCCATTCGAACGGCGTGTTGCGCTTCTCGACGATCTCGACGCCCGGCCTGATCTCAGAGCACCGCATCGCAGATCGGTCCGGAACCAGGTAACGACCAGCATCACCGTTTCACAATTGGGAAAATCCGCCGCGAGTTGATCGAGCGACAACGAGCAAGTTCGCGCGCTCGCGCTCAGCGTGCATGTTCTCGGCAACCTCGACACCAGGACCATCGCGCCGAAACACCGGTTCGTTCGCGTACACAAACTCACCCGCGCCGGGGATCAGGCACACCCCGCGCACGCGCTGCTCGAACCTCTCCGCCTGTCCGCGTGCCGGGCGAATGATCTCGAACGAAAGCTGCGGGATGGCGTTGCCGAACGGTTCGAGGGGCAAATCCTCGAAAACAACATAAGCCAAGCCACGATAAGCAGGCGTCTCAACCGCGCCATCGA
>JADJCG010000023.1 GCA_016703335.1 Caulobacteraceae bacterium | reverse complement strand
CCGACGAAGGAAACGTCAGTTGTTCGCCGCAACGTTGGAATATTCCCGCCCGCGATGCGCTCCATGGCATCACGATCCAATGCATCGAACTCTCGGCGAAGTATCCGAAGGCGCTCTGCCGTTGAGATCTGCGCCACGTCCGTCCAGCCGCTGGGCAAGCCAATGGCCGGCTTCTACGTCTGCCCAGGTGTACCTCAAATGGGCCATACCTTCCTCACTTAGTGCGGCGGCAGGCAAGACCTCATGGTGGAAAGGCCGCTGGACATTCGCGGATAAGCGATGCCAGCTTCACGAGATGCTGGGCACAACACAGACCGATGTCGTGGCCCACGAGTTCATCCGGCACACCGAGAGGCCGACCGACAAATCGGTAGGTCCACTCCACCGTCCTTTGTTGCTCCCACCAACAAACGAAACTGGCCCCTGCTTTTTGCGAGACGTTTCGCAACTCTAAGAAAAAGCGCGCGGCCACGTCCGCTTCAGCGATGCCTGCTGTCGCGCGTACCACGCTGGGAACGCGTCCACTGAAGACATGGCTTTTTAAAGCACCAACGACACACTCCGGCTCGCCGAGAGAAACGCGTTCAACTCGAACTGAAATTCGAGGCCGTGACAGCGTCAATCGACCCAAAAAGTGCTCCGCTTCAAGCAGCTTTTCAACGGGATGCCTAAGACTTGTGAAGACGTGTGCCACGGCGACCTCCTCTGGGCAGCAAATTTATCCCACAGCAAACGTCCCTTTCGCCCTTCAAAATAGCACTTCTCACCAAAAATCTATCCCACACCTCCAAACCTCGGCGATAATCTCTCCGTCCGCATACGGGAGGTTTCTGAGACGTCCGAAACTTTGAAACGTGCGGCACACAAATCGACGGGGTCTTAGGTCGAAGCGATTTTTCGCGGAGACCCGAGCAAATGTTTGCGGGGAGTGAAACCGCAAAGTCCGGCGCATCGGAAAGCGTCGCCCGTAGAACCGGCGAATTGGGCATGGAGCTAAGCCCCAAGGCGAGATCAGTCGATGGCTGGTCAGACCGGAAGCGCCATCGTGCAGGAGGCGAGCGTAGGCAGCTGAAGAAGAGCTACGCGTTCAACAACTCCTCCGCCCAGGCCGGGAAAAACGATTTGGCACAGGGCGCGTGAAGACACGCGGCGTTGCATGGCGACGTGCAACGCACACCCAAGGCACTACCCTCGCGCGTCTCACGCGCCCTGCTCCCGATCTCGTGTCAGCGAGATCGTCCACCGAAGCTTCGGCGTAGGCGGTCATGGAACTTTCTTTCAGCACAACCGGATCGCCGGTCGCGCGCGCATGAGAGAATTGATGTGATCCAGCATCGCTCACGCAACGTAACACCCTTGTTCGGTCATGGCGGGGAACCATGAAGGGGAACCAATGCAGAAGCTTCTCGCCACGACCGCTGCACTCGCAGCGCTGTTAAGCGTGGGCGCAACCGCCCAAGCGCAAGACTGGAACGGAGGTTATGTCGGCGGCCATGTCGGCTATGCCTTCCAACCAGAAGACGACGACGAAACCATTCTCTTCGACACCAATCTCGACGGCACGTTCGGCGATCAGGTTAACACTACCGCGCCCGCCAACGCGTTTTCGCCGGGGTTCTGCGGCGGTCGCGCCAATGGCCCAACGCCTGCAGACGGCTGCTCAGACGACGAAGACTCCGCTGACTACGGACTCCGCGCCGGTTACGATTGGCAGTTTGGAAATTGGGTTTTCGGCGCTCTCGGCGAGGTCTCGTTCAGCGAAATCGACGATAGCGTATCGGCATTCTCCACCACGCCTGCGCGTTACACGATGACGCGTGAACTCAATCACGTCGCCGCCATTCGCGGCCGCGGTGGCTACGCGCTCAACAACATACTCTTCTACGGCACTGGCGGTTTTGCTTTCGCTGAAGTCGATCACAGCTTCTCGACGAGCAACGGCGTCAACACCTTCACCGAGAGCGGCGACGAAGAAGTCACCGGCTATCAACTCGGCGCTGGCGTCGAATGGAATCTATCTGATCGTTGGCGCCTCGGCGCTGAGTACATCTACACCAACTTGGAAGACGACGATTACACCGTCCGCGCCAGCGGGCCTGCGCCGGCCACCAATCCGTTCATCCTCGTCAACGCCGCCGGCACCGACTTCCAGCGCAGCGAAGAAGAGTTTGATTTCGACAGCGCGCGTCTGACTCTCACCTACCGCCTAGGTGGCTAGACGCTAGCACTCCGGGAGGCGCTCCCCCGTCCGCAAGGTCAAGCGCCTCCCGGATCACTTACGGTTCACCAGCCGTAATTGAAGCTCACGCTCACGCGAGATGTTCGGGCCTGGTTCATCGGCACTTCGTGACGGATGAAACTTTCCCACATCAGCACTTCGCCAACCTTCGGCGTGATGTAAACGAAGGCGCGCTCGGCCTCGGGCGCATCTTCGCGCTTACCCGGCGCCGCCATCATCATGGCGTGGCGCGGATCCTCAAGTTTGAGCGCGGACGCGTTGGTCGGCACATCGACGTAAAAGGTGCCGCTCAGAACACTGTTGGGATGAATGTGCGCGGTGTGGACACCGCCGGGTTCGAGCACGTTGACCCAAATGGAATCGAACTTGAGCTTGCGCCCTTCGAGATCAAAATGCAGATCGCGCGCGAACGCTGCAGCGTGTTTGTCGAGCGCTTGTTTCAGCTCGGCGAAATTTGGATCACGCTTCGGCAGATCGTTGAGAGAGGCATACGAGGTGTAGCCTTTATAGCCGTGCTCTTTGCTCCAACGCTGCCCTGCCCGGTCACCTTCAGCAATCGCGCGGCAACTCTTTAGCATCGAGCCAATATCGATGCTCTCAAGCGTCGCGCGATAAAGCTTGGTGACGAAGAGCGTTTTGATTTCCATGCGCGCTGCTTAATCGCCGTCGCGTGGATCGCGCAAATTCATTCGCTTCAAAGAAAATGGCGCCCCCCGGGGAACGGGGGCGGCTAAGTAATACGTCCACGCGGGAGGCGGAGGACGCTTAGTTCCGGGGCAGGATTAACGGGCGAGCGAAGCCGTCTGCACGGTCGGCGTGATCGACGCGATCGTCAGCTCATCATGGCCACGCGAGACATCACAGCGGACGTTTTGGAGCTGGGTGCCGCGCCACAGATCAAGATCGACGCGGATAGCGCGCGGACGAACGCGCACTTGGTCGAGGCGAACCGACGCGTCGGCGCCCGCCTGGGCCTGGACTTCGGCACGGCAGATCGAGATCGCCTGGTTGCGGTCGGCGACATCGTCAGCGCTGGCGACGCCAGGCATGACCAGAACGGCGGTTAACGCCATGGCAGACATAAGGAAATTTCTCATTTGACCCTCCGGGGAGTGAGGTGACCGGAGATCACTATGACGACCGGTCTATTTTCTAGTTATCACTAGACCGGTCGTCATACAAGTGCTATTTTCGAGCGATGGCAAAAGTTTCATCTGCTCGCGAAAACATGCTCACCGCCGCATCGGGGCTGTTTCGTCAGCGCGGCTACGAGGGCATCGGCATCGCTGAGCGGTTGGAAAAATCCGGCGCGGCACGCCGCTCGCTGTATTTCCACTTCCCCGGCGGCAAAGAGCAGATCGGTGCGGAAGTCATCAATGGCTTCGCCATACGCACGGCGGCGCGGTTTCGTGAATTGGATGAGAGCGGCGTTGATCTCGAGACTTTCATCGTCAGCGTTTTCAAGACGACGGCCAAAGAGTCGAAGGCATGTGAGTTCGACGGCTCCTGCCCAATTGCGGCGATCGCAGCGGGATTTGGCGTTGATAACAAACTACTCGCCGTCGCGATCCGGGATTGCTTCGCCGCATGGGAAGCGGCGATTGCCCAAGCAGCGCGGACGCGTGGCATGACCGAAGCGAATGCTGCGGTGTTTGCATCAGCATTTCTGGCGTCAATGGAGGGCGCATTTGTCCTCTCAAAGGCGCAGCGTTCAACAGCGCCGCACCTCAACGCATCACGCGCGATGCAGGCGCTGGCGGCGGCGCTGCTGGTAAACTAACGCTCGTCGCGGACGCGGCGATACGCGCCCATCATGCGGCCGCCGGCAGAGCGGAAAAGCGTCTCGACCTGACTCGCCTCGGTGACAGTGCAATACCGGCGTTCTTCGTCGAAGGTGATGCCGAGACGGCGTAGCCGCGATGCAGAGTAATCCTGACAACGCGGCAGATATTGCCTCAGCCGATCGCCGCTGCGGCGCATGATCATGTAAGTGGGACTGGCTTCATCGCCTTGAACGATCCAGCGTTCGCGGCCGATTGGGATGAAGAGTGCGAGCGTTACATCACCGTCCGGACCGGTGACCTTGCAATAATTGCCTTCAGTTTCGAATAGGAAGCGGTTCGGCTCTTCGGTTTCTTCGTAAAGCGTCGGCGTCGTGAACGGACACTGGCCGCGGTCGGCCGAAAACACTGGGCCGCTTGAAGAGAAGCACCCTGCTAGCAACAAGCAGAGCGTAACGACGCTGAGCGCGCGCATGAGATTAGCCTCCACCTCGCACAAGGACGCTGGCGCGCGCATGCGGTAAAGATAAGGCGAAAGCCGTGCCAACGCGCTTATTCTGCGGGCGTCAAACGCGCGCGCAAAGCGCGGATACGTTCCAGCAAAGGCGCGGCTTGCGGCACGGATGCATTGAACTCAAACGAAATTGTGCGTGGCTGGCCTTCGGCTTGGATGGTCAAAGATTCCGCGCCGCCGTCGGCGCAATCAGGGCAACCGATCACCGGCGGCAAGCCGGAGAGATTGGTGTTCGCGGCGAGTTGCTCGATGGCGTCCCATTCGTCGGGCGTCAGCACCGCGGTGTAGCGTTGCTCGGGCAAGTTCTGCGGCGCGCCACGACCACCGCGCGCTTCGCGAATGAGCACTGCCCGTCCCTGTGAGATCTCGAGCCGCGTCGTGCAATAGCCGACACACATGCCGAACGAGGTTGTCGAGACAATCTGGCGGATATTCGCGGGCTCTGGCGGCGGCGCGCCGGCGCAAGCGGAGAGAGCCAAAGCTGCGGCAACGACAAAGAACTTCATTCGAGACATCATCACTCTCAATTAGCCCCACACATCCGTCATCACACGCGCGAAATTCTCGCCGAGCACTTTAGCGATCCGCGCATCGGAATGACCGCGACGCGAGAGCATGCCAGCGAGCGTATCGAAGCGGTCGGCGTTATTAAGATCCGGAATGAACGTGTAGAGATCAGCCGGACGACCGCGCTGAAAAATGCCGTCGTCAACGGCGTATGCGACCCAATCACGGTTTTCGGTCTCGAACTCCGGCGTGCGATCGATTGGCGCGACACCCGCATCGGTGCCGATGCCGACGTGATCTTCACCGCAGACATTGATTGCGTGTTCGATGTGCTGGATCACGTCGATGGCCATGGGCTGAGTATCGACACGCAAGTACGGCCAGAAAATGATGCCGGCGACGCCACCCTTTTCGGCCAATGCGCGCAGGGTCGCGTCATCGACATTGCGTGGGTGATCGGCAAGCGCGCGGCAGCCAGTGTGGCTGATCAAAGGCGGCGCGCTTGAGGCTGCGATGCCTTCAACGATCGTGCGCGCCGAACCGTGCGCAAGGTCCACTACCATTTTCTCGGCGTTCAGTCGTTCGACAACCTTGTGACCGAAATTGCTGAGGCCGGCATTGCCGCTTTGCATGCAGCCATCACCGACCAGGTTGCGGCGGTTGTGCGTGAGTTGGATCACGCGCACGCCAAGCTCGCGATACATCGGCACGCGATCGACATCTTCGCCAAGCGGCTCGGCGCCCTGGAAGGTGTAGATAATGCCGAGCTTGCTTTCATCGCGCGCGCGGATGAGATCGGCGCCACTACGCACAAGCAGCAAGTGCCGGGATGCCGCCGATGATCGTATTCCACTTTTCGATCGTCGCATGGACTCGTGCGATGGCCGCGTCGTCCATCCAGAACTGACCTTGCGGCGCGAGCGTCAGAACAATTCCGCGCAAACCGGAGGCGCGTGCGGCGGCGAGATCCGCAGCGACCCCGGGATCGTCAAGCTCCAACCAGCCAAGCGATAAGCCGCCGGCGCCGTCGATTGAGATCGTGCGCCGGTAAGGCCGCCACGCCGAACGGCGGCGTTGCGCGCTGGCGTCCGGCGCCAGCGCAGCAGTGGCGAGCGTTGCGCTGGCAATAAACAGCGCGTCGCGACGATTGAGTTTTGATCCTGGCATCATCTCACGCACCCAATCCGCTCCGAGCGAGATGCATTCGCTACCCATTGAAGCATCTGGCGGCAATACCGAGGGCGGCGGACATGCTTCCATGACGCGCCGGCGCAAATCCTCCGGCAGCTTATCGGCCCAACGTGGCGTACATGGCGGCATCGGCGACGGCATTGGCGCGCCGATGCGTCGCGCCTCAGCGGCCATCTCTTCCCAAAATTTCACGGCGCGCGCCAGCGGTATAGGGCGTTGTGGTCGCCGCAGAATCTGGCGAGCCGCCTTTGGAGTTCGGCGCGCGTCTTCCCCCCTCTTCCCAGCTTTGCGCGGGCGGCTGCATGTTGGCGAGATGAGCGGCGATTTGGCCCGAAGCCGCCGTCCGCATCCAACTCTCCGAGCGAATGCATCATTGTGGGGCGCTGGACAAATGCCCTAAGGCGAGGGGGCTGGTTCGGCTCTTAGCGAAGAGAGTGCGACATTCGAATGGCTGACCCTTGCACTTACTGGTTTGTCGAGGCTCCCGGCGAAATTCAGCGCATTGAGGCTTGCCTTAGCGGCGTGGCGTACGCTCCCCACCGCCACGACACTTATACAATTGGCATCACGCTGAGCGGCATTCAAAGCTTCACTTATCGTGGCGCCGGAAGGGCGTCTTATCCTGGACAGATCGTCATCCTGCACCCCGACGAAAAACATGACGGTCGCGCCGGCGACGACCAGGCCTTTCGCTATCGCGCGGCCTACATCTCTCCAGCCGATATACAAGAAGCGCTTAATGGTCAGGCGCTGCCGTTCGTCGAAGGCGGCGTGTCGATTGACCCAGGACTGCATCAAGCGGCTGCAGCTCTGCTGGAGGATTTCGAGCGACCGTTGTCGAGACTCGAGTATCAGGACGCCCTCTACGATTTGGCGCTCGCGCTGCAGGCGAGCGCGGGCGCGGCCGTCGCCGTCAAGCGGGCCAATCGGGAAGCTGCCGCCGGTGCGCGCGAGTATATAGAGGCCAATCTCTCACGTGGATTTTCGCTTGAAGAATTGGAACGCGCGACGGGCCATTGCCGCTGGCAGTTGTCGCGCGATTTTCGCGCCATGTTCGGCACCAGTCCGTACAGATATCTGAGCTTGCGACGGCTGGACCTGGCGCGCCGCATGATGCGCGACGGCGGCGCAATCGCCGAAATTGCCCACGAGTGCGGCTTTTCGGACCAGAGCCATTTCGGACGTGTGTTCAAGCAAGCCTACGGGTTAACGCCAAAAGCTTGGGTTATGGGCATGCGGCGTTCGCACGATCATTCTAGAATCGTCTAATTTGTTGCCGCACTAAAGCGCGATGAAGAAGACATCGCTGTTCTCGCCGGAACCCGCAAAGGGATGGATACCCTGGGGAGCGTTGGCGCCGTTTCTCTTGATTTTCTTTGTGGCCGCTCCGGTGATTTTGACCGACGAGCCGTTCATTCGATGGGGCTTCGTAGATAATCGTGGCGATCCGATAGGCGCTTACGGCCTGTATGCCTTCCTACTCATCCCATTCGCAATCACCGGAGCACTGGTACTTGCGTGGGTCACGTTCGTCGAACGTCGGCCACTCCGCACCATCGGCTTGACTTCGAGTGGCGGGGCGATGTCGTTTGCGCGTGGCATCGCTATAGGCATCGCGACCATCGGAGCAGTTGTTGCTGCGATCTGGGCGGCGGGTGGATACCAACCGGACGGATTTGCGAGCGCTTTCTTTGCGCCACGAGACTTGATCAGCATCGGCATTCTATTTTTGTGCTTCGCGGTTCAGGCCAGCGTCGAGGAGATCATCTTTCGCGGCTGGCTGATGTCCGTGCTCGCACGTAAGTTCAATGTCGCCCTCGCCGTCATACTGACATGCGCTGCGTTCACCTTGCTGCACTACAGTCGAGGCCAGGAGCCGCTCATCGCGGCCGGCGTCTTTCTGTTTTCAGCCTTCGCCTGCCTTTGGGCGCTCAAGGCGCGAAATATCTGGGGCGTCATGGGATGGCACGTTGGGTGGAATTGGCTGCTCGCAACGGGCTTCGATTTGCCGGTTACCGGATTTGACGCGGGCGTGTCGGCGCTTCTGGTGAAGCTTGTGCCGCACGGGCCGGACCTCCTCACTGGCGGTTCGCAGGGACCAGAGGGCAGCGTGGTTTGTTTGACATTTTTTGTTGGCGGAGTCGCAACGCTTCTCTGGCGACTGCGGAACAGCGCAGAAGTCGGTTAGCCAACCGAACGTGCGCCAAATTTCCTACGACGACTTACGGCGAATAGCGGCCAAATGCCGACATCTCGCACGTCGCGTAGCGGGGCTCTCGCAGCCGATAACAGCGGAAGTTCGCAATGTGTCATCTGCCGCACCGACTGGAGAAGAAAAGGCGCCCTAGGTGTGAGCCAGAGGTTCAAGAAATCGCATGTCACCAAATCAAGTTATCGGTCTCGGTCCAGAATTGTTGCCCTGGGCGCGTGAGTACACAAATGATCTGAACGAGGCGCACTTTCTGGTTCATCAAGTTGTGGTGAGACTCGGCGGGCGCACTGGCGCAGATGACGACCCGGTAGGTGTCGCGCGCGCCCGAACCTTGATGTCGGAGGTCGCCCGGCAAAGCGGCATCCTCGGACATCTCGCCTCGTAGATGACCGCACGCATCCACACCAGCGCAATGACCGCCTATAGTTTTATCGCCGTAGATCAGTTCGACATCGTCGATAGCTTTCAATGGACTGACTGCCCAGATGACGCGGTCGCAGCAGAGACTGGCGCGTCTCTGCTCAGCGAGACATGCGACATCGAAGTTTGGGATGTTGGCCGGCTGGTCTGCAAGTGCTCCTATGCCGCCGCGCGTGAGCGGATGAATTAGACAGCATTGTCGGCGACACGTGTGCGATGGCGCACACGCAGTCTGCGGACGGCCGCTGCGCTTCGGCCGGGACCACAATCGATCGTGGAACGTTGTCATCGGTGGCAAGAAGGAGCGCGCGATGAAACGGATAGCAGATCATGTCGAATTGAGTTCAGTTGAAGCGCGCGGCGGGAAGCATGGGCGTCACCTGCTCATCATGCTCATCGTCTCAGGCTTGGCTGCGATCGGCCTTATGAGCGCATTCTGGATTTTGAACGGCGCTGCGGCTCTTCCGCCGACCTGAACGAAGCGCGAGAACGGCGGGATGGTCCAACACGCCGGGCGCCTTCGCCTTCGTTATTCCGCCGCCATCGCTTGCGGCGCGGTTTGGGGGCCGCGGATGAGTTTGCCTGGGTGGATGCCTTGGTATTCGCCGTCGCGGAAGGTGACTTGGCCGGACTTGATGGTGGCGATGTAGCCGTCGGCTTTTTGTAAGAGGCGTTTGCCGCCGGCGGGGAGATCGAAGGCGAGCCAGGGTTTGCCGAGTTTGATCGCGTCGAAATCGATGATGTTGATGTCGGCGAGATAGCCGGGCGCGATGAGGCCGCGATCTGAGAGGCCGTAGAGCAGAGCCGTATCGCGCGATTGGCGCTTCACCGCGCTTTCGAGGCTGATGCGTTTGCCGTCGCGGTCGCGGACCCAGTGCTGAAGCATGAAGGTCGGAGAAGCGGCATCGCAGATGGTGCCGCAATGGGCGCCGCCATCTGAGAGCGAATTCACGCAATCGTCTGCCGCTTGCAGGTCTTCGAGGAAGTTCAGATTGCCATCCGCGTAATTGAGGATCGGGAAATAGACGAAGCCTGTCCCGTCGTTCTGCATCAGCAGATCGTAAGCGTACTCGGCGGGCGCCACGCCCGCTTCCGTCGCGCGCGCTGCAATCGTTTCAGCTTGGGTGGGCTCGTAGTTGAAGTCCGGCCCCATTTCGTATTGCAGCGTCCAGCCGCCGGCGACCACCATCATGAGGCCGATGAGATCGCTTTCTGGGAAGACATTGTCTTCGGTGATCATGCGCTGCTTGAACGCCGGGTCTTTCAGATGCGCCAGTTGTTCAGCCCAGGGCTTGTCGATGATTTCGAGCCAGGCCGGGCGGAAGCGGAACGGGTGCACCGTGCCTTGCCAGGCCATGACGATGCCGTTTCCGCGCAGCGCAATCTGCGCGACGATATTGGCGCCCTTGGCGTTCTGCGCGCGCATCTCGCTGATCTGCTCAGGCAGCGGCAATTCCTTGGCGATGGATTGCAGCGCCGCGAACGTCACCGGCAGGCCAGTCTCGCGTGAAAGCTCGCCCATCCACTCGAACTCATTCCACTCACGCTTCAGGTCGGAAGCCATTTCGAAGACGCCGTAGCCTGCACGGCCCATGGCGCGGCCGATACCGATGAGTTCCTCCTTGGTCGCAGTCGTGCCAGGCACGAGTTCGCGATCGACGGATTTGTGTAGGATGGTGCGAGAGGTGGAGAAGCCGAGTGCGCCAGCGCGCAGGCCCTCCTCCACGACATTCGACATTTGCGCGATGTCGGTTTCGGTCGGCTCTTCATTGCGGGCGCCGCGTTCGCCCATGACGTAGGCGCGCACAGCGCCGTGCGGGACGTGCGTGCCGACATCGACGGTGCGCGGCAGGCGTTCGAGTTCGTCGAGGTATTCGGGGAACGTCTCCCAGTTCCAGCTCATGCCTTCTGCAAGCGCGGTGCCGGGAATGTCTTCGACGCCTTCCATGAGGCCGATGAGCCAATCGTGTTTGTCCGGCTTGGCCGGCGCGAAGCCGACCCCGCAATTGCCCATCACGACGGTGGTGACGCCGTGCCAGGACGACGGCGCCATTTCCTGGTCCCAGGTGGCCTGGCCATCATAGTGCGTGTGAATGTCGACCCAGCCGGGCGCGACGATTTTGCCAGCGGCGTCGATCTCTTGCTTGCCCTTGCCGACATTGGCGCCGACGGCCCTGATGAGGCCGCCATCAATGGCGACATCGCCGGTAAAACGCGGCGCGCCGGAGCCGTCGACGATGACGCCGTTACGAATGACTAGATCGTGCATGGGCCGCGACCTCCCGTTATATTTTGTTGGCGCCAGTAGAGGCGCCGACGGGGGCGGATGGCAATGGTGTCGGGGCGGAAGGTTCGCGGCGTTCGCGCATGCAGCACCGGTGACGTCGCCCTTCGACAGGATCAGGCTGACGCAGATTCAGGCGGCTGTGCCCGCCCACCAGCGTCAGCCTGAGCTTGTCTAAGCCGGAATGCTAGCGCTCGATCAGCGCAGCAAAGCAGCCACGGCGCGCGTAGTGCGCGTGGATGTAAGCGACTTCGGGATTGGCGAAGAAGCGTTCGATCATGGCGGCGGCGTCCGCGCCTTCGGTGAGATCGGCTTCGACCATCATGTGGCTTGCATCAAAGCCACGCAGCGACAGGGTGCGGCGCGCGAGCGCCGGCGGAATGGCGCCGGCGCGCGCGAACCGGCTTGAACTTTCGCGGATGAAGATTGGACCTTGCTGGTGATACGGGGTGTCGGCGGGCTGATGCGCATAGTTGAGTAGGATCACGCTTTCGCCAATCTCGGCGTCATCAAGTGTAACGCGGCACGGCGCGGCCGGCTTTTCGGTGACCACCACCCGGCGCATGCCGCCGGTTTCGAGTTGGGTGTCGCTCAGGGCGTGAAGATGCGCGAACGGGGCGGGGTCGAGGCCGGTGATTTGGAATGTCATGCCGGCAATGTGGTTCAAAACGCGCGGCTGCGCTGGCCGCTTTCGGACGTTATTCTGAAGGTCATGCGCCTCAACCAAGTCACCGCACCTGCCAGCGATTTAGACGCCTCGATCGCCTTTTATGAGCTGCTGGGTCTGCGGCTAATCGTGAAGAGCCCGCACTATGCGCGGTTCGAACTGCCGAAGGGCGAGGCGACGTTTTCGTTGCACGTTGTCCAGGGCCCTATTCCGCGCACCAAAGCACCGCAGCTTTATTTCGAACTCAGCGATGTCGGCCTCGATAGCGAAGTCGCACGCTTGCAAGCCGCTGGTATCGCGTTCGAAACCGAACCCAAAGCGCAGAGCTGGTTGTGGCGTGAGGCTTGGCTACGCGATCCGGCGGGCAATTCGATCTGCCTCTACCACGCAGCTGAGAACCGGCGCTTTCCGCCGTGGCGCGTAGATGCGCCGCCGGGCGAAGCCAATCTGCATCTCGTCATTCGCGACAGCGGCTTTGTGCTGGTGAAGAGCGATGACGGCGCCGAAGCATGGCGCACGCTTCAAGATCATTACGCAGACTTCAAGACGTCGCTCGGTCCGCACGATCTACACAGCCTGCTAGCGCTAATGGAGATCGAGTGGCCAGATCTAGTCGGCGCACACCACGGTCGGTTGCGCGCGTTCGTTGAAAGCGACGCGACTTACTGCGCGTTCTAGAAATTCCAATCGTGCCAACCGCCCCAGAGGCCAGCGAAACCCAGCGTGCCGACGAAGGCGATCACTGAGAGCACGATCAGAACGCCGAGACCCAACATCACCACAGCGCCTATCCAGGAAATGCGCGCGAGCAAGAGCGATGTGTCGTCTCGATCTTCTTGCGCTTGTTTAGCAGCAATGACGCCCAGCACGAAGGCAGCGATCGTCGGGATCAGCGGAATGAGAAAACCGGCGACCAGGCAGATGATGCCGATGATGCCCAGGACTCGTGAGTTGGATTGTGCGGCGCTGAATCCAGCGCCTGGGCTTGCGCCTGGCACAGCGAACACGGCGCGCGCTTGCCCGCCCTCTTCGATGTAGTCGACGACTTGGCCGGGAAACGGCGAGCCGCCTGAGCGCCACTCGGTCAGCGGGAACTCAAGTCGCCGCTCAGCTTCGCCCAACAGGACGCCGCGACCGTCGTGAATGCCGAGAATGGTGCCGCGCATGTGTGCTCCGCTGAATCGTCAGCGCTAAACTCACACGCGCGGGCTTGGTTCTCAAGAGTGAGTTCAGTTGCCGGAGCGTTGGCAGGTCCATTCGGCGGACCCGGCGCGCCATTGCACTTGGTCGCGGTTACCGCGCAGCTCATGCGCCCGGCGCGTGTAGCGGAAATTGGCGCTGTCGCCTTCGGTGCGTTGGAGCCGGATACTTGGCCGGCCGAACGGGACAACCCGTTGCGGTGCCGCGTTCATTGTTGAACAGCACCCTTAGAATGGTGCTGTTGGAACACCTGTAAGTGCGATAGTTCTCAGCTGAGGCTGGTGACGCGCCGATTGCGCAGAACACCGCCGCTACAAGCAATACCAGTTTCATGTTCGCGCTCCCGAGAGACCGTCTTAGCAGGATGACAACACGAAGCGGCGCGCGCCACCGCTCACAGTTCCGCGATTGCGACGAACAGCGCTGAAACGGCAGACCAACCGCAGTTTGCTCAGCGGATAGTGCGCAAACTGCGGTTGATCAGCGACAGACTACCGGCGCGGCAGCAGCGCCGCATCGACTGGAAAGCCCCACGAGGCATATCGTGCGGAGACCTCAGGATCGATCGTCATGGCGGTAGCGAAGTCAGCACGCGCTGCATCGGTGCGCCCGAGCCGTTGAGCGGCAACGCCACGGCCAAAGGCGTAGGACGCCGACCCCGGAACCAGTTGCGCGGCGGTGTTGTAATCATTCCAGGCGTCTTGGAAGCGAGCTTCCCTCAAGTTCAACATCCCGCGGCTATCCAGAACGTTGGCGCGCTCGGTCGCGTTGTCGGCGAAGCCAGCAACGCCGCGATCGCATGCGGCGCGCGCCACGCTAAGCTCGGTGTTGGTCATGATACGATACCAGCAGCGATCGTTGTCGTAATCGTGCGTGTCGGCGTTGAGCGCGAAGGCGCGGTCGAAATCTGCGAGCGCGTGCGGATAGTCACCGAGCGCAACGAAGCCGTGACCGCGATTGTGCAGATCGATGTAGCCTTCACGAATGGCCAGAGCAGCGCTGAGATCGGCGACACCGCCCGCCGCATCTCCGGCCTGGACGCGTAGGTTGCCACGATTGCCCAGCGCATCGGCATCGCGCGGATCAAAAGCCGCCGCGGCGCTGTATTCGACGATGGCTTCAGGGTAGCGCCCCAAGCGCTCGTAAACGACGCCGCGATTGTAGCGCGGCAGCGCTTGGTTCGGCATTAAACGCTCGGCCTGCGCTAAGTCAGCCAATGCGGGATCGTACTGGCGCTGGTCGATATAGGAATTGGCGCGGCCAATGTAGGCGTCGCCATCGCTGGCGTTGATGCCAATCGCCATCGTGTAATCAGCGATCGCGAGATTGTGCTCGCCGCGGCGCTGATAGCACCAAGCGCGCTCCATGTAGGCGGGCCGGTATCCTGCCTGATAGCGCAGCGCCAAATTGTAGTCGGTGATCGCGCCGTCTAGATCCTCCATGTCACGAAGCGTGTTTGCGCGATTGAAGTAGGAAATCCCATCGGACGGCGCGAGCTGAAGGGCGCGATTATGATCTGCGAGCGAGCTGCGCAGATCACCGGCGCGCCGGAAGCCGCTGCCACGGTTGGAATAAAGGATGGCGAGGTTGGCGTTGTCGTAGCCGCCGCGGTTGATGAGTGTCGTGCAGGACGCAATCAATTGCTGCGGCGTGTAGTTGTTCATCTGCTCGCCGCAGATGCTCTCATCGTTTTGCGCCGAAGCCGGCGCTGCAAACATGAGCGCTCCCGCTGCAAGAGCAGCCGCCAAGAAAATTCTCATCGTGATCCTCCCCAACCAGGAGAGATAACCACGGCTTCAAAATTACCGCTACTCCGCAATCAGGCGGCTGGGTGCGCGGATAGCTTCTGGTGATTGATTGAGCGCCAGAATTTCAGCGATGAGCGAAAGCACCGAAGACGAGCGATCACCCTCCTCGGCCAAGTCGCGGCAAACGCCATCGGGCGTTTCAGCGCCGCAGGAGCGGCCAATCGCTGGGCCGGCGCGATAGCGATGGCCGCCATACGCGATCTCCGCCGCATAAATGTCATGTGACGCATCGCTTGCAGGGACAACGCGGAAGAGCGGCACGCCTTGGCCGCCGCCACGCAAGCCTGCGGCGCGCACGGTGACTTGCGCTTCGATGGCTTGGCCAGGCGCTGAGCGCATGCCGCCGGCGCGGAGAAGCTCGCCAACATAATAGACCATGTCGTCGAGCGAACGGAGGCGCAGCCTCACCGTATCGGCGCCGACGACAAACACAGGTTCGCAGACTTGGCCTTCGCGTGGCGCCGCCGGACGCACCGATGATGTCGGGTTGTAAGTTTCGACGAGGCCGCAGATGGCGCGGCCGTTCTGCATATCGATGCCGCGGTCGTACGGGTGCCGCTGTGACGTCGCGAGGAAGGTGCGCACTTCGCGGACGAAGTCGCAGCCGTCGCTATCTACCGACGCGGCGCAATCGTCGAAGATTGTGTTGGCTTCGTTTGTGTACGTGCTTGTGTGGCCGCTGGCGTCGGTCTTCTCGATCGACTCCACCATCATCAGCATGAGCAGGTCACGCGGCCAGCCGCTGTACCAATAGTGCTCGAACACTGCGCTCGGCGTCGGCTGAAAGGCGGTGCGTGCGAGAGTTGCGGCATCAAAGGGGTGAACGGCGTAACTCGGGCGCGAGGCGCGCTCGCGCTCAATGCCAAGACCGCCCACGCCCCAAGGAGTGCCGATGTCGCCGCCGAGCGGAATGCCGCCGACCGCCGCGCTCTGCGTGGTTGACCAGGACGGGCTGTCGGAGATGCCGGTCATGGCGAGATAGTAACGTGGCAGCCGGTCGCGCGAGCGCAGGATGTTGAGCAGGATCTGCGCTGAGACGGCCTGGCCGTAGGCCTCGTTGAAACCCACCGCATCGTCCGCGATCTGGCGCGTCAGGCGCTCGCGCTGTGAGGGAATGTCGGGGGCGGTAGCGCACGACGCGACAAGCAAAGCGGCGACGCAGGCGGCAATAATCGACTTCATGTTCCCTCTCCGGACACGATTGAGATTGCGCGCTCGGTTGACGCCGCCAAGCAGGTTCGCTTGAACGGCGCGATGGATCACCTGATTGAGGGTTACCGGATTTACCGGGAGACGCGCTGGCCCGAACTGCGCAGCCTGCACCGCTATCTCGCGGATCGCGGCCAATCGCCGAAGACGCTAGTTATTGCCTGCGCCGACAGCCGCGTCGATCCGGCTACGATCTTCAACGCCGGTCCTGGCGAACTCTTCGTTGTGCGCAACGTCGCGAACCTGGCGCCGCCGTTCGAGGAAGCGCCCGGCTTTCACGGCGTCAGCGCGGCGATCGAGTTCGCGGTCAAACAACTCAAGGTCGAGACGATCTTGGTGCTGGGCCACGCACAATGTGGCGGGGTTGCGGCAGCGCTAGAGGAGCGCCCGCGCGATCCCCATTCATTTCTAGATTCCTGGATCAGCCTTCTAGATACCGCCAAGTCGCGTATCCCGGCGGACGGCGATCGCGTCTCGGAACTGGAGCACGAGAGCATTCGTGTAACGCTCGAAAATCTCGCCACATTTCCGTTCATTCAGGACGCTACGAAAACGCGAGGGCTTAACCTTGTTGGCATGCGCTACGGCGTGGCCGATGGGGGGCTTGAGTTGTTGAATACAGTTACCGGCGACTTCGAACCGGTGCTTTGACGCGAATTCACAGTATTGCTGGTTGTACCCAGGTGGCGCGCCACTTGTTCCGTGTTATCGAGAGCACGGTGGTAGCTGGGACAGGGGCGCAGGAGACGTCATGGCGGACGTGCTCATTGTTTGTGTCCGTGAGGACGAACCGCAAGCGAAGGCGCTTGCGGATATGTTTGAGGCTGCCGGCTTTTCCATAGGCGGCGCACCGAACAGCGACGGCGCTTTGCGCTCGAGCGGCGCGGGCGTTGTTGTGTGGTCGCAGGCCTCGATCCGGTCTCGGCCGTTCCTCGATGCGGCGCAGCGCGTGATCAATGCCGATAAGGCAGTGGTCGCCAGCCTTATCGAACCACCGCCGCCATCCAGCATCGGTGAATCTCCGGCGTTCGATCTTTCGCGCTGGAACGGCGATCCCAACGATCCGTCCCTTGATCCACTCTTCTTCGCGGTCGATCGCATGGTGAATGCGGCGCGTGCCGGTGTCGGCGCAGCGCAGCGTGAAACGCGCGACTACGAAGCGCCGCGTGCGCCACGGCAAACGGCGCTACGCGCTGAGCCGCCGCCGCGCCGCCAAGAGCCGCCGCAATATCGCGCGCCGCCGCCACCGCCGGAGCCGCCGCAAAGCTATCGCGTGCCGCCGCAATCCGATCCGCTGGGTTCGGAAGCCGAGCACTGGCGCGCAATCCGCGACAGCCGCAACCCGGCTGACTTTATGGACTATCTGGCCCGCTACGGTCCGGATGGCGCCTTCTCGGAAGTCGCTGAGCTGCGCTTGAACCAGCTCACCGCATCTGGCGCAGTGGCTGCGCCGTCGACGCGTCCTGCCGTGCGCACGCCGCCGCTTCCGCCGCGGGCCGAAGCGCCGCCACCGATGCGCCGTGCTGAGCCACCGCCGCCACGTCGCGATGGCGCGCTGCCGCCAACGCAACGGCGAATGGAAGCGCCGCCGCCGCAACGCCGGCCGCCAGCGGATCGCGACTACACGCGCGTGATCTGCGCGATCCGCCCAAGGGCCAGGGTGGCCCGGTGCGCGCGTTCGTGTTGATCGCCATTCTGGGTATCGCCGCGCTTGTCGGCGGCGTCTATTTTGGCGGCGGCATGGGCAACCCCGCGCCGGCGACCGAGCAGTCGACTGAAACGCAGCCAGCGGCGTCAGACACCACGACGCCGGGCGGCGATACATTCTCAGGCCTTGAAGAAGCGCCGAGCGTGCCGCTCTCAGAAGCGGTGACAAACCGCTCAGACCGCCAGACAGCCGCGCGCACGACAGAGCGTGAACCGCAGCGGACGACGCGGGAGGATCCCCCCCAGCGTACGGCTGAACCGCCGCGCCGCGATCCGCCGGCCACGGCGACCAACACGTCCGCCTCAAACAGCGGCGGCCCCGTAACGCTCGCGCCGAACGGATCGCAAAGCAGCGCTCCAGTACCTTTGAGCCCAGCCACGAACCCGCCGCCGGTTCAGACCGCGAGCGTCGAGCCTTCGATCATCGGCTCGGCTACGCCGACACAGCCGCAGCGCGCAGCTGGCTCGGTGGTGTGGACGCAGCGCCCGACGACGCGGCGCATCTCTGACCTCTACCCGCGTTCAGCTTTGAACGACGGCGTTGGCGGCCGGGTTGTGATGGAATGCCGAGTGCTCGGCGACCTTTCGGTGAGTTGCTCGGTTGCGTCCGAGACGCCGTCAGGCGTTGGCTTCGGTCGCGCGGCGCTGAGCGCTGCCAGCTCCTACCGCGCGCGGGCAACGCTGTCGGATGGATCGAGCTCCGTGGGATCAACCACGCGCATCGCGGTCAACTTCCAAGCGCCTCAGCGCTAAAGCAAAGGGAGCAGACGCGAACGCGCCTGCTCCCTCAATTTTCCATTGGTCCCGGATTAGCGCGTCAGACGTAGCGCGCCGATGCCGGTGCCGATGGCGCTGAACGCCTGAAGCAACTGAGGCTTGGCTGTCGGCGTGAAAATAATGGTTGCCGTCCTGGGTCACGCAGTCTTCCAGGAGCTGATCGGCTACGCCGCCCGCCGTGATCCGGAACCCGATCGCGTAAATCTCGATCCCCGCATTTCTGACGGCCTGGCACAGCTGCAACTGGCGGGCGTTCATATAGGAAACCATCGTCGATGAATTGCTATTGATGCCTGGGCGCTGCAGCCCCGCGGTGAGCGCGGGATTCCAGGTCACCGTTGAGCCACTAACCGTCGGCACCTGCGCTGATTGATAAGTGCTGTACAAGCTCCGATAACCAAGACCAGCATAGTCAGACTGGAGAGCGCTGTTGTTGTTGTTCAGCGAGGTGTTGTCACCGTCGGTGAAGAGAACAATGACTTTACGCACCGGATCATTGGGGTCGTTGTAGGGACGCCCTTGCGTGAAGGGAGCACCCGGCGAAATCACGCGCCACGCCCAGGCCAAACCCTCAATCTGGTTGGTGCCGCCGCCGTTCCAATGGACCATGTCTTGGATGGCGTTGCCTACTGTGGTTGGGTTTGTCGTGAGCGGCACGATTGGCGTAGGGCAACCGCGATTGGGCCCGCGGCCGTTGGTGTTGCTGGAACTCGTGCTCACCGAAACGCCGGAGCGGTACTTATAGACCGACAGCGAACGCACGACATGGGTCGCGGTGTTTGTGTTCCACGTCGGGCTCCCTGAGAGGCTCAACGGGTTGGTGGTGTCGTACGAGCTCGACGTTATCCAATTGTTGGCCGGGCTAGAAACGTCGCCGCCGTCATCAAGCGAAAAGTAGGGTACGAACATCGTCGCGCCTGTGCCGGCGCTGGGCGCTGCATCGCTAATGTCGTAGGGCGGCGGACGCGTCTCTACGCACCCTCCCCACTGCGCGGACCCCGGCAGGTTCGAATAGAGGGACCACATGTTCACGCTCGGTGGCGAGAACGCATAGCAGCGCGATGTGTTCGTGTAACCCAAAGCGTTGCTGGCGGCGCCCTTGATCCATCGAACCTCAAAACCGCCCGACGTCGTCGGATACGCCGCGCCCGTGCATACGCCGCTACTGTTTCCGGTCGTTGTCGCGCGGTACCCGAGGTAGCGTCCCTCGAGCATCACACCGTTGTAGGGATTGTTGCCCGCGGTATCGACCCACGCCGCATTCGACGTGCCGATGTTCACCTGCGCCACGAAGGGGACGATACCGACGCTCACGGTGTCGCCGTCAAGGCCAAGCAAGGTGTCGGCAAGATCCTGCGCACCTTGGCGCAACGCACCCATGTCGTTGGACATTGAGCCGGTGTTGTCCAGCGCCATCACGACTTCGATTGGCGGGCTCGCGTTGGCTTGCGCTTCGGCAGCGACGCCGATCGTCCACGGATTGTTGCTGATAACGCTCGCGAGGCTCATCGGCATTGGCATGGAAGCGGCCACGCGGTGGCCGCCATCGGCCAGCTCGGTAACGTTGAACGTGACGTTCGAGACCGTGTCGCCGACTTCAGCGTCGAAGTAGGCGCGCGCCGCATCCGTGCGGGCGGCCATGGAAAGGTTGGAGCTACGCTCGGCCACCAGCGCCGCGCCGTCGGCGGCGTTCTGCATGGTGTTTCGGATCGCCTGAGCGCGCGTGAAGTCGACCGTTAGGCCAACCAAGCCGATGAGCACGGTGCCCATCAGCGCCCACATCATCGCCACGTTGCCCGCGCGATTGCGCCGGAAGGCGCTCATCGCCCGCATGGTGAATCGATCGATAACCATTTTTCGCCCCGAAAACGGACCCTTAGCCATCCATCGGAGGTAGCAGAGTGCGCTTAATACGAGATTTTAGAACTTGGTAAATGGAACCGAATTCGGTTGCATGCGGTATCTATATGGTACTATGATGATATCACTTTGATGGCACGAGAGGGTATGTCATGGCCGCTGCTGCGCTGAATCGCACTCAAGAAAGAAAAGCCAACACGTCGAACGGCGGGATGATGCTGCTGCTCAGCCTCGTCGTCTTCGCGGCGCTCATTTGGATGATCGTTCAGCTGATCGCTTACGAGAACGGCCTGAATGGTATCGGCACGATCGTGCTCTCGATCGTCTTCGTCCTGCAGCTCTGCGGCTTCTACACACTGCAGCCCAACGAGGGCGCGGCGATCACCCTCTTCGGCAACTACAAAGGCACGGACCGCACGCCGGGCCTGCGTTGGATGCTGCCCTGGTATACGCGCAAGAAGATCAGCCTCCGGGTCCGCAACGTCACCGGCGAGAAGCTCAAGGTTAACGACAAGCGCGGCAACCCGATCGAAATCGCGGCTGTCGTCGTCTGGCGCGTGACCGATACGGCGCAAGCGCTGTTCGACGTCGACTCGTACCAAACCTTCGTCGACATTCAGATCGAAACGGCCGTGCGCGAAATTGCTTCGCACTTCGCCTACGATCACGCCGAGGAAGGTGAGCCGACGCTGCGCGGCGATGCGGATCAGGTTTCAGCGCTTCTGCGCGAAAAGCTTCAAGACCGCACTTCGGTTGCGGGCGTTGTGGTCGACGAAACCAAGCTCAGCCACCTCGCCTACGCACCTGAAATCGCCGGCGCCATGTTGCGCCGCCAGCAAGCTGAAGCAGTTTTGTCGGCACGACGCTACATCGTTCAAGGCGCCGTCGAGATGGTGCAGCATGCGCTGGAGCAATTGAGCGAGCGCGACATCGTCCAGCTCGACGATGAACGCCGCGCGGCGATGGTGTCGAACCTCTTGGTTGTGCTCTGCGGCGATCGCGACGCGCAGCCGGTCGTCAACGCTGGCTCGCTGTACTCGTAGGCGCCCATGCCGTCCGAACGCAAAGCCTTCGCGCTCAGGCTCGATCCGGCGCTGCACGATGCGATCGCCCGCTTGGCGAACGCCGATCTGCGCAGCGTCAACGCGGAAATCGAGTTTCTGCTGCGCGAAGCACTGCGCGCGCGGGGCGTGAAACTCAACGAAAAATCGACGACGGAAGACAATAGCAACAACGGGGGTGAGTGATGTCCACGACCAATAAGTCCATCATCTTCTTAGGCCTCGCGTTCGCGATCAGCTGGGCCATCGTGATCGGCGCGCACGTCGCGGGTCTTTCGCAGAACCCGATGCTCGCCGCGCCAATCCTGGCGGCAATGATGACCGGGCCCGCCATCTCCGCCCTGATCTGCGCTTTTGCGTTTGAGAAGAAAGGCGAGCGGAGCAATGCGCTGGGCCTTCACTTCAAGCCGAACCTCTGGTGGATTTTGGCGTGGCTCATTCCAATCCTGGTCGGCGTCGGATCAGTTGCAGCGACGATCCTGCTTTCGGACCATGGCTATGTCGACATCGGCGCAGGCGTGCGCGCGGCGGCAGAGGCGCAAGGGCAGGACATATCGCAAGCGCCGGCGTTTGCGACGAGCACGTGGTTCATCGTCTGCATGGGCGTGGTGTTCGGCGCGCTCATCAACATGCCGATCCTGACATTCACAGAGGAACTCGGCTGGCGTGGCTATCTCTATGGCCTGTGGCGCCCGAGTGGTTTCTGGCGCACCTCGCTCGCCACCGGCGCCATCTGGGGCATCTGGCACGCGCCTGCGATCTTCTTCTTCGGCTTGAACTATCCAGATGACCGCGCGCTCGGCCTCGGCCTTTTCGTGGTGTTCTGCATGCTGCTAACGCCGATCATTACCTTGGTGCGCGAGCGCAGCGGTTCGGTGTGGGCCGCCGGACTTTTCCACGGTACGTTCAACGCAATTGGCGGACTCACGATCGCGGCGATCTCGACGCCAACCTTCCCATGGAACGGCATCGTCGGCATCGGCGGCTTCGTGGCGCTCGCGGTAGGCGCGCTCGTCACGCTGCTTATCCAGCGTCCATCGGCGCCTGCCGCACAGACAGCGGCCGCCTAACCCTCAGAACAAGCCTGCGCTGCACAGGCGCAGGCTTGTCCCTCCCCGTCCCTTGCCCTAATCACGCGTGATCCCCGGAAGGATCGATTCTTAGGCCGCATGAAGCGGGCGGAGACGCATGCCGAAACGTACTGACATCAACTCGATCCTGATCATTGGAGCCGGGCCGATCATTATCGGCCAGGCGTGCGAGTTCGATTATTCCGGCGTGCAAGCGGTCAAGGTCCTGAAGGCCGAGGGCTATCGCGTCATCCTGGTCAACTCCAACCCGGCCACGATCATGACCGATCCGGGCCTGGCGGACGCGACCTACATCGAGCCGATCACGCCCGAAATGGTCGAGAAGATTATTGAGAAGGAAAAGCCGGATGCGCTGCTGCCGACAATGGGCGGACAGACGGCTCTGAATTGCGCGCTCACCTTGGAGCGCACGGGTGTTCTGAAGAAGCACGGCGTCGAGATGATTGGCGCTAATGCTGAGGTCATCGAGAAGGCCGAACACCGGATGAAATTCCGCGATGCGATGGACAAGATTGGATTAGAAAGCCCACGCTCGCGGCTCTGCAATACGATGGAAGAGGCACTGTCGGCGCTCGATCACGTGCAACTTCCATCGATCATCCGCCCTTCACTCACGCTGGGCGGCCTAGGCGGCGGCGTCGCTTATAATGTTGAAGAGTTCAAAGAGATCGTCGAGCGCGGCTTGGCGCACTCGCCGATCACAGAGATTCTGGTCGAAGAAAGCATCATCGGCTGGAAAGAGTATGAAATGGAAGTCGTCCGCGATAAGGCGGACAATTGCATCATCATCTGCTCGATCGAAAACATCGATCCTATGGGCGTGCACACGGGTGACTCGATCACCGTCGCCCCCGCGCTGACGCTGAGCGACCGCGAATATCAGATCATGCGCAATGCGAGCATCGCGGTGCTGCGTGAAATCGGAGTCGAGACCGGCGGCTCAAACGTTCAGTTCGCAGTGAACCCGCGCGACGGACGTATGGTCGTCATCGAGATGAACCCGCGCGTATCGCGGTCGTCTGCTTTGGCGTCGAAAGCGACCGGCTTCCCGATTGCGAAGGTCGCGGCCAAGTGCGCCATCGGCTACACGCTCGACGAAATCGCCAATGACATTACTGGCGGCGCGATGCCGGCGTCGTTCGAACCAACGATCGACTATGTCGTCACCAAAATTCCGCGCTTCGCGTTCGAACGTTTCCAAGGCTCAGACACAACGCTGACGACCTCGATGAAGTCGGTCGGCGAAGCGATGGCGATTGGGCGGACGTTCCAGGAGTCACTGCAAAAGGCGCTGCGCTCGCTGGATACGGGACTGACTGGCCTCGATGAGATTCAGATCGAGGGCGCTTCGGACGAAGATCAGGGCCGCGCTGCTGTGCGCGCGCGGTTGGTGACGCCAAAGGCTGATCGCTTGCTGGTGTGCGCGGAAGCTTTGCGACGCGGGTTGAGCGTTGAAGAGATTTGCGCGGCGTCGCACTACGATCCGTGGTTCGTGCGCCAAATCGCGGAAATCATCGCCAAAGAAGCGGAAATTCGTGCCGAGGGCCTGCCGAAGGATGCGGTGACGTTCCGGGCGCTGAAGGCGCAGGGATTCTCCGACGCGCGCCTCGCCAAGCTCACGGGCGGCCGCGAGCGCGATGTGCGTGCGGCGCGCCGTAAGCTTGGCGTGCGTCCGCAATACAAGCGCATCGACAGCTGCGCCGCCGAATTCCGCGCGACGACGCCGTACATGTATTCGACCTACGAATTTCCGGCCTACGGGCAGGATCAAGCCGAATGCGAGTCCGAGCCGACTGATCGCCAGAAGATCATCATCCTCGGCGGCGGGCCGAACCGCATCGGCCAAGGCATCGAGTTCGACTATTGCTGCTGCCACGCTGCGTTCGCGTGCGCGGAGATCGGCGTCGAGTCGATCATGGTCAATTGCAACCCGGAAACCGTGTCGACCGACTACGACACGTCGGATCGCCTCTACTTCGAACCGCTAACGACAGAAGACGTTCTCGAAATCGTCGAGACTGAAAAGTCGCGCGGCACGGTTCAAGGCCTCATCGTGCAGTTTGGCGGCCAAACGCCGCTCAAGCTGGCGCAGCCGCTGGCCGATGAAGGCGCGCCGATCCTCGGCACCAGCGTTGACGCGATCGACCTCGCCGAAGATCGCGATCGCTTCCAAGCTTTGCTGCGCAAGATCGGCTTGAAGCAACCCGACAACACGATCGCCGCATCTTTAGACGCCGCTCGCGCTCGCGCTGCCAAGCTCGGCTATCCGGTCATGCTCCGCCCGAGCTACGTGCTCGGCGGCCTTGCAATGCAGATCGTCCAAAACGAGGGCGAGCTGGAAGAATACGTCACGCGCATCACGCGTGCGCTCGGCGGACCAAGCGAGCTTGCGGTCTCTGAGAAGAAGCCGCTGCTGGTTGATCGCTATCTCCGCGACGCGATCGAAGTCGACGTTGATGCCATTTGCGATGGCGAAGACGTCTTCGTCGCCGGCGTCATGGAACACATCGAGGAAGCGGGCGTGCACTCTGGCGACAGCGCCTGCGCCTTGCCGCCCTACTCGCTGCCGAAAAGGCTGATCGATGAGATCGAAGCGCAGACGAAGACGCTCGCGCTCGCGCTCGACGTACGCGGCCTGATCAACATTCAGTTCGCCGTGAAAGACGATGAGATCTTCATCCTCGAAGCTAATCCGCGCGCCTCACGCACGGCGCCGTTTGTTGCCAAGGCGATCAGCCGCCCGATCGCAGCGGCGGCGGCAAAGGTGATGGCCGCCGTAAAACTGAAAGAGCTGAAGCTTGATCGGCCGTCGAAGAAGCATGTCGCCGTGAAGGAAGCTGTTTTCCCGTTCGCGCGCTTCCCCGGTGTCGATCCGGTGCTTGGTCCAGAGATGCGCTCGACGGGTGAAGTCATGGGCCTGGACGAGAGCTTCGTCGCTGCGTTCGCCAAGAGCCAGATCGCCTCGGGCATCAATCTGCCAGTCGCGGGCTGCTGCTTCATCTCGGTCAAGAATGCCGACAAGCCGGCCATGATCCCCGTCGCCAAAGATCTGATCGAGCTGGGCTTCACGGTGATGGCGACCGGGGGCACCGCCGATTACCTCATCGAGCAGGGCCTGACGATCCAGAAGACCAACAAGGTCGCCGAAGGGCGCCCGCACATCGTCGACGCGATGAAGAACGGCGAGGTCCAATTGCTGTTCAACACGACCGAAGGCGCCCAATCTCACCGGGACAGCCAATCGATCCGTCGCACTGCGCTGGTGCAGAACATCCCCTATTATACAACGGTGTCGGGCGCTCGGGCGGCCATGCAGGCCATTCGATTACTCAAATCGGGGGCGCCTCTAGGCGTTCGGGCGCTTCAAGCCTATGCTTGACGTCAGGCCGGATCGGACCCAGATTTCCTTATCCTAAACGGACTTTTACACCACACCCATGGAAAAAATCCCAATGACCGCCGAGGGTTACACCGCCCTCGACGCAGAGCTAAAGCGTCTCAAGACGGAAGAACGCCCAGCGGTAATCCAGGCGATCGCGGAAGCGCGCGCCCACGGCGACCTCTCCGAAAACGCCGAATATCATGCGGCGAAAGAGCGCCAATCCTTTATCGAGGGCCGGGTCGCCGAGCTTGAGGACAAGATCGCGCGCGCGCAGATCATCGACATCTCGAAGCTCTCGGGCAAGCAGGTGAAGTTCGGCGCCACCGTGAACCTGCTCGACGAGGATTCCGGCACCAAAGCCAAATACAAGATCGTTGGCGAAGACGAGTCCGACGTGAAGGGTGGCAAAATCTCGATCACCTCCCCGATCGCGCGCGCGCTCATCGGCAAGGAAGAAGGCGACGTCATCGAGGTGATGGCGCCTGGTGGGCCGAAGTCCTACGAGATCACCAAGGTGAAGTACCTCTGACACTTGAGCCGGGCGGGGGCTGAATGCGAAGTGCTGGCTATCAGCCCGCAGAGCCTCTGAACGTCTGGATTGTCACGGACGGTCGCGCCGGCATCGAAGCGCAAGCGCTCGGGCTGGCTGAAGCCATTGCGCGCCGCGCGCCCATTTCGCTGACGACCAAACGCGTGCGTATTCGCACACCCTATAGCTGGCTACCCGCGGGTTTCGTGCCCGCCCCTAAGCACGCGCTCTCGATTGACTCCGATCCGATCCAAGGGCCGTGGCCGGATGTCTTCATCGGCTGCGGCCGTGCATCGATTCCATTCGCCATGGGCGTGCGTGAATGGTCGAACGGCAAGACCTTCGTCGTGCAGCTGCAGGACCCGCGCGTGAACCCGCGCGAGTTCGATGTCGTCATCCCGCCACTGCACGATGGCCTCGAAGGTCAGAATGTCTTGCCGATCGTTGGCGCGTGCAATCGGATCACGGCGGAACGCCTGGAACGCGCGGTTTCAGAGTACAAACCGGCGAATTTGGAAGAGCTGCCGTCGCCGCGCTTTGCGATCCTGATTGGCGGAAAATCCAAGCGTCAGGACATATCGGCCGATCGCGCACGGGAAATTTCGCACTCGCTGACGGCAGTTCAGCGCGAAACCGGCGGCAGCTTGATGGTCACGCTGTCGCGGCGCACCAGCCGCGCGGCCCGTATGCAGTTTCGCACTTTGCTCGCCCCGCACTGCGCAATCTTCTACGAAGACGAAGGCGCCAACCCCTATCCCGCAATTCTCGGCGTCGCCGACCATATCTTCGTCACCGCCGATAGCGTGAACATGGCCACCGAAGCGGCAGCGACGGGCAAGCCAGTGCACATTCTCACGGTCGATGGTCAGCTCGGCAAACTTGCGAAGTTTCACCAAAGCTTGGCGCGGCGCGGTTGCGCACGGCCGTTCAACGGCAAATTCGAAACGTGGTCCTATCCGCCGCTACTGGAAACCGACCGCGCAGCGTCCGCGGTTCTAACGGCGTGGGCGGCGCGCACGCGCGCGAGTTAAGCGAGCAGCTTTTCCAGGCCGGCGCGAAGGTCAGCGTCACTGACCGGCTTTGTGAACACCGGCGCTTTGGCCAATTCAGGCGGCGCGTCTTTCACTTTGTCGTAGCCGGTGCAAAACGCGACGCGAACGCCCTTGGCGTGAAGCTTGATCCCCAATGGCACGCTAGAAGCGCCGCCAGCCAGGCTCGCATCGAGCAGGGCAGCGTCCGGCGTCTGGCGCTCAAGCAAAGCATCGGCCTCGGCGATTGAATGCGCCGGCCCGACCACCTCGTAACCCATGTCCGACAAGCGCTCGCCAAGTTCCATGGCAATCAGCGCGTCATCCTCGACGACCAAAATCTTCCGCAACTGCAGCACGCCCCGTTAGCTGTCCCTGTCCCCTATCGGACAGCATAGCTGTGGACAAGGCAGTGGCAATTCCGGTCCTCAGCGGCATTTCGCTATGGCAGCCACGGCATCGGCGGCGCTTCCGAAGCGGCTGCGCCAACGCCATATTGGGGGACATCGAATCCCTGCATGAGCCGCACATGACCTCAAACGCCGCCCGCCACGCCCCGATCGTCATCATCGGCTCCGGCCCCGCCGGCTACACGGCCGCGATCTACGCCGCGCGCGCCATGCGCAAGCCCCTGCTGATTGCGGGTCTGCAACCTGGCGGTCAGCTGACCATCACGACAGACGTCGAAAACTATCCCGGCTTCGCCGACACCATCCAGGGCCCCTGGCTGATGGAGCAGATGCGCGCGCAGGCAAAGCACGTCGGCACCGAGATGGTCGAAGACATCATCGTGAAGGCGGAGCTGGATCAGCGCCCGTTCAAGCTCACTGGCGATAGCGGCCAAGTTTATCTCGCCGACGCGCTTATCATCGCGACAGGCGCGCAAGCGAAGTGGCTCGGCCTGCCGAGCGAACACAAATTCCAAGGCTTCGGCGTCAGCGCCTGTGCGACGTGCGATGGCTTCTTCTATCGCGGCAAGGAAGTCGCGGTCATCGGCGGCGGCAACAGCGCTGTCGAAGAAGCGCTCTACCTCGCCCACCTCGCGAGCAAGGTGACGCTGATCCACCGCCGTGACTCGCTGAAGGCTGAGAAGGTTCTGCAAGAGCGCCTCTTCAATCACCCGAGCATCGAGGTGGTGTGGGATAGCGCGCTCGAAGAGATCGCAGGCACGGAAGAGCCCAAGGGCGTCACCGGCATCGTGATCAAGAACATGAAAACTGGCGCCATGGAAGAGCGCAAGCTCGACGGCGTGTTTGTCGCCATCGGCCACGCGCCGGCGACCGAGCTCTTCACGGGGCAGATCACGATGAAGGACAACGGCTACATCGTCGTGAAGCCAGGCACGACTGAGACGAATATTCCGGGCGTCTACGCTGCGGGCGATGTCGCCGACGATACGTATCGCCAGGCCGTCACTGCCGCCGGTCTCGGCTGCATGGCTGCGCTCGAAGCCGAGAAATATCTCTCCAACCTCGAACTCGACCACGCCCGCGCGAAAGCTGGCGCGGCGGCTTAGTTCTGCTGCAGTTGGAGTCGTCGCCCTTCGACAGGCTCAGGGTGACGCTGAAGAAACATCTGCCAGAGCAGCGTCAGCCTGAGCTTGTCCAAGTCGAAGCGAGCCGCGTCACTCCGCTATAGCTGGAATAAGCACGCCGCCGATGAACTGATCGCGCCAGCGGGTCCAGATTCCGCCTTGCATGTAATTGCCGCCGGTGAACACGACGACGAGATCGTATTCAGGCACGACAATCAGAAACTGGCCGCCATTGCCGTTGGCTTCATATTCTTCGACGACGCGATTGCCCATGTGCACGCCATTGCGATGCCAAGCATAACCATCAACGCCCGGCGAATAGAAGTTCTGAAACTCTTCTTCGGTGAGCCCAGTTGTCGCCGGTGAGATCTGCATGCGCGGCGACGTCGATCGTTCAACCCATTCGCGGCTGACGACGCGCTGGCCGCGCCACACGCCGCCATCGAGATACATTTGCCCGACCTTGAGCAAATCGCGCGGCCGTAGATAGGCGCCGCCGCCGAGATAGCCCTCGCCGTTCGGCATCACGTTCCAATAATACGGTCCGAACTGCAGCGGTCGCGCGATGATGCGATCGAACAGCTCAGGCAGCGATTCATGCGTTGCCGCGTTAAGCGCGCCGCCGACGAGATTGAGGTTGGCGGAGCAATACGCGTAGCGCTCACCAGGCTCGTATACTTGCGGCAGATTCAACGTGTACTGCCAGAAGTTCGGATTGCTCTGGCCCCAAAGCACACCTTCATTACCAGGCGAGCTATCATCGTTGTCGTTGCAGGCAAGCCCGGACGTGTGCGTGAGCAAATGCGCCAGCGTCATATGCTCTTTGCGTGGGTCTGGATTTTCGAAAGGCCCAAGCCCCGCCATCAGCTGATAAACCGGCGTTTCCGGCGCAATCGGCGCGCCACTTTCCATCGCCGCGCCGAGCATGATCGACGCGAAGGTTTTGCCGGCCGAGCGAATATCGTGCGGCGTCTCTCGCGTGTAACCGTGGAAGTATTCTTCCAGCACCAAGCGCCCGCGGTGCGCAACGAGCACGGAATGAATGAGGTTTGGACGACGTACCGATGGATCGCCGTCGATGATCGACTGCACCATCGTTGTGAGAGCAGCCTCATCGATACCAACGCTTCGCGCACGTGCAGTGCGCCAACCATCGCGAAGTTGCTCGGGGCGTTGGTAAGCGTAAGCCGGTTCGCCGGGCGGACGCGGTGTGTAGTTGATTAACTCCGCCGCGCTCGCGCGATGGAGCTCCAGCTCGCTGCCAAGATCGGGCCAGAAAATGCGGATGCGATCGGGATCGCGCAGATGCGTCGCGGTGTGACTCACTTCGCGGCCGTCATCGAACCGCGCGAGAAACGATAGCGCGTCGCCGGTTTCCGTCAGCCGAAAGTGCGAGCCCCGGCCGTTGGAGTTGATCTCATGATTGCGGAACGCGCCGATCAGATTGCCATCGGCGTCGCGGAAGACGCGCAGATAAAGAGTGAAGCGGCCGTCGAGGGGGTGCACCTGCGCGCGCCAGCCGTTGCGGCCGTTTCGCGTGAACGTTAGCTCTGATGCAAAGGATTGAGATGCCGCCGTCGGATCGTCGCGCTCCTCGGCGTCACTGTTTGGCTGAATCCAGACACCGCTCAGCGCGCCGTTGCGGCCAAGCGCACCGCGAAATGCGCCGTGGTTGCCGAAGATCAAGCGGACCGCGCCATTCTCCCTGCGCGCCTCAGCAAGCTCTCCACCAATGGCGCCGCGCCACAGATCGCCGTCGCGCATGACTTCAAGCTCACCGCGCAGCACTGGCGCATACGTGCGCTCAACGACCCATATACCCTCCAGATCGGAGACAGCGGTTTGCGCCGCCGCAGGCTGGATCAAAAGCGCCAAGCCCAGCGCTGCTACTCTCACCCAATTCACGATCTTTACGTCCCCTTGTGAGTCGTGCGGTTCTTTAGCCACGTCACGATCGGCTCTCGCCCGCTCTGCATGTTTCGTTTGAGCGCCGCGCACGCCGACGGGAGATCGCCTGCCTTCAGCGCTGCGATAATGCGCTCATGATCTTCAGTTGCGGTCCCGACATTCTTCTGCTCACGCATCAGTGCGAGTTCGTAGCGGCGCGTGCGCACGATGATCTTCTCGATCATTTCGATCAGAACTATGTTCGGGCACGCGGCCAGCAATTCCATGTGCCACGCGTCATCGACCTCGATCGCGCGCAGTCCTTTTGCGCGCGTGAGATCGGTGTTCAGTTTTTCCAGACGCGCGATGCTTTTGGCGGACGGAATACCGGCCAGCCGCAGCGCTTCGGGGTCAAGCAGCGGACGGATGTCGTAGATCTGCTCGAACTCCTCGAGCGTCAGTTGCCTCACGAAATAGCCCAAGCGCGGCCGCGCAATCAGCGCGCCTTCAGCCACGAGCCCACTCAGCGCCTCGCGCAGAGGCGTGCGGCTAACGCCGAGTTGCTGGGCGAGATGCACCTCATTGAGGCGATCACCCGCGCCCAGGCGACCGTCGACGATCATCGCGCGAACGGCGTCCGCCGCCGCCTCGCTGATATTGCCTCGCTCGACTTCTGCCAATTGCATACTGTATACACTTAAGGAAAACCCGAGATTTGTCAACCGAGTGCGGCGAGCCTCTGGATTTACCCGCGTTTTTGTTCGGGCGGCGGCGCGGGCGGCGGCTGGTTTTCCGGCTCCGGCTCCATCTCCGGCCGCAACAGGTCGTCAGCCGCATCGTTCACGGACGACGTTGACGTTGGCTGCGGCGGTGCGTGCGTCACTGGCCGCAGATTGAGCGCATCAAGCGCATCATCGCCCTCTTCACCGAAGAACGCGCGCAGGCGCACATCGCGCTGCGGATATGGAATCTCAATGCCGGCGCCGCGCAGCGCATCATCGATCGCCCACGTGTAAGCCGCGTTCATCGCTTTCGGCCGCTTCACCGCTTCCAGAGTCGGCCACACGATCAGCTCGAACTTCAGCGCGCTATCGCCGTAACCCACCAGCCAAACTTGCGAGCGGTGCTTGTCCGTGTCCGGCAGAGTAAATGGCACGTCGCGCGCCGCAGCGAGCACGCACTCGCGCACGCGTTCTTTGTCGGCGCCGATCGCGACTTGAAACGGCACATGGATGCGCCGCGTTTCACCGCGCCGCGTCCAATTGATCATGGTGTTTTCGATCAATTTTGAATTGGGAATGAGCAGATAAACGTTGTCGTTATTGCGCACCCGCGTCGCGCGTGGGCCGATCTCCTGCACGACGCCGCGCGTGCCATCATGCATCTCAACGTAATCGCCAATCTGCACAGCGCGATCGAAGACGAGTGTCAGCCCTGAGACGAACTCTTTGATGATGCCCTCCAGACCAAGACCCAAACCAATGCCGAGACCGCCAGCAAAGACTGTAAGCGACGTCAGATCAATGCCCAGCGCTGAAAGCCCGGCGACGATACCGACTAACACCAAGCCGTAACCCAGCACTTTCTCCGCAATGTAGAGCGCGGCGTTGCCTGGTTCGGTGCGCATGCGCAGGCGCTTCAGCGCAGTGCCGATGAAGACCGAAGCGGCGATGAACAGCACCACCACCATCGCGGCCCCGGCAACGCCGCCCACCGTCACCGGCGAAGCGCCGAGGCGAAACAGGATGACGTGGGAGATGTCCTGGAGGCCGTTGAGCATGCAGCTACCTTTGAGGGGCGTTATCTATCGACCGCCGCGCGGAGCTATGCAATATTGCATCGGACAAGGCCGCCTGGCGCGCGCCTCGAGACCGGGCGTCATGATGGATTGGGACAAGCTCAAGACTTTCCACTTCGCGGCTGAGACAGGCAGCCTCACCGCGGCCGCCGAGAAACTTGGCGTCAGCCAGTCTTCTGTCAGCCGCCAGATCGCTGCGCTTGAAAACGACATGGGCGTGCCGCTGTTCCAGCGTCACGCGCGCGGTTTGCTTCTCACTGGCCCCGGCATGGCCCTGCGCGAGTTCACGCGCGAAATGGCGGGCGCTGCCGTCATCGCGGAATCGACGCTGAAGGACGCGCGCGAAAAGGTCATCGGCGATCTCACAGTCACCGCGCCTGTCGCATTTGGCTCAACGTGGCTCGCACCGCGCCTTGGTTCGTTCGCCGATACGTATCCAGAGACACGCCTCAAGATCATGCTCGACGATCGCGAGTACGACCTTTTGAAACTTGAAGCCGAGTGCGCAATCCGGCTTTGGGCCGCGACGCACGCGGATCTGATCCAGCGTAAATTGCTTGAAGTGCGCGTGAGCCTCTATGCGTCGGCGAGTTATCTGCAGCGCCACGGCACGCCGAAAAAGTTGAAGACCTCGACGAGCACCGCATCATCGCCTACCAGGCGGGCGTGCCGACGCCGATGCGGGAACTGGATTGGGCACAGCGCGCGGGGCGCGAGGACGCAAAGCCGCGTCAACCACTTCTAGAGATCAACAACGTCTATGGCATGCTGCGCGCCGTCGAGAGCGGCTTCGGCATCGCCAGCGTGCCCGACTACATGGCGCGCGAAAATCCGAACCTCGTGAAGGTGCTGCCGACGCTGCAGGGCCCGAGCTTCGAAGTCTATTTCATCTACCCAAGCGACCTGAAGCGCTCAAAGCGCATCGCCGCCTTCCGCCAGTTCTTGATCGATCAGTCGGCGGATTGGGAGCCTTAAGGCTCCCAATCTCTCACCTCAAAGCTGATTAGCCGGCACGTTGAACGTGTCGCACTGGCGCGCGTCGCCGCTATCGAAGCCACGGCGGAACCAGGTCATGCGTTGGGCGCTCGAGCCGTGCGTGAACTGATCCTCGTTGCGTTGACCGAGCGCATCGTCACCGATCTGGTGCGCGGCGTTCAGTGCTTCACGCAAGTCCGCGTCATCGATCGAAAGCGTCGATTGCGCAGTGTGGCCCCACACGCCGGCAAAGCAATCGGCCTGCAACTCGACACGCACCGATGTTTGGTTCTGGCTCTCGCCCTGAACTTGAACCTGCGTCGCGCCGATCAAGTTCTGCACGTGGTGACCGACTTCGTGCGCAATGACGTAGGCTTGCGCGAAATCGCCGGGCGCGCGCAGACGATCGCGCATCGTGTCGTAGAAGCTTGGATCAACGTAGAGCTTGCGATCGCCTGGGCAGTAGAACGGCCCGACGTCGGAGCTGGCGCTGCCGCAGCCCTCTGTGCCTACGGCGCCAGAATAAATGACGAGCGTTGGATCCTGATACGCGCCGGGCTGTTGATTGTTGTAGCGCGGCAAGCGGCCCTGCTGAAATTGGCCGCGCCAAACGTCCTCGGTCGAAGCAAGAATTTGGCGCGAGAAGGTGCAGGCTTGCGTCGCGTCCGCCGAGTCGCACGTGTTGCCTTCGCCTTGAGCGACTTGCCCACCGCCGCCGCCGATGCCGAGCAACGCCATGATCGGCGCGCGGAATTGCGGGAAAGCGAACCACACGACACCGCCAAGGACAGCGGCAATCAGGATGCCGCGCAGACCAATACGGCGCAGCAGCGCGAAGAGCACGCCGCCAGGCAGCCCACCGCCGCCCATGCCGCCACCGCCACTTCCGCGGCCGCGATCTTCGAAATTGTCCGATTGGCGTTGGCCATCTGTACGCATGCGAGCGTCCTCCTACCCTCAGCGTCCGTCTTAGCTTGCGCTCCGGCGCGAGGCTACTCCGAGGAAAAGAGATCCTGCTGGCCGCCATGTTCCAAAGGGCGGCGGAACTGCGTGTGATCCAGCGCCAGCCTTGGCTTATCGAACCCAAACCGGCGGCATGCCGCAGCGAAACGGTCAGCGATCAGCTTTGCGTACGGCCCCTCGCCCTTTTGCCGCTTGCCCCACTCCGGATCGTAGTCGCGGCCATTACGCATCTGGCGCACCAGCGACATGACCCGCGTCGAGCGGTCAGGAAAGTGTGTGTAGAGCCACTCACGGAAGAGATCTTTGATCTCAAGCGGCAGGCGCAGCACCACATAGCCAGCGGCGCTCGCGCCGGCCTTGGCGCACTCTTCCAAGATCGCTTCGATCTCGCTGTCATTGATGGCCGGCACAATCGGCGCGACCATCACCGTGACGGGCACGCCGGCATCGGCGAGCATGCGAATGGCCTCGATGCGCCTGTGCGGCGCAGCGGCGCGCGGCTCCATCACACGCGCAATGCGCCGTTCCATCGATGTTACGGAGATCGCCGCCTTCGCCAATCCGCGCTCCGCAAGGCGCGCCAGAATGTCGATATCGCGAATGATGAGCTGTGATTTCGTGATCAGCGACACCGGATGGCGCCAACGCTCCATCACTTCGAGAATGCCGCGCGTGATGCCGTATCCGCGCTCGATCGGCTGATAGATGTCGGTGACGCCGCCGAGCATGATCGTCTTCGGTTTGTAACTCGGCTTTGCGAATTCGCGCTCGAGCAACTCGACGGCGTTCGCTTTCACGAAAAGCTTGGTTTCGAAATCGAGCCCTGGCGAAAGACCAACGTAAGCGTGATTGGGACGCGCGTAGCAATAGATGCAGCCGTGTTCACAGCCCCGGTACGGATTGATCGATTGGTCGAACGAGATGTCGGGGCTTTGATTGGTCGAGATGATGCTCTTGGCCAATTCAGGCGTGACGATCGTCTCGAACGGCCGCGCGCCATCCTCCCCGACCCATCCGTCATCGAACGCTTCGCGGGCAAAGCGCTCGTAGCGGCCGCTCGCGTTCGTGCGAGCGCCCCGGCCGTGCAACGGGTCGGATTTCATACATAGGACTATAATCCCACGCACAGAACATATCAAGAACAATCAGCGCGGCGGCGCAAGCAGGATTCGATTCCTCGGGAGTCCCAGTGGAAGGCACTAGTCTTGAAAACTAGCGAGGGTGCACGGACTCGCAGTCCGATGCGCTCACGGGTTCAGGAAGAACCACGCGATAGCGACGCCGCACATAGCCACCCAGAAGGCCACGAAAATCCATAGCGGCCGGTCCGTTACCTCATGTGGTCGCGGCGACTGCGGCGCCTCTCGGCGAGGAGGTTTGCGGGGGCTGGGGTCACGCACAGCTCGTCTCTGCTCAGCGGGAGCGCGTTGGGCTTTCAGTCGTGAGCGACCAGACGGCATGGCCTTGAACCCCTAAAGAGTGGCGGCCCTCTTGGGGGATCGAGAGCCGCCAAGCGCATCTAGAAGGAGGAGTGAAAAGTTGCCCTTGCGGAACGTGTTCCGTCAATAGGAACCCAGAACTAGGCGCGGAGTCCTAGCTTTATTCACATTTAGGATTGGGGCTTGGGAACGGGTTCGACGTTCGCGCTAGCTGCAAAAAAGAGCCAGACCGTCGAGCGTCACCATCGAGGACGCGGATAACAACAGAGCTAAGAGCCCGCTACGCATAAGTTTTTCCAGTCGTAGAGCGAACCGCTCAACGAGCGTGACGTTCCGTCATGGAGCGTGTTTAGAGTCTGGGTCCGTAAATATAATATCGCGCAAGTCCTCGCTTCCTCTCAGCGCTGACCTTTACGCGGAAAGGGTGCGCGAATTTGCAGTCCGCTGCCTGTGCGATGGCGCACCGACATCTCTGATCGCAAGTGCAACGGTCCTAGCGCGCCGGAAAAATCTCCCCCGACCTATTCGGCGCGACCGGAGCGGCTCCCTTTCGCCAAGGGAGCCGTTTTCCCTTTTTCCGCACTGGAACTTGGAATGCACAGGTCCGACGCCGACGCTTACAAGATATTGCTCATGATCGCTTTATGGGGCGCTGCCTGCCTCGGCGCTGCCGCCTGGATATTCGCCTACACGGGCTGAGATCGGCCGGTCCGATGCTCTGATTGAAATCCCAGATTAACCCACACTAGGTCTGGGCTGAGGGAAACAGGTTTGGCGTTCGTGTCTCAGGCGCAGAGCACGAGCCAACACAGACAAAATACTGCCAGCGCAAACAGTCCCATCGCTAACATTCCGCCGCGCATGGCTTTTCCCAACCAACAGCGAACGGCTCGCAACAAAGAGCGTTCCTCGGGAAATGCGCTGATTTCTAACAGGGTCCGTGAAGTGTAATATCGCGACCTCGCTAGCCATCTCTGATCGATCCGTTGAGGCCACTGAAACGCGCCGAGAGCCAGATATGCAAGGGCGCCCGGTTGGACCGACGCCCCTACATTTGTGGGCTTTTCATAGGATCTGCCTGGTTCTTGCCCCCGCCTTGGCGCGGCGGGCCTGGGAAAGTTCAGGTCTGAGACCCGTTACGCGACCATCTGGGCGGCTTGGTTCATGGTGGCGAACGCAAAAGGGGCGAACACCGCGAGCGCCGCAACGAGGCAATACAACTTGGACATTTCCTGCTCCATCTCTTCTCGAACCGTCCTCGATCCGATGAGTGGAAGGTAATAGGGCGTTTGCCCTATGGATGTGACGCGCGTCACGTGATGCGCTTGCGCGCGCAACCAAGCGGTGTGTAGCTAAATTTATGGGCGAGCCCTCCTCCGTCTCAATCGTCATGCGCGATATCGAACTCAGCGTGCGCATTGGCGAACACGCGTGGGAGAAGCACGACGCGCAGCGGCTGCGCCTCGATCTCACGCTGCGCTTTGGTTTGCGCGACTACAACGAGCGCCATGGCGGTTACGTCAATTACGATCCGCTGCGCGCATTTGTGGAAGCGATGGAAGATCGTCCGCACACAGAACGGATCGAAACCCTGGCGCGCGATATCATTGCGGCGTGCTTTGAACTCACACCTGCTGAGCGCGTTGAACTGACGATCATGAAGCCAGATATCTTTCCCGAGATGAAAGGCGTCGGCTTGCGCTACGACGTCGCACGCGCGGATTTCAGCACGTGAGCAAACTTGTCCTCGTCACCGGCGCCGGACGCCGTGTCGGTGCGGGCATCGCACGACGTTTGGCGCGCGATGGTTGGATCGTCGGCGTCCATTTCAACGGCTCGCGCGACGATGCCGAGACTGTTGCGCGAGATATCCGAGGCGAAGGCGGCGAAGCTGAGATATTCGGCGCCAACCTCACCGATGAGAACGCAATCGATGCGATGGCGCGCGCGCTCGCAACGCGGGGCGATTGGGTCGGACTCGTCAATAGCGCCGCGAGCTTCACGCCGGACACGATCGACGATTTCTCGCTCGACGCGGCGCAGGCGCAGGTGCGATTGAACTTGCTCGCGCCAGTCTACCTGTCGCGCAAGCTTCGCGAGCAAATTGGCGCGCAGCGTGGGTTCGCGACCAACATTTCCGATCAAAAAGTCCTGAACCAGAACCCCGACTTCCTCTCGTACACGCTTGCCAAGACCGGTCTCGCCCACTCAACAAGCGCGCTGGCGATGGCGCTTGCGCCGAATATTCGCGTCAATTGCATCGCGGCGGGGCTGATGCTTGTCAGCGGCGATCAGAAGAACTTCGAGGCCGTCCACAACGACAATCTCACGCGCAAGGGTACGCGCGTTGAAGATGTTGCCGACGCTGTCGCCTTCTTAGCTAAAGCCGAGAACATCACTGGCGCGCTTATCCCCGTCGATGGCGGCCAACATCTCGTGCCGAGCGCGCGACGTTATGTTCGACTAGCTTCGCGGCGGATGCTGACGGCCACCAAGCCGTCGCCCGAGAGCACGGACGGCTTCTTCACGGTCACTTCCACCCAAAGCGCGCGCTGCGACAGTGACAAGCAATGCCCGGCGACGCTATCAGCCAGTGTCTCGATCAAGTGCGCTGGTTCGCCCAGATCGCCGCGAATGAAGCGGATAATCTGATCGTAGTCGACGGTGGCGCCGATGCGGTCGTGCGCGAGGAAATCCGGTAGCTCGGTGAGCGCGAGCGTCACCGAAATGCGCACCTCTTGCGGGACCGCGCGTTCGGGATCGGGCACCCCCACGCGCACCAGCGCTTTGGCGTCGTCAATGCGGATGATCTGAAGGTCGGCCATTCGGGCGCAAACTAGTCAAGCAAACGCGATCAAGCCAGCGCCGAGCGCGACAATCGCCGCGCCAAGCCAACGCCGTACCCCTAGCCGTTCGTGCAGGAAGAGAAACGCGATCAGCGCGCCCCACACCACCGGGGTTTCGCGCAGTGATGTCACCTGCGCGATCGGCGCAAAGGTCTGTGCCCACAGCACAAGGCCGTAGCCGGCAAAGCTGATGATGCCGACGCCGATTCCACGCCACGGCGCGACGGCGGCATCTGTCAGGAGCTGCTTTACCCCGCGCCGCCAGAACGCAAAGACGGCCATAGGCACCGACATCAGCGCCATCGACCAGCCGAGGAAAAGGATCGCGTTTCCGGTGATGCGTGAGCCAAGCGCGTCCACCAACGAATAGGACGCGATGCATAGCCCGATGGCGCCTGCCCAAAGCGTCGCACGCAAGGGCGCGTTTGGGCTCGCGCCGACCGTGAACACGCCGATGGAGACGAAGGCGATGCCAAGCATCTTCAATGGCGGCGGTATCTCACTCGCGGTCAACGCCGCGCCAAGTGCGACGAGCATCGGCGCCATGCCGCGTGACAACGTATAGACGTGGCTCATGTCGCCGGCGTCGTAGCCTTTGAAGAGGCAAAACCAATAAGCGAGGTGAATTACAACGGTCAGCGCGATGTAGGGCCATGCCGCGGCCGGCGGCGCGCCCAGAAACAGAATGATCAACAGCCCCGCGCCGAGCCCGCCGACAGCGATCAAAAATGAATCGGTGACGCGATCCGTTCCGCCCTTCAGCACCGCATTCCAGCTGGCGTGGATAATGGCGGATGAAATGGCGGCGGCGACGGCGAGCGGTGGCATGAGTCTCGCGTGTTATGGACTGCCGGCGCATCGACGGCCAGCGCAGTGTTTGCTCGCACGACACTTGCGGTCCATAAGGCTGGCCGCTGGAGGCGGGAATGAGCGCACAGGAATTCGACGTCGTGATCTACGGCGCAACGGGCTTCACCGGGAAACTGGTCGCCGAGCACATGATGCGCGTTTACGGCGCTGAAGGCGAAGTGCGGTGGGCGATCGCCGGACGCGACGAAGGAAAGCTCAAGACCGTGCGCAATGACATTGGCGCCTCGTACAAGCTGCCGATCATCGTCGCTGGCGCAAACGACTCCAACGCGCTCGACGCCATGGCGCACCGCGCGCGCGTGATCATCACCACGGTCGGCCCCTATCAGCGCTATGGCGAAGGCCTGCTCGCGGCGTGCGCCAAAGCCGGGACCGACTATGTCGATCTCTGCGGCGAGCCGAACTGGATGGCGGACATGATCGCCAAGTACGAGAAGACCGCCAAAGAAAGCGGCGCGCGCATCGTGTTCTCGTGCGGCTTCGACTCGATCCCGTTCGATTGCGGCGTTTGGTTCTTGCAACACGAAGCACAAGCGCGCTTTGGCCAGCCTTTGCGCGATGTGCGCGGGCGGGTGCGCAAGATGAAGGGCACGTTCTCCGGCGGCACGTTGGCGTCGATGCTGGCGACCCTGGAAGCCGTGAAGCGCGAACCTTCACTAGCGGCGCGGATGACTGATGCCTTTTTGCTCTCGCCTGAACGCCTCGCGCCGCAACCCAACGGCGAAGTCGTCACCGAAGACGCCGACATCAATTCGTGGGCCGCGCCGTTCGTGATGGCCTCGATCAACACCAAGAACGTTCACCGCACCAACGCGCTCGCTAAGCATCCGTACGGACGCGACTTCAGCTACAGTGAAATGATGATGACCGGCGGCGGTGCGCAGGGCCAGAAACGCGCCAAGTCGGCGATGGGCGCGTCGAACATGCAGCGCGCCCTGCTTGGCTTTGCGCCGACCCGCATGTTGCTGACGCAGTTCGCACTGCCAAAGCCGGGCGAAGGTCCGGACAAGAATGCGCGCGAGACCGGCATGTACGACGTGCTCTACGTGGGCACGACCGCTGACAACCGCACGCTGCGCGCCAGCGTCTATGGCGACAAAGACCCGGGCTACGGCTCGACGTCGAAGATGATCTCAGAAGCCGCGCTGACGTTGAACGACACAAGCCGTCAAACAACGCCAGGCGGGATCTGGACGCCAGCCGCAGCCATGGGCGACGCGCTGATCGCACGCCTACAGCAAAAGGCTGGGCTTACGTTCAAACTCGAGAACTAACGCCGGACGAAACGCGTGAGCTCGGTACGCGGCGGGCCCCAGCCAGGCGCCAGGTCTGCGGCGCGCTGATAGTCAGCATACGCTGCCTGCGCATTGCCGACTTCCTCGTACGCGGCAGCGCGATAGAAGTACGCGCGCTCCGGGCGCTCAGGATTCATCGCGATCGCCTGTGTCAGTGTATCGATCGCCTCGGGATAGCGATTGAGCTGAACCAGCGCGATTCCGCGCATAAGCTGAGCTTCGCCAAAGCTTGGATTAAGCGCGCCGGCCGCCTCGAAATCCGCCAGAGCGCGCGCATCAGCGCTACGGCGCATTAGCAGCACGCCGCGGTTCACGAGCGTCGCCGTCCGATCTTCCGTTGTCAGAAAGTCGTGGTTGAGCGCCAAACTGCAAACCGAGATCGCGTTGCGGTTAGGTCTGTCGGCTGTGGCGGCGACATAACAATCCTGCGCCGGGCCGCGGCCATAGACGACGATTGGACCGACGCCGGTATCGGCGCCGAAAGCAGATGATGTGAAAAGGCTGGCGGCGATAACGGCGCCAGCAAGCAGTGCTCGCTTCATTGGACGTTCCTCCTCGCACATAGGAGGGAGCGCCCAGTCATGCCGCCCGGCAATTCACGTTCCCGAGAGACGCGCGCCGTTCATCGCAAACCGTGCACGCTTGCGCACGATTGCCCAATGCGAACGTCCGACAATGGCGAATGTTGCTCTAGCTTAAGCTGCCGCAGAAACGTTGGATGCGCGCGCACGCCTCTTCCAAGCATTGGTTCGACGTCGCGTACGAGATGCGAAAGTTCGGCGAGAGTCCGAAAGCAGCGCCATGCACAAGTGCGACGCCCTCCGCCTCAAGCAGCGCAACCGCGAACGTTTCGTCGTTCTCGATCACCGTGCCGCTCGGCGTTTTCTTGCCGATGACCCCTGCGATCGAGGGATAGACGTAGAACGCACCTTCCGGCGTCGGGCACTTGATGCCCTTCGCTTGGTTCAGCATCGAAACCACGAGATCGCGGCGCTCTTGGAAGAGTTTCTTGTTCTTCGGAATGAAGTCCTGCGTGCCATTCAGCGCCTCGACCGCCGCCCATTGCGAGATTGAGCATGGGTTCGACGTGGTCTGTCCCATCACGTTCGCCATCGCTTTGATCAGCCATTGCGGACCGCCGGCGTATCCGATGCGCCAGCCCGTCATCGAGTACGCCTTCGAGACACCGTTCATCGTCAGCGTGCGCTCGTACAAGCGCGGCTCGACTTGCGCGATCGTCGTGAACTCGAAGTCTCCGTAGACGAGATGCTCGTACATATCGTCCGTCAGGATGAGAACTTGCGGGTAGTCGACGAGCACCGCTGCGAGCGCCTTCAGCTCATCGCGGGTGTATGCGGCGCCTGACGGATTCGACGGCGAGTTCAGCAGCAGCCACTTCGTGTGCGGCGTGATCGCTTTCGCCAACGCTTCGGGCTGGATCTTGAAGCCTTGCTCCATCTTCGTGTCGATGAAGACAGGCGTGCCGCCGCACATGATAGCCATGTCCGGATAGCTTACCCAATACGGCGCGGGGATAATCACTTCGTCGCCCGGATTGAGCGTTGCCATCCAAGCATTGAAGATCACCGGCTTGCCGCCCGGCGAAACATTGATCTGCTCGCGCTTATACTCGACCCCCGTTCTCGCGCTTGAACTTTGCGCAAATCGCGTCCTTCAGCTCAGGAATGCCGTCGACATCGGTGTGTTTTGTCTTGCCTTCGCGCATCGCGCGGATGGCGGCTTCCTTGATGTTCTCCGGCGTGTCGAAATCCGGCTCGCCTTGCGAAAGCGCGATGCAATCGCGGCCAGCGGCCTTCAGCGCGCGCGCTTTGGCGCTCATCGCCATGGTGGCGGACGGCTTAATGCGCTTCAGCGCCTCAGAAACTTGGCTGGTCATGGTTCCCGCTCGATTCGGACACGCAATACCCTAGAGCAATCCCGGTGACGTTGCGAAAATCCGCCGCACGGGTCGCAGCTTTTACCCATGCATTTCGGTCCTACATGCCCTGCGCTAATGGAGGAGAGACCATGCCGCTGCTGATGTGCCCGAACTGCAATGCCTCAATGTCCGAGGTGAAACGCAATGATGTCGCTTTCGACATGTGCCCGACGTGCCGCGGCGTGTGGCTGGATCGCGGCGAACTCGAAAAGATCATCGATGGCGCTAAGAATGAGCGCGTCGCTTTCGAACAGGACCGCAGCCAATTCTATCAAGACCCCGACGCCTATCGCCGTTCGCACCCGCAACAACAACCGCAACAGCAGCAACGACCGCAACAAGGCTACGGCGAACGCGGCGAATATGGTGAGCGCGGCGAAAGCGGTGAGCGTGGCGAAGGCGGCTACGATCAGCGCACCGGCCAGCGGCGCCGGCGCGGCGGCTTCGATTTGATGGACATTTTCGGCGACTAGTTGCGGACCATTCGCCGTATTTGGCGGGCGATTGGTGGAGCTTAATTTGCTTGGTTCCGCGAATTCGGACAGATCGCGGGCATGAGTTCCAACAATCGCCTGACCTGGCTTCTTTCCGCGTCGTTCGCCTTCGTGGTGGCGGGCGAAAACGCGTACGCGCAACAAACCGCACAACCGGCGCCCGCGCCAGCCGAAGCGGATGCTTCAGCGATTGAAGAGAGCGACGACATCGTCGTGCTCGCCGAGCCGGGCGATCAGATCCGCATAGATCGACGGACCTACACGCTGCGCGATGACCCAGTCGCGCAAAGCACCAACATGTTTGACGTACTGGGCCGCATTCCTTCGGTGAGCGTTGCCCCTGACGGCGGCATCACATTGCTCGGCGCCGAGGGCGTGGAAATTCAGATCAATGGCCGCCGCGTGCCGGGCGACAATCTCGAACAGGTGCTGCGCGGCATTCCGGGCGGCAGCGTCGAGCGCATCGAGGTGATCACCAATCCTTCCGCGCAATACGCGGCGAACGCTTCGGGCGGCATCATCAACATCATCACCCGCCGCCGCTTCGACGCGGGCTTCAACGGCTCGTTGCAAACCAGCGCGGATTCGCTCGGCGGCTATCACGTCGGCATTTCGCCGAGCTATTCGTCCGGCAAATGGTCATTCAGCGGCCAAACCGGCGTCTATGGCGGCGAAGGCGACAACAATCTCACGCGCGAACGCGAAACGCCCCCTGGCGGCGCCGTCACCAACGAAGATGGCCTACGCCATTTCGAATATAGCGGCTTCTATCTCAGCCAGTTGCAGGCTGCCTATAGTCCAACAGAGCGCCGGCGCGTGAGCCTCTCGTTCGATGGCGGCGAGCACAACGGTTCCACCGAACAAGCGTCTGAATTGTCCGATACGCTCGGCCCGGTTTCGAGCTCGGAATCCTTCAACGACAACACTTTCGACAACTTGCAGCTGACATTCGACTTTCAGCAGCAAGGCGACGCGCCGCGAGAGTTGATAAAGTTCAACTCGGCTTTGGGCCAATTCACCGGCGATTTCAGGTCGCAATTCGCGATTACGCCCGCGGGCGGCGGACCGATCGTCGCCTACCAAACGGCGACCCAACAAGATTCGCTCAGTTTCAGCAGCGATTTCGACATGGAGCAGCCGCTGCCTTCAGAGCAATTCCTGACGCTCGGCGCATCGTTCGATCACCTCGAACAGACCATTGACAACGAGCTGACACCGATTAGCGGCGCGGCGCCTCCGGCGTTCACGTCGCGCCTGGAAGGCACGCAACAAACGCTCGCCGCCTACTCTACCTATCAATTCACTACTGGTGATTGGAAATGGCTGCCGGGCTTGCGCGTCGAAGGCTATCGCCGCGAAGTCATCTCCGACGGACTGGAAACCGACGACACGGACGTGCGCGCATTTCCAAGCCTGCACATTCGCAACGAGCTGACCGATCACCTCAACGTCGATCTCAGCTATTCAAGCCGCATCCAACGCCCTGGCATCGAACAACTGGATCCCGCGCTTCGCTTCAATGATTCCAACCGCGCGACATCGGGCAACCCAAACCTCGACCCGACTACGACCGACGCGTTCGAAGCGAACCTGATTTATCAGCGCGGCGGCTCAAGCTTCAGCCTGACCTTCTTCGATCGCATCAGCCAAGACATCGTCTCGCAATTCACCGACGTGAATAGCGATGGCGTTGTCGTCACGATGCCCGTCAACGCCGGCGAAAGCGAACAGCGCGGCCTGCAAGCGTTGCTGCGCGGGCCGATCAATGAACGCTGGCGTTATTCGCTGAGCGCGAACCTGCTCAATCGCGAGTTTGACTTCCTGGATGGCGGCACGCTCACGCGCCGCGACGCGTTCGAATATGACGGCATCGCC
>JADJCG010000022.1 GCA_016703335.1 Caulobacteraceae bacterium | reverse complement strand
CGCGTTGCGAACAAAGGCGAAACACTGCAGCTTCGGCGCATGTCGCGAATCAACAGCGCAGCTTTTGACGATCTGAACGCGGAGCAGCGGGCGGCGGTGGAGCATGGGCTTGAGCCGTTGCTTGTCATTGCGGGCGCGGGGTCGGGGAAGACGAAGACGTTGTCGTGCCGCGTGGCGCATTTTGTTGCGAACGGAGCTGATCCGTCGCGCATTCTGTTGCTGACGTTTTCGCGGCGGGCGGCGAGCGGGCTGATTGCGCGCGTGGGCAAGGGGATGGCCGGCGATGTGCGCATTCCGGGGGCGGGGACGTTCCATGCGATTGGCGCGCGGCTGTTGCGTGAATTGGCGCTGGTGATTGGCATCGATCCGGAATTCACCATCCACGATCGCAGCGATAGCGCCGATCTGATGGGTATGGTGCGCCAGGAGCTTGGCGTGGCGACGGGCGCGAAGCGGTTTCCGATGAAGGGAACGTGCCTCGCGATTTATTCGCGCGTCGTGAATGCGGATGAATCGATCGACGATGCGGTGGTGGCGCAGTTTCCGTGGTGCCGTGAGTGGAACGCAGAGCTGAAGACGCTGTTCGGCGCGTATGTCGAAGCCAAGCAGAAGCAGAACGTGCTGGATTATGACGACCTGCTTTGGCTTTGGGCCGAAGCGATGAATGAGCCGGCTCTGGCGCGTGAGGTTGGCGCGCGGTTCGATCATGTGCTGGTCGATGAATATCAGGACACCAACAAACTGCAGGCGCGGATTCTGCTCTGGCATCGGCGCGCTTCACCAAGAATTTGCGCACGACGCGCGCTGGAGGTGTTGCGCCGAAGTTGGTGAGTGTTCGAGATGAGGCGGCGCAGGCGAGTTACATTGCAGAGAGTGTGCTGGAGGCGCGCGAGCGCGGGCTGACTTTGATGCAGCAGGCCATTCTCTTTCGCGCAGCGGATTTTTCGGCGCCGGTAGAGTTGGAGTTGGCGAAGCGCGACATTCCGTTCGTGAAGTTCGGCGGGCTGAAATTTCTCGAAGCCTCGCACGTGAAGGATTTCCTGGCGATCTTGCGTTGGGCGCAGAATGGCGGCGATCGCATTGCAGGCTTTCGTGCGTTGCAGCTTGTGCCTGGAGTTGGGCCGGCGAAGGCGTCGCGGATGTTGGACGCGGTCGATGAGACGGGCGCGTATGGCGTCGTGCGCAACACTGCGCCGCCGGCGGGTGCGAGCGAGGCGTGGGATGCGCTGAAGCAGATGCTTGGCGATTTGCAGGGCGCGACGTGGCCCGCCGATCTTGATCTCGCGGCGCGTTGGTACACGCCGATGATGAACGAGCGTTATGACGATGCGCGTGTGCGGGCGGGCGATATCGATCAGATGCAGCGCATTGGCGCGACGTTTGGTTCGCGCACGAGTTTTCTGACGGAGCTGACGCTCGATCCGCCGAACTCAACCAGCGATGAAAGCGGGAGATCATCGAAGGATGATGACTATCTGATCTTGTCGACGATCCACTCGGCCAAGGGGCAGGAGTGGAAGAACGTGTTCGTGCTGAATGTCGTCGATGGCTGCATGCCTTCGGATTTGGGCGCGGGGTCGACGGCTGAGTTGGAAGAGGAGCGGCGGCTGCTCTATGTGGCGATGACGCGCGCGAAGGATGAGCTGCATCTCATCACGCCGCAGCGTTTCTATCACACGCAGCAGAGCAAGGGCGGCGACAAGCACGTTTACGCCATCCGCTCGCGGTTCATTCCGGAATATGTCGCGACGAAGTTTCAGCAAACGGTCTGGGCGCCGGAAGCTGCGCCGGGTGAAGCCAAAGTTGGGCCGTTGCCGAAGATTGATCTCGCTGCGAAGGCGCGCTCGCGGTTTTCTTAGGCCTTCTTAGGCGGCAGCGGGAGGTAGGCGCTGGTGCGCTTCTTGTAGGCTTCGTAGTCTGGGCGGGTGCGCTGCAGGTGCGGCTCAGTTGTCGGTGCACCACTGACGCGGGTGAGCAGGAAGGTGATGAGAAGCGGGCCGGGGAGTGACCAGAGGCCCATGCCGGCGTCGAGTGCGATGAGCCAGATGCCCCACCAGCAGCAGAGTTCGCCGAAATAATTCGGGTGCCGCGAGTAGCGCCAGAGGCCGCGGTCCATGACTTTGTCTTTGTTGTCGCTGAGCGACTTGAAGTGCGCGAGCTGCGCGTCGGCGATGCCTTCGTAGATGATGCCGAAGGCGGAAAGCCAAAGCCCGATAGTGGCGATGGCGCCGAACGTTTCTGTTTGCGGGATTTGGCCCAGTTGCGCCGGCAGCGACATGATCATCTGCAGCACGAGTTGCGGACCGAACACCCAGAGTAGCGAGAACATCGCGAAGTTGAGTCCGTGCTTTTGCTGCGCGCGTTCGGCGAGCTTGGCATAGCGGCGATCGTGGCCGTGATTGCGCCAGCGCCAGATGAGATAGATGCCAAGGCGAAGTCCCCAGGCGCTGGCGAGAAAGCAGCGCGGTTGCGTGAGGGCCGGGGGCGCCGAGCTGGACGTACGTTGACCACGCAAGCACAACGACGCCGAGGCCCCACCATGAGTCGACGTAGCTTGGGTCTTTCAGCGGAATGCTGATGAGCCAAAGCGCCGTGAAGCAGATGCCGGTCACGATGAGATTGGTAAGGAGTATCGGCAGCGCTTCGGTCATGGCCTATCTACGCGCGGCGCAGGATTGTTCAATTGATCTGTTTCAGTGCGCTTCGCACCGTGTCGGCGATCTGATCGATCTGGCTCTTCTCGATGATCAGTGGCGGCGAGAAGGCGAGGATGTCGCCGGTGACGCGGATGAGGACGCCAGCGTCGAAGCATTTGCGGAAGGCTTCGAGGCCACGCTGCGTGGCGGCGCCGGGGCGCGGTTCGAGTTCGATGCCGCCGATGAGGCCCAGATTGCGGATGTCGATGACGTGGGGTGCGTCGCGGAGCGAATGCATCGCGTCTTCCCAATAGGGCGCGAGTTCGGCGGCGCGTTCGAAGAGGCGCTCTTCTTTGAAGGTATCGAGCGTGGCGAGGCCGGCGGCGCAGGCGAGTGGGTGGCCGCTGGTGGTGTAGCCGTGGAAGAGCTCGATCGGCGTGTCGGCGTTGGCGAGGATGGTGTCGTAGATTTCGCGCGACGCGGCGACGGCGCCCATGGGCACGGCGGCGTTGGTGATGGCTTTGGCCATGGTGAGCAGATCGGGCTTCACGTCGAAGAAGTCGGCGGCGAAGGGCGCGCCCAGGCGGCCGAAGCCGGTGATGACTTCATCGAAGATCAGCAGGATGTCGTGCTTGGTGCAGAGTTCGCGCAGGCGCTTCAGATAGCCTTTCGGCGGCATGATCACGCCGGTGGAGCCGGCGACGGGCTCGACGATGACGGCGGCGATCGTGCTGGCGTCGTGGAGTTGCACGAGGCGTTCAAGTGCGTCAGCGAATTCTGCGCCGTGTGGTGGTTCGCCGCGTGAGAAAGCGTTGCGCGCGATGTCGAGCGTGTGCGGCAGGTGATCGACGCCGGCCAGCATGGGCCCATAGGTCATGCGATTGCGGACGATGCCGCCGACGCTGATGCCGCCGAAATTGGTGCCGTGATAGCCGCGCTCGCGGCCGATGAGGCGATACTTGCCGGGCTTGCCGCGCGCCTTTTGGTAGGCGAGCGCGATCTTCAGTGCGGTGTCGGCGGATTCACTGCCGCTGTTGGTGAAGAAGATGCGGTCGAGATTCGTTGGCAGGATTTCGCCGAGGCGGTTGGCGAATTCGAACGCGCCGGGGTGGCCGAGATTGAAGTTGGTGGCGTAGTCGAGTTCCGCCGCGGCGCGTTGGATCCCTTCAACGATGCGCGGACGGCCATGGCCGGCGGCGCAGCACCAGAGGCCGGCGGTGCCGTCGAGGATCGCGCGGCCATCAGGCGCGTAATAGTGCATCCCTTCGGCGCGGACCACCATGCGTGGGTCGGCTTTGAATGCGCGGTTCGGCGTGAACGGCATCCAGAAAGAATCGAGCGAGTTCGGGCGCGGCGTATCTGCGGGCATTCAATCATTCTTAGCCTGCGAGAGCAGGGCCGCAAGCCGCGCCTAAGTCTCCGCTGCGGCAATTATCTTTGCGATGTCGTCGAGAATGCTGAGGCGCTGTTTGCGCAACGAAGTGAGGTAGTCGTCCGAGGCAGGCGTTACGCCGTTCTCAATATTGTGGATCTCGCGCCAGATTTGATGGTTTAGTTCGAGAAGGCCACGGAAATGCGCGTCGGCCACTTTCAGGCGATGGATGGTTTCGGCATGCCCCGCGAACTCTTGTTCAAGGGCGTGGTCTAGGTGCTCGAGTGTCATTCCCTCTTATCGCGGGGTCTGCGGAGGCGTTCCTTGATCTGACGCAACTACTTGGACGGTCCGCCATTCGCGGCGCGCGAACATTGCGGATTGGTCGTTGTAGTGTGGGCTTTCGGGGCGGTCGCTGGCGCCCCATTGGCTGATGACGCGAGTGGTGAGCGTGCGGTCCGGCGCCCAGTCCATCACCATCATGAAGCCGTCGCCGAAATCGCCGACGGCGCGGCCGTCTGGGTCGTCGTGCCACCGAACGGCGCGTAGCACGTCGGGTGCGCCTTCTAGCGGCAGGTCGACGTCGCCCCGGCGTAGGCGGAGCAATTCGCCGAGTGGCGGATCGATGCGGCCGAAGGTGGTGCGCAAGCGTTGGGCCGCCACGCGCGCGGCTTCCACAGGCGTCGGCGGCGCCGTGTTGGCGCGACCGGCATTGTAGATGGGCTGGTAGATGAGGCCTGCGAGTGCGGCGGCTGGGCTGTCATTGGTGGAGCGCCGGTCCCAGGTGCGCAGCAGTGCTTGAATTTCCGCGAGCTCGGCGTCGTTGGCGGAGCCAGCTGCGAGGATTTCGTTGATCGCAGCGACCGTTGCAGAGCGCTCGCTGGATGTGAGATCGAACTTAGCCGCGAGAAGTTGCTCGTCGCTGATGGTGCGGAGTGGCGAGAGGATTTCGACTGCGCGGTAGCCGCGATTGGTGAGGTAGGTTTCGATTGCCGGCGCGGCGTCGGGATACTGCTCAGGGCGCATATCGGCGCTTGGGTCGGTCGACGACCACGGCGCACCGTTGGTGCTGTAGAGCCAGCCGCTTGAAGGATTGTCGAGAACCGGTACGTCGAGCCGATCGTCCATCGCCCAAATGTTGGCGCTGGTATCGCCGGCGAGGCAGCCGGAATAGTCGTAGCCTGCGGGGCGGCGCGGCAGGATCGCGTTGTAGTGATAGGCGATGTGGCCGCTCGCATCGGCGTAGAGGAAGTTAAACGAGGGAATGGCGCGCATCGACATGGCTTCGCGCCATTCTTCGTAATTGTGCGCGTGTCCCATGCGATAGAATTGTTCGAGCGCGCGGATTTCGCCAGCGCCTGCGTAGCGCACTGCGACCCAGCCATCGGCAGTTTGGAAGGCGGGACCATGCTCTGTGAAGCGCAATGTGCGCGGCACGGGGATGGTGACTGGCCCCATTTTCACCCACAGCCAGATGGTGCGGGTTTGGAAGCGTTTCCATGCACCGTCGAAGAAATATTGACCGCGATGCTGCTCGTCGGTGGTGAGGCGATAGATGTCGGCGAGATCAGGAAGGTTGACCGTGGCGGCGTAGGCGATGTCGCCATTGGTGCCGAGCACAGGAAAGGGGGAGCCTGGGAAGAGGCCGCCATACATGCGCCAGCCCGTGTCGGATGAGACGCCGGCTTCGTACCAAGCGACGGGGCCGGCCCATGGCTGGTGCGAGTTGACGATGAGACGCGTGTGGCCGTCGCTGGAGCGCCGCGGCGAAACGGCGAAAGCGTTGGAGCCGTTGTCGATGATGTCCGCACTTGCTTCGCGCACGGCGCAGGGATGGCCTTCCTCGTTAGCGACCATGCCGAGCACGCGCTCAAAGCCCCAGAACAGCGGGACTGTCAGTGCGGAGCCCGCAACGACATCGCGCGCGGTGACGTTGTGAGCGCCGGGCAGCACTTCTTCGGGATGCTCGAGTGCGTATGCGTTGAGGCCGTCCGCGTAGCCTTGGGCGACGGCGCGGAATTCAGGCGACACGCGCGTTTCGAAACCGGCTTCGACGGCTTCTCGAATGCCGAGCAGATGCCAGAGGAAATCCGACTTGGCGCCGTCTTCGCCCAGGTGCGCGCCGAGGCGGCCGCGTGCGGCGAGGATGACGAGTTGGATGGTGGCGAAATTATCCTGAGCGTGCGCGTAGCTGATGCCGTATGCGGCTTCCTGGTCATCGCGGCCGTGCACGCTCGGGATGCCATACGCGTCGCGCGTGATGGTGGGGTTATACTCTCGCGCTGGCGGCAGTGGGGCGGGCGTGCAGCTGCTGACCGCCAGTGCCGCGATCAAGATTGCCCAGATGCGCATTCATAACCCCCAAGTGCTGCGTTTTGGTAGCGCAGGCGGTCGTGCGACGGAAGAAAGCGTTTTAAACTTTTGCGCCGTCCCTTAAGGAAGGCGACCGCTTTGGCTTTGAGGACGTTCCCGAATGATTCCTGGTGACACGACGACGCTTACCGGAAGCTCAGGCCGGAAATATTCGTTCTCGATCTTTCCGCGCACCACGACCTTTCAAGCCAAGCCCGGCGTCTATGTGATGGCGCGTGAGAAGGCGGGCGTCGTCAATGGCTACGAGTTTTGCTTCATCGGCGAGACGGACGATCTTTCTAAGCGCCCGCTCAGCCCGGACAAGCAAGCGTGCTTCAACAAGTTCGGCGTCACCGCGATCTTCCTCGTGGAGGACTTCGATCAGAACCGGCGTCAGCAATTGGTGCGTGACTTGGTGCAGGCCTACGTTCCAGGTTGCAACACGCTCTAATCCGCTTTTATCGGCGCTGATGTTTGCGCTAAGAAGCGGCCATGACGCTTCAGAAAAATCTCGCCCGCGCGGGCGCCGCTAAGTTCCCCACGCACGCTGTTATTGACGGCAAATTGGTCGCGGCCAAGAGCGGCAAGAGCTTTGACAATATCGGACCTCGCGATGGGAATGCTGTTTCCAAAGTTGCAGCCTGCGAAGCGGCGGACATCGACGCTGCGGTGATCGCGGCGCGCGCGGCGTTTGAGGACGGGCGCTGGCGCAACAAGCATCCGCGCGAAAAGAAGAAGATCATGTTCAAGCTCGCGGAGCTGATGGAGCGTGATCTGGAAGAGCTGGCGTTTCTTGAGACGCTGGATATGGGTAAGCCGATCAAGGACACCCTTTCGGTCGATGTTCCGACGGCGATCAATTCGATCCGTTGGTACGCGGAAGCGCTCGATAAAGTTTACGGCGAGGTGGCGACGACGCCGTCGGATCGCCTGAGCTTCATTGTGCGCGAGCCGTTGGGCGTGGTCGGCGCGATCGTGCCGTGGAATTTCCCGCTGCACATGGCGTGCTGGAAAGTGGCGCCGGCGCTGGCGACGGGAAACTCGATCGTGCTGAAGCCGGCTGAGCAATCGCCGTCGACGGCGTTGAAGTTGGGCGAGCTGGCGCTTGAGGCCGGGATTCCGCCGGGCGTGCTGAACGTTGTGCCGGGGTTTGGCGATACGGCGGGGCAGGCGCTGGCACGGCACATGGATGTTGACCTGATCGCGTTCACGGGATCGGGCGAAGTGGGTCGCAAGCTGATGAGCTATGCGGCTGAGAGCAATCTGAAGCGCGTTGCGTTGGAGCTCGGCGGCAAGAGCCCGCAGATCGTGTTTGCAGATGCGGAGGATCTTGATGCGGCCGCCGATGCGGCGGCGTGGGGAATTTTCTTCAATCAGGGCGAGATTTGCAACGCGGCGTCGCGGTTGTTGGTGGAAGCCTCGATCAAGGATGATTTCCTGGAGCGCGTGGTGAAACGCTCGAAGCAATATGGGCCGGGCGATCCGCTCGATCCGGAGAGTGTCGCCGGCGCGGTGGTAAGCGAAAGCCAGATGAAGCGCGTGCTCAGTTACATTGACACCGCGCGGAAGGAAGGCGCCAACATGGCCGTGGGCGGCAGGCGAGTGCGTGAGGAGACGGGTGGCTACTACGTCGAGCCAACTGTGTTTCATCGCATGGATAACTCGCACACTTTGGCGCGCGAGGAAGTGTTTGGGCCGGTGCTCGCCGTGCTTGGGTTTACCGATGAAGATCACGCAGTGAAGGTGGCCAACGACACCGTCTATGGGCTCGCATCTGGCTTGTGGACCGCGAACATTTCGCGCGCGCATCGCGTCGCGCGAAAACTGCGGACTGGCTTGGTGTGGATCAATGGCTGGGATGCTTGCGATATCACCGTGCCGTTTGGCGGCGCGAAGCAGAGCGGGTTCGGGCGCGATCGCTCGCTGCACGCGCTTGAGAAATATACCGAACTCAAGGGCATATCGATTACGTATAAGCCGTGAGCGTTGCCGATCTTATCGCGCGAGAGACGCAGCGCTACATCGAGGCGCATCCGAAGGCCGCGGCTGAGGCAGTGCGGCTGAAAGAGCATTGGCTCTTTGGGGCGCCGTTTCATTGGATGAATGATTGGGCGACGCCGTCGGCGATGATCGCGGAGGACGGCGAGGGCGCCGTGCTCACTGATATCGACGACAACACTTATGATGACTTCTGCCTTGGCGACACGCCGGGCATGTTTGGACATGGGCGGCCGGAGATTGCGCGCGCGATTGCCGAGCAGGCGCGGCGTGGCGCGACGTTTATGTTGCCGACGGCTGGAGCGGCGGAAGTGGGCGCACTGCTGGCAGAGCGGTTTGGGCTGCCGTTTTGGCAGACGACGCTTTCGGCCTCGGATGCGAACCGGGCGGTGATCAGGTGGGCGCGGGCGGTGACGGGGAAGCCTGTCATCGTCGTGTTTGACGGCTGCTATCACGGCATGGTCGAGGATTGCTTTGTTGAGCTGCGGCATGGGCGGACGCGGCCGGATGCTGGGTTGATCGGCCAAGTGTTCGATATGACGCGCACGACGCGCGCCGCGCCTTTCAACGATATTGGTGCGTTGGAAGCGGCATTGGCGCAGCAGGATGTGGCGGCGATCATCGCTGAACCGGCGATGACCAATTGCGGAATGATTTTGCCGGAGCCGAACTTCTGGAAACGCGCGCAGGCGTTGGCGAAGAAGGCTGGCGTGCTGTTGGTTTTGGATGAGACGCATACGCTGTCGAGCGGGCCGGGCGGCGCGACGACGGCTTGGGGGTTAGCGCCGGATGCGCTGGTGGTTGGCAAGGCGATTGCCGGCGGATTTCCGGCGGCGGTGTGGGGCGTGAGTACGGAGCTGGCGGAGAGGATCGCGGCTGTGCCGCGCGGTTCGGGGCGTTCGGGAATTGGGACGACGCTAGCCGGCAACGCGATGGGAATCGCGGCAATTGGCGCGACGTTGCGGGCGATCGCGACGCCAGAGGCTTATGAGGTCATGCTGAAGGGCGCCGAAGCGCTTGTCGCGAAGCTACGCGACGTTATCGCGACGCGGGCGCTGCCCTGGTGCGTGGTGCATGTCGGGGCGCGGGCGGAGATCGTGTTCGCGCCGCAGGCGCCGAAAGACGCGGCGGCTATGAAGCCTGCTCTGGCGCAGACCGAACTGAACCACGCGCTACACCTTTATCTCATCAATCGCGGTGTCCTCATCGCGCCGTTCCATATGATGATGTTGGTTAGCCCGGCGACAACCACGCAACAGATTGACCGGCTCGTCGCAGCGGTCGATAGCTTTGCGGAAGAGTACGCCAAAGAAGCAGCTGCATGACCATCGCCGATCCGAAGGAAGTCAAAGCCTTCCTCGACAAACATCCTGAGATTCAGTTTTTCGAGATTGTGTTCACGAACCTGGCCGGTGTGCCGCGCGGGAAGCGTCTGCGCCGTCATGAGATCGAGGCGGTGTATGAGAACGGGAGGTTTTTACCTGGCTCGATCCTGGTGAACGACATTACAGGCCAGGACGTCGAAGCGACGGGCTTGGTCTGGGAAGATGGAGATGCCGACCGCGTCGCGCGGCCGATCCCGGGGCGGATCACGCCGGCGCCATGGCTGGGTGCGGACGTCGCGCAAGTGCCGGTGACAATGTACGAACTGGACGGCAAGCCGCACGATCTCGATCCGCGGCATGTGCTGCAACGTGTGATCGATCGCTTCGCGGCGGATGGGCTTGTGCCTGTCGTGGCGTGCGAGCTTGAATATTATCTCGTCGACGCGCGCCGTACGGCGAATGGCAAAATTCAGTTGCCGCCGTCGCCGCTGACCGGCGACCGGGCGACGCAGCATCAGGTTTATGGCTTGCGCGAAGTGGAGGAGGCATCTGGCTTTCTGCGCGATCTCTGGGCGTCTGCCGATGCGATGGGCATTCCCCTGGAAGGCGCGATCAGTGAGTACGCTCCAGGCCAGCTGGAATTGACGCTGAAGCACCATGCTGACGCGCTGCGGGCTGCAGATGACGCGGTGCTCTATAAGCGCGCGGCCAAGGGCGTTGCGTTGCGGCATGGGTGCGAAGCGACCTTCATGGCCAAGCCGTTTGCTGAGCTGGCTGGTTCGGGGATGCACTTGCACGTCAGCGTCAATGACAAGGCAGGCAAGAACATCTTCGCGTCTGAGAAGCCGGAAGGTGAGCCGGTGTTGGCGCATGCCGTGGGCGGCATGAAGAAACTGCTTGGCGACTCGATGGCGATCTATGCGCCGAATGCAAACTCGTACCGGCGCTTCAAGGCGAACTCGTATGCGCCGGTTGCGCCGACGTGGGGCGTGAACAACCGCACCGTGTCCTTCCGCGTACCGGCCGGCGCGCCGAACACGCGCCACATCGAGCACCGTGTTGCTGGCGCCGATGCGCACCCGGCGCTGGCGCTCGCCGCGCTTCTTGCTGCGGTGCACCATGGCATCACGCAGAAGGTTGACCCAGGCCCGGCGATCGTCGGCGATGGCTACGCACAGGCAGAGGGCGGCGAGAAAATCCCGACCAATTGGTTCGCGGCGACCGATCGGTTCGCGGAGTCAGCGCTGCTGAAGGACTATTTGGGCGAGCGGTTCGTGCGGATGTATTCGATTGTGAAGCGGGTCGAGCAGGATCGCTTCCAGAGCATGATCCCTGATCTTGATTATGACTGGTATTTGCGTGCTTGTTAGCGGCTAGGCTGCACGCGAGCATGAGCAGTTGAACGAAAGGCGCAGACTATGGCCAAGGGCAAGTATCTCGGAGGCGCATCGCGCCGCTCTATTCTTCAACAATTCGGCGCGGCAGCGGTTGGCATCTCGTTCGGCGGCGCGCTGAGCGCGTGTGGCGGTGGCGGCGGTGGGCCGACGGTCAACTTCTATAACTGGGACACGTATATTGGGCCGACGACGCTGGACGACTTTAAAGAGGCGACCGGCACCAACGTGAACATGAGCTTGTTCGCAACCAACGATGAGCTGTTTGCGCGTCTGCGCGCCGGCAATCCGGGCTTCGACGTCATCGTGCCGTCAAACGAGTACGTCACGCGCATGAGCCAAGCACAGATGTTGCAGGAACTCGATCACTCGAAGATCCCGAACATCGCGAACTTGCTGCCGGAATTCCAAGACGCGTCGTTCGATCCGGGCCGCAAATATTCGATGCCGTACACGTGGCTCGTGCTTGGCATCGGCTACAATAAGGAAGCGGTGCGCGCGAAGGGCCTCACCGTGCCGGATTCTTGGCAGTATCTCTTCGACGATGCGACCTTCAATCAGAAGATGGCGCTGCTTTCGGAATCTGCTGACCTGATTCGCTTGAGCGCCAAGTATCTCGGCCATTCCGTGAACGGTATTCCGCCGGCGATGCTGACGCAGATCGAGCAAATGCTGATCCGCCAAAAGCCGCGCGTGAAGCAATTCCACTCCGACAATGGCCAGGATCTCCTGGCGTCGGGCGAAGTCGACATCGTGCTCGAATATAATGGCGACATCGCGCAATTGATGGCGGCTGAAGGCGGCGACAAGTTCGACTTCGTCGTGCCGAAAGAGGGCACGCTGATTAACTCGGATTGCCTTTGCATCCCCAATGGCGCGCCGAATACGGAGGGCGCGCACGCGTTCATCAACTACCTGCTCGACGCTGAAGCGGGGAAGAAGATCACGGAGGAAATTCTCTTCCCGACGCCGAACAAGGCAACGCGCGATCTCATGCCCGACAGCTACAAGAACAACCCCGTGATTTTCCCGCCAGCCGATGTCATGGCGAAAAGTGAGTACGGTGCGTTCGAGGGCGATGAGAAGTCGCGCGAGTACGAAGAGATCTTCACCCGCATCAGCGCGGCGTAACGCCAAGCAACGAGGTCGACCCTATGGAACAGACCTGGCGACAAGCGAAGGCGGCGTTTGCCGCGATCGCCGTTCCGCCTATCGCTTGGCTGTTCCTGTTCTTCCTCGTGCCACTTGCGGTGGTTTGGGGATATTCGCTCGGTGAAAACACCGGGCCGACCACCATCGATGTCACCGGCACGTTCGCGAACTACATGCGAGCGGTTGAGCCGCTGTATCTCGAAATATTCGGCAAGAGCCTCATCATTGCGGGTCTGACGACGGTGCTTTGTCTGATCGTCGGATTTCCCGTGGCGCTGGCGATCGCGTTTGCGTCACCGAAAACGAAGGCGTGGCTGCTATTGTTGATCATGTTGCCGTTTTGGACGAACTTGCTCATTCGCACGTTCGCGCTAATCGCGGTGCTGCGTGAGAATGGCTACGTCAACGCGATCCTCGAATGGTTCTGGAATGGCGGCAGCGGCCTCATGGCTTTGGTTGGGCTGCAGCCGCTTGGCGACTTTGAGCCGCTGACTTTGCTTTACAACAATACGGCGGTGGTGATTGGGCTCGTGTACGTGCACCTCCCGTTCATGGTGCTACCGCTCTATTCGGCGCTCGACCGCATGGACCGCTCGTTGATGGAAGCGAGCTTGGATCTTGGCGCGGGCCACATGCGTACGATCTGGTCGGTGGTCGTGCCGCTCGCGGCGCCGGGCATCGCGTCGGGTGTGCTGATCACGTTCATTCCGGCGCTTGGCGCTTACCTGACGCCGGATCTGCTCGGCGGCACCGATAGCCAAATGATCGCCAACGTTATTGAGCGCCAGTTTAAGCGTGCGAACGATTGGCCGTTTGGCGCGGCTCTCTCGTTCTTGTTGATGTATCTGACGTTCATTGCCATCGCCGTGCAGGCGTTCGTCCAACGTAAGAGCGAGCGGAGGGGCTGATGGCGGATCAAGGCTTGACCTCCGTGCCGGGTTTGGGTGGCGGCAAACGCGAGCCCAAGGAAAAGCCGGGGCCGCTTGAGTATCTGCGCCGCTGGCCGCTGCGGCTGATGGTCGGCGCGACCTTGGTGTTCCTCTATCTCCCGTTGATCACGCTGATGATCTTCAGCTTCAACACCAGCCGCCGGAACGTCGTGTGGCAGGGCTTCACGTTCGATTGGTACGAGAAGGCGTTCAACAACGAGTCGCTGCTGCAGGCGTTCGTCAACTCGCTGACGATCGCGTTTTTGTGCACGGTGATCTCGGTCATTCTCGGCGCGCTGGCGGCGGTGATGCTGTGGCGCTTCAAGTTTCCGGGAAAGACCGTGGTTGAAGGCTCGATGGCGCTGCCGATCGTCGTGCCGGAAATCTGCATGGGCGTGGCGATGCTGGTGTTCTTCGCCCGCGTGATGCCGTGGCCGATGGGGATGCCGTGGCCGTTGAATCTTGGAGCGATCACGATTGCGCACGTCTCGTTCGCGTTTCCGTTCGTGGCGACGGTGGTGCGCGCGCGCTTGGCATCGTTCAACCGCGAGTTGGAAGAGGCGGCGAAGGATCTGGGTGCGAGCGAGTGGCGGACGTTCTGGGACGTCTTGGTGCCGCACATGCAGCCTGGCTTGATCGCAGGCGCGTTGCTTGCCTTCACCTTGTCGCTCGATGACTTCGTCATCACGTTCTTCACGGCTGGACCGGACACGGTGACGTTCCCGGTAAAGGTCTATTCGATGCTGCGTTTCTCGGTGACGCCGGAGGTCAATGCGGCTTCGACCATTCTGATTGTTGTGACTGTGATCCTGACTGCCGTTGGTCTGCAAATGCAGAACAATGAGCCAAAGGATAAGAAAGCCTGATCCGATGACAGACGCTCATGTCTCAAACGCCCCGTCCGCAAAGCCGGCGCCGCATGTGAAAGAGAATGCGATCATCTCGTTCAAAGGCGTTACTAAGCGCTTTGGCAAGATGGTCGCCGTCGACAATGTCAACCTCGATGTTCGTGAGGGCGAGTTCTTCGCGCTTCTGGGCCCGTCGGGTTGCGGGAAGACGACGCTGCTGCGGATGTTGGCCGGCTTCGAGACGCCGAGCGAAGGTAAGATCTTGATCGACGGCAAGGACGTCGCCGCGTTGCCGCCGAACAAGCGTCCAGTGAACATGGTGTTTCAGTCTTATGCGGTGTTTCCGCACATGAAGGTGTCGGACAATGTTGCCTACGGGTTGAAGATGGATGGCGTCGAGAGCGGCGAGATTAAGAAACGCGTGGAAGAAGCGCTTGAGTTGGTGAAGTTGGACACGCTCGGCGATCGAATGCCGGATCAAATTTCGGGCGGCCAGCGCCAGCGTGTGGCGCTGGCGCGGGCCTTGGTGAAGCGGCCGCGCGTGTTGCTGCTGGATGAGCCGCTGTCGGCGCTTGATGCGAAGCTGCGCGATCAGATGCGCTCGGAGCTGACAAGTTTGCAGGAGAAGGTTGGCATCACCTTCATCATGGTGACGCACGATCAGGATGAAGCCTTGGCGATCGCTACGCGCTGCGCAGTGATGAATCGCGGCGTGCTGACACAAGTGGCGACGCCGTCCGATCTTTATGAGTTTCCGAACTCGCGTTTTGTGGCGGACTTCGTCGGAAGCGTAAACATGTTCGAGGGCACGCTGGCGGAAGATGAGCCGGGGCATGCTCTGGTGCGTGTGCCTGAGCTTGGCGCAGCTGGCGTATATCTCGATCACGGCGTGACGGGTGCGCGTGGGTCTACGGTTTGGGTCGCGTTGCGGCCTGAGAAGATCGAGATGCACAAGCGCGCCGACGGCTCGACGGCGATGAAGATGGAGGATGCGCCACAGGGGACGAACGTCGTTCCCGGCATCATCCGCGACATCGTCTATCTGGGCAGTGAAACCAATTACGAAGTGGAACTCGAAGGTGGACGCCGCATAAAGACGTTCCGGTCGAATTTGACGCGTTACGATCAGGAAGATTTTACCTGGGATGAGCCTGTATGGCTTGCCTGGCATGCCTGTTCGCCGGCGGTGCTCCTATCTTAGTGTTATGACCTTCAAAGATCGTCCTGTTCTTGGCGTCATCGCGTGCAACCGCACTGTAGAGACGCAATCGGCGCAAGCAGTTATGACGCGTTATCTGGTGTCGGCGTTGAAGTATTCCGACGCGGCTGCGCTGCTCGTGCCGGCATTGCCCGAGTTGATGCACGCGAAGGAGGTCGCGCCGCGGCTTGATGGCATTTTGCTCACGGGCACGCCGTCGAACCTCGATCCCAAGCGCTATGGGCAGATCATTGATGATGCGCCCGGGCCTTTCGATCCATCGCGCGATGAAATGACGGCGCATCTAATCGATGCGATGCTTGAACTCGGTAAGCCGGTGTTCGGCATTTGCCGTGGCTTTCAGGAGCTCAACGTCGCGTTCGGTGGCACGTTGCGGCGCGACATGGCTGAGAACCCGGATCTCATTCCGCACCATGCGCCTAGCCAAAAGACCTTCGCCGAGTATTTCGAGCACATCCATCCGGTTGAGCTTGTCGAAGGTGGTGTGCTGGAGCGTGCCTACAAAACGGAATCGCTCGATGTTGTGAGCGTGCACTATCAGGGCGTCGATAAGTTGGGCGCCGGGCTCACGGTCGAAGCGACGGCGCCGGATGGCGTGATCGAAGCGATCTCGGCGAACATAAACGGCGGGCTGGTGCTCGCGGTGCAGTGGCACCCTGAGTGGCGGGCGAGTGAGAATCCGCAGAGCCAGACCTTTTTCAAACTTTTGGGCCGGGCTCTGCGCCGCGAACCGCTCGCGACCTGAGCGGCGCTATACAAGAACATAAGTGAGGAAATGACGATGGCGCGTAATTACGACATCCCCGAATTGCGTCGCCTGGACGTCGCTCACCACCTGCCGGCGCAAGCGGACTACGGTGAAATCCAAGCGCTCGGCGGCAGCCGCATCATCACGCGCGCCGAAGGTTCGACGATCTATGACGGCGATGGCAACGCGTTGCTCGACGGCATGGCGGGCTTGTGGTGCGTCAACGTCGGGTACGGCCGCGACGAATTGGTGCGGACGGCGGCGGAGCAGATGCAGGAGCTGCCGTTCTACAACACGTTCTTCAAGACAGCGACGCCGCCGGCGGTGCTGCTCGCGACGAAGCTCGCGGAGCTGCTAGGCGGCGAACTGCAGCACCTGTTTTTCAATTCATCTGGCTCGGAAGCGAACGATACGGTGATGCGCATGGTGCGTCACTATTGGAACGTGTCGGGTCAGCCGAAGCGCACGGTCTTCATCAGCCGTCGCAATGCGTATCACGGTTCGACCATGGCTGGCGCGAGCCTCGGCGGCATGAAGGCGATGCATCCGATCGGTGGATTGCCGATCCCCGGCGTCGAGCACGTGGCGCAGCCGTATAAGTTTGGCGAAGGTTTCGGTGAGGACGAAGAGACGTTCTACGCACGCTGCGCGCAAGAAATCGAAGATCGCATTCTTGCCGTGGGACCAGAGAATGTTGCGGCGTTTATCGGCGAGCCGGTGCAGGGCGCTGGCGGCGTGATCATTCCAACGAAGGCGTATTGGAAGCGCGTCGACGCGATCTGCAAGAAGTACGACATCCTGCTGGTTGTCGATGAGGTGATCTGCGGGTTCGGCCGGCTCGGCGAGTGGTTTGGCTTTCAGCATTTCGGCATGACGCCGGATCTCGTGCCGATGGCGAAGGGTTTGTCGTCGGGCTATCTGCCGATCTCCGCTGTTGGCGTGTCGCACAAGATCGTCGAGGTGCTGCGCGAGAAGGGCGGGGACTTCGTGCATGGCTACACGTATTCCGGCCACCCGGTGTCGGCTGCGGTGGCGCTCAAGAATCTTGAGATCATCGAGCGCGAGGGCCTTGTTCAGCGCGTTAAGAACGACATCGGCCCGTATTTCGCGGAGTCGTTGAAGCGTCTTGAGGGCGATCCGCTGGTCGGTGAAATTCGGGCGCTTGGCCTTATTGGCGCGGTCGAGATCGTGTCCAAGAAGGGCACCAACGAGCGCTTCACCGGCAAGGAAGGCAAGGCTGGTCCGGTCGTGCGCGACGCGTGCATCAAGAACGGCTTGATGGTGCGCGGCATTCGCGACTCGATCGTGATGTGTCCGCCGTTGATCATCACGCGCGATGAGATCGATCGCATGGTCGATATTATTGGCCGCTCGCTCCGCGAGGCTGAGCCAACGTTGCGTGCGCTGAAGGCCGACGCTTAGCGCGCGGGATTTACGGCAAGGTCGCTCTTGCCGAGCAGGCCCATCCCATCAGAAATATCTTGAGCGATGGCTTCACGAAGCGCTGTTGCGTCTTGCTTCTCGATGGCCGCGATTGCGGTCTGGTGGCGATCGTTCAGCTCGGCGTTGGGGACGCGCCCGTAAAGGACGCGCATGTACGGACCGAACTGCAGCCACAACGTCTCAATCAATTGCGTCAGCGTCTTTTGCGGTTGCGCGCGATAGAGCGTGAAGTGGAAGTCGTAGTTCGACTGCATGTAAACGCCGGCGTCGCCATTCTTCACTGCGGCATCGAGCGTCGCGTCGATTTCACGAAGACGTTGAACATCCGCCGCCGTCAAAAACGGCAGTGCCAACGCGGCGGCTTCTGGCTCAAGCAACAAGCGGCAACGCAGCAGATCGTCGAAACGCTCGCTTGTCATTTCAGGCACGCGCACGCGCCGCTTCGAGCGAATGGACACGGCGCCTTCGGCCGAAAGACGAGAGAGCGCGTCGCGCACCGGCGTTTGGCTCACGCCGAGTTCGCCGGCCAAGCCGCGTGTCGACAATTCATGGTTAGGGGAGATGTGGCCGGTGACGATGCGTTTGCGCAGTTCAGCGTAAACGGTAGCGTTCAGGCCTTCATCGGCGCCCTTGAAGTTCAAGATCATCGCGGGTCCCTAGCTGCAACACGCTGGGCGTGCACGCGAAAACTACATTACAGCGCACTTCGCCGCTTGCCTGAGGCGGCTTGACTTGCCCCCGCGCCAGCCGGGATAGTGGCTCTATCAGGTGACTTATGCGCTCCCGCGACCTTCCCAAGAAGGTAGATGGGCGCGGTTCGCGAGCAGTCCTTCGTGGCTGCAACAATGTGTCAATCGCGCCGTGTCTGTTTGAAAGAACTTCAATTGCGGTTCTAGCGCGCCGTCTCGGCGCAACGCATTGCTGCGTGCGCGATAGCATGTGTGTGTCATGAGCTTTGCAAATTGGATTAAGGAACGTGGGATCGGCGAGATCGAGTGTCTAATTCCGGATTTGAACGGAGTTATTCGCGGGAAGGTCTTTCCGGCGCAGAAATTTTTACAGAGTGAGCGCGACGGATCACTGCGCATCCCGTCGAGCATCTATCTGCTTACTGTCACCGGCGAGTATGCCGACGAGGCGGACGAAGCGATATCTATGCAAGATCCGGATGTGGTGCTCCGTCCTGACTTCGAGACGATCTGCGTGGCGCCTGGCTACAAGACGCCGACCGCGTTCGTTTTCGCCGACACTTACAATACCACGGGGGAGCCGTACGACATCGCGCCGCGCTACGTGCTGCGCCGCGTCATGAAGCTTTATGATGAGATTGGCCTGCGGCCTGTGGTGGCGCCCGAACTCGAATTTTATCTGACGCAGGTGAACACGGACCCGGATCTGCCGCTGGTGCCGCCGGCGGGGCGCTCTGGACGCTCCGAGACCTCGCCGCAGCCTTATGGCCTGGAGGCGATCACCGAATACGAGGATCTGATCGAGACGATCTATGAGCATGCCGAGGCGGCATCGCTGCATCTCGACACGATGATCCACGAAAGCGGCACGGCCCAGCTTGAGATCAACTTCAATCACGGTGACCCGGTGCATGTGTCTGACCAAGTGTTGGTGTTTAAGCGCATCGTGCGGCAGGTGGCGTTGAAGCACGGCGTCTATGCGACGTTCATGGCCAAGCCCATGGAGAACCAACCTGGTTCGGCCATGCATCTGCACGTCTCGCTCGTTGACGCGAAGAAGGGCAACAATCTCTTCGGCACTGAAGATGGCGACGGCATCACGGACACATTCCGCCATTTCGTCGGCGGGCTTCAAAAGTATCTCGGCGAGGTGACGCCGCTTTTCGCGCCGAACGTCAATTCGTTCCGTCGCATGCGTCCTGACTTTTCCGCGCCGATCAATTTGCAATGGGGTTACGATAACCGTTCGTGCGGATTGCGCGTGCCGATCTCGCAAACGTCAAACCGGCGCGTTGAAAATCGTCTGCCTGGCGCCGATGCGAACCCGTATCTCGCGATCGCGGCGGTGTTGGTGTGCGGGTATATCGGCATCCGCGACAAAATCGCGCCGGCAGAGATGGTGCAGGGTAGCGCGTACAAGTGGGCGCGTACGTTGCCGCGCACGCTGCGCGAAGGGCTCGATCGATTCCAGAAATGCGCGCCAGTGCGCGAATTATTGGGCGAGCACTTCTGCAACGCGTTCCAGCAGATCAAGGATCACGAGCTTGATAATTTCGAGCAGGTGATTTCGTCGTGGGAGCGCGATCACCTTCTGCTCAAGGTCTAAGGTGGGTTTCAATTCCGGCTTAGGGATGGAGCGGTCGTACTACGCTGCGACCGCCAATCCGTTTGCGCCGGCGCCGAAGCTTGAAGGCGAGTTGAAGGCAGATGTCGTCGTCATCGGCGGCGGCTACACCGGCCTTTCGACAGCGCTTCAGCTGTCGCGCGATTTTTCCGTTGTTTTGCTTGAGGCCGGACGCATCGGCTGGGGTGCGTCTGGGCGCAATGGCGGCCAGCTCATTCCGGGATGGCGCAAAGGCGCGACGGACCTGGTGAAGCTTTACGGCGAAGGGCGCGCACGTGAAGTGTTTGATCTTTCGCTTCAGGCGCGCGAGCGTGTGATGCAGTGGATCGCGGACGAGAACATCAGTTGCGATCTCGCTGTGAGCGGCCATGTGTCGACCGCGGCAAAGCCGGGCGATCTTGCGTGGATGCGGGAGGAAGTGGAGACGCTTGAGCGCGTCATGCGCTATCCGCACGCGCGCGTTATCGGCGCCGATGAGATGCGCGCCAAGGTGGCGTCGCCGCTATTTCATGGCGCGTTGTTTGACAGACTCGGCGGCCATTTTCATCCGCTGAATTACGCGCTTGGATTGGCGGAGGCGGCGCGGCGCAAGGGCGTGACGCTGTTTGAGAATTCACGCGCCGTGTCGATCGATACCTTGAGCGGAATTGTCGTGAAGACCGACAGTGGTACGGTGAGCGCGCGCTACGGGGTGCTTGCGTGCGATGCGTTGCTGGAAGGTTTGGAGCCGCGCATCGCGGGCCGCATCATGCCTGTCGCCAATTATCTTGTGGCGACGGCGCCGCTCGAAAATCCAAGCGCGCTGATCGCTGACAATCTGGCGGTGAGTGACACGCGGTTTGTCGTGAACTATTTCAGATTGAGCGCGGATGGGCGGCTGATCTTTGGCGGCGGTGAGCGCTACACTCCGAATGAGCCCGCTGATATCGCCGCGTTCGTGCGGCCCTTTGTGTTGAAGGTGTTTCCGCAATTGACGGATATTCCCATCGAGTACGCGTGGGGCGGTCTCGTTTCGATCACGATGACGCGGATGCCGCACGTGGGACGCATCGGCGACCTCTTCTTCGCGCATGGCTATTCAGGGCAGGGCACAATCATTCCCGCAATTGCGGCGCGCGGCATGGCCGAGGCCATGGCTGGTGAGCCGAAACTGTTCGATGTGCTCTCCGGCTTGGCGCCGCCAGAATTTCCGGGTGGAGCAGCGCTACGTGCGCCGCTGCACGTGCTTGGTATGCTTTGGTACGCGCTACGCGACAGGCTTTAGCGCGACAGCGCGTTTTGCGGCCGCTTCGATGCTCGCCCAATCGCCAGCTCTTATGTACTCAGCCGGCGCGATCCACGAACCGCCGACGCAGAGCACGTTTTTCAGCGCCAGATAGGCGGGGACCTTCTCGGGCGTGATCGATCCTGTCGGGCAGAAGCGCGCTGCGGCAAGTGGCGCGCCGATCCCCTTCAGTCCCGCAACGCCGCCAAGTTGTTCAGCTGGGAAAAACTTGAAGCAGGTGTAGCCGAGATCGAGGCCACGCATGATCTCGCTCGAGGTTGCGACGCCGGGCACGAATGGGATCGAGGCCTTGCGTGCGGCCTTCATCAACTTCGGCGTGCCGCCTGGTGAAAGCGCATACTTGGCGCCGGCTTCGATGGCGGCGTTGAGATCTTTCTCGCTCAGCACGGTGCCCGCGCCAACGATCATCTCGGGCGCATCGCTCGCGACTGCTCTGATGGCGTCGAGTGCGGCAGGGGTCCGCAGAGTGATCTCGATCGTGCGCACGCCGCTGGCCAGCAGCACGCGCGCGAGTGGCACGGCGTCTGCCGCATTATCGATGGTGACAACCGGGATGACTGGCGAAAGCGTGAGTACTGCGGTGGCGTCTTGGGGTTTGCTCATGATTTCGATGTCAGCCTGCTTGTTGGAACGGCGGAAGGCTAAGCTACGCGCTTGCGGATCGGGCGTGTAACCCAGCTCCTGCATGAGACCGCTCACCTTTGATCGCGTCTCCTCGCGTACGAACGGCGACTTGTTTAGGACGCGCGAGACCGTCTTTTTCGACACGCCAGCCAAGCGGGCGACGTCGTTGATGGTCGGGGTGCGCTTGCTCTCTTCTCGCGACATGGCGCTCTTTGGTGTTACTGGTATGCTACCGGTGTCATTTAGACGCTGCTGTCGGCCGCGACAAGCGAGGCGGCCAAAAGCGCGCAGGGCTTTTGCGTCGGCTCGCGAACACTAGTTTGGTTGGTGCATGGCAGAATTCATTCCCGTCCCGCCGTTCGATCTGGTCGTGTTTGGCGCCACGGGGGATTTATCGCTCCGCAAGCTGTTCCCGTCGCTGCTGCACCGTTTTTTGGACGGCCAGATTCCAGCCCAGTCGCGCATCATCGGCGTGGCGCGCAGCGAGATGGATACGAGGGCGTTCCGGCAAATGGTGCACGAAGCGCATCTGAAGTTCGCGCCGAAGGATCATATCGACGAAGCCAAATGCGCGGAGTTCTTGAAGCACGTCGAATATGTGCGCGTTGATGCGACCGCGCCTGCGAGTGAATGGGGGGCGCTGAAAGAAGCGCTCGCCAACGGCAAAGGCAACGTCCGCATCTTCTATCTCTCGACGGCGCCTTCCCTTTTCGTGACGATCGCGCAGCGTTTGGCGGAGACAGAACTCGCTACGCCGACGTCGCGCATCGTGCTGGAGAAGCCAATCGGACGCGACTTGGCATCATCGCGCGCGATCAATGACGGTGTCGGCGCAGTGTTTGACGAACAGCGCACGTTCCGCATCGACCATTACCTTGGCAAAGAGACAGTGCAAAACCTTCTCGTGCTGCGTTTTGCAAACATGTTGATCGAGCCGATCTGGTCGCGTGCGACTATCGATCACGTGCAGATCACGGTGGCGGAAGAACTCGGCGTCGAAAGCCGCGCTGACTATTACGACAAATCGGGCGCGCTGCGGGACATGGTGCAGAACCATATGCTGCAGCTCTTGTGTCTCGTCGCGCTGGAATCACCGAACTCCATGGATGCGGATGCGATCCGCACGGAGAAGTTGAAGGTGCTTTCGGCGCTTCGGCGCATCGGTCCGGCGGATGTCGCGTCGAAGACCGTGCGCGGACAGTACAAGGCTGGGCTCGTGAACGGTGCGAAGGCGCCTGCTTATGCGGAAGAGGTTGGCAAGGCCTCGCGCACGGAGACTTTCGTCGCGATCAAGGCTGAAGTCGACAATTGGCGCTGGGCTGGCGTGCCGTTCTATCTGCGCACGGGAAAGCGCATGGGCTCGCGGCGCTCTGAGATCGTGGTGCAGTTCAAAGATACGCCGGTGCCGATCTTTGGTGCAGGCGCCGGCGCGCCGAACAAATTGGTGCTGCGATTGCAGCCTGATGAAGGCGTGCGCTTGTGGCTGAACATGAAAGAGCCAGGGCCGGGCGGCTTGCGCGTGAAGACGGCGCCGCTCGATCTGTCGTTCGCGGAAGAGTTCAACGTTCGCTATCCGGACGCTTATGAACGGCTGTTGATGGATGTCGTGCGCGGCAACCTTTCGCTGTTCATGCGCCGCGACGAAGTCGATGCCGCGTGGACGTGGGCGGATGCCTTGCTCGCGGCGTGGGACGAAAGCGGCAGCGAGCCGCACCTTTATCCCGCAGGCTCGAATGGCCCAACGCAGTCAGCGCTGATGATGGATCGCGATGGGCGCGCGTGGTGGGATCCCGAATAATGGCGCTCAACGCAACGGTCGAAGCGGTCACGCAGCGGGTTATTGAACGCAGCGCTTCACGGCGTCGGCGCTATCTCGATCTGATTGATGCTTACGACGCCACAAAGCCGGCGCGAGTAAAGATCGCGGAAGCGAACCGCGCGCACGGCGCGGCCGGCTGTGCGGTCCAAGACAAGATTGAATCGCTCGGCGGCAACTGGCCGTCGATCGGCATCGTCACGGCGTACAACGACATGCTCTCGGCGCACGCGCCGTATGAGCACTATCCCGCAATTATCCGCAAAGCGGCGCGCGAGGTTGGTGCGATTGCGCAGGTGGCAGGCGGCGTGCCGGCCATGTGCGATGGCGTCACGCAAGGCTTTGAAGGGATGGAGCTTTCGTTGTTCTCGCGCGATGTCATCGCGCTCAGTACAGCGGTTTCGCTTTCGCACGCGACATTCGATGCGGCGTTGTTGCTTGGTATCTGTGACAAGATCGTGCCGGGTTTGCTCATTGGTGCGCTGCGGTTTCCGTGGTTGCCCGCGATCTTTGTTCCTGGTGGACCGATGCCATCAGGCTTGCCTAATAGGGAGAAGGCCGCACGCCGGCAATTATTTGCGGAAGGCAAAATCGGCCGCGCCGAATTGCTGCAAGCGGAGGCCGAAAGCTATCACGCGCCGGGCACGTGCACGTTCTACGGCACGGCGAACTCCAATCAGATGATGATGGAGGTGATGGGGCTGCATCTGCCGGGCGCTGCGTTCGTTAGTCCGAACACGCCGTTGCGCGATGCGCTGACAATCGCGGCAACCCAGCGCGCCGCGAAGATCACCGGGCTCGGCGATGAGTATCGCCCGATTGGCCGTGTCGTCGATGAGAAGGCGATCGTGAATGCGATGGTCGGATTGATGGCGACGGGCGGTTCGACCAATCATTTCATCCACTTGCCCGCGATCGCGCTCGCTGCGGGGATTGAGATTAACTGGGATGATTTTGCAGAGCTTTCACACACGACGCCGCTGTTGGCGCGAATTTATCCGAACGGGTCGGCGGATGTGAACCACTTCCATGACGCAGGCGGCATGGCTTTTCTCACGCGTGAGTTGCTCGATGCGGGCCTATTGCACGGCGATGTCACGACAGTTGGTGGTGAAGGTCTCGCGGCGTATGCGCAAGAACCTGTACTCGATGGCGAGACACTAGTTTGGCGGGATGCGCCAGTTGCGAGCGCGGATGAACACGTTTTGCGCGGCGCGCGTGCGCCGTTCGCTGCAGATGGCGGCTTGCGATTGCTCAGTGGCGGGCTTGGGCGCGCGTGCGTGAAGGTCTCCGCGGTGGCCGACGACAAACGCATCATCGAAGCGCCGGCCCTGGTGTTTGACTCACAAGCGGACGTGCAGGCTGCGTTCAAGCGCGGTGAACTCGATCGCGATTGCATCATCGTCGTGCGCGGGCAGGGGACCGCGTGCGAACGGCATGCCGGAGCTTCACAAACTTATGCCGCTTATGGGGGCGCTTCAGGATCGCGGCTTCCGCGTCGCGTTGGCGACGGACGGACGGATGTCTGGCGCGAGTGGTAAGGTGCTGGCGGCGATCCACATCACGCCAGAAGCCGCTGAGGGCGGCCCGATTGCGAAACTGCGCAATGGCGACGTGCTGCGTATCGACTCCGAGGCAGGAGCGCTCGAGGTGATTTCACCAGCGGATTGGCGTGAGCGTGAGCCGGCGCAACTCAATCTCTTGTCGCATACACGCGGCGTTGGCCGGGAGCTGTTTTCGCTGTTTCGCGGCAACGCGTGTTCGGCCGAGCGCGGCGGCTCATCGTTTCCGGACTACGATCCGATTTAGCGTCCGCCGCCCTGCGATTGCTGGAAGCGTTCCTCGAACGCCGCGTCGCGCGGCAATGGCACGAAGCCCTCGCCGATTGAGATTTCGAGTTCGCGATTGACGCCGCCACCAAGTGGCACCGTCAGATGCTCAACCGTCCGGAATGAGCTGAAGTCTGTGGCGACAAGCGGGAGATACGCTGGCGTCAGGTGCACGACGAGAACGCGACCGCCTTCTTCGGGGCGCATCGGGTCGCTAGACTCGGCCGAGTTGTTTGCGTGGCCATGTAGCAGCCACATGCGGATCGGCGGCAGCGGCGCGCCTTCGCGACGTGCGTGACGCCAATAATAGTTGAGCTCGAAATATGTCGCGCGGTCATCGACCATAACGGCGGAGAAAGGCAATTCGCCCGGCTGCACCGCGGCGCGGCGCGCGATTTCGTTTGCGGTCTCTTGCCAATTGCGCGCGGTGCGGACGCCTTTGGCTTGGTTAGCGATTGCTGGATAGGTCGCAATCACGCCCACGAACGCTGCGCCAATCGCGAGGTTTACGAGAGTCGCAGCGACGAGCGTGCGCCGTCCCGCTGCTGACGAAAACAGCGTTCCCGTCACCAACAAAAGCAAGCCCGGATAGGCAACAGCCGCCCAGTTTGCGTTAGCGCGCGAGATGAACGCGATGGTGCTGATGATGATGAAAGGCGGAATGATGTAGGCGATGAGGAATTTTTCCTCATTTGAAAGTCCATCACTCCGCCGCCAGGCGCGCCAGAGCGCCCAGATCAGAACAACGAAGATCACAGGTCCGATGACGCCGGCTTGGCCGAAGACGAACTCGAACAATTCATCGAGGTTGAAGAGCTTGGCGGCGTCGAAATGGGCATTCGAGGCAGTGTGCTGTGCAGTGACGAAACCGTGCTGCGCGTTCCAGATCAGATTGGGCGAGAGTACGATGAGGGCGATCAGAGTCGCCAGCAGTCCGCGACCTTTCGCCAATGCTGCCCGCACCGGCTCCAGCCACCAGGCGGCGAGCCCGGTGCAGAGGAAGAAGTAGAACATCGCGTACTTGGCTTGCACGCCCATACCGATGGCGACGCCAAGCACGGCAGCCCACATCCATGCGCGCGTATTCACGAGCCGCCACATCGCCAGCAGCGCGATGGACCACAGCGGCAGCAACAGTGCGTCGGTGGAGATGAGGCTCGAGGAGAACCAAACCCCCGGCAGCATCAGCCAGCCGAAGCCGGCCCAGAACCCGGCCCAGGCGCCATACATGGAGCGGCCCAGCACGAAGAGCGCGCTTGCGGCGATCATGTGCGCGATTGGCGCGCCGAGACGCACGGCCCATTCGGCGTCGGTGCCGGCGAGGAAAGTTGTCGTGCCGATCACCCAGGCGATCAGCGGCGGTTTTGTGAAGTAGCCCCAATCGAACGTGCGCGACCACATCCAGTATTGCGCTTCGTCGAAATAGAGCCCGAGCGGGATGTAAGAGAGCGCGACAATGCGCGCCGCCGTGATCGCGATCAGCACGAACAAAAAGGCGAGAGTCGCGCGGTCGAAGGCGGCTCGTGTTGCGGTCATCGGCGTCTCGGATTGTCCCCTGGGCGTCTTAGCGGATGGACCCACTTGGCGCCAGGACGCGCGCGCACTTGTATGGGGGTCAAACGTGCCTATCTGGGCTCGTTTGTATGCGCTAAGGAGCCGCCATGACGACGATTCCCGCTGAATGGCGCCCGCATAAGGCGATCTGGACCGCCTGGCCCTCCGCGGGCGACCTTTGGGGCGAGGACTTGGATCCGGCGCGCGCCGAAGTCTCAGCGATGGTTCGCGCGCTATGGGATGGCGGCAACGGCGACAAGATGCGCGTGTTGGCGCATGGGCGCGAGGCTGAGGCGAGCGCCAAGTTGGCCCTTGGGCAAGCGGCCGAAGTGATCCCGGGCGCGTTCGGCGACATCTGGTTTCGCGACACCGGGCCGATATTCGACAGCGCCGGCGTTGCGCATGGCTTTCAGTTCAACGGCTGGGGCGGCAAGTATCAGCTGCCGCACGACGACGAAGTTGGCGCGCGCGTCGCGCTGCTCGCGAAGGCTGACTATCGCCGCCACGAATTCATTCTTGAAGGCGGCGCTATTGAGATGGACGGCGAAGGCACGCGGCTGACGACACGTCAGTGCTTGCTCAACCCGAACCGCAACGCGCATTGGACACAAGAGGGCGCGGAAGTTTCGCTGAAGCGCGCGCTCGGGGTCGAGAAAGTGCTCTGGCTCGATGAGGGCTTGCTCAACGATCACACCGACGGCCACATCGATAACCTCGCGCGCTTTGTCGCGCCGGGTAAAGTCGTGTGCCAGGCGCCGGCCAATCGCGATGACCCAAATCACGACGTGCTCGAAGAGATCGCGCTGGCGCTCGGCGGGATGCGCGACGCGAAAGGCCGCAAGCTTGAAGTGATCCGCATTCCTTCGGTTGGTCTGCTTGAAGATGAGGACGGCGATCCGGTACCGGCGAGTCACATGAACTTTCTCATCGGCAATTCTACCGTCGTCCTGCCGATTTATTCCGGCAGCGGTGACGATGCGGTGAACGCGCTTGGACCGTTGTTCCCGGGCCGCAAGGTTGTCGGTCTGTCGTCGAACGCCATTTTGACTGGTGGTGGCTCTTTCCACTGCATCACCCAACAGGAGCCGGCGTGATGGCGAAGACGATCAAGGTCGCCGCGATCCAAACCTCGTACGGCGAGGACATGAAGGCCAACATCGCCAAGACCGAACGCTTCGTGCGCGAAGCGGCGGGCAAGGGCGCGCAGGTCATTCTTCCGTCGGAGCTGTTTCAGGGGCCGTACTTCTGCACGACGCAGGAAGAGAAGTGGTTCGGCACGGCGTATGAAGCGAAGACGCATCCGTGCGTTGTCGCGATGGCGCCGTTGGCGAAAGAGCTGGGCGTTGTGATCCCGGTCTCGATCTACGAGCGCGACGGGCCACAATACTACAACTCGGTCGTCATCGTGGACGCGGACGGCAAGCAGCTCGGCGTCTATCGCAAGAGCCACATTCCTGACGGTCCCGGTTACCAGGAGAAGTATTACTTCCGCCCCGGCGATACCGGCTTCAAAGTTTGGGACACCGCATTCGGTCGTATCGGCGTCGGCATTTGCTGGGACCAATGGTTTCCGGAAGCCGCCCGCGCGATGGCGATCCAGGGTGCGCAGGTTTTGTTCTATCCAACTGCGATCGGCAGCGAGCCGCACGATAGCTCGCTCGACACCCGCGATCCGTGGCAACGAGCCATGCAGGGGCATGCGGTTTCGAACGTGATCCCGGTCGTTGCGAGCAATCGCATTGGTACGGAAGCCAGTGGGCAAAAATTCTATGGCTCCAGCTTCATCGCCGACCATCGCGGCGATCTGGTGCAGAAGTTCGAGCGCACCGAAGAGGGTGTGCTGGTGCATGAGTTTGATCTGGATTTCCTCGATCGCCACCGCGCCGCTTGGGGCTTCTTCCGTGATCGGCGGACGGAGTTTTATCGCTAATGGCTGGGCCGCTTCGCATCGATTTTGTCTCCGATGTCGCGTGCCCGTGGTGCGTTGTCGGATTGCGCTCGTTGCTGAAGGCGCTCGATGAAACTGGAGCGAAGGCCGAGATTCACTTCCAGCCATTTGAACTCAATCCGGACATGGCGCCGGAAGGCGAGAATACGGCTGAGCATGTGGCGAAGAAGTATGGCTCAACGCCTGAGCGTTCGCAGGCCGCGCGCGAAGCGATTAAGTCTCACGGCGCGGCGCTTGGCTTCACGTTCAACTACGGGCCGGAAAGCCGCATCTGGAATACGTTCGATGCGCATCGCCTGCTGCATTGGGCTGAGCTTGAGGGCAATGGACTCGCATTGAAGGAAGCGCTGTTCAAGCTCAACTTTACAGATCAACGCTCAACCAGTGATCACGCGGCGCTGATCGATGCGGTGCGCGATGCTGGGCTAGATGTGGTGCGCGCGCAGGCGATCTTGGCGACAGATGAGTTCGCAGCGGAAGTGCGTCACGCGGAAGAGTTCTGGCGCAGCAACGGCATCAATGCGGTGCCCTCGGCGATCTTCAATCAGCGCTGGCTTATCCAGGGCGGCCAGCCGCCGGAAGTGTTCGCGCGAGTAATCGGCGATATTCTCAGCGGGAAGGCGAAAGAAGCCTAAGGGCTTCATCCCGCACGCGCGTATCGTCAAAGGCCAGCACGCGCCCGCCTTGGCTTGCGTCGCCGCCGTCCCACGCGCAGACGCCGCCACCCGCGCCGGTGATGATCGGGATGAGGGCGGCGATGTCGAAAGGTTTGAGGTTGCTTTCCAGAACGCCGTCCACGTGGCCGGCGGCGATCATGGCGTAGGCGTAGCAATCGAGGCCATAGCGCACGAGCTTTCCCTCGCGCCGGACGTTGCTCCATGCGCGCGCTTCGTCGTCTTCGAACAGGTCTGGGCTTGTCGTTGATAAGGTCGCGTTGCTCAGAGAGCCGCAGGAGCGTGCTCTAATCGGATGCGTACCGGCGCGCGTGGTGGCGTTAGCGCCGTCCATCCAGCCGCGATAGCGCTCCTGAGTGAACGGCTGATCCATGACTCCGATGAGCGGGCGCCCTTCGTAGTAAAGCCCGATCAGCACGCCCCAGGTCGGCAGGCCAGAGATGAAGGCGCGGGTGCCGTCGATTGGATCGAGGATCCATTGGTAGCCGCTTTTGCCGGCGCGTTCGCCGTACTCCTCGCCGAGCACCCCGTGATCTGGAAACTCGCGCTCGATCTGCGCGAGCATCGCGCGCTCGGCGGCTTGATCGGCGTCAGTGACGGGATCGAAGCGGCCGTCGTCGAGCTTGTTGGTGACGCTGTGCTTCGCGCGGAAGTAGGGAAGGATGGCTTCGCGCGCGGCGTCCGCCAATGTGTCGGCGAAAGCGATGAGGCGCGTCGTGTCATGCGTCGGCATGGTGTTTACTATAGACGCGTTCGTGGCGCGGGGCACAAACGAATACGGACCCGCTTTGCAGCGAGCCCGTCCCCGTTTCCCCCAATCGAAGCGGTGCTTTAGGCCGCGTCGGTGGATTCGTCTTGCAGCGCCTTCGCGAGATCGAGGAGGCGGCGGCGCGGACGTTCGCCGAGCTTGTAGTAAGCGCGGATGAGTTCCAGCGTTTCTTTTGTGAGAGCACGTCAGCCGCGATGAGGTCGCGGTCGTTGGCCGGTGCGCCAGGCGTCGCCGGAGTCGCGACTTGCTGGAGGCCTTCGAAGAAGTAGTTCACCGGCACGTTCAGTGCGACGGCGAGTTCGTACAAACGAGAAGCCGTCACGCGGTTAGCGTTGCATTCGTACTTCTGGATTTGCTGAAAGCGGATGCCAATGGACTCAGCCAGTTGTTGCTGGGTGAGGCCCAAGAGACGGCGACGGCGGCGGAGCCGCTTGCCGACATGGAGGTCAATGGCGTTAGCCATGGTGTGTGCGCCCTTGTTCGTGGCGGTGTCCCCCATGGGCCCGCCTTATGCGCTTTGGAGAGCACGTCGCGTGCCACGTCCTGTTGACGCGAATTGTTCCGTCGTTAGCGTTTGTTGACGTTGTTGGAGGCGCGTGAAGCGAAATCTGCGCCGTTTCGGCGCCACGTGACTTGGTAAACGTAGTTGGGCCACGCTTTCGTCATGGCGCTGCCCTTTGTGGCGCACCTTCGCGCGAGACTTATTCGTCTATGGCGGAGTCGAAGATGAAGATGCGTGCATTCCTATTGGTTGCCCTGTTCGCGCTGGGCGCGTGTGCGAGTACGCAGCGGACCCTGAGCTACGACGCAGGAATGCCGGACGCCGACGTTTACGTTGGCGACCAGCGCTTCCAGGTTTGGTTTCACGATCGCGATCAGACGGTGCTGGTGGTGCGCGGCGAGCCGCGGTCGCTCGGCCTGCTGATGGCGGAGAACATGACGCTTTACGCTAACGACCGCTCGCTCGGCATTCTGTGGTGGGGCGCTGCGTAACGCAGTGCTGACGCAATTCGGATGCTACGGCACCGAAGTCACCGGCTCCGATCAGATGCGCGAAATCGAATACACGTGCAGCAACGCTGTCGATGTTCATGCGCAGGTGGCGCAGCATCGCGAAGAGTGGCGACGCGGCGTGCGTGTCCCGCCGCCGGCCGAGCAGCAGCGTTAACCGGCTTCCTTCGTCTTCGCGGCGCGCTTGCGCTCGTTCGGATCAAGGTAGGCTTTGCGCAGGCGGATCGCCGCCGGCGTGACTTCAACCAGCTCGTCGTCTTCGATCCAGGCCATGGCTTGTTCGAGCGTGAGGCGGCGCGGCGGTGTGAGACGAATGGTTTCGTCCTTGCCTGACGCGCGCACGTTGGTGAGCTTCTTGCCCTTCAGCGGGTTCACATCGAGATCGTCGCTGCGGCTGTTCTCGCCGATAACCATGCCCTCATAGACGTCTTCGCCATCAGCGATGAACATCTGGCCGCGCTCTTCGAGGTTCCAAAGCGCGTAAGCGGTAGACTGGCCTTTATCGTTTGAAACCAGCGCGCCGTTGCGACGGCCTGGGATTTCGCCCTTCCACGGCGCCCATTCATGGAAGAGGCGGTTCATGACGCCGGAGCCACGCGTGTCGGTAAGGAATTCGCCGTGATAGCCGACCATGCCGCGCGAGGGTGCGTACATGACCATGCGCGTCTTGCCGCCGCCTGATGGGCGCATGTCCTGCAGCTCGGCTTTGCGGATGCTCATCTTTTCGATGACGACGCCGGTGTATTCGTCGTCAACGTCGATCACGACTTCTTCGACCGGCTCAAGCGTTTGGCCGTTCTCGCTGCGCGTCAGCACCTTCGGACGTGAGAGCGAAAGCTCGAAGCCCTCGCGGCGCATGGTTTCCACCAGCACGCCGAGTTGAAGTTCGCCGCGGCCGGCGACTTCGTATGCGTCGCGGTTGGCGGTTTCAGTGACGCGGATGGCGACGTTTGATTCAGCTTCAGCGAGCAGGCGCGCTCGGATTACGCGGCTTTGCACCTTATCGCCGGCACGGCCTGCGAGCGGGCTGTCGTTGATCGACACGGTGATCGCCAGAGTCGGCGGATCGATCGGCGTTGACGGAATAGGGTTCGCGAGATCGGGCGAGCCAATCGTATCGGCAACCGTGGTTTCGACCAGGCCCGCGATCGCGATGATGTCGCCAGCTTCAGCGGTTTCGACAGGCACGCGCTTCAGGCCACGGATGGTAAGGAGCTTGGTGAGGCGGCCTTTTTCGATTTCCTTGCCGTCGCGGGTGATCGCGCGGACGGGATCGCCAACTTTCACGCGGCCAGCTTCAACGCGTCCCGTCAGCATGCGACCGAGGAATGGATCGGAATCGATCATAGTGACGAGGAATGCGAACGGTTCGTCACGGCGTTGAATCGGCTCGGGATCGGGCACGTGGCGCACGATGAGTTCGAACAGCGGCGTGAGATCTTTCTGCTCATCGCTCATGTTCACTTTCGCCCAGCCTTCTTTGCCGGATGCGTAAAGGATCGGGAAATCGGCTTGCTCGTCGGTGGCGCCGAGCGCGAGGAAGAGTTCGAAGATCTCGTTGAGCGCCTTGTCAGGCTCGGCGCTTGGGCGGTCGACCTTGTTAAGCACGACCATCGGGCGAAGGCCGCGCTTCAGTGCTTTCGACAGCACGAACTTGGTTTGCGGCATCACGCCTTCGGAGGCGTCGACGAGGATCACGCAGCCATCAACCATGCCGAGGATGCGTTCGACTTCGCCGCCGAAGTCCGCGTGGCCGGGTGTATCGACGATGTTGAGGCGATATTCCTCGCCAGCGTTAGCCCAGTGGATTGAGGTGCACTTGGCAAGAATAGTGATGCCGCGTTCGCGCTCCTGATCGTTGGAATCCATGGCGCGCTCAGCGTGAGCTTCGTTGGCGCGGAAGGCGCCGCCTTGGACGAGCAATTGGTCGACGAGGGTGGTCTTGCCGTGGTCGACGTGGGCGATAATCGCGAGGTTACGGAGGCGCTCGGCCATGAAATGGGGCTTTCGGAAACGGAAGGGCAGGCTTCTGCCCGCGTTAGCTGCCTGCTTCAACGGCAGACCTGGAGATTCCTTATGCACAACCCATCCGGGCGTGCATGTGTGCATGTGCAATACGGCATGGCCGCAGAAAAAAGCAAACAAATACTTGGCATTATGAGAACCAACGAAAAGTTGACGCGTGGTTCACCTTGCAAATTGCTGCAGTGCGAAATAACCTTTGTCGCGTTGCGGGGTTTCGCGATCCCGCACACGCCCTTTCGGGCGTTTCCTCCCTATTTTACCTCCAACCGCCGGGGTCATCCCCGGCGGTTTTTTCTTGTGCGCCGGGTCGCCGTGGAGCGCGCAGCCTGATCTGCCGCGGCTCGGGCCGCCCGATAGGGTGGTTATGGTGAGGGATAGATTATAGCTGAATCGACGGTGAGGGGCGGCGATGAATGAACCAAACAAACGCGACGACGTGAATGATGCGGTCGAGGACGCGCTCGGCTTCAATTTCCGTTCGGTGAAAACGCTGATCGATCTGTTCGTGCGGCCGCGGCGTGTATTCGAGTCGTATGCTGCGCGTGATCGCGTGACGTACACGCCGGCGATCCGGATTTTCTTCGGCCTTATCGGTCTGCAGGTTCTGACTTCAGTACTCTGGGGCGGTTGGAGCGGTTTGCTGACACGGCAGATCGAGGCCGGGCCGGCGGATGTTCGCGCGCTCTACACCGAGATCTCTGGCGGCAATCTCCCGGCGTTTATCAACCATTGCGCGGACGCCCTGAGTTTCGGTCAGCCAATCTTAGTGGCTCTCTTTACGTCGCTGAGCGTGTTTGTGTTGGGTTGGTTTCGACCACAACTGTCTTGGCCCAGTCGCATGAATATCGCTATGGGCGTGCTGTCTGTCGGCACGGTCATTGGCTTGCTGAGTATGCCGCTGATCAACAGCGAACATTTCATGGGCGTGATCTGGATCGGCATGGTCGCTGTTGCCGTCGCGTACTTTCTAACAATCGCGCGCGGCGCCCGCGGTGTTATCGCCGACAGTTTCGGCGGCGTGATTGGCAAGTCGCTGATCTACACATTTGTGCTGCTACTGCTGGTCTTCCTCGCAGGCGTGGTGCTCTCGATCTGCTGCATCATGTACGCGACGATGCGGCTGCAGGGCGGTTGATCCCCGAAGCAAAAGCCAGAGCCAGCCGCGCTTAGTGCGTCGGCGCGTTTGTCAGCTGGTGGAAGATGTGGTCGGCGGCGTTGAGCTGCGTGAAGAAAAGCATGGTGTCGCGCGTCTCACGGCAGGCGGAATAGAACGAAACTTGTTGCTCCGTGCCTCCGACGCGCTGCCACTTCACCGCGCCATATGGCGCATCGGTCATCTGTACTTCGCAGGTGAGACGGTCCGCGATGAAGCGCTCCGTTGGGGCCAGAGTTGAGCGGATACGTTCGAAGTCAGCAGACGTGAGCTCGAATGTCTGCGCGGGCAGCGGCGGTGAGCCGAGCTGTGCGCCGGGCTCTGTGTGCTCGAACGTGGCCTGACCATCGGCGGCGATCGTCCAACGCTCTTGAACGTAGCCCCATGAGCTGACTTCGTAGCTGATGCGCGTGGTGTCTGCGGTTGGCGTCGTGGGCGCTGACGCGCACGCGCCGAGAAGGGCGATGGCGATTGCGGTGAATGCGCGCATTAGACGAGGCTCTTGTGTAGTGTGGCGGCGCTCAAGGCTTCGGCGAGGCGAGTCATGTCGCCGCGCACGCGGGCGTAGCCGTTGGTGCGTTCGAGCGTGCGTTCATCGACATAAAGGCCGCGATTGATCTCGATCTGGATGGCGTGAACGCGCGAGGCAGGGCGGCCGTAGGATTGCGTCGTGTGGCCGCCGGCAAACGGCGTGTTGCGCGCAACGCGATAGCCTTGGCGGCGGAGCGTGGCTTCAACAAGCGAAGTTATCGAGGGATGGCATGACGCGCCGAAGCGATCGCCCAGCACGATGTCCGGTGCGTGTGCGCCGCGCGCGTTGTTCGGCATCGAGTGGCAATCGATCAGCACCGCGCAACCAAACTGCTCGCTGGTTTCGGCGACGAGGTTTTGCAGCAGCGCGTGATACGGTCGATGCACAGTGCTGATACGCCGCTCGGCTTCGCTTAACGCAAGCTTGCGGCGATAGATGGTCTGGCCGTCACCGCTGATGCGCGGAATGGCGCCGAGGCCGGCCTGCACCCGCGCGGAATTGCTTTGCGGCGATGGCGGCGGGCGCTCGTCGAACATCTCAGGGTCGAGTTCGGCCGGATCGCGATTGAGATCGACATAAGCGCGGGCGACGCTGGCTGAAAGCACGCAGGCGCCGTGCGCGGCGGCGCCGGCGAAGAGTTCATCGACGTAAGCATCCTCCGAGCGGCGCAGGCTGATCAGGCTGACGCGCGCGCCTGCCAAAAGCTCCGGCGGATAGCGTCGGCCGCTGTGAGGGGAGGCAAAGATCAGCGGCGCGGTGCGCCGCAGCGGCTCGATCAGAACGAAGGGCGACTCGCTGTGGGTAACCGCATGGCTTTCGCCATCCGCTGCGGCGGGCGCCGCATTCGAGCCGAGTTCAGTCGGGTCCATGCCTATGTATTGTTCGCACCGCTTACTGTGGCGTCAATCTTTACGCCTGTTTACGAGCTGTGTGTGACGGTTCAGCCGCCCTTTACCCGAATTATGCTAGGCGTTACCGGTTGATAGGGCGGGAGTTCCGGAGTGGCTAGCGGTATGGCGCGTATCCTACTTGCCGAAGACGATGACTCGCTCCGGGCGTTCCTGGTGTCGAGCCTGTCGCGCGCAGGGCATGACGTTACCGCCTTTGGCGACGGCGACGCCGCCTGGGAAGCGCTCGAGCATGGCTCGTTTGACCTGCTGCTGACGGATATCGTCATGCCGGGGCTGGACGGCATCGAGCTGGCGCGCCGTGGCGCGGAAGTCGATCCGGCGATGAAGATTGTGTTCATTACGGGCTTCGCGGCCGTGGCGCTTTCGGCGCAAAGCCAGGCGCCCAAGGATGCGAAGGTGCTGTCCAAGCCCTTCCACCTGAAGGATTTGGTCGTCGAGATCGAACGAGTGATCGCGGCGGCTTAAGGAATCCCACTCTTGAGGAATTCTTGGGACGCCTGTATAGGCGCTCCACCCAACGCATTGGGTCTTGGTTCGACCAGGACAAAGGGCGCGTAGCTCAGCGGGAGAGCACCACGTTGACATCGTGGGGGTCACAGGTTCGATCCCTGTCGCGCCCACCATCCAGTCTCCGTTGTTTCGACAGCGGAGCTATGATTTTGTAAACTCCGGATAGTTGGCGACTTCTCGCGACTACTTGTTGTCAGAGAACGCCAAAGCCCGGTCAAACAAGCCGTCATGCGCCGGTTATTGGCCGGACATCTCTGGCGCGCGCTGAATACTTGCTATTTCCGTTCAGGCGATGCTGCGAACAAGCGCGCGCTGCGCGTTCCAGTCGAACGGCAACGCCTTGGCAGTCAGCGCTGATAGGGTCAGCGTGCGTGGCTGTCTTCCGGCCAGATCATCTCGACGAGGTCAGGTGCGAGATAGGCCAGAGGCAACAGGCGATTGGTGTAGTGAAGGCACCGCTTCTGCGTCGCCGCCAAAACAACGACTGAGCGTATTTCGCCTGCTTCAAGTTGATCAGCCCAAGTTCGCGCGAAAGCGATGGCGCGAACCAGAGTGTGATCCATGCGCGTCGCGTTTCGGTCCACGCCGATAATGGTTGTGGCGTTACGCGGACGCGCCAGTGCGACCGGGCGCTCAAACAAGACCTCCCCACCGATGCGGCGGAAACCAAACGCAGGATCGAGAGTGTGCACTCATCGATGGCCTCGGACGTGAGCGCAAGATGTACCTTCTTGGCTGAAACCTTGATCCAAAGCAGGGCGGCGAGCACGCGTTCTGCGATGGCCTCACCGTTGCGCCATCCATGCGAGAGGAGCGGGGCGACGATGTCGAGCACCGCGCGATCAAGAACCCCGGCTGATATTCTTCCGAGGCTGCCGGGTTTTCCGTGGCCGTCGAGCAGTGCGGCCGAGACATAATATCGATATCGACGGTCGCCTTTGCGTGTGTGGCTGATCCGCATCGTGTTGCCAGCATCGTCTTGGATGCGGCCCAACAGCAGCGGCCCGTCCATGCGCTTGGGCATCGACTTAAACGCCGCCTTGTTAGCGATGCGACGCGCTTGCACTGCTTGCCAAAGGTCTTTGTCAACAATCGCGTCGTGGCGTCCTGAATAGGTTTTATCGCGATGGGCGATCAGCCCGCGATAGATCGGGTTTCCGAGAATGACGGCTAACGCACCGGGGCTGATCTGATTGCTCGAATGCTCCCTTCCGGTGCGCGACGTCCAAGCTTTCGAGACGACGCCGTGACGCGGCGATCAGCGGCAAGTGTGGCGATTGAACCAAGCTCAAGGTAACGGCGAAAGATGAAGCGCACGCGGTCGGCTTCTGCTGCGGCGTACGCACGCGGCGACTCCATCAGGGCGGCGGAGCTGATCTTGCGGACATTCCAAGGCGAAGATCTGTCTGCCACAACCGTGCCGTTTCGTGATTTTCACCGCAGCGCGCATGAAATCTATTCCGCGCTCGGCAATGAGCGCTTGGCGTTGCGCCACCTGGAAGCGTTTAAGCGCCTGGACGACGAAGCGCGCGATGTGGCCGCCAACGCCAACATGGCGTTGATGGGGGCACAGTTCGATTTCGCCAGCCAAGAGCTTCAGATCTCTCAGTTGCGGACTCAACCCCTCGAAGCCGAAGCGCGCCAGCGCACGCTCATCTTCTTTGGCGCTCTGGCCATTGCCATGGTGATCCTTGGCGCTCTGGGCTATGGTTACGTGTCCATGCGCAAGAGCCGCAACCAAGTGCAGGCGGCCAACGACCAACTCAACGAAACCAATGTGGCTCTTGGAAAGGCGCTGAAGGCCAAATCCGAATTCCTCGCCACCACGAGCCACGAGATTCGCACGCCTCTCAACGGCATCTTGGGCATGACACAAGTGATGCTGCAGGACGCAAAGATCGCGGCGGATATTCGCGAACGCGTGCAAGTCGTGCACGGCGCGGGCGAGTCCATGCGGGCGATTGTGGATGACATTCTCGACGTCGCAAAGATGGAGACGGGCAAGATCACGGTTGCGGCCGAGCCCTTTAACCCGGCGCCGACGCTGGAAGATGTCAGCCGCTTGTGGCGTCACAATGCGGAAGCGAAGGGTTGGCGTTCGAGATGGATGTGAGCGCCTGCCCGGCGCGGATTGTCGCTGACGAGCAGCGCTTGCGGCAGGTCGTGTTCAACCTGCTGTCGAACGCCGTCAAATTCACCGATGCGGGCCGGGTGTCGCTGAGCGCTCGTCAAGTGGGCGACGCGTTCGTCATCGAGGTGGCGGATACCGGCATTGGCGTTCCAGTTGAAGAGTTTGACGCGATCTTCACGCCGTTCCACCAGGTCAATGGCAGCACCACGCGCAAGTACGGCGGCACGGGCCTGGGCTCTCTATTTGCCGCAATCTCTCGCGCGCGATGGGCGGTGACGTTGACGTCACGAGCGAGGTCGGCGTTGGTTCGACGTTCACCATGCGGCTGCCGTTGCCCGTGATGGAGACAGCGACGCAAGGCGCTGGGCAGATGGAGGCTGAAAGCAACGACGCCCCCGCAGTGTTGGCGTTGGAGGCCAATCCCTTCCACCAGTGTTTGCTGGAAGCATTCTGCGCTGAGCGGGGACGTGGGGCGCAGGTCGCGACTTCATTCCACGAAGCGATGTCGGTGCTGGCGGTGCGGCGCCAGAACTCGTGGTCGTGTCCGCGGCGTCATTGCCCGAAGGGCCGGGCGAGGCGATCGGTGCACTCATGGAATTGCGTCAAGCCGCTGGAACGTCTCGCTTGGTTGTATTGGTCGGTGAGGGCGCTGCTCGCCGGACCTGCGGCGCGGCTTTGCGGCGCTGATGAGGTTCTGGAAGGTGATTTCGACGCCGCTGCTGCTCTCGCGTCGCTCGACACCACCGCCAAGGCGGCTGCGTAGCAAGGATAATTAACGCCCGTAATGTACAATTCTCGTGAGGTGTGAGTCTAAAGCAATGCGCGTGTTGTTTGTAGAGGATGATCCGATGAACCGGCGTGTCGTACGCGACATGCTGAGCGTCGCCGGCATTGCCCTCGAAGAGGCGCACGACGGCGAACTGGGCCTCGAAATGGTCGACAAGGGCGATTACTCGGTCGTTCTGATGGACCTGCGCATGCCGGGCATGGACGGCGTCGAGGCGATCAAACGCATTCGCGCTCGCACGACCACAAGGCCAATTGGCCCATCATTGTCGTGACCGCCGACACTTCGGTCGATATCCGCGCTCATTGCATAGCCAACGGCGCTGGCAGCTGCTGATGAAACCTGTCGCGATGCAGCCCTTGTTCAAGACGATGGCTGCGATGATCGCAGCGCGCGCCAAACAACAGGCAGCGGTGTAGCTTCGGGCAGGCAGTTCGGTGCTCCCGGAACTCTCTTTGTAAGACAAGTTTATCCGAAGGTGCGCATCGTCGCCCTCGAGCATGTCGCTGGCGGCGAATGGCTCGTGAAGGAGCGTGCTCATGTCGATGCGATGGCGACGGACGTCGCAAGTGTCTTGCAGGCGCTACGCGCACCTTAAACGTCACCAAGCCTGATCAAATGCTGACTCCCGCATGGGCGTTGAACGCGCATGACGCTGCGGTGCGCGTCCGCGCTCGAAGGCTTCGATCAAGATGAGACGGCCGCCGCAGCATGGGCACGGCTTCGGCGCTGGCGCTGCTTCCGGGCTCTGTGGGCGGCGGCGCTGGCGGCAGAGCGTCGGAGACGGCGCGCGCGGGCGATGTTGTCGCTGGTCGGTTGACAATTCCTGACTGCGGCGGCGATTGGCGGTATCGTAACCGGACGCTCTGCTTGGTCGCCCACTTACGGGCGCGTGGCTTGCGGAGCTGCTCGCGCATGGTGGACTTACCTGCGCTGGCGTACGGGCACGCCGCGCAGGCACTGAACGGCGCTCTGGCCTCTTCAAAGCCCTTCTTTCGCCCTAAGCTAAGCGGCGCTTTCGGCGATCGTGAGCCGGATCCGCGGGCGGGCGCGAGCGGCGGGATTGGAGCGCGCCAGCCGCTCGGGAAAATGTCAGCCGGCCCGAACGTGGCCCAGGGCGATCATCCGGTCGTTCTGCTATATCGCCAATATGACGGACTACACGGGTGACGCGGAAGCACTGTTTCGGGACTTTGCCCGGAGGCACTCCTTTGCCATCGAGAAGGTGGACGAGCCGAACGTCGAGCTATTGATGCGGGTGCCACCGCAGCCGGGGCTTTCGTTTGAACTTACGCTCGGGTTCAAACAGCGATGAACTAAACGTCGGCTTTGGTGAGTTTTGTTCCTACTTCTTTCCTTACGAAAACAAGCTGCAACTGGTTTTGGATGCACTGGATGCGCTCGTAGTGGGAGACTGCCGGCTCGCCATTCATACCCAACTTGGCGGCGTCGTTAAGCGAGTGCTCGAACAACGCTTCAACGGAGCGTGGCAGCCCTCTATACGGCGTTCGCCCGCATTGAAGTCCGTTCTTAAGCACAAAGATTTCGTATGTGCTCAACGAGGAGCGGCGCTGACCGTCCGATTCCGGCGACAACGCGTCGTTGATCCTGACGAATGTTTATGCGCTCTCAGGTGGCTCCGGCGGGTCGTCGAGTACGCTCCGTGATTGGGTGCACGATATGGTCAGCAATTCGCGCTTGCGGAGTTTCTCCAAGATTTCCCGTGCCTCCACGTAGCTTGAAGGCGCAACGCGACCTCTTGGCGTGGCAATTGGCAGACGCCAGATAGGGCCATCGTCTGAGCGACGGTTTTGTAGCAACGCCGCGATTCCTGAATTTCTCTAGGCGTATCGTCTTTCCACGGGAGCGATCGGGATCTGTGCGGGGGCCATCGGGCTCTACTGGTGCGCATCCACTAATGGCGCGATGGCTGCTTTCGGCGAATTCATGCCGTTGCCGCTCGCTAAGCGATCGACTGCAAACGAGAGTAGGCCGCTCGCGAAAAGTGGCCCGTGACGCACGCTGGCCCTTCCCGGACTGTTGCCCTGCGCGTAAAGGCAGCAGCGTTGCGGAGGTAAAATGGGCTGGTTCAAGCAAATCGCGCTCGTCGTGTTTGCGGCGTTTTTGGCGTTCCCGAATGTCGCGAGCGCACAGGATAGAGATGCGCCGGGGACGCTGATCTACTCCGTCGGCTCAGTCGACATCGCCATGAATTTCGAATTCGGATTTCAACGGACAGCGACACTCAGCGGAGAACCAGTCAATGACAATCGAGGCGCTATGGTTTGCAGGTGCGTGGGTTTCTTTCGCCCTCGGCCAAACAATCTCGACTATTACGGGCGCGCGCGATGTTTATTCAGTCGTTGCCACCGGGTCGTTACGAGATCTGTGATTTCGGCTTCAGGGCACGTTGATTGTGGCGGGTGTTGGTGGTCCTCCGCCACGCCATTTTCTATCCGTTCACAATCAATGCGGGTGAAGCGACCTATATTGGAAATTTTGCTCGCGCGCCGTCGCTCGGCACCAGCCTCGAGCCGCAGCTAGGCGCTGTCGGATACTTTGTCGTGTCAGATCAGTCGAGCGTGATCTGGCTATTGCGCGCGAGGGACCTGGCCTTGCCTTGCGCGTTGAGGTGGCCGACGTGTCAAACCTCGGCCATCCGATGCTCTATGCGGAAGTGCAAAATTAGCGTTGGCGCTTAGTCCGAGTTCGGCGACAACACGCCGTTGCTGCGGGCGCTAAGCCACTGACCGCAATCGGGAGAGTAGGCCAGTCGAGAAATTCGTGTCGCTGACGCGTGCTGGCCCGGAGCAGACACTCGATTTTGACGCGCCTTTGTGCTGGTTGAGCCCCATGAAGTCGATTGTCATGCGAGCAATGGCGGGGATGCCCGAAGCTGCGTCCGGCTTTGTGTGGGCACGAGCGTTTCCAGCGACGGTGGGGTGATCTTTCTGCATGCGACGCCAAATCCGCTGTTTGGACAAGCCGTGCCGGGCCGAGATCATCTGCATCAATTGGAATGTTGAAACCAGATCAGTCCTCCCCACGCTGCCGACTTGGCCGTGGAAGTGCCAGATGTTTCCGAATGGCGACGCGCTGATCATCAATGGCGGCAGACGTCCAAAGGCGACTGGTTTGATCAATCTGGCCAATCGATTTCCGAGTTTCCGCTGGGCAACTACGTTCAGGACGTTCAGATCGATCGCCTCGGTAGAGTGTGGGCCAGCTACTTTGATCAGAAGGGCTACGGCGTTCCGGCGCTTGTTTGTTTCGACGAAAACGGGATCCGATCGCGTCGTTTGCAGATGATGTCCGACGCCTACGCGCTGAATGCGGGGTCTCGATTTACATATCTGTTGGCTACACAGACTTTGACCTCTGGGGAGATCGACAAGGATTTCGGCTTCAAGAAGCGAACCACTCCTATTCGCGGCGCCCACGCCGTGGCGGTGGGAAGGGCCGTATTGTTTTCACGGCAATACGATGAAGAGTCGGGAGTGGCGCACCTTCTTCGGATGTCCGGTGCGAGCTTGGTTGAACACAATATCGTCCAGCTCGAGAGGCCCGACGGTCGTCCATTAGGAGAGCATGCGGCGTTCGTCGGGCGGGGACACTTGCTTTGTTGCTTCGACAACGAACAGTGGCTGTGCGCCGATATACACGCGGTGTTAGATGCTTGATTGGCTGAACGACCGCTTCCGGCGAACTTGCGCCGAAGTGACGGGCGGGGTGCGAGCGGCTGGATTGGAGCGCGCCGGCCATCTGGAAAATATTACGATTGGCCTGGTGCTGGCCCAAAGGCGACGTTGGCGATGTCTCCTTTCTCGTTATGATCGTGGCGATGTCGACCGGCGAACCCATTCGATCTAGCCTTCTCGGTGACGTTGGCCAGCGCTTGAGAAGGGTGATCTACAGGAGGCCAAGCGGCTGTTGGCCGCCCACCCAACAGCTCCGTGAAATGACGCCGTTCGGGACGTGGCTGCACTACATTGCGGGCAGGGAAATCTCGACCTCGTCGAGCATTTGGTCGGACTGGGACTGGACGTGAACGCACCGGATCATCGCGACGGCAGACTCCCGATAGACGCCGCCGCCAGCAACGGTCACGCGAAAGTAGTTCATTATTGCTGGACCATGGAAGCCAATTGGACACCAGCGGCGAGACGCGCAATCCGTTATTCGGCGCGATCATGGGCCGCTCAGTGGAAGTTGTTCGGCTCTTGCTTGACCGCGGCATCGACGCGACTTCGTCAGATATGGGCCCAAGACGCGACGGGCTTCGCGCTTTGGCAGGGGCAACGCAGATAGCGCGAGTGATTGCGCACCATATTGCCGGCGGTGATACCGCAAAGACCGAAACTATTCTCGAAGAGGAAGCTAGAGTTGCTGCGCGTCAAGGAAGCCCGAAGGCGAGGCGCGTCCTGCCGACTCTGGACGATCTGAAACCCGACTGACGAGTGGTTGGCTCAATGCACGGGCGTCCAGTTTCGGCGAAATGCTGCCTGACGAGAGGAACGGGTCTGCGGCGCGAATGCCCGCGAAAGCGGCCGGAAGCTAGTTTCGGTTGAGCTCCGTTTCGCGGCTTTGCAGTGACCCGCCTTTGGAGGAGCGGCCGGATTGTCTCTCAATATCGCAGATGCGCGCGAGCTGACCGTTAGGGCCCGCCCGCGCGCTGGATGCTTAGTCGAGATCGTCGTCAGGGCGGCCTACGCTCGCGCGCATTAGGCTTATCGAAGATGCCTTCGGTACCGGGGATGCCTTCGAGTGGATCGATAGAAAGCAGCTGGCCCTCGGTCGCCGCTTCCCCATTCGGCCAATGCATGGGCGAATAATCACCAACACGCCACCGCCGGCCGGTGCCTTCTCTGTGGGCTTCGGCATGCCCACCTTGTCCAGTAACGCCATGCATCGGCGCAGGTCTTTGTCGTCGGCGTCATCTCTCATGGCCCGCTGGAAGATCTTGCGAACCACGATTTCCTTGTTGGCCATTTTGACGGGCCCGCGTTTGGTGCGCACCACTTGGTCTTCAGTCGCGACCTGCTGGACGATGTCCTCAAGCGCCTTTTGTCTCTCTTTGAGTTTTTCTGCCTCCTTTTCCTTGCGCTCGAGTTTGTTCAGGCGGCGCTTTTTGTGGCCGCCACTGGGGCAGCCCGATTGGCCCTTTTTGAATTGATGCTTCTTCGGCGGTTTTGCGTAGCCCACGGCCTCGTCGTCATCGTCGTCGTTGTGGCCGGTCATGTTTGCGCCCCCGCCAGTGACGCGACTTTGCCAGTGTAGGCCTCGTAGCGTTTGACGATCACGTCGCAATAAAGCGGGTCGATTTCGATCAGGCGCGCGCTGCGGCCACAGCGCTCGGCCGCAAGCAATGTCGATCCCGGACCGCCGAACGGGTCGAGCACGATGCCGCCGCGCCGGCTCACGTCCTGATCGCATCTTCGACAAGCGCCACCGGTTTCACGGTAGGATGCATGGCAAGCTCGGCGTCGCGCTGCTGGCCGAACGCATTCACCCCGGCATAGGACCACACATTGGTGCGGTTGCGCCCGAACCGGCCGAGTTCGACCGTGTTGCAATGGGCTGCCTTGCCGCGCTTAAACACAAACACCATCTCGTGCTGGCTTCGATACAACGAGCCCATGCCGCCATTTGTTTTGGCCCAAACACAGACGTTTTCAGTTCGTCGAACACAACAAGGCCAGCGCTTAACAACTCGCGCATGTGGCGCCAGTCCATGCACACGAACACGATGGCCCCGTCGCGCGTAACGCTTGCCGCCGCGCCTAACGTGCTTTCGAGGAAGCCTTCGAACTGGGCTTCAGACATTTCGCCCGACGCCATCGCAAACTCGCGGCGTGTCGCTTTGCCGTTGCCGCCAACGAACCCGTCGATCGGCACGTTGTAAGGCGGGTCGGCGAATACAACATCGGCAGCTTCGCCCGCCATCAGGGTCGTGGGGCCTGGGGTCGAGCATCAGCGCAAAGCAAGCTGTGTCGACCAAGGCGCCACAAGTCGCCCGGCTGCGTCACCGCTTCGTTTGGCGGGGTAGGGAGTTCGTCAGCGGGATCGCGGTTGAGCTGGGGTCGGCGTCGGCCGCTTGTCGAGGAGAGGTCGATTTCAGCGGTGGCAAAGCCCGTAAGCTCGACCTCGAAATTCAAGTCGATCGGCCTTGCAGCTCGATCGCCAAAATCTTTGTCCCAGCCGGCCAACTCGGCGGCCGGTTGTCGGCCACGATGTAAGCGTTTGTCGGCCTCGCAAATGCGCAAGCCGAATTATCGGCACGCTGTCGAGGCCAAGCAGTTTGGGCCTCGACGCGGCCGTGGCCAGCGATGATGGTCAAATCGTCGGCGACCAGCACCGGGTTGGTAAAGCCAAGCGCTCGATCGATCGGCGATTTGCTCGATTTGGCGTTTTCGAATGGGTGCGCGTTGCGCGCATAGGTTTTAGCGCGCGCACGGGCGCGTGTCGATAGCGTAGGCCACTGTGGCTCCTTCGTTTCAAACGCGACGCAGCCCGCATGGGCGGGTCGCTTAGGTGGGGTTTGAAAACGAGGGGCGGCGGCCCCATCGCGGGCGCCTTCGGATCAAACGGAACGCTGCGCTCGCCCACCGGCTCGACTCGGCTAGCGGCTCAAGGCCGCCCTGGCGCCCCGCATCGCGCCAACCGCGCCTGCGGGCAGGCAGCGCGCCCGCCGCATAGCACTCATCAAACGCACACCACAGAGCTGCAGGCCATTCGGCCCTGCCGGAGATTGAAGCCAGGCATCGCGCCGCCAGCCTATGCATCCGGCGCCACAGAGGCGCTTGACCCGACCGAGTTGGCTATCACGACGTGCCACATCAAGCCCCACGCGGCTGAGGCGCGCGAAAGAAAATGAGGCGCGCATTTTGAGTTTCGTCGCGCTGTCACACGCGAAGTGCGATCTCGATGCGCACGACGCGCCCCAGCTTCGCGTCACTCATTTCCCTGCAGGGCCATTTCAATTTCCCTGCATGAAATTCGGTCTTTTTGCACAAACGTCCAAGGAAAGCCGGGAAACAAAGGGGTTCGGCGGCGCCGCCGGTGAATTTCGCAGCCCCGCGGCGAAAAAAGTCCCTGCACGGATAAACGTTTGCAGGGAATACCAGGAATTTCCGCAGAGACCGGTTCGCTCACGACTGCTTCCACCACCATCCTTCGCTACGCGCAGCGGCGAAGGATGTCCTCCGAAGCCCCTTGGCGAAGGAGGGCCGGTGGAAGCCGCTTGCCTAGCTTCAGATGGCGTACGCCACGCTCAACACGAAGAGATGCGAGCGCTTCGGACGGCTTACCCCAAGCGCGCACGTTTGACGCACCGCAACATTTTTGATGACAGCGCGCTTTGCGTGTGTTTGCATGTGCATGCGCCGATTTGATGCTCAGCTTGCGGGCGCGTTAAAAATACAGCTAAAGCGGAGGAGCAGTGCGCCATTGGCGCGCAGCATCCTTAGCCCGCAAGCGCCTCTCAATTTCGTCGTGGAACGAGTTGAAGAAGGCTTACGCGCATGGCTTACGAGGCATCGAAACCTCCACTCATTCAAAGCGATGAAGACGATTTTTGTCTTCCTGGATTGGAAGTGCAGCACGAGCTGCTGCTGACGCTGTGCGAGTGGGAAAGCTCCGTTTCCATTCTGCGGCGTCTGTCCGAGGTGGGGGCCGAGGTGCACGCGCTCTCGGTGAATCCACAGGCTGGCGCATTCGTGCTGAAGTGCCGGGTGAAAGGGATTTCGGCGTCGCGTGCGCGCGCGTTTGTCAATGAACTCGGCGTGTTTGCGTCGGGCGCGGCGTGTGTTGAGCACCACATTCTCGCAAAGGCGCCTGACCATGCTCGCGCTTAAGCAAGAAGCGCGCGCGACGGTGCGTTGGGACGATTTTTTCATCGACGTGCCGGGTGATTTTCGCTGTGAGAGCGGCGATGCACTGTCGGATCCGCATGTTCGCGTGCGTGTTTTTGGCGATCTGCGGCGGCCCGTTGTCGTCGTCGCAGGTGGGATTTCGAGCGGGCGATGTCTTGATGAATGGTGGAGCGATCAGGTCGCCGAGGGCGCTGCGATTGATTTGACGCGCTATTGCGCGATTGGATTTGATTTTTCGCCAACCGAAGATCGGCGTGTGCGGCTTTCGCCGTTGGATCAGGCGCAATTGGTGGCGATTGCGCTCGATTCTCTTGGCGTTGAGCACGTCTTTGCGTGGGTTGGCGCGTCCTATGGTGCGATGGTTGGGCTCGCGTTCGCGGCGGAGGCGCCGGCGCGGCTTGAACGGTTGTGCGCAATTTCGACGGCGCACAAACCGGCCGCGCTCGCGCGCGGTTGGCGCGGCGTGCAGCGGCGCATGGTGGAGTTTGCGATTGCATCGACGTCGATCCGGCGCGCGTTCGCGCAAGCGTCACGCTCGCGGCGTGCCCGACGGACCAGATCGCGCCGATCGAGTCGATCCAAGAGCTGTCCCGGCGCTTGCCCAATCTGCGCGGGTTGCACGAGCTGCCGTCGCTCTATGGGCACGACGCATTCCTGAAAGAACCGGCGCAAGTCGCCGCCATCATCACTTCGTGCCTGGAGGGCGCGTGACATGACCAAACACGATGAAACCATTCTGTGTTCGGCCGGTATCAACGACGATCCGGCACACGGCGCCGTGATTCCGCCGCTCTATCTTTCGGCGAACTACAGCTTCGATGGCTATGGCGGTAAACGCGCGTACGACTACACGCGCTCGGGCAATCCCACGCGCGATGTGTTGGCTGATGCTTTGGCTACGCTGGAAGGCGGGGCGGGCGCGGTGGTCACGGGCACCGGCATGTCGGCGGTGGATCTTGTGCTGTCGCAATTGGAGCCAGGCGCACGCGTGATCGCGCCGCACGATTGCTATGGGGGGACGTGGCGCTTGTTTGCGGCGCGGGCGCGGAAGAAGGCGATCGATGTTGCGTTTGTTGACCAAGGCGACGCGGACGCATTGGGTGCGGCGCTTGGTGATGGGGCGGATCTGGTTTGGGTCGAGACACCCAGCAATCCGTTGATGCGCGTTGTCGATATCGCGGCGATTGCGAAACGCGCGAAGGCCGTTTGCGCGCGTGTCGCGGTAGACAACACATTCCTGTCGCCGGTGTTGCAGAAGCCGATCGCGTTTGGCGCCGATTACGTCGTCCATTCGACGACGAAGTATCTCAACGGCCACTCCGATGTTGTCGGCGGCGCCGTCGTCGCGGCGAAGGCCGAGGATATGGAGCAACTGATCTGGTGGGCGAATTGTACCGGCGTCACTGGCGCGCCTTTTGATTCTTGGCTGACGTTGCGCGGGTTGCGGACCTTGAGCGTGCGGTTGGAACGTCAGCAGCGTAGCGCCGGGAAAGTGGCTGCCTGGTTGGCAACGCATCCGCGCGTGCAGGCGACTTATTACCCAGGCTTGGAAGCTCACCCCACGCATGAGATCGCGCGGCGTCAGCAAGCGGGCTTTGGCGCCATGCTGAGCTTCGAGATCGATGGCGGTGAGCGGGAGGTACGTGCGGCGCTTGAGCGGCTCAACGTGTTTACGTTGGCGGAGTCGTTGGGGGGCGTGGAAAGCTTGGTCGCCCATCCGGCCTCGATGACGCACGCATCGATGGCGCCTGAGGCGCGCAGAACCGCTGGTATCGGCGATACGCTGCTTCGCCTCTCGATCGGCCTCGAACACGAGGAGGATCTGCTCGGCGATCTGGGGCGCGCGCTGGGCTTCTGAGGCTAGCGCCTGAAGCGATGGCGCTTGTTTCCGCTGCGCGAGATGTGGCACTTCAAGTGCTTAAATCGTGGGGGCGGAGATGGGTCTTATCATTCGGTTGTTGGTCGGTGTCGCCGGTTTGCTGGCTGTCGTGATTGCGCTCGGTTCTGGATCAATCCGGACATGTTGGCGGCGCAGTTCGGCATCGCGCCACAAGGCCCGCTCGGATTCTCGACGCTGCGCGCTGACTTCGGAGCGTTGTTTGCCGGCACTGGTATGTTCGCTATCGCCGCGGCGGTTCGCAACAACGCGCGCTTGATGACGGCGCCGCTGCTACTGATCGGGATCGGATTTGCTGGACGCCTGCTGACGATCGCGCTCTCGGGCTACGACGCGAGCATGTTGCAGCCCATGGTCACCGAGATCGTGCTGATTGCGATCTTTGCCGCGGGCCGGAAGCTGCTGCCGGTGCGCTAGGCGCGCGAGACGAGCTGCTTTAGCCGTTCGCACATCGTTGAGTTCGGATCCGAAAGCGGATCGATCACCGTGAAGTGGTTGGCGCCATCCACTTCTTCGTAGCGCGTATTCACGCCGTCCTCGCCCCACGCAGTGACGATGGCGGCGCTTTGCCGGTGATACTCGCTGCTCTCGTTGCCGCCGACGATGGCGTCGAGAAACTTGCCTTCAGGCGCGGGCCACAGAAGTGGGCTGAGCGAAGCGGCTTCAGCTTCGTCTAGGCCGAGCTTTTCGTTGAGGCTTGTTGCGATCAGCGGCGCGAGTTCGAAGAGGCCCGAGATCGCGTAGGCTGAGGGGATATGCGCTTCAGTTGCAAGCAGGCATGCTGAAAGATGTCCACCGGCGGAATGGCCGGCGACAACGACCGGCGCATCAACGGCGCGATGCACGATGCCGCTCGCCGCACGCATTTGTTCCACGATGTCGCCGATGCGCACGTTGGGGCAGAGATCATAGCTCGGTATCGCGACCGTGACGCCGAACTCGTTGAGGCCTTTGGCCAGATGGCTGAAGAAGCTTTTGTCGAGCGCTTGCCAATAGCCGCCGTGGATGAATATCACCGCAGGGCCGGGGCCGGCATCGAAGAGATCGAGCGTGTTGCGTTCGCCTTCGCCGTACTCGATCACGCGCGGCGGATTGATGTTGCGGTAGGCTTTGCTCTCGGCCGCCCAGCGCGCAATGATTGCCGGGTGCTCGGGCACTGCGGCGCGGTTGTTGTATTCCTTTTCGAGGTCGAGACTCATTTTGAGTCCGGGTAATCGAAGCCCGGCCATTTCGAGCCGTAAAGCTGATAGCCGAGGATTGTATAGGTCTGCGCGACGTTCGGATTGGCGCGGATCGTCTCGGTGACGACTTTCTGAATTGAATTTAGATCCGGATGCTCGATACGCACGAGCAAATCCCATTCGCCCATGATCGAGTAGATATCCATGATCTTGTCGCTGCTATCGCGCAGCGCGTTGCCGACGGCTTCGGGCGTCGCGTTCTGAACGCGGACGAAGATGAAGAGGCTATGGTCTGCCATTGCGTGGTCCTAACTAGGTCGGAGCATAGCGAATTTGCGCGCGCCGGAAAGCGGCCGATGCTAAGAGCCGCGCATGTATTTCGTCGTTATCGCGCTCTTCATGTTGATCTTGCCGCTAGCGAGCATAGCGGCGGAGTATTCTTGGCTTCATACCAGCGCCGATCTCGTGGTTCTGACAGGGAAGTGGTTCGCATTCTGGGGCGTTGGGATGCGGCTCGGACTTGCCGGCCTGCGTCAGGCATTCAATCCTGCGTTCACGGCGCGCGATATCTTTGAGATTGAGGATGAGCGTGTACATCCGATCGTGCGTGAACTCGGCTTCGCGAACTTGGCGCTGGCGCTGCTCGGTTTGTTGGCGCTGTTGCCGGGATGGGCGACGCCGGCGGCGCTTGCGGGCGGATTGTTTTTTGCGTTGGCGGGCTGGAAGCACGTTGTCGCGAGCGAGCGCAACCTGACACGCACGGTGGCCATGGTGTCAGACGTGTTTATCGCGCTGGTGCTGATTGGCTACGTCGCGTTGATTGCGTTGCGCGCGCCTTAGCGCGGCACCACGGCCGTCGTTTCGATCTCAATAAGCGCAGCGTCTTCAATCAGAGCCTTTACTTCGACGACAGCCATCGCCGGATAGTTCTTGCCCATCTTCTCGCGCCACGTCGCGCCGATCTCGGCGAGTGACGCCAGGTAGTCGCGCTTGTCCGTGATGTACCACGTCATGCGCGCGATGTGTTCGGGGCCGGCGTTTGCTTCGCGGAGTACGGCGAGCGTGTTGTCGAGCGTTTGCGCGAATTGCGCGGCGAGAGTGGTTGCTTCGAACTTGCCTTCTGGCGTCCAACCGATTTGGCCGGCGACGAAGACGATGCGGCCTTCGGCTTCGATGCCGTTTGAATAGCCTCTAGGGCGCGGCCAACCGTCGGGAAGGAGTGTTCTCACGTGTCGAGTTTCGCGAAATCGGTGATGGCTTTGCGGAGATCGGCAGGCCAGGGCTGCGCGCTCATGGTCGCGAGATCAGTGAAGACGATGGTTTGATCAAAGCGCGCAACGGTGCGGTCGCCGATCGAGGCGATATGTTTCAGATTGAGCGAACTGTTGCCGATGCCATCGACGCCGAGTTGCTGATGCAGCATGTCGCCGATGCGGACAGGACCGACAAGCTCACACTCGAAGCGCACGGTCGGCACGCCTTTGCGCTCATCGACGTGCAGTGATTTGAACGAATGGCCGAGGCTGGCGAACCAATCTTCCACGGTTTCATTCACGAGGCCGAAGAAGCGCGGATAGAAGATGATGCCGGCCGCGTCGCAATGCTCGAAGCGGATGATGAGGTCGCGGGTGAATTTCATTTCGGCTCGCGCAGTTTGAAGCGTTGCAATTTGCCGGTGTTGGTCTTGGGGAGTTCGGCGACAAATTCAACGGCGCGCGGATACTTGTAGGGTGCGATCGTTGCTTTGACGTGATCCTGCAGCGCGCATTCGGTGACGCTGGCGTTGGAGTTGAGCACAACGAAGGCTTTGACGATCTGGCCGCGCTCTTCGTCCGGTACGCCAACGACAGCGCATTCGGCGACGGCGGCGTGTGTGAGCGCGTTCTCTACTTCCGGCGCGCCGATATTGTAGCCTGATGAGATGATCATGTCGTCGGCGCGTGAGATGTACCAGAAATAGCCGTCGGCATCGCGACGATAGATGTCGCCGGTGACGTTCCAGCCATTTGCGACGTAGTTCTTTTGGCGCTCGTCGGCGAGATAGCGGCAGCCGGTTGGGCCTTTGATGGCGAGGCGGCCTTCGCCTTCGCCCTCGAAAGGCTCGTCATTGTCGTTGAGCAGCGTTGCTTCGTAGCCGGGGACGGCTTTGCCGGTGGAGCCTGGGCGAATGTCATCGCCGCGCGCGGAGACGAAGATGTGAATCATCTCGGTTGAGCCGATGCCGTCGATGATGCGGATGCCGGTGTGCTCGAACCATTGGTCCGATGTGGCGCGCGGTAGGTGCTCGCCTGCGGAGACGCAGGTGTGGAGTGATGCGAGCTTGGCTTTGTCTTGCTTCATTAGCGCGCGATAGCCAGTGGGCGAGGTGAAAAGCGTGGTGGCTTTGTGCTGCGCGATCGTGTCGGCGAGGACGTCGAAGCCGGGCTTCTCGCAGATCGCCGTCGCGGCGCCTGCGCTTGCGGGAAAGACCATCCCCGCGCCTAAGCCGAAGGTGAACGCGAACGGCGGTGTGCCGATGAACACGTCAGTTGGCTTTGGCTGCAGGATGTGGCGAGACACGGTCTCCGCCATCGCAGCGATATCGCGGTGAAAGTGAACGCAGCCCTTGGGGGTGCCGGTAGTGCCGGAGGTGAAGGCTATGAGCGCGGGATCATCGGCGGCTGTCAGGACGGCGGCGCCACTGCTTGGTGCCTTTGCCATACGCCGTGTCAGATCATCAGTGGTGACGATGTCCTTCAGCACCGGTGCGAGCGGGCGCGCAGCTTCCAGTTCGCCGGCGCGATGGGTGTCGACGATGGCGTGCGAGATCTGCGCCTTGTTGAGGATCACAGCTAGCTCGTGCGCACGCAGCATCGGCATTGTACCGACAGCGACGCCGCCAGCGCGGAACACGCCCCACCACACGGGGAGCGATAGGCGCGTGTTGGAAGCGTGAATGAGCACGCGATTGCCGGGCACGAGGCCGAACTCGTTCGTCAGGACGTGCGCGATGCGCGACGCTTCTTGGAGAAGGGCGTCGTAGGTGATGGTTTCTGAAGAGAGCAGCACCGCGGGTCGCGTGCGGTGACCGTTTGCAATCGCAACGTCGAGAACGCTGCTGGCATTGTACTGCGCCGGGAATTGCAATTCCGGCAGCGCGAATGTCATTTCTGCCCACTGATCTTGCGGCGGGAGATTGTCGCGGACGAAAGTGTCGACGTGCGCGCTCATCAATCGCCCTCGAACACCGGCTTCTGCTTCGACGCGAACGCGACGTAGGCGCGTTCGAAGTCTCTCGTTTTCATGCAGATGGCTTGCGCTTGCGCTTCGGCTTCGAGCGCCTGCTCGAGGCTCATGTTCCATTCCATGTTGAGCTGGTTCTTGGTCATGGAATGCGCGAAGGCGGGGCCGTTGGCGAGATCGCGGGCGAAGACTTGCGCTTCGGCGAGCGGCGTTTCGGTGATCTTGTTGAAGAAGCCCCAGCGTTCGCCTTCTTCGGCGCTCATCGAGCGTCCGGTGTAGAGCAGATCGCTGGCGCGGCCGTGACCGATGATGCGCGGAAGGATTGCGCAGGCGCCCATGTCGCAACCTGCAAGTCCGACGCGGGTGAAGAGAAACGCGGTCTTGGCGTTGGCGGATGCGTAGCGGATATCGCTGGCCATCGCGACGATCGCGCCGGCGCCGGCGCAGACGCCTTCAACAGCGGCGACGATCGGTTGCGGGCAGGCGCGCATGGCTTTGACGAGATCGCCGGTCATGCGCGTGAAGCGCATGAGTTCGGGCATCGTCATCTTTGTGAGCGGCGCGATAATGTCGTGGACGTCGCCGCCGGAGCAGAAATTGCCGCCGGCGCCGGTGACGATGATGGCGCGGCAATCGTCTGCATAGGAGAGACGCCGAAAGAGATCGCGGAGTTCGGCGTAAGATTCGAACGTCAGTGGATTTTTGCGCTCGGGTCGGTTCAGTGTGATCGTCGCGACGCGATCGCGCACGGACCACAAGAAATGTTCGGCCTGATACTCGGCGCTCTTCCAGGCATCGTCGATCACGGCGCCGCTCCTTTTGTCAGCTTGCGGCGCAACGATGCTTTGGCGGCATCGAGGAGTCGCGACAGCGCGTTTTTGTCGGCTTGTGTGAGATCGCGCAGCAGCGCGTCCACGCACGCCGCGTGCGCTTTGGCCATGTGCTTGAATACGCCTTCGCCCTGACGCGTCAACCGTACGCGTTGAATGCGCCGGTCATTTTCGTCGACCTCGGTTTCGATAAGACCGTCGGCAGAGAGGCGCGTTCGCAATTGCGTTACGTTGCCATTCGAGACCAGCAAATATTGCGAGACTTCGCCGAGTGTGAGCGCGCCTTGGCGATCAAGCGCGGAGAGGAAGTCAAAGCGGGCGATGGTGCTGTCGAAGCGCGCGCGCATGAGCGCATCGACTTCGCGCTCGATGAGGCGGCTTGTGGTGAGGAGGCGAAGCGAGAGGCGGACGGAGTCGTTCATGCCTCCGCAAACCTCGCGACTCCCCGCCCCCTTGCGGGGCGGCGTTGGGGGTGGGGGTAACGGCGGTGTTGCTTCGAGGCCGCCGAGCTGATGCCCCCATCCGTCGCGCTCCGCGCGACACCTTCCCCGCGGGGGGGAAGGCACGACGGCGTGACCATCATACTTCGCCGCCGCTCATTGGGATCGCCGCGCCATTTGTGGCAGCTGCGCCATCGCTGCAGAGCCAGGCGATGGCGCTGGCGACTTCGTTGGCGGTGATGAGGCGGCCTTGCGGGTTCTTGGCGTAGAGCGAGGCTTTCGCTTCGTCTTCACTGAGCTTGGTTTTGCTGGCGATGTTTTCAGCGGCGCGGGTGACGATGTCGGTTTCGACATAGCCGGGGCAGATGGCGTTGACGGTGACGCCTTCTTCGCGGCCTCTTTCGCCAGCGCGTCATGCCGATCATGCCGTGCTTGAGGCGCAATAAGCGCTGATGTACGCGGCGCCCTGCAGGCCGGCGATCGAGGCGACGTTGACGATGCGGCCCCATTTCTTGTGGTACATATCTTCTAGCGCTGCACGTGAGCACAGGAACGCGCCAGTGAGATTGATCGCCAGTGTCTGATTCCACATGGAAAGATCCATGCGATCGAGCGGCGCGGAAGGCGTGATGCCGGCGTTGTTGATCAGAATGTCGATCGGCCCGTAGCGATCGCGCGCGGCGGTGAAAGCGGCAGCGACGGATGCTTCGTCAGCGACATCGCACGACACGCCTTGGGCGTTCTCAAACTCTTCGGCAGCGCTTGCTGTCCGCGCGCCGTCGCGGCCGACAAGCGTAAAGCGGGCCCCCGTTGGCGCGAGCGCGCGGGCGGTGGCCAGGCCGATGCCGGTGCCGCCCCCGGTGATGAAAACGTGGTGAGCCATTAAGAGTCCTTGCGTGCAAGTGTGCGCTGCATCTGCGCGTAGCCGGTGCGGTATTGCTTCGGCGGTGCGATCTTGCCGTAGCCGAGTTCGGCGGCGGCGCGCAGCGACCAGTTCGCATCCATCAAGTGCGGGCGCGCGAGCGCGCAGAGATCGGCGCGGCCGGCGGCGAGGATGGAGTTGACGTGGTCGGGTTCGAAGATGTTGCCGACGGCCATCGTCCTCACGCGCGCTTCGTTGCGGATGCGGTCAGCGAGGGGCGTTTGAAACATGCGGCCATAGACTGGTTTCGCGAGCGGTGTGGTTTGGCCGGCGGAAACGTCGATGAGATCAGCGCCAGCTTGCGCGAAGGCTTCCGCGATGGCGATTGAGTCTTCGGCGGTGAGGCCATCATCGTGCCAGTCGGTGGCGGAGATGCGCACGCTCATGGGTTTATGCTTTGGCCACGCAGCGCGCATCGCTTCGAACACTTCTATCGGGAAGCGGAGGCGGTTTTCGATGCTGCCGCCATACTCGTCGGTGCGTTGGTTGCTGATTGGCGTGAGGAAGGACGAAAGAAGATAACCGTGGCCGCAGTGCAGTTCGAGCATATCGAAGCTGGCTTGCTCGCCCATGAGCGTGGCACGGACGAAATCGCTTCCGACGCGATCCATGTCGGCGCGAGTCATTTCGCGCGGTGTGGTGTTGGTTTCTGACCAAGCGAGTGGTGAGGGCGCGATGAGTCCCCAATTGCCGTTTTCGAGCGGCTGATCTGAATAGTCTCGCTTGTCGCTCGGGTCTTCGCTCCACGGCTTACGCGTCGAGCCTTTGCGGCCAGCGTGGGCGAGTTGGAGCGCGAATTTCGCGCCGGTGTTGGTGTGGACATAGTCGACGATGCGCTTCCAGGCGGCGACGTGCTTCGCATCGTACATGCCGGCGCAGCCGGGGGTGATGCGGGCGTCGGCGCTGACGTCTGTCATCTCGGTGAAGATGAGGCCCGCGCCGCCGCTGGCGCGGGCGCCGTAGTGGACGAGGTGGAAGTCGTTCACTTCGCCGTTCATGGCGGAATACATGCACATCGGGCTGACCACGACGCGGTTGGGTACAGTCAGTTCGCGGAGTTGAAGCGGTACGAACATTGGTGGCGTTGGAGCGCCGGTGCCCTCGCCGGCAACTCCGGCGTTGCCGGCGAGGGCGCCGGCGCTCCGTGAGCGAACCAATCCTCGACGCGATGCAAGAATTTGCGATCCCGCACGCGCAGGTTCTCATGACTCACGCGCTGGCTGCGGGTGAGCAGGGAATAGGTGAACTGCAGCGGTTCGAGATTGGCGTAGCGGTCGATGTTCTCGAACCACTCCGTTGAATTGCGAGCAGCGTTTTGTAGTTTCAGCACTTCGACTTGGCGTTCAGCGTGATATTCGGCCAGCGCGTCCGCGAGCGGCTTACCGCCGTGGAGCACTTCAGCCAGCTTCATTGCGTCTTCGATGGCGAGCTTGGTGCCGGAGCCGATGGAGAAGTGCGCGGTGTGCGCTGCGTCGCCCATCAGGACGAGATTGCCCTTGTGCCACGTCTCGCAGACGATGCGCGGGAAGTTGAGCCAGGCTGAGCCGCGCAGGTGCTTGGCGTTTGTGTCGAGCGTGGCGCCGTTGAGATATTTTGCGAACAACTTTTCGGCGGCGCGGCAGGTTTCGTCTTGGCTCATGCGATCGAAGCCGGAGCTCCGCCATGTCGCTTCGCTGCATTCGACGATGAAGGTCGAGGCGTTGTCTTCGAATTTGTAGGCGTGGGCCCAAATCCAGCCGTGCTCGGTTTTTTCGAAGGCAAAGGTGAAGGCTACGAACGCCTTGTTGGCGCCGAGCCAGATGTATTTGTTCGGGCGGATGTCAATATCGACGCCGAAGTGTGCGGCATCGGATGAGCGGAGCTTAGAGTTGGCGCCGTCGCAGGCGAGCACCAGATCGTAGGCCGCGAAGAGTTCGGGCGAAGGCTCGACCTCGGTCTTGAATTCCAGCCGCACGCTGAGTTCGCGGGCGCGGTCTTGCAGGATGTTCAGTAGGCACCTGCGACCGATGCCGACGAAGCCGTGGCCGGAGGAAGTGACGGTCTCGCCATGGATGTGGACAGCGATGTCGTCCCAATGGGCGAAACCGGCTTCGATCTGATCCGCGCTGACCGGATCGTTGGCGCGTAGATTTTCCATGGTCTGATCGGAAAACACAACGCCCCAGCCGAATGTGTCGCCGGGGTCGTTGCGCTCGAACACGACGACATCGTGCCGCGGATCGCGCAGCTTCATGGAGATGGCGAAGACGAGCGCGGCAGGTCCGCCGCCGACGCAGGCGATACGCATAAGGTTAGTTTATATATGAAGTATTGTGCCTGCACAAGGCTCGCGCCATCCGGAACGCGCGCACTTAACCTTTGATTTCGAAAAACTCAGGGACTTCTTCGTCCGAGCTGACGGCGCGGGCGATTTCTTGCTCGCCCTCATCCTGCCGTCCCATGCGAATAAGGCTCAGGCCGCGGCCATAGCGGGCAAGCGCGTTGTCGTCCTCTTCGAAGAGAAGGTCGACGTAGCTGTAGTAGGCGCGGCGGAGGTCGCGATTGGCCCGTTCGCCTTCCCCGAGCGTGCGGCAAGCGCGACGGGCGGAAGTAGTGCGCGGTTGCCGTGTGCATGCGCGAGACACGCGCACCGATAACTCGGCCGCACGCGCGAACGGCAGCCTCCGCGTCCTCACCCAGACACGTCTCCCAATAACGGTGCGTCGGGCTGAGCTGGCTGAGTTCACCGAGGCTGCGAACTTGAGGGTCTGACATTCCCGGACCGGCCTGGGCAAACGCGGGTGAGGCGGCAATTGTCGCGGCGACACTAAGAGCGGCGAGGAGGCGCACGATAAACTCTCCGGGTGCAGTCACAGGCAGAATGCGTCGAAATCCGCGCCTTCGCAACCGCCCGGGATTAAGGAGGTTCCTTTATTAAAAAAAAAATTTCCTAACAAAAAGAAAAATCGCGGGGGGGGGGCTTTTTCCCGCCCGGGGTGCGGGGGGGGGGCGCGGGGGGGGGGGGGGCGGGGGGGGGTTGGGGGGGGGGGGGGGGGGGGGGGGAGGGGGGGGGGGGGGGGGGGGGGGGGGGGGGGGGGGGGGGGAGGGGGGGGGGGGGCGGGGGGGGGGGGGGGGGGGGGGGGGGGGGGGGGGGGGGGGGGGGGGGGGGGTGGGGGGGGGGGCGGGGCGGGGGGGGGGGGGGTGGGGGGGGGGGGGGGGGGGGGGGGGGGGGGGGGGGGGGGGGTTGGCAAAAAAAGGGCGGGGGGGTTGTTGGTGGGGGGGGGGGGGGGGGGGGGGGGGGGGGGGGGGGCCGCCCGGGGGGGGGGGGGGGGGGGGGGGGGGGGGGGGGGCGGGGGGGGGCGGGGGGGGGGGAGGGGAAGGGGGGAGGGGGGGGGGGGGGGGGGGGGGGGGGGGGGGGCGTGGGGGAGGGGGGGGGGGGGGGGGGGGGGGGGGGGGGGGGGGGGGGGGGGCGCGGTTGTTTTTTTTTTTCTTAGGGGGGGGGGGGGGGGGGGGGGGGGGGGGGGGGGGGGGGGGGCCGGCTCCCCCCGGGGGGGGGGGGGGGGCGGGGGGGGGGGGGGGGGGGGGGGGGGGGGGGGAGGGGAAAGGAAAAGGGGGGGGGGGGGGGGGGGGGGGGGGGGGGGGGGGGGCGGCCGCGGCGGGGGAAGGGGGGGGGTCGCGGGGGGGGGGGGGGGGGGGGGGGGGGGGGGGGGGGGGGGGGGGGGAAGAAGGGGGGGGGGGGGTGGGGGGGGGGGGGGGGGGCCCGGCCCGTTTGGGAAGTTTTTTTTGGGAAAAAAAGTTTGGGGGGGGGGGGGTTTTTTTTGGGGGGGGGGGGTTTTTTTTTTTTTTTTTTTTGGCCGGGGGGGCTGGGGGGAAGGGGAGGGGCGGGGGGGGAAAAGGGGGGGGGGGGGGCTTTCTGGCCCGGGGGGGGGGGGAAGGGGGGGGGCGGGGGGGGGGGGGGGGGGGGGGGGGGGGGGGGGGGCGGGCCGGGGGCGGGGGGGGCCGGGGGGGCCGGGGGGGGTTTTGGGGGGGGGCGGGGGGGGAAAGGGGGGGGGGGGGGGGGGGGGGGGGGGGCGCCCCGCCGCGGCGGCGCCCCCCCCCCCCCCCCAACTCTGGCGAACACACCCCCCCCCCCCCCCCCCCCCCAACCCCCCCCCCCCACAACCCCTGCGCGTGGGCAGTGTGCCTGCTGGCGCTGGGGTGCACCCCGGCGCCGTGAACACCCACGTCTTGAGTTCTGAGGCGCGGGAAATGTGCGCGATAGCGATTGCGCGCAGGGAGCTCCCCGGCGCATCTGCGGTGCAGCCTTATCAGCGGCGGGGCGTGGTCGCGATCACGAAGTGTGCGTTCGAGGCCGGCGTCGCGGTCGTCGAGGGCGGCGTGGTAGTCTGGCGCGTGTTCCATCGAGAGGATGGCTGGCGGGTTCGGATAGCGCATCGCCGCAAGATCGTCCCAATGGCCAACCGTCGGGCCGGCGTTTGGCTCTCGCAGCACCGAGAGAATGCGTGCGGTGAAGAGGAGATGGCCACCGGTGCGATAGACTGTGCGCATTGCGACCATGCCGTAGCGCATGTAGGCAGTGCGACCGCTGACGACGGCTTGTGCGCTTCGGTACTGCGCCTCTTTGTAATAGCCGAGGAAGTTCACCATCGCCGGAGCGTATTGAGGCGGCTGCTCGAGCAGGCGTGCGATCGACGCGGCGCTAGGCATAACATCGGACCGAAAGCTCAGCGCTTGTGCGTCTTGAACGATCGGACCTTGGGGTTTGGTGAGGGCGCCGAGCGCAATCAGTGTTCTGAGCGCCCCAAAAACAAGTGCAGGCGGTCGGCGAAGTTTTACCCGGGCGATGTAAATGTCTTCGGCGGCGTTGAACGCGATTGGCGGTTTGGTTTCATCTCCGCCCGCGGCGATGATGAAGTGCTGCCAGTAGAACGCGTCGGGCGCGCCGCCGATCATCGTGAAATCTGTCGTGCTCCGCCAGCGTTCGGTGACGCCAGCTGCAAGCGCTCCAGGTTCACCGCGCACGGCGATGAACCAGTGTGGTCCATCGCCTGCGCTGATCGGATACACCGGCTCGCGCGCGCCGATCAGCCAAAGCAGGCCGATCAGGGCGGCAGCGGCGGCGAGGATGACGAGAAGGATCGTCACCTCAGTTGGACCAGTAGACGTATTCTTGATCCTCGTTCCAGGGCGCGTTGAGCGGCACGTCGATGCGCACGGGTCCTTCGATCAGCGCGGGCCAAAGCGGCGCTGGCAGATTGGCGTTCTGCGCTTCGATCATCGCGCGCATGGCGGCGACGCGTTCGGTTGCTGCGCCGAGAGATCGTGTTGCTCGGTTGGATCGTCGTGTAGATTGAAAAGCCAAGCGCGATCCGGCGTTTCACTGACTTGAAGCTTCCAGTCGCCGTCGCGCACGACGCGATAGGGGCCTGAGCGCCAGAAGAGACGCTGGCTCGGCGCGCCTTGGGCTTCGCCTCGCAGATAGGGAAGCAGGTTCACGCCATCGAGCTGCGGCTGGTTCGGCGCTCCAGCGGCCGCCGCCGCGGTGGCGAAGATGTCCATGTGCGTGGCTGGGCCTGGAATGTGCGTTCCGCGTGGCAGCCCTGCCGGCCAGCGAACGAGGTACGGCGTGCGAATGCCGCCCTCGAAGAAGGTCGACTTCCAGCCACGGAATGGCGCGTTGATGTCGGCGAGGCCGGTGTACCAAGCGCCGCCATTGTCGCTGACGAAGATCACGATGGTGTTTTCGTCGAGCCCGTTCTCACGGAGCGCTTGCATCACGCGGCCGACGCCGCGATCCAATGAGCGCACCATCGCGCCATAGACGCGCTGCGTGTGATCGGGAATGGCGCTTAGCGCATCGTAGTCTTCACGCGTCGCTTGCAGGGGCGTGTGGACGGCGGCGAAGCTCAGATAAAGCAAGAAGGGCGATTGCGGTTCGCTTCGATCGCGTTCGCGGCTTCCTCGGCGAAGTAGTCGTTGAGATAGCCGCGCGGTGCGAAACGGGCTTCGCCGTCGGCGCCATGCCAATCAATCGCGTAGGCAGGTTGGCCCAAAGGAAGCGATCAATCGGATCGAAGTCGAGGCGCGCGTTGACGACGTCCGGATCGTTCGGCGGCAGCGACATGGTCGCGCCTTGCATAACGCCAAGCGATTCATCGAATCCCTGCGCCGCTGGCCGCATGGTTTCGACTTCCCCAGGTGCCACTTGCCGATGTGCATGGTGTGATAGCCCTGCCCTTGGATCACTTCGGCCATCGTGATCTCGCTCGGCGGCAGGCCCAGAGTGTCTCGCGTGGCGGCATTTGCGACTCGTTCTTCATGGAAGATCGCATTGCGGAAATCGTTGTGCGATGAGCGCGCTATGTAGCGTGCGAACTCGGGCGGCGCTGACGTAAACTCAAAGCCAAAGCGCGTCGGGTAGCGGCCGGTCATGATCGCGGCGCGCGACGGCGAGCAGGTGGCGTTGCTGGCGTATCCTTGGTCGACGATCACGCCGTCGCGGCCAATCGCGTCGATGTTCGGCGTCTGCACGACGCCAGCGACGCCGCCACCGTTGAGTGAGATGTCATTGTAGCCGAGGTCGTCAGCAATGATGACGACAACATTCGGTGGACGTTGGCCGGTGGTCGCCTCAGCCGGTCCTTGTGACCAGGCGACGTCGCGATACGCGCCAATCGGACGTTTCAGATCGCCGACAATACCCGGTAGATAGTACCAATATTGCTGAAACAGCAGGAAGCCGCCGACAGCGATCAGCGCCAAGACGCCGCCAATGATTGCAAGACGTTTCATGGCTATGGCCTCCCTAGAAGCGCAGATGATTTGAGCGAAGCATGCCGCCGGTACGCGGCAGAGAGATCACGTCGCCGTCGCGCATCGCGAAGACGGGCCCGTCGTACGTGCTCTTGGCCGCTTGAACGAACGTGTCGGTCAGGCCCGGGATCGGCGTTTGCGGCAGGAAGTGGGTGAGCGCTAGCGCGCCGACGTGCGCTTGCTGCGCCACGTGACCCGCATCCTCAGGCGAGGTGTGATAGTCGAGAATATCGTTGAAGATCGCACCGACGTTTTCGCGGCCAGCCGCTTGCGACGCTTCATGCATGATCGCGTCGAGGCGCGGCGAGATCGCCTCGTGTATCAACAGATCTGTGCCTTGCGCCGCCTGCGTCAACGATTCTGAACGCGAGGTGTCGCCACTTATGGTGATGCTGCGGCCCGCATATTCGACGCGATAGCCGACCGCATCGGTCGGCGTGTGTGTGACGCGGAAGGTGACGATGCGCACGCCGTCTTTGTTCCAGAGTTCAAGTTCTTCGCCGTCGGCAAGCGGGATGGCGAACTCCGTCGCGTGCATGCCCGCGCCGCTCGGCGGCATCACTTCAGGGCCGTGGTGTGCGAGGCGATAGGATTGGTCGATGGCGTAGGCCTCGTTCAGGCCGCCAACGACGCGCGCCGTGCCGGTCGGGCCGATGACATTGAGTTGTTCGCGCCGCGCGCCAGAAGCCCAGTGCTGCAGCGCTACAGTGTCGAGACCATCGATGTGGTCGGAGTGCAGATGGGTGAGAAACAGAGCTTCGATCTCGCTTTGCTGTACGCCCATGAGCTGCAACGTCTCAGATGCGCCGTCGCCCGCATCGAAGACGAAGAGATGTTGGCCAGCGATGATTGCGAGGCACGGCCCGGCGCGCGTGCGGTCTGGCAGGGGCGAGCGAGTGCCGCAAAAGGCGGCGTGGAGCCCGTCCGGCAATTCGGCGCGCAAGTTTTCGCCAACAGCTTGGCGCGCAGCCCGCTCGAAGATCCGCGTCGCGATTTCACCACGGAAAACGTAAGCGCCGGCGCCAATCGCGATCAGCAGTACGACGAGCCCGCCGAGCCACGCTCTTGCTTTCATCGCTCACTCCCCGACCGTCTCAATTCGCGCTTGACGTCACAGTTCAACAATAGGCACTATAAGTGCCAATATATTCCGGCGCCGCATTCTGTCAATGCGAACGGCAAAGGGGAGGCCGCCCATGAAAATCTTGCGTACGCCAGACGAACGTTTCGCCAATCTGCCGGATTTCCTGTACGCGCCGCACTACACGGATATTCGAGACGCCTCCGGGACGACGCTTCGCATTGCAGCAATCGACGAAGGTCCGCGCGGCGAAGCGCCGGTCCTGCTCATGCACGGTGAGCCGAGCTGGTCTTTCCTCTATCGCAAGATGATCGCGCGGCTCGTCGCGGCTGGGCATCGCGTGATTGCGCCTGATCTCGTCGGCTTTGGCCGCTCGGATAAGCCGACCGAGCGGGAGGACTATACGTACGAAAAGCACGTGAAGTGGATGAGCGATTGGCTCGTCGCCAACGACCTTAAGGACATTACATTGTTCTGCCAGGACTGGGGTGGCCTTATCGGTCTGCGCCTCGTCGCAGCATTTCCCGAACGCTTCGCGCGCGTCGTTGCGGGCAACACATTCTTACCTGCTGGTTCAGGCGCCAACCCGGCTTTCAAGGCGTGGCGGACTTTCAGTCAGACCGTTCCCGTTTTTCCGACAGGCAATATCCTGAACGGCGGAACGGTGCGCGAATTGAGTCAAGCCGAGATGGATGCGTACGAAGCGCCATACCCAGACGAGAGCTACAAGGCCGGCGCGCGTCAGTTTCCCGCTTTAGTGCCGGTCGCGCCTGACATGCCGTCGGTACAAGAGAACAAGGACGCGTGGAAAGTGCTTGAGACATTCGACAAGCCATTCCTCACCACCTTCAGCGATCAAGATCCGATCACGCGCGGCGCCGATGCGCGCCTGCAAGAGCGCATTCCGGGCTGCAAAGGTCAGAAGCACACTACTATTGTTGGCGGCGGTCACTTCCTCCAGGAAGACAAGCCGGAAGAGTTGGCCGACGCGATCGACGCTTTCATTAAGGAGACCGCGTGAGCACACGCGCAGAGAAGATTGCTGAGCCGGTTGAGGTAGATGGCCGGCGCCAGCGCTCCGACGCGAGCCGGCGCAAAATTGCGCAGGCTATGCTAGAACTGCTGCGCGAAGGCGAACCCGATCCCAGCGCCGACCTCGTTGCTGCGCGCGCCGGGGTGGGCCGCCGCACGGTCTTCCGTCTTTTCTCCGACATGGAAGGCGTCTTCCGCGAGATGCACGCGATCATGACCTCGCGCCTGACGCCGGAATTCGTGCGCCCGTTTGTGGCCACGACTTGGCGTGCGCGTTTGGACGAATTGATTGACCGTCGGTCCAGAGCATTCGAAGAAATGCTTCCGATCAAAACAGCTGCCGACGCGCGCCGATACACCTCGAACTTTCTGCAGAAAGAGCACAAAAAGGTCACGCGCCTGCAGCGCGAAGCGCTGCGCGATATTTTGCCAGCGAGTCTTGCCAAGGGCGACATGCTGGAAGCGCTCGATCTCACGCTCAGTTTCGAGTCTTGGCGGCGTCTGCGCTACGAGCAGGGGCTCAGCGTGAAGCAATCGCAAGCCGTCCTGCGCCAACTCGTGGCCGCACTAGTCGACTAAGTTGCGTCGCCGACTGTGCGAAAGCCAATGTGCGACATGCCCAAACCTTCATCACCTGGTTGCCGCGATCCGCTCCGGTAGCGTGAGCAGAAATTCGGCGCGCATAGTTGCGAGCCGCCTTTGATCACGCGCATCGGCGCATCCGCGGAACGCGATGCATCTTGGCCGTCCGCGCCGATAAAGCGATCGGAAGTCCATTCCCAAACATTGCCGGCCATGTCGTGGAGGCCATAGGTGTTGGCCGGAAAACACCCGACGGGCGAAAGTCCCGTGAAGCCATCCTCGCCGGTGTCCTGAAATGGAAACACGCCTTGCCACGTATTGGCGCGCGGCGTGCCGTGCACATCGAACGCCTCCGCGCGCCGATCGGCCGGCGCTGGGGCAGGTCCACGCGCCGCGAACTCCCACTCATTCTCTGTCGGCAATCGCCGCTGCGCCCAGCGCGCGTACGCTTGTGCGTCTTCGTAGGCGACGGCGACAACCGGATACGCATCGCGGCCTTCGATCGAAGACGCTTCGCCATCTGGATGGCGCCAGTTCGCAGTCGGAGCGATACGCCAGCGCGCCTGGCCACGATCGAACACCGCTGCACACATCGGCGCACCATCTGGCCCAGCGCGCTCGGCGACGGTCACGTACCGAGTCGCCGCCACGAACGCTGCATATTGCGCATTCGTCACTTCGTGCACGTCAATGTCGAACGCCGCCACATCGCCAACGCCGCCGACACGTTCCTCTGGCTCAAACCGATTTTCACCACGATCAAGCCGTCCCGCCGCGATCGAAACGTGCGCATCCGGGGCCAGCGCGGCGCACCGCGCCATCGCGGCGGGCGCCTGTTGCGCTTGACCACAGGCCGCCAACACCGCGCTTGCAGCGGCCCAAATCAGGACTTTCAGCCTCGACACCGTCGCTCCTTGCCAAGACGTCCTGAAAAAACCTGGGCGCCGGACTTGCAAGCTGCCCCGGCGCTCGTCATTAAGCGGGCCTCCGGAGAGGTGCTAGAGTGGCTGAATAGGCCGGTCTCGAAAACCGGAGTACGTGCAAGCGTATCGAGGGTTCA
>JADJCG010000021.1 GCA_016703335.1 Caulobacteraceae bacterium | reverse complement strand
CATTCTTCGTCGCAGTCGTCATCGCCCTTGGCTGATGCTCAAGCCTGCGCCGAAGAATGGGCGCCGCTACGGCGCAATGGTCAGCGCACCAGCACGACGAAGAAGGCTTTGTTCGGGCGGCTTTATCGCCGAAAAGTCGCCCCCATTATTCGCTCCCGCAAAGGGGCGCGCCGGTTTTTGGTCATTGTTGGTGTCGCGACTTTGGTTGCCTGCACGCTATTCTTCGCCACGCGCACAGTGCGTGTGAAGCTGCCGCCGTTCGACAACAAACCGAAGCGCAAGTTGTTGTCGATCTGCCCGAGGGGCCTCACTCAGAGGCTACCGGAGCGCGTCCTCATCGAAGCCGCCGGCATCTCGCAGTAAACGAACCCGAAGTCGTATCCGTGGGATGCGTATGCGGGCACGGCTGCGCCCTTCAACTTCAACGGTCCGTTCGGCACTATATGCGCCAGCGCCCGGAATTGGGTGGATCTGCAATTGACCCTGCTGCCTAAAAGGCGAGCGCAGCCGTACGAGCCACGCCATCGTTCTTGATCTGCGCCATGCCTCCAGGCCTCTCGTTGCCGGAAGGATCGGTCATCCGCGTCGTCGAGGTGCCGCCTGGTCCGCCAGTTATCGCGACGTTGCTGGCGGCGTCCGGTCCAGATGTGCAAACCTGCCGCGAGGCGGCGTCAGCTGCAGGACATCTTTCGCCAGGTTCCGTGGATATCGACAATGGTTATGGCGTCTGGCGGCCCGCCCGTGCCGCCTCACGCCCAACCGCGAGCAGATAGAATTCTTCGGCGTGTCCGAACGCGACACATGATGGATAGCGTTGCGGTCGCGATGGCGCGGTCAAGGGATTGGCTACTCGCATCGCGGCGAAGGACGCAACCACTCGAGATCGCGGTGTGCGACCGCCGCAGTCAGCGGGGTCTTGACTCAGCACTCGGCATCCATGCCCGTGGCAGCGACGTAGAACGGAGTTCGCCTCTGTCGAACTCGGCGAGCGAGTTGGTTATCGGCGCAGGGGAGGAAGAGGGACCATATCCCATCTTCCGCCGCAACGGTCGCTACGCCGAAACGGAGAGGTGGAACTTGCCGGCGCGTATGAGGCGCCGATCTACGGATGCTCGATGCGGAGCGGTTTCGTCCGCGAGCAAGATTGGGGCGCTGTAGAGCGGCCGCAAATCTTAGTGCACCGCCAGCCGGCGAACGCGAAAACGCGCCTCGATTTTGTGGGATGGCGCGGGAGATCACCTACGTGACCTCTCCGCGATATGGGCGCCATGCGCCTATGGTGGCGATCCTCGCCATCTACACTTTGTCGTGGCCAGTCTCAAAAGCTTCAAACTGCCTCTGTCATTTGACGCCGATCCCGCTTCACACTCATCGGCATCGTGATCGGATACATCCTCTTCAATGCGCCATTTACGGCGACGTCGATGATCGGTTTCATCGCGCTTGCGGGCATCATTGTCAGAAACCGATCTCTGCTAGTGGACTTCATCCCACGCCAAAACGGCGGAGCGTCCGCCCGCGACGTATTGCTGGAAGCCGGGGCCATTCCCGGTTCAAGCCGATCATGCTTACGGCGCTTGCCGCAACGATCGGCGCGACCGTCATTCTGTTCGATCCGATCTTCCAAGGGCTCGCGATCTCGCTGCTTTTCGGTCTCGCCCTCATCGACACGCTACGGTGCTGGTGATCCCAGCGATTTACGTTGTGATGCGCGACGATGAGAGGCCACTGGACGCCACCCCTAACATCGCGGACCCACACCTCCGGAAACGAACGCCGCTGAATAGGAGAAGCGATTGCAAACCAATGGAGGACTCTGGTCGCTTCTGTCGCACGGCGGTCGCTGGCAGAGCGGTAAGCCAGTGCCCATGTTGTTAAAGTGAGGATGCCAGTAGCTGGAAAGCGGGACGCGAGACACATGGAAATCGGCATCTCGGCGGAGGATCGTGCGCAGATCGCCATCGAGCTGTCGAAGCTCTGGCTGATACATCCACGCTCTATCTTGACGACGCACAATTTTCACTGGAACGTGACGGGCCGATGTTCAACACGCTGCACGTGATGTTCATGACCCAGTACACGGAATTGTGGAATGCAGTGGATGCCGGTGGGTGATAGTCGTGATGGTCAATCGGATGGTGTCGAACGCTGAGAAGGCACAAGGCGTCAGACCGATGAGGGCCGGTGTGGGCGATCGGCTTTTTCGCAGTGGTGATCCCTGTCCAGGGTTTTTGGCGCTGGAGCGCGGCTCAATCAAAGTGACGATCAGTTCGGCGAGTGGACGTGAAATTGTTCTCTATCGTGTCCAGCCCGGCGAGATATGTCTGCAGACGTTCACATGCTTAGTTCAGCATCGCGCCTACGGCGCCGAAGGCGTTGTGGAGGAAGCGATAGAGGCGCTTCTCATTCCGCCTGGCGCATTTGATCAACTCATGATCAACGACACGGCGTTTCGGAGCGCGGTTATGAACTCGGTGGCCGAGCGCTTCGTGGACTTCGAACGCACGGTGGAGGCTCTGGCTTTCACCGGGCTCGAGCAGCGTGTGGCCACCGCGCTTGTTCGATTGATCGATGGTGATGGCTTGGCGCGGGTTACGCACGAGGACCTCGCCATAGAGATCGGATCAGCGCGGGAGGCGGTTAGCCGGCTACTTTCGACTATGGCGAAACAGGGGATACTCGCTTTGTCGCGCGGCAGAGTACAGGTACTGCGCAGAGCCGCTTTGCAGCGTCTGGCGGACGAAGTGTGACTTAGTCACCGACACGCCTTCTTCGGCTTCGACATGGTTGCGACGTCCCACAAAGGAGGCGACCATGAAGGCTAATGAAGGCGCGATTGACCGGGTCTTGCGCGTTGTTGTCGGAGCGAGCGTGTTATCGCTCGCATTCATCGGTCCGCAGACACCCTGGGCTTACGTGGGCCTGGTGCCGCTCGTTACGGGCCTTGTCGGGTGGTGCCCACTCTACGCAATGTTCGGCTTCAATACCTGTCCGGCCAAGCGAGCGTGAATTGGCGCCGCGCCTCTTCTGTGGAAGTGTTCAACGTTCGGGCGATGTGACTACTAACGGCGATGTCTCTCCGTCGCTGCGTCGCGAAACATGTCCAATGGCGCGTGCGATGGTTCAATTGGGCAGCCGTCAACACGGTTGCGCGGCGCCCAGTAATTGAAGCCAGCCCATTTGGGCGACTTGGGTAGGTACATCGTGTCCAACTCGTCGATGGTGAATCCGCCGTCGCGGATCAGCTTTGGTATGTCACGCGTCAGATGGCAGCCGCCGCCAATCATGCTCCAGACTGGCTCGATGCGTTGCTGCCAGCGGCGCACGCCGTCATCGGGCGCCAACCCGTGTTCGCAGAACAGCAGGCGTCCGCTAGGCTTGAGTGCGCGCCGCGCGCCTTCAAGCGCTGTGACTGCGTTTGGGATCGTACACAGGGAATAGGTGACGAGCACGGTGTCTACACTGGCGTTTGGAAGCGACAGCGCCTCGGCTTTCTCGGCGAGGATTTCGACGGGGAAAGCCGCGCGATGCGCTGCTTTGCGGGCGCGCGCCAGCATGCCTACCGCTGGCTCCAAGGCATAAAGTTTGACCACCTTGCGCGGATCGTAGTGTGGCAGGTTCAGGCCTGCGCCGAAGCCCAGTTCGAGCACGACGCCCTGTGCTTGCGGCACAATCTTGTCGCGCTGCATCCGAACCGGATTGCAGGAACAGGCCATGCTAAGCAGCGGGGGCAGGATGTAGCGGTCGTAGAGGTTCATGCGGGTTCAATCAGCGGTTATTGGGTCTTTGAGAACTTGATAGCGGAACGCTCGCTGGCGCCCAACCCAACGCTGGCAATGTCTGGAATCGGCGAGATTAGGCCGGTCGCGGCCTGCTGACGCCAGCGTCACGTTTTGAGCGACTTTGCCATTCGTGATTTTGTACCGGACGGCCTACGTTGGCTCTATGCGGACGTTGGCGCCACCTCTTGGCGATCCGATCTTGAAAGCATGACTGACGACGACGCCACAGAGTTGGAAGACGTCGGTGACCTTTGGCTCACCTTCTGGGTCGTCTCTATTTTAGCGGACATAACGGCAACGGCGTTGCTAAGTGTGGTCGTGCCGCTTCAGTGGTCATTGGTGGGTGCGTTTCCGATTGGCATCAGCGCAGGTTGGTTAGCTAGCCGCGCTCGATCCATACGACGGTTTGTCTCTTACACAGCCCAGCTATTGTTCTTCTGGGTCTAGGTCTGCAAACGGCGAGATCGCGACAGTGCACTGCAGGATGATGAACGGCACGAACACAGCCGGGCTGCCATTGGCAGGTTTCGACGCTTCGGCTTGCTCGTGATTGACGAGCGGCGTTGAGAACTAGATACCGGGCCACACTCGCGTCTTTCATTCGCGCTCTTTCTTCCCGCTGGCATGGAGGGGCAAGCGGTAATCGATTCCATTGAGGCCATCGCGGCGCGGGCGATCGCGCCTGAGTCCTTGGCGCACGGCTACCTGAATAGTTTCCTGCAGGATGACGGCGCGCTCGTCTACAATCGCATCTTCGACGCGCGTAACGCCACGTTCCTGGTCGCCGGCGTGCTTTGGATGCATCTTGAGATTGAGACCCATCCAGAAGCACAAGCTTCGTTCCAAGCCGCGCTGAAGCCAGAAGGCTAGCCTGATGACGCAGGATCGTTATCGAGCGTCCACTTTCGGCGAACTTGAGCCCTTCACGCGGGCAGGGCGCAAGCGGCAGCAATTGAGCGAGTAGGCCGGTCGCGAAAATCTTGGCTATGACGCACGCTGGCCCGAAGCGGACACTGACCTCGCTAGTGTGCGGTGGTCGCGCGGACTAGGGTACGCGCAATGTTGCAGTCGGGATCGCGCCTCGGGGTGTTTGAGATGCAAAGCGGTTCTGAAAAACCAGCACGTACCTGGCGGTTCTACTTTGCGCGCATTGGCGCAACCTTGTCCGTGGGTGCTAGCCTCACAGCAATCAAAATATTGGTTTCGCAGGCGTATGGCGAACTAACCGAGGCGGGTCAGGACGCGGCTGCTGCTCTGGTGGCTGGCTCCGAAGCTATTCCATGGATGTTTGGCATCTGGACCATCTTCAAAATTTGGGATCGCGAGATTGGTCGCTCCCAAGAATCCACTGCGCCGCCGTTGGACTCACCACGGGAACACTGAGCGTCTGCTAACGCCGAAAAACAGACTCTCCACCCATAGGTAGGAGGTTGCTTATGTTTGAACCCACGCCTCGGTGGCGCTTGTTGTTGGTTCCACCGCAATGGTTTCGCACCATCCTGGCGTTCGGCCCCATCGAGTCCATCCGGATTTGGCGCAATCCAGACCATCCGTTTTGGGCGCGCCGGCGCATGCACGACTGCCAAGACGCTAGGGCAATTTACGGGCGATGGTGGGGCGCACTGAAACAGGCGCAGCGGTCGCGGTTCCTATTCGGCCTACCAAACGCGAAATGGCGTCCAATGGCCCGCATCATCCGACCACCGCAATTTCATCCCGAGCTCGCACGCGTCAAACGCGAGCAGGAAGCGATGAGGGAGTGGAGCCGATTGCACCCCAATCGCGATCCTATCGAATGCCCAATCTATCAGGAGCGGCTTGCACGGGTTCGAGCGCGCATCGCCGATCCTCCGCCGCAAGACATTCCCGAATGACCGCAACCGGCGACAACACGCCGTTGCTGCGTGCGCCAAGTCACCGACTGAATTGAGAGAGTAGGCCAGTCGAAGGAGCGCGAGTTATTCTGCTATGTCCTGAGGCGTGTAGCGAATTGGCGTGCCGTTGTTGGTGATCCTCACGAGATCAATTCCGTCCTCGCAGGCCACGCGTGTAGCGTAGGCCAGCACACTCCCCGCGATCGGCGAGATCCGTCATGAGGAGCTTCAATGCCAAAAGCCGGCTGCGTCGCGAGTGACAAGAAAATGCATGCTTGCACGTAACATGCTGTGGCGCCCGCCTTGGGCTAGGTCTGGCGTCGGACATTGCGCGGTGTCACGCTCGCGTGGTTGCCACTCGCCGAAGCGAAGCAGGAACGCCGTTGGTAACGCGGACCGCCTCCCTGCTTGCTTTCTCGATGTCGGATTCGTGCCCTCACCTCGATGATTTCGTGGATCCGTGAGCCAAGGGATGAGTGACCGCCTCCGGCGACAACACGCCGTTGCCGTGTGCGCTAAATCACTGACCGCACTGGAGGAGTAGGCCACTCGCGAAAATTCTAGCTATGACGCACGCTGGCCCTTAGCGGACATGCGCCACGGTCTAAGTTGGCATGCGCACCCGAGGGAGCTTGGCGGGAGCAGGACCGAACGCGCATTATTCGAAGTGTTGCAATCCAACGGCGGTGACCAGCCCGCGCTTGCGGGCGCGTAGTTGATCAGTAGGCGCGCGGGCGGATGACGTGTGCGGGTGACGCCGGCCGGCAGTGTGCCGCGCACATGGCCTCGCCAACTCGCGCCGCGCGCGAGGGAAGCGGCGCCTGAGCCAGAAGGCGGCAGCACACTGGTTGCGCCAACCTGCGCGCCGCTCGGCATGTCCAGCACCAGCGTGATCCACTGCTTGTTCTCGTCGGGCGCCATGTCCGTGCGGGGGCCGTTGTTGCGCACTGGAAATAGATCGCGACCTCATTGTCGGCGAGCGGCGCGCCTGGCGGCGAACGCGAGCCGTTCCAACCGGCGATGGCGAGATCGGTACAGAGCGCAACCGGCGGACCGGGCGGTCCCGGAATTGGTGATTGCGCGCTTGCGTTTTGTGGCGGCCATGCAGAACACGGCCGTCGCGGCGAGCAGTTTGCGCATATTTATTTCCTCGGTGGGAAGTCCCTCGCGTGCGAGCCTAGCAGCGCCGTGGCGAGAGGCAATGGAGCCTCTCCTGTTTCCACAAACCTTTCAGTCCACGGCCTCGGCCCGTGTAGGTCAACGCGCGTCAACGAGTAGCGCAAAACGAAACTAGCGACGATGGAAGTGAGAGCGCCGAAGGCAATCGTCAGGTTGAGTGTTTCACCACCGCGCCACTTTGATCAACGGCACTCTTCGGCGACACACGCCTTAGCATGGGCGGCATTCTCACCGGCTGGAATTGAGCGCCCCAGCCGGTCCCGCAACACATCTGTGGTCAGCGATACAAAGTGGCAAAGACCGATTGCGAGGCGCGTTGCTTCCACTGGGACAGTTTGGCCGAACCGCCTTCGCGCATCCAAGCGCGAACCGCTCCTGCGAAACTTATAGCCGCCCAGATCAGCTCTTGGCCGACCGTGCCGGTGTCACCAACGTCAAATTGATGCGAAGCGCCGATCAGAACCAACACCGCCCCCAAGCCGTTGACGATGAAGAAGGCGGGCTTATCAGCGCTTATCTTTCCCCAGCTCACCGCCGCGTACATCCCGACGCAGAATGCCGCGCCTAGAATTCCCGACATTGATAAGATCGCTTCCATGACCTGAACCCTCGGCTGCTAGGCGCGAGGACATCAGTGCATCCGGAACGCACCGCTTTCCGTGACGAGCGTCACAGGCGGATAACGGCGAATTCCAGCCGGATGCACATGAATTGTGGAATGTCCGTTTCGGAGATGACGGCGGGGGGCGTTCTATCCAGAGGATATGCGCGGCCGTTTGCAGGTCGGAGTGCGGGGCTCCGCCCCGCATTTCTTCAAGGGCATCAAGGATCAAGCGCCGATGCGGGCCGGAGGCCCGCGCTCCAACTTTGTGGGATACGTGCAAACTTATCCTACACCCGCAAAACGAGCGCACACTCCGCTCCGCCGCACACGGGAGGTTTCGAAGAGCTCCGAAAACTTTGAAATGTGCGGCAGCGATCGGCGGGGTTTGTTCGTGGGGAGTGAAACCACGGAGTCCAGAGCAGCAGGAAGCTCTGCCCGTTGAACCGGCGAATTGGGTATTGGAGCTAAGCCCCGCGGCACATGATCCTTCGATGGAGGGTGAGTGCCGAAAGCGGGGAGATCACGAGCAGTCTATCGCTCGCGATCTTTGATCCGCGCCCATCGTTCAGGAGGCGAGCTGGCCATCGTCAGCGTTCTACAACTCCTCGATCCCAGGCCGGGAAAAACGATCGTGTAAAACGGGGCGCGTGAAGCGCGCGCGATGGTTGGAGACTTCCATCGCACCCTAGAGACTACTCAGCGCGGATCACGCGCCCCGGTCTCCCATCTGGGAGCACTTCTAGAATTCCGCGGGGCAGCGCACTGCCGACGCGCATCGACGCATGCGCGTTCATCGCGCTAACAGGGAAGCGAATGACGCGCGCACTCAAAGCCATCGTCGCGGAAATCACCGCCTGCCGCGTTTGCGCAGACGCGCTACCGCACGAGCCGCGTCCGGTTGTCTGGGTCGATCCGCGCGCACGCATTCTCATCGCCGGTCAAGCGCCGGGCAGGCGCGTGCATGAAAGCGGCATTCCGTGGAACGACGCCTCCGGCGATCGTCTGCGTGACTGGATGCAGCTCGACCGCGAAACGTTCTATGACAAACGAAATATCGCCGTCGCAGCTATGGGTTTTTGCTTTCCCGGCACGGTGAACGGTGCAGATTTGCCGCCACGGCGTGAGTGCGCGCCGCTCTGGCGTCCGCGTCTCCTGCCACTTTTGAAGAATGTGCAGTTGACGCTTCTAGTCGGCGCCTACGCGCAGCGCTATCATCTCGGTGCTGCGGTGAAGAAGACGTTGGGTGAGACGGTCGGCGCATGGCGCGACTATCCCGACAATGTCCTGCCTTTGCCGCATCCGTCATGGCGAAATACGGGCTGGCTGAAGCGTAATCCATGGTTCGAAATAGATTTGCTCCCCGAATTGCGGCGCAGAGTTTCCTCTGCCTTGCGTTGATGGTGCTCGCCGCGTGCGTGCCGACGGTGCAGCGCGCCGGCTCGCCGATGGATGGCTTCACAGGTCCGCGCTTTGAGCCTGTTGCTGAGCGCTTCATCTCATTCGATGGCGCCGAGCTTGGTCTCACCGCGTGGCTGCCGCCGAACAACCAAGAGCCGCACGCCCTCATCATCGGCCTGCACGGCATGAACGACTATGCCAACACCTTCTATCTTGCAGGCCCATGGTTCGCTGAGCGCGGTGTTGCTGTCTTTGCTTACGACGCACGTGGTTTCGGCCGTTCACCCAATCGCGGCGTATGGGCGGGTGAGCGTTTGATGATGGAAGATCTGCGCACCGCGGTGCGCGTCGCCCGAAGCACGTACCCGAACGCAGAGATCGTCGTCGTCGGTGACTCGATGGGATCAGCAGAAGCGATTGCCACTTTCGGCGCCCCCGGTGCACCGACCGTTGATCGTCTCGTTCTCGTCGCACCGGCGGTCTGGGGCTGGTCGACCTTGCCGGATCAATACGCCGTCGCGCTTTGGGTCGGCGCGCACACCTTTCCATGGCGCGCGGTGCAGCCGCCGCGCGGCATCGTTCGGCGGGTCACTGCATCGGACAACCAAGAAGCGCTGCTGCAAGCGGGGCGGGCGCCGCACATGATTTGGTCGACGCGCATCGAGGCGGTCTATGGCCTCGTTGGTCTGATGGCGACCGCGTCAGAGCACGCGGCCAATCTCGATGGCCACGTCCTGTTCCTATACGGCGCGCACGATCAGATCATTCCGCGCAATTCCGCCGTCACGGCTGCCCGCCGTCTCCCGGCCTCGGCGCGGACCGCGCTCTACGAAAATGGCTGGCACTGGCTGCTGCGTGATAATCAACGCGAGGTTGTCTTCAACGACATTCTGAGCTTTATCGACGATCCAGACGGGCCGTTGCCCTCCCAGGCCCCGCCGCTTTTTACCAATCGTCCAAGCAAATCGTTAACGGGATCGGGGCTAAGGTCCCGGTGCTATGGCGGCCCTAAAAGCTCCTTTTGACAAAAAAGGTCTCGCGCTCACGCGTGCGAAACTTCGTGCCTGGTGGAATGGCGACGACTTCGACCAAGAGGCTGCGCTGGCCGACATCGAAGCTCAACTCGCCGCCGCGCCTCCCGCCAACGAAGATACCGCCGCCACCGAAGACGAACTCTTCGATGAGCTTCCGTACGAACTCCCCGCGCGCCTGCAAGCGCTCGCCTTCCTCTGGGGCGACGACCGCGTCCGCCCGGGTGACGCCACTGCCGACAAACTCGAACCCGCGCGCATCGGCCTAGAGCCTCAAGGCGTTCTCGCGGTGCTCGGCCCAGGTCTCGTTGGCCCGATGGCCGCCGTCGCCGCCGCCCACCCCGGCAAGATCGACGTCTTCGAATGGCGCGAAGAAACCTTCGGCGCGCTGAAGCACGGCCTAAAGCAAGCCAAGCTCGATGAACGCGTGACTGCGGCGCGCATCGATCTTGAGGCGCACGTGTTCACGCCAGCCGCCTACGATGGCCTCTTGAGCATCGATGACTTCGCTTATTGCGGTTACCCTCCGCATTTGGCCGGCCAGTTCATGAAATGCCTGAAGCCCGGCGCCTGCGCCGTGGTGGAATGCTATGTCGGCCTGAAGACGCCTGAACTCGCAACCGCCTTCGCTTCGTCCTTCGCCGAGCCGCAGATCCGCGCCCATGGCGATGTGCTGCAATTCTTCGTCGACGCCGGTTTCGTGCTCGAAGCCGACGAAGACATGACCGACGATTTTCTTTTCACCGCACGCGCTGCCTTCAAGCAGCTGGGCGAACGTCTTGCTGCCGCTGGTGCGCTGGAAGTGCCAGTCGCACGGGAGCTGGCTTGGGAAGCGGAAGCCTGGCGCATGCGTCTGCAATTGCTGGCCACGCGCCGGCTTGAGCGCCGCCGCTTCGTGCTGCGCAAGCCTGCCGGAGATCAGGCCGAAAACGCGAACGCGCCGGTCGGCTGAATCTGAACTGAGACTGTATCGCCAAGCGGCGCTCGCGCCGGCGTCAACGCGCGCCATGCTAAGCCTTGAGCTTCAATCCGCACCAAATCGTGCGCGCCATGCGGCCTTACGGCCGTCACCTGGGCGCCAGCGCCCGGCGTCAATGTCAGCGCCTCTGCGCGAACTGCGGCCACCGCAGTCGAACCGTTCGCCAGGTGTGACGCCTGAACTGTGCCGAATGGAGTGTCGAGCACACCGTTGTTCACGGCGCCTTTGAACACATTAATCGGCCCTAGCGCCGCTGCTGCATCCAGCGAAGCAGGGTGATCGTACGCTTCCCGCGGCGCTGCTTCTTGCAACACGCGTCCAGCTTTCAAGATGACCAAACGATCCGCCGCTTGCAGAGCGTCTTCGGCGTCATGCGTCACGAACAGGGTCGTCGTGCGCGCTTCAGCGAGAGTTGCCAGCGTCGTGTCCCGCAGTTCAGCGCGCAGGCCGGCATCAAGGCCGGAGAAAGGTTCATCCAGCAGAATGGCGCGGGGCTTTGGCGCCAACGCGCGCGCGAGCGCGACACGTTGCTGTTCGCCGCCGGAAAGCTCGTGCGGATAAGAGCCGGCGCGATGCTTCAGGCCGACGCGATCGAGCCATTTGAGCGCCATCTCATCGCGTTCGGCACGGCCAAGTTTGTCCAAACCAAACGCCACATTCGCGCCAACCGTCAAATGCGGGAAGAGCGAGTAATCTTGAAACACCATGCCGACGCGGCGTGCTTCGGTGGCGACGGCTACGCCCGCGCCGGAAACGCGTTCGCCGCCAATCCGAATTTCACCGGCGTCAACCGGCTCAAGACCCGCGATCAATCGCAATATCGTAGACTTGCCCGAGCCCGATGCGCCAAGCAGCGCCACCACTTGGCCTTCCGGCGCTGTAAACGAGACATCGTTGAGCACGAGCGTCTTGCCATAGCTCCGGCGAACGTTGGTGAGTTGCACGCTGCTCATGAGTGTGCCCCAGCGCGTCCGCGTTCGATATTGCGTGCAAGAATGATGATCGGCGCAAGGCCTGCCAGGAAAACGAGTAGCGACGGCGCCGCTGCATCAAGCAAACGTTCGTCGCTTGCGTACGAATAGGCCTTGATCGCGAGGGTGTCGAAATTGAACGGCCGTAGGATCAAGGTGGCGGGAAGCTCTTTTAGAATTTCCACGAAGAGGATGAGTGCAGCGGCGGCTAAACTCGGCGCCGCAATCGGCAAGTCGATCGCCGCAAAGCGACGCCACGATCCTGCGCCCAATGTGCGCGCCGAAGCGTCGAGTCCTTTTGAAAGCCGCGCTAGCCCTGCATCGATTGGGCCCACGCCCGCAGCCGAGAAGCGCGCAGCGTAGGTCCAGAACAAAGCTGCGAGTGAAAGGCCCGCACCCAAGCCACTGACCCAGCCAGCTTCGCGCGCCAAGCCAAACAAAGAGAGCGCGCCAAGTGCGATGACAGCGCCCGGTGCAGCATAACCCATGCCTGCCGCAAACAATGGCGTCTTGCCCCACGACGAAGCGCGCCGTGCCGCAACCGCGATCGCCGCTGCAAGCGCCAACGTGACAATCGTGCCGATCGTCGAGAACACGATTGAATTCATGAATGGACGGGCGATGTCCTGCACGTCTGCGTGCAGCACGGCGAGGCGCGCCAACCACAACAGCGGCAGGAGCGCGCCAAATAGGATCAACGCCACGCAAAAGCCCACAGCCAACATGCTCGCCGCTACATTCAGGGTGTACCGGGGTAGCGGTCTCCAGCGCGATGACCCGCCGGCGTAGGACGCCCGCCCGCGCGCACTGCGCTCGATGAACAGAAACAACATCGCGGCCACCAGCAGCACGCCAGAAATCTGGAGCGCAACCCCTGGCTCGCCGTGTGCGTACCAAGCGCGAAACACGGCGGTTGAAAGCGTTGTCAAACCGAAGTGCTGCGCCGCGCCATAGTCGGCAGCGATTTCCATGCACGCCAGCGCCGCGCCGGCCGCGATGCCTGGCCGCGCCAGCGGCAGCGCCACGCGCCAGAACACACGCAGTGGCGATGCGCCGAGCATTCGCGCCGCTTCAAGCGCACACGCCGATTGACTCGCAAACGCGGCGCGCGCGGCAAGATAGACGTACGGGTAGAGCCCGACCGCATAAATAAAAGCCGCGCCCCAAACGCCGTTGACCGGAATCGGCGAGCCGCCCGCCCATGTCATGCTCGCGTATGCGTACGCCAAAATGTAACTCGGCGCCGCAAGCGGAATGGCGAGCGCCCATTCGAATATCGAGCGCCCCGGAAAGTTGCAGAGCGTCACCAACCACGCAGCGACCGCACCGAACACGACTGCACCCGCGCCGCCGGCAAGCACCAGCGTCATCGTGCCGATCGCGCCGTTAGCGATCAGCGCCGCGCCAAATTCAGCATGTGCGTTTTGTGTCAGAGCAAGCGCTAGAACCGCGATCGCCGGCGCCGCGCAGATCAGCGTCGCAAGACCAGCCGCAATCGCCACGCCATCAAGGCGCGGCGCGTTAGTGCGGCTAGGTGTTGCGGCAAGGCTCATGTGCCGCTGCTTCTAACGTGAGTTGGCTTAGCTCCAACCCACTTCTTCGAAGATGCGAGCAGCTTCCGCCTGGTGACGGCCCAACGCATCGAGTGGGATGTTCTCTTCCTTGAACGCCCCGGCCGCGGCCAAATCTGGCGCAGGCGCGATTTCAGGGCGGATCGGGAATTCGGTGTTGAGCGGCGCCAGCATGGTCTGCGCCTCATCGCTCACCAGATATTCAAGGAATTGCACGCCGAGGTCGCGGCGCTTGGCGTGTGCGGTGACGCCGCCGCCAGAGATGTTGATGTGCGTGCCCGCGCCAGCTTGGTCCGGAAACACAAAGCCGACCTTTTCCACCACCGCGCGATCCGCCGGATCCTCTGAGCGCACCATGCGGAAGTAGTAATAGTGGTTGCACACAGAAGCCTGAGCTTCGCCTGCGGCGACGGCCTTGATCTGATCGGTGTCGCTGCCTTGCGGATCGTGCGCAAAATTCCCGCGCACTGCCGCGGCCCACGCGCGCGCGTTTTCCGCGCCGAGGCGCTCGATGCGCGCTGCGAGGGTCGAGAGTTGATATACGTTCGACGATGAACGCATCACGATTTGGCTGCGGAAGCGCGCGGTACCGAGCGCATCCATGGTCGCGACTTCTTCGGGACGAACCGCGTCCTTGCGATAGACGATGATGCGCGCGCGCTTGGTGAAGCCCCAGAACGCGCCATCCGGATCGCGCAGATGCTCGGGCACTTTTTCCTGCAGCGTCGGCGTCGTCACGTTCTGGAAGAGGCCGGCGTCTTTGACCTTCCAAAGATTGCCCGCGTCAGCGCTGATGAACACGTCAGCTTCGGTCTGATCGCCTTCAGCCTTCATGCGCTCAAGCAATTGCTCGGCGCTGCCCGTGAGCGCGCGGATCTCGATGCCGGTGGCTTCCTGAAACGCCGCATAGAGCGCGCGGTCAGCGTCGTAGTGGCGCGCGGTATAGACGTTGATGAATTTGTCGCCGCCGCCGACACAGGCGGAAAGCGCGGTGGCGGAAGCGCCCAGAACGAGGCCGCGACGGCTGAGAGGAAAGGACAGGGCGGCCTCCGAGAAGATATTGCGAACGTTTCGCAATAGCACCGCAAGTGACGGGAAGGTCAACCCCGCAGGGGCGCGCAGCTTGACGCAGGCGCCGCGGACCTTATGGTCCGCGCCCTTCGGAAGCCCTGGTTTCCGGGCGCGTAGCTCAGCGGGAGAGCACTCCCTTCACACGGAGGGGATCACAGGTTCAATCCCTGTCGCGCCCACCAGACCCTGAATCGGCCCAAAAATCGGCTCCGAAATCCCTGCCAAAGCTCTGAATGGCAAGGATAAATGGGCGGTTCTAAAACCGGTCTCTCGATCAAATTCCAGGTGCTGGGCAAACACCAAACGCAGGGCCAAACGCTTTTCCTCGATGCGCTCTGAACCCCATAGTTTCATTGGATTTTCTAGAAAGTTCATCGCGGTTCTAACAGCGGACTCAAAATTGAGCTTCGGCGTGTCCACGCGTTGCAGTTTTTCAGCCATTGCAAGCTTCTCCGCCTGCAAACGATCGATGCGTTCCTCGTAGGCCTTAGCGACAGCAGAGCTTTCAGTTTCGACGACGCGATCGAGCAACTGCTGGATTTGCCGATCTGCCGAGAGCAGCGTTGTTTGCATCGCCTTCGCGTCTGTGTCGCTCGCCGCGATGCGCGCGTTCCAAGCGTCTTCGAACATGTGTCGCGCGGCCCGAAACACCCCAGCAGGCGGTTGAACGCTAGCCATAAGAACAGCGAACTTGCCTTCGAGCGCGTCGCGTTTGATGGATCGACCGTAGTGGGTGCAAGCCCGGTTATAGCAGAAGTAGTAGGGGTAGTGACGATCGCGCCCTTTGGTCCAACCTGCGGTCAGCATTGTGCCGCACGTGCAGGAGACAAAGCCCCGTAACGGGAAATCGGGATTGAAGTCGGCGCGCGCCGGCGCGTTTCTTGCCGACCAGACGATCCTGAATCGTGTTAAAGGTTTCGACACTGATCAGCCCCTCGTGCACGCCCTTCCGCAAAGAGACATTCCAATAAGGCGCGCTGACGAGGCCGGCATAGATGGGCCGTTTCAGCATCTCTGTGACGTGGATTGTGGACCCGGCCCTTGCGATCGCGCGGAAACTCAGGCCGGCTTTCGAGGAAGCGTTGGACCTCGGCTTGGCTCTCGAAACGACCACACGCGTAGCCTTCGAGCGCTTCACGCACGATTGAAGCCTCAGGCTCCTTCGGGAATAGAATGCGTCCGCTGCGTTTGACCGAACGATATTCATAGCCAACAGGCGCCGCGGTGACGGCGTACCCGCGCTCAACCCGAGCCGTCATTTTCTGAATAGCTTGTCGACGAAGTTGTTCGCGTTCGAGTTCGCCGCCAGCAACGGTGATGGTTTCGTGGTGACGGCCTTCCGGAGAGTCTTCAAACCGGAAGTTGGGACTATCAACCACCGCCCCGAAGTCCTCAGCAAGGCGGTCCCGTAGCTCCCAATAGAACCGGGTGCGGCGCGCGAAGCGCTTCAAATCATCGAAGATGACAACGTAACGCTTGGAACGATTGGCCTTGAGATGGCGGAGTACCCCAACCATGCCAGGGCGTTCCATGTAGTCGCCAAAGCCGGACTTGCTGTCCGTGTAGACTGCTTCAACAGTGACGCCGAGCTTGGCCGCGTGGTTGCGGCAGAGGTGCTCCTGGCTGCCGTTGCCGTCGCCGTCGAGCTCCTGCTTCTTGCTCGAAACGCGGCAGTAGACGATCGCGGCGTGTACAGGCTTCATGGCAGGTCCTCAGCAACGCTGATCCTAGCGCGCCGGAAGGGGAGGACGCTGACCGCTCGCAATCGCCATCGATTCTAGTCGCATCCTGTGGCGAAGGGGAAGTCGCTCCGAGTACCAAACTCACGGCATCGACGTTCCAACCCAGGTCAACGAACCCGCACATGATTTTCCATAGCGCGGCCAGCAGCTCGTTTTGCTCGGCCTCGGTTAGACCGCTGCCTTCGAGGTGATGACAATAGTCTTCAGGCGCGAACGTCGCGAGCGAACTCGTGGTTTCCACGCAATCGCTCGCGGGCTCGTTGAGATCAACGATGGGTGGCGCGAAGTGCGCGTTGATGGACAGCGAGCCTCCATGACGATCGAAGTGTGTCGGAGGCGAAATGGCAGGAACGGGTCGGGAAACGCTGGGAAACGGTCTGCTCGCTTGACACGCGAAAGCTCAGCGGTCGGGCCCTGTCCGCCGCGCAGCAACGTTGAAATCGACTTGCCGGTCTGCTGCGCGCGGGCAGCATCGATGGCGCGTGATTGCATCAGCGCCTTGCGGATGTCGAGGTGGAGTTCGAGCGCCTTAAGGCCGTCGCGCCAGTTCGGCGCGAACTGCAGCACATTGCGCCGGACCTCCGTCGCCAGACCGAGCCGCCGGAGTTCCTGAGCGCGGCCTTTCAAGGCGTCGGTCGCAGCCGGATCGCCATTCGGCGCCCGCAGGTCGGCGATGCGCACTTTGCCATCCTTGTCGAGCTGGTCGCCAATCCATTGATCTAGCCGAGTCGGCCGATGTGCCCGCACCTCGCGGTGCAGTGCGAGACGATCGTCTTCGCGCGTACGCAGGCCAAGCCGTTCCGTGGCCACATCGCGGGCGGCCGAGCGGAAGCCGTGCTGAACGAATTCCCTCGGAATGATGAGGTCGCGTCCATCACTGCGCACGCCCCGCAGGATGATATGCGTATGTGGATTGTCCGTGTCCCAGTGGTCGACCGCGACCCACTGGAGTTTGGAGCCCAATGCGACCTCCGCACGCCGCATGACCTCCCTTGTGTAGCTTTTGAGGTCGCCGAACTTAGTCCCGTTCTCGGGCGCCAGGATCAGCCGGAAATGCCGGCGATCGCTCCGCGCCCAGGAGGCGGCTCGCTCGCCGCCGTCGACCGCACCAGAAGCTGCGTCATAGAATACGGCGCCGTTGCTCTCGCGGTCCAGATACCTGCTGTGGGCGCGCGCCTTCGCTTCGGCGTGATCGGCGGGCGTGTCGGTTTCGGGGACGTCGGCAGACGAGGGCGCACGGGCCGCCGCATCGCGGGCCACGTATCTCGCGTGCGCGCGCAAAGCCGCACCACCGCCGCCGGCATGGCTAAAGTAGTGGATCTTCACGATCGCGCGTTGGCGCGGATCGAAGCCGCCGTTCGCACCCTGCGGCGAGGTGCGCCGCGCCAACTTTCGCGACGGTCCAACCAGACTGCAACTTCTGCCGTAGCCGGCGCGCATGGCCCCGCCGGACGACTTCGCGCGTCCGTCGTGACGCCCCTCAATGATGTCGGCGTTGAGCGCACGCGTGATGTTGAGTGATTTACCCGGCCGAAAGACTTCAGCGCCGAACATGTCGCGCTTCAGTTTTCCGGCGCGGAAGAGTCGATTGACGCTTTGGACTTCCATCATGCGCGCTTTTGCATTGGTGAGGTGCGCGCACCTCGTGCGCACCTCGTGATCATCGCGCGCACCTCGTATTTGCGCCAGTGATTGCAAGCGATTGGCGAAGGTGGTGGGGTTCTCTTTATCTTGCCTTCCACCCCACCTTCCTTCGATGTTTCTCTCACACACACAATCGATCACGCTGAATCATGAAATCTCACGTCGCAAAGCAGGGTGGGTGGGCGGGTGTTGCGCCAGGGATGGAAGCCCACAGGGCCGAGACCGAAGGGCTCGGTTCACGACAGCCGGTCGCCGACGAAGTCGGCGAGACGCCCAAACCAATGCGAAACTCCAATACACACGTGAGGGATTTGCGGCCCTTGCTGATCCTCGCGTGGATTGTGCGCGATGCCGAGATCGGCGAGAATGAATCCGCTCGCCAATTCGGCGATATATCCTGACAGTCCAGCCTCTCCCGAAACAGAATATGCCCGTTTCGCGGTCGAAAATTCCTGCATTGCGGGCTTGCGGGACCCGGCTGAAGGTCCACATCCTTCGAAGAAAACACTGGCCGTTGGGTTCTCTAGGCGACTAAGGCAATTTGCATGTCAGCACTTACCCGGTTTGAAGCGGATCAATGTACGGTCGTTTTTCTCGATCACACACCGTCGCTATTTCCTGTCCATTCGATTGAACCGCTAAAGCTTGAGAACAATGTCCTTGGCCTCGCGAAAGTGGCGCGCGCGCTGGGGATGCCGGTCGTCATCTCGACCATTCAGCCGCGGGAAGCGGCTCTCGCCGATCCGCTGTTCGAGAAGCTCACCCGCTTCATCTATCCGGATGTCGTCATCGACGAGGACGACGTGATCGAGCGAACGACGTTTGATGCGTTTGGAAGCGAGCGTTTCCGTCGCGCCGTTGAAGAGACGGGCGAGCGGACGGGAATCAAGAAGCTCATCATGTGTGGCCTCTGGACCGAGACAAGTCTTCTGCACTCGGTGACGACCGCACGAAGCCGCCGGCGCGACGTTGCGTTTGTCGAGGATTGCTCAGGCGGGGTCAGCGAACGATCGCATCAGGCCGCGATCCATAGAATGGTCCAGAGCGGGGCCATACCGCTCAGCTGGTGGTCGCTCATTGCTGAACTTTGCCCGGACACCGCGTCGGAGCAATACAGGAAGATTTATTCCATTGTGCGAGAGCACGCTGGCGTCGATCTGCCGCCGCAAGTAGGAGGCGGAACCGACGCCAGCGCCCTCGATGAGCTGACGCCAGCGCCGTTGCGATGAGGTGGTGAGGTCAATCCGGAACCGACTGGCAGGGCCCGGCTTCCTGCAAGAGCCAATCCACTGCGGCTTGCGCCTTGGCGCCCGCGGCCAGGAACGCGCGAGGCTCATCGCGCAAAGAGCTCCAGCCAATTGGCGATGTAGCTGGCGTGGTCCTCAAGATGGAAAGGCGCTAAACCCGGCCATCGCGCCGAGGATGGCTGCACCAAATTCGGCGCAGAGTTCTTCCCGCGCCCGCGCCTGCGATCCGTGGCGGTAGTCACCAAGCCGATCGAGTCGGCTCTTATGGCCTGTGAAGTGCACGCTCGTGCAGCAAAGTCGCGCCCAATGCTGCTCGAGAGAGGAAGCTTCATGCGCTGGCATGTGCACAAGTCGGTGACGGGCACGTAGCATGCCATCGATCCACCGATGCGCACGCCAACGCCCGCGCGCGAAGTCCATTGCTCGATGGCGCCGGGCTCGGCTGCTGGAGGCGTGACTTCCTCCCAAAGCCATCGGGCAGCGCGTCGATCTGATCGACGTTGAACACATAGAAGAGCTTCAGGAAGCGATAGGACGCGCGGTCTCGCCGGCATCTTCGGCAGCGGTCTTGCCCGCGTCGTCCGGCTTCGGCTTTGCCTTGACCGTAGTAGATGACCGGCCAGGCCTTCTTCGCCCTTGCGCATGCCCACCAATTCAAGCGCCTGGCGAAAGGTGAGCCAAGTGCGCTTGGAATAGCCGCGCGCAATCTGCGCGGCCCAGAGCAGCATCACGTTGGCGCCGCGATAGGGTTCGCCGGTTGATCGCAGCGGCAGCCCAGGCGTCAGCGCAAGGGCTTCTGCGTGGTCCCATGGCGCGCGCCACGGCATCACGCCGCGTTCAAGCATGCCGGAGATTTCGGCGGTGACGTGCGCCAGCGCGTCGTAAGCCGAGCGTCTCAGTGCAGTTTCGGGTTTGGAGAGCGCGGATTTCATCGGTGTGTTCCTGAACCAGGCGCACGCGCGCGTTCGCGCGTGTGCGCGATTGAAAGAGAGGAGCCGCCCGAAGGCGGCTCCGAACGAGGTGAGGAGGCGCTTAAGCTGGCGCGTCGGCGGTCTGGTCGGCCTTGGTCTTGGACTCAGACTTCGCTTTGGGCCGCGACAGACGCTGGTAGCGGGTGATCTCGAAGGTGTTGTCGTAGATCTTCTGTTCGCCTTTGAGCCAGACGGTCGGAACGATGCGGCCCTCGAAGGTGACGCTGTCGCCCTTGTCGAGCTGGGACAGCATCTCGGCGTTCAGCTCAGCGTCGAACGACACGCAGCGCAACCATTCGGTCTTGGTGTATTGGCCATCGCGGCCTTCGGCCAGACGGTCGGCGGCGATCGAGATGCGGAGCGTCTTGGCTTTCAGTTCTTCGATCTTGCCGATGCGGCCCTGAGCGGTGAAGCGGAACATGGGTGTCTCTCCTGTTCGCCGGGAAGCTCCGGCGAGAAGCGCCGCGGGGCTCTCCCGCGATGGGGCCGTGGGCTGCATGCGGGTAAGAGGGCGCTTGCAAGGGGTCGCGGGTACCGCGACCGGAGGCTTGTCCCTTGCAAGCGACCGCCCGCATGCGAAGACGAGGACCAATGAGCGAGAGGCCTCGTGGTGTGTTGTCGGACCGACGAAGCGGGAGAGGCGCGTGCGTTCGCTGCGGAAGGGGCAAGAGCAGAAGCGGACTGTGAGAACTGATGCGGCGCCGCATCGGCGCCGGTCATCCGCCGGTTTGGCGCCGCCCGAATCGGCGTCGATGGCCTAAACAGGTGACGGTCAAGGAGGCTGGAAGCGTGCTCAAGCTTGAAGTCGATGGTGCTGAGGTGAAACGCTTGCGCTCGCGCCGTGAGCGCAGCGCAACGCAAAAGGAGTTTGCGCACGAAGTGGGGATTAGTGAGCGGCGGCTGAGAGAGATTGAGAACGCAAAGGGCTTGATCGCGGTCGACGTTGTCGATCGACTAGCACGAGCCTTGAGCGTGCCGCGGACGCAACTTTGCGCTTCTGCTCTGGCCGGACTCGGCAATGCCGTTAAAACGTCCCGAGGAGGGATCGCTTCTTTCCGCGCTTTGACACCGGCATCGCCGAAATGGTCGAGGATGAGGCCGTGTTGATGGACGCCGCATCAAGGTCAGGTCGTCCTCTTGCAGATCAAGGTCCGGCTTAGCGAAGAGACTCAAGGCTACATCACTGAACTTTATGAACTGGCTTCGAGCCTGAGCTGGAGCGGGAGCAACCGCGCGCTGCTGCAAACGGATGGTGAGCTGCCCATTCGCCGGCGGCTCCGTGAATTGCTCGTCCTCCTCAAGGGCAATGACGTTTGGGTCTATAAAACCGACAACATCAAAATGCTGCCGGAGCGCCACGAAATCCCGGCGCAGCCAGATCCGTTCAACGGCGAGCTTCAGCTCATTTTGGCTGCTGGGCCGCCCGGCGCGTACGGCGAAACTTCGATCCACGTCGATATCGACGCCGGTCAGCCGCGCATGATCCGCTATTGAGGGCGAACGCGCCGGGAGGCGCGCGTTAAGATTTGTTTCCAGACTCAGTGCCAATCTCTCGGCCTGAGGTCATTCCTAACGCCTCGACACGCTGGAGCATCACGCATGGCGAAGAAAGCCAAGAAAGCCAAAGCCGCGCCGAAGAAGGCCGCGAAAAAGAAGAAGTAACGGGACGTCCCCACGTCCACGACATTGCGCCGCCACAGGTTTGAATCCCTGGGGCGGCGCTTTGTTTGCCGACTATTCGGCCGCGACGGCTAGCGGCGTTGCCTCAGTTGTGGTGCGAAGAGGCGAAGGCATCCACGCGCTTTGTTTGAATGTGCGCTTGGCGCGCGTCAGCACTTCTTTCTTCGGCGCTTTCTCGAGCGCGGCGCGGTCCAACTTCGGATTCACCTCCATCAACGCTTCGACGACGGCATCCTTGCGGACGTGCTCGAAGTAGCTCTCGACCGAAGGCTTCCAATATTTGGTCATATCGAGGCCTGAGCGATCGCAGAGCGTCTGACCGAGTGCTTGGCGTGCTTCCATCCCCGCCATAGGTCCAACACGCCTGAGATCGATGCCATAGGCAATGGTCACCGCGATGAGTTCGAGCAGCACCGGCTCGTCCATCGAAGCGATGTAGCCCCAGAGTTCTTCTGGATTGACCGGCAGACGGGAACGCCACACGGACCCAATCTCGGCAAACTCATCGGCCGCTTTACTCTCCGCGCGCGTAATGGAGCGCCCGACGTCAACGTGATCGACAGAGATCGCCAGGCATGATGCGGATGCACCGCCCATGAAGCTTGCCGCCAAGCTGAACGCCACGAGGCGAAGTGCGAGTTCAGGGCGATCGACGATAGCGACCCTAAGGCCGAGCGTCTTGTGGGCGAGCAATTCGTCCAGCAGCTTGGCAGGAACGGCCGGCTTCGGCGCTGTTGCGACCTCGGTGTTCTCGTCGTCCGCGTCAGTGGCGCCGTGGGCTGACGTCGTGCGCTTTCGGCGCAGCGCCCTCAGCGCCTTCACGTCTTCAACGCGCACCAGACCACGCTCGACCTTGATGTCTCCGGAGTGGCTCAACGTCACGATCGCGCCGGCGAGGGCGACTTCGTCGTCCTCCCATTGCGCGGGCGCCAGCGCATCGATCGCGGCTTCGATCTTTTCGATCTCGGCTTCGTCTTCGGTTTCGTCCAGCCTCGCATAGAGCCGTTCTTGCTCAGCCGTTTCGTCGGTCGTGAGATCGCGCCGGCGTTCACGCACGCGTTCCGGAAATTGGCTCCAGGCCACGCCGTCGATCGAAATCTCGACAAACGCCCAGCCTTCAACCTGCACTTCAGCGACGATCGGTCCGAGCTTCGCCTCAGCCAGCCGAACCAAGAGCTCGCGATCGGCGAGGAACCGCGTCCCGTCTTCGTCCGCGAAGAGATCGGACGCGACCGCGCCGCCGGCTTCGACATAGGCGTCGACGCCGACGAAGCGCGCGAGCTTGTCGGTCTCGGCGACGTGCGCCTGGGTCACATGTGCCTTTGAGCTGCTCGGGCGTTCGTTGCCACTCGGGCGTGTCGAAGAACGCCTTTGTCCTGCAGCGCATGATCGTCGGTGAAGGCCAGGGCGCCCAATTGGTCGAGGTCGATCTCGTCTTTCTTCAGCGCCTCGATCAGCCTCGGCGATACCCGGGCGAGCCGAAGCCTGCGCGCAACGTGCGTGCCGTTGACGCCGAAGCGGCCGGCGATCGCTTCGGGACCATGTCCAGATTCGGCAAGCTGGGCGAACGCCTCGATCTCGTCGGCCGGATGCATCGGCTCTCGCTGGACGTTCTCGGCCAGCGAGGCTTCCGTCGCATCGTCAAGTGGCACGACGCGACAGGGGATCGGCTCGTTGCCGGGAATGGTCTTCGCCTTGGCGAGTTTTCGAAGCGCCTTCAGGCGCCGGCCGCCAGCTTCCACCGAATAGCGTCCCTTGTCAGCTTCCGAAACGACCAGGTTCTGCAGGAGGCCGTGCGCCGCGATGGACGCGGCGAGTTCCTCAATGCTCACCGCAGGCTTGGTCTGGCGGACATTGCGCTGGCCGGGAACGAGCTTCGACAAGGCGATCATGGTGATGTCAGTCATTGCATTTCTCCATCGCCCGCACGCGAGGAGTCGCGCCGGGCGATGCTCGCCCTGCACGCCGGCATGCGCGGTCAAGGGCGAAGAGCGCAGCGTCCCTTGACCGCACGGAGCAGGGCGGCGTGCGATCCAAAGTGGCCCGGCGCGGTGCGCGGCGTCATCGCCGATGCCAAACGCCTTCGATTAGGTCCGACGCGACCGGTCCCCAATAGCGGCCGTCAAAGCTGTCGGCTGTGTCGCCGATCAGGAAGACTTGACCGTTGAGGCGCCGGCATCCCGACCAAGTCGGCAATGCGCGTCCGGCGGTTTCCACTGTTCGACGCTGCAAGGTGATCGTGTGATTGATTGTTACGCGCGCCCCAAGCGCACAGACGACATCGCCATCCAATGCGACGACGCGTTTGAGAAACCGATCGTTGGCGTCTGTAAAGCGCCGCGCTGTGGCATAGTTCAGCGCGACATCCCGCGCCCGCACAGTAACGATTGAATGGCGCACGATTGGCGGTTGCATGCGCACGTAGATGCCTTGGGGCATCGATGGGCTCGCATTGTAGACAACGACATCGGAAACCTTCGATACGGCAACAAAGCCAATGCCGAGACACAGAGCAAAGGTGAGGAAGGCGCCTAATGCGACAGCCCGCGATGGCGGCACTAACCTGATGCGTCGCATTTAACAGTTCTAACGCGCGGCGGCACGGGCGCCAAACCCATTCCACTTAGCCACGAGCGCGATCACCTGAAGCGGGCAGACAAGGTGCGATGAGGTTCAGGGAAAGAGGGAGCACTCGCCTCCCGGGATGGGCGCTGGCTCACGTCGCGCGGCGAGAATGCGCGAAGTGCAATGCTTATAAACTTGCAATTCACTTGAAAAAGGGCGCGCTTAGGGTTCAACCTGAGCGCGCAGGAGCGGAGTAGGTGTATCCATGGGCCGGCGTGAGGCCACGTTGGACTTTGTGCAAAAGTGCCGGGCGGCTGCTTCGGCAGAGGATATCGCGCGTTTTCTCTTTGCGGAGATGGAGGCGTGCGGGATCAGATATGTTGCGTGCGCCTCACATGTCGATCCTCTGAAGCCCCCGACGGGCGCCGTCGCCATCGTTAACTATCCCCACCCTTGGCTGGTCTGGTTTTCCGATAAGAAATACGCCAACCGCGATCCAATTTTCTTCGGCGCGCACAACGCACTGCTGCCGTTCTGGTGGGAAGAGTTCGTGGTCAATACGATCTGGCGCGTGACCAGCGCCGGATTCTGAACGAAGCCGCTGAATGCGGCCTGAGGAAGGGACTGACTATTCCCATTCATTCGCCCGGAGCGCTGCCGGCGTCGTGTTCGCTTTGTGCCTGGTCCTGACGGCATCGATCCTCTGATCGTGCCTGACTTACAATTGATGGCGTTCCACGCCCACGAGGAAGCGGCTGCGTGCTACGGGCGAGACGCGAAAGCCGGTCGTGTTGACCAAGCGCCAGAAGGAGTGCTTGGCGCTTGCGGCCCGCGGCAAGAGCGATCCGTTGATCGCAGACATTCTTGGCATCAAGACCGCGACGGCCAAACATACAATTGAGCATGCGCGGGCGCGCTACGGGGTGAGCTCCCGCATCCAAGCGATCATGTTCGCTTATCTCGACGGCACGCTGACGCTGTCCGATCTGGCGGACTGACTTCTCCACAACTCCTTCCGGTGCGAAGCGCGTCAATGGGCCGATCGGCCCATAGCAGAGCGCACGCGTCTGCACTCAATCTCACTGAGTTCGGTGCGGAGGACACCAGGCTCATGATCCAGATCATCACGCGCGACAATCGCCGTCTCTTTCATCACGCGCTCATGGAAATGCACCGCCAGCGCAAGCGGGTGTTTATCGACCGCATGCATTGGCGGCTAAGTGGAAAGCATGGGCCTTGAGATCGACGAGTTCGATAGCGAGGAGGCAATGTATCTGATTGATGTGGATGCAAACGGCGACGTGCAGCAATCGGCGCGGTTACTGCCGACGCTCTCGCCACATCTTATGAGCGAAGTGTTCGCCAAGCTCTGCGACGATGGACCGCCGAGGTCGGCGCGCGTTTGGGGAAGCATCCCGGTTCTGCCCCGCGCCCGCCATTGCGAAGGGCGCGCCGCGTCGCGAAACTGTTGGCGCGAATGATCGCGGGCATTCTGGAGACTTCGATCCTGTTCGGGATTGAGAAGGTGAGTTTCGTCGCCGGCGCTTGCGCTGGCGCCGCTTGCAGATCAAGCGGGCTGGAGCGTGCGCGCATTGGGTCCAAAGCAGAGGATGGGGCGAGAGCGTCTCGTCGCCATGCTGGCCGACGTCACCAGCGATGGCCTTGCGGCCGTACGCCAGCGGGCGCGGCTAACCGGTCCTGTCACGCGCTTCGCTGATGCCGGACTGGCGCGTGCCGCCTGAGCGCGCGAAAACAACTCAACACGTTAAGGAGGCCGTCATACGCAAGTCGCCACCCCGCGCTCTATTCAACCGGCGCTTCATTCAGGGCTCGTTTCACGCGGGCGTTTGAGGACTTAATGCGGGACGGCTATGTCATCTTGCCAGAAGCGACCAGTCATCTGAAATCGCGTTTGATTTGCGCCGAGGTCGCGCCACATTTGGCCGCTACGCCAAATTGCGTAGGCGATTTCTACGGATGGAAAACAACGCGCGTCGGAGGCCTCCTCGACAAGGCGCCTTCAACACAAGACCTTGTTCTCCATCCAGGCGTGCTCTCGATCACGCGCGCGGCGTTGCAGCCTTCGTGCGATTGCATCCAGCTCAATCTGACGCAAGCCATTCGCGTGCACCCGCAAGAGCGAGCCCAGGCGCCCCATCGCGATGAAGAGATGTGGCCCCACGAACCGAAGCTTCGCCCCTGGCTCATCAATGTGATGTGGCCGTTGACTGCTTTCACCGAAGAGAATGGCGCGACGCGCTTGTGGCCCGGCAGTCACACGGACGCGCTTGACCGCAGCATTGATCCAGCTCGGTCGATCGCCGCGGAGATGCAGCCCGGTGATGCGTTGGTCTTCCTCGGCGCGCTGACGCACGGCGCCGGCGCGAACCGGTCAAACGCGCCGCGCGACGGGATCATTGTCTCCTATTGTTTGGGTTGGTTGAAGCAGTACGAAAACCAATTCTTGGCTTATCCGCCTGCCGTTGCGCGATCATTCCCAGAATCGCTGCAGCGACTCATCGGCTATCAGATGCATCGGCCTAATCTCGGCGGCTGGGAGGGGCAGGATCCGATCCAAGCGCTGGCGACAAACCCTCATACGCTTTGTCCGCACGTAGACGCGTTGACGCCCGACATCGCGCGCCAGCTCAAGGCTCACTATGGCGAGGACGCCTGACTTACCCATACCTGAACGCGCGTATCAGGAAATAAAGACAAGGGTCTTGGCGGGCCGCTTCAGGCTGCGTCAGCGACTGGATGCTAGCGCGATCGCGTCCGACCTCGGCGTATCGACAACGCCTGTGCGCGAGGCGCTCTTGCGGTTGACTTCAGAACGGCTCGTAAGCTTTCGTCCCTCGCACGGTTTTGCTGTCGCCATGTGGAGCGAGAGCGGCCTGCGCGATCTTTATCGATGGCGGGGCGAACTCGCCGAGCTGGCGCTCGCGAGTTTCGCTGCGACGGCCCAACCGATGGTGGATGCCGCAGCGAGTTACGCCGACAAGGCCGCAGACCTATTGGCAGGGTTAGCAATCGCCGCACAGCCGAACTCGCACACGCAACGCGAAATGCCGATGATCGGCTGCACATGGCGCGGGTCGCGGAAGCCGAAATCTGGCCGAACGTGGAGCAGGACCTCGCCTATCAGTAAGGCGATTTTGAGCGGCAGCATCGCTCCGATCAGAAGCGCGCTTCGAAAGTATCACATGCGGCGATGCATGAACGCAAAACGCATCCGCGACTGCGCCGCGCTGCTAGGGCTTTCCTCGAACGGCGCCTAGCCGCTTCCCGGCTTAATATTCATTCTTATAAACTCTCTTATTCGTCTGGAGTGTCGCACGCTCTCACCGGATCGAATGAACGATCCACCTCAATGGAGGAAGTTATGCGTGAAGACCTCGAACAAGACGAACTCACCGATCTGGGCGCCGCCAGCGAAGTGACCCGCGGCATCGTGCAGCGTTTCGCTGAAGAGTCGACGGGCTTGCCCGATTATCGCGACTGAGTTCGCGCTCAACACGGGAGAGCCCGCAATGGCTGAAGCAGTGAAAGACGTCCACTCGGACGTCATCGATCTCGGCGCCGTCAGCGAAGTGACGCTGGGCATTCCAAAAGTCCCGTTCGAGGAATCGACGGGGCAGATGGATCATCGCGACTGAGATCCCGGCCGGCGCCGGAGGCCTCCGGCGCCGTGCTCAGCAGCTAGTGGCGCGCAGATGCACAAGTATGTTCTTGCCCCGCATGTTCATGCCTGCATCGATGGCGACTGGCTCATCTTTCTAGATCTGAAGTCAAATCGCTACTTCGCCGTCAGCGCGGCGCAATCGGCGGCCATCGACGGCATTGCGAACGCGCCCACGACGACATGGCTGTCGAAATTGCAGCGCTGCAGAAGCTGGCGGCGCGAGGGGTGCTGACGGCTTCCGAAAGACGCGCACCCTCCACAAGAGCTGGTTGGCCATTCCGGACGCATCAAAGCGCCCACGATCATGCAGTTCGCGTGGGCTGCGCACTGGGCGTCCACAACGGTGCGACGAGGCGACATGTGGCTTGCGGCTCAACAGATCAGGTCATGGAAGCGGGCGTCGCGCGAGGATGCCGATGCCGCCCACCAAGCCATCTGTCACTTCAATGAAATGCGGCCGTGGCTGCCAAAGCGCTACGTCTGCTTATTCGACGCGCTTTGTCTCATTCGATTTTCTCCTGTCGCGCGGCACGCACGCGACGCTGTGATTGGCGTACGGGCACGGCCCTTTCTTGCCCATAGCTGGGTGGAGCTTGATGGCGCCATTGTCGATGACGGCGGCGAAGACTGCGCCTCTATGCAAGAGATCGTCCGACTATGACCGCTCGTATGGTCGGTTTCGCTGGCGCCCGACCGATAGAAACGGAGAACGCGAAGCGCGCCTTCGTTTGAAAGACTTGGCCCCCGCTTTTCCAAGGTGAGCGAGCGGCGCGGCGTTATTATTGCGCTTGCGGCCGCTGACGCAGATTCGCGAATCTTGCCAGACGACCTCGGCGTCGTGCTTGGTCCTCTATTTTTGTCCGGTGAGGAACGCGACGAGCCGGTAGCCTCCATAACATCCAGTGAGGCCTGAAGCTGGCCGAAAGCGGTGGCGCTGTTTGGTTCAGAACTATTGGGGCGGCTATTGCGCTGTTTTGCATGACCACGGCCGCGATGAGCTGCACCTCTTGCGCGATCCCTGCGGCGCGGGCGCGCTCTACCTGCTCGACGCGGGTGAGTTCACCGTCTTTGCAAACGATGCCGAGGATCTGCTCGCCGTAGATCCCGAACTTGAACTCGATCGAACGATGTTTAGCGCCTTCCTCTGTCAGCCGCGCTTGGTAACGGCGCGCACGGGCTTGGCGAATGTGCGTGAGGTGCTGCCCGGCGTCGCCCTGACATTGATGCGCACTGGCCGGCGTGAGGCGTTGCTATGGCAGCCGTCCATACGAGAGCCGCAGCTTGACTTCGTCAGCGGTCAATCCGTGCTTCGCCGCGCCGTTGGCCGCGCGGCGTCGGCGTGGGTTGGCTATAGCCAGCAGGCAGGGCCGATCGCGCTTCGGCTCTCCGGCGGGTTTGATTCAACGTTGGTCGCGTGCGCGCTTCACCACGCCGGCGCCCGGGACGTGAGTTGCTTCAACGAATTCCTGCGGACACGCCAGAGGGCGACGAGCGCGTATTCGCCCGCATCGCGGCCGAGACGTTGAACTTCTCGCTTAGCGAACTCGCCGCGCATCCCGACCGTGTCCTATTCCGCTATTCTAGACGCCCCGCTCAGTGCACGGCCTTCCTATAGTCAGTTCAGCTTCTCCGATTCTCTTCTTGGCGACGCGATTGACGCGTCAGGGGCGCGTGTCGTCGCTTCGGGGCAGGGCGGCGATCAAGTGCTGCATCGCAGCCGCACGGCACGATCGCGGCGGATGCCATGATGGACGGCCGTCCTAAACCGGATCTTTGGCGTATCGCGCTCGACACCGCCCATCTCATTCGCGCTCCGGTTTGGGATGTGTTCGCGGCCATGGCGGGCGCCGCCGCGCCGTGGCGGCAGTTTTCACCCTACAATAGCGTCTTCGACAACGTGCTTGCTTCGAGTGGATCTCTGCCAGCAAGGGCTGAATGGGCGGCCCACCCATGGGCGAGCGGGATGAACAAGGCCACTCCAGCTAGAGCGCTGCGGATGGCGCATGTGGCCGATTTGCACTTTTATCACCAGGCCTCATCGTTGAGCGGTTTTATCGCTGCGCCCTTGCTGGGATGTCAGCCGGTGGTCGAGTGCTGCCTGTCCATCGCGCCGTATGACATGACGCGGAGGGGAGGGCGAGCGAGCGCTGGCGCGGGCCGCGTTTGCTGATTGATTCCGCGCGAGATTCTGGAGCGCCGCTACAAGGGTGACACAACCCGCTATCACCGCGCCGTGCTGGAACGGCAATTGCCGTTCATCCGTGAGATGCTGTGCGACGGTGAACTCGTGAAGCTCGGGCTGTTGGCGCGCGAACCGCTGGAGACCGCGCTTCGGCGGGATGTGGTGGTCGATGCGAAGACCAAGGCGCAGGTCACGACCGCCTTCATCGCCGAACTCTGGCTCCGGCGCTTCCTTAAAACAAAAGCGGCGTGTGCGCTGGCCTTGCGGGTTGGAGCTGGGCCCTCGTCAGAGCTGGGAAGCGAACTTCATTCTGGCTGAAGCCATCGATCGAACCAGTCCATGGTGCGCTGCTGCGCGGCCAAGAGCTGTTGGGGCCGATATTTGAGGGTGATAGGCGCCTGGATAGATGTAGGCTTCGCAAGGCGTTCCGTTTTCGTGCAATCTCGCGAGCAGAGGAAAGCCGCGCACCGCTTCGCTTTCACCCCAGTTGAAGAGAATGGGCGTACTGAGCCGCTCGGCGTTCAACGAAGCGCTGTTGTCGCGCCACCATTGTGTCCAAGGCGATCCTTCGACCCACGGCGAAGTAAGGCCGATACGCGCGAGGCTGCGATCGCGATAGGCCGACGCTTGGAGCGGCCAGCTGGCGGGATCAGTCGGGGGCGAGCCAACGACTGCAGCCCTGAAGGTGTTGGGCTCGTCCATCAACATGGCGTAGACGGTCTCGGCCCCATCAGACAAACCGGTAATGCCAATTCGAGCCGGATCGGCGCCACGGGCAACGGCGCTGGCGATGAAAGCGTTAAGCGCCTCGCGCTTGGCACGCCTTTCAGAACCGTCGAGTTCGGTCTCGCGCTGCACCTCCGCAGCGGTTAGGCGCGCTGCGCGTAAGCGAAATTCGGGGCGCTCGACGCTGATGACGAAATAGCCGCGTGCCGAGAGCGGCAAGATTGGTGTCTCGTTACCGACGCCTCCGCGCAAAAAACCGCGAGAGCGATATTGTACGATGACCGCAGGATAGGAGCGGCCGCGCCGGTAGTGCAGCGGGTAGACGAGGTGTGCGTAGCTCATTGCCTTCAGCGTCGATGAAATCGAGCCGATCTACGCGCGGGGCGATAGTACGAAAGTCCGGGTTGGGATCGAAGAGGGGCGCTAGCGCGCCGCTGACGAGATCGATTGAAACCAAGCGGCGCGGCGTGAGCGCGCTCTCCTGAAAGCAGATCAGGGCGGCGCTCCCCGGCGCACAAGCGAAGAGGCGCTCTTCTGTCCGCCGAATCAAGCGCACAGCGCCAGAAGCGGGCGACCATATGTAAAGAGCGTGTAACGCGCGCCCATGACCCTCGCGCCGCAGGAACAGTATCTCTTCGGCATGCTCGCCTGAAATGAGCCAGGCTACCTCGATCGCGCCTGCGCAAGCGGAATCCATGCACCGCTGATCGGCCGGCGTGAAGAGTCCAAGCGCGGGTTCTGCAGCCGTCGAAGTGGAATCGAGCGGCCTGATGTAGGCGGGCGCCGAAGGCGCGCTTTCGTCAGACGTACGCGTCAATCCGGACGAGGAATCGTAAATCCAGGTGCGCGCGCCGGCGGCTTCATCGGTGACACGGGAAAGGCCGTACGCCGCTCGAAAGTTCTCATCGACGCGAAATCCACGGCGTTCGTCCTCAAGCAACTGGGCGCGCGCCTGCTCGCGCGGCGTGGCGGTCTCAAACATCAGAACATCGCCGCTGAACCAAAGGCCGCGGATGTCGCCTTCGGCGTCTGTCACCTGAGCGTCATCAGCGGTCCTCAAGTCGAGACGGCGAATGTTCAACCGTCCATCGCGTTCGGCGGTGTAGTAGAGCGCCGCGCCATCAGGCGAAAACCGGGCGATGCGATCGACGCCCAGCCCGGAGCGGTAGCCACCGTCGGTGCGGAACACAAACCGGCCTGCATCGGCGATGATGCGGGTGTGTCCGCTTGCGATATCGGTCAGCGCCAAGCGATAGCCATAGTCGTCCGCCTCGGGCAAGACCTCGCGCACGAAGAAGGCGGCTTGACTCCGATCTGGCGATATCTCCAGGAACGGATCGACATCGCCGCCAATATCGCGAAGCACGTAGATGTCCTCAAGCGTTGCGGCACGACGCTGCTCTGCCTGCGCTCCGGCCGGCGGCGATAAGACAAGCGCGAGGCCGAGCACAATCCCCAATTCGACATCGCATCGTAGCGCTCACCAGCGCTGCCGCAATTCGAGCGAGATCACGCGGCCAAGCGGCGACGCGTTCGCGGCGTCGAATGCGAAGCCAGTCGGGTTGTTGGCGAAGGGCGGGTCTTCGTCAAAGACGTTATTCAGATTAAACGCAACCACGAGTCCGCGCTCACGGTCGCTGAAATCGTGCGTAAGCCGAAGGTCAAAGGTCTGAAAAGAATCTATGTCGCGGGCCGGTAGGCTCAACGTGTCGCGATAAGCGTCCACGTAATTGAAAGTGAGCGCGGCGCCGGCTTGTACGCCCTGCCAGGCCAAAGTGGCGCGGCCGCGAAGGTCTACCGGCCCATTCAAAGTGTTGAGCGCGCTCACTGGCGCCGCTCCCGGCGCCAACGTGGTCTCATACTGCAGCATGTTGCTGGCGGCCAAGGTCAGCGAGATTTGCCCAATGTCGGTCTCGAAAGCGTAGGCCGCAGAGAGATCGATGCCGCGCGTCCGCAGGGCGGACAAATTGACCAGGCGCCGGTCGACGATGACCTCAACCCCGTCAGCGGGCAAGACGCCGAATGGGGGCGGCCCCAGCGCCAGAAATTCGGCTATGAGCTCGGGCGATGGATCGCGGTAGATGATGCTTTCGAAGCCGGCAGGATTGCGCAGGATCGCAAACGTGCCGCCCGCAGAAGTGATGCGGTCCGCGAAGTCGATGTCGTAGTACGTCGCCGAGAGCGTAAAACCCGCGCCGAGTTCGACGTCGAAGCCTGCGGTCCAGCTCTCCGCCTGTTCGGGACGCAGTTCGCGATTAGGCGCCGGCGATGGCCAGGACCCCGGTCGAGCCGTTATCTGCGAGCGGATCCTGCGCCGCGCTCGCGGTGAGATACGAGATCGCTGTTCCGCCCAGCAATTGATCGAACAGCGGCCCCTTGAAGGATTGGCCCCAGGAGGCGCGGAGCGCGAAGGCCTCGGACAAAGCCCAGCGGACGCCAACGCGTGGCGTAGTCGATGCGCCATAATCGCTTGCGTCCTCACGCCGGGCTGACGCCGACAGCGTAAGGGCATGTACAAGCGGTACGCCGTTATCGGGCGAAATGAGAGGCAGGTATACTTCGGCGAAAATAGCATCGACTGTGCGTGCGCCAGGGTCCTGAATGAATTGATCGGCGACACCTGACGCGTGGTCTTCGAAACGCGAAATCGAAAAGCGTTCGCGGCGTTGTTCGACGCCGAAAGCGGCGCGGATCGGCCCGCCAGGCAAGGCCCAGAGCGGGCCGTCCACAGTGACGCCGTAGCTCGTGACCCGGCCTTCGCTTTCGGTGGCGATGTCGAATGTAAGGCCCGCCAGCACGGCCGAATTCGTATTGGAGCCGTCTGCAAAGGGATTGAAGGCGGTGTTCAGATTGCCGCTGGCGAGGGCCGGAGCAATGTTTGCAGAGTCGAAAAAGTTTTCATTGTCGATGGACTCGCGGCTTTCAGAGTGGGTGAGGGATGCCGACAATATCCAATCGTTGGGCAATGCGCGGTCGCCGCTAAATGCCGTGGAATAGGCTTGCGATCGGCTGATGTTGCGCACCGGTCCCAAGTCTGGTCCGAAAAAATACGCGATCGTGAGCGGTCCTTGGCCCAGGAATAAATTGTTCAGCTGCCGATAGGCGTTGGATCTGGGACGACGATATTGGCAAAGAGCTGCTCCCGCTCGAGGTATGCCCCACGATCGGTCGCGATGAGATCGGCGCTGAGTGTAAGGGCCGGACTCACATCCTGCTGCGCGCTAACAAAGATCGAGTGGCTCGTCTGCTCCGGCAACAGCCAAGCGCCCTCGTTGAGTTCGTTGAGGTTCAGCACTCCTGGAATGAGGTCTGCCGCAGTCAAAGACGTACCGTCTTGACCTTCGGGGATGGCGAGGGAAACCGGCGTCGCACCGATGCGGATAATGTTGCCCGGATTAGCGAGCGTACGCGAGAAATTGGAGCCTTCGGGACGGAAGTCGGAGCTTGCCAAGAAGTCGCGATCATCGATGTCGAGTTCGCGGCGGTCCCGATAATCGTAAGCGGCGGTCAAGCGCCCGCTGTTCCAGTCGAAGCCGAACAATTGCGAGAAGCCTATGCCTTCGGCGCCCCCTTGCGATGTGCCGGTGACATAGCCTCGCGTTTCGGCGCCCTCGAAGCTGTCATTGAGGATAATGTTCACGACGCCGCCGACCGCGTCTGAGCCATAGGTCGCTGAGGCCCGTCGGCTAAGACTTCGATGCGCTCCACCGCCGCGAGCGGAATGATTGAGATATCCACATAATTGCCCACGCCTGCGGGCGCGAGGCGGCGGCCGTTGACGAGAGTCAATGTGGCGTCGGCGCCTAAGCCGCGCAAATCGATGGTCGAGCCGTAAGAAAAGTTGCTGCGCGCGTTGAGCGAGCCTTCCACCGTTCCTTCATTTTGGCTGCCAGCAAAATTCTGCGGCAAAGTTTGCAACGCGTCCTGCAGCGTCAAGCGCCCGGTCGCATCAAGATCCTCGCGGCTGAGTTCAATCAAATTCGAACCGGCGGGCGCAGCGCCTCGGATGCGTGTGCCGGTGACAACGATTTCCTCATCTGCTTCCGCATTTGCATCGGGGTCTGACTGTGCCGTCGCGCGAACGCGCTCTGCTTCAGCGTTCGCGCTGTCGAGCTGGGGCTCTGATCTTGCTCCAACGCAAGCGTATTTGCAGGCGTAATCTCGCCCCGGAAATGAGATCTGGAAAGCAATTGAGACAGCGCGTCTTCGCGCGTGAAGCGGCCACGAACCGCTGGCGCAAATTGGCCTGCAAAGCGATCTGCTGGGACAAGCGTACTTAGTCCGGATTGTTGCGCGTATAACGCCAACGCGCTGGCGAGGGGCTGAGCGGGGATGTCGTAGTCGATCCGGGTTTCCCCAGTGAGCGAAGCGCCGTTGTTCTGAGCCCACGCGTCGTGCGCCAACGCTAATGGCGACACGCCCAACAACAGCCCCGCAATCCAGTGCGAAACGCGCTCCGCGCGCTTGACGGTTTGGCCAAGCTCACCTCCCCTTCGACCGCATGCTCGGTCTTCAAGAAGGGGAACGAATGGGCTTGGCAAAAACGACAACGAAGGAGAGTTTTTCTCACGCGCTCAATCAGAGCGCAGCACGATCACGCCGTCCGCCCGGCGTTCGGCGCTAACCCCGACATTGTTTTCCAGCAACCCGAGAAACGCTTCCACATCGTCCCCCGCCACGTAGCCGGCGAGACGCACTTGCGCGGTCGCAGTGTCGGCAAACGCGAAGCGCACGCCCGAAAAGCGCGTCACCTCAGCAGCTGCTTCACGCAAGGATTGGCCGTCGAGCGCCACCATACGTTCGCGCCACACCAGCCGGCGATCTAGGGCGTCCGGCGCCAGAACTGAAACGGTGGGAGCGCCCCCGCCAAGCTCGATCTCCTGATCGGCTAAAGCCGCCACGCTGTTGTCAGGTGAGAACAGCATCTCGCGGCGTGCTTCGACGCGTCCGCTCAGCACCGTGGTGATGGCCGCATCGGGTCCCAGCCGGACGACGAACGACGTGCCGAGCACGCGGATCTCCCCGAACTTGGTCATCACGACGAAGGGCCGCGAGGCGTCGTGCGCAACATTAAAGAGCGCCACGCCTTCTTCGAACCTCACGCGGCGTTCATCGCCTTCAAGACTCGCCCGCAACCGCGCGCCAGGCGCCATTTCGATCGTGGTGCCGTCGCTTAACCGCACTAGACGCTCTTCTTCCGGCGCGGTGGCGTGGACGGCGCCCGCCTCGTCCCGAAGCGGGCTGAGCGGGGAGATCACGAACAAGGCGAGCACTGCCGCCGCCGAGAGCGCGGCGATCGCGATTGGCCGGACTGGGACCCGCGTCCTCCGGCGGCGAACCTCGCGTCCGGAGTGGTTCTTCGCCAGAACGGCATCGATCTTGTCAGATGTCGCCGAGACCGCGTCGTAGGCGCGCTTGTGGGTTTCGTCCGCGGCAAGCCAAGCCTGGAACGCGTCGATGTCTTGGCGGCTGACGCGAGGCTCGTCCAAGACCACGAGCCAGTGCGCGGCCTCCAATTCGGCCTGTGTTGGCTCGCGGTGGGCCATGGCGATCTGTCTTAAGGCGCCGAAGCGCCGCCGTCAGCGGCGGTGAGCCTGGCGTGACAAAAGGCGATGGCCTTCAAGACGAGCCGCTGCACCTGACGCTCGCTCACGCCGAGCGCCGCAGCGACCTCGGCAGGCGGCAAGAGTTCAACCCGGCGCATCAGCAGCGCCTTGCGCTCAAGTTCCGGCAGCGCGGCGATCGCCGCACGCACGGCTGCCGCCTCTTCAGCGGCGATGCAATGATCCTCGGGGCTGGGCGCGTGTGCAGCAGTCGGCACAAGATCAATGCTCTCGACGGCGCGATAGGGTGCTGCGTTGCTCCTGCGTAGCGCGTCAATCGCCATGTTCTTTGCGGTTTGGAATAGGAACGCTCGAGGCGACACGATCTGTCTGGCCTCGGCTGCGCACAGACGTAAGAAACCGTCCCGTGCGATGTCCTCAGGAGAGACGCGTGCGCCGAAGCGGCGCAGAAATCGCCTGAGGACGCCAGCCTCTTTATCGAACAGCTGCCTGAGTTCTCGTTCCCCCCTCATAGAAGTTCAATCAGCGTTTCGCGAAGCGCACCGGCTCCGCAAACCAGAATTGACGCATTCGCCCGCGCGACCGCGTCTGAAGAATTAACCAGCATCGCTCTGCCGAATGGACCTTCGGCGAGCATATTTGCGAGTGCCGCCAAATCCGCAGTGACTAAAGTGTCAACGCAGCGCGCTACGATGGCTAAGCCACTTGGCGTTTTGGAATGCGATGTCCAACGCATCGTCGCGCGCCCAGACAAGCGCGAGTGGCTTGACGCCCAGTTCCGCTAGGGTTTCCTGAAGTCGTTCGGCTGCTACTGGTTGGCTTGCGACGACGCCCATCTGCTCTTGCCGAAGAACCCTACAGAACAGGGACTATAGTCCCTGGTGACTATAATCGTCATCCCGTTTCTTCTGTTCGATGGAGTGGGCGCGAATAGTTTGCGCGAATGTCCTGCGTCTGCGGAAGCGCGAGGGCTTACGCAAGAACAGCTCTGCCGTGGATGCAGGTCTCGACGTCACCTACTTACGCGAGATTGAGAAGGGCGAGGCAAACCCGACCGTCAAGAAGATCGCAGGTTTAGCGGAGGCGCTTGGCGTGTTGCCTGCCGACCTCTTTGAACTCCCGAAGTAAATAAGGACTATAGTCCCTGGTGACTATAAGCCTGATGCGATTGACTTCTGGTTATGGACTGGAAGGCGCTCGTGGGCGCAAATATTCGGAGGCTGCGTGTCCGCAGAAAGCTGAGTCAAGAACAGCTGGCGCACGATTCTGAGATAGACCTCACTTATCTGGGTGGAATTGAAAGAGGGAAGCGAAATCCAAGCTTGCTGGTTCTGGTGCGCATTGCCGACCAATTGAGCGTGCATCCCAGCAAGCTGCTGGCGGAATAGGTTTGCGCACAGGGATCGCAGCCCAATGGGCTGAAACGGCAGAGCCGGCTCAGCGCGAAGCGCAGAGCCTGGCACGCCGAGGGCGCGCCAGGCCCTGAAATCGCCCTCCAGGGCGGCAGAGCACGCGAGGGCTCTCCGTAGCCAGAAGTCTGTATCTGGGAGCGTTTCAGCGCGTTCGCGCCGGGCTTGAGAGAGTCACGCCTTGGTGGACGTTTCAGGGCGCGATGGTTGTGCCCGCGTTGCATAGCGCGGGGGCCTATATCTCTTCTCGCGAGAGGTGGAGGCCGCCTAAGTGATTCGAACACTTGACCTCCGCATACAAATGCGGCGCTCTTACCAACTGAGCTAAGGCGGCCCTGTCGCAGATATTGTTTGTTGATGCGCCGCGGCGGGTGAAACCGGGGTCCGCCGCCTGACGTAGTTAATGTGACGCAAGGCCAGGTGCGGTGCGTTGACGATTTCGAGAGCCCAAACGAGTATCATCACTGCATGCGCCGGCTCTGGCTCACCTTTTTGACGGTTTTCGCCCTCGCGGCGGGCGGTAATTCAACGGCCATGGCCGCTGAAGCCTGTCCGATGCTGCAGGCCGCGGCCGCCCAAGCGCAGCACGATTGTTGTCCGGACGAGGGCGGCGCCGACCAGAACCAACCCCAGCAGCAGCACGACATGGATGGTTGCATGATGGGAATGTCCTGTCGCACCGCGCCTGCCGTCGCGCCCACGTTAGCGCCCATCGCTCTCTCCAATGCGACGATCCTCATGTCGCGGCCGACCCTGAGCGAGCCGGCGAAACTGAGCGGGCCGCTCCAGGAACT
>JADJCG010000020.1 GCA_016703335.1 Caulobacteraceae bacterium | reverse complement strand
GAACATAGTCACGGGCGTCGCGCACGTGAATGCGTCGTTCAACAACACGATGATCACGATCGCCGACGCGCAAGGCAACACGATCTCGTGGTCGAGCGCCGGCACGATGGGCTTCAAAGGCTCGCGTAAGTCGACGCCGTACGCCGCGCAGGTCGCCGCTGAAGATGCGGGCCGCAAGGCGATGGAGCACGGCATGCGCACGCTCGAAGTGAACGTGTCGGGTCCGGGCTCGGGTCGCGAAAGCGCGCTGCGCGCTTTGCAAGCCGTGGGCTTTACCGTGACGTCGATCCGCGACGTGACGCCGATCCCACACAACGGCTGCCGTCCGCCGAAGCGCCGCCGCGTCTAATTCGGACTACGGAATACTGTGAGTGGCGCGCGCCTTCCCGCTGCGCCGTTTGATTGAGAGCGATGAATGTCGATCGAAAAGAATTGGCTTGAACTGATCCGCCCCAAGAAGCCCGTCATTGAGCACGCGTACGACGCGTCCAAGCGTGGCACTCTGATCGCGGAGCCGCTGGAGCGGGGCTTTGGCCTCACGCTCGGCAATGCGCTGCGTCGCGTGCTGCTCTCGTCGCTGCAAGGCGCGGCAATCACGTCGGTGCAGATCGACGGCGTCGTCCACGAGTTCAGCTCGATCCAAGGCGTGCGCGAAGACGTCACCGACATCGTGCTGAACCTGAAGCAAGTCGCTATCCGCATGCGCGGCGAAGGTCCGAAGCGCGTCATGCTGACGAAGACCGGCCCGGGCGAAGTGAAGGCGTCGGACATTCAGACGGTTTCCGACATGGAAATCCTCAACCCCGACCACGTGATCTGCACGTTGGACGAGGGCGCAAACCTGCGCATGGAACTGACGATCAACAACGGCAAGGGTTACGTCCCGGCCGAACAAAATCGTCCCGACGACGCGCCGATCGGCCTCATCGCCATCGACTCGATCTATTCGCCGGTGCCGCGTCGCTTATCGCGTCGAGAACACCCGCGAAGGTCAGGTGCTCGATTACGACAAGCTGATCATCGAAGTCGAAACCAACGGCGCTGTGCGTCCTGAAGATGCGATCGCGTACGCCGCCCGCATCCTGCAGGACCAGCTGCAAGTGTTCATCACGTTCGAAGAGCCGAAGCAGAAGAAGGAAGGCGGCGACAAGCCCGACCTGGCGTTCAACCCGGCTCTGCTCAAGAAGGTCGACGAGCTCGAACTTTCGGTTCGTTCGGCCAACTGCTTGAAGAACGACAACATCGTTTACATCGGCGACCTGATCCAAAAGTCGGAAGGCGAAATGCTTCGCACTCCGAACTTTGGCCGCAAGTCGCTCAACGAGATCAAAGAAGTCCTCGCCTCGATGGGTCTGCATCTGGGTATGGCGGTCGAGAATTGGCCGCCGGACAACATCGAAGATCTCGCCAAGAAGTACGAAGACCAAATCTAACGGAGAGCCGGCTTTAATGCCGGCGGGGAAAAGACAATGCGTCACGGTTCAGGACACAAGAAGCTCGGCCGCACCGCCAGCCACCGCCAGGCGATGTTCGCCAACATGGCGGCCTCGCTGATCAAGCACGAGCAAATCGTGACCACGCTGCCGAAGGCAAAGGCCCTTCGTCCGGTGTTCGAGCGTCTCGTGACGCTCGCCAAGAAGGGCGATCTGGGTTCGCGCCGCTTGGTGCTCTCCCGCATGCGTGACGAGACGCAAACCAAGAAGCTCTTCACGCTGTCGCAACTCGCGGCTGATGGCGTGCGCGCGTCAATGCGACCGAGCTTTCCGTCAGTGACGTTCCCGAACCACTACACGTTGGTGACGGGCCTTCATCCGGGCCGCCACGGCCTCGTGAATAACCGCATGGAAGATTCGCAGCGTCCGGGCGTCGCGTTCACGCTGCAAGATCGCAGTGTCGCGTCTGATGAAATTTGGTGGGCAGATGGCACGCCGATCTGGGTGACGGCTGAGCGTCAAGGCGTGCGCACCGGCACAATGTTCTGGCCAGGCAGCGAATACGAAATTCACGGCCAACGTCCGTCGCGTTATCGCAATTTCGATCAGTCGCTTCCGGGTTTTGCGCGTACCGACGTTTTGCTTTCATGGTTGGATTTGCCGGACGCCGAGCGCCCACGGTTTTTCACGCTCTACTTCGATCTCGTCGATACAGCGGGCCACCGCTTCGGTCGGACGCGCTTGAGACCAACGCCGCAATCGCCGAAGTCGATGCTGCGATTGGCCGTCTGGTCGCTGGTCTGAATGCGCGTGGCTACGCTGGCCACGTAAACTTCGTTATCGCCGCTGATCACGGCATGGCGGCGCAAGCGGCCGATGCGATCATAGAACTAGACCCGCGCATCACACCGCAACAAGCGCACGTGGTGTGGGATGGCCAGTTCGCCGCGATCCAGCCGATGGCCGGGCAAGAGGCTGCTGTCGAGCAGGCATTGGTTGGCCGCAGCGACCATGGCGAGTGCTGGCGCAAGTCAGAGCTGCCCTCTCGCTTCGACTACAGCGAACATCGTCGCATCCCCGCGATCGTTTGCCTTGCCGACATCGGTTGACACTATCGCAGCACGCAGCTTCAGCAATACGCAACGCCCGCGCTGGGCGGCCACGGATGGGATCCCCAAGCGCCGGAGATGGCCGCTGTGTTCATCGCCAGTGGCCCCGCATTCCGCCATGGCGCGACGCTTTCTACGTTTGAGAACGTGTCGATGTATCCGCTGCTAGCGCAGCTGATCGGCATCGCGCCTGAAGCGAACCAGGGCAATCTCTCCGATACCAGCGCCGCGTTGGCCCATTGAGATTACGGCTCAGAAACTCACGACTATTGGCCTTGACTCAATAGTTGCAGAAAAATAGAAATATTGGCGATACGAGTAGGAGATCGCCATGTTCTGATCTGTACCGGCCCAAGGGCCTCTCAAGCGCCGTTTGCTACGTCGATCCGAAGGCGGCGTTCCGCTGGCTGGAAGAGGCGTTCGGGTTCGAGCCGCTGATGGTCATCCTCGATGAGAACGACAACATTGCGCACTCTGAGATGAAGTACGGCGATAGCGTCGTCATGATCGGCAACGAATGGAGCGCTGATCACAAGAGTCCCAAATCCATTGGCGGCAAGAACACCCAAACGGTGCACGTCCAACTCGAACGCGGCGCCGATATCGACGCCCATTGCGAACACGCACGCAAAGCCGGCGCGGAAGTCCTGCAGGAGCCGGACACGCAGTTTTACGGCGATCGCACGTATCGTGCCCGCGACGGCGAAGGCCACATTTGGACGTTCGGCGTCACGGTCCAAGAAATGACGCCCGCCGAGTGGGATAAAGCCATGGGTGGCGGCGTGCGGACGCAGACGCGTCTGTGAGCGCTAAGCGCAACATCGATCAGACATTCGCAGCGCTCGCCGATCCATATCGGCGGCGCGCGGTGGAGCTGCTCGGGCAACGTCCGCGTCGAGCTGGCGAACTTGCCGAGGCCCTGGGTTTGCCCGCGCCGGCGATGAGCCGGCATTTACGCGAATTGAAGCAGAGCGGCCTCGTCGAAGAGACGCACCCGGAGTTCGATGCGCGCGTGCGCATCTACGCGCTGAAGGATGGCGCGATGGCGGACGTGAAGCAGTGGCTCGCCGACACCGAACGGATGTGGGCCGATCAGCTCGCGTCGTTTAAGGCGCAGGTGGAGAAGAAGCGCAAGTGAGCGCCGTCATCGTCTCGTTGCGTGTGAGCGCGACGCCGCAAGAGGCGTTTGACGTTTTCACGCAGGAGATCGGGGCGTGGTGGAAGCCGAATGGGCTCTTCCAGATCACGCCGCGCGGCGACGGCGTGCTGCGGTTCGAGCCCGGCGAAGGCGGGCGATTGGTAACAGACCTGCCCAACGGGAAATCGTTCGAGATTGGCCGCATCTCAGTCTGGACGCCGGGAGAGAGGCTGGCCTTCACTTGGCGCCAAGGCGCCTTCGCCGCCGACCAGACCACATACGTAGACGTCCGCTTCGAACCGGTGGGCGATGAGACGCGGGTTACCGTCGAGCATCGCGGCTGGGACGCCATCCCGCAGGAGCACGTGGCCCGCCATGGCTTCCCACTTGCTGTCTTCCAGATGCGCCAGGGCGAGCATTGGCGGGCGCTCCTGGCGTCCGTCGGCGTGCGAATCGATGAGCGGCGGCTTTAACGGCGCCGCCAACAGGCCGCGCCACTCTCCGATCCAGCGAATGCCACGTTTTTGCCCATTCCGGGAGCGAAGCCGGGGCCGCTGATTTGGGCGAGGCATATATGAAGATCACGCGCGCAACCTTGTTGAAGGCCTCGCCGTTTGCGGCGCTTATTGCTGGCTTCGCGGGAGGCGCGCTGGCGATTTCGCCGATTTCGCCTTTGGCGCCTCAACGCGAGGACGCGCAGCCGGAGCACCAAGAAGGCGATCCCTACTTGCAGCTGGCGCAAGCAACGCCGCTGGTGCGCGCGGCGCCCAATAGTCGAGGCGAAGTGCAGCTCTCGTTCGCGCCGGTGGCGGCGCGCGCTGGTCCCGCCGTCGTGAACGTCTACGCGCAGCGCGTCGTGCGTTCGATGGCGCGCGATCCATTCTTCGGCCGCTTCAGTGCGCCGCGCGTTGAGAACTCGCTCGGCTCCGGCGTCATTGTCCGCGAAGACGGCATCATCGTCACCAACAACCACGTCATCGAAGGCGCGCAATCGCTAAAGGTCGTGCTCTCTGATCGTCGCGAATACGACGCGGAACTCGTGCTCGCGGACCAGCGCGTCGATCTCGCCGTGCTGCGTATCCGCGCTGATCATTTGCCGACCCTGCCGTTCGCGGACACGCAGCACGATCTGCAAGTCGGCGACCTCGTGCTCGCGATCGGCAACCCGTACGGGCTTGAGCAGACAGTCACGAGCGGCATCATTTCAGCACTCGCGCGCACCGATGTCGGTGTTTCTGACTATGCGTTTTTCATTCAAACCGACGCGGCCATCAATCGCGGCAATTCGGGTGGCGCGCTGGTCGACATGAACGGCTCGCTCGTCGGTATCAACACCTCGATCACGTCGGAAAGCGGCGGCTCGCAGGGCATCGGCTTTGCCATTCCGTCGGAAATGATCCGGCGCGTTGTGGAGTCAGCGGTTTCGGGCCGTACAACAGTCGTCCGTCCATGGCTCAGCGCGCACGTCGAAACCGTGACGCAGGAACGCGCGCAAGCGCTCGGCCTGCCGCATCCTGAAGGCGTCATCGTCACCGAGCTTTATCCGCGCTCGGCGGGCGAACGCGCCGGCCTTCGCAACGGCGATGTCATCCTCACTGTCGCGGGCACCGAGGTGCACGACAACGGCGGCGTGCGTTATCAGTTCGCAACGCAGCGCCCCGGCGCACGCGTGCCGCTCGTAGTGCTTCGCGGTGGCCGCCAAGTGACGCTGAACGCGAATGCCGAGGCGCCTCCTGGCGGATCGCCTGACCCTCGCGAACTTTCCGGCCGTCACCCCCTTTCGGGCGCTCGCGTTGTGACGCTAACGCCGGCGACAGCTGAAGCCTCAGGCCACGACCCGTTTGCCGACGGCGTGTTCATTCAAGCGTTGGATACACGCGGCGTGGCGGCGCGCATCGGCTTCCGGCCGGGTGACATCATCGATGCGGTGAATGGTCAGACCATCCGCGATGCCGCGCAACTCGACCGCGCCATGGCGCAATCAAGCACCTGGGTCATTGCGGTTGAGCGCAACGGCCAGCGCGCTGAGCTTCGCTTCTAGGCGCGTTACTTTTTCACGGGTGCGCCGATCGACCAGGAATGACCGAACGGGTCTTTGAGCTGACCGTAGCGATCGCCCCAGAACTGGTCGGCGAGCGGCATCTTAATCTCGGCGCCGGCAGCGACGGCACGGTCCCACCATGTGTCGGCATTGTCGACTTCAAGGTGGATGGTGACGCCAACCGGTGGCGGGGCTTCGGCGCCGCCGTGGAATTCTGGAAAGTCATCTGAAAGCAGGATCGCAAAGCCGTTGACCCGGAAACGCGCGTGCATAATGCGCTCGCCATCCTGACCGTAATTGCGGAACTCCTCCGTCGCACCGGAACGCGCCGGTAAACTCCAGGCCGCCGCCCCTTGACGAGGTGTAGACGCCAACTGGAATGGCGGATGTCGGTTCAGCCATCGTTTCTCTCCTTGGGAAGGCCTATGTTCGGGCCATGAGTGATTTGTTCGAAGCCGCAGGTCTGGATCAGGGCGCGCCGACGCCACTGGCAGAGCGTCTGCGCCCGCGCAAGCTCGATGAGGTGGTTGGCCAGGATCACTTGCTCAAACCCGAAGGCCCGATCGGCCGCATGGTGGCGCAGAAGCGGCTGGCCTCGATGGTTTTGTGGGGACCGCCCGGCGTCGGCAAGACGACGATTGCACGCTTGCTGGCGGAAGAAACTGGCCTTGAGTTTCAGCAGATCAGCGCCGTGTTCTCCGGCGTCGCAGATTTGAAGAAGGCGTTCGAAACGGCGAAGGGCCGCCGCGCATCCGGCAAATCGACGCTGTTGTTCGTGGACGAAATCCACCGCTTCAACCGTGCGCAGCAAGACGGGTTCTTGCCGTATGTCGAGCAAGGCGTCGTAACGCTCGTTGGCGCGACAACAGAAAATCCCAGTTTCGAGATCAACGCGGCGTTGCTCTCACGTGCGCAGGTGTTCGTTCTGAAGCGGCTGGACGAGCCTGCGCTTGAGTTGCTGTTGTCGCGTGCTGAGACGTTGCTAGGCAAGAAGTTACCGCTCACAGATGATGCGCGGATCGCCTTTACGAACCTGGCGGATGGCGATGGCCGCTATCTGCTGACGCTCAGCGAGGAATTGTTCGCGCTGCGCTCAGCCGCGCCGCTCGATGTGAAGGCGCTTGGCGAGATGCTGCAGAAGCGCGCGCCGGCGTACGACAAGGATCGCGAAGAGCATTACAATCTCATCTCAGCGCTTCATAAGAGCATCCGCGGTTCCGATCCCGACGCCGCGCTGTACTGGCTCGCGCGCATGGTCACAGGTGGCGAGGATTTACTGTTCATCGCGCGCCGCTTGGTGCGTGCAGCGGCGGAAGATGTCGGCCTTGCCGATCCAACGGCGCTGCTGATTGCGAACGCCGCGAAGGATGCCGTGCACTTCATCGGCCCGCCGGAGGCAGAGTTGCACTTAGCGCAAGCAGTGATCCATCTCGCGACGGCACCAAAATCCAACGCCGCATACACCGCATGGAAGCAAGCCAAGCAGGCCGCGCACGATACGGGCACGCTCGGTCCGCCCATGCATATCCGCAACGCGCCGACCAAGCTCATGAAGGAGTTGGGGTACGGCTCGGGCTATTCCTACGACCATGACGCCGAGGGCGGCTTCTCCGGCAGAACTACTTCCCCGACGAGATGAAGCGCCGACGGTTCTACGCGCCCGAAGGCCGCGGTCGCGAAGGCGCGATCAAAGAGCGGCTGGAGCACTGGGCCAAAGTGCGCGCCGAGCGCGCCGAAGAAGAGTGATCGCACTCGCCAATCCGGAGAGAGAGACTTCCGAGCGCCGCCGCTGAGAGCTAGTCTCGCGCTGAAAAGGGGCGCTCGATGTTCATCCGCTTTGCCGCGATCGCGGCTACGTTGGCTTTTGCTTCTGCCGCATTTGCGCAGAGCGAGCCCCCACGCGAACGCCCGCACACCTTCGTTGCATCAGACGCCTTCGATCTTGAATACGCCGACAATCCACAAATCTCACCGGATGGCCGCGGGGTCGCGTACGTGCGCGTGACGGCTGATGTGATGAGCGATCGCTTTCGCCGCTCGATCTGGCTTGTTGATGCGAACGGCGCCAACCATCGCCCGTTGGTGCAAGGCGCGGGTGGGTACGGTTCGCCCGTATGGGCGCCGAACGGACGTGCGATCGCGTACGTGGCCAACGAAGAAAGCGGCGCCGAAGTGCGCATCTTCTACCTCGACACTCAGCGTTCGGCGACGATCACACGCGTGCCCGCCGGCGCCGGCAATCTCACGTGGTCGCCGGATGGTCGGACGCTCGCGTTCCAAAGTTTCGTCGAGGAAGGCAGCGATGATCCGGCTGCCATGCCGCCTCAGCCCGAAGGCTCGGATTGGGCTGGGCCAGCGCGCGTCATCAATGGCGTTGTGTACCGCGCCGACGGCGAAGGGTATTTGCCGAACGGGTATGCGCAAATCTTCGTCGTGCCGGCCGATGGCGGTACGCCGCGTCAGCTCACGTACCAAGCGCGCAATCACGATGGCCGGCTGTCGTGGAGCCCGAACGGGCGCACGCTTTACTTCTCTGCCAACGCTGAAGACGGCTGGGAGTACGATCCGGTTGAAGCGGACATCTACTCGCTCGACATCACCTCTGGCGCGGTCACGCGACTGACGACCCGCGACGGGCCAGAAAACAACCCAGTGGTTTCGCCGGATGGACGCCGCATCGCATACGTCGGTTTCGACGATCGCCGCCAAGGCTATCAAGTCAGCGAACTCTACGTCGCCAACGCTGACGGCTCGAATCCGCGCTCAATCACCGCCTCGCTCGATCGCGACGTCGTCGATCCGCAATGGGCGGGCGATGGCGCCATCTACTTCCTGTTCGACGATCAAGGTATGACCAAGCTCGGCCGCGTCGGCCCAAACGGTGGGCGCGTCACGACGGTGCTGACCAATATCGGCGGCACTGATCTCGGGCGCCCGTACACGAGTGGCTCGTACTCTGTGAACGCAAGCGGCCGCTACGTGGCAACGGTGACGTCGCCAACCCGACCAAGTGACCTCATGATCTCAAGCGGACGCCATCTCACCGCGTTGAACGAAGATCTGTTCACCGGCAAGACCATCGCCACCGCCGAACACATCCGCGTGCCGTCGACCGCAGATCAACGGCCGGTTGATGCGTGGATCGTGCGGCCGCCGGATTTCGATCCGTCGCGACAGTACCCGATGCTGCTCGAAATTCACGGCGGACCGTTCACGGCTTACGGACCAGTGTTCTCGGCGGAGGTGCAGATGTATGCGGCGGCTGGGTACATCGTGGTTTACTCGAACCCGCGTGGGTCGACGTCGTATGGCGGCGAGTTCGGCAATCTCATCCACCACAATTATCCGAGCCAGGACTATGACGACCTGATGACCGTCGTCGACGCCGTCATCGCGCGTGGCAACATCGATTCAGAGCGCTTGTTCGTGACCGGGGGTTCGGGCGGCGGTGTGCTGACGGCGTGGATCGTCGGCACCACGGATCGCTTCGCGGCGGCGATGGTGCAGAAGCCCGTAATCAACTGGACGAGCTTTGTGCTCACCTCGGATGCGACGAACTTCTTTGCACCCTATTGGTTCGGCGAGATGCCGTGGGAAGAAGGCGCGCAGGAACGCTATTGGGCGCGCTCGCCGCTCTCGCGCGTAGGCAATGTCTCGACGCCGACGGCAGTCATGGTGGGTGATGAAGACCACCGCACGCCAGCCAGCGAGGCGGAGCAATACTACACGGCGCTCCGCTTGCGGCACGTGCCGACACGGCTTATCCGCATCCCAGGTGCGCCGCACGACATCGCGTTCCGCCCACCGGCATGATCGCGAAGGTGCGCAACACGTTGGCGTGGTTCGCAGAACATGGCGGCCCGCCGTTGCCGGATGCGCGCACCGGCGTCGTCGCGCCAGAAGCGGAGGCGCACTGAGCGATCTTTTCGCTTGAACCCGCGAGTTGAAGCAGAACGATGACGCGACCGATCTCACCGGAAGACGCAGCATTTGCGCGTTCGCTCGTTATTGACGAGGACGCAACGCTGATCGCTTTCAATAAGCCGTCAGGCTTGGCGGTGCAGGGCGGCTCGGGCGTAACGCGCAGCCTCGAGGACTTGTTAGGGGCGTTTGCAAAGTCCAACGGCAAGCAGCCGCGCCTCGTGCATCGCCTCGACCGTGACACCTCCGGCATCATCATCGCGGCGCGGACAAAGCCTGCGGCGGCGTTCTTCTCCGGCGCCTTCGCTGGCCGCGATGTGAAGAAGACCTACCTCGCGATCGTCTGCGGCGGCGCGCCCTCGCCGGAAACTGGTGATGTCGCACTGGCGCTCAAGAAGTCATCGCGCCGCGGTCTCGACATTATGGAGGTCGCGGGCGACGGTCAGACAGCGCTAACGCGGTACCGGACATTGGCAGCAACGCCCGAGGCGGCCCTCGTGGAACTTCAACCGGAGACCGGGCGCATGCACCAGCTCCGGGCGCATATGGCCGCGCTCGGCCACCCGATCGCAGGAGATGGAAAGTATGGCGGTCTCTATCGTATTGGCGGGGCTGATATTCCTCGTCTGATGCTGCACGCCGCCAAGCTCGGTGTGCCCCACCCGGACGGCGCACGCCGGACCTTCGTTGCGCCTCCGCCGCCGGAATTTAGCGATCTCGCGCGATCACTGGGGCTTGAGGCGCCTACCTCCTGAGATACCTGCTAGACTGACTGCGAGGGATTCCAGAGGAACGAGCCATGATCCGAGTTCTGACCCTAGCCGCAGCGGCCCTGATGTTGGCTGCCTGCGCTAGCACGCCAACCGCGCCGCCCTATGGGGCCGCAACGTCTCCCACAAGCGCCGGCTACTCAGAGACGCAAATTGAATCCACGCGTTACTTCGTGACCTATCGCGCGCCGGGCGGCGCCGATGTCGCGCGCTTGGAAGACTACGCGTTGCTGCGTGCGTCCGAACTCACGCTGCAGAACGGTCGCGAATGGTTCTGGGTCGATCGGCGCACGTACGATCGGCAAGAGGATGGCCGCTCGCGTGGTCCTAGCATCGGTATCGGCGTTGGCGGCGGCAGCTATGGCCGTCATAGCGGCGCAAGCGTCGGTGTCGGGATGACCTTCCCACTGGGCCAACAAAACCAGAGCGGCGGCTGGGCGCGCGGCGCGACTTACGAGATACGCTTCGGTGAAGGCGCCAAGCCCGATGATCCGAACGCTTACGATGCGCGCTCTGCGCAGCAGGCCATACGGGCTCGGATATCGACCACCGGATGATGAATCTGCTGCTGGTGGCGTTTGGCGGCGCTGTGGGCGCCATGGCGCGCTACGGCGTCGGGATGGGCGCCGCGCGTCTGTTCGGCTTGGCGTTCCCGTGGGGCACTCTAGCCGTGAATGTCGTTGGCGGCCTCGCCATGGGGCTGCTGGCGGCGCGCACTGGCCCTGACCAGGAAGCGCTCCGGCTTGCCCTTGGCGTGGGTGTCCTGGGCGGTTTCACCACGTTTTCGGCGTTTTCGCTGGAGACGGTGCGCCTCATGGAGCATCAACCCGGCCTCGCTATGCTTTATGCCGCTGCTTCGGTGGTGCTGAGCGTCGGCGCCTGTTGGGTGGGATTGAGTTTGGGGCGCGCATGAAGACGGTTGAGACCGTCGAGGTCGGTCATGACGATGGTGAGCCGCGGGTAGACCGCTGGCTGCGCCGCCGCTTTCCGCAACTGACACAGGGGCAGGTTGAAAAGCTCCTGCGCACTGGCCAAGTGCGCGTCGATGGCGCGCGCGTGAAGGCCTCCGATCGCTTGGCGCCGGGGCAGAGCGTCCGCATTCCGCCGCTGCCAGACGCGCCAGCGCGACGCGATCCGAATGCTCTGTCTGAAAAGGACGAAGAATACGTCCGCTCGCTGGTGATCCATCGCGACAACGATGTGATCGTTTTGAACAAGCCGCACGGCCTGGCGGTGCAAGGCGGCGCTAAGACGCCGCGCCATCTCGATCTCTTGATGGAAGGCCTGAAGTTCGACGCCGACAAGAAGCCAAAGCTGGTCCATCGATTGGACCGCGATACGTCGGGATGCTTGGTGCTCGCGCGCCATCCCCGCGCGGCGGCGTTTCTCGCCGAAGCATTCCGAGATCGCGATACCGACAAAATCTACTGGGCTATCGTGGTCGGGTCACCGCGTCCGAAGGTTGGCGAGCTGCGCTCATGGATTCGCAAGGCGCCGGGACCGCGTGATGCCGACCGCGAGATGATGGTGAGAGCGTTGCAGACCGAAGAAGGCGCTGTGCATGCGATCACGCAGTACGCCGTCGTATCCGAAGCTGCGCAGCGCGCGACGTGGGTCGCGTTGCGGCCCGTCACCGGGCGGACGCACCAATTGCGCTTCCATATGGCTGAGATGGGTCATGCCATTGCCGGTGATCCAAAATACAAATGCGATCGGCCGACCCTCAATGATTTGGGCGGCTCACTGCTGCTCCACGCCCGCGCAATCCGGATGCCGCATCCCTCCGGCGGCGAACTCAAAGTCATCGCGAAGCTGACGGGCCACTTTAAGGCCGCGTTCAACACACTTGGCTTCGAAGAAAGCGACATGAAAGATCCATTCGCGCCGTTCGAGGGGACGCGATGAAGGGTGCGTTGGAAGCAGATGCTTTCGTCAACGCCGCGCGGGAGCTTATGAATCAGAACGATGCGGTGGGCGCCGAGCGTATCCTCGCGCCGATCATTCATCAGTTCAAAGCCGACGCGCCGGTTCAGCACCTGATGGGGCAGATCAAAAAGGCGCAAGGCCAACTCGCGGAGGCCGAGCGCTATTTCCGCGCCGCGATCGCGCACGATCTCAAGGCCGGCCAGTATTACAACGAACTGGGTCTCGTCCTGCAGGCGCGCGGCGCCTATGGTGAAGCGATCAAAATCTTCAGAGCCGCCGCCGCGCTCGCGCCTGATTTTTGATGGTGCGCGTCAACATCGTGCGCTGCCATCTGGCTATGAACGAACTCAGCGAAGCTGAACGTGAGGCCCGCGAGTACGTAGCGATTGCGCCAGGGGCCGAAAGCCTGACGCTACTCGGTACAGTGCAGCAAGCGCAGGACCGCAATCAGGATGCGCTGGCGACGGCCGAGGCAGCGCTGCGCTACGGGCCGAACTTGCGCGGCCTTCGCTACAACTTTGCTGCGGCGCTCGAGAAGGTGGGGCGCACAACCGAGGCGCTTGGCGTGTTCGAGAAGCTCGCAAAGCAAGAACTCGATACTCCGGACCTCGCGTTGAACTACGCCCGCGCGCTTTATGTCGAAGGGCGCAAGAAGGACGCTGAAGCCGTGGCCGAACACGCCGTCACGATGTGGCCGAACGTCTCGGCGCTGCATGGCGCGCTTTCGCGCATTCGCTGGTTGGTCGGGCAGGGCGAGAAAAGCGTCGCGGCCAACGAAGCGGCGATCCAAGCGCGGCCCGGAGACTTGGCCTTGCGTCTGGCGTGTGCCGATGCGCTGCATCGTGGCGGGCATAACACGAAAGCGCTCAACGTTCTGGATGAAGCGTTGCGTCTCGCTCCAGACTCACCAGCGCTGCTGACGGCTATGGGCGTGGTGTTGGATGAACTTGATCGGCCGCTCGATGGACTAAGAGTGCTTCGTCGCGCCGCTGAAGTCGCGCCATCGCGGGCCGCACAGCGCAACCTGCTGTCGACCCTGCTGCGCGCGGGCCAGCCGGAAGAAGTGCTGCGCATCGTGAATGAATTGCGGGCCGAGCAACCACACGAACAGTACCTAATCGCCTGCGCGACGACTGCGATGCGCATGCTCAACCATCCTGAGTATCGCCTCTGGTGCGATTACGAGCGCATGGTGCGCACCTACGAAATTCCACCGCCGCAGGGCTTCTTCACGACCGAAGCTTTCAACGCTGGCCTCGCTGTGTTGCTCCGCACCCAGCACAAGACCAACGCGCACCCGCTCGATCAGTACATCCCGAACGGTTCACAGACGAGCCGTAGTTTGCTCACGCTCGATGAGCCAGTGATCAAGCACTTCCTCGCGGCGATGGATGTCGCCGTGCGCGACTATGTCGGGCGTTTGGCCGAGAACGATCCCGTTGGCGCGCGGCGCGCCAAGCATTCGCGCTATAGCGGCCTCTGGTCGGTGCGTCTGACGGATGGCGGCTATCAGCCGAACCATGTTCACGACCGCGGTTGGATCAGCTCGGCGTATTGTGTCTCGGTGATGCCGGGTGAGCGGCCGAAAGACCCACGCGCTGGCTGGCTTAAGTTCGGCGAGCCAAATCGGCCTCCCGCCGGTTGCGGTCCAGAGAAGTTCGTCGAGCCGCACCCAGGCTTGCTCGTGCTGTTTCCTTCGTACATGTGGCACGGGACTGTGCCGTTCGAAGGCTCAGAACGCCTCAGCATGGCGTTCGACCTTGTGCCCAGTTGATGAATTTCCGCTAGAACTAAACCCGTGACTGACGCCCCAGCATTGCCTAGCCGTTTCTACACAACTGCCAGCGTTGTCGAACGCGATGGCGGCTTTGGCGTCGCGTTGGACGAACGCACGCTGCGGACACCCGGCGGCGCAGTGTTCGTTGCGCCCACGCGCTCGCTTGCTCAATTGTGCGCCGACGAGTGGGATACGCAGGGCGAGTTCATCGTGCCTGCGTCCATGCCGGCGAGTCAGCTTGCGTTCGCGACGTTCGACTCCACGATGAAAGGTCGCGAGCAGTTGCACGATTACATCGCCGGCTTCGGCGAAACCGATCTGTGCTGCCACAGAGCGTCATCGCCAGTCGAACTTGCGGCGAAACAGGCCGAATTCTGGGACCCAATCGTGCGCTGGGCTGAGGACGGGCTTGGCGTAAAACTTCCGGTCGTTGAAGGCATCATCGCCGCTCGCGTCGATGCAGAGGTATTGTCTCGGCTGCGCGCGCACGCTGCGGACCTGGATGATTTTCGTCTGACAGCGCTGTCACAAGCGACAGGTTTGGCTGGATCAGTGCTGATTGGCTTTGCGTTCACGCGCGGAGCGTTGACGCCGCAGCAGGCTTTCGAAGCCGCAGTGCTCGACAATCTCTGGGGCCTCGAAAAGTGGGGCGAGGATGCCGAGGCCCGCACTCGGCTTGATCGCCAGCGCGCCGAGTGGGGCGCCATCGCACGCTATCTTGAAGCGCTGCAGACATGAGCGCAGAGGTGATCAAGCAAGCTCGCGCCGCACTGCAAAGCGGTGATTTTCGCGGCGCAGAGCAGATCGCGCGCGCGTTGACGGCGCAGACGCCCAGTGCCGAAACGCTTGAGTTGTTAGCCAGCACGCTTCGCGCCCAAGACCGATTGGAAGACGCCCTTGTCGCGGCGGAGCAAGCCGTCGCGCACGATCCCCAAAGCGTTGCGGCGCTGCATAGTCGCGCGTTCATTCTTGGTCGCCTGGGCCGCTTCGGCGAAGCACTTCCGATCTACGACGCGCTGATCGCGCGCGGCGTGACGCAACCACCGCTCTGGCTCAATCGCGGCATGGCGCTTTTAGGGCTCACTCGCGACGCCGAGGCGGAAGCAGCGTTGGCAGACGGCGTAAATCGCTGGCCACAGGATCAAGGGCTGCAAAACGCGCTCGCTAGCACGCGCTGGATGCGCAGCGGCGGCGATGATTTCGCGCGCGACTACGAAGCAGCGCTCCAACGCCAACCGGACTCGCTGCGTCTGCGCATTGGCTACGCCGATTTGCTCCGCCGCGCCGATCTTCACGCGCGGGCCGAACCGGTCCTGCGCGAAGGTCTGCGACGCCAACCGGCCAATGGGCCTCTGCAAGGCGCACTCGGCGTGCTGCTTGACGAAATGGGACGCACGGAGGAAGGAGTGCCGCTGCTGCGCGCCGCTGTGATCGATGCGCCGCAAGTGCCGTTCGTACGGGGCAATATGGTGTGGGCGCTGTTGCGGCTTGGACGCGGCGACGAAGCGTTGCGCGAACTTGCGCCATTGCTCGCCGCGCAACCGCTGCATGGCGAGTGGATCGCGTATCAAGCCATGGCGTATCGCCAAGTCGGCGATGCGCGCTACCACGAACTTTACGACTACGATCTCATGGTGCAGCCATTCGATCTCGAGGCCCCGAGCGGCTTTGCGAACATATCCGAGTTCAACGCGGCGCTGCGTGAGAGTTTAGAGCGCTTGCATGTGCTCGAAACGCATCCGCTCGATCAATCGCTCCGCCATGGCTCGCAGACAACGCGTAGTCTGCTCGCCGTCGATGATCCGATCATCAAACAATATCTAAAAGCGCTTGAAGCGCCGATCCAGACCTACATCGCGTCAATGCAGAAGCCCGATCATCCTTGGAGCGGGCGCAGGACCGGCGCCTTCAAACTCTCAGGTAGCTGGTCAGTGAAACTCAAGCCCAACGGCTATCACGTGAACCACCTGCACCCGGCCGGGTGGATCAGCTCCGCCTATTACGTCTCGCTGCCGGAGGTGACCAAAACCGGCGTCGGTCAGGAAGGCTGGATCAAGTTCGGCGAGCCACGCTGGCCGCTACCGCATTGCACGGCGGAAAAGATCGTGCAGCCGAAAGAGGGCCGCCTCGTGCTTTTCCCTTCATACATGTGGCACGGCACCATACCGTTCTCGCAAGGCGAGCGGCTCACCGCTCCATTCGATGTCGTCCCGGCGTGACGCGCGAGCTTGAACCGACCGGCCTGATGCTGCAAACGAACGCCACGGAGTGATGAGATGAGCGCTGACACCCTCGACCAAGCGGAATTTGCCCTCAACAGAGGTGACGCCGCCGGCGCGGAGCGTATCCTCACCCAAGCATGGTCTGACATCACGCGCGCCCCGGGCGATGCACAGCATCTCATGGCGAGCGTCCGCATGGCGCAGGGGCGCGTACAAGAAGCCGAGCAACTCATGCGCGGCGCCTTGAATGCGGAGCCGAATTCGCTCCGTCACAACATTGCGCTTGGCCACATTCTCTCGCAGCAACGCAACGACACCGGCGCTCTGGAAGCTTACACGCGCGCAGCGTCTATTGATCCGAACTGGCCGGATCTCAACGTCGCCATCTCGCAAAGCTTGTATCGCCTAGAGCGCTTCGCGGACGCCGAACGTGCTGCGCAACAAGGGCCGGTGTCCGCCGCATCATTGGAATCGCTCTCGAACGCACTGCGCGCGCAAGGCAAGGGGCAGGAGGCGCTCGTTGCGGCTGAGAACGCTCTACGCCTAGCTGGACAAGATCCTAACGCACAGCATGCAAAGGCTGCGGCCCTGATGATGCTGAACCGACCGCAGGAAGCTCTTGCGATCTTCGATAGCTTGATCGCGCAAGGCATCGACCTGCCGGTGCTCTTTATGAACCGCGGCGCGGCGCTCGAAGCGCTCGGACGCAAGGCCGACGCGCGCGGCGTGTACGAGGACGCCGCCCGCCGTTGGCCAAGCCTGCCGCACTTACAGGATCGTGTCGCCGAGGCCCGTAAGCGCGTATGAGCTGCTTGCTTGGCGGCTCTCCGGCCATTAACCCGGACCTTATGAGAGTCAGTCTCCTGGCTGTTTTCGCGCTCGCCGCCTGTGGCGGTGCGCCCGCTGCAGAGCCCGCGCCAGCCGAAGTGGCGCCCGGCGCGCAGTCCGGTTGGACGCCGCCAAGCGGCGCCTTCAGCGTCACCATTCCCGCAGGCTGGGCGAACACTGAAGATCCGAGCGCGGACGAACAGCGCCTGCTGACCATCGCGTCGCAAACACAAATTCTGGGTCAGGACACTTTGCGGCAGTGCTCAGTTGAAGCACTGCGCGGCCCGCAATTGACGCAAGAGCTGCTCAACGCCGCCAGCGCGGGCGCGACGTCCGAAAGCTTGTTTGGACCCGCGGCTGCCGACAACGAGGTCCACACCTTCTCGAACGAGATCGTGAACGGCGTGCGCGTCGTCAGATTCGATCGCAACACGGGCAACTTTCGTCATATGCAAGCAGTCTTCGCCATCGCGGGCGCCGATGCCGCGACACGCTACACCGTCGCCTGCGGCGCCGGCGGCGGCGAGAACGCCGACATCGACATCGCCTCGATGCATCAATTTATGTCCTCCCTTTCGATCAACGCTCGGACGAACCAATGAAAGACATCATCGCCGCACTCGAAGCCAAACGCGCCGCCGCGCGCGCAGGCCGGGGCGAGAAGCGCCACGCGGCTCAGCACGCCAAAGGCAAACTCACGGCGCGCGAGCGCATTGAGCTTTTGCTCGATGAAGGCAGCTTCGAAGAGTTCGACATGTTCGTCGAACATCGCAGCCACGAATTCGGCATGGAGAAAACCAAAATCCCGGGCGACGGCGTCGTCACCGGCTACGGCACCATCAATGGCCGCTTGGTCTACGTCTTCTCCAAGGACTTCACCGTGTTCGGCGGTTCGCTCTCGGGCGCGCACGCGGCCAAGATCTGCAAAGTGCAGGACATGGCGATGAAGAACGGCGCGCCGATCGTCGGGATTTTCGACGCCGGCGGCGCGCGCATTCAAGAAGGCGTGGAATCGCTGGCTGGCTACGCCGACATCTTCCAGCGCAACATTCTGGCCTCGGGCGTCATTCCGCAGATCAGCGTCATCATGGGCCCGTGCGCGGGCGGCGATGTGTATTCGCCGGCGATGACCGACTTCATCTTCATGGTGAAGGATACGAGCTACATGTTCGTGACCGGGCCTGACGTGGTGAAGACCGTGACCAACGAAGTCGTGACGGCCGAAGAACTCGGCGGCGCGCGCGTGCACGCGGCCAAATCAGGTGTCGCCGACGGCGCCTACGAAAACGATTTCGAGACGCTGACGCAGATGCGCCGCCTGATCGATTTCCTGCCGCTCTCCAACCGCGAAAAGCCGCCGACGCGCCCGCACTTAGATGATGTCACGCGCGAGGAAACGTCGCTCAATCGCCTGATCCCCGACAATCCGAACAAGCCCTACGACATGAAGGAGTTGATCCTGAAGGTGGTCGACGAGGGCGACTTCTTCGAGATTGGCCCTGAGTTCGGCAAGAACATCATCACCGCCTTCGCGCGCCTCGATGGCTCCACCGTCGGCATCGTCGCCAACCAGCCGATGGTGCTCGCCGGCGTGCTCGACAGCGACGCCTCGCGCAAAGCCGCGCGCTTCGTGCGCTTCTGCGATGCCTTCAACATTCCGATCGTCACATTCGTGGACGTGCCGGGCTTCTTGCCGGGCACCAAGCAAGAGCTGGGCGGCCTCATCAAGCACGGCGCCAAGCTCTTGTTCGCGTACGGCGAAGCCACGGTGCCGAAAGTCACGGTGATCACGCGCAAAGCCTATGGCGGCGCCTATGACGTCATGAGTTCCAAGCACCTGCGCGGCGACGTGAACTATGCGTGGCCGAGCGCCGAGATCGCGGTGATGGGCGCGAAGGGCGCGGTCGAGATCATCTTCCGCGCCGACATCGGCGATCCGGAAAAGATCGCGGCGCGCACGCAGGAATATTCCGACCGCTTCGCCAATCCGTTTGTGGCCGCGAGCCTGGGCTACGTCGACGACGTGATCATGCCCCGCGAAACCCGCAAGCGCATCATCCGCGCCCTCGGCACGCTGAAGAACAAAAAGCTAGAGAACCCCTGGAAGAAGCACGACAACATTCCGCTGTGAGGGCGCGTGAGCGGTGAAGACGACCCGATAAAAAAGCGAGCAGCGACCCGCAGCAGCGCCCCCAAGCGCAGGTCAGTCGAACGCCCCCTGCCGCGCATGGAAGCGACCGACGGCTCCTTGAAGCCCCGGGGCGGTCGCCTGACACGGACGCGTGGACCTCGCAGAAGCCCCCCGCTGAGGCGTCCCGAAATTCCCAGGCCTAGATAGGAACTGATGCTGGGGTGGGTGGGCGGGCGCGGGGGGAAGAGCGCGTTGGGTTGGAGAGCGGCGGAGGTGGAAGCCTCTCCTCCTGAAGGCAAGCTATGGTTGGCCCGGTTCACAGGCCCCGCACGCGAACCTGCGCTCCGGTTCCTGCCAGCCATCACTGACTCGCGCGTGCTCCCAATCTATCCCACAGCAAACCACCCAAAATCCCATATCCATCAACGCCCGCGCCAGAATCTATCCCACACCTCCGAACCCGCGCCATACTCACGCCGTCCCGCGCACGGGAGGTTCGTAGGCTAGCCGAGCCACACGAAGCGCCGGGATGCGATCGAGCGTGATCTGCTGCGTACGCCCTCGGCGTTGCGACGCAGAGAAGCCTGCGGGTTAGCAGCAACTCTAATGCGCCAACTGCGGGAGCATACCGGGACTTTGTCGGCACGAAGCCCGCACGCCGCCGGGGACCGTTCCAAGGGAGTGAAAGACCTCCTGGTGGCGGCCTGGCGAGCACAGATCGCAACGGGGCGCGTGTGACGCGCGGCGCCGGTCAGCGATGATCTGCGCTTCAAGGAACTAAACTAGGCGTATCCCACGCGCCCCGTCCTCCCATATTTCCGTACGCGCCGCGCGCGTGACGGACACGCTTCGCGTGCTAGATGGAACGCAGAGGAGAATCTCATGCGCTTCGTGTTCCCTTTGACCGCTCTTGCTCTGGCTGCTTGCGGGCAAACTACGGCGCCTGCGCCCGAGACGGCGGCAACGTCCGCGGAGGCGCCGGCATCCACAGCATTCGTCGCTCACTACGACGCAATCTCGAATACGGCGATGTCGATCACCGGCGCCCTCGATCTCGCGCCGGACGTGTTGAGCTTTGAGAAAGGCTTTCGCATCGAAGGCGCCCGCACCGAGACGATGTTGATGCCCGACGCAGATTTGTCGGCAGGCGGCGGCACAGCGCGCGACGTCACCGGCAATACAAACATTCTCAACATGGAAGTGCGCCGCGTCGATCTTGTCCGCGTTGCCGCCGATGCGCGCGATCCGCAATTGTGCGGCGAGGGGCAAACGGTGAGCCACGTCATCGTCGCGCACGGCACGGAGACGCTGTCACTTCTCGTCTTCTCCGGCGCCGACGCGCCCGGTCCGAACGCCCACAACTCGCAACTCTGCGGCACGTTCAATTACGCGCTGGCGGCCGCCCAATAGCGGATGGCTTTGCGTTCTGCGCCTCCTGCCATTAGCGTCAGCGTGGGGGACTAAGATGCGGGCTGTGTTTGCGGGATTGTTTTGGCTCATTGCGCTGAACGCATCGGCGCAGACCGAACGCGCGCCACGCGTTGAGCGCATCGCGAGCGAAGACGGCGCTATTGTCGAAGCCCACGTGTTCGATACAGGCCCAAGTTCAGCCGCCCGAGGCGCAGTCGTGCTGCTGCATGGCGGCGGCTGGGTCGCCGGTGACGCTACATGGATGTACCCACGCGCGCGCCGCTTCGCCGAGCGCGGCATGCTCACGGTCTCTGTCGAGTATCGCCTCGGCAACCCACGCCTCGCCACCGCCGACGCGCGTAGCGTCATCCGCTGGCTTCGCGACAACGCAGCCACACTTCACATCGACCCAACCCGCATCGCCGCCTACGGCGTCTCCGCCGGTGGCCAGATCGCAGTGTCAACCGCGCAATCCGAGGATACCCGTGCGCGGCACAACGCGCTTGTGCTGGTTTCGCCAGCGCTCGATCTGGAGCGCGATGGCTGGTTTGCGCGTTTGGCCGGCGAAGAAGCAGCGCGGGAGTTGTCGCCCTTGTCGAACGTGCGCGCCGGCTTGCCGCCGACTTTGATCCTGCAAGGCGACGTCGATAGCGAAACACCGCTGCCCGGCGCGCAGCGCTTTTGCGAGGCGATGCGCACCTATGGTGATCGCTGTGTGTTGAAGATCTATCGCGGCTACGGCCACTTGTTCACGCCCGCTGGCATCAACGATCGCGAAACGCCGCAACCGGATGAAGCCATCTCGGCACAGGCCGCGACTCTCGCCGAAGGATTCTTGGTCAACCTGGGATACGCACCATGAGGTTGTCGCTTTGCGCCGCAATGCGACGAACAGTGAGGTCCGTGCGGTGTATTCCTATGGCGTGCCGGAGTAAGCGACCAATCATGCGTGTTTTGCGATGGGGCAGGGTCGCGGCGTCCGGCGGGCGGGGGTAAACAGCGGCCATGCGCTACGTCCTCGCCGCCCTCTCATTGCTCGCGCTCTGCGCCTGCACGGCGGCGCCCAATTCGGACGCGGCGACCAACGCGCGGCCTCCCAGCACCACCGAGTTGAGCGGTGACTACAAAGCGTCATCGAATACGGCGCGCTCGGTCACCGGTGGGATGGTCATCCAACGCGCGGGCGTAACCTTCACCAACGGCATCACCCTCTACACACGCACGCTGAACCCGCGCCGCGGCGGCGATCTCATGGCGAAGAACGGGGATAGCTATGCCGCTGCCGTGGTCGGCCCTGGAAACTTGAACGTCGAGCTGCGCCGTGTCACCGAACAGGTCGTACCCGATGGCGTGATCGGCTTGTGCGGCGCTGAGCGTCCTCAGTACGTGGCGTTGGCCTACGACGAGCGTGCGACGGTCGTCACCCTGCTTGTTTTCTCCGGCGATGAGCCGCCAGGCCCTCAAGCGATGAACAGTCGCGTGTGCGCGCGGTTTGGCTACGCAGCGCCTGAAGGTGCGCGTACGCGCGAAGGTGTGGTGCTTTAGTCCGGCTTGCCGATCGGTTTGATCGGTTCGCCCAATTCGTAGAACTCTGTGCCTTTGTCGGTCTGCATCAGCAGGTAGCGCTTATCGTTCTCGGGATACGAGACGACATCTATGGGCCGATCCTCACCGCCCATCAGGTAGACGCACTCTTCGTCGAACGTGTTGCGCAGCAAATGCGGCACTGACGGCGTCGCAAAGCCCATGAAGTCGCCGGGGCCAACTTCGGAAGTCTTGCCATCAATGTCCGCCATCGCGCGGCCGGAGACGATGTAGATCCATTCCTCTTCGAGCATGTGCGCGTGATAGGCGAAGCTATCCTTGCCGGGCGGCAGCTTCACCAAGCTCACGTGCGCGCGGCTCATACCGGCCAGGCGCGAAAGGCCTGCGGCGCGAAACAGTGAGTTCGCGTTGAGCTTCTGCGTGAAGGGCCGCATGGCGGCCGGAATTTCGCTGGAGCGCCAAAGCGCCTTCTTCGACTCAGCCATGGCTTCACCTCGTGCGGAAATCTATCCTACAGCGAAGCAGCGGCGCGATAATGTGTCGTGAGGTTAGAACTGCACCGGCTCGTAAGGGCGCCACTCGCCCCCCAGCAGCAGCTCAAGCGGGCGGAACTCGGCCTTGTATTGCATCTTGTCCGAGCCTGGGATCCAGTAGCCGAGATAAAGATAGCCGAAGCCTGCGGCGCGGGCCTGCTGGATGTGATCCAGGATGATGTAGACGCCAGGGCTGCGGCGCGCGTCTTCAGGATTGAAGAACGAATAGACCATCGAAAGTCCGTCCCCGAGCGCGTCCACCAAGGCAGCGGCAGCGAGTTCGCCTTTGTTCGGGCCGTCGCTGTACCGATATTCGACGATGTGCGTGTGGACGGCGGACTCCTCCACCATGGCGGCGAAGTCCGTAAAACTCATTTCAGCCATGCCGCCGTCGGCGTGACGGGACGCGAGATATCGGCGCAGCAGACGAAATTGCTCTTCCGTGGCCTGCGCCGGGCGAAGCGTACGCGTGAGGTCGGCGTTGCGCAGCATGATCTTGCGCCACCGGCGCGTGAACTCGAATTTCTCAACCGGCACGCGCGCAGAGATGCACGCATCGCAGGCGTCGCATGAAGGTCTGTAAGCAATGTTCTGCGAACGCCTGAAGCCCGCGCCAGTGAGCACATCGTGTAGTTCGCCGGCGTCGAGGCCATCGAGCGCGGTGAAAACCTTGCGCTCCTTCCGGCCCGGCAAATACGGACACGGAGACGGCGCTGTCAGAAAGAAGCGCAGATTCTTGGTTGGAAATGGCTTTGTCACGTTGCGAACATGGTCGCCGAACCTTTCACGGCGTCAAGACAGCTCACGCATTGCACGCTGTTAGACTTAATGAAGCCTTGTCAGTTCCGAGACCCGTCTAAAAAACTTTCCACACACCACGATTACCTCTCTGAATTGGGGAAATCTCTGTTATCGTCGTGTCATCTGCCGCGCGGACTGGGGGAGCTGTTCGGCCCGAAGCAGATGGAGGCGCTTCATGGCGCAGCCTGTGACGGCCATTCTTTCACGCCAAGGCGAGCTTGCCGCCAAGGCGCGCCAGTTCACGAACGACACCAACGAAGCCAGCCTGCTGGTGGGGCGCGTGGTTTCCGAGCGCTAAGTACGTTCAAAGGCACAGAGGCCGAGGATATCATTACGCATGCGATGCGGCGCGATCTCGACCGGCTGATCGAGCAGCTGAAGAAGGCGCGCCACTAAGCGGCGATGCGCTCTGCGCGTCCGAGTGGATCTGGCAGGGCCTCGCCGTCAGCCACGAATTGTAGCGACACCGAATTGATGCAGTAGCGCAGGCCACCGGCCGCACGCGGGCCGTCCGGAAAAACGTGGCCCTGATGGCTGTCGCACCGCGCGCAACGCGTCTCGATGCGCCGCATGCCGTAGGAATTGTCTTCAGTCCCAAGGACGTGCTGCGGGTCGATAGGGCCGGTGAAGCTGGGCCAGCCCGTGCCGCTTTCGAATTTTGTATCCTGGCGAAACAGCGGCAGCCCGCAGAGCCGGCAGCAATACACACCGGATTTCTTCTGATTGAGCAGGCCGCCGCAAAACGCCGCTTCAGTGCCGTGGTGCAAAAGCACGCGGCGCTCCTCATCCGTGAGACTGGCCTCTAAGCGCGCGCGCTTGGTGGCGCTTGGTGGGTGAGATCGAAGCCGGAGGCTGAAATTGTCATGGGACCTAACTTGGTGAACGCCGCCAAGTTCGTCCAGGCCGAGGTGTGGGTTACACGACGCCGTCGCTTCCGCCGTAGAGCTTGCTCAGATGCGAGACCAAGCTTTTGGCCCCGGCGCTGATCTGATCGTCGCTGAACTTGGTGCGGAGTTGGCGGGTAGCGTCGGCCAGCCCCTTCGGCTGGTACGCCAGCTTGCGTTTGTACGTCTTGGCGATGTGTTCGATCAGCAGATCGGCCTTCTCATGTGACGGGCCCATGATCGGCCTCAGGGTTTGCTCGAGTTCGCGCACCAGCGGATCGCCTTTCGGCTTCGCAGCCTTCTTCGGGGTGGGCAGCGCGGCAGCGAGCAGGGTTTTATCCGTATGGTCTCGAGCGAGCTTGAAGATCTTGCGCACCTCGACGCGCGAGCGGCGTCCCAGAGCGGTGCGAAGGAGCTTGGCGTCGGCGGGCTTCAATGTCACGGCGCGGCCCGCCGGAGAATGGCCGCCGCGGCGCGGGCGAGTGATTCTTTGGCGGGGCGTCCGCCCACGCGCATCATTGCCGTGACATTGATCGGGTTGGCGGCGAAGCGCTCAGTCGGCGCTGAACGCAGAACGGCCGAATAGGGCACCTCGTCTGGAAGCAGCGCGCCGCCGAAGAAGGGCGCGTTCTGGATCTCCGCACGGGTCAGCGTGTCGGCGTCGCCAGTTTCCCCGGAGCGCGTGCGGTCGTTCACACCGTTCAGGAGCACCGAGAATTCGTTGGGCTGCAACGGCCTTCCCCTGACCTCACGCACGACATGCTCAAGCATGTTCAACCCGGTGAGCGAATAGCGCTCCGGGCGCACCGGGGCGACGATGTGGTCCGCTGTTGTGATCGCCAAACGGGTGAGAAAGGTCGCGCAAGGGTTCGAGTCGATAATCACCGCGTCGGAGCGGGCGCGAAGCGCGGCCACGAGTGCGCGAAAGCGGGTGAACGCTTCGGCTTTGTCTCGATCGGGGCGCGTGTCGAGCGTGAATTCGAACAAACGCTCGTCGCCAGCGACAAGTTCGAAGTTCGGCGCCTTGTTGCCGCGCTTGACGCGATTGAGCGGGATCGAAATGGCGCCAAAGTCGCTGGCAGGTATCGAATGATCGCCACGGGCGTTGAGGATGCCATAGAGCGTGTGGTTGCGGTCGCGGATGCGATTGCGTTCACCCGGTGAGAGAAAATACTGCGTGAGGTTATGCTGCGGATCGAGGTCGATGAAGCTGATCGCGCGCTTGTCGGCGAGGTGAGCCGCCGCAAACAGGTTGGCCGCTAGCACCGTTTTGCCGACACCGCCCTTGATGTTGAGCATGGCGATAACGCGCCCGCGCCCACTCGCCGTGCGCGTTCGTTCGATGATCTTGGCGAGTGTCTCGGACCGCGCCCCGCGCCTCAAGTCGATGAATGTCGAAGGATCGAGCGTCTGATTGAACCAGGACTCGGCCGCGAGATCGGCTGTCTGCACCACCACGATCGTGCGGCCATTGTTCAGAGCCGCGGCGACTTCGCGGCGAATCCACGCGCTTGCCTGTGAGGCCGGCGATGCGAGCACGATGACGATACCCGCCTGGCCGACCGCCTGAACCAAAGTTCCCAGCTTGTCCTGGACACGATACTCAGGGCCAGAAGCCTGCACCGTCCAACCATGTTGTTCGAGTTCGGCAGCTATGGGTCGTGCGGCGCCTGCGTCGTCCGGTTCGAAGGCGAGATACGCCGCGATTGCCATGAAATTGTCCCGTCCCGCCCCTGTGGCGCGAACCTAGTCGGGGCATTACGCCTTGGCAATGCTGCAGCGCTCCCCAACCAGGCGCGGCCCGTAGCAGGAACCCATTGGTCACACCAAGACTTCGCCAGCGATGCCGGATCCGGTTCTTCTTGAGATGTTTCAGCGCTTGGCGATGGCGCTGGGGATCGGCTTTTTGGTCGGTGTCGAACGCGGCTGGAAGCATCGCGACGCGCCGGATGGCATGCGTGGGGCGGGTTTGCGGACGCACGCGGTTGTTGGGCTGATGGGCGGCGTCGCTGGCGCACTGCTTCCGGCGGTTGGGCAGATTGGATTCGCTGCGCTGACGCTGCTTTTCGGCGCCGCCTTCGTAACCTTCAAAGTGCGAGAGAGCCAACGCGACAATGATGTTTCGGTGACGGGTACGATCGCTGGGCTCTTAGTGTTCGCGCTCGGCGCCTATTCGATGTTCGGAGATTTACGCATTTCTGCGGCAGTAGGCGTCACGCTCGTCGGCCTACTCGCGTTCAAGAGCGCACTGCACGATTGGCTCGATAGGATCACATGGAAGGAGCTGCGCTCCGCGCTGCTCATCCTTGGCGCCACCTTCATCGCGTTGCCACTGCTGGCCGACACCACGGTTGATCCGTGGGGTGCGATCAATCCACGTGAGCTGTGGCTGCTGACCATACTCGTCGCGGGCGCATCCTTCGCCGGTTACGTCGCGGTGCGTGTGCTAGGCAACGACGTTGGCGTACTGGCTGGCGCAGCTGCAGGCGCTCTTGTGTCGTCCACGGTCGTGACGGCGGAGCTGGGACGGCGCGTCAAAACCGGAGAGACGCACGCAATGGTCGGCGGCGCAGCGGCGGCTATAGCTGCTGCGATCAGCGTCGGTCGCGTGATCGCACTACTGGCGATCACCGCGACTCCGGTCGTGCCAGAGGCGGGACCAGCACTTGTGGCTGCGATGCTGGTGTTTGGCGGCTCGGCCTTCGCGATGCGCTACTTTGACCGCGAGGGCGATAGCGCCGACTCTTCGCAAAAGCTACGCAGCCCGCTCGATCTTGTTTCAGTGTTTCAGTTCGCAGCGTTTTTGGGTGCGGTGATCATTGTTGGCCGCATAATAGCGGATGCTTACGGCCAAGCCGGGTTGCTTCCGTTTGCGGCAACTGCGGGTTTGGCCGACGTCGATGCCGTTACGCTCGCTACCGGCAGCTTGGTTCGCGGCGGACTGGAACCTACGATTGGTGCACACGCAGTGATGATCGCTGTGCTGATGAATACGTTGGCGAAGGGCGTGATCGCGTTTTTCACCGGCGGCTGGCGCTACGCGGCGCTCTATTTCGCGGCGGCCTTGGCCGCAACAATTGCCGCAGCGGCGGTTTGGTTCTTGGTCACCCCGCTGATCGCGCCCATGTTTGGTGAGCAGGTGCAGCAAGAGGCCTCGCTTGCGGCGCCGATGTTCGGCTAGGGTTCGGAACGATGAAGGAAAAATGGACCCCCGCAGGTTGGCGTTCGCTGCCGGCCAAGCACATCCCGACGGATTATCCGGACCCGGCGGCGCTGACGCGCGTCGAGCAGCAATTGCGCTCCTATCCGCCCCTCGTGTTCGCAGGCGAAGCGCGCAAGCTGAAAGCCGAGTTGGCGCAAGTGGCGGCCGGCAAGGCGTTTCTGTTGCAAGGCGGCGACTGCGCCGAGAGCTTCAAAGAATTTCACCCCGATAACATCCGCGATACCTTCCGCACACTAATGGCGATGAGCGTCGTGTTGACGTTTGCGGCATCGCGTCCTGTTGTGAAGGTCGGGCGGATCGCTGGCCAGTTCGGCAAACCGCGCTCCGAGCAAATCGAAGTGCAGGACGGTGTGACACTCCCCTCTTATCGGGGTGACAACATCAACGGCATGGAATTCACTCCGGAATCGCGCGTGCCGGATCCTGAGCGTTTGGTGAAGGCCTATTCGCAGTCCGCGGCGACATTGAACCTCATCCGCGCGTTCGCAAACGGCGGTTACGCCGATCTGCACAATGTGCACCGTTGGATGGTCGGCTTTGTGGCCGACAGTCCGCAAGGCAAGCGCTACCAGGAAATCGCGGACCGCATTTCGGAAGCCATCGACTTCATGGAAGCGTGCGGGATTACGCCCGATAGCGTGCCGCAGATGAAGCAGGTGCAGGTCTATACCAGCCACGAAGCGTTGCTACTGGGCTACGAAGAGGCCATGACGCGCGTCGATTCCACGACGGGCGATTGGTATGATACCAGCGCGCACTTCGTGTGGATTGGCGACCGCACCCGTCAGCCGGATGGCGCGCACGTCGAATTCATACGCGGGATCAAGAACCCGATCGGCATCAAGTGCGGGCCGTCGCTTGAGCCTGATGAATTGTTGAAGCTGATTGATATCTTGAATCCGAGCGACGAGGCCGGGCGCATCACGCTCATCGCACGCTTCGGTTCCGACAAGGTTGAAGCCGGGCTTCCGAAGCTGGTTCGTGCGGTGACCAAGGCGGGACGCAATGTCGTTTGGTCGTGCGATCCGATGCACGGCAACACGCTGAAGACAGCATCAGGCTTCAAGACGCGGCCGTTCGACCGCATCCTGGCGGAAGTGCGCGCGTTTACGGATATTCTGCCGGCCGAGGGCGCCTATCCAGGCGGCGTGCACGTTGAGATGACGGGTCAGCAGGTCACCGAGTGCTTGGGCGGCGCTTCAATGGTGACTGAAGAGGACCTCTCCAGCCGCTATCATACGCACTGCGACCCACGTCTGAACGGCACCCAGGCGCTCGACCTTGCCTTCCTCATCGCCGAGCAGCTACGTGGCGCACGAGAGAATGGTCGCAAGGCGCAGGCTGGCTAGATGAAATCGCTTCGTATCGCAGTGCAGATGGATCCGATCGAGAAGATGATCGTGAACCATGACACTTCGCTTGCGCTCATGGTCGAAGCACAGTCGCGCGGACACGAGATTTGGTGGTTTACGCCGAACGATGTGTTTTACGACACCGGCGTTGTGAAGGCGCGTGCACGGCAAGTGTCGGTGAGCCTCAACGAGGCCAAGCATTTCGAGCCGCTGGCGACAGTTGTGCGTCCGGTTGACGACTTTGACGTCGTGTTGGTGCGTCAGGATCCGCCCTTCGACATGGGTTACGTCTCCAACACGTATTTGCTGGAGTTGGTGAAGACTCTGGTGATCAATCCGCCGGTCGGCATCCGCAACATATCCGAGAAGATGTCGATCCTGCATTTTCCCGAACTGACGCCGATTACCTGGGTTGGCCGCGATATTGACGCCCTGGAGGCGTTTGCGAAGCGCTTCGATCAAGTCGTGCTCAAAATCCTCTTCATGATGGGCGGTGAAGGCGTCATCAAACTTTCGGCGAGCGACGCGGATTTCAAGGCCAAAGCTAGTGTGTTCATCGCCGCGGCGGGGCGTGAGCCGATCCTGGCGCAGGAGTTTCTGCCTGCCGTGTCCGGCGGCGATAAGCGCGTGTTCGTGCTGAACGGCGAACCTTTCGCGGCGCTAAAGCGCTTGCCGAAGGCGGGCGATTTTCGCGCAAACCTCGCCGTTGGCGGTCAGGCAGCGGCAGGCGAGCTCGATGACGACGATCGCGCCATTGCGGCTGCAGTCGCACCGTTGTTGAAGCGCGAAGGCATTGTGTTTGCGGGCCTGGATGTGATTGCGGGCAAGCTGATCGAGATCAACGTAACCTCGCCGACCTTGGCGCAGGAGCTAAAGCGCCTCTCAGGTCTCGATCTACCGAAAGCGTTCTGGGATCGCGTCGAGGCGCTTTTCTAGTGTTCGCTGCGCGCGAGACGCAGGAATTCCTCGCGCGTCCTTGGGTCGTCACGCACCACGCCCATTAGACGCGAGGTCACCAGATGCGAGCCGGGCGTGTTGACGCCGCGCATGCTCATGCACGAGTGCTCGGATTCAATCATCACGCCGACGCCTTGGGGATGGAGGATTTCGTGAATGGCGTCGGCGATCTCTGCCGTGAGCTTCTCTTGTATTTGTAGGCGCCGCGAGAACGCGCTAACTACGCGCGCAAGCTTCGAAATGCCGACAACGCGGTTGGTGGGCAGATAGCCGACATGCGCTTTGCCGATGAACGGCAGCATGTGGTGTTCGCAGAAGCTGACGACACGGATGTCACGCAGCACGACGAGCTCATCATAGCCGCCGACCTCTTCGAAGGTCTTTTCCAGATATTCGCGCGGGTTTTCGGCGTAGCCGGCAAAGAGTTCGCGATACGATCGGGCGACGCGCGCGGGTGTTTCGAGCAGGCCTTCGCGGTCGGGATCGTCTCCGGCCCACTCGATCAAAACGCGGACGGCAGCTTCGGCTTCGGCTTGTGTGCGTTTGGTTGGCATAGGCCCAACATAGCCCGCGCACCGGCCGAGGCCATCCCTACGTCGCGAATGTCATGATCAACACGATGGCCGCGATGTTGAGGCCAAAACCCACGGAGAGCATGCGCTTGAGAGTTACCAAGCCGGACGAATATGCAATTGCATTGGGTGCGGTGGCCACTGGGAGCATGAATGCGAAGCTCGCAGCAAGCGCGACGGGGAAGGCCAACTGCTGAAGTGGCGTCCCGGTCGCGGCGGCGACAGCGGCGACCACCGGGAGCATCGATGTCAGCGTCGCGACATTGCTGGCGAGTTCGGACACCAGAATTGTCGTCACCACTAAGAGCGCGACAAGAGTGAACGCTGACAGGCCATCGAGTCCGCCGATCCATTCGCCGATCCAAGCCGCGAGACCCGTGCTTTCCATGCCGGCGGCGAGAGCAAGGCCGCCGCCGAAAAGGATCGCAATCCCCCACGGAATGCGTTCCGCAGTTTTCCAATCGATCAACTTTTCGCCGCGGCCCCGGCCAGACGGTATAAAGAAAAGCAACAGAGCCCCGGCAATGGCGACGCCTGTATCGGTGAGCGCCGAAAGGCCGGGGAGTTCGGCGATTTGAACGCGAAACATCCAGCCAAGCGCGGTCAGTGCGAACACAGCGCCAATGCGCATTTCAGGACGTGTCATAGGGCCGAGCGCTTTGAGTGCGTCTTTTACGATGGCGGCGATCGCCTCAAAGCGCGTGTGGCCTTTTCCGAACAGCGGCCAGCACAATAGCAACCACGCGGCTGGCAGCATTAGCAGCATGATCGGAATGGCATGTGTCATCCAATCAATGAAGGCGATGGGTTCGCCGGCGCGCTCAAAGAACGCCATAGCTATGAGGTTGGTGGGTGTGCCGACAGGCGTGCCGATGCCGCCAATGGTGGAGGCATGCGCGACGCCAAGCGTCAATGCGCCACCGAGCGCGAGATCAGGCTTGCCGCCGCCAGACATGGCGCGCGCGGCGCCGATGGCGATGGGGGCCAGCATCAATGTTGTCGCCGTGTTCGAGATCCACATCGAGATCAGCATCGACGCGATCATGAAGCCGCCGACGAGCGCGACGGGCCGGCCACCAGCGATTGAGGCGATCGAAAGGGCTATGCGTTCATGCAGGCGCCAGCGCTCAACGCAGGCGGCGAGGATGAAGCCGCCTATGAACAGAAACACGATTGGGTCGGCGTAGGGCGCAGCAGCATCCTTCATGCTGGTCGCACCGAGAAGCGGCAGGGCGGCAAGCGGAATGAGCGCCGTCGCGGCGATCGGGATCGCCTCGGTGACCCACCACACAACCATGAGCGCCGCGAGCGAGACCACGCGCCATGCTTCTGGGGATAAGCCGTCGGGCGCAGGCAGGAGTTGCAAGCCAATCGCGATCATGGGCCCCAGGACAAGCCCAACGCGGCGGCCAGAGCGGCCAAAGCCGGTCTCCTCGCCTGCGATATTCTCGTCGGTCATGGCATTTCCCCCGCATGCCGGATTTGACACCGGCTTTTCCGCCTCATACCTCAGCGCTTCTTCTTTGGAAGCCTCAGTTGCCCCTGTGGTGGAATTGGTAGACGCGCCGGACTCAAAATCCGGTACCGCAAGGTGTGTCGGTTCGACTCCGACCGGGGCACCAGCCTACGCTCGCTGACGCGACCTTCGGCTGGCTTACGCCGAGAACGTTCACCATCCGAAAGCAGATTGCGACGCTCGCGCGCGATGACGGCCTGGCCCGAAGCGTGCTAGCGCCGGGGCATGCTGAACGGAATTAAAGAACGCATGATGTCGGCGGCTCGCAGCCCACATGCGGAGCGCGTGCTGTTCTTGGTTTCGTTCGCGGAGAGTTCGTTCTTTCCTCTGCCTCCGGATTTGCTGCTGGGACCGATGTCTGCGGCGGATCCAAAGAAATGGCTGCGTTACGCGATCGTGTGCGCGATTGCTTCTGTGCTCGGCGGCATTGCCGGATATGCGATCGGGCATTTCTTCCGCGAATGGCTGCTGCAGTTCGATACTTTCCAAGGCCAGCTTTCGACCTTCCAAATGGCATTCGCGTGCTGGGGCCTGCTGATCATCCTGGCCAAGGGTCTGACGCCGGTCCCCTATAAGCTCATTACCATTGCAGCCGGCTTGGCGTCGTTTTCCCTGCCGGTGTTTATCGTGGCGTCGCTCATAACCCGGGGCGCTCGGTTTCTAATCGTTGCTTGGCTGTTTCAGAAATTCGGACCCCAGATTGCGCCGGTCATGGAGAAGCGCCTCGGGCTCGTCTTGCTGGTGGTCGCGCTCGTAGTTGCGGCGGGTCTCGCGTACATGCTGTTTGGCACGCACGGCGGGACGGCATCGATCTGCCCGACTTGGGTGGCGAACTTGCCCGGCGCCGGCTCGAATTAAACGCGGCGGCGCGCCGCAGACTGTGGCCGCATTTTCAGGCTAGGATCGGGACATGGTTTCTCGTCTCCGCCCGATCTGGCCCATCCTGACGCTACTCGCCTCCGGCGCGATGTTGGCGACGGCCATCCTCTACTTCCAAGGCATGCAGGGTCTGCAGCCGTGTGCGCTCTGTTTGAAGCAGCGCGAATGGCATTGGGGCGTTGTCGCGATTTCGGTGCTCGCTCTGATCGTCACCCGCTTTCGCCCGGGCTGGACGAGTTGGGCTATCGTTGCGATTGGGCTCGTACTGCTCGGTAGCGCTGGGATGGCTGGCTATCACGTCGCGGTCGAGCATCACTGGGTCATCGCGCAGTGCGATGTCGGCGGCACAGTGAACCCCGGTGATCTCAGCTTCGACAATCTTGGCCAAGCTTTGCACCCGCCGCGTTGCGATGAAATTGCTTGGTCGATGTTCGGAATTTCGATGGCTGGCTACAACGCCATCGTTTCCCTGGTGCTGGCGCTCGCGAGCTTCTACGTGGCGCTCGCCGGAAAGCGCGAACAATGAGCCGGTCCCGTCCGCCGATGCCTGGTGAGAATGTCGAGAAGCGCAGGCTTGATGAAATGATCCGTGTTGATCACGCGGGCGAGTATGGCGCAGTCCAGATTTATCGTGGCCAAAAAGCCGTGTTCAGCCGGATCCAAGGCAAGTCGCACGCCGCAAAGCTCATCGCCGAGATGGAAGCTGGCGAGCAGGAGCATCTGAAGACGTTCGATCGTCTGATTGCTGAACGGCGTGTGCGGCCAACGCTCATGGCGCCGGTTTGGCGTGTAGCTGGCTTTGGCTTGGGCGCCATCACTGCGCTCATCGGCGAAGAAGCGGCGCACGCGTGCACTGAGGCGGTCGAGGAAGTGATTGAGAAGCACTACGGTCACCAGAGCGATGAACTCGAAGGTGTCGATGCCGAGTTGAAAGACGTTGTTGAGCGCTTTCGTGAAGACGAACTCGCCCACAAGGACACCGCCGTCGAACAGGGCGCGCATCAGGCGCCCGCGTATCCAGTGCTTTCGGCCGTGATCAAATTTGGCTGCCGCGCTGCGATCCGGATCTCGGAAAAAATATGAGCGCCAAAGTGCGCGCTGCGCGCCCAGACGATCTGGACACGGCCGCCGCAGTGCTGACGGATGCGTTCGTCAATGAAGCGGGCCTCAATTATTGGCTGAAGCAGGACGCGACCAAAGAGCGCCGGCGCCGCAAATTCTTCGACGCCGTGCTTGGCAACATGCTGCACCCAAAGCGCGAGGTATACGTCGCCGAGAGCGGCAGCGCGATGACGGGCGCCGCGATTTGGCTGGGTCCAGGGTTGAAGGCGTTCGATTTTCCGTGGTGGCGTGAGCTCTATTACACGCCGCTTTTCCTCTCGATCGCGGGCGCTTCCGGGTTGCAGCGGGCTCAGGACCTAGGTGCGCGACTAACGTCGTGCCATCCCGCCGTGCCACATGCGCACCTGCAGTTTCTCGGCGTTTCAGGCGCGGCGCAGGGACAGGGTGTTGGCTCAGCGATGCTCAAGGAGACTCTTGCGCCGCTCGATGCAAGCGGGACGGTTGGCTATCTTGAGGCGTCGACTGAACGCAACGTTGCGCTCTATGCGCGGCACGGCTTTGAAGTGACGAACGAGTTCGATCTGCCGGGGCTACACTTTTGGTGCATGACGCGGATGCCGCGTTAGTCGCCGGGCTTTTCGCCGGCGGATTGTTCTTTCGTTTTGAGCGCGTCGGCGAGGCGCGTTTTTGCGCTGCCGGGTTTAAGTGGCTTCTGCTGGCTCTCGTGCAGTGACCAGCCGGTCGCGGTCAGTATTTCGAAGGTGGCGCGGACTCGGTTGTCTTCGTCGGCGTAGCGCTCGCGGTAGAGGTCGAAGGCGCGCGCGAGGATGCGGCGGCTCAGGGCGCGCGGGTTGCGTTCGCGGAGTGCCGAGGTTTCGCCCATGGCGCGTAGATCAGCCAGCAAGCGCATTGGTTCGCCATAGCGGACAGTGACGACATCGCGGTCAGCGGCGGGAAGCGCGTAACCAGCGCGTTGGAGGAGGCCGGCAATGTCTTGCAGATCGGCGAAGGGGGAAATGCGCGGGCCCGCGCCTCCGGTGAGTTCCGATTCTGCTTCGATCAGCGAGAGGCGGAGTTCGCTGAGCGTTTCGCCGCCGAAGAGTGAGGCGAGCAACAGGCCATCGGGCTTTAGCGCGAAGCGAAGCTGGATCAGTGCACCGGGAAGATCGTTGACCCAGTGCAGCGCCAGCGGTGAGACGATGAGTTCGAATGAGCTGGGCGCGAACGGCAAGTGCTCGGGATCAATGAAATCCAGATCAATTTCGAGGATCGAGCAGATGCGGGCTGAAAGTTCGGGGCGAGCGCGCATTTCCTCCGAGAAAAGCCCACCGCCGCCGAGGGCGAGCACACGTGGGAACGGGCGTGGGATTGCTTCGAGGCGATCGGCTAAATCCGCTGCCACGCGTTCGTGCAAAAACGACGCGTCGCGGAAGCGTGCGCGTGCGCGGCGCTTGCGCTGGCGGACAAGCCGTGGCTCGAATGGTCCCAGGGCGGGATCGGTCATGGGCACATCCTATCGCGCGGCAGGGACGTTCCGGAAACGTGGCGTGATCTCGCGCCTGTCCGATTTGATCTGGCCGCCGCGTTCCCTGCTGTCAGACGCGATCGTCGATCGCCCTGGTGTCATTGAGGCCGAACTCTGGGGCGAATTGAACTTTCTCGCCGACCCTCAATGCAGCTGCTGCGGTTTCCCGCTGCCTGACGGGGGCAATCCTGGCGATATCTGCGGAGCGTGCGCGGGTGGCAAACCGGCATACGACACAGCGCGGGCTGCTCTGGCTTACGACGATCACGCGCGGCGGCTCATTCTTGATCTGAAGCGTGGCGGCCGGCGTGACGGGTTGCCGGTGTTTGCCAAGTGGATGTCCGCAGCGGCGGCTGAGCAGCTGGCGAAGGCCGATTTCGTCGCCCCCACGCCGATGCACTGGACGCGTTTAGCCGCTCGTAGCTTCAACCAGGCCGCATGGCTGGCGCAGGCAGTCGCCCGTGCCGGCGGAAAGCCTTGGAAGCCCGGAGCGCTGACTCGGGTTAAGCGCCGAAAGAGCCAGGCTGGGCTTTCGGCATCGGAACGGCGCAGGAACGTCGGCGGCGCGATCAAGGCGTTCGGCAGCTACAAAGGTAAAACGATCCTCGTGGTGGACGATGTTTTCACCACCGGAGCGACTTTGGAGGCGTGCGCCCGTGCATTACGTAAAGCTGGAGCTGCAGAAGTGCATGCAGTGACCCTAGCGCGCGTTGTAAGGCCAATGGATATTTCTATCTGACAGTCTTCGAGTCGGAACATGGCCCCAGTTACCGTCTACACCCGCTCCTTTTGCCCGTACTGCACACGCGCGATCGCGCTGTTGCAGCGTAAGGGAGCTGAAGTGAAAGAGATCGACGCCACCGGGTGCCCGCTGACGCGGCAAGAGATGATCCAGCGCTCAGGGCGTTGGACGTTCCCGCAAATCTTTGTGGGCGAGACGCATGTCGGCGGTTGCGATGATCTGCACGCGCTCGAGCAACGCGGCGCGCTCGATCCGCTTTTGGCTGGCGCCTGATGCGTAAATTGCGCGCGGCGGCGATACAGCTTCGCTCTGGCATTGATCCGGCCGCCAATCGCGAAGCGGCGATGCCGTGGTTGCGCCAGGCAGCGGCGGCAGGCGCGCGCTTCATCGCGACGCCTGAATGCACGATGGTCTTGGACCGCGATAAGCCGCGCATGCTGAAGACGATCGGCTCGGCGCAGATCGATCAAGAGATCAAAGCTTGGGGCTCGGCGACGCAGGAGTTGGGCGTTTGGTTGTTGCTCGGCTCTGGATCGATCGATGCGGGCGATGGCAAAGTCTGGAACCGATCCTTTGTGTTCGACCCGAGCGGCAAGGTTGTCGCCAAGTACGACAAGATCAATCTGTTCGACGTGACGCTCGGCGGCGGTGAGACGTATCGCGAGAGTGATACGTTCGCTGGCGGCTCGGAAGCTGTGATCGTGACTGGGCCAATGGACGCGAAGATTGGGCTCACGATCTGCTACGACGTGCGCTTTGCGCCGCTCTACAGCGCTTTGGCGCGCGGTGGCGCGGAGATAATCACGGCGCCGGCGGCGTTCACGGTGCCGACGGGGCAGGCGCATTGGGAGACGTTGCTGCGGGCTCGCGCGATTGAAACGCACTGCTTCGTCATTGCGCCGGCGCAGGGTGGTAAGCACGAAGACGGGCGCTCAACCTATGGCCATTCGCTGATTATTGACCCGTGGGGCAAGGTCATCGCTGCGCTCGACAATGATGAGCCGGGTTACATTGTCGCCGATCTCGACCTAGATGCTGTGTCTGTCGCGCGGGAGAAGATTCCGGCGTGGCAAGGCGGACGCAATTTTACTGGGCCATGATCAAGTACGACCTTCGGTGCGATAAAGGTGATGAGTTCGAAGCGTGGTTCGGCTCGATCGCCGATTACGACAAGCAGGCGGAAGCTGGCTTGGTCGAATGTCCGCACTGCGGATCAAAGCACGTAGAAAAAGCGCCGATGGCGCCATCGGTGCAGACTTCGCGCAAGAAAGCTGAGCGTGGCGAGCGAGCTGTCGCCATGGCGATGGCGGCGAAGGTGCGCGAGCACATCAAGGACAATTTCGACTACGTCGGCGACAAGTTCGCCGATGAAGCACGCAAAATGCACCAAGGCGACAGGGAAGAGCGCGCGATCTGGGGTGAGGCCACGCCGGAGCAGGCGCGTGAGCTGGCGGAAGAGGGCATTCCGGCTGCGCCGCTGCCGCCGGAGCTGGCGCCGGTGCAGCCGAAGAAGCTTAATTAGCATACTTGCGCCGGATCAAGGATGCCGTTCCCGGAGGATGGCAAAGGTAGGAGGTGGACAGTCGCCTTCTGAAATACGCCGAGCTGAATGTTCCCCGGTACACGAGCTATCCCACTGCGCCACACTTCAACGAGAGTGTGGATGGCGCGGTTTACGAAAGCTGGCTGCGTGAGCTTCCATCGGACGCCGTTGTCTCCCTCTACGTGCACGTTCCATATTGTCGGCAGGTGTGTTGGTACTGCGGTTGTCACGCCTTTGCCGTGCGCCGTGACGAACCAATTGCTCAGTACGTTTCAGCGCTGCAGTGCGAAATTGATGCAGTCGCCAAGGCATCGCGCGCCAGATCCGTCCGCGAATTGCACTGGGGCGGTGGCACGCCGAATTCCCTCAACGCGGAGCGCTTTCAGTCAATCGTCGAGCGTCTGCGGGAACAATTCGATCTGAGCGCGCTCGCACGCCATGCAGTCGAGCTTGACCCAAGACTTCTGACCGAGGAGCAAGCGCAGACGTTCGCGCGGTGCGGGGTGAACCGCGCCTCGCTTGGCGTGCAGGATTTCGACGATACAGTCCAAACTGCCATCGGCCGCGAGCAATCGTTTGACTGCGTCAAGCAGGCGACGGGTCGACTCCGCGATGTCGGTATCGCCGGATTGAGTTTCGATCTCATGTACGGGCTACCTCGCCAGACCCGAGAAAGCGTCCGTCGCACGGCAGAGCTGGCAGCGTCCCTTCGGCCCGAACGCTTCGCTGTTTTCGGTTACGCGCACGTGCCATGGTTCAAGGCGCGGCAGCGTTTGATCGATGAGGCAACTCTACCAGAGACCGAGAGGCGTTTTGAACTCGCGGAAGTCATTAACGAGACGCTGCGCGCCGCTGGCTATGTCGCCATTGGCTATGACCACTACGCGCTTCCCGACGACCCAATCGCGTGCGCCGCGCGTGAAAGCCGGCTGCACCGCAACTTTCAGGGCTTCGTTGAATCCGAGTGCGACGCCGTAATCGGGCTAGGTCCATCTTCGATATCGACGCTGCCGCAGGGCTATGCCCAAAACGAACCGAATGTCAGCGATTGGCAGGTGAAAGTCGCCAGAGGGTTGATTGCAACACATCGCGGGCGGGCGTTGAGTCCGGAAGATCGCGAGCGCCGGGACCTCATCATGCGCTTGCTTTGCGACTTCGAACTCAAGCTCGACGCGCCAGAGAAGTTCCGGAATGAACTAGCCGATCTCGCCCCACTGATCCGTGATGGTATCGTGGAAGTCGACAACGGCACGATTAGCGTGCCGGCCGCCGCTCGGCCGTTCGCCCGCATTGTTGCGCACGTCTTCGACTCTTATCGGCTAGACGGCGCCGCGCGCCATTCGCGTGCCGTCTAGCCGCCCTTGCGGCCGCCGATCATGTAGTTGACGTCGATGTCGCGAGAGATCGCCCAGCCGTTGCCGAGCGGTTGATACGTCACGCCGACGGGCTCCTCCCATTGCAGTTCTGGTGCGCCGGAGCGGATCTCTTCAGGCGTAACGAGCTTGTCGTAATCGTGGGCGCCTTCGGGCGCCCATTTGAGGATGCGTTCGGCGCCGGTGATAGCGAGCGCTCGCGCCTTTGGCGTGCGGTTGATGGTGGAGAGAATGAGCAGGCCGCCCGGGGCGACGAGCGCGGTCGCGGCGGAGAGGAAGACGTTCACGTCGGAGACGTGTTCGATGATTTCGAGCGCCGTCACCAATTCAAACTTTTCGCCGCGTTCGACGAGGGCCTCGGCGGTGGTGTTTTGGAAATCGATGTCGAGGCCGGCTTGTTCGGCGTAGGCGCTAGCGGCGCCGATGGCTTCTGCTGAGGCGTCGATCGCGGTGAGATTCGCGCCCATGCGCGCGAGCGGCGCGGAGACGAGGCCGCCACCGCAGCCGAGATCGAGAGTGAGCACGCAATCGAGTGGTTTGCGAGCGACTTTGCCGAAATGCTTCAGCGCCAGATCGCGGATGTATTGGAGGCGCACTGGGTTCAGGCGATGCAGTGCGCCGAACGGGCCTTTGGGATTCCACCACTCAGCTGCGAGCGCGCTGAACTTGGCGATCTCGGCGGGGTCGGTGGTGGTGGACATCAGCTAACCAAATCGGCGCGGGAACGATGCGGGTCAAGGCGTATCGCCAAAGCCCGGAAGCGTGCTAATGCCGCTGCCAACGCTTCGGAAAACGACATTCTCCCCATGTCTCGATTGGTGATGAAATTCGGTGGCACGTCCGTGGGCGACGTGGACCGCATCGCCCGCGTCGCGCGCATCGTCGCGGCTGAGAGAAAGCCTGGGCTTGGCTTGGCTGTCGTGGTGTCCGCCATGTCGGGCGAGACTGACCGCTTGGTCGGCTTGGCGCGTGGCGCTGCCGGCGAAGGCGGCAACGGCGCGCCGATGAGCGCGAACGACTTCAACGATGAGTATGACGTCATCGTCTCCGCCGGCGAGCAGGTGACGACTGGCTTGCTGGCGCTGGCGCTGCGCCGGATCGGGATACCCGCTCGCTCGTGGCAGAATTGGCAGATCCCGTTCCGCACCGACGACGCGCATTCTAAGGCACGTGTTGCGGACATTCCCGAAGAGCTGATCGGCAGGTCGATGGACGAGGGCGTCGTTGCTGTCGTGCCAGGTTTCCAGGGCATCACCGACGACAACCGCATCACCACGCTTGGCCGCGGCGGCTCTGATACTTCGGCCGTGGCGTTGGCGGCGGCGCTGAATGCCATTCGCTGCGACATCTACACCGACGTCGATGGTGTCTACACAACGGACCCGCGCGTTGTGTCGAAGGCGCAGCGGATCGAGAAGATTTCCTACGAAGAAATGCTCGAACTTGCGTCTGCGGGCGCAAAGGTTTTGCAAACGCGTTCGGTCGAGCTTGCGTTCGCAAAGCGCGTGCCGGTGCGGGTTCTGTCTAGTTTCGTTGAGCCGGGCGCGCCTAATCCCGGCACGCTCGTTTGTCCTGAGGATGAGATCGTGGAAAAGCAGGTTGTTTCCGGCGTTGCTTATTCGCGCGACGAAGCGAAGGTCACGCTGCTTGGCGTCGAGGATCACCCAGGCGTTGCGGCGGAGATATTCGCCAAGCTCGCGGACGCCAACATCAACGTCGACATGATCGTGCAAAGCGAAGCGCGTCAGCCGGAACGTCAGAATATTCTCTTCACGTGCCCAGATCGCGACGCTGCGCGTGCTGCGGAAGCGATTGAATCGATCAAGGCGAAGATTGGCGTCGAGGAAGTCCACATTCGCCGCGATGTAGCCAAAGTGTCCGTTATTGGCATCGGTATGCGCAGCCAAGTGGGCGTCGCGCGCGCAATGTTCGCGGCGCTGGCGCAAAAGGGCATCAATATTGAAGCAATCGCCACGTCAGAGATCAAAATCTCTGTTTTGATTGATGCCGCTTACACAGAGCTTGCCGTGCGTGCGCTGCATAGCGCTTATGGTTTAGACGCCGCGTGAGCGGTGATGTTGGAGGAAGCTAGTCCGGCATGGTTGGACCCGCGAGCATTGGCGGATCCCGGATACTCCTGCGTAAGCTTCGGGAGATCATGGAGACAGGCGCGGAGCCGCAAGAGCGGCTGAACCGGCTTGTCACCATGGTTGCGTCGACCATGGTCGCGGATGTGTGCTCCATCTATCTGACGCGTGGCGGCTACAACGAATTGTTCGCGACACAAGGTCTGTCGCCGGACGCTGTCCACAAAACGCGGCTGAAGCCGGGCGAAGGTCTGGTCGGCCTCATCGCTGAAACGGCGCAACCATTGAACCTTGCGGACGCGCCGCACCATGAGCGTTTCGCGTATCGACCTGAAACGGGCGAAGAACCGTTCAGTGCGTTTCTCGGCGTGCCGATTGTGCGCTCGGAGCGGACTTTCGGCGTGCTCGTCGTGCAGAACCAAGTCTCGCGTCTCTACGGCGAGGACGAAGTCGAGGCGTTACAGACCATCGCAATGGTGCTTGCCGAAATGGTCGCCTCGGGCGCGTTCGGCGATCTGACGGGCTTAGCTGAAGTCGAGGCCGTCCCGAGCCGTCCGGAATTGCTCGTTGGGCGCTCATTCTCTGACGGCATTTGCATAGGCACTGCGGTGCTTCACGAGCCGCATGCGCCACTGGGACGTGTCATCGCCGACGATCCCGTCAAGGAAGAAGAGCGATTGAACGCCGCGTTAGCGCAAGTGCGCCTCGCGCTGGAGGACATGCTCGAAGGCGATCCGGGCCGCATTTCCGGCGTGTCGCGCGAAGTGCTCGAGACTTTCCTCATGCTTGCCAATGATCCGAGCTGGGAAATCAAGCTGCGCCAGGGCGTGCGTGCAGGTCTCTCCGCAGATGCCGCTGTCGAACGGATTCGCGGCGAGCACCGTGCGAAGTTCAATGCCACGCGCGATCAATATTTGCGCGAGCGTCTCCACGATCTTGAGGATCTCGACAACCGGTTGCTCCGAGCACTTGCAGGCGTTGAAGGCGGTGCCGCACAGGCGATGCCCGACAATGCTGTGCTTATTGCGCGAGAACTTGGTCCGGCAGAGCTCCTAGATTACGGCGCGCGGCTGAAGGGCGTTGCACTTGAGGAAGGTGCAAACACTGCGCATGCCGCGATTGTCGCAAGAGCGCTGGGCATCCCGATGGTCGGGCTGTTGCCTGGCTTGCTCTCTCGCGTCGAAGCGGGCGACCGGATTGTGCTGGACGGCGAACGCGGCGAAGCGCGCCTGCGGCCCGAAGAGGCGTTCGTTCACACTTACAAGCAGCGGCTTAATCTGCGCTCGGCGCGCGCCGAAGAGTTTGCGCGACTGAAGAACATTCCGCCAGTCACGCAGGATGGTGAACGGGTGACGCTTCTGCTCAACGCGGGCCTAGCGCTCGATGTGCATCACCTGGATGAGGCGGGCGCGGAGGGCATCGGGCTCTTCCGGACGGAGTTTCAATTCATGGTCTCCGAGCAGCTGCCGCGGCTCGAGAGCCAGACGATGCTGTATCGGGATGTGCTTGATGCTGCTGGCTTGCGCCCGGTGACCTTTCGGACGCTCGATCTCGGCGGCGACAAGGTGCTGCCATATGTGGCGGCGGAGCGGGAAGAGAACCCAGCTCTCGGCTGGCGGGCGGTTCGCATCGGCCTCGATCGGCCAGCTCTGCTTCGCTATCAGCTTCGGGCCCTGATCAGCGCTGCCGCCAACCGGCGCCTGCGCGTGATGTTTCCGCTCGTCACGACGGTCAGCGAATTCGACGCCGCTCGCTCGCTGGTAGACCGGGAGCTGGACTGGTGCCGCAAGAACGGCCGAGCGCCGCCAGCGGTCGTCGAGGTTGGCGTCATGGTGGAAGCGCCCGCCCTGGCGTTCTCGATTCCGGATCTTAAAGGTCGGGCCGACTTTATCTCGATAGGCACCAATGACCTCATGCAGTATTTCTTCGCGGCTGATCGCGGCAATCCGCGGGTTTCGGATCGTTACGACATTCTCAGCGCACCAGCGCTGCGTCTGCTGAAGCGCATACGTGACGACGCCGATGCGGCGCAGTTGCAAGTCTCGATCTGCGGCGAGGCGGCGGGGCGGCCGCTCGAGGCGATGGCGTTCACAGCACTTGGCTTTCGCAGGCTCTCAATGCCTGCTTCGGGCATCGGCCCAGTGAAGCGGCTGATCCTCTCGATGGAAGTGCAGGCGGTTGAGCGCGTTCTGGCGAAGCTCATGAGCCGCAATCGGCCCTCGATCCGCAACGAACTCACAGAATTTGCGATCTCTGAGGGCTATGCGCTGTAACGCGCATATGCCGCGCGTTGAGGTATGCTTGATTCGTGATTAGTCTTTTTCACTGGCGCAAAATTTGCCTTTGTAAACGTAAGGTCTCCTAGGAGTGACCGACCGCTCGATGCTGCAACCGATACCCACCGACCCGCAACCGACCGGCGATCCGGTCGATGCACGTGCGCAACGTCAGCCGCCGGCGGCGTCACCGCCTGTGCTTGAGGATGCCTGGCGCGCGGGCCGGAAGCTGTCAGAAGCGCGCCGCCAACGTGGCTGGACGGTGGATGAGGTCGCTGACCGGATCCGCGTGCGAAAGGAATTCCTCGAAGCGCTTGAGGACATGAACGTCAAGCTGCTGCCGGGGAAGGCGTACGCGCTGGCGTTTTTGCGCTCCTATGCCCGTGAGCTGGGCATCGAAGAAAAAGCTATCGTTGACCAGTTTCAGGACGAATGCGCCCTGACGCGGGACGATGCGCCAGCGCCGGCGATGCGCACGCCAACATCCAAGCCGCGCCAACGTCCGCCGTGGGCAGCCGCAGCGGCATTGGTTCTGATCGCGGCTGGCTTTGTCGGCTGGCGTGCGCTCGACTCTCAGCTCCGGGCCGAAAGTGAACAACAGATCGCCAGCACTTCCGAAGCTGGCACGCTGGGTGTGACGCCTGCCTCGACCGCTGCCGCTCCGCGCCGCGTGGTCGAAATCCGAGCCGTCGCGGAATCTTGGCTGGAAGCCCGGGGACCGGATGGCACCGTGTTCCTCTCCCGGAACCTTCGTGCCGGAGACGTTTACCGTCCTGATCCGAGCCCCGGCTGGACCCTGCACGCCCGCGATGGTGGGGCGTTTGAGCTTTATGTGAACGGCGTCTCCGCCGGGCTTTTGGGAACGGCTGGCATGCCGGTTCTTGGCCGTCAGATCGACGAGATCCAGCCGCTGACCCAGGCAAGCAATACACCGCCTCGCAGCTAAGCCGCAGTTCCGAGGGCTGTTAGCGGGCCTCCCGGCGCGCTATCTCCGGCTGGAAAGGACGTGCTCCCATGGACGGCGCCGCAGGCGACCTGCACCACATCCGGCCCTGGCGCCGGATCGAGCGCCGCCGCTCGCGGAAGATCCGCGTTGGCGCGGTCGAGGTTGGGGCGACGCGCCGATCGCGGTCCAGTCGATGACCAATACGGTCACCGCCGACGCGAACGCGACGATCAATCAGATTCGGCAACTGGAAGATGCGGGCGCCGACATCGTTCGCGTCTCATGCCCGGACGAAGCCTCCACGGCTGCGTTCGCCGAAATCGCGCGCGCCGCGAAGGTGCCGCTCGTTGCAGACATTCATTTCCATTATCGCCGCGCGATCGAAGCCGCCGCCGCTGGCGCTGCATGCTTGCGCATCAATCCGGGCAACATCGGCAATGCACAGCGCGTGAAGGACGTCATCCAAGCGGCAAAGGATCACGGATGTTCGATCCGCATCGGTGTGAACGCCGGTTCGCTTGAGAGCCATTTGCTCGAAAAGTACGGCGAGCCGTGTCCTGAAGCTATGGTTGAGAGCGCGCTCTATCACGCCGCTTTGCTCGAGGAGCATGATTTTCGCGAATACAAAATTAGCGTCAAAGCGTCGGACGTATTTCTAACCGTCGCTGCCTATCAGTCATTGGCGGAAGCCACCGATGCGCCGCTTCACCTCGGCGTGACTGAAGCGGGCGCGCTTCGCGCGGGAACCGTGAAGTCGTCGATCGGGATGGGCTCGCTTCTGTGGGCAGGCATCGGCGACACAATCCGCGTCTCGCTCGCTGCCGATCCGGTTGAAGAAATCAAAGTCGGCAACGATCTTTTGAAGTCGCTGGGCCTTCGTCAACGCGGTGTCACTATCATCGCGTGCCCGTCGTGTGCGCGGCAGGGCTTCAACGTCATCGAGACTGTCGATGCGTTGGAAAAGCGCCTCGCGCACATCGCTGAGCCGATCACGCTCTCGATAATCGGCTGTGTCGTGAACGGGCCAGGCGAAGCGCTGATGACGGATCTGGGCTTCACCGGTGGCGGCAAGGGCGCGGGCATGATGTATGTGTCCGGCAAGGCCGAGCATAAGGTCGACAATGGCTCCATGATCGACCATATCGTTGGTCTGGTTGAGGAACGCGCCCGCACGATGCGCGAAGCGAAGGGCTGAGCGATGCTGCAGCGCCACCTGCAGGACACGTACGAGTACTTGTTCGACACAGCACATGCCGCCCTCAAACAGGGCGGCTCGTTCGCGCCGTTTGGCGCGGGCATCCGTAAGACCGGCGAGCAGATTCACACCAATGTCGATCTGCCGATCGATCGCTCGGCGCCGCAAGATCACATCTCAGCTTTGATCGCGGGCTTTCGCCTGGACGAAAAAGAGAATGGCTTGATCGCAGCAGGTCTCGTGTTCGATGGCCGCTCAGGTAGCGACAATGCCGCGGCGCTTTGTTTTCACCTCGAAGTCGCCAACGGCCAGGCTGTTGAAGTGATCGTGCCGTACGCACGCCGCTCGCCGGACGAGATCGCGTTTGACGAGCCGCAACTCTCGGAAGTGCAGCCCGAGATTTTTGCCGACCTCAGTTAGCCAATGTCAGCGTACGATAGATTAGAACGGCGCCTGTCGCAGGCGGTCGATCGGTTCGAGCGTGTTGAAGCGCGTCTCGCCGCCGCGAGCGATGGCGCTGAGATCGTCAAGCTTAGCCAAGAGCACGCAGAGCTGAAGCCGTTGATTGAGGCCGTTGGCGCCGTGCGCGCTGCACGCGCGGAGATGGTCAATCTCGAAACGATGTCGCGAGATAGCGATCGCGAGGTGGCGGAGATGGCCGATCTGGAGCTGAAGGATCTTCGTGGTCGTTTGTCCGAATTGGAGCAGCAAGCGCTGCTGTTGCTCGCGCCGAAGGACAAGGACGAAAGCGCCTCGGCCATCCTGAAATTCGCGCCGGCACTGGCGGCGAGGAAGCGGCGCTCTTCGCTGGTGATTTGCTGCGTATGTACCAGAAGTACGCTGGCAAGCGTGGCTGGAAGTTCGAGCTTGAAGACATCTCTGAAACGGGGATCGGCGGCGTCAAGGAAGCCGTTGCCAGCGTCACCGGCAAAGGCGTGTTCGGACGCTTGAAGTTCGAGAGCGGCGTGCACCGCGTGCAGCGTGTGCCGGAGACCGAAGCTGGCGGACGGATTCACACGTCTGCGGCGACGGTGGCTGTGCTGCCGCAGCCTGAAGGCGACGTCGATATTGTCATCGACGATAAAGATATCCGTATCGACACGATGCGTTCGTCCGGCGCCGGCGGACAGCACGTCAACAAGACGGACTCTGCGGTTCGCATCACGCACATGCCGTCAGGTATCGTCGTCATTAGCCAGCTAAAATCGCAGCACCAAAACCGCGCGCAGGCGATGTTGATGCTGCGCACCAAGCTCTATGACGCTGAGCGTGCGCGCCAGGACGCAGAACGTTCGGCCGCTCGAAAAGGCCAAATTGGCTCAGGCGATCGCAGCGAACGGATCCGGACATACAATTTCCCGCAAGGGCGGATCACGGACCACCGCATCAATCTCACGCTCTACAATCTCGCCGAAGTGATCGAAGGCGCGATCGATCCGGTTCTCGATGCGCTCGCCGCGGAGGATCAAGCGCAAAAGCTTGCGGCGATGGAGCAAGAGGCGTGAGTAAGACACTGGTCTCCGTATGGACGGATGTCCGCAAACGCTTGGAAGCCGCAGGCGTTGATTCGCCTGTGCTGGATGCGCGCTTGCTGCTCGAAGCGGGCGCGGGCGTCTCCCGGCTCGACATCGTCACTGACCCGCGCCGCGCCATCAGCGATGAACAAGTGCACGCTGTCGATGTGCTCACCAAGCGCCGCGAAGCACGAGAGCCGGTGAGCCACATACTTGGCCGCAAACATTTTTGGACGCTGGACCTCGCGGTGAGCGCGAACGTCCTCACACCGCGGCCCGAGACGGAATTCGTGGTTGAGGCGGGTCTGCAAGAGACGCTTCCTGCCGACGCGCCGCATCGCATCCTCGATCTAGGTACAGGGTCGGGCGCGATCATGCTCGCGCTCCTCAAAGAGCGTCCCAACGCAACCGGCGTCGCCATTGATATCAGCGAAGAGGCGCTCGCGGTCGTGCGTGCAAACGCGGAGCAGCTGGGTGTCGCTGAGCGCTTGCAAGCGGGCCAGGGAAATTGGGCCGAGCACATCGACGAGCGCTTCGACCTCGTTGTATCGAATCCGCCTTACATTCGGACCTCGGACATTGACGGCCTTGAGCCGGAGGTCTCTCGCTTTGAACCGCGCGTCGCGCTCGATGGCGGCGCGGATGGTCTCGCGGCCTATCGGATCATCGCGGCTGCGCTGCCGAGCCTGCTCAAGCCGGGCGGCGCGTTTGCGTTGGAAGTCGGGGCCGGGCAGGCCGAGAGCGTGAAGGCGCTGGCCGAAGAGGCAGGGCTGGCTACCGGCGAGCCCCGGCGGGACCTCTCAGGCATTCCCCGCGTTGTTGTCGGGCGCGCGGTTTAATCCTCTGTCTGGAAAAAGCCCTTGGAACGGTGAGCGCGACGCATTAGGTTCGGAGCCGGAATCGATGGCGGAGGGGCTTTGTCCGTCGGTTCAACACGCAGGCAGGCGTTTAAGACGCCGCCGGCAGCTCCCTCAGTAAGAGGTAAAATCGCGGCGTTTGACGCCGCTTGGCACGGCCCGAACCATATCGAACGGGCTTTTGAAATGAGGCGCATTTCGCGGCTGGCCCTTGGCCACGCGCCGTCGCCCAGAACGGAACCACAAAGCAAATGGTGCACTTCCAATGAAGCGTCAGCGGGGCCGCGGCCGTAAGCCGGGCGGCGGTGGTGGTAATTACCACAGCCACAACAACCAGGGCGGGCATCAGCACCCGAACCGTCAGCTCGAGACCAACGGTCCGGACACCAAATTCCGCGGCATCGCCGCGTACATCTATGAGCGTTATCTTCAGCTCGCGCGCGACTCGCAAAGCTCTGGCGACCGGGTGTTGAGCGAGAACTACATGCAGCACGCCGATCACTATTTCCGGCTCGTGCGCTCGATGCAGCCCGCAGTGCCCGTGCAGCAGCAACAAAACTTCAACGACGGCGAGTACGAGGGCGACGAAGAGGGTGGTTCGGAGAGCGAAGGCTCAGACGAAACCGAAGTCCGCGCCGAAGGTGAAGAGCAACCAGCCGGCGAGTTTCAAGGCGAACGCCAACAACAAAACCGCGAAGGTGGCGGTGATGGCCAGCGCCGCGGCCGCAACCGTCGCCGCTTCCGTCCTGAGGGCGAGCGCGAAGGCGGAGGTTACGAGGCCCGCGAAGGTGAGCCGCGCGGTGACCGCACTGAAGGTGGCGAGCCTCGTGAACAACGCGAACCCCGTGAGCCTCGTGAAGCGCGTGAGCCACGTCAGCCGAGGGCTGAAGGCGAAGCACGCGAACCACGTGAGCCGCGGCGCGAACGCCAGCCCCGCGAAGATCGCGATTCTGGCGGCCGCTAAGGCTTTTCAGATGGTCCGAAGCCCGCATTCCTCCGCGTGGCGGTGGCGGCGGCGGAAGCTCCGGCGAGTAATTAGCGCTTAGAGGTCGGCGGACGGGGCGGCGCGGCGAGGCGCCGTTCCAAATATTCGCGCGCGTGCCGTTCCACTTCTTCGAGGTGATCCTCACCTGGGTCGCGACCACGGAAGAAGTGATCGGCGCCTTCGATCGGCGCGCCATCGACCTTAATATTCTTCTGTGTGCGGATGCGTCCGATCACGCGCTCCATATCCTGTGCCGTCGTCACGCTATCGCGCGTGCCATAGATGATGACGCCGGAGGCCGGACATGGCGCCAGGAACGAAAGGTCGTAGTGGTTCGCTGGCGGCGCCACTGCGATGAAACCGTCGATTTCGGGGCGGCGCATCAGCAACTGCAGGCCGATCCACGCGCCGAATGAATACCCGCAACCCAGCATTGCTCGGCGTTCGGGTTCATCGCTTGCAGATAGTCGAGAGCCGAGGCAGCGTCGGACAATTCTCCCATGCCGTTGTCGAAGATGCCTTGGCTGCGGCCAATGCCGCGGAAGTTGAAGCGCAGAACGCCGAAGCCCTTGGAGGTAAAGAGCTTATAGAGCTGGACGGTAACGCGATCCTGCATCGACCCACCGGCGCGGGGGTGGCCGTGAAGGATGAGCGCGATCGGTGCGCCTTCCTTCGACGGTTCTTGATAACGGCCTTCCACGCGCCCTGCGGCGCCCGGGAAAATCACTTCCGGCATTCGTTTTTCGACCCCAACCGCCGCAGGAACTCTGGACGGCTAATTCTTGACTAAAACACTCGGGTATCTTAGCTGACAGCGTAAGAGGCCCGGCCCCAAAGGGGGCGGCTTCTAGCACTCAATTTGGGGGCGGGCGAGGGCGCGGGAAGGGACAGGTATGCGTTTAACGTCGAAAGGCCGCTATGCGGTGATGGCGATGGCCGATCTGGCGCTGCACGGCGGCGCTGACCGGGCCGTGCCGCTGCAGGAAGTGGCGCGCCGGCAGGAGATTTCGCTGTCCTATCTCGAACAGCTGTTCGCGAAGATGCGCCGCGCCGGCCTAGTGTCCGGCGTGCGCGGACCGGGGGGTGGCTATCGCTTGTCGCGCGATGCGGGTTTGGTGACGGTGGCCGAGATCATCGAAGCCGTAAACGAGCCGATCAAGGCCACGCGCTGCGACTCTGCGTCATCCAAAAGCTGCATCGGCCGCAACGGCCGCTGCATCGCGCATGGTCTCTGGCAAGAAATGGGTGACCGCATCCAAGTTTTCCTCGGCTCGGTTTCTCTCGCCGATGTGCTCGAACAACGCTTCGATGGCAGCGCACAGGTCGCTGCGGAATAGTTTGATGACGAAGACGCCCGTTTATTGTGATTACAACGCCGGCGCGCCGATCCGCGCCGAAGCGGCCGTGGCGATGTCGCGCGCGCTCGCGGCAGGCGGCAATGCCTCTTCGGTGCATAGTGTCGGACGCCGCATGCGCGCGATGATCGAAGACGCGCGCGAGCGGATCGCCGGCGCGCTGGATGCGAGCGCGGAGAACGTGTTGTTCACGTCCGGGGCCACGGAAGCGCTGCACTTGGTGCTGGATACGTTCGATAGCTACGCGAACCAAGCTCGTCTGCGCGCGCCTGTGAGCCAGCATGATCTCGATGCTCTGGACCCGCTTCCACCTCCTTCTCTGATTGTTGCGGAACGTGAACACGACGCGCTTTTCGAAGGGGCGGCAGCGGTTCATCGCGCGCGCGCCATTGTCGACCAGCGGTTTGGTCGATCTCGGAAACGCTTGTAGCAATCGGCCGCGCGGCGGAAAGGCCTGCTCTCGTCGTCGTCCAGCTCGCGAACAACGAGACAGGAGTCATTCAACCGATATCAAAGGTCGCCGCGCTTTGCCGTGAACATGGCGCGTTGTTGCTTGTGGATGCTGCACAAGCCTTCGGCCGTATTCCCGTCAGCATCGCAGATCTCGACGCGACGTATTTGGTCGTCTCCAGTCACAAGCTTGGCGGCCCGCCGGGCGCTGGCGCATTGATCCTTGCGCCTGGCGCGCCGTTCGTGACGACCCGCTTCGGCGGCGGACAAGAACGCGGCCGTCGTCCCGGCACGGAGAACGGGGCCGCTTTGGTGGGCTTCGCGACAGCGGTCGAGTGGGCATTGAAGGATCTCGGTGCTGAAGCAGCGCGCGTGACCGCGATGCGTGATCGCTTCGAAGCCGCTTTGCCTAAGGACGCAATTGTGTTCGGCGCCGACGCGCCGCGCCTGCCGAACACGTCGAACTTCTCGCTGCCTGGTTTGGCGGCGGAAACGGCAGTGATCGCGATGGATCTCGAAGGTGTGGCGATCAGCTCAGGCGCTGCGTGCTCTTCCGGAAAAGTGCGCTCTAGCCGCGTTCTTAGCTCTATGAGCGTGCCGCCAGATCTGGCCAAGGCCGCCCTGCGTGTGAGCTTCGGTCACGAGTCAAAGGACAGCGACGTCGATGAAGCGCTCAATGCGCTGACGAAAGTCGCCGCGCGCCGCAACCGCGAGGCTGCAGCATGAGCGCGGTGAAGGACACGATCGACAAGGGCACCGTCGCCGCGACGCGTGCGCTGGAAGCGGAGAAGTACAAGCACGGCTTCGTCACCAACTTAGAGCAAGAGTTCGCGCCACCGGGGCTCAACGAAGATATCGTCCGCTATATCTCGGCCAAGAAGGGCGAGCCGGAGTGGATGCTGCAATGGCGCCTAGACGCGTTTCAGCGCTGGCAGACCATCGAAGAGCCGACATGGGCGCTCGTCCACTACCCGCCGATCGACTACCAAGCCGCGCGTTATTATGCGGCGCCGAAGGCTGGCGCGAAGTACAAAAGCCTTGAGGATGTCGATCGTGAAATTCTCGATACCTACAAGAAGCTCGGCATACCTCTGAGGGAAGCCGAGGTTTTGCTCGGTGTCGAAGGCGCGCCGCGCGTCGCGGTGGACGCGGTGTTCGACAGCGTCTCGGTCGTCACCACCTTCAAGAAGGAGCTGGCCGAGGCGGGCGTCATCTTCTGCTCGATGAGCGAGGCGGTGCGCGAGCATCCGGAGCTGGTGAAGAAGTATCTCGGCTCAGTTGTGCCGACGTCCGACAATTTCTTCGCGACGCTCAATAGCGCAGTCTTCTCCGACGGCTCGTTCGTCTATGTGCCGCCGGGCGTGCGCTGCCCGATGGAGCTAAGCACCTATTTCCGTATGAATGCGGAAGGCACCGGCCAGTTCGAACGCACCCTGATCATCGCTGACAAGGGCGCTTACGTGTCCTACCTTGAAGGGTGCACCGCGCCGATGCGCGATGAAAACCAGCTGCATGCGGCCGTGGTAGAACTCGTCGCGCTTGACGATGCGGAGATCAAATACTCCACCGTGCAGAATTGGTGGCCTGGCGATTCCGAAGGCAAAGGCGGCATCTATAACTTCGTCACCAAGCGTGGCGACTGCCGTGGTGCGCGCTCGAAAATCAGCTGGACGCAGGTGGAGACCGGCTCGGCGATCACCTGGAAATATCCGAGTTGCGTGTTGCGCGGCGACGATAGCTCAGGCGAGTTCTACTCGATCGCCGTCGCCAACGGGCGCCAGCAAGCCGACACTGGCACCAAGATGATCCATTTGGGCAAGAACACCCGCTCGCGCATCATCTCGAAGGGCATCTCTGCTGGTCGGTCGTCCAACGCCTACCGCGGCCTCGTCTCTGCCCACGCGAAGGCTAAGGGCGCGCGTAACTTCACGCAGTGTGACTCGCTTCTAATCGGCGATCAGTGCGCGGCTCACACTGTGCCGTATGTCGAAACCCGTACGCCCGATGCGCAGTTCGAGCACGAGGCGACCACGACTAAGCTCTCTGACGATCAGCTCTTCTACCTACGCTCGCGCGGAATCCCTGAAGAGGAAGCGGTCGCGTTGCTGGTGAACGGCTTCGTGCGGGAAGTCTTGCAGAAGCTGCCGATGGAATTTGCGGTCGAAGCGCAGAAATTGCTGGAAGTCAGCCTCGAAGGGAGCGTTGGATGAGCGTGTGGCGTTATGCTGTGGCTGCGTGCGTCATCGCACTTGCTGCGTGCGACCAACAACCGCCGGACCGTGAAGCCGAAGGCTCGACACCGAGCATCGATGCGCCGTCTGAAACCACTGATGCACCGCGCGCCGAAATCCCGCCGGTCGATGCTTTGCTTCTTGGCGCGCCCAATGATGCATTTACTGCGATTGAGCCGAGCGAAGTTGGCGTATTTGGCGCACCTGCGGTGATGGAAGCGCTTGAGCCGCTGCTTGGACCGGAAGTCATGGAAGGTGCTGATGTTAGCCTTTCGTGCGCGAGAATGGTGATCAGGCGATCGCTGACGTCGTGCGCACTGGGTTGCAAGATGACGCGGTTTCCGGCGGCCACGTCCGCATTGAGTTTCGGCGTGAGGCCGATGGCTGGTTTCCGGTGAACGCCTATCGTCGCACGCAATGCGCGCGCGGTGGCGAAGCGGGTCAATGGACGGCGGGGCTTTGCCCATGAGCCAACGCGAATATTGGTTTGCGCGCCGCCACCCGCTGAAGGACCGCCGCCAGGCAATCGCGCCAATCCATTGGAAGGGCTATCTGGTGTCGCTCATCTTCGTGTCGGCGTTGACAGGCGGCGCCGTGGCGTTCGCGTGGCTGGGCGCGAACGACGACATGTTCGAAGGCATCATCGTGTTCGCGATCGTCTGCCTACTCGCGGGCGTGTGGTTCACGATGACTGCGAAATTGAACGGCGACCCGATACGCACGGTGGAGGACTACAAGAAGGACAAGCAGCAGCGTGTTTGACGTTAAAGACCTCCATGTCGCTGTCGGCGACGCTGAGATCATCAAAGGCCTCACGCTCTCCGTACCCGCGGGTGAGACGCACGCGATTATGGGTCCGAACGGTTCTGGCAAGTCGACGCTCTCCTACGCGCTTGCGGGTCGCGACAATTACGAAGTGACGAGCGGCTCTGCCACGCTCGGCGGTGTGGATCTTCTGGCGTTGGAGCCAGAGGCGCGCGCGTCTGCAGGTTTGTTTTTGTCGTTCCAATATCCGGTGGAAATTCCGGGTCTTTCGGCGATTGCGTTTCTGAAGGCCGCGCTCAACGCTCAGCGCAAGGCGCGTGGGCAGGAGCCTGTGCCGGCGCCCGAATTGTTGAAGCTCCTTCGTGCGAAGGCCGAGGCGCTGAAGATCGATCAGGAGATGCTGAAGCGTCCGCTCAATGTCGGCTTCTCCGGTGGCGAGAAGAAGCGCTTCGAGGCGCTGCAGCTCGCTGTGCTTGAGCCGAAGTTCGCCATCTTGGATGAGACGGATTCTGGTCTCGACATTGATGCTTTGAAGATTGTTGCTGCAAGCGTAAATGGCGCCCGCGCGCCGGATCGCGGCCTGTTGGTGATCACGCACTATCAGCGTCTGCTGGACTACATCAAACCCGACCGCGTTCACATCCTCGCCAAAGGCCGCATCATTACGAGTGGCGGGCCGGAGTTGGCGCTCGAACTCGAGCGCGACGGCTACGACACATATGTGAGAGCGGCGTGAGCATCGCCGCCGAACTCCCGACACGTCGCAACGAGGCGTGGAAGTACTCCGATCTTCGTCAGGCAGTTGGCGACGAACGCCATGTGCTGCGCGAAGGGCGGGATATCATCGAACGCTTGGCGCCGGGTACGCAGCGCCTGGAGGCCAGCACCAAGCACCTCTTCGTCGAGCGTATGACCGATGATCGGTACATGGACGCGCGGTCGTTCGATTGGACTGTTGCTGAAAACGCCGAGCTAACGCGCGTTGTGATCCAAACCGGCAAAGAACTTCCGCTCTCGGTCACGCGCGTGCGTTTGGCCGCTGGCGCGAAGTACACGCAATATGTGCTCTGTTTCGGCGCACGGCTAGCGCGGATTGAAACGCATGTGACGGTTGAGGGCGAGGGCGTCGAAGTAACAATGAACGGCGCTTATCTAGTCGGCGCCGGTCGTCATGCCGATCTCACATCGGTGATCGAGCACAAAGCGCCCGGCGCTGTAACGCGCCAGCTCATCAAGGGCGTCGCGCGTAAGGGCGGTCGCGGCGTGTTTCAGGGCAAGATCGTCGTTGAGCGCGCCGCACAGAAGACGGACGCGCGACAGCATCACCGAGGCCTTTTGCTCGAAGACGGCGCCGAGATTTTCGCCAAGCCCGAGCTGATGATCCATGCCGATGATGTTCAGTGCGCCCACGGCAACACCGCGGGGGCCTGGATGAGCGCGCGCTGTTCTACATGCGCTCGCGCGGCATTCCCGAGGGTGAGGCGCGGTGGTTGCTAATCCAGGCGTTCCTGGCGGAGACAGCACCCGATGGATTGCCGGAAGCGCTGCGCGATGAGTTGATCGCCGCGATGCAGACTTGGCTGGCGACCGGCAATCCTCCGCTGTCCGCAGAGACCGATGAGGAGGGCATGCTATGAATGCGCCTCTATTCCACCGACCGTTTGATGTAGACGCCGTTCGCGCGCAATTCGCGATCCTTGGGCGTTCGGTGAACGATCACGCGCTTGTTTATCTGGACAACGCCGCGAGTGCCCAGAAGCCTGAAGCGGTGATCGAAGCGATGGCCGCGCAGATGCGCGGCGCGTACGCGAACGTTCACCGCGGGCTGCACACGCTGGCGAACGAGACCACAGAGGCATTTGAGGCGGCGCGGAGCACTGTTGCGCGCTTCATCAACGCACCGACGACTGATAGCATCATCTTCACCAAGGGCGGTACGCACGCGATCAACATCGTGGCGGCTGGCCTCGACGTAGAACCGGGCGATGAGATCGTGCTGTCGGTGATGGAGCACCACTCTAACATCGTGCCTTGGCACTTCCTGCGCGAGCGCAAAGGCGCGGTGCTGAGATGGCTCGATATCGACGATGATGGCGGCATCGATCTGGCGGCGCTCGATGCGCTGATCGGGCCGAAGACGAAACTGGTCGCGATCACGCACATGTCCAATGTGCTTGGCGCTAAGACGCCGGCAGCGGACATCGCGCGCATCGCGCACGCCAGGGGCGTGAAAGTGCTCTTCGATGGTTGTCAGGCGACTGTGCATGGGCAGGTCGATGTTCAGGCGATTGATGCCGACTTCTACGTGTTTACTGGTCACAAGCTCTACGGCCCGACTGGTATTGGCGTGCTTTACGGCAAGCGCGATCTGTTGGCGGCGATGCAGCCATTCGAAGGCGGCGGCGAGATGATCGACGTCGTTGAACGCGAGCGCATTACTTACAATGAACCGCCGCATCGCTTCGAAGCCGGCACGCCGCCTATCATCGAAGCGGTTGGCCTGAAGGCAGCCATCGATTGGATCGAGAGCCAGGATCGCGCCGCCATTGAAGCACACGAGGGTGCGCTGCGTGATCGCGCGATGAGTGCGTTGCGCGAACTAAACTGGGTGAAGCTGCACGGCGCTGCCGCGGACAAAGGTGCTATCGTCGCGTTCTCAGTTGAAGGCGCGCACCCGCACGACGTGGCGCAGATACTGGATCGGCAGGGTGTCGCCATCCGCGCCGGCCATCATTGCGCGCAACCTCTGATGCAGCGTCTCGGCGTTACCGCAACAGCGCGTGCGAGTTTTGCGTGCTATAATCGTCTTGAAGAGGTCGATGCGCTGGTCGAGGCCTTGCATAAGGCGCGGAAGCTCCTGAGTTAGAGGATGATGGACGGTTCCGTTCCCCCGCCGAGCGCTCTGCCGAAGGCCGAGCTTGATCGCATCACCGATGATCTGGTGGCGCAGTTCAAAACCGTGTTCGATCCGGAAATCCCGGTTGATGTCTATGAACTCGGGCTCATCTATAAGGTCGATATCAACGACGAAGGTTTCGTTGATATCGAGATGACTTTGACGGCGCCTGGTTGTCCGGTTGCTGGTGAAATGCCGGGCTGGGTTGAGACCGCAGCGCGCAAGGTCAAAGGCGTAACCGGCGCGAAAGTAGATTTGGTGTTCGAACCGCCTTGGACGACGGCGCGCATGAGCGACGAAGCCAAGCTCGAACTGAACATGTTGTAGGCGATGACGCGTAGACCGAGACCAAAGATCGTAACGCTCACTGACGCTGCCGCAGCGCGCGTGAAGGAGATCGTGGCGAAGGGCGATAAGCCGTATCTGCGCGTGGGCGTTGTGAACGGCGGCTGCGCCGGAATGGAATACACGCTCGATTACGCTGCAGGGCCTGCGCAGTTCGATGAGTTGGTGGAAGACAAGGGAAGTGAAGATTCTTGTCGCCGCTGATGCCTTGCTGTTCTTGCTCGGCTCCGAGATCGACTACGAGACGACACGGCTGGCGTCGAAATTCGTGTTCCGCAATCCGAACCAGACAGACGCGTGCGGCTGTGGCGAGAGCGTCACCATCGTGCCGGCCAAGGCCGAGGCGTAATGCCGACCGACAACAGCTTCCACGAATACGTGAAGGAGCTGTTCGCTGGTGTTGGCCCTGTTCAGATCAAGCGCATGTTCGGCGGGGCGGGCGGTTACGCGGATGGCGTGATGTTTCTGCTGCTCGGCAACGACACCATTCACATCAAGACTGACGAAGCGCTGAAGGCGGAACTGCGCGAGGAGGGTTCCGGCCCTTTCGAGTGGACGCCGCGAAGCGGCCCGCGTGCTGGCGAGACGATTGATCTCGGTTATTGGCGTTTGCCGGAAAGCGCGTTGGATGATCCGGACGAGGCGGTCGGCTGGGCCCGCAAGGCGTTGAAGATCGCGAAAGCGAAAGCTGCGGCCAAGCCGCAGAAGAAAAGTAAGAGCGTCGCCAGGGCTGCGCCTAAGGGAGCGAAGACTGTGAAGAAGAGGCCGGCGAAGAAGGCGAGGCGTTAGCTGCCCTTGAATTCGGCAGGGCGCTTCTGGAAGAAGGCTTGCACGCCTTCGCGGAAATCTTCGGTGCGGCCTGCGATCTTTTGCGCGTGGCGCTCGGCGTTCAATTGTTCGTCCCAGTTATTGTCGAGTGACGACCAAGCGAGGCGACGGATCATGCCGAGTGTCTTGGTGGGGCCGCTGGCGAGTTCAAGAGCAAGCGCCCTCGCCGTTGGCAGAAGCTCTGCATCCGGCACGCAGCGGTTCACCAAGCCCCAATCGTAGGCTTGCTTGGCGTGAATCTTTTCACCGAGCAGCATCATCTCCATCGCGCGGACGCGGCCGATCATGCGTGGCAAGTGATAGGTGGCGCTGCCATCTGGCACGAGGCCGATGCGGCGGAAGGCTTGCAGGAAATACGCGCTCTCGCTTGCAACGATAATGTCACCGAGGAGGGCGAACGAGCAGCCGATGCCGGCAGCAGCGCCATTGACGGCGGTGACGTACGGGATCGGTAGATCGCGCAACTTGGTGACGAACGGGTTGAACGTCGCTTCGAGCCGTCCGCCAAGGTCAGGCTTGCCGTCGGCATCCATGGGCGGCGCGCCGCTCGCGAGGTTGGCGCCAGAGGAAAAGCCTCGGCCTTCGCCTGTCAGTACAATGCATCGCGCTTCGCTGGCTGCGCGATCGAAGAATACGTCGAGCTCTGCCGTCATCTCGACGGAGATCGCGTTCAAGGTCGCGGGATCGGACAGCGTGATGAGTGCGACGCCGTTCTCGAGTTCGTATTTGGCTTTAGCCATTGTTCTCTCCCACGCATAAGCGCGAGAGCAGTGTAATCAGACTTTAGCCCGATGGAATACGCTGCCGGAGCGGCAGTGCTACGCGACGTAAAGGACGGGCGTGGCGTCAGTGGTCGTCTGATTACGGCCATTGCGCTTGGACGCATAGAGGCACGCGTCCGCGCGTTCGATAAGGCCAGCAGGTGTATCGCCAGACTGCAGGCGCGCGATGCCAATCGAAACGGTAACTTGGCCGAGGTCCTCGTTCGTGGAGCGACGGCGCAAGCGTTTTGCCTGGATCGCCTCACGCATAGCTTCAGCGGTCTGCTGGGCGACACGTGCGCTCATGCGCGGCATCACGACAGCAAACTCTTCTCCGCCATAGCGGGCGACAAGGAAATCAGGGCGCGCGTGCGCTTGAAGGGCGCTGGCGAGGAAACGGAAAATCTGGTCGCCGGTGTGATGGCCCCAGGTGTCGTTGAAGCGCTTGAAAATAGTCGATGTCGCACAAGAGCAGCGAAAGCTCGGTGCGCTGCGCCTTTGCCTCTTCAATACGCATCCGAAGTGTTTCGTCGAACATGCGGCGGTTGGCGAGGCCAGTGAGGCTGTCTGTCAGTGACTCCATGCGCACGGACTCGAGGCTCGTGCGCAGCGTGTCGATTTCGCTTGTCGACTTCTTCAGCTGCTCATTGAGTGTCTGATTGTGGTTTGCCATGTCCAGCGTGGCGGCAGCCAGACTCGCTACCACCTGACGGATTTGGTCCGGGCCTCATACCGCGGTTGAGGTCAGTCGCCGCGTTCTCGAGAGTGCGGCCATAATCGCCGCTCTTCGTCTCAGCGTCCTTGAGGAACGAGACAACGTGGCCAAGGTCTCGAGCAATCTTTTCGCCGGCAAGAAGGATTTGCGCTGAGGCGCCGAGGCCAGTGAAGAATTGTTCGTGCAGTTGGGCGTTGTCCTCGCCCGTGAACGCCACGCCGGACGCAATGCGCGAATCAATCGCCTCACGAAGGGCTTGGTTGCGGTTCAGCCGATAGCACAGCCAAACTTCGTAATTTGCGCTGGTCGGCGGCACGCCGTGCAAACGCATGAGATCAAGCGTCTCCACAGCGACATTGGCGCCGCCGGGGCCTTGCATCAGGATGTCTTGATCAGTCACGCGCTACCCGCAGAATCTGCAATCTCAGGGACGGTAGGGGGCAGGGTATGGACGAGTGGTAAATGCTACAAATAATCCGGAAAAAATGAGTAGTTGCGCTTACCTGGAGGGTAAGCGGTAGACATAAGCGAAAGCCTTGGGAGGCGCGAAATGAACCGGCCAGTCCAACCGTCCATCGAAGAGACGAAAGCGCGAATGAGTGCGATCTTGGAGCTGCAGAAGCGTCTGCAGACTAGCAAGGGCGCGCCGGACGCAAGACTGCGCAAGGATAGGCTGACACGCGCCATCAATTTGGTGTTGGCGCATAAGGATGAGCTCCTGGCCGCCCTAGACGAAGACTTCGGCGCTCGCTCGCGAGATATGTCGCTGTTCACGGACATTTCGGGAGCGATCGGACCGCTCAAGCATGCGCGCGCGAATGTAGAAAAATGGATGGCGCCGCAGAAACGCAACGTGACGCCGTCGGCGCTCGGGCTTTTCGGCGCGCGCGCTGAGGTCCGATTCCAACCAAAGGGCGTTGTGGGCGTCATCTCGCCTTGGAATTTTCCTGTGTCGTTGACGTTCGACGCCATTGCCGGCGCGTTCGCGGCGGGCAACCGCGTGATGGTGAAATTGTCCGAGCACACACCGGCAACGTCGGCCCTGCTGGCCCAGATCATCGATCTTTACTTCGACGAAGACGAGCTTGCGGTGATCAACGGGGGCCCGGAGGTCGGCGCTGCGTTCTCCAGCCTGGCGTTCGATCATTTGATCTTTACAGGTGCAACAACGGTCGGACGCCATGTGATGCGCGCCGCCGCTGACAATCTGGTGCCGGTGACGTTGGAGCTCGGCGGCAAGTCGCCCGTCGTAATCTCCCGCATTCGTGGAAGCGTCGAAGGCGGCAGTCGCCAAGATGTATCCGACGATCAAAGACAACGCCGACTACACGGCGATGATCAATCAACGTCATTATGATCGCATTACCGGTTTGATCGCTGACGCGAAGGCCAAGGGCGGTGAGATCGTCACCATCAATCCCGCGAACGAAGACTTCAGCCAGCAAGAGCATCGCAAAATCCCGCCGACTATCATCTTGAATGCCACCGACGATATGCAGGTGATGCAGGAAGAGATTTTCGGACCGGTGCTGCCAGTGCGGACTGTGCCATCGGTCGACGCTGCGATCGCCGAGATTAATGCGCGGCCACGTCCATTGGCGCTTTACTATTTTGGCGAAGACAACGCCGAGAGCGAAGCGCTGCTGGAGCGCACACACTCGGGCGGCGTGACGATCAACGATGTGATCTTCCACTTTGCCATGGACGATCTGCCGTTCGGCGGCGTCGGTCCGTCAGGCATGGGCGCCTACCACGGCCATCGCGGCTTTGTGGAGTTCAGCCACGAGAAGGCGATCTATCGCCAGATTTCGGCTGAGCTGCTCGCAATGTTGCGGCCGCCCTATGGCGCAGCCTTCCGCAAGCAGATGGCGGCGCGGCTGAAACCGTGAGCGTTACTTCTTCGGCCGGAGAAACGCCGGCGTGCTGTCGCCGAAACCGGTGACGGACGGGCCGTTTTCGTCGCGTGGGGGGCGGCGTTCTTCGCGACGCGGCGGTTCGCTACGTTGTTCACGTCGCGGCGCGTCGTCGCGGCGCGGCCGATCTTCATGTTTTTCCGGGCGCGGCTCGGACTTTACCTCAGTGCGCTCGACAGGTTCAGTTGAAGCGGTGGGGCGATCTTCGTCTCGCTTCACGAAGCGCTGCTTCTTCTCGCCGATGCGCTTGGAATGTTCCTGCTTCAGCTCCTGGGCGCGTCGGCCACGGCCGCCGCTGTCGCGCGGATCGCCGAGTGCTGCTTCGGGCACGCCCTCGATCGTGGCGATCTCGATGGGCTTGCCTGTGAGCTTTTCGATTTGGTCCAAGCTCTTTTTGTCGGCGGGACCAACCAAGGTGAACGAGGCGCCTTGTTTGCCGGCGCGGCCGGTGCGGCCGATGCGGTGGACGTAATCGTCGGGGCTGCGCGGCGGCTCGTAATTGAAGACGTGAGAGACGTCCGGAACGTCGAGGCCGCGGGCGGCGACATCGGACGCTATGAGGAATTGCAGATCGCCTGAGCGGAAACGGTCGAGCGTCTTGGTGCGCAGCGATTGATCAAGATCGCCGTGGATTGGCGAGGCGTTGAAGCCGTGGCGCTTGAGGGAAAGGGCAACGACGTCGACGTCGGTCTTACGGTTGCAGAAGATGATGCCGTTACGGACGTTCTCGCTTGTCATCGCCGCACGCAAAGCGGCGCGGCGCGTACGTGGATCGCCGCCGGGTAGCATGATGACGCGTTGCGTGATCGTGCTGGCGGTGGTGGCCGGGCGCGTTGCTTCGATGCGTTTGGGACTGGAGAGGAACGCTTCGGTGAGACGGGTGATCTCCGGCGGCATCGTCGCGGAGAAAAACAGTGTTTGGCGTGTGAACGGCGTGAGTTTGAAGATGCGTTCGATGTCGGGGATGAAGCCCATGTCGAGCATGCGGTCAGCTTCGTCGACGACCATGACTTGCACGCCAGTGAGCAGTAACTTGCCGCGTTCAAAGTGATCGAGCAGGCGGCCTGGCGTTGCGATGAGCACGTCGACGCCACGTGCGAGCAGCGCGTCTTGATCGCCAAATGACACGCCCCCGATGAGCAAGGCTTTGGTGAGCTTTTGATACTTGCCGTATTTGTCGAAGCCTTCAGCGACTTGCGCGGCGAGCTCGCGCGTTGGCTCGAGGATCAGGGTGCGCGGCATGCGCGCACGAGCGCGGCCGGCGGCGAGGATGTCGATCATCGGCAGCGTGAAGGCGGCGGTCTTGCCGGTGCCGGTTTGGGCGATGCCGAGGATATCTCGGCCTTTCAGCACCTCCGGGATGGCGGCGGCTTGGATCGGAGTGGGCGTGTTGTAGCCGCTTTCCTTCACGGCGCGGAGCGTCGCTTCGGAGAGGCCGAGATCGTCGAAGGTGATTTGCGGTTGCGTTTCAGGTGCGCTCTCGGGCGCGGAATTTTCAGAGGACATTCAATCTCACTTGGAGGCCGCTTGTTCGCGCGAGGCGCGAAACGGGCGGGCCGCTTGGTTGGCGCTACACGCCTCGCGTCTCCGGATTGAGGTGAGCGGGCGTCCAGCAGGAGCGAGCACGCCCCAGGGCGCGCACAACGGACAGCGCGGAAATGAGGGGATTTTGAGCGAAAGTCAATGAATGTCGCTTCTGGGAGCCCTGCACGGGCCTAGGTGGCGGCCTCAAGAGCGGCGACAACCGTCGCTACTGAGCCGACGACTGTCTCGGTTGAGGCGACTGCGCGGAAGAGAATGATGGTCTTGCCGTGGCTGTCTCGGACAGCGGCAACCTCATCCGGATTGATGTGGACCTCGAGGCGCGGATCGGCGGCGGAAATGAACTTCACAAACTTAGCCATGTGCGGCTCCCACCGAATCGAACTCGGTCAGCTCTTATGAGCGTCGTCGCCTGCGATTGCTTGATTCAAATGGAAATCATGCAGAACCTTGGTTCTGGGTGTTGATGCAGAATATCCGACAATCTCGGGCGAACCATGCTAGGTTCGCGTCATCAGCAACAAGAACCACAGCTTGCGCCTCCCGCGACGGGAGGGCGCGATCGCGTGCGCGTTTATTAGCGTTAGGACCCAACATGCCGATCCCAGGCGAAATGTTGAAAAGCGGATGGGGCGTATTGCGTCTGAAGCCGTGGCACTTGGCGGGTGTGTTTTCGTCCAGCGTTGAAGCTGAGAGTTTGGCTTTGGCGCTTGGACCCGCCTACACGATCAAGTACGGCGAGCACGTACCCGGTTCATCTGAGTTCGATTTCGCCAATTCGACGACGTCACCAAGCGTTTGAAGGAGAAGGCGGATGGCATTCATTGTGAATTCGTCGCCGGGCGCGGGTTTGCGTTTTGAGCCTAGCGCCACTCTTCCTGATGCAAAGGCGGCGCTCGGATGGGCAGCGGGATTGGAGCGGCGCGGCATGCGCCTCATCCGAATTCGCGACACAGTCACTGGCAACATCTTCGACGAGCGCCAGCTGCGCGATGAGATCAAGAGATTGCAGGCGATCGGGTGAACAAGCTCAGATTGCTGCAGGGTTCCACTGCCGCCGACAAAGCTTGGATGGCGGAAGTGCGAACGGTCTTCGGTGAACGCGATGCCGGCATGGCGCGATTTCATGGGCGCGCGACGGGCGAGCCAGGGACGCGGCTGCGCGAACTCTACGATCTCTATGTAAAGGCGCGAGACGCCTACGGGACGCAATAACAACTGGAGCGCCCATGGCGCCTCACATTGGTGCGATGCGCCAAGGAGCGAGAGAACATGAGTGCATTGTCTGTTGTCAGCGTGGCCGATCGAGCCGGCTTTCACATCTTCGCGGCGGCGCTGCGCTCCAGCGACTATTTCAATCTGCTGGAGGGCGGTGGGCCTTTTACTGTGTTCGCGCCTTCGGATGTCGCCTTTAGCGCGTTGTCGGATGGAGCACTCGACACGCTCCTCTATCAAGATCGAGACCGGCTACGGCTTGTGCTCGGCTATCATATTGCAGCCGGCAAAGTTGCGACAACACGGTTGATCGGCAAGCGCATCCGCGGCGTGATGCAGGCGGGCGGCGATGTCATTATCGATGGTCGCGCCGATTTGCGTGTGAACGACGCAAGCGTGATCAAGCCTGATTTGATGGCGCGGAATGGCGTGGTCCACGGCATCAACGCTCTGTTGTCGCCGCGCACCGTCGCAGCGGCCCTCTCTTGAAGGGCGCTATCAAGTCATACGATCCGCGTCGCGGCTCCGGCATCATCTCGCGCGACGACGGCCGACCTGACGTAATGTTCTACGCCAATGAGCTAGAAAACGCTGGCCTCGCTCGCGTGGCCAGCGGGGAGCGAATAAGCTTCGATGTGAAGACGGATCTCGCTCTGAAGCGATCGTTCGCGGTGAACCTGAGCAAGCTCTGACGATTAGACGTCCACATCCTCAACGAACTTCGCGTTCGCCTGGATGTAGTCGAAGCGCTTCTCAGCCTTTTTGCCCATTAGCGTTTCGATCAGCACCTCGAAATCCGGCGCGCCGCTATCGTCCAGCACGACGCGCGCGAGCGTGCGTGTCGCCGGGTTCATCGTAGTGTCCTTCAAGTCCGCGGGCATCATTTCGCCCAAGCCTTTGAAGCGCGAGATGTCGGTCTTGCGGCCTTTGAATTCACCGTTGAGCAGCGCTTCTTTGTGGGCGTCGTCGCGGGCGTAGATGCTCTCTTTGCCGGCGGTGATGCGATAGAGCGGCGGCATCGCCAGATACAGACGCCCCGCGCGGATGAGCGCCGGCATCTGCTTGTGGAAGTAGGTGATCAGCAGCGAGGCGATGTGGGCGCCGTCGACGTCGGCGTCGGTCATGATGATCACGCGCTCGTAGCGCAGATCATCGAGCTTGAACTTCGCACCCATCTGCACACCGAGTGCGAGGGCGAGATCGGCAAGTTCTTGGTTGCCGCTCATCTTTTCAGCGCCGGCGCTCGCGACGTTCAGGATTTTGCCGCGCAGCGGCAGGATGGCTTGCGTCTCACGGCTGCGCGCTTGCTTGCGGAGCCTCCGGCCGAGTCACCTTCGACCAGGAAAATCTCAGTGTCTTTGTCACCGGCGCGCGAGCAATCGGCGAGTTTGCCGGGTAGGCGGAGCTTGCGCGTCGCGCTTTGGCGGGAGACTTCCTTCTCCTTGCGCCGGCGCATGCGATCTTCGGCTTGCTGAATGCACCATTCGAGCAAGCGATTGGCTTCTTGCGTATTCGCGGCAAGCCAGTGATCGAACGGATCGCGCACCGCGTTCTCGACGATTTTCGCGGCTTCGGTTGAAACGAGCCGGCCCTTCGTTTGGCCCTCGAACTGCGGATCGCGAATGAAGACGGAGACGAGGCCTGCGCCCGTATTCATCACGTCTTCCTGCGTGATGGCGGTGGCCTTCTTGTTGTTGCGGAGTTCAGCGTAGGCGCGCAGGCCCTTGGCGATCGCGGCGCGGAAGCCTGCTTCGTGGAAGCCGCCGTCTGGCGTGTAGACAGTGTTGCAATAAGAACGGAGGAAGCCGTCAGCTTCGCCGAAGCCATCGCTCACCCAAGTGATTGCCCATTCGACGCGGCCATGCGGGCTATCCTTGTCCGTCTTGCCGGAGAAGGGTTCGTTGACGACAGCGCGCTTTGATTTGGTGAGTTCACTGAGGAAGTCAGCCAAGCCGTTCGGGAAGTGAAGGATCGCTTCCGCCGGCGTGTCGTCTTTGATCAGCTCAGGCGCGCACTTCCAACGGATCTGCGTGCCGCGCTGCAGGTACGCTTTCGATCGCGCCATCTGGAAAAGACGCGCCGGTTTGAATGCGGCGCCTTTGCCAAAGATTTCCGCGTCGGGGTGGAAGCGCACGGTCGTGCCGCGGCGATTGTGTGCCGGTCCAACTTCAACCAGCTTTGATGTCGGCGTGCCGCGCGAGAATGTCTGGCGATAGAGTTTGCGATCGCGCGCAACTTCTACTTCTACTTTGTCTGAAAGTGCGTTGACGACTGAAACGCCGACGCCGTGCAGACCGCCGGACGTGTGATAAACTTTGCCCGAAAATTTTCCGCCCGCGTGCAGAACCGTCATAATGATTTCGAGCGCGGACTTCTTCGGGAACTTCGGGTGCGGGTCGACCGGCATGCCGCGACCGTTATCCGTGACGCGCAGAGTGCCGTCGACCTCGAGTTCCACTTCGATGCGATCAGCGAAGCCCGCGACCGCTTCGTCCATCGAGTTGTCGAGCACTTCTGCGAAGAGGTGATGCAGCGCACGTTCGTCGACGCCGCCAATGTACATACCCGGACGTTTGCGAACCGGTTCGAGTCCTTCGAGGACTTCGATGTCCTTTGCGGTGTAGCCATCCTTGGCGGCAGCCGGCGGCGGATCGCTCTCACCGAACAGATTGCCGTCCCAGAGTTTTTCATCGCCGTCTTTGGGCATCGAAGATTTCTTCTGCGCTTGCGCCATGGACGATCCTTAAGGCGCTTCGCGCGCCTGCAGCAATGCTTTGACCTGCTTAGGAACCGAACAGGCTTCGGTATCCGGGGAGTAAACGACCCGTTGTAGGGGAATTAAGTGTCTCCACGGACACGACCTGGGGCGCCGGGCAGCCGCTGGGCATGCAAATGGCAGCAACTGACGAAACCTCGTCACGTCTAAGCGGTTGGGTCGCACGTCAACGGCATGCGGGGGCCGCTCAGGACGAGGAGCAGCAAGCATGAAGAAGTTCACAATCATGGCCGCAGTAGCGGCGGCAGCACTGATGACCGTTCCAGCTGTTGCGCACGCGGAATGGTACGCGGGCGCGGCGTACTCTCAATATAGCGTCGAAGACGCGGATCTTGGCGGCGCGACGGGCCGGCTCGGCTATCGAATGAACCCGAACTTCGCTATTGAAGGCGAAGGCACGGTTGGCGTCGATGACGACCAGGGCGTGGAACTCAATCACGCAGTTGGCGCGTATGCCGTCGGCATTTTGCCGATTGGCTCATCTGGCTTCGAAGCGCACGGCCGGGTTGGATATCAGACCGTGGAAGTCGACACGCCGCTCGGCGACGTGGACGACGACGGCTTGGCCTACGGCGTTGGCGTCGGCTGGAACGCCACGAGCAGCATCGGCATCCGCGCCGACTACACCCGCATGGAAGGCGATCTTGATACCGACGCGATCTCGCTCGGCGCCTCGTTCAACTTCTAAGCTCAGCGGAATGTGAAGCATGGCGGGCCGGGGCTTATGCTCTGGCCCGCTTGCTTTGCGCGGGGTGAGGTCCGTAGGTTGCGGGTCAGGGACGTTGGAGCCGGCACCATGAAACTTTTCGCCACTTTCGTAATTTTGACCGCTTTGGGCGCGGGCGCAGCATTCGCACAGGATACGCCAGCGCCAACGGTTCCGCCGTCCACGTGTCCGGCAATCGTTCAGGCGCCTGCGGCCTGGACGGCGACCGCCAGCCAGCAGGACATGCAAGCGGCCGTAGCGAGATATGAAACTTGGCGCGCGCAAGCAGAGACGACGATGCAATGCCGCGCGGCAGAAGTGAATGCGCTCAACGCGCAGACGCGCGCCCGTCGCGCCGAATACGACGCAGCGCTTGCGGACAATCAAGCGCGCGCAGCTGCCTTCCAAGCGCAGATTGAAGCGGCTCAAGCGCGACGCAACCGCCGTTGAGCTGTAGCTCGTGTACAAAGCAAAAGGGTCGGAGAGAAATCTCCGGCCCTTTTCGTTTGGTTAGAATGGCAGCCAGCTTCGATTGAGGCGACTGTCACAACGGTCGAGTTGGGCGGCGTAAGTGTCGTTATAGCTTTGCACACGACTTGCAGCTGCAAGAAGCGAGCTGTTGCCGTTGTACGAGCCGCGCCGATAACCACCGCGACCCTCATGATAGGCTAGATAGTGGCTGCGCGCGTCCGAGTAGGGGATGCCCAATTCACCGTGAGAAATGCTTGTGTACCAAGAGACGAAATCAGCCGCGTCGCTGAACTCGTTACGATCGAGGCCGTCGTCTCCGCGCGCGCGTTCGTACTCTTCCCACGTCGATCGCAACGCCTGTGCGTAACCGTGTGCGCTTGAGGCGCGGCGGCCTGGAAAGATGAAGAGGATGCGCCCACGCGGTGGGCGCGCGTTGTGATCGAAGCCGCTTTCTTGACGCATGATCGCAAGTTGCAGAGCAGGCGGCGCGCCCCAACGGCGCTCAGCGCGTTTCGCCGAACGCCACCAGCCTTCCTGCGTCTCGAAAATCTCGCACGCATCGCCCGGGTCATCGACGGGATCGTTGGTGACGCAGGCGCCAAGCGTGGCTGTCGCGCCGAGGATGAAGAGGCGGCGGTGCATGATCGCGCTCTACGCTGCGTTGCGCTTGCCGCCAAGCAGACGGCGCATATGAAACGGGCCGGAGATTGCTCTCCGGCCCGCAGATCGTTTCTAGGAAGTGGCTGTTACGCCTTGTAGTACATATCGAATTCCACCGGGTGCGGATGGGTTTCGAAGCGATCGAGTTCTTCCTTCTTGAGCTCAATGTAGGCATCGATCAAATCGTCGGTCATGACGCCGCCTTTCAGCAGGAAGTCGCGATCGGCGTCGAGCGCGTTGAGCGCCTGGCGCAATGACGACGCAACGGTAGGCACGTCCTTCAACTCCTCCGGTGGCAAGTCATAGAGGTTCTTATCGAGCGGCTCACCTGGGTGCAGCTTCTTCTCGATGCCGTCGAGGCCCGCCATGAGCAGCGCAGTGTACGTGAGGTACATGTTGCCGGCCGGATCCGGAAAGCGGACTTCAACGCGCTTTGCCTTCGCGCCGGTGCCGTGCGGAATGCGGCACGAGGCTGAACGGTTGCGTGCGGAATAGGCAAGTAGAACCGGCGCTTCGTAACCAGGCACGAGGCGTTTATACGAGTTTGTCGTCGAGTTCGCGAACGCGTTGATGGCGCGCGCGTGCTTGATGACGCCGCCGATGAAGAACAGGCAATTCTCACTCAGATCGGCGTAGCGATCACCAGCGAACGTGTTGTTGTTGCCCTTCCAGATGGACATGTGGACGTGCATGCCCGAACCGTTGTCCTTGAAGTACGGCTTCGGCATGAACGTCGCGGACTTGCCGTACGACGCAGCCACTTGGTGGATGATGTACTTATACAAGTTCATGTTGTCCGCCATCGTGACCAGCGTGTTGAACTTCAAACCAAGTTCGTGCTGGGCGGGTGCGACTTCGTGGTGATGCTTCTCAGGGCGCATGCCGAGCTGGCCCATAATTTCGAGCATTTCACCGCGCATATCTTGCAGTGAATCGATCGGCGGGACGGGGAAGTAGCCACCCTTCGGACCCGGACGGTGACCGAGGTTGCCGCCTTCGTACGGCTTGTTCGTGTTGAACGGGAGTTCGGTCGAGTCGAATGAGTAGCCCGTGTTGTTTGGATCGGTTGACCAGCGCACGTCATCGAAAACGAAGAACTCAGCCTCGGGGCCAACGTAAGCAACGTCGCCGGCGCCTGACGATTTCACATACGCTTCGGCGCGTTTGGCGATGCCGCGCGGGCAGCGAGAATAGGGCTGGAGCGTGCCCGGCTCGAGGATGTCGCAGAACATCGCCAACGTCGTCTGCTGATAGAAGGGATCGATGTGTGCGCCAGCGGGGTCAGGGCGCATGACCATGTCGGACTCGTTGATCGCCTTCCAGCCGGCAATGGACGAACCGTCGAACATCGTGCCTTCGGTGAAGATCTCTTTGTCGATCATCGACACGTCGAAGGTGACGTGTTGCATCTTGCCGCGCAGGTCGTTGAACCGAAGGTCGACGAACTGGACTTCTTTGTCCTTAATCAGCTTCAGAATTTCTTCTGACATCGGAAACTCCCCCGAGCTTTTTTGTTGATATGGTTGGGCGGCGCGCGTCTCGGTCCGGCGGCGTCCCTAAAAGGAATCAGTTGCTCTTGGCGCGATCAGACAGCCGCGGGACCGGTTTCGCCAGTACGGATCCGCACGACATTGCTGACGTCGAGGACGAAGATTTTGCCGTCGCCGATCTTGCCGGTTTTGGCGGCCTTCTGAATGGCTTCAAGTGCGGCATCGACTTGTTCGTCGGCGACCACGACTTCGACCTTCAGCTTCGGCAGAAAATCAACGACATACTCGGCGCCACGATAGAGTTCGGTGTGGCCCTTTTGACGGCCAAAGCCCTTAGCTTCGACGACTGTCATGCCTTGCAGGCCGATTTCCTGGAGCGCCTCTTTCACGTCGTCCAATTTGAACGGCTTGATGATAGCTTCGATTTTCTTCACCGCAGCACCCCTTTATCCACATATGCCTGGCGCGATTTCGCGCTCCTCTTGGACCGCCGGACTTGAGTCTGGAAGTTAACCGGCTGTCGCCGCTGGGGAGGGCGTGGCGGGCGCCTCATTCGAGGCGCCGATGCTCAATCAAACGGCTGGTGCGGCATGCGGGGCGCAATAAGGTTGATGAAATGACGCGCTTGTTCTTGATCCGACATGGTGAGCCGGAAGCGGCGTGGGGCGGTGCTGTGGACGACCCCGGCCTGTCGGAAGCGGGGCGCGCCCAGGCGGCCGATGCAGCGGTGGCGCTTGCTGGGCGGGGACCCTTGGCAATTGTGTCGTCGCCTATGCGGCGCTGCCGGGAGACCGCCGTACCGTATGAGCGCCAAACATCAAGCAGCGCATTTGTGGAGCAACGTGTCAGTGAAGTTGTGGCGCCCGCCGGCATAGCGGATCGGCGTGCCTGGTTACGCGAGAACTTTCCCTGGGACGCAGGCCTGGCGCGCCGCCATTGGCGTGACGTCGATCCGGCGCTGCTCGCATGGCGCGACAGCGTCGTCGGTTGGGCGCTCGATCTGAAGGAAGACACCGCGGTGTTCTCGCACTTCATCGCGATCAATGCGTTGGCAAGCGTCGCGATGCGGAGTGAGGAAACGATCGTGTGCGTGCCGGGTTATGCATCAATTACAGAGTTCGACGTGCGCGACGGCACGCTTGAGTTGGTGCGCCTCGGCGACAGCATGGTGCAAGGCGAAGTGCGTTGAGCCTAGAAATCATCACTGTCGCGGAGATGCGCGCTATCGATGAGGGGAGCGCGCGAGCGGGCGTGTCCACACGGATTTTGATGCAGAACGCCGGTCGCGCTGTGGCGGAAGCGATTGTGCAACGCTTCGGACAACGACCAACGGCAGTGCTGTGCGGGCCCGGCAACAATGGCGGCGATGGTTGGGTTGCGGCTCGCGCGTTGCGTGAGATGGGTTGGCCGGTTTGGGTGGAAACGCTCGTGCCGCGTGATGCGCTTAAAGGCGACGCCGCCGATGTAGCGAAGGCGTGGAGAGGTGAGACGTATGAACTCGGAAAGAGCGGACGCGCGGCCGAACTCTACGTGGATGCGCTGTTCGGTGCGGGACTATCGCGACCGCTGGAGCACGAGGCTGCGCGCCTTGCAGTGGCGTTGCCGAGAGCACGTGTTGTAGCGATTGATGTGCCGAGCGGTGTGAATGGCGATGACGGCAATCCGTTGGGAGATTTGTGTTTCGAAGCCGCGTTGACCGTGACGTTCGTGCGCAAGAAGCCCGCTCACGTCTTGATGCCAGGCCGCGCTTGGTGCGGTGAAGTCGTCGTCGCTGACATCGGAGCGCCGGAGGCAGTCCTGGCGGCGCAGAATGTGACGCTGCAGGAGAATGATCCCAGGCTCTGGTCGCTGCCGTGGCCCGAAGCCGATGCGCATAAGCACGAACGCGGTCACGTGATTGTCGCTAGCGGCCAACACACGCGTACCGGCGCCGCCCGCTTGTCGGCGCGATCAGCTGCGCGTGCGGGAGCGGGGCTTGTGACTTTGCTTTCGCCGAGCGACGCGCTCGCGGAAAACGCGGCGCAGTTGACCGCAATCATGCTGCGTGAAGCGGATGGCGAGGCGAGCTTCGCTGAGGCAGCGCGGACCGCGCAGTCGATGGTGATTGGCCCCGCTTTCGGCACGAGCGACGCGCACTACAAATTGCTGCTCGCTGCGATGAACGCGCAACCGCGTTGTCCGTTGGTGTTGGATGCGGACGCGATCACGCTGCTTGCGCCGATGACGCATGGCCTTGATGCGCGCGACGTGATGACGCCTCACATCGGCGAATTCCGCCGCGCCTTTCCCGGTATCTGGAGCAATTCAACCAATCCGATAGAGGCAGCGCGCGCGGCTGCGTCGTACGCGCGGTGTGTTGTACTACTCAAAGGCCCATCGACGGTGATCGCCGCACCGGATGGTCGCGCGACCGTCAACACAACCGGTGCGCCGTTTTTGGCGACCGCCGGGTCAGGAGATGTGTTGGCCGGCCTGATTGCGGGGCTGATTGGCCAAGGGATGGCCAGCTATGACGCGGCGTCGGCTAGCGCCTGGATTCATGGTCGGGCGGGCGAGATATTCGGCCCCGGCCTCACAGCCGACGATCTCCCCGGTATTTTACCGCGTATTTTCAATGAATTGGCTCCGGGGGAATTGCGCAGCAAACCCATAGGTTGATCGGACCTGTTTTGGACCCAGTTTTTAGGTTAACCCTGAAAGGGGACACGCTCCGGCAGGGGAAGAATTTATGGTTTGGTGGTGGTGGATCATTCCGGGCTTCGTGGCCGTGATTGGCTTGGCGTTCGCGCTGAGCGGCCTCGGCTGGATGTTTCGCGGCCGGCCAGTAAAGGGCGGGCGTGGCGTGCTTGGCGGCGCGGTGTTTCTCAGCATCGGCGCGCTCATCGGCCTCTTGGGTCTCAATGTTCAGAGCTATCACCGCCTGACCTATGAGCGTCCGGTCGCCACGATCGAGATTAGCCAGAAGGGTCCCCAGCTTTATGAGGCGGTGGTTGTTGAGCCGCCGACCGAACAGGATCCCGAAGGCATCACGCGCACGTTTGAGGTCCATGGCGACGAATGGCGTATGGAAGCGCGCGTGCTGCGCTGGAAGCCCTGGGCGAACATTTTGGGCCTGGATTCCCAGTATCGCTTAGACCGTTTCTCGGGCCGCTACACCGACACGCAGCAAGAGTTGAACGCCGAGCGCAGCGCCTACGATATTCGTCCGACCCGTCAATCGGGCATCGATTTGTGGCCGCTGGCGCGCGAATACAGCCGTTACGCCCCTATGGTCGACACGCTGTACGGTTCGGGCGCTTACATGCCGATGGCCGAGGGTGCGCGTTACGAGGTGCGCATCACCCAAAATGGCCTGATCGCGCGTCCGACCAATGAGGTCGCAGCGGAAGCTTCTTCGAGCGGCTGGAATTAGGTAGGGCGGGCGGTTTCGCCCCGCTCCGACACCCCAACGGCACGCGCCATCCAGCGGACGTGGCGGAACTGGTAGACGCACTGGATTTAGGTTCCAGCGCCGTGAGGCGTGCGGGTTCGAGTCCCGCCGTCCGCACCATCTTCTGAGGCATCCCGGGCCGTGGACTCTGTCCGGGCGGGATGCCATAAGCCCGCCTTTCCTGAATTTGCGCCTACGGCAAAGGATTTGCAGCCTCGGCGCGTATGTCGAAAGCACGTCTTATGCAGCTCACCGAGAGCCGGTCTGAAGGTCTTCTGCGCGTTTACGATGTCGTCATACCGGCGGCTGACTTGCAGCAAAAACTCAACGCTAAGATCGCGGAAGTGCAACCGCGCGTGCGCATCAATGGCTTCCGTCCAGGCAAGGTGCCGGCGAGCCATATCCGCAAAGTCTACGGCCCGGGCATGATGCAGGACATCATCAACGAAGCCGTTCAGAACTCGACCAAAGAAGGCCTCGCAAATCTGCGCGCGGCTTCCGAACCTTCGCTCGATGTGAAGAGCGACATGAGCAAGGTCATGGCCGGCGGCGAAGACCTGAAGTTCGAACTCTCACTTGAAGTCATGCCGGACTTCGAGCCAACTGAACTGAAGTCGATCAAGATCACGCGTCCGACTGCGGCCGTCACCGACGAGCAGGTCAATGACGCCCTCAACGAGTTGGCGAAGGCGCAGCGCGGCTTTGAAGACAAGACCGGTGCCGCGAAAGATGGCGATCAAGTTGTCATTGATTTTCTCGGCCGCATTGAGGGCGAAGCGTTTGATGGCGGCGCGGCCAACGACGCGGAAGTCGTCATCGGCGCGAACCGCTTCATTCCTGGCTTTGAAGAGCAACTCGTTGGCGCCAAGGCCGGCGAAGATCGCACGCTGAAAGTGACGTTCCCGGAAGATTACCCAGCGCCTGGGCTCGCCGGAAAAGCTGCTGAGTTTGAAACCAAAGTCAAAACGGTGCGCGGCCCGAAAGAAGGGCGCGCCGGATGACGAGTGGGCCAAGCAACTCGGCTTCGATAGCGTGAACGCTGTGAAGGACGCACTGCGTGAGCGCATCGACAATGATCACAAACAGCAATCGCGCGCGAAGGCGAAGCGTCAGCTGTTCGATCAACTCGATGAGACGCACGACTTCGATTTGCCGCCGCGCATGGTCGAAGCGGAATTCAATCAGATCTGGCGCCAGGTCGAGCAGGACAAGACGCAAGGTCGTCTCGATCCGGCCGATGAAGGGAAGTCGGAAGACGACTTGAAGGCGGAATATCGCGACATTGCCGAGCGCCGTGTGCGCCTGGGTCTGCTGCTCGCTGAGATCGGCCGGCGTCACAAGCTTGAGGTTTCGGACGACGAAGTCGGGCGTGCCATTGCGCAGCAAGCGCGGAATTTCCCGGGCCAAGAGCAACAGGTGTTCGAAGCCTACCGCCGCAACCCGCAACTGGTCGCCCAGGTGCGCGCGCCCCTCTATGAGGAAAAGGTCGTCGATTACATGATGGAGCTGATTAACGTCACTAATCAGACCGTCACCCGCGACGAACTCTTCGCTGAGGACGAGCCGCCAACGTCGGCCCCGGCCAAGAAAGCTAAGAAAACCAAGGGCGCGAAGGCGGAAGACTGACCGTTAAGCTTTCGCGCAGTAGGTAGGGCTTGCGGGGCGCGTCTAAGCGTCAAATATGAAGCGCACTGGACGCGCCGATTCCAGGCGCTCCCGAAAGGTCCACATGAAGTCGTTCGATCCGATCGCCACTTACGCCAACCTCGTTCCGATGGTGGTCGAACAGACCAGCCGCGGTGAGCGGGCGTTTGATATTTTCTCCCGGCTCCTGAAGGAGCGGATCATCTTCGTCACCGGCGGCGTCGAGGATGGCTTGGCGAGCTTGGTGACAGCGCAGCTCTTGTTCTTGGAATCCGAGAACCCGAAGCGCGAAATTGCCATGTACATCAACAGCCCGGGCGGCGTCGTCACGTCGGGCCTCGCAATCTATGACACCATGCAATACATCCGCAGCCCGATTTCCACGGTGTGCATCGGCCAAGCCGCATCTATGGGTTCCTTGCTTCTGGCCTCGGGTGAGAAGAACCTCCGGATCGCGCTGCCGAACGCACGCGTCATGGTTCACCAGCCCTCAGGCGGTTTCCGCGGTCAGGCCTCGGACATCGAGCGCCACGCCGAGGACATCATCGCCACTAAGCGCCGGCTCAATGAAATCTACGTGAAGCATACGGGCCAGCCGTATGAAAAGGTCGAGCGCACCCTCGACCGCGACCACTTCATGACCGCCGAAGAAGCCCGGGCTTTTGGCATCGTGGACCGCGTCTACGAACGTCGGGAACTGCCGGAAGGCGGCCTCTCAGGCGCGGCCTAGGGCACTGCGCGGCCGCCAACGGGGCCTGCAATTGGTGTTGTGAGCCCAAATAATGGCCGCTACGTTGCCCCCCTACCAATAGAAGGGGTAGCTTCATGCGCTCGGCGTTTTTCATTGCGGCTCTCGTTGCAGGTAGCTGCTTCAGTGCCTCCGTGCTTGCACAAGATTCTCAGGGACGCGCGCAGTCGTTCGTGAGCGAAGTGGCTTATCGTCGGACAGCAGCGATCGCCCCTATGCCCGTTGGGATCCGCGGGATTTGCGTCGGGCGCTGTCGGCCTTTCGCCGTCGGACGCGCAGACTTTGGTTGATCGTATTTCGATGCGTGCTCAGTCAGTAGGTTTCCGGACCGGCGAACCTGGCTGCCAGGCCAACGTCATGGTCATCTTTGCGCCCGACTCCGACACATTGACCGCCAGATCGTTGATCAACGCCGAGATCTTCTCGGCAATGGCGGTGACACCGCGGGCAGCGACGCGCTGTCAGCGTTCGCTAACACGCCGCGCGCGGTGCGTTGGTGGCACGTGTCTGATGCTGGCGTAGGGGGACTCTCGGATCGCCCTGGCGCCGAACGCTCCCGCCGTTCGACAGGCGGAGACGTGGCGCAGGCCGCCGCCACGGGCGATGGCCCTAGCGTTTCCGGCGTGGAAGGCGCCGGCAACATTGAAGGCGTGGATGCAGTTCGCTCGAACGGTTCACGCGCGCGCCAAGTCGCTCGCAACAACATGAGCTACGCGCTCGTCGTGGTCGACGCGCGCCGCGTGGCTGGTGTTCCGGCCACCGCATGGATGGACTATGTCGCGCTCGTTTCGCTCGCGCAGATCGATCCGACAGCGCACGCTGATGGCTACGACACGATCCTCAACGTGTTCGACACGCCGCAAGCGACGCAAACGGGTTTGACTGCCTGGGACGATGCTTTCCTGCACGCCCTGTATCGCGCGCGTGACGCGTCAGCGAACCGCCAAACCGCAGATATCGCTCGCCGGATGGCTGAAGCCTCGCCGTCGTAACGAGCTTGGCGCCGCGTACACCGGTAGGTGGCACGGCGCCGACGTTCCGAGCGGTTTAGTGTTCCACCTCACGTTTCTATTACTCGATTTTCCCGAAGAGGCTCTTAGGCTTGCCTCGGGAACGGCCTCGCGTTGGCCGACATTAAAGGGGAAGCGTCTTGCGCTCATCGATATTCGTTGCGGCCGTGGTGGCCAGTTGTTGCTTCAGTGCGTCGGCGTTGGCCCAGGACGCACGTGAGCGCGCACGCACATTTGTCGACGCGGTGGCCTTCGTACCGAGCGCCACTGATCGTCCATTCGCGCGCTGGGAAGATCGAATCTGCGTTGGCGCTGTGGGTTTGGCCGCCGCTGAAGCTCAGGCGCTCGTCGACCGCATTTCAGCACGCGCTCAATCCGTTGGGCTGCGTCCCGGCGAGCCGGGATGCCAAGCCAACGTCATGGTCATCTACGCGCCCGACTCCGACGCCATCTCGCACGAGATCGTCGACCGTCGCCGCGATTTGCTCGGGCAGGGTGGGTATTCGGCGGGCAGCGATGCGTTGCAAGCCTTCGCCAACACGCCGCGCGCTATACGGTGGTGGCATGTCTCCGACGATGGTGCGGGCGGGCTTCTTGATCGCCCAGGTGTAGAGCGCAGCCGCCAAAGTCAGGGGCGCGAAACGGCGCAGGCTCAGTCGGTTGGCACGCCAGGAGCAGGCGTCGAAGGCGCTGGTGAGCTGTCGGGTGTTGAAGCTGTCCGAGTGAGCGGTTCGCGCGCTCGTTATGTAGCGCGTAACAACCTGAGCTACGCACTCGTCGTCGTTGACGCGCGTCGCGTGGCTAACGTCCCGGCGGGCGCCTGGATGGATTACGTTGCCCTCGTTTCGCTCGCTCAGATCGATCCGACGGCGCATCCTGAGGGCTACGATACAATCCTCAACGTCTTCGACGCGCCGCAGCCGACGCAGACGGGGCTGACCGCCTGGGACAATGCGTTTTTGCGTGCGCTCTACCGGGCCCGCGATGCAACGGCGAGCCGTCAAACTGGCGATATCGCTCGCCGGTTGGCTCAACCAAGCCGGCCACTAGGGACGATGGCGGCCGCGGCGGTTCTCAACAGAATGCGCCGCGGCCGTTCCTCTCACGGTTCTATTACTCGATTTTCCCGAAGCGGCGCCTAGGGTCGCTCCGGGAGGCTTGATATGAACCACTTCATCGCCCTAGCGGCTGCGGCTTTGGTGTTCGCGCCAGCTGCCCTCGCCCAAACAAGTGACGCTCCGCAATCTGACATCGTCGTGACGGGCGTTCGTCCAGAACAGATCCAAACATTCGTCGAGCAGGTTTCGGCAGTCCCGCCTTCGGTCGATCAGCTCGCTCGCTGGGACGAGGACATCTGCCTCGCCGTCGCTGGCCTGCCCGCCCAGCAGGGCCAATCGATTGTCGATCGCGTTTCCTATCGCGCGCAAGCGGTTGGTTTGTCGGCCGGGCGCGATGGGTGCAGACCAAACGTGTTTGTTTTCTTCGCAAGCGAAGCGGACGCATTCACGCATCAATTGGTTGAACAGCGGCGTTCGCTCTTTGCGTACTACCACGAGGAGAACGTCGCGACGCTCGGTCAAGAAGCGTTCACGTCCTTTGTCGAAACATCGCGTCCGGTTCGTTGGTGGCATGTGAACCAGACACTCGGCTTCGATGGTCACCGCCTCGGAAGCGACCAAGCGCAGAGTCAGGCAGGGCCACCGCCTGAAGACTTCGCGCCGACGCCTGATGGCTTTAGCAACGCCCAAGCGGTCCGGACGCAAGGCACACGCTTGCGCGCGGCTGAACGGCAGGATTTCAACCGCGTCGTAGTCATCGTCGATGGTCAACGCGCGAGCGGTTATCCGCTCGATGCGATTGCGGACTATATTGCCATGGTGAGCTTGGCGCAGATCGATCCCGCGGCTAGCACGCTCGAATATCCGACAATCCTGAACCTTTTTGCTGACGATCCCGATGCGGTGTCATTCGAGATGACCAATTGGGATATGGCGTATCTCGATGGCCTTTATCGAAGCACACGGAACGCTGCGAGCGTGAGCCAGCAAGTGCGCGACATCAGCCGGCGCATGGCGGGAAATGCGGGGCCAGGCAACTAGATCAGGCCGTTCGCCAGCGCATTTTGCTGCTTCGTCGACCATTTGTGGTCACAGCCCGACGTCGTGCTTAGATTGATAAAGATGATTGGGAGATCTGCGATGAAACTCTGGCACGGTGCTGCTTTGAGCCTAGCTTTATTGGCATTGCCAGCGGTGGCGCAGGAGTCAAACACTACTGGCGGCGACGATATTGTCGTTACAGCGGAGCGTATGCGCGAGGTTGTGCGCTCGTTTGTGGGCGAAGTTGGCGCGACGTCATCGCAGGATCGTTTGGCGCGTTGGGATCGGCGCGTTTGCACCGGCCTAGTGGGCATCCGCGAACGGGAGCAGGCGCAATACATGGTCGACCGCATCGCGCAACGCGCGTTTGATGTCGGTCTCGAGCCCGGCGCCGCGGGCTGCACGCCAAATGTTCTGGTCTTCGTGACGCAGGATTCAGATGCGCTCGCCCGCGTCGTTGCGGAACAATATCGTGAGTTCATCGGCTACAACGCGAATGAGGCGGCCGTGACCCAAGGCCGTGAAGCACTCAACGCTTTTATCGAGTCCGATCAACCAGTGCGTTGGTGGCATGAGTCAAACGGTCAGCGCGAATGGTCAGGTGCTTGGCGAATCGCGGACGCAGATGGCACGCACTGGTGGCTTCCGCAATGCGCAGATCGTCCGTCAGAATGATGCCGGTCGCTTGCGCGGAACCACGCGTCAAAGATTTCAGCCGCGTGATCATCATTGTCGACGCACAGCGCGCGGCTGGAAAGCAGTTCAGTGCGCTTGCGGACTACGTCGCGATGGCGGCGCTCGCACAGCTCAATCCAGAGTCAGACACGTCGCGCTATGCGACGATCCTCAACATGTTTGAACCTGGCGCGGCGACAGTGGCGTTGACGGATTGGGATGTCGCTTACCTGCAGGGGCTCTATGACGCGCCGCGCGCATCTAGAAATTCACGCCAGCAGGAAGCCGCGATCGCCCGCTCGATGAGCGGCGGCCTGACCGAGGGCCAGGACCAATGAGATTGAGAATGATGCGGCCTTTTGCGGTTGCTCTTTTCGCCAGCGTTGCCTGCTTCAGCGCCGCGCCAAGTTTCGCGCAGCAAGCGCAGTCAGAAGACGACATCGTTGTTGTCGGTGAGCGCCTTCAGGAGATGGTGCGTACATTCGTGGGCGAGGTCGCGGCGGCGCCTAGCGCCGAACGACAAATGGCGCGCTGGGATCATCACATCTGTCCGCTGGTGGCGGGTTTGCCGGCGCGTCAGATGCAGTATGTGGCTGACCGTATCGCGCGGCGTGCACACCAAGTCGACATCGAGACGGATGGGCCAGGTTGCCGCGCCAACATCCTGATCTTTGTCACGCCGGACGCCGGCCGCCTCGCGACGGGCATCGTTGATGAGTATCGCACCCTAGTGGGGTACTACTCGACCAGTGGCCTCAGCACGCTTGGCCGCGGTCCCCTTGATGACTTCACCAATTCGAGCGCGCCGGTGCGCTGGTGGCACGTCAACCAAACGGTCTCGGCAGACGGCCAAGAACTGGGCGGTGACAACGGCACGCAAGTGATCCGCGGGGGACCGCCGCCGAGCCGCTTGCGCCGGCCGACCCGTCAGGACTTCCTGCGAGTCCTAATCATTGTTGATGCGCGCCAGGCGGAAGGCATTCAGCTCCAAGCGCTGGCCGATTATCTCGCCATGGTATCTTTGGCGCAGCTGGATCCGGAGGGGCAGACCGTGGGCACACCTACGATCCTCAATCTCTTTGCCGATCGCGACGCCGCCAGGCCCGTTCCGGCTGGCATGACGCAGTGGGACGAGGCGTATCTTGAAGGGCTCTACACGGCCCGTAGAACGGCGTCGGTCGACCTTTGGCAGCGGCGGGACATCAGCCGCACCATGGTTGAGCAGCTCGATCCGACGGCCGAGGCGGGCTCCAGCAACTGAACGTCTGTGGATAACGCAGGCTTGAAGGCGGCATCCATTAGGGCCAATTAGGCGCTCTGGCAGGTGTGCTGGTGCGGATTTGCCCGGTTCGAGGGCGATTTCCTGGAACGTTGGAGGGCCATTCGGGCGCCAAGCGTCGCTTGCGGCCCCAACCTTGCTATGATCGAATTGACCGGCCGGCTGGCCGGGCGGTGCAACGTTTTTGAAAGGGATCGTGGTCAACCATCTGTTATGTGGGGCGATATCGGGGGTCATCAGCCCGCCGTTTTCACCCTTTAATTCAGTGGTCCCAGTCGGCCCCTTGAAGGATCGCGTATGAGCAAAGCCACGACCAGCGGAGAGTCCAAGAACACTCTCTATTGCTCGTTCTGCGGTAAGAGCCAGCACGAGGTCCGCAAGCTGATCGCCGGCCCCACGGTCTTCATCTGCGACGAATGCGTCGAGCTCTGCATGGACATCATCCGTGAGGAGCACAAAACTTCGCTTGTGAAGTCGAAGGAAGGCGTGCCTTCCCCGCAAGAGATCAAAGGCGTGCTCGACGATTATGTCGTCGGCCAGAGCTACGCAAAGCGCGTGCTCTCTGTCGCGGTGCACAATCACTACAAGCGCCTGAACCATGCCTCGAAGAACGGCGACGTTGAACTCGCGAAGTCGAACATACTGCTGATCGGCCCGACCGGCTGCGGCAAGACGCTGCTCGCGCAAACGCTCGCGCGCATCATCGACGTGCCGTTCACGATGGCCGACGCCACGACGCTGACCGAAGCCGGTTACGTCGGTGAAGACGTCGAGAACATCATTCTGAAGTTGCTGCAGGCCGCCGACTACAACGTCGAGCGTGCACAACGCGGCATCGTCTACATCGACGAAGTCGATAAGATTTCGCGCAAGTCCGATAACCCTTCAATCACGCGTGACGTGTCGGGCGAGGGTGTCCAACAAGCGCTGCTGAAGATCATGGAAGGCACGGTTGCAAGCGTTCCGCCGCAAGGCGGCCGTAAGCACCCGCAGCAAGAATTCCTGCAGGTCGACACCACGAACATTCTGTTCATCTGCGGTGGCGCTTTCGCGGGTCTCGACAAGATCATCTCGACGCGCGGCAAAGGCACGTCGATTGGCTTCGGCGCGAATGTCCGTGATGAAGAGGACCGCCGCACCGGCGAAATCCTCCGTCAGATCGAACCGGACGACTTGCTCAAGTTCGGCCTGATCCCTGAATTCGTTGGCCGTCTGCCGGTTCTGGCAACGCTCGAAGATCTCGATGAGCCGGCTCTGATCACCATTCTCACCGAGCCGAAGAACGCTCTGGTGAAGCAGTATCAGCGCATGTTCGAAATGGAGAACGTGAAGCTGACGTTCCCTGCGGACGCTCTGTCGGCGATTTCCAAGAAGGCGATCTCGCGCAAAACCGGCGCGCGTGGTCTTCGCTCGATCCTCGAGGGCATTCTGCTCGACACCATGTTCGAAGCGATTGAAGCTGAAGCCCACTGACCCCATGTATCGTTTCGCGGAATGGGCGGTTTCAGGCCGTTTGCGCAACGTGAATCCACACTGAACGTTAGGAAGAATCGTCGGCAATCCACGCTGGAAATGCAGGCGGAACCTTTGTCCTCTTAGCGTTCCACATGGACGTGTCTGGCCAACACTTGAAGCGGCCCCCGAACGCTTCCACATTTTCATGCGTAAGCCGAGCGCTCGCGGGCTTCTTTGAGACGCGGGCCTTCGGCAAAGGAGCACTAGATGGCCGAGAGCCGCACTTTCCCAGTCCTGCCGCTTCGCGACATTGTCGTATATCCGAAGATGGCGGCGCCGCTGTTTGTGGGCCGCGAGAAATCGGTGCGCGCGCTGGACGAAGTCATGCGCAAGGACAAGCAGATTCTGCTCGCAGCCCAGATGGATGCATCTGAGGACGAGCCGACCGCTGATCGCATCTTCACCGTCGGTACGGTCGCGACCGTTGTGCAATTGCTCAAGCTGCCCGACGGCACCGTGCGCGTGCTGGTCGAAGGCGCTTACCGCGCGAAGATCACCAATTTCCATGAGAACGACAGTTACTTCGAAGCCGAAGCCGAAGAGCTGCCGGACGAGAACGCCGATACCGCCGAAGCGCGTGCCGTCGCGCGCGCCGTCGTCGATCAATGGGACAACTACACCAAGCTGTCGCGCAAGACCCAGCCTGAGGTGACGCAAGCGGTCAGCCAAATCGCTGAGCCGTCACGCTTGGCAGACTCTGTCGCCGGTCACCTCAGCATCAAAATCCCGGACAAGCAGGCGCTGCTTGAACTTGCCGACGTGCCGCAACGCCTTGAGCGCATCTTGACGCTCATTGAAGGCGAAGTGGGCATGCTTCAAGTCGAGCGGAAGATCCGCAATCGCGTGAAGCGTCAAATGGAGAAGACGCAGCGCGAGTATTATTTGAACGAGCAAATGAAGGCGATCCAACGCGAGTTGGGCGACGGCGACGAAGGCCGTGAAGACATCGCCGAGCTCGAAAACCGCATCAAGAATACGAAGCTGTCGAAAGAGGCCAAGACCAAGGCCGAAGCGGAGATGAAGAAGCTCCGTCAGATGTCGCCGATGTCGGCGGAATCGACCGTGGTGCGCAACTATCTCGATTGGCTGCTCTCGCTGCCTTGGGGCAACAAGAAGAAGGTCAAGAAGGACATCGACGCCGCGCAGCTCGTGCTCGACGAAGATCACTATGGCCTCGACAAGGTCAAAGACCGCATCCTCGAGTATCTCGCGGTGCAGGCGCGCACGAATAAGCTGCGCGGCCCGATCCTTTGCCTCGTCGGCCCTCCGGGTGTTGGCAAGACCTCGCTTGGCCGCTCAATTGCGAAGGCCACCGGCCGCGATTTCGTGCGCATGTCGCTCGGCGGCGTGCGTGATGAGGCCGAAATCCGGGGGCACCGCCGCACGTATATCGGCTCGATGCCGGGCCGCGTCATTCAATCGATGAAGAAGGCAAAGAGCGCCAACCCGCTCTTCTTGCTCGACGAAATCGATAAGCTTGGCGCCGATTATCGCGGCGATCCGGCGGCGGCTTTGCTTGAAGTGTTGGATCCGGAGCAAAACTCCACGTTCAACGACCATTATCTCGAAGTGGATTACGATCTCTCGGACGTGTTGTTCATCACCACAGCCAACAGCCTCAACATGCCCCAGCCCTTGCTGGATCGCATGGAGATCATCCGCATCCCTGGCTACACCGAGGATGAAAAGCTCGAGATCGCCAAGCGCCACTTGCTCGACAAGCAATACGAGAACAACGGCCTGAAGAAGAGCGAGTTCAGCGTATCGGAAGATGCGCTGCGCGATCTGATCCGCCGTTACACTCGTGAGGCCGGCGTGCGTTCGCTTGAGCGCGAGATCGGCAACCTTGCGCGTAAGGCTGTGCGCCAGCTTGAGCAGAAGAAGGTCACCAAGGTGGAGATCACCGCGGCGAACCTTCCGGAGTATGCCGGCGTCTGGAAGTATCGCTTCGGCGAAACTGACCTTGAAGATCAGGTTGGCGTCGTCACGGGTCTCGCATGGACGGAAGTCGGCGGCGAATTACTGACGATCGAAGCCGTGTCGATGCCCGGCAAGGGCTCGACCACCGTGACCGGCAATCTGCGCGACGTGATGAAAGAGTCGATCTCGGCTGCGAGTTCGTACGTGCGTTCGCGTGCGGTGCACTTCGGCGTAAAACCACCGCTCTTCCGCACGCGTGACATCCACGTCCACGTGCCGGAAGGCGCAACGCCGAAGGATGGTCCGTCCGCAGGTGTTGCGATGGCGACGGCCATTGTCTCGGTGCTCACCGGCATTCCAGTCCGCAAGGACGTGGCGATGACAGGCGAGATCACACTGCGCGGCCGCGTGCTGCCGATCGGTGGTCTGAAGGAAAAGCTCCTCGCGGCGCTTCGTGGCGGCGTGAAGATCGCGCTCATTCCGAAGGACAACGAGAAGGATCTCGCGGACATCCCCGATAACGTGAAGTCTGGCCTGGAGATCGTGCCCGTCGGCACCGTCGATGAGGTGCTGCAGCGTGCGCTTGTGCGCCCGCCCACGCCCATCGAATGGAGCGAAGAGGACGAACTCGCCGAGACCCGTCGTGCCGAAGGCGGCGGCTCGGGAGCAGAGGGTGCGCGCCCCCACTAGGGGCGCCTGCCGGTTCCGGAACCCGTTTTCGCAACGCAACAATCCAGCGTTTTGCTTGGCGCTAGGGGCAAATGCCCCTAGCGTCGGCAACGATGCAGCCGGAATCGGCGCGCTATTTCTCCCAGCGGGATAGGGGCTCTACCTCATGAACAAAGCAGAATTCGTTGCAGACGTGTCCGAGCGCATCGGCGAGTCCAAGCAACGTGGCGAAGAAGTCGTCAACGCAGTTTTCGAAGCTCTGACTGCAGCGCTGAAGCGCGGTGATGAAGTGCGCTTGCCGCAGTTCGGCGTGTTCCTGGTTTCTGAAACCAAGGAACGTAAGGCGCGCAACCCGCAGACCGGCGAGGAAGTTCTCGTGCCGGCCGGCAAGCGTCCCAAATTCCGCGCAGGCAAGGCGCTCAAAGAAGCGATCTAAGCCATTGCGGCGAAATGCGAGAGGGCGGCTCTGACGGGCCGCCCTTTTCATTTTGGGCGCACTTGTGTAGCCACCGGGCACGAGGTCAAAGCGAATGCTGGCGAAAATCTACCGCCCCGCGAAGAACGCGATGCAATCAGGCAAGGCGGCCACCAAGAAGTGGCGGCTGGAATTCGTGCTGGCCAATGCACCGCGCCCTGACGCGCTCATGGGCTGGATCAGCGGCGCCGACACCAACGGCCAGGTGCGGATGACCTTCGACAGCAAGGAAGAGGCGATCGAGTTCGCGCGCAAGCACGGCATCCCGCATCAAGTCGTCGATTCGCCGGAAGCCAAGCGTCAGATCAGAGCCTACAGCGACAACTTCGCCTTCAAGCGCCGCGAGCCCTGGTCGCACTAAGTGCTGGCGCTGTGGTAG
>JADJCG010000019.1 GCA_016703335.1 Caulobacteraceae bacterium | reverse complement strand
AGTGGTTGGGCGGCACCACATGCGCCGGAAGGATGCTCATCCTCTCGAACCCTAACAAGTTAGGTGGGCGCCAGGTGCTCCAGACCAGGGTCCGGAACAGAGCCAGCTCCCGAGAGAGATGATACGGTCCCTGGGATGAAAGCGTCTTTCGAACGCCGCAGACGCCGCCCGCGCTCAATCTAAGCGCGACCGCGCGATGTCTCAAGCGGCCCCAACACGCGTCAGCGAAGCAACACGGCCCTGCTGGCCTTCGGTTTCCCGGGCGTTTCCACTGGCTCGGCCTCGGGCTCCTCTTTGACCGTTAAGAAGATCGTTGAGCCGCTCGATCTCGACCGGCGCCCGCCAGGCGCGGCGCCCGCCGGCCTGGGTTTCGTCGATCAGCCCCGCGCCGTGAAGACCAGCGCGGCGCATCCTCGGCATCGCCGCCGAAGCCGCGAGGCGGTTTTCCAACAGCACGGCCAGATCGGCGAGCCGCGCCGCATTCGCTCATGCGGGGCGCAATCCTCGCCCAGGATTTTCACGGTGGATTGCATCAGCGTAGCGCCTCCCTGGCTGCCGCGTTGAAAGCTCTAACTGGCAGGGCAAGCGCCTCGGCAGATGCGTCCGCATCCGCGCCCTCGGTTGTGTCCAGGGCGGTTTCCAGAGCGTCTAGCGCCTCGGTGAGAGAATCGCTCGCCATTGCGACGAATTGTTACGTCCGTGATCGATTCGATGGAAGGCAGACTTGCTGTTCCGGACGTGGACGGCAAGCGCGCCTAGCAGTTAAGCGGAGGCTACCGATTTCAGCATTTTCAGGGAGCGGCGAGGCTATGAGCGTGAAGGTTGCGATCAACGGGTTCGGGCGTATCGGCCGCAACGTGCTGCGCGATCTATGAGAGCGGGCGCACGGACGTCGAAGTTGTGGCGATCAACGACCTCGGCCCTGTCGCGACCAACGCGCACCTGCTCCGCTTTGACAGCGTCCACGGCCGTTTCCCAGGCGAAGTGAAGTCCGGCGAAGACTGGATCGATCTCGGCAAGGGCAAGATCAAAGTCACCGCGATCAAGAACCCGGCTGAGCTGCCGCACAAGGATCTCGGCGTCGACATCGCGCTCGAATGCACCGGCATCTTCACCGCGCGCGACAAGGCCGCGCTCCACCTCGAAGGCGGCGCCAAGCGCGTGATCGTTTCGGCCCCCGCTGACGGCGCCGACTACACGGTCGTCTATGGCGTGAACCACCAAGGCCTCACCAAAGATCACGTCGTGATCTCGAACGCCTCGTGCACCACCAACTGCCTCGCGCCGGTCGCGAAGGTTCTGCATGACGCGATCGGTATCGATCACGGCATGATGACGACGATCCACTCCTACACCGGCGACCAGCCGACGCTCGACACGCTGCACAAGGATCTCTACCGCGCCCGCGCCGCGGCCCTGAACATGATCCCGACGAGCACCGGCGCCGCGAAGGCCATCGGCCTCGTGATCCCTGACTTGAAGGGCAAGCTCGACGGCATCTCGATCCGCGTGCCGACGCCGAACGTCTCGGTGGTTGACTTCAAGTTCGTCGCCAAGCGCGCGACGACGAAGGAAGAGATCAACGCCGCGATCAAAGCCGCCTCGGAAGGCGCGCTGAAGGGCATCCTCGGCAACACCGATCACCCGAACGTGTCGATGGACTTCAACCACGATCCGCACTCGTCGATCTTCCACAACGACCAGACGAAGGTCATGGAAGGCAAGTTCTGCTCGGTGCTGAGCTGGTACGACAACGAATGGGGCTTCTCGAACCGCATGGCCGACACCGCCGTCGCGATGAGCAAGCTGATCTAGTCTTGGCGAAGCTGAGTTTCTACGAACGGGTCGTCGTCGCGCATTGCGAGGACGATCCGTCACTCGTCGGCAAAGCCGGGCACGTGCTCGGCGTTGGCGAGGAAGGCGGGCCGCCTGTCGCGTACGGCGTGCTGCTGGAGAACGCGAGCCAAGTGGCCTGCTTCACCGAAGACGAACTCCGCGGCACCGGCGAAATCGCCGACCGCACGCAGTTCTATGACGCGCCGGCGCTCCGCATCTGCGTCGTCGACGGCAAAGGCGTGATCGTCGACTAAATGAAACTCCGCCTCCCTCACCTCACGCCCGTCGCGAAGGGCCAGCTGTGGGGGATGGGGGTTGGGCTTGGCACGGCGCTGCTGGCGGTTGAGCACTTTGAGCTTGGTTATCGCATCTTCTTCATTGGTGCGGCGGCAGCGTGGATCGCGAGCGAATTTTTCCTCGCACGCCGTCTCACCGGCACGGATTGGAAAACAATCGCGGTCGCCATCCTCACTGGCATCTCGTTTCCGTGGATCGGTTTTTCGTTCGCCTTCAGCTTGAACGCGATCGCGCCTTAGCAGCGGCGTGCTCGCTCACGGAACTACGCGCCACAGGCGTTCGCTACAGCGTTAATGCAATCGCCGTGCATCAATCGCGCTCATGGTCGTCAAACGCCATTATTACACGTTTGCGAACGCAATGACGGAGCTTTGCTTCGCGCTTGCAGCATTCGCGTGCGGCCTTTTCAACGCCCCCGTATGGCTAACAGCACTAGCGGCAATCTCGATGCTGGCCTATTGGACCGTCACGCGAAATTCGGTGCTGAACCGTTTGCGCGGCGCGGCGTGGGCGACGGTCATGACCTTCGGCTTCGTCACGATCATTTCCATACAGGTCGGCTCGTATTGGCTCGGCCTCGTCGCCGGGGAAATTATCTAAAACCATGACTAAAGTTTCGATGCACGCCGTGAGCGCGCCTATATTCGTGCGCAATCTAAACAACCTCGCCTCGATGCTCTCGAAGGCCGAGCAACAAGCAAAGACCAAGGGCTACGATCCCGCTGTGCTGCTGAACCAGCGCCTCGCGCCCGACATGTTTCCGCTGACCAAGCAAATCCAAATCGCGTGCGACCACGCCAAAGGCTGCGTCGCGCGCCTCGCCGGTGAACCGCCGGAAGTGATGGAAGACACCGAGACGACGTTCGCCGAGCTGCAAGCGCGCATCAAAAAAGTTCTTGGCATCGTTCAAAGCTACAAGCCTGAGCAACTCGATGGCTCAGAAACGCGCGAGATCACGATCAAAATTCCGAACTCGGAATTCAAGTTCTCGCGGCCTCGACTATGTAACTCAGTGGGCGATGCCGAACTTCTACTTCCACGCCACGATGGCCTACGCGATCCTGCGCCACAACGGCATCGATCTGGGCAAGAAAGACTTCCTGATGAGCTGAGCCTTTGCAAAGGCGGCCCAATATCGGCTCGGCCGGCTCTGACCTCGCGTTCGCGCTACTGGCGCTGATCGCAGGTTGGGTGGGCCTTGCGCCCATCTACGCAATATTGGCTTTCGCGTGCGCGGTGACCTCCTGGGGATGGACGCGGCGGCGCCCGCTCGCGCAAATGCCGCTTAAGTCGCGGCTGACGCAGGGCGCCATTGCGGTTGCGATGATTGCGGTGGTGACGGGCGTCGCCTATTGGATCGGCCTCGCCTTGGGAGGACACACGTGAGCTTTCGCCGGATCGAAGATGCGCCTTCAGGACAAACCGCTCTGGTGCGCGTGGACTTCAATGTCCCGATGCAAGATGGCGCGGTGAGCGATGACACGCGGCTCCGCGCCGCGCTGCCGACGATCAAGGCGCTGACGGCCAAAGGCTGCAAGGTCGCGCTGCTGGCGCACTTCGATCGCCCGAAAGGCAAGCGCATCCCGGAAATGTCGCTCAAGCCGGTCGCTGCGCCACTCGCGAAACTGCTCGGCGCCGATGTGGCTTTTGCCGACGATTGCATTGGCGACTCCGCGAAAGCCGCGATCGCTGCATTGCCAGCAGGCGGCGTCGTCCTACTTGAGAATACGCGCTATCACGCTGGCGAAGAATCCAACGATCCCGAACTCGCAAAACAGATCGCAGCGCTCGGCGATTTCTATGTCAACGACGCCTTCTCCGCCGCGCACCGCGCGCACGCGAGCACGGAAGGCGTTGCGCACATCCTGCCAGCTTACGCAGGCAAGCAGCTGGAGCGTGAACTAGATGCGCTAGAGCCGCGCTCGGCACACCCAAGCGCCCGGTGCTCGGCATCGCCGGCGGCGCGAAGGTCTCGACGAAGCTCGGCCTGCGGCAAACCCTGATCGCCAAGCTCGACAAGCGCGCCATCGGCGGCGGCATGGCGAACACTTTCCTCTACGCGCAAGGCGTCGAAATCGGCGGCTCCCTCGCGGAGAAGGACATGGCCGACACCGCGCGTGCCATCCTCGCCGCTGCGAAGGGCAAATGCGAAATCTTGCTGCCGGTTGATGTCGTCGTCGCCAAGGAAGTGAAGCCGCATGCGGACGCACGTATCTGCGGCCTCGATGAGATCGGCGCGGACGAAAAGATTTTGGACGCTGGCGAAAAGACTGTGCGCAAGCTGCGCGAAGCGATGAAGCATTCGCATACATTGATCTGGAACGGACCGCTCGGCGTGTTCGAGGTGCCGCCCTTCGATCAAGCGACAGTCATCGCTGCTCAAGAAGCAGCCGAACTCGCGAAAAGCGGCAAGCTGGTCGCCGTCGCAGGTGGCGGCGACACGGTTGCGGCCTTAAATCACGCGGGCGTCGCAAGCGACTTCACGTTTGTCTCAACCGCAGGCGGCGCGTTCTTGGAATGGATGGAGGGCAAGGCCTTGCCCGGTGTCGAAGCGCTGAAGCCGGCGTGTCCTGGACGCTCCTGGAAGCGCAGCTGCTGAGACCCGGCGGAGCCGGGCTGAGTAAGCGCCGAAGCGCTAGGAGAAAATTATGACGTCAGTGCAGGACATCCAACTGAAGCGCATCGATGGCGGCGCCGATACGCTCGCCGCACACAAGGGCAAAGTGCTCTTGATTGTGAACGTCGCGTCGAAGTGCGGACTGACGCCGCAATATGCGGGTCTCGAGACCCTCTACAAAGATAAGCGCGCCGCTGGCCTCGAAGTGCTCGGCTTCCCGGCGAACAACTTCCTTGGCCAAGAGCCAGGCAGCGACGCGGAAATCGCCGACTTCTGCCAATCGACGTACGCGGTCGACTTCCCTATGTACTCGAAGATCTCGGTCGCCGGCGACGACCAGCACCCGCTCTACGCCGCGCTCATCGCCGCTCAACCGTCAGCGACGGGCGAAGGCCCGTTCCGCGAGCGCCTCTCCGGCAAAAACCTCGGCGGCGCAGCGCCCGGCATCCTCTGGAACTTCGAGAAGTTCGTCGTCGGCCGTAACGGCGCCGTCGTCGCCCGCTTCTCGCCGGACGTGGCCGCGGACGATCCGCGCCTGGTCTCAGTGCTTGAGGCTGAGCTTGCTAAGGCGGCTTAACCACGTGACATGCGGGCCGGTAATACGGCCCGCATCACTATCGACAACAGACCAGGACAAGGTGACGACTGCGTGCTAGTGCTGCGCATAAAAAGCACGCGCTCAAAAGGCCCAAGCCTCTCTTCAAATCGCCGCGCGGATCCAGGACCGGCTCTCGCCAGCGCATAACGGCCCTGCTGCGATAGTTTTTCGCCATGCCCCTGCCCGGCGTGGCGTTTTTGCGAAGGCTGGGTTAGACACCCGCCATCCAATCAAAACACGGGGCGAGCGGTGAATCTCGAGGCATTGAACAAGGTGGCGGAGGCCATGGCGGCGCCGGGCCGGGGTATCCTGGCGGCTGACGAATCCACCGGCACGATCAAGAAGCGCTTCGACGCGATCGGGGTTGAAAACACCGAGGACAATCGCCGCGATTATCGCGAGCTGATGTTCCGCGCCAGCGACGCCATGAAGTACGTCTCGGGCGTCATCCTGTTCGAAGAGACGCTCTTTCAGAAGGCGGCCGACGGCACGCCATTGGTGGACGTCATTTCCGCCGCGGGCGCCATTCCGGGCATCAAGGTCGACAAGGGCGCCAGCAAGATGGCTGGCTTCCCGAACGAGACCGTCACCAAGGGCCTCGACGGCCTCTCCAAGCGTCTGCGCAATTATTACGAACAAGGCGCGCGCTTTGCGAAGTGGCGCGCGGTGATTGATATCGCCGACGGCATCCCGACCTGGACCTGCATCAAGTCGAACGCGCACGCCCTCGCCCGCTACGCCCGCATCTGCCAGCAAGAGCAGATCGTGCCGATCGTCGAGCCGGAAGTGCTGATGGACGGCAACCACGACGCGGCGCGCTGCGATGAAGTCACGCGCTGGATGCTGCAGACAACGTTCAACGAACTGGCCGAACAGCGCGTCGCGCTCGAAGGCATCGTGCTGAAGCCGAATATGATCGTCGCCGGCAAAGGCAGCGTCCGCCAAGCATCGGTCGACGAAGTCGCCGAACGCACCATCGCGGCGCTGAAGGCAACCGTGCCGAGCGCGGTGCCAGGCATCGCCTATCTCTCTGGCGGCCAATCGGACGAACTCGCCACCGCGCACCTCTCGCGCATGAACGAGATCGGCGGCTTCCCGTGGAAGATGACCTTCTCCTACGGCCGCGCGCTGCAAGCCGCGCCGCAAAAGGCCTGGAGCGGCAAGAGCGAAAACACCGCCGCCGCACAACGCGCCTTCCTGCATCGCGCCCGCATGAATGGCCTCGCGTCCCAAGGCCAGTGGAACGAGAAGCTCGAGCGCCAAGCGGCCTAGCCGAGCTTCCTTCTAAACACGCTGAACGGCCTCGCTCTTCGGAGCGGGGCCGTTTCACTTTGTACAACAGCGTAAACAGAACTGCGCCCGCGCTTAACTACGAATAATCCAGATCTAACCTCGATATTAATCCCTCTCCGCTACCGTCACGGGAATTGCGGGAGTGGCGGCTCGTGAATTTGGTTTCACTGCTTTTCGGATTCAAAGGGCGCATCAACCGCGCTCAATTCTGGTACGGCAATCTCGGTGCGGGCTTTGCCGGCATCATGCTGATGTTCGTGCTCGGTGTGATGTTCATACCGACCGAAGGCATTCCGAAAACGACCGCTGGCTTCTTGCACCTTGTATCGGTGATGGGCCTCGTCATCGGCCCGCCACTGTTCCTGATGTGCTGGGTTGGGTTGGCCCTGCAGACGAAGCGCTTCCACGACCGCGGACGCAGCGGTTTGTGGACCATGCTGCCGATCTTGCCGGCAATGATGATCACGACGCCAATCGTGCCATCTCTCGCGGGCGGTCAGACACCAGAGCAAGCGATCGCTTCCGTCGGCATGTGGATGCTGATCACGCAGGCGGTCAACATTTTCATGCTCGTGGATCTAGGCTGCATGCCCGGCAAAGAGGGCGCCAACAAATATGGGCCGCCACCGGGAGACAGCAGCGGCTCTCCCTCGGGCGGTCCGATTCCAAACGCGCCAAGCAAAACAGGAAAGCCAATTCCTGGCATGGGCATGACCAGCGCCGAAAGCGCTATCGAGCGCGCCATCGCGGCGCGCGAGAAGCAAACGCAGGCGCCCGCGCAACCGGTACGCGCGACGCCTTCAGCGCCGGCAGCCCCTATGCGACCTGCAGTTGCCGGCTCGTTCGGACGCCGCGCTAACCGCTAACTGCTACCAGACCGAACCCCAGCGGCCGCTCAGTTCGCTGCGCAGCATATTCATCTGATAGGTCAAACGCGGCAGCTGCTCCTGCGCGACGCGGAGATCGTCGTTCACGTCACGCCGTTCACGGCGCATGCCTTCGATTACACCGCGAATGCGGTGCGCTCGGCATCGGTGGTCGCTGCCTGCAGCAAGCCTTCTTGTCCGCGAATGTTGTCGTCGATGTCGTTGCGGCGTCGAATGGCGGTGTCGACAGCGCTCTGTGCAGAATCCAGCGTTTGCTGCAAGTCATACACGCGGCGGCCATCTGCGTACGCATAACGGAAGTCTTGATCGAGATCGCCGGGGCAATAGCCGTTGAACGACCCACCACGGCGCGCAAAGTCAAAGCCGCGGGGCGGCTGGCAGAACGCACGCAGGCCATCTTCGAAACCGCGATGATACGCTTGCGCATCGGCGCTGATGCCTTTCTCGGCACAGCTCTCAGCACGGTCCGCGAGATTGTCCGTGCCGTTGCGGTCGGCGTCGGAATAGCCGAGCTGGCGCCAATCGGCCGTAGCGCATTCTTCGGCGCTCATCGTCTCGCAACCCGTCAATACAACGAGCGCAAAAACCGCGCCCACCAGCGCAAATGCCTGCAGTTTCATTGCCATCCCCCTGGATCAGTCCCGCGCTGAACAGTATGGACGGCTGCATATGAGCCGTCGAGCCCGCCTCTATCTGATCACGCCGCCTGTCTTCGAGTTGGCTGCGTTTTCGCGCGCACTGGAAGAGGCGCTTAGCGGCGGCGATGTGGCGTGTGTGCAGTTGCGTTTAAAAGATACGCCCGACGCCGAAATCCTGCGCATCGGCGCCGCGCTCAAACCGATCGTGCAAGCCGCCGACGCGGCCTTGATCCTGAATGATCGCCCCGACCTCGCGTCACGTCTCGATGCCGACGGCGTCCATGTCGGCCAGAGCGACGCGAGCTATGCCGAAGCCCGCCGCCTCATGGGCAAGGACCGCATTGTCGGCGTCACCTGTCACAATTCACGCGACCTCGCGTACGAAGCCGCCGAAGCCGGCGCCGATTACGTCGCGTTCGGCGCGTTCTATCCGACCCGCACCAAGGACCCATCGCACTGGGCCGATCCAGAACTGCTCGCGATCTGGCAAGAGACGATGGAAACGCCATGCGTCGCAATCGGCGGCATCACGATCGAAAATGCCGAGCCTCTGGTGCGAGCGGGCGCGGACTTTGTCGCGGTGTCCGCGGGCGTTTGGACACATCCAGATGGCCCGGCCACAGCGATCGCCAATTTCAATGCATTGTTTGATCGGATTGCGGACTAAGCTCGCGCCTCGATTGCCGGAGCGCATCCATGACCGACACCGCACAGGACTTGCTTGACCAATTGCGCGAGCGAGCACGGGAGCGTCCCTCACCGCCAGACATCGTCGCGCCAAAGGGTTTTGCCGAACGTGCGCCCGATGCAGTCGCCGATGTCGTAGGATCTTGGCGCTTCATCCTGATTCAGAGTGCATTGTTGTTTTCTTGGATCGCGTTCAATGCTGTGAGCGCAGATCGCGTCGATCCCTACCCATTCATTTTGCTCAATCTGCTGCTTTCGTTTCAAGCCGCCTACACCGCCCCTGTGATCATGATGAGCCAAAACCGGCAGGCTGAAATCGACCGGCGGCGTAGCATCGAGGACTACGATATCAACTGCAAAGCCGAGCTGGAAATTGAGACACTGCACGAGAAGATCGATCTGCTACGCGAGCAAGAAATAGCACAACTGACGGCCGCAGTGGATCGGCTGACAAAGATGCTTGAGGAAAAGCGCGTCTGACGTTCGCGTCAGCTTGCGAGCCGCGCACGGCGGGCGCAGGGTCCGCTTATGGCCGATGATCTACCGCCGCCGATCCTGCAGCTGACGCCGCTCAACCCGGCGTTCCGCGATGATCCGCACGCGCTCTACCGGCAACTGCGCGAACACCATTCCGTTTATCGCGACGACATGGCCGGGTCACACATCGTCACGCGCTACAAACTCGCGCGCGAATTGCTGAACGATCGCACCATGCTGCGCGGCCCAGACAAAGTTGAACCGCCCGGCCCCTTCAATCTCCGCTTGATGGAAAGCTTCGAAGCCGATCCGAAACCGGCGAGAAGCGCTCCAACTCGATCCTGCTCATGGACGAGCCGCACCATTCACGCGTGCGCCCACCCATCGCCAAAGCGCTCTATGCGCGCGCCGCAAAGTGCAAACCGCTGGTCGATGAGATCATCGATGAGAAGCTGGACGCGGTCGTACCGCGCGGCGGCTTCGACCTTCTAAATGACTTTTCCATTCCACTGCCAATCGATGTCATTGGCGCCATCCTCGGTGTGGACATTGAACGCCGCGCGGAATTTCGCGACTGGTCCGAAGGCGTCATTCAAGTTCTGAATCCGTTCCGCACGCCTCAACAAGTCGCCTATCTTGAGCGCTCCGGCGAAGCGATCAGCACTTACTTCGAAGAGCAAATCGCCGACCGGCGCGCCAATCCAAAAGACGACCTCATCAGCGATGTCGTGACGTTGCAGGCCGAAGGCGCGGAACTGACGGACCGCGAGATTATCTCCAACCTCATCGGGCTTCTCGTTGGCGGCAATCTCACCACCAGCGATCTCATCGGCAACGGCGTCTACGCCCTGCTCACGCATCCCGAGCAATTGGCAAAGCTGAAGGCCGATCCTTCGATCGTCGCGCAGGTCGTCGAAGAAATTCTGCGCTTCGATGGCCCTGTCGACATCACCGCCCGCGTCACGCCGCGCGACATGGAGATTGGCGGCTGTCCCGTGAAGGCGCGCCAATCAGTGATCTCGCTCCTGCGCTCCGCCAACCACGATCCAGATATCTTTGAAAACCCGGATGACTTCGACGTCTCGCGCAAACCCGGTCCGCACGTTGCCTTCGGCGGCGGCTCGCATATCTGCATCGGCGCGCCGCTCGCGCGCATCGAGGCACAAGCCGCGTTGGTGAAACTCTTTCAGCGCTTTCCGAATTTGCGTTTGGCGCGGCCCGACGAAAAACCCGAGAAGCGCACACTGCCGTTCTTCAACGGCATCCAACGTCTCGACGTTCTGATCTAAACGTCTTGGCTCCAATTCGACGCGCGCACCGCAGCGAGATGGCGTTCGAACACTTGCTTCTCGAGTTCATCGCCATCGCCCGGCAAGAAGGCGTGTTTTTGCCAATAGCCGCGCCCCGGCCGGCCCGTGTCCTTGCTGACGACAAGCACATCCAGCGGCGCTTCGCGACGGCGTCGGCATTGTTCGCCGATCGTATCGAGCGCGCCCCACAGCGAATGCTGATCGAATTCGCCGATATGCAAATCCTCGTCGCGTGCAGCGGCGCGCAGCGCTTCCTCCGCCTCTTTGTACGTAAACGGCTTGCCGCCATCGAGCGCGCGCTCGACCAGCAGCGAGCGCATGAGATCGACCATCGCTTCTTTCTGACCGCCGGCGCGCAACCGCGCATTGCGCGCGATGTTCTTCTTACCGAGCAGCAGGCCCAGCCGCAGCAGCACCTTCTGAATTTCCTGATGATCCGGCGCGCCATCCCATCGCGTCAGGTCGGCCGACTGCAGCGCATCGAACGGCGACACCAACGAGCACGGATGGATCGTCACCGGCACCAAGATGCCGCGATCAAGTCCGATCTGCGCTTCACGCAACACCCAGTGTGACGACACTGCCGCAAAGCTCCAGCAGACGATGACGGCTTTCGCCTTTTCGATCTGATCGAGGATGCGCGTCTCCCATTCCATGCCGACTTCGATACCGGCATCGAACCAAACGGGCACGTCGAGATCGAGCAGCAGCGAATACAGCGTCTCGACGCGCGCTTTATCCTCGCGCTTGTAAGAGATGAAAACGTCGCTCATGCTCTACTTGGCGCGCGACTGCCGTGAGACCCAAGCGTAGCTGACGAACAGCAGCACGCCGAACAACACCGCTCCTGCCCAGCGCGACGCATCAGCGAACTCGGCGCCCACAACAGCAATGGGTGACTCTTTCCCCGTCGCGACAATCAAGCCGGCATTGAGAATGCCAAGCAAACTCTCGCCCACGATCAAACCCGAAGCCAGCAACACGCCGAAGCGCTTGACCATCTCGCCGTTCTCGCGCTTCGACACCGCCCGATCGTAAAGCCAGCCGAGGATCGCGCCGACGATGACAGGCTGCGTCGTATCCATTGGCAGATACATGCCAATGCCCACCGCGAGCGGCGGGATACGCATGGTTTTCAACCAGCCGAGGATCTCGTCGAAGAAGCAAACGGCGACGCCGATCGCCGCGCCAATTCCAATCAGATCCCAGCGCAGTTCCGCGTTCAGCACGCCCCGCGCCAACGTCGAGATCAAAGTCGCCTGCGGCGCGCCGAGCGGCGCGGCGGCAATGGCGTCACGGTTCGGATCGCCTGGGAAACCGTAAGCGTGGTTCAGCAGATCGAGCACCGGTCCGATCACCAGCGCACCGGCGATGACGCCAACGATGAGCGCGATTTGCTGACGCCACGGCGAAGCGCCGACGAGTTGGCCGGTCTTCAAATCCTGCAAATTGTCATTCGAGATGGTGGCGATCGAAAACACCATCGCTACAGCGAAGAGCGCGAAGGCAATCAGTGCATCGGTGGCGCCATCGCCCAACACCGGCTGTGCGAACGCCGCGAGCAGCAATGCGCCGATCACGATCGACAAGATACCGATACCGGAAACCGGACTGTTCGAGGCGCCGATCAAACCAGCCATGTAGCCCGCGACGGTCGCGATAAACGCGCCGACCACGACCGTGAAGGCAACGCCACCAAACACCAGCGGCCACGTATATGGCTGCAGCGTCGGCGCGCTCTGGATGAAGAGATAGAGCAGCGCGCCGATGGCGAGCAGGCAAACCAGGCTCAAGATCGCGATCGCGCTCATTGGCATATCGCGATCGTCGTGCGCGCCAGTCTTTGCGGCAGAGCCCGCCTTCATAGTGTCGGCGATGCCTTTGGCGACGGGGCCAACGAGCTTCACCAAGCTCCAAATCGCTGCGACGCCAATCGTGCCGGCGCCGATGAAGCGCACCTCGCTACGGAAAATCGTCTCTGCGACTTCGGCGATCTCGCCGGGCACGCCCGCCGTCAAATACGGCATCAAGAATGCCCACGAGATCAGCAAGCCGCACAGCATGGCAATGCCGACGCTGATCCCAACAAGGTGCCCCGCGCCCACAAGCGCGAGTGAGAAACCAACAGTGATGCCGCTAACGCCAGAGCCGACGCGGAAGAAATTAGAAACCGTCGCGGCCGCAAGCCCCATGAAGCTCACGATCTGCGCACCAGCCGCAACCAGCGCGCCCCACAGCACGATCAGCGGGCCCTTGTTGCGCTCAAGCACATTCTCCGGCGCTTCATCGCCCGTCGCGCCGACCTTCAGGACTTCTGCAGCAGCGACGCCTTCCGGAAATGGCAGCGGCGAATTCACCACCAGCGCGCGCCGCAGCGGGATCGAGAACAGCACGCCAAGCGTGCCGCCGAGCGCGCAGATCAAGAACGTCGTCAGAAAATCAAAGCCGCGCCAATAGCCAATCATCACCAAGCCGGGCAGCACGAAGATAATCGCCGAAAGCGTACCGCCTGCCGACGCGACGGTCTGCACGATGTTGTTTTCGCGGATTGTGCCGGTGTTGAAGAGCCGGAAGATACCCATCGAGATGACGGCCGCGGGGATCGACGAGGCGATGGTGATGCCGACGCGGAGGCCGAGATAAACGTTCGCCGCCGTGAACACGATCGCGATCAGCGCGCCCATAATGAGAGCGCGAAGGCTCAGCTCTTTGTCCAGCATTGGGTGTCGTCCCCTTTTGAGGCGTTATAGCCGGGCAAAGGCCAGCGGCGAGAGTTTGCGACGAAACGTTTTCTCCGACAGCGCGACAGCGCCCGTCGTTAGGACAAGTTGCGGAAACGAACGGAGTTTTCCACAGCGGCGGTTGCCGGTTAGGCCGCTGCTGCTCTGGGTTGACGGCGGCGGTCTAGGAAAACCGGGCGAACCCGCCTACCTGTTCGGCCATGACAGGAGCCTACCAAATGATCGGTTCGATCACCCGCCTCGACGACGAAGACGACAAAGACAAGAACCCGGCGGACGGCCGCAATGCGCCAGACGTGATCGAAAAAGCGCTATTCGAAGCGCGCGTCGTGATGCTGACCGGCGAAGTGAACGACATCCAAGCGCGCCGCGTCACTGAGCGCCTCTTCGCGCTGGCCGCGCAGAACGCCGAGCCGATCACCTTCGTGATCTCCTCGCCCGGCGGCCACGTCGAGAGCGGCGACATGATCCACGACGTGATCAAGTTCATCAACGCGCCCGTCCGCATGCTTGGCACCGGCTGGGTCGCCAGCGCCGGCGCGCTCATCTATTGCGCCGCCGAACGCGAGAACCGCTACTGCCTGCCGAACACGCGCTTCCTGCTTCATGAGCCGCGCGGCGGCGTCGGCGGCATGGCTTCAGACGTTGAAATCCAGGCCCGCGAAATCCTGCGCATGCGCGAACGTCTGAACCAGATCTTCGCCAACGCGACCGGCCAACCCGCAGACAAAATCAAGCGCGACGTTGATCGCGACTACTGGATGCTGGCGGAAGAAGCGAAGGCCTACGGCCTCGTCGGCAAGATCGTGAAGAGCCAGAACGAGATTCGTTAGGCGCTTTGATTTCTCAGAAGCAAGGCCGGGACGCGAAAGCGCCTCGGCCTTTTTGCTGAGCGCTCACTGCCGTTGGGAAGTTCCCACGTAACCAGGTTTTAAGCGGGTTCGTGTATCTACCAAGCCTTGCCGCAAGACTTCTTAAGGAGCGCGCGGCTGGGGTTGGTGGAGAATTTCCTAATGCGTCTGGGATCGGCGGCGTCCGCGCTCGCTCTGTTGCTGGCTGCCTGTGGCGCGAGCGGCGATAGCGCTCATCGTGAAGAAACAACCACCGAAGCGCACGGCGCTGAAGCCGGGCACGGCGAGACAGCCGCCGCCAACGGCCACGGACCTGCGCTCGGACCAGCCGAAGCTCATGCGGGCACCAATGTCCCCCATCCTGCGGCTCATCAACAAGCCACCCACTGGGGTTACGGCAATCAGCGCGCCTGGGCAGGCGTCAGCGGCCTCTGCGGACGCGGCCAAGAGCAATCCCCTATCAACCTCTCTAGCGCCGCACCGATGGCGGAAGTGCCAGACCTTGCGCCGCGCTATCTGCCGGTCGAGGGCGGCTTTGTGAACAACGGCCACACCCTGCAATTCAATCCCGCGCAGAGCGCCGCAACGCTGGGTATTGGCCATGACAACTACACGTTCGCGCAATTCCATTTTCATGCGCCCGCAGAGCACATGCTGGACCGCCGCGCGTATCCGGCAGAACTCCACTTCGTGCATCGCAACGAAGCCGGTCAACTCGCCGTGGTTGGCGTATTCATCGAAGAAGGCGCTGAGAACAGCGCGCTCGCCGCTTTGCTTGAACATGCGCCGCGCGAACACGGCGACGAATTCGCGGAGCATTTGAGCGTCAATCTGACGGCGCTGCTGCCACCCGATCGCGCCTATTTCGCCTATGCGGGCTCGCTCACGACGCCGCCATGCAGCGAAGGCGTTCGCTGGAATGTGCTACGCACGCCGATCACGGCTTCGGCTCAGCAGATCGCGGCATTGCGCGAGGCGCTGGGCTCAAGCTCACGCCATACCCAACCGGTCAACGGCCGCACAGTGCTCTTGGGCAGCTAAGCCAACGCACCATCCAACACCAGTGTCAGCGCGGTCTAGCGGCCGAGCTCAGCGTGGTTGCTGCTCGAAATCCGCTCGGTCCCGTTGAGCGTGGCACACAGGAAGACCCCTGCCCACAGCGCGATCGAGAGCGCACCAGCGAACCGGGCGCGGGTTGTGGGCGTCTCGGCCGCCTCGAGATTGAGTGAAGTGATGGAACGCTAGCGCGTTGAGGAGGCCCAAAAGAATGAGGCCCATCTTCGGCAGAAAGTGTGTATGCACGCCGACGGCGATGGGGTCGAAGAGCAGCAATACGCAGCCGCTCAAGAGCGCGATGATCGCGCCGCCGATCGACCAGGGCAAAGCCAGCACCGCGAGTTTGCGAAGATTGATCTCGCACATCACGCCGATGATCCTGAGATCAACGATCAAGATCGAGCCCAGCAGCACGGCCGCCGAAGCGACGTGCGCGAAAACGAACAGCCAGTCGAAATCTTCAAAGCGATAGAAAAACGCCCGCAGCTCGGTTGCGCTCAGCCACAGCAAGAACGCATCGAACCACGGGACGCTAAAATCGCTGTAGGGGTTCATTGCGCCGACGTGGCTCCAACCAGAGCGCGGAGTGCGGCGGCCTTTTCTTCGAACTGAACGTCGCTCGCGCGCGGCGGGTTCGGCGGGTTCAGCGGTTCAACGAAGGCGCGGAGTTCAGCAACAAGCGCCGAAGCCTGCGCTAGGCGCGGGTCCGTGCCTTGGTGAGCAGCGAGAATGTCGCTCAGACGAAAGATGAAGGCACGCGCATCGTGATACTCGATCAAGCTATCGATGCGGCCACCGACAAGGGCGTTGCGATATTCTTGGCTGGCGACGTTCGCGGTGTCCGCGACAAGAGCGAGCACGAATTCGTCCGACGCCCACTTCTCAGCTGGGATGAGGTCGCGGGCGGCGTGAACTTTCGCCAGCGCCGCGTCGAAGGCGGTGCGGAAGGTCTCGGAATTGTTTTCGCGGGCGGCGAGGCCTTCGAGCGCGATGAGGTCGCGGTCGAATTGTTGGCCGTTACGGTGAACGATGATCGGGATCATGTCGCTGTAGAGTTCCCGCACCGGATGGCCGAAGTGCGGGAGCGAGTTTTGAGGCTGCCCGGCTTCGATCAGCTCGCGGCCGGCTTGCAAATGGCCTTCGATCAGCACCAAGCGCATGGCGAAGTCCGCATCCTCGCTCGCGGCGTTCGCGGACGCGGGGGGCGCCATGTTGTGTTCGCGTTGGCCGCACGCACCGACGGCGAGGCAGAGCGCAAGCGCCAGAGGCAAAAGGAGTTTCATCGCAGCGGCTCTACGCTTGTTGCGAACCATACGCAATTAGCTGCACCGCCGCGGCGCGTTAGCGTGCTCTAGAAATGAGACGCCTTCGCTCAAGCAAAGACGCGCGCTCCTGTACGTCTCGTAAGGAACAATGCTTGTCAGCCTATGTCGAACGGCTGGTTCTAACAGAAAAGCAAGGAAATGGCGGGTTTTTTGACTGTATTCGCCAGCGCAGCGCCCAATTCTCGCCTTGTGAGCAAGTAGAACACGCCTTGTGTCCGCACGTGCTGCGAGCGGGTCCACACCAACATGATTTTTCAACCACGGCGCGTGAGAGCGCGCCGCGCGCTGTAGAGAGACCACGATGGCCGCTCGCTGGATCGGGCTTACACGCTCGAGCAAGAAGACTTCACGCGGACGCGCAAAGGCGTACTCGATCAAACATTCGCTGCACGCCTTCGGCGCGGGCGGTGTTCTCGTTCTCGCTGCGGCGATGAACTTCGCCCTTTATCCGGACGCGCTCGCCGCTGTTGTGAGCGGTGAACGGTCAATCATCGGATTCGTTCCGACGGAACCTTCGGGAAACACGCTGTCAACTGAGACCCCGACTTTCGTCGCGGTCAACGAAGATGAAGTGCGCTTGCTCGCTGCCACTGTTTGGGGAGAAGCGCGCAGCGAAGGCGAAGGCGGCATGCGCGCCGTCGCGCACGTGATGGTCAACCGCATTGGTCCGCGCTTCGGCGAAGATCTCTCGACGGTCATCCTATCGCCGAAGCAATTCTCCGTATGGAATCGCAACGACCCGAACCGTCGCATCGTGCAAAACTTGGCGCGCGATCCTTCGAGTGTCGCGACCGATCCGGAATGGCTCGTCGCTGAGCGCGTTTCGCGTGAAGTGCTGAGTGGACAATCCGTCGATCCGACGAGTGGCGCTCTCTTTATCACACGCGGGCGTGCGTCCGCGCTGGGCGCGCATTGGCCAAGGCCGGCAAACGCTGGGTCAGCACATCTTCTACGCTGACGTGCCCGATCCAGGCATTCGCGACACGCCGGCTTTGATCAACGTCTCGCAATTCCTGGCGCAAGCTCTGCCCGGCGGCGGCGAACGCCGGCAGGCGGCAGCGCAGCGTCGTGGTCCGCGCGCGGGCCGCGTCAATGGCGTGATCCAATACGCACCGGTGAGCGCTGCGCGTCAGGACCTGCCAAGCCAAGGCGCGACGGATGTGAACGCCGCAGCCGCGCCGACGATCAATGGCGGACCGGTGGTGACGCCGTCGCCGGTGGACACGATCTCGCCCGTCGGCAGCGCCAGCGCACCGTAACGATCAGTTGCAGATCTGAAAAGTTCAAAGGGTGCGACAGCAGTCGCGCCCTTTTTCGTTACCGCCAAATCCCAACGAACTCGGCGAGGTTCGGCAGTACGTCGACGAGGCCGTGCAGCAGGATCACCAACAGCAGCGACTTCGTGCGCGCGTAGATCAAGCCGAAGGTGAGTCCGATCGGTGAGAGCACGGCGATGGTGTGGGCGACGACTTGGAGCGGATCTGTGCTCCAACCATCGACGCCAGGACCGCCTCGCATGAAAAGACCAGGCGTGTGCGCGAGGCCGAAGATAAGCGACGTGACAATCACGCCCGCCCAAGCGGAATTGAACCACGCCGTGAGCCGCGTTTGCAGAACGCCGCGGAAGAGAAATTCTTCGCAAGCGCCAGCTTCAAGCGTGATCCAAATGAAACCGAGCGGCACGGCCCAGATCATGGTGTCGAACGTCGGGGGGATGGCCGAGAGGAGCTTGAGGCTCGGCGTGATGACGCAAACGAGCGCCAGTATGATGAGCCCAAGCACTATCAAAGTGCGCCAAAATTTGCGGCCGCTGAGCCCGAGCTGCGCGATGGGCGCGAGCTTGGCGCCGAGCAGCACCAGCAAGATCGCAGGCAGCACGATATGAACGCCAAGCTTTAGTGCGAGCACAAGCAGCTCTTGCTGTTGTCCCTCGGGCAGAACTTCGCGCGCCCACGTCATCCCGAAGCCGAGGAAGAGCACGGCGTAGAGCGTGAGATAGACGATGATCGAACCGCTCTCGAGCGCAGGGCGCTTCACTTCAATGCGCGGCGCGTTGGCGCCGCGTGTCAGCAGCCAAGCGATGCCGCCAAGGCCAACCCCGAAGATGAGCGCGACGAAGACGCCGGTGCTCCAGTCCCCGCCCGTGGCGTAGAGATACGCGGTCGAGCCGCCCCACAGTAATGCGTATGCGGCAGCGGCGGCGATCGCCGCGCCCCTTCCCGCGCGTTCGGCAGACATGGTCCGAGTTGCTCCTGTCATTGGGCAGGAGATGCAGATGACGGTGCTCGCGGATGCAGGGCGACTGGGACGCCGACAAGCTCAGGACTCGATGGAGATCAAAAACAAAAACGCCGGCGCGAGGCCGGCGTTTCCGTTTGAATTTGTAGAGAGCCTTAGTGGCTCTCGCCGCGCCAGACTTGCTTGTACGAGAGGTAGAGTAAGCCAGCGAGCACGATCAGGAACGCCAGCACGACGAGGCCCATGCGCTTGCGCGTTTCCATGTGCGGATCGGCCGACCATTGCAGGAAGGTCGCCACGTCGGTCGCGTATTGCTCAACCGTCTGCGGCGTTTCCGGATCGGCGTACGGCACGGCGCCATCGGCGAGCGGCGGCGCCATCGCCAGACGGCCACCCGGGAAGTACGGGTTGTAGTGTAGCGTGCCTTCGCTCTCGCCAGTGAAGCCCATCAGCAGCGAGCGCACGTAACGCGCGCCGCCATGGCGGGCCGAGTTGATGACCGAAAGATCCGGCGGCGCTGCGCCACCATTCGAGGCGCGCGCGGCGATCTCGTTCGGGAACGGGCGACGGAAGTGATCGGAGATGCGGCCCGGACGGTCGGTCGGCTGACCAGAGGTCGGATCGATGTCCGTGATCATGTGGCTCGACGCGATCGCACGGATGTATGGGTTGTCCGTCACTTCGACGAACGTGCCGCCATGCTCGGGACGGCCGACGTGCGGCTCCATCTCTCCGGTCTCATGGTTGCGAACCATGTAGAGCGCGAACGGGCCGCCCTCCTCGCCGAGGTGGCGATAGGCCAGGTGATCCATCGAGTGACAATTGGAGCAGACCTGATTGTAAACCTGGAAGCCGCGTTGAACGGCCGCCATGTCATACGAGCCGGTCGGGCTCTCGAACGAGAAGCGATACTCCTCGGGATGCTTTGCTTCAGACGACGCCCAGGCGACGCCGAAGGCAGCGACGGTCAGCGCCGCAGCGGCGGAAAGTACGCGCAACATTACGATGCCCCTGCGTGACGGGCTTTGCGATCGTATCCGGCACGCGCTCGGGCCGCTCACGCAGACCGAGGATCGGCAAGATCACAAGGAAGAAGAGGAAGTAGTAGATCGTCAGCAGCAACGAGAAGTTCGTCACCGTGAAGCGCGCCGGCGAGCTGCGCTCAATCGTGAAGAACGGCGTCGCCTGAGCGACCTCTGCCTTCACTTCAGCGATGTGCTCTTCGAGCAGTTCTGATGTGTCGCCGTCGACCGCGCGCGTTTGCGTGCTGCCGCCAATGACGCCGGTGATGACGCCGCTGGTTGCGCCGTGGCGGGTGACGGAGGTCATCGACGCGCCCTGCGAACGCATTTCGGCGATGGCGGCGTCAGCAGCTTGTTGCCACTCGGACTCGCTCGCAGCTTCCACTGGGCGCTCGGTAACCTGGCCGCCCGTGGCCCACGTCATCGTCGCGGAGAACTGGCCGGCCTTCAACAGGATGCGGCCCGGGTTCTGACCACCGCACCAGCCGAGGCCGAAGCACACGACCGCGAAGATGATGAAGAACTGACGCGCGATCGGGCGATAGCGCATCGAGCGAACGCGTGACGTGTCCAACCACGGCAGAATGAACAGGACGCCGATCGAGGCGAACATCGCCAAGACGCCGGCGAGCTTTGAATCGATCGGGCCGATGTTGAAATCGAACGCGCGCAGGATCGCGTAGAACGGCAGCATGTACCATTCGGGCACGATTTCCGGCGGCGTCTGCAGCGGGTTGGCCGGGATGTAGTTGTCGGCGTGGCCAAGCGCGTCCGGCATGTAGAACACGAACACGGCGAACAGGATCACAAAGAGCGTCGTCGCGAAGAGATCCTTGATGGTCGCGTGCGGCGTGAACGGCACCGGTGTCGGTCTTCGACTTCACATCGATGCCGACAGGGTTGTTCTGCCCTGCTTCGTGCAACGCCCAGACGTGGAGGCCGACAACGCCAGCGATCACGAACGGCAGCAGATAGTGCAGCGAGAAGAAGCGATTGATCGTCGGCTGGTCGACTGAGAAGCCGCCCATCAGCCAATTCTTGATGCTCTCGCCGATCAGTGGCAGCGCGCCGATCAGGTTGGTGATGACGGTGGCGCCCCAGAAGCTCATCTGGCCCCAAGGCAGCGTGTAACCGAGGAAGCCGGTCGCGATCATCAGCAAGTAGATCACGCAGCCCAATATCCAGAGCAGCTCGCGCGGGGCTTTGTATGAGCCGTAATAGAGGCCGCGGAACATGTGGATGTAGACGGCGAGGAAGAACATCGACGCGCCAACCGAGTGGATGTTCTGGATGAGCCAGCCAAACGGCACGTCGCGGTTGATGCGCTCAACGCTCGCGAACGCGAGGCTGACGTGCGGCGTGTAGTGCATGGCCAGCACGATGCCGGTGACGATTTGCACGATGAGGCAGAGGCTCAGCATCGCGCCGAACGTCCACCAATAATTGAGGTTACGCGGCGTCGGGTAAGCGACGAAGCTGTCGTGCGCCAATCGGATGATCGGCAGGCGCCGATCGAGCCAGCGCGTGATGCCGGATTTCGGCTCGTAGGTGGAAGGTCCGCTCATAGCGCTCCAAACTTAGCCGATGCGAATGGTGGTATCGTTGGTGAACACGTACGGCGCCACCAAGAGATTCTTCGGCGCTGGGCCGCTGCGAATACGTCCCGACGTGTCGTAGACCGAGCCGTGGCACGGGCAGAACCAGCCGTGATACGCGCCTTCGGCAAACGTCGGGATGCAACCGAGGTGCGTGCAGCTCGCTTGCAGGATGAGCCATTCGGCCTTGCCCGGCGCGCCATCTTCTTGAACGAGACGATCAGCGTCGTGCTGCGGATCTTTCAGGTTAGCGTAGTCATCTCGCTGAGCTGAGGCGATTTCGTCGGCGGTGCGGTGACGCACGAACACCGGCTTGCCCTGCCACATCGCTTTGATTTGCTGGCCTTCGACGATCGCCGTCAGATCGACTTCCGTCGTCGAAAGCGCGCGCGTGTCGGCGGCGGGATTCATCTGATCGATGAACGGCCAGACCGTCGCTGCGACGCCAACGGCCGCAACCGATGCGCCCGCAATGTAGATGAAGTCGCGCCGGGTGGTGTCACCGTAGTGCGCGCTATGAGCTGCTTCAGCCACAGCTGCTGATCTACCGGCCTTGGTTCGCCGACGAAGCTAGGCTAGTCCGGTGCGTTAGAGCGCGTGGCGGGTCGCCGCAGCCGCTCGATCGACTCCCCGATTCACCCCCGATTCAGCGGCGTTGGAGGCCATAACGTGCGGCTCGCTCTCTATCAACCTGACATCCCGCAAAATCTCGGCGCGGCACTTCGCCTCTCTGCCTGCCTCGGGGTGGCGCTGGACGTGATCGAGCCGTGTGGATTTCCGCTTACCGATGCCTCGATGAAACGAGCGGCGCTCGATTACGGCGATAAGGCGCAGGTCGTGCGCCATGCGAGCCTCAGCGCGTTTCAAACGATGCCGGAGCGGAATGACGGGCGCTTAGTGCTGGTCGAAACCGATGGCGCGGTGAATTTCCAGAGCTTCTCGTTTTCCACAGGCGATACGTTGGTGCTCGGGCGCGAGAGCGCCGGGTCGTCCGGCGAGCTTTACGCTGCGTCGCAGGCAAGCGTTCGGGTCCCGATGGTGCTGGGTTTGCGCTCGCTCAATGTGATCAGCGCCGCAACCGTGGTGCTGACTGAGGCCATGCGGCAGACCGGGGCTTGGGAGAAATTGACGTGAGCGAAGAGCGTAAGGCGCGGGCGAAGGTTTGGTTCGAGACGCTGCGAGATCAGATCTGCGCGGCGTTCGAGCGGCTGGAAGATGAGGCGCCTGCGGGGCTTTATCCTGGAGAGCCCGGGCGGTTCGTGAAGACGCCATGGCGGCGCGGCGATGGCGTGGCCGATCAAGGCGGCGGCGTCGCCGGCATGATGCGCGGGCGGTTCTTCGAGAAGGTCGGCGTGCATGTTTCGACCGTGTACGGCGAGTTCTCGCCGGAGTTCGCAAAGAACGTCCGCGGCGCGGCGGATGATCCGCGCTTTTGGGCGAGCGGCATTTCGCTGATCGCGCATCTGCGCAATCCGCACTGCCCTGCCGCGCACATGAACACGCGCCACATCACGACGACGGAATGGTGGTTCGGTGGTGGCGGTGATCTCAACCCAACGCAGACGCGAGATCGCGATGAAAGCACGCCGGATGCGGTGGCGTTTCATGCTGCGTACCAAACCGCGTGCGACAAGCACGGCGACGACCTTTATCCGACCTACAAGAAATGGGCGGACGAGTATTTCTGGCTTCCGCATCGCAACGAACCGCGCGGCGTTGGCGGCATCTTTTACGATCATCACAATAGCGGCGGCGCGAGCGGCGATACGTGGGATGAGGATTTCGCGTTCACGCAGGATATTGGTCGCGCGTTTTTAGAAGGCTATTTGCCGATCCTGAAGGCGCGCATGCATCAGCCGTGGAGCGAAGCGGATCGCGAAGAGCAGCTGGTGCAGCGCGGGCGCTATGTGGAGTTCAACCTGCTCTACGATCGGGGCACGACGTTCGGGTTGAAGACGGGCGGGAATGTCGAGAGCATTCTGAGCTCGATGCCGCCGGTGGCGAAGTGGCCTTAGTTAAGCCGGCGCTTGGAGACGCCAGCGTTTGAGCAGCGAGAAGCACCCGAGAGTGGCTGCTCCGCCGGCGATCGCGAAGAACAACGACATTCCGAAATAGTTTCCGGCGGCGCCGACTGTACGAGATCATAGTAATGAAAAGGGCACCCCACAGCGCGCTCGCCCCAACGCCAAGGCCGTGAGGCGCCAGCGATGGCGCATGGTTTTCACGCCGATGACGTAGGCCGCAGCCGTCAGAGCCGCAGCGGGGAAACCAAACGCGATCCCAAAGAGCGACATCATCGCGATGCTGGCTGGCAACTGAGAAAAAGCTCCAGCGTCAGGTAATGCTCCGGCGCACCTGCGATGCTGCGACGACGCTCACTAAACCAACTGCCGCACCGCCAATAGCGCCGCCGGCAAACACGAAGACCGCTGCGACCTTTCCTGCCCAGATGGCCCGAGATCGTGCAACTTCCTGGAGCGCCATAACGCAAACCTGCGCTAGGTCGTGCGGTGTCGGGAGGCGCCATACAGCCGCGCGTCGAACTTGCCGCTCGTAGCACCGGCCTTTTTCTTGCGTGGGGCGAGTGGTTATGACCTCACTCGCCTATCCTCAAGACCTCAAACCACTGACTTCGCTGCGATTTATCGCGGCGTTCTGGGTGCTTTTGTACCATTTCAAGGACCATCTGGGGCTTGGGATGGGTCAGTTTGGGCTGGTCGCGGATGGTTACCTCGGGGTCGATCTCTTCTTCACCCTCTCGGGCTTCATCCTGGCGCACGTCTATCTGAGCCAGTTCGAGGGCGGCCAGTTTGGGTATGGCGGCTTTTTGAAGAACCGGATCGCGCGCGTTTACCCAATGCACCTCGCAGCGCTGGGCGCGATGCTGGTGCTGCTCGCGGGCGCAGCGATCCTTGGCGTCGGCGAAAGCAATCCGGATGCGTTCCGGCTTTCCGATCTGCCGGCGCACCTCTTCATGGTTCACGCTTGGGGCACGACGCCGAGCGTCGGTTGGAATTTCCCGAGCTGGTAGATCAGCGCTGAATGGTTGGCGTATCTCCTCTTCCCGTTGGTGGCTGGCCTGGTGCTGAAGGCGAAGCGTTGGTCGGGCGCGTTTGCGGTTGGCGCTTTGGCGCTCTGTTCGTTTTCGTTTTGGGCGCTCGACAATCTTAGCGCCGTCTTCCCGGGTGTAGGACAGAATTTCTCGCAGATGACGGCGCAGATCGGCGCGCTGCGGATCTTGCCGTCGTTCTTGTTAGGGGTTGCGCTCTACGCGTTTGGCCGTGAGCACACGGCGCCGAAAAGTTGGGCTTGGCCGATCGTTGCTGTGAGCGCGGGCTGGGTCGTCGCTGTGACGACGCTCGGCTGGTGGGAAGGCCTGACGTGGTTTGGGCTTGCCGGCTTGCTTTATGGTTTGGCGGAAACGTCGCGCCACGGCGTCGATGCGCCGATGTCTGGGCGCGTGTTCGTGTTCTTGGGCGCGGCGAGCTACGCGCTGTACATGATCCACCTGCCGATCGACATCGTCTGGTTTCACGCGCTGGAGAAGTTTGGCGTGACGGAGACGAGCGATCTGGCGCTGCGTGTCGTCGCGGTCGTTGGTGTGTTTGCGGTGTGTATCGCGGCGTCGATGGTTGCGTATCTTGTGATCGAAGAGCCGGCGCGGAAGTGGGTGCGGAAGCTTGAGTGGCCGCGCTTCAAGGGTAACCGTCAGCCTTCAGTTTCGCCGACAACGCCCTGAGCCACGGCTCATTGATGGGTGGGATGGCTCAGCCTGCAAGAGCATGTTGTCGATGATATCGCGACGCAGTTCGAGCAACAGCGGGTTGAAAATATCCCATGCAATAAACTCGCTCAGCGCTTCGGCTGCAAATCCCGCGTTCGCTCCGTCGAGAAACGCATCAATCATCAGACCAAGCTCGCTCCAGGTAAGCTGATCGAAATTTTGTTTGCCGGGAATTTTGATGACACTGCTGAAGATCAGCTCATCCCCTGCGCCACAGCTTTCAGCCGCTCAATAACGCTGAGTTTGTCGTCGGGAAAATCGGCGTCGATCCACCAGTCTTCGACTTCGCGCATGATGAGGCCGACTTTTGGTCCGGCTGGTATGCCTGCGGCCATGATCTCGTCGCCGGTGAGCGGGAGCTTTGGCGGCGTCCACATCATCGCGTGCGCGACGAGCGCGCGCCAGGCTTGGGCTTTGTCGTTGCCGGAGGCGGCCCAGGACAGCATCACGCGATCGCGGAAGGCTTCGTTGCCAAGCTTATAGATCGCGCGGCGCATTTCGCGGAGCGACATGTAGCTGGTGATTTTCACGTCTTCGCCGAGCGCGGCGACGAGGCGGTCGCGCTCTTCGTTTGAGAGCTTGAGGCGACGCGAAAGTGCTTTGGCGCTTTCTTGATCTTCGAGCGCGGCGGCAATGCGGGTCATTGCATCGACCGGCAACATCAGATCGGCTTCGAGATCCATGAGCGCACGCAGGCGCGGCGTGTTGTTGAGTTCGGGCAGTGCTCGCGCGCGGACTTCGATCGCGCTCATCCCCTCCCACGCGGCGCGCGGATCGGGCGCGCCGAGGAGCTTCTTCACTTCTTTCCAGATGCGCTCGACGGAAAGCGTGTCGAGACCAGCGACGTGATCGGCGCAGGCTTGCAAGCCTTGCGGATCGAGCACGGAGCGCGCGTACCAGGCGTTGAAGCGGAAGAAGCGCAGGATGCGGAGGTAATCTTCTTTGATGCGCGTTGCGGCGTCGCCGATGAAGATGACGCGGCCGGTGCGCGCGTCGTCGAGACCGCCGCCGGTGGGATCGTGGATTTGGCCTTGGGCGTCGGCGTAGAGCGCGTTCATGCGAAAGTCGCGGCGCTGGGCGTCCTCCTCCCAACTCTGGGTGAAGGCGACGGTGGCGCGGCGGCCGTCGGTGGTAACGTCGCGGCGAAGCGTGGTGATCTCGAACGGCTTGTGATTGACGACGACGGTAATGGTGCCGTGTTCGATGCCAGTCGGGTGCGCGGCGAAGCCGGCTTTGGTGGCGACGGCGATGGTTTCTTGCGGCGTGAGTTGCGGGCGATGTCGAGGTCATCGACGGGCGCGCCGATCAACGTGTTGCGCACGCAGCCGCCGACGAAACGCGAGCCGCCAGCGCGCGCAGCCTCAAGCGCCGCGAGCAGCTTTTGGGTTTCTGGCGCTTTCAGCCAATCGGCGTGGGTGATGGCGGCGGTCATTCGCACCTGTATTCGCGCAGTTTCCAGCCGCCATCAACCAGCGGACCAGATAACGCTCGCCCCACGCTGCCGCTCAGAGCGTTCGCAGGACGCGAAAGCCAATCTTGTTGCTGCGCTGGTCGGCGACGCCCGCACAGCGCTGACCTTCTCCGTTCGTCAGCGGGCCGACATGGGCGCAGTAGCCCGGCGGCGTCTCGACCCCAAATTGCCAGTTGAAGGATGAATCGACGTAATCCCTGCGCGTGGCTTCGTGACCGAGCTGACCGTACTCGAGCCATTCGCTGACATTGCCAATCATATCGTAGAGTCCGAGCGAGTTCGGCCGGAACGAGCCAACCGGCACACTCTGGCCGCGCTCGCAGCGTGCGATATTAACTCCGGCGCTTGCGTCGAACTCGCAGGCCATACCGTCGTAACCCCAAGTATCCCATTCGGCGCCCGGATGCAGCGCCAACTCCCATTGGTCAAAGTCCGGCAGCTGATAGTGTTGGAGGGTGCGACGGCTGAGCCACTGGGCGTAAGCCTGCGCATCGTTCCAACTCACATTGGTGACCGGCCGATCGCCACGGCCCCAACCATTGTCGTCAGGAGTGTATCCATTGCAGCCACCATCAGCGACGCATGCGTCCCACTGCGCAAACGTCACCTCATACTGACCAATGGCGAATGTCTGGTCCGGCACGCGGACGAGCGCGGGACAGTCGCGGCAATCGCGAAGCGTTATTGCGCGTGGCGGTGTAGGCGGCCCGGCTCTGCCCCACTGACAGGCACGCGCTGCATCGATGGCTCCGAGGCAATCGAAATCTCCGCCGCCCAGCACCCAGCCGGTTTGGCCGTTGTCGCGCCGCACCTCGATCCACCATCCGGCGCCCGCAGCATCATCTGCAGCGCGCTGCGCGTCGCTTGAGAAATCCCAGCGGATGCTCTCGCCCATGTAGGAAAGGCGCTCGCCTCTGCGCCAAAGTTCGACTTCGCCCTCACCGTAATAGTCCGTCATGTAAACGACCTCGCCGACTTCGAGGCGTTTGTTTTCAGTCTCGCTGACGTAAATTTCGATTGCTTCCGCGACGACGCCGCGCGTGGGGCGCGTGCGATTGATGCTTGCTACGGTGTTGACCCACTCTCCGGGGGGCACGGTCGCGACCACAGGCGCGGAGGGCTCGGGGCGTGCTTGGAGTTCAACGGGCCCTCGCGCGCGCAACTCTCCAGGTGAGCAGCCTTCGAATGGGCATGCGCCTTGCGCTTCATACAAACCGTTCACGACTGGCGGGCCGCCATCGGGTAGGAATTCCTGCGCCTGTTGCGTGGCGCTGCTTTCATTTTGATCGATCGCGCTACCGACGCAGGCGCTCACGAAAAAAATAAACGCGGACGCTATCGCCATACGGATTGTCATGCGCTTTTCCCCGGTCCCATTCTCAGTGGACACTAGGCGCATGCTGAAGCGCCGTCACGCGTAACCTCCGGTACAAAGTGCGGGCCGCATCACCGATGAGGGCGGATTTGTTCGATGGCGAGGATGATCGCGGCGCCGGTCGTGTAGGCGATGAGGTCGGACCGGTCGAAGACGCCGCCTAGGATCGTGCGGGCGATAATGTTGTCGCGGAGGCCGACGGCGTCGAGGAAGTTGAGCGCTTGTGCGATCTCGATGGTGAAGGCGATGGCGAGCGTGAGCGCCAGCGCTGGGATGAGTTTGAGCGGCGTTGCGGCGCGGAGGGCGGCGTAGACGAGCGCGACGGCGAGAACGTCGCCGATGTAGGGGCGGATGAAGGTGTCGCGGACGAAGAGCGCGATCAGGACTTCGATCGCGAAGAGGATCATCGCAGCGATGAGGTACGCGCGGCGCTCCTTCATTCGTAGGTATCGGGGATCACAACTCCAGCAATAGGTCTGATCGCGGCGATGAATCTCCGAAGCCTTCCGTAGATGTCGTCTTGTGGGAAAGCTCTGTTATCGATGAACGTCGCCGTGAATGATCCCGGCGTTTGCAGCTCGCTGTAAAACTCAAACCTCGACAGACTACCATTGTAGTAAAGGCCGTCAGGTCTCCGCCTAGACCTCCGCCTGCTCATAGTGGTGGGACGCCGCGAACGTTCGAACCGCCTCTCTGACTTCAGCAATCGCTTGGGGTTCAACTGTGAACGTAACAGTGGCAACCGGGCGCGAGCAGGCGCCCAACGCACTCAGCGCGATCATCGCCAACACCACGCGTCGATCAATCCTTTCACCCATACAACCGCTCTCCCAAAGCGCGCGCACCATGCCGGCGGTTGCGCCCCAGATGTTATGACCTTGCCAGGGCATCACGTAATAGTAGCGCGTGCGGCCTTGCCATTGGGCTTCGCGGACTTCGTGGTTCGCCGGGTTCATCAGGAAATCGAGCGGCGCCTCGAAGGCGCTCGCGACTTCGCGTGGATCGAGTTTCAAGTCGAAGCCGGGTTCGACGAGGCCGACGATCGGCGTGACGCGAAAGCCGGTGATGGTGTCGTAGCGATCCCAGGCGCCGATGGGTTCTATGAAGCGTCGATCGAGCCCCACCTCTTCGAAGGTTTCGCGCAAGGCGGTGTCGACGGCGTTTGCGTCGCTTGCTTGCACGCGCCCGCCGGGGAACGAGATTTGACCCGGATGCGCGGGCGTTTCGACCGAGCGCGCAGTGAAGAGCATGGTCCAGCCGCCGGCGCGCTTGATGATCGGCGCGAGCACGGCGGCGGGGCGTTGCTCGGGATGATTGTCGAAGCCGGGATTGAGATCGTTGTCGCTGCGCGTGCGCTCGGAAGCGATAGCGTCGAGCGGATCGAGGCGGGTGCGGAGGCGTTGTTCAAAATCGGCAGACACGCCGATGACCTAGGCGGGGATCGGCGCCGGTTCAATCGGCGCATGCGGCGGCGCCCGCGCCTTGATGGGCGCGGCGGCGATTTTACTTGGGATAGAGTGCGCTCAGCTTGAGTTAAATGCGGGGACCGCGTGCTGCGCTGCGTATTCGGCGCGCTCGTTGAGGAGCGGATCAAGCTGACGTTGCGGCGGCTTCAGATTTGCGATGCGGTTGGCGGCGGCGAAGGCGCGGCGCTTTAGGGCTTGCAGCTTTTGCTTCAGGCGGCGTGCGCGCGGCAATGGATTGGCGAACACGCGGCGTAGCGCTTCGAAGCGGCGCGCTAGTCTCGCCGCCTTTGCGCGGACGAGGTCTTCGCCGCTTGAGTTGAGGTGCGCGGCGACTAGGCGCTCGAGCTTTTCCAGCGTCTTGGCGCTGACGACGGTGGCGCGAATGAAGCCCGACGGGCCGAGATAGCGGATGCGCGGCGCTGGAGTGTCTTTGGGTTCGGGCGGGATTTGGAGTTGGAATGCGACGCGCCATGTCTCCGGTCGCGCGGGATCGTCGGCGGCGCGTGCGGTGCTTCTCTTGCCGCTTGGCGCAGTGCGTGCGCGTTGCGTTTGTGCGGGCAAGTTGGCGGCTTCGATGAGCAGCAGCTTCATCACCAAAGTTTCCAGCGCCTGCAGCTGACGTTTGATCGCGTGGCGGCCGATGAGGTCGAGCGTTTGGCGGATTGTTTGCGGGCCGCCGAAGGCGTTGAGCGCGTTAGCGAGAAATGCGCGCGCGATGCGCCAAAGGTCGGAGATCGGTGTGGGGGCGGAGAAATTGGTCAAGGCGCGCGATTGTGCGGGCGTCTTGGAGGTGTGGGATAGATTTTTGCGCGGGGCTTGGGATTTCAGGGATTTAGTGCGGGAATTTGGGGGATAGATTTTTCATCTCCCCTTCTCCTTGCTTGCTGTCAGCGGGGCCGCAGCGCCCCTCACCTCGCCCCTCTCCGCAAGGGAGAGGGGTTGCGCAGAGGTTCAAAGTTTCTCGCCCATCTGCCCGAATCCAGCGCAGTGCCTCGGCGTTGCCGCGGGCGTCGTCGACGGGATTGTGCGTGTGGGCGGTCTCGCGGCGCTTTTTGAAGGCGCTGGTGTTCAGCGGTTCGCCGCGGCGGCCGGCGTCGAGATCGCCGATGCGGCGCGCGCTGAAGCCGGCGGGATTGGCGCCGAGATATTTGTGGCAATACCAATTCCAGAATTGCCAATCGAAAGCGGGATTGTCGGACCAAAAGATCGGCCGCTTGCCGGCCGCGTCGTGCCAAGTTGGCGTCAGCCTGACGGCCGCCGCCCTGCGTTTGGACGCCGCTCACCCGCGCGGCGGCGGGGGGGGGCCGGGGCCGGGCCGCCCGGCGCGCGAAGAAAGGTCGCCGGGGCAGGCCGTCGCACCCGGGGGCGCGAGGGCGTCGCGATGCGCAGCTCTCGCCGAGGAAGCGCTGGCCGCCGAAGCAACCCGCCCCCGGCGGTGATTGTTGGTGGGGGGGGGCGGTTTTCTTTTCGAAGGCGAACCAAGGCCCGGGGACCGGCGGAGCCCGTGATATTCGGTTCCGCCGGCAGAGGCCGGGGCACCGGGCCGTCGGACTCTAGGTCGAGGATGAGGTGCGTTTCCATTTTGACAGGGCGGATGATCGCGGGTGGCGGGGTCAGCATCTGTGCGGTTGTGGGGGAATCGCGCGCCCCTGCCGTCAGCGGCTCCCCGCCCCCCCCCCGGGCCCTTTGAGCAGACTTCGAGAACCCACTCTCGCGGGAAGCTGCGGCGGCGCGCGCTTTTGCGGGTCGATGGAGCGATGAGCTCGAGCAAGCGCTCCGCGCTTGGCAACAGCACTCACGACGGTGAAGGTAATTTCGCGGCAATTTGAACCTCAGGTCGTGCGCGCCACGCCGCGGAGGCGGTAAGCGACCAAACGCAGCGTCGAGCCCGTGACTCGACGCGTGCCCGACGGCCCGCGGCCCCCCCGGCGCGCTCCGCGCACAAGGAGAAACGTCATTCCCCACGCCTTGGCCCGCTGAACTCCCACGCGCCCCCCCCCCGCCCCCCCGCCCCCCCCCCCCAAACGCCCCACCGCTCCAAACCCTGAGCTTTCCCTCTTTCGGTTCGGCCCATTCGACCAGTTCGTAGAACGGCGCGCGGAGCACGCGTGCTTCCAACCTGCCGCGCACGTGCACGTAGGGGCGCGGTTCGTCGCCTCTTCGGTCTACGCGGAGTGGGTGGTCGGGGCCGGCGGTCACTATGTCGCCGACGTTGGTGGTGAAGACGATGGTTTGATCGGAGCCTTCGCCGACGCGGTCGGCGCGGATGGCGACGAAGGGTGCGTCTTCGACTTTAACGATGATCTTCTCGACTGGGGTGACGAGGTAGGTCACGCCGTCTTCGTCTTTTCTCAGGATCGAGGCGAAAAGCTTGACCAGGGGTTCGCGCGTGATGCGCGTTCCCTCGTGCTTCCATGTTCCGTCGGCCAGGATTTCCATGCCGATCTCGCCGCAATGAGCGGGGTTCCATTTGTCGACTGGAGGCAGGCCTTTGTCGCCCGTACCCGCTTCGCGCTTGAGCGCGGCGATCAATTGCTCCAGGGACGAGGTGTTTTCAGGTGCGGTCATAATTCAGCCCCCAACTAAGCGAGCTTCGCGTCCATGAGCAATTCCAACGATCCGCAGGCCTTGGTTGGGGAAGCCGAGGCGGCCGGCGAAACCTTGGTTCGGGTGCGGGCAGAGATCGGCAAGGCCGTGTTCGGCCAGGAACGCGTGATCGAGCTGGTGCTGTCGGCGGTGCTGGCGGGCGGCCACGTGCTGCTGGTGGGCGCGCCGGGCTTGGCGAAGACGCGATTGGTGGAAGCGACGGCGCGGGTGTTGGGTCTGGATTGGGGCCGCGTGCAGTTCACGCCGGATCTGATGCCGGCAGATATTCTGGGCTCGGAAGTTCTGGATCAGGATGAGAGCGGACGGCGCCACTTCCGGTTCGTGAAGGGACCGATCTTCACGCAGCTCTTGATGGCCGATGAAATCAACCGCGCGTCGCCGCGGACGCAGTCGGCGTTGCTGCAGGCGATGCAGGAGCATCACGTGACGATCGGCGGCGCGGCTTACGATGTGCCGATGCCGTTCCACGTGCTGGCGACGCAGAACCCGATCGAGCATGAAGGCGCGTATCCGTTGCCGGAGGCGCAACTGGATCGCTTCTTGTTGCAGGTCGATGTGCCCTACCCGGATGCGGAGATCGAACGGAAGATTTTGATCGAGACGACGGGGCTTGGCGATCAGCAGCCGCAAGCGGTGTTGAATGCGGAGACGCTCATTCGCTTGCAGCGTTTGGTGCGGGCGATGCCTGTCGGTGAAAAAGTGCTGGCGAGCATTTTGGAGCTGGTGCGTTCGGCGCGGCCGGGCTCGAGCCATGATCCGCGTGTGAACCAGCATGTCGCTTGGGGGCCTGGTCCGCGTGCTGGGCAAGCTTTGATGCTGGCGGTGCGGGCGCGGGCGTTGTTGCGCGGGCGTTTGGTGCCGGCAGTGGATGATGTGGCGGCGCTGGCGCGGCCGGCTTTGGTGCATCGTATGTCGCTCTCCTTTGGCGCGCGCGCAGAGGGCTTGGATATCGACACGTTGGTGGATGAGCTCGCGGAGCGCGGCGCCCCGGGGCCCCCCCCCCCCCCCCCCCCCCCCGGCCCCCGCGGCCCCCCCCCCCCCCGGGCCCCCGCGGCCGGGGCCTGGGGGAGGCGCGCTCTACGAGAGTCGCGGGGGAGGACCCCCGGACCCCCCGGCCCCGCGCCCCCCCCCCCGCCCCCGGCCCCCGGCCCCGCCCCCCGGCCCTCTCGTGGTGCGCCTGCGCTCCCTTCCGCCGCGGGCGCCCCCCCCCCCCCCGGCGGAGGCGCTGGTCGGCGGCCCCCGGTGAGGGGGGGGGGGGGGCCTCCGCCGAGCGCCGGTATGCCGGCTTCAACGTGATCGTCGACATGTGGCGCCCGCCCTGCGCTGCCAAGAAGGGCCGGAGAAAAGCGCGCCAAGAAGAAGGCTAAGCGTTGAGCGATCCGGCGCGCCTCGACGCGCTCGCGCTGGCGGGCGATTTGCCCGGCGTGCTGCTCGATGCGCGGCGCCTTGCGGCGAGTGCGCCGGGTTTGCACGGGCGCCGGCGCGCGGGGCAAGGCGAAGCGTTCTGGCAATATCGCGATCACCGCGCGGAAGATGGCGCGCGATTGGTGGATTGGCGGCGCTCGGCGCGCGGCGATCGCTATTTTGTGCGCGAGCGCGAGCGCGAAGCGGCGCAGACGGCGTGGATCTGGATGGATCCGGACGTTGGTTTCAATTGGACGAGCGATGTAGCGCGGACGACTAAGTTGCGGCGCGCGCAGACGATTGCGCTGGCGCTGGCGACATTGTTGAACCGTGGCGGTGAGCGTGTGGGCGTGCTTGGTCATGCGCCGCGTACGGGACCGCGGGCGGTGGATCGGATTGCGCATGATTTCCTGACACCGCAGAAAGATGCGGATGCGCCATCGCGGACCTGCGTGATTTTCTTCTCGGACTTTTACGCGCCGGTTGAGACGTGGCGCACGCGCTTGAGTGCAGCGGCCGATGCCGGCGCGAGTGGCGCGCTGGTGATGGTGGCCGATCCGGCGGAAGAGGATTTTCCGTTCCGTGGGCGGACCCTGTTTCTTGAACCGAACCGGCGCAGCGAGACTTTGATCGGACGCCCTGAGAACGTGCGCGAGCTTTATGCTGAGCGGTTGGAGACACATCGGCGCGCGATCCGGCAAGCAGGCGCGAACTTTGGCTTCCCTGCTCTCTTGCATCGCACCGACCATGGCGCGGCGCCGGCGCTGGCGTTGCTGATTGCGTTGATCTCGGAGCGGTTCGCTTGAGCTTCGGGCCGTTCCTGTTTGGGGCGCCGGGTGCGTTGCTGGCTCTGCTGGCGCTGCCGGTGCTGTTCTTCATCATGCGGGCGACGCCGCCGCCGCCGCAGCGCGAACACTTTCCGCCGGCGCGTTTGCTTGAAGGCTTGCGCACGGATGATCAGAGCCGCGAGCGGGCGCCGTGGTGGCTGGTGCTGTTTCGGATGCTGGCGGCGGCGCTGCTGATCTTGGCGTTCGCGCGACCAAGCCTGGCGCCGCAAGCGAGTGAGAGCGCGCTGGGTGGACGAACGCTGATCGTCATTGATGATGGTTGGACCTCGGCGCCGGCGTGGAGCGAGGTGCGCAACGCAGCGAATGCGGCGATTGCGCAAGCGGAACGCGCGCGTGCGCCGGTCTTCATGTTGTTCACGGCGCCGAGCCTGCGGCCGCGCGATCCGGGTGAAGCGCTGACGGCGGCGGATGCGAAGTCGCGTGTGCAACGTTTGGAGCCGCAGCCGTGGCGGCCGGATCGTGCGGATGCGGCGGCGCGGCTCGCGCGCACCGAAGGCAATTTCGATCGCATTGTTTGGATCACGGATGGCTTGAACGATGCGGGCGCGGAAGCGTTGGCGACGGAACTGCAGCGACGCGGGACGGTGACGGCGCGGATTCCGGCGCAGACGGCGCGCGGGATCGTGTCGGGTGCGGTGACGCCACAAGGCGTTGTGATTGAAGCGCGGCGCGCGACGAATGGGTCAGCGGCTGGCGCGGTGACGGCGGAGACGGCGGAAGGCCGTTCGCTTGGCGCGGCGGAGCTGCAGTTTCAGGGCGACGCGCTGACGGCGAGCGCGCGGATTGAGTTGCCGCCGGAGATTGCGGCGCGCGCGGCGCGGGTGCGGATTGTTGGCGAGCAGAGCGCGGGCGCGGTGCGGTTGTTGCCGGCGGGCGCGGGGCGGCCGTTTGTTGGCTTGGTTGATCCGGGTGGCGCGGGGCAGCCGCTGTTATCGGAATTGTTTTATGTGGATCGCGCGCTGCAGCCGTATGCGAGCTTGCAGCGTGGGAGCATCACGCAGCTCATTGATGCGCGCGCGCAGGCGCTGATCTTGCCGGATGCTGGGCGGATTGCGCCGACGGATAGCGCGGCGCTGCAGCGTTGGCTTGAGGGCGGCGGATTGTTGGTGCGGTTCGCAGGGCCGCGGCTGGCGAACGACGCGGATGAGTTCGTGCCGGTGCGGCTGCGGCCCGGATAGCGCACGCTAGGCAGCGCGCTGGCGTGGGAGACGCCGCTGAGTATTGGCGCGTTTCCGGCGGACTCTCCGTATGCGGGGATTTCGCCGCCGGCTGACGTGCAAGTGCGTCGGCAAGTTTTGGCGGAGCCAGCTTCGCTTGAAGAAGCGCGCGTGTGGGCGACGCTCTCGGACAATTCGCCGTTGGTGACGGCGCAGGCGCGCGGGCGCGGACTGATCGTGCTCTTCCATGTAAGCGCGACGCCAGAATGGTCTGATGTGCCGCTCTCCGGGCTGTTCGTTGAGATTTTGCGGCGGACGCTGGCGTTTGCGGCGCGGGCGGATGGTGCGGGCGAACGCGAGATTTCGGGTGGGCCGTTCGTGGCGCAGCGTTTGTTGGACGGCTACGGCTCGCTGGCGCCTGCGCCGCAGGACATGCAGCCGATTGCGCCGGAGGCGTTCACGATTGCGCAGCCCTCTCCGGCAACGCCGCCGGGTTTGTATGAGCGCGCGGGTGTGTCGGCGGCGATCGATGCGGTGCGGCCGGATGATTCATTTCAACCGCTCGCGTTGCCGAGCGGGATAGCGCGCGCGGGGTTGGGCGCGGTGATCGAGCGGCCGTTGGCCGGATGGCTGTTTGGATTGGCTGGCTTGATGCTGGCGATTGATTTGCTGATTGCGTTGTTGCTGGTTGGCAAGCTGCCGCGTCTGCCGCGGCGCGCGAGCGCTGCGGCGGCGATGGTGCTCGCTGGGCTGTTCGTGTTTGGCGGCGATGCGCACGCTCAGAACGCTAACGATCCGACACAGACGTTGCGGCTGGCGTATGTGCGCACGGGAGATCTCGCGGATTGATCGCGCGTCGGAGCAAGGGTTGCGCGCGCTGTCGGAAGTTTTGACGAACCGCACGTCGGTTGAGCCTGGTCCGCCGGCGGCTATCGATCTCGCACGCGATGATCTGTCGACGTATTCGTTCATCTATTGGCCGGCGCCGCCCTCGCCGCGACGTTTGCCGGATGCGGCGTTGAGCAATGTCGATCGTTATTTGGCGATTGGTGGATTGTTGCTGGTCGATACGCGCGATGCCGGCGCGCAGCAGACATCGCGACCAGCGCAGGCGATGCTCGCGGGGATCGACGTGCCGCCGCTGGAGCAGGTCACGCAAGAGCATGTGGTGACGCGCGCGTTTTATCTGCTGCGCAGTTTTCCGGGGCGGTCGCAATCGGCGCAATTGTGGGCGGAGAGCGCATCGGCAGCTTCGTCACGCGATGGCGTGGCGGCAATTTTTATTGGCGATGGCGATTGGGCGAGCGCTTGGTCCGGGCAAGCGGGCGTGAGCGATCGTCAGCGTGAAATGTCGCTGCGGTTCGGCGTCAACATGGTGATGGTGGCGCTGACCGGGAACTACAAAGCCGACCAAGTGCACGTGCCGGCGCTGCTCGAACGCATGGGCGGCGAGCGGCGATGATTGCTGGCGCGCGCATTGGGTTTGATCCGGCGCTGCCGTGGAGCGTGATGGTTGCGCTCGGCGTGATCGCTGTGATTGCGCTTGGCGTTTACATTTGGCGCGGCGGTGGAGCGCCGGTGACGCGCGGGCGGGCTTAGCGTTTTTGTTTCTGGATTGATGCAGCCGCAATGGGTGCGCGAGACGCGTGAGCCTGCGGACGATGTGGCGCTGATCGTTGTGGATCAGAGCGAGAGCTTGGCGTTGGCCGGGCGGCGCGATGCGGCGCGTGCGGCGGCCGATGCGATGGCGCAGAGATTATCGGAGCAACCGGGGCTTGATGTACGCGTGCGCGAAGCGCGCGGCGGACCGGACGGGACGATGATCACAGGTGTGATCGAGGATGCGCTGAGCGATGTGGCGCGCGATCGCATTGGCGGCGTGGTAGTGATCACCGATGGGCAAGCGGCCGATCCGCCGGCGGAGCCGAGCCGACTGCGCGAGCTTGGGCCGGCGCATGTGCTGATTGTCGGCGATCCGGAGCGTGAGGACCGGCGGTTGGAGTTGATCTCGGCGCCGACATTTGGAATCGTCGGCGAAGTGATGCGGATCACCGGGCGGGTGATCGATACGAACGGCAACGCGCCTGTCGCCCTGAGTGTCTCGATCGATGGACAACGCGCGGTGAACACGACGGTGCGCGCCAACACCGAGTTCTCGGTTGATATCCGGTTGACGCATCGCGGGCGGAATATGGTGATCGTCGAAGCGGCGGAAGGGCCGCAGGAGATCACGCTCTCGAACAATCGCGCGGCGTTCGCGGCCAATGGCGTGCGAGACCGGTTGCGGGTGCTGCTGATTACGGGCGAGCCGCATGCGGGCGCGCGGGTGTGGCGCAATTTGCTGAAGTCCGATCCAGCGGTGGATCTGGTGCACTTCTCGATTTTGCGGCCACCGGACAAGCAGGACTTCACGCCGCTCAATGAGTTGGCGCTGATCCCCTTCCCGACAGAGGAATTGTTCGAACGGCGCTTGGATGAGTTCGACCTCATCATCTTCGATCGTGCGCCGCAGCGTGGGATTTTGCAGGCGTACTATTTCTCGTCGATCGCGAGGCGAATTGAGCAAGGCGGCGCTTTGCTGATCACGGCTGGCGATCAGGAAGCGGGACTCGACGGGCTTTATCGCACGGCGCTCGCGGGCATTTTGCCATCGCAACCGACGGGGCAAATTATCTCGCGGCCTTATCGGCCGACGCCCACGGCGTTGGGACAACGCCACCCTGTTGTGCGCGGACTGCCTGATCCGGCGCGGTGGGGACATTGGACGCGGCAGATCGATGCGCGCGCGACGAGTGGACAGACTGTGCTTTCCGGCGCGGATGGGCGGCCACTGTTGGTGCTCGATCGCGCGGGACGCGGACGCGTTGCACAATTGTGGTCGGATCAGCCTTGGTTGTGGGCGCGTGGCTATGATGGCGGGGGGCCGCACGGCGAGTTGTTGCGGCGCTTGATGCACTGGCTGATGCAAGAGCCGGAATTAGAGGACGATAGTCTGACGCTCGATCCAGGTCCGCGCGGCTTGGAGATTGAGCGCTCGACATTGGGCAATGCGCCGGGGCCAGTCGATATTATCTCGCCGAGTGGTAAGCGCTCGCAAGCTGGGCTCGATGAGAGCGCGCCTGGACTTTATCGCGGCGAAGCGCCGGCGACGGAGCAAGGATTGTACGAAGCGCGCAGTGGAAACTTGCGCGCGTTCGCTGCTGTGGGCCCGCTCAATCCGCGCGAAGCTGGTGCGCTTGCCGCTAATCCTGAAATTCTGCGGCCGTTTGCGAACGCTACGGGCGGCAGCGTGTTCATGACGGGCGAAGATGGACGGCGCTTGCCTGAGGTGCGTCGTGTCGATCGTGGGGCGAATGCGAATGGCGGCGATTGGATCGGGATTGAGCGCAATGGCGCTTACACGGTGCGCTCTGCCGTTGCGTCGCCGTTTGGGCCTGGTTGGGCTTGGGCGCTGATTGGATTGGCGCTGCTGATGTGGGGCTGGCGGCGCGAGAACGGCTAGTTCTGACGTCTAATCGTTTGGGGCGCTGAGCTCGCCGTGAACTTTGTCGAGACCGCCGGGACGCAGCGCGAGCCACAGGCAACGCGCACCATCGACGGGACCGGGCATGGAGAGCCTGCCTGCCGGCACCGGCGTGAAGCCGACGGCGCGGAAGAAGCGCTCGGCGCCAACAAGCACGACGCCATTGCCGCCACTGGCACGACACGCCGCCACAGCGTCGCGCACAAGCGCGAGGCCCAAACCCGCAGATTGCTCGGACGGATCGACGGCAAGCGGGCCAAGAAAGTAGAGCGGCTCACCGGCTTCGACGCGCCAAATGCGGCAGACGCCGACGACATCGCCCGCTTCGTTGAGCGCGACGCGGGTCAGCGTCGGTTCCAGGATCGCGCCGCGCTCGCGGACACGCTCGCTCGTCTTGGCGTAGCGGCCAGGGCCGAAGGCGCGCGCGAGCACACGCTCGATCGCGTCGTGATGCTCGGGCTTTTCGGCGATGAGCGTGTTGGCCATGGGAGCGCGCGATTAGGGCTGCGTGGCCGCCCCGTCAATCGCGCGATGTTCATATTGCACCGCGCGGGCGAGCGGAGCATGGTCCGCGCCGCTTGGCGTCCCTCCGTATCCCCTCCCTAGACATTTTCAGGCGCCGGCAGTTCACGCTCTTCTGGGCGGGGCGCTGGTTCGGCACGCTCGCGATCCAGATGCAGCTCGCGGCGATGTTTTGGCAGGTCTACGACACGGCTCGGATGCACGGGCAGGACATTCGCGAAGGCGCGCTGACGCTTGGGCTTGTAGGGCTCGCGCAGTTTCTACCCTTGCTAGCGTTGTCTTTGTTCGGCGGCCAAGCGGCAGATCGCTACAACCGCAAGCTCATCCTCCTGATCTGCTTTGGCATGAAGACGCTGATCGCGCTTGGGCTGTGCGTTGCGACGCAGTTCGGGCCAGATGTTGTCGTGCCCGCGATCTTTGCTGCCGCGATTTTGGCAGGCGCGACCAATGCGTTCATGCCGCCGGCTGCGTCGGCGCTGCTGCCGATGTTGTTGCCGCGTGAGGATCTGCCGCAGGGCATCGCGATGTCGTCGCTGGCGTTTCAATCGGCGTTGATCATTGGGCCCTCGGTGGGCGCCTTGCTCTGCGGAATCAGTCCGCTGCTCGCATACGGCACGGTTTTGGTGCTGTTGCTGGTGAGCACGGCGATGGTGTTTGCACTGAAGCCGCCGAAGCAAGAGCAGGTGAAGGACGCAAGAACGATCGGGATGATCGTCGATGGGCTGAAGTACGTGTGGTCGAACAAGATCGTGCTTGGGGCGATTTCATTGGATCTTGTTGTTGTGCTGCTCGCGGGGGCGGTCGCGCTTTTGCCGGTGTTTGCGCGCGACATTCTGCATGGCTCGGCGAGCGAGAGTGGCCTGTTGCGATCGGCAATGGGCGTTGGCGCGGCGAGCGTGGCGTTGTCGCTGGCGATCGCGCCGCTGCGGCGGCGTGTGGGCCTGTGGATGTTCGGAGCGACGGTCGTGTTTGGCTTGGCAACGATCATGTTCGCGCAAGCCACGACGATCTGGCTAGCGGCTTTGGCAATGGCGGTCGCGGGCGGCGTGGACATGATTTCCGTCTACGTTCGCTCGAGCCTCATTCAGCTTGCAACGCCCGACGCCATGCGCGGACGAGTCTCGGCGGTGAGCTTTGTGTTCATCTCTTGGCGTCGAATGAGCTCGGCGATTTCGAAGCGGGTCTGATGGCGCGGATATTTGGGCCGGTGATGGCGGTGACGATCGGCGGAACCGCGGCGGTCGCGGCGTCACTTGGATGGATGAAGCTCTTCCCTGTTTTGGCGCAGGCCGATGGATTTGAGTCCAAATCGCTCTCGCCAGAGGCTCAGAGCGCAGTACAGTTGAACCAAGAAGTGGAGAAGACGTGATGGGTGTGCTGAGCGGCAAAGTCGTCGTCGTTACCGGGGCGGGCAATGGCATCGGTAAAGAGTGCGCGCTGCTTGCTGGCCGCGAAGGCGCGAGCGTTGTGGTCAACGATCTTGGCGGCGGCCTGAAGGGCACGGACGCGGGCTCGGCTGGACCTGCTGAAGAAGTGGCGAAGGAAATCCGCGCCGCTGGCGGCAAGGCGGTTTCGAACTCCGATAGCGTTTCCGACTACGACGCAGTCGCAGCGATGTTCGAGCAAGCCAAGAAGGAATTTGGCGGACTTCACGCTGTGATCAATCCGGCGGGCATTTTGCGCGACGGCATGTTTCACAAGATGGCGCCGGCCGATTGGAAGGCCGTGATCGATGTGCATTTGAACGGCGCCTTCAACGTCACGCGCGCTTCGATCGAGCATTTCCGTGAACAACAGGATGGCTCTTACGTTCTGTTCACGTCCACCTCAGGTTTGATTGGCAATATCGGCCAAGCGAACTACGCGGCGGCGAAGCTGGGCGTTATGGGCTTGTCTCGAATTGTGGCGATGGAAGGTTTGGCCAAGAATGTGCGCTCAAACATCATCGCCCCATTTGCTTGGACACGGATGATTGCGTCGATCCCGGTGAAGGATGAAGCGAGCGCGGCGCGCGTGGAGCGGATGAAGAACGGCATGCGCGCCGATCAGGTGGCGCAATTGGCGGTGGCGCTCTGCGCCGATGGCGCGAAGGATACGAGCGGGCAGATCTTTGCCGTGCGCGGCAACGAAGTGTTCTTGTTCAATCAGCCGCGGCCAGTGCGAACGCTGGGCCGGCTCGAAGGCTGGACGCCGCAGACTTTGATCGAACAAGCGCTGCCAGCGCTGAAGGCGAACTACACCGACCCCGGCGCCAGCGCGTCAGTGTTTCCGTACGATCCGGTTTGATGGAGGCGCGTATGCGCTCTGCTCTTTTCGCTCTAATGCTGCTCGGCGCTTGCGCCAGCGGCTCGCCGCGCGGGGAGGAAGAACCAACGCACTTTCTTTCGGGCACCAAATGGCTGCGCATGGATGATCTCGACGCTAACCCACACGGCGCGACGATGGATTTCATCGGCAATCGCGCGTCTGGCTCCACCGGCTGCAATCGCTGGACAGCGGATGTGACCGAGCAAGGCGAAGAGTTGCGTTTTGGGATGGTGGCGACGACTGAGATGGCGTGCCCGACAAATATGCAGCGGGATACCGAGCGCAATTTCCTGCGTGTGCTCGAGCGTACGCGGTACGCGCACTTCGATCAGGAATCCTTGGTGTTGATGGATTCGCGGCAACGTCAGATCGCGCAGTTCAACAGCAATCTGCCAACGCCGGAGTAACGCCATGAAGCGCGCCGCCCTCGCCGCTCTTGTTCTTCCGGCGCTTGGCGCGAGCACGGCAGGTGCTGGTGGCGGCGCAGCGCCGCAGCGCTTGGGCCGCTGGCGGGTAGCGAATGGATGATGGTGAACGAAGCGCACAGCGCGACGCCGCCGACGATCGCGTTCGCGCAGGATCGTGCGTCTGGCTATGCGGGTTGCAATCGCTGGTTCGCGTCAGCGGGCGTCACGGATCAAGCGCTGGAGTTCGGCGATGTCGGCACAACGCGCATGATGTGCTCGCCACCATCGATGGAAGCGGAGCGCGCGTTTATGACGGCGCTGGACGATACGCGCGGCTATCGCATCGAGAATGGCGAGCTGGTGCTTTATGATATCGGCGGAGCGGACGTCGCCCGCTTCCGCCGTACCAATTAGAGCGTCGCTTTAGGGCGTCGTCGTTGCTGGCGCCGGATCGGCGGTCGGCACGTTGCGCGGGCAGAGATCGGATTCGCGCGGACCTAAGCAATGCTCGACCGTCGCCTCGGGCGCGCCTGGCGCGAACGACACGAGCCATTTCTGCGTGTAGTCCATCCGCGTTGCGCTGATCAGCGCGCCGCACTGCACCGTGAAGACGACTTGGCCGACGTGCGGCGCATAGATGCTATCGGGCGCGACGTTCGCCGGCACGGTGATCCGGTCCGTGCCGCGAACGGACGTGCACGGCGGAGTGACCACTAGTCTGGGTGCGCAGTCTGGTAGGCGATGAAAGCCGTGGTAAGCGATGACCGATTGTGCTTCCGGGCTTTGAGCCTGAATCTGCTCGAGCAGACCTTGCGGCGCGGCTGGCGCTTCTTCGGTCGTCGGCGCGGTGGATTGGCCGCAAGCAGCAAGCAACAGAGCCGCAGTGGCGGCGAGATAAGTACGGATCATGGACGTCCTCCCGTTTGAGCCCGTTGCACTCCGATGGGGCGCTTTCGTCAAGCGGCTCCAAGTGTCAGGCTTGTGCCTTGAGGACGAAAAGCGACGGGCCACATTGGCTGGCGAAGAGGTTTTGCATGATTGAGAAACGTCCGTTCGACAGCTTGGGCCGTCACGACGCCGATTGGCTCGCGGCGCGCTATCATTTCAGCTTTTCCGGCTACCATGACCCTGCCCGCGTGCATTGGGGCGCGCTACGCGTGTGGAATGACGACACGATCCAAGCCAAGACCGGCTTTCCGCCCCATCCGCACTCGGACATGGAGATCATCACCTATGTCCGCAGTGGCGCGATCACGCACCAGGACTCGATGGGCAATAAAGGCCGCACCGAAGCCGGCGACGTGCAGGTGATGAGCGCGGGCTCGGGCGTCACGCACGCCGAGTTCAATCTCGAAGACGAGTCGACAACGCTCTATCAGATCTGGATCGTGCCGAAGGAGCGCGGCGGCAAACCTTATTGGGGCGCGGCCAAATTTCCAAAGGACGAGCGCGCCGGTTCGCTGGTGACTCTGGCGTCCGGCTTTGCCGACGATCAGGAAGCGGGCGCGCTGCCGATCCGGCAGGATGCGCGCTTGCTGGCCGCCACGCTGAAGAGCGGACAGAGCGTGTCGTATAAGCTGGGCGAAGGCCGCTATGCGTACCTGGCGCTGGCCAAGGGCAATGCTGTCGTGAACGGCGTCGAGCTTGGGCCGCGCGATGGCGCAGCTATCAAAGACGAAGCAGAGCTTCGCATCGAAGCGGGTGAAGACGCGGAAATCGTGCTGGTGGATGCGCCGTAGAAAGTTGAACCGCACGTCACCTTAGCACGTCCAGTCATGAAAGCTTGTTTGCCGCCGCCGATTTACTGATCTGCGGCGGCATTCGCTTCACGAGACCTTCGAAATTTACCAACCGTTTGCACTTTCGCGCGCTTCTAACAGAAGGGCGGGTTCTAAGCGGGGCGGTCATTGACGACCCTCAACGACATTCACGTGCTGGTTGTCGACGACAACGAGCAAATGCGCTTCCTCGTGCGCTGCCTGCTGCGCGCGGGCGGCATTTCGAAGGTCACCGAAGCCGCGACCGGCGGCGAAGCGTTTGATGTGATGCGCGCGCGGCCTGTCGATCTCATCATCGTCGATTGGAAGATGGCGCCGGTCGATGGCTTAGCGTTCACGCAGATGGTTCGCCGCAACAGCGATAGTCCGAACCCGTACTTACCGATCCTTATGCTCACTGCGCACACCGAGAATGTCCCGCGTGACCGCCGCGCGTGATGCGGGCGTGAGCGGTTTTGTGCGCAAACCAATCAGCGCGCGGCTCTTGTTCGACCGCATCTCGAACGTGCTGACTGACACGCGCATGTTCGTAAGCACAGTGGGGTTTTTCGGGCCCGACCGCCGCTTCGGCCAAGATCCGCACTATGCCGGCCCGCTGCGGCGCGACACCGACAAGAGCGAAGCGCAGCGGACGATGCGTTCGATGTCGATGATCTGCGCTGGAGCGCGTGAGGCTGCAGCGCGCTTGCCAAGGATAGCGCGCTCGCGCACGGTTCCCGCGCTCCTAGCGGCGGGGAGCCTGATGATCCGGTCTCTTCTGGCGGTGCTTTTGGCGGCGCCTTTGCTTGCGTCGTGCCTTGTAGGCGCTGCGGTTGGCGCAACCGGTGCAGTGATTGGCGCCGCCGTCGGCGCTACGGGCGCGGTGGTCGGCGCGACGGTTGATGTTACCGGCGCGGTCATCGACGCGGCCACGCCGGGCGATGATGACGACGACAAGGATGACGACGATCGCTGAGTCGCAACGCGTTTGACGTGAACGTGAGTGGTCAAACGGCGGGACGCTGGCATACTCATGGTCACCAATGCTGGGGAGCCGCCAATGCGTATCCGTTATCTTCTCGCTAGGCGCCGCCGTGCTCGCATTCGCCGCGCCGGCTTGGGCGCAATCGACGCCGGTTTCATTTTCGCCCGAATTTCAAACCGCGCTCGAAGAAGATTATGGCGTGCGTGAAGGTGAAGTGCTGCGTGCCGCGGTAACGGACGCGATTGCACGCGAACTCTCGCGCCGCGGCGTTTCTCCTGGCAGCGCCAACATCGAAGTTACGATCGTTGATGCCGAACCGAACCGGCCGACTATGCAGCAATTGTTCGATGAACCAGGGCTGGATTTCAGCAGCATTTCGATTGGCGGCGCAGAGCTCCGCGCAGTCGTGCGCAGCGCTAACGGCGCGACTACGGAAGTGACCCATCGCCGCTACAATCATTCGCTTGCGGATATTGTTGGTGCGGCCACGACGTGGACCGAAGCGCGCCGCTCGATCCGTCAGTTCGCCGTGAAAGTAGCCGACGCCTACATCGCCACCCCGCGATAGTCGGCTAGCGCTAGGGCGGGATCCTGTGGCCCCTTTCCCCGTTCGCCTCGCCCGCCCTGGCGCACCTCGGATTTAAGCAGCCCTTTGTCGCGGCCCACTCGCGCCAGCCTTTGGCGCGAAGATCGCAGGCTGGGCATTCGCCGCAGCCATAGCCCCAATCATGACGATGGGAACGGTCGCCCTCGTAGCAGGTGTGGCTGTGCTCCAAGATTGTCTCGACCAGGGCCGCGCCGCCGAGTTGGTGCGCGAGCGCCCAGGTCTCGGCCTTGGTGAGGCGCATCAGCGGCGTTTCGATTTTGAGCGGCGACGCTAAGCCGAGCGATAGCGCTTGTTCCATCGCGTCAATCGTCTCGCGCCGGCAGTCGGGGTAGCCGGAATAGTCCGTCTCGCACATGCCACCAACCAGAGTGGCGGCGCTCCGGCGATAGGCGTGGGCGGCTGCGACGGACAAGAAGACGAGGTTCCGCGCCGGCACGAAGGTACTCGGCAGCCCGCTCTCCAGCATCTCGATGGCCCTGTCGGCGGTCAGCGCGCTCTCAGCCAATGCGCCGTAGCCGGACAGATCCACGACGACGTCGCCGCCGAGCCGCGCCCTGCCCATTCGGGACGCAGCGGCGCGATCGCGTCGCGCAGGATCGGACGTTGGCTCATTTCTACGGCGTGGCGCTGGCCGTAGGCGAAGCCGATCGTCTCGACGCGCTCGTAAGGCGTCCAGCGCCCACGCCAGGCAGGTCGCCGAATCTTGGCCAGCGGAAAACAGGACGAGCGCGGTGGACATGGCCGCTTATAACGCGCGAGGCCGAGCAGATAAGCGACTCAGTGACACGCTTAGATTTCCTTACGCCACGACAACTGCCCTCTTAAGAGCATATTAGTCGCCCTATAGGCCAAACGGAATAGACGAAAGCTACACTGCCCTGAGGTGAGTGTGACCGCGCCGCCTCAGGGACAAGCCGCCATGACGCGAGCGTCAAGTTATACCGAGCCTACCCGTTGACACACATAGAGTTAGCGCCTGCTATAGCGCCACGGAGGTAGGGCGCGGGGGGAGCACCCGCTCGTCAGCCCGACTACGCCATTGGTCTGCTGCGGACACCCACAAGAAGGTGGTCCGGGCACTGGGAGGACGGCGATGAGCAAAAAGTCAAATTGGGGTCGGATTCTGCTTTCGGGCGCGTCGCTCGCAGCAATGGGCGCACTAGGTTCGCCCGCACTGGCCCAAGACGCGGATGAAGTAACCGACGAAATCGTCGTCACCGCAACTGGCCGCGCAGCGGCTATTCAAGACGTTCCGCTGGCCGTTACGGCCGTGAGCGGCGAACAACTGGAAAACTCGGGCGTGCAGGATCTGCGCGACGTGACCCAAGTTGCGCCGTCGCTGCAAATGGGCACGGGCCAGTCGAATTCCTCGGGCACGATCGCGCGTATTCGCGGCATCGGCACCGGCTCTGACAACCCAGGCTTCGAAGGCGCCGTCGGCATCTTCATCGATGGCGTGTATCGTTCTCGTGCTGGTGCGGCTCTGGCCGACCTTCCGGAACTCGAGCGTGTTGAAGTTCTGCGCGGCCCACAAGGCACCCTGTTCGGACGCAACACGTCGGCCGGCGCCATCAGCGTCATCTCGTCTGGCCCAAGCTTCGAGCCTGGCATGTACATCCAAGGCGATTACGGCCTCGACGATCTCGAGGAAGTTGGCCTGGAAGCTGGCATCAACGCGCCGATCAGCGATAATTTCGCCCTGCGGTTCGACGGCGTTATGCGCGATCGCGGCGGCTACATCAACGACGTGACGAGCGGCAACGACATCAACAGCTCGAGCCGCTGGTCGGCGCGTGGCCAAGCGCTCTGGGACATCAGCCCGGACGCTTCGGTTCGCTTCATCCTCGACGCTGCTGAAAGCGATTCAGTTTGCTGCGGTGCAGTGCTCGTCAGTCCCGGCACGACGTCGGCGCTGATCAATGCTCTGACGGCCGGCACGGGCGTTCTCACGACACCGGCTGAAGATCGCAACATGACGGTGACGCCAAGCCGCGGCTATGGCGAGACGACGGACGAAATCGGTTTCTCAGCGCAACTTGACTGGGATATCGGCGGCATGAACTTCACCTCGATCACCGCAGTCCGCGACTGGAATGCTGAGCGTGATCAGGACACCGACTTCACGTCGGCGGACATCGCCTATCGTGATGGTCTGGAAGTCGGCATTGAGAACCTCACGCAGGAGTTCCGCCTCCAAGGTGAAACAGGCCGCCTGAACTGGCTGGTTGGCCTTTTCTACGCGCAAGAAAGCATCGACACGACCGATCGGATCCGCATCGGGACGCAGGGCGCGGCATTCAGCAACATGGCAGTTTCCGCCGGTTGCACCACGCCCGAACTCTTCAACTTCTCCGGCCCAGGTCCATCAATCTTCCAATTTGTCGCGTCAACAAACTTTGCGGCATTCCCGCAAGTGCTGATCGACGTCAACAGCCAGAACCCCGGCCCCGGCGCTGGGTCCGCCAACAGGGCTGGTCAAGGCCAACTGGCCGACAACTGGGAGGTCGAAACGGAAAGCTTGGCGCTCTTCACGCACAACGAAATCAGCATGAGCGACGATCTCATACTGACCCTCGGCGTACGTTACAGCCAAGAAACCAAGGATCTTCCGGCTAACCTCAACGCCCTCAAACCAATGCTTGCGCCGCGCTGCAAGCGATGGAATCAGCGACTTCGGCAAGCGTTCCGACCCCTGGCGGTATCGTCACGGCGATCCAAGGCTCCGCGAGCGGTGCGACGGCCATGGCTCTCGCCTGCAACCCAGCGGTCAACTCCATCACCAACGGCGATTATGCTGGTGATCGTGAAGAGGAAGAGTTCAGCGGCACCGCGTCGTTGGCCTATCACCTCAACGAAGACATGATGGTCTACGGCAGCTACTCTCGCGGCTACAAAGCGGGCGGCTTCAACATCGACCGTTCTGGCTTTGCGATCACGCCGGCGACCACCTCATCGGCAGCAGCAAATGTGTCCCAACTGGCGTTCGAGCCGGAATTCACCGACGCTTACGAGATCGGTGTGAAGACTACGCTGTTCGGCGGCTCGACGACGTTCAACGTCACGGGCTTCTTCGAGCAGATCTCCGACTACCAGCTGAACGCCTTCAACGGCTTCAACTTCATCACCCGGAACGTACCGGACGTGATCAGCCAAGGTGTCGAAGTTGAGATGACCACCAACCCGATCGAAGGTCCTGAACATCAACGCCGGCCTGGTCTACAACGACGCCTATTACGACAGCACGGTTACCTTCAATCCGCTCGACCCAGTGCCGAACACCGTGAACGCCGGCACCACGCTTTCGTTCGCTCCGGAATGGGTTGTCACCGGCGCTATCGCTTATCGCGTGCCGCTCGGCGAAAACCTTGGCGCCCTGTTCTATCTCGATGGCCGTTGGAACAGCGAATACACGACGGAGACGCTGGACCACTCGCTGGTCACGGACAACGAATCCTTCGCTATCTTCAACGGTCGCGTTGGCATCGGTCCGGAGAACGAGCGTTGGTCAGTTGAACTGTTCGGTCAGAACCTGACGGACGAGTTTTACTATGTCGGTGGCTTCACGCCGCCGCTGCAGAACTCACGCGTGATCTACCCGAACCAGCCACGCACCTACGGCGTGTCGCTCCGCCTGCAATACTAATCGGTTCGTCAGAACTGAGCCTGACGGCCGGAGCGAAAGCTCCGGCCGTTTTGTTTTGGGCGCAGCGCAAGCTAAGGCGTGCGCATGGACCTGGCTGATCTCGACGTGCTGATCGTGGACGACCACGAAGCGATGCGTGCACTGCTGACGCGCCTGTTCACCAAGGTTGGCGTGACGAACTCTCCGTGCCGCCGCAAGCGCTGCCGATGCGCTGACGGCGCTACGCACGCGGCCAGCAACGGTGATCATCGCCGACAAGAACATGCCGGGCATGGATGGCTTGGCGTTTCTGTCGGCTGTGCGCGGCGACGGCGCACTTGGCGCGCCGAAGATCATCATGCTGAGCGGCGACGCCAGCGCTGCGCACGCCGCCGCGGCATGCGGCCGGCGCAGATATGGTTCTGGTCAAGCCTGTGCCGCCGAGCGCCCTGCTCGCGGCGATCAATGAGCTATTCGCGGTTTAACTGCAGCGTTCCGCGCAGCATCTGCAGGATGATCGAGAAATCGCGATTGGCGTAGCCGCCGCGCACGAGTTCGCCGTAGAGCGCTTCGGCAGCGCCGCCGAGCGGCGTTGGCGTGCCGACGGTATCGGCAGCGTCCTGCGCGAGCTTCAGATCCTTCAGCATCATCGCTGACGCAAAGCCGCCCTCGTAGTCGCGGTTCGATGGCGCTGCGGGCACCGGGCCTGGCCATGGGCAATAGGAGGTCATCGACCAGCACTGGCCTGACGCCTTCGAGGAAATGTCGAAGAACTTTTGCGCATCGACGCCGAGGGCTTCGGCCAGCGCGAACGCCTCGCTGGTGGCGATCATCGAAATGCCGAGCAGCATGTTGTTGCATATCTTCGCCGCCTGACCCGTGCCGCTATCGCCAGCGCGGATGATAGCTTTGGCCATCGGCTTCAGCGCTTCTTCGACTTCGGCGAAGTCCTGCTCGCGGCAGCCGACCATGAAGGTGAGAGTGCCGCCGGTTGCGGCTGCGGTGCCGCCGGATACTGGCGCGTCGGCGGTGCGGAAGCCTTGCATCGAAGCGTCGCGCGCAACCGTTCGGGCGCTGTCGACGTCGATGGTGGAGCAATCGACCAGCAGCGCATCCTTGGGAGCGTTCGGTAGAATCGCTTCGAGATAGACATCACGCACGTGCTGGCCGGCGGGCAGCATGGTGATGACGACGTTGGCGTCCTTCACCGCGTCGGCGGCGCTGGCGGCGGGACTCATGCCCTGCTCCTTGGCGCGCGCCATGGCGTCGGCGGAGAGATCGAAAGCGACGACTTCGCGTCCGGCCTTCGCCTGATTGGCGGCCATGCCCGAGCCCATATTGCCGAGGCCGATAAATGCGACGCGGGTCATGAGGGTGCGCTCCTTGTTTGGGTTTGTCTTAGCGCGCGAGCGCGTTGGGACAAGCGCCGGACGCGCAAATGCGGCGCGCACCTGGCTTTGAGCCTGATGCGCGCCGTTAGTTGCGGGGCAGAATTCGTTAGTGCGCGGCGGCGCTGACGCAGCCGGCGATCTCGCCGTCACCGAAGGCTTCGGTGTGGACGTTGAGATAGATAGGGTCTGTGCCGAGTGCTGCGATGAATTGATCAAACGTGAGATCCGAGCGCACGGCTTGGGCGGCATCGGCGTATGGGTAGTCGACGATGGCGACGGTGAAGCCGTCGGCGGTTTCGGTGTACGTGGCGCCGAATGGAAACGGCATGATCAGTGTAACGTCCTCGCCTTGGTAGCGATGCAGGTGCATCGGGCCCATGCGGCTGTGCGCGAGATGGCGCGCGAGCTGATCGAACTTGATGCCGGTGATGGTGACGTTGGCGTCGATGGTTTGGGCATCGGTGTCGACGACGATCATAGCTTGGCCGGTGGCGGCTGAGCCGGTTTCGGTGGGGTACTGACTGCCGGCAAGGGTCGCTGTGTAGTGCAGTTCGGCGGCGTGGGCCGTGCCGAAGAGCGCAGCGGCGGCGGCGAGCATCGCGATCAACTTCTGCATAGTGTCCCCTCTTAACGGGGAGATTTTCGAGGCGCCGCGGCGATAGGGCCAATCACTTGCCGGTGAGCACGCTTAGTCTGCGACGAGCGGCGTCCATTCGTCGGCAGATGGCAGCGGCGCGAAGAGTTCGTCCAGCAGTGCATCGCTGACGCCGTCGAGGGTGGACGGATTCCACACCGGCTTGTTGTCTTTGTCCACGATCAGCGCGCGCACGCCTTCCTGGAAATCGTGACGTGAGGCGACGCGGGACGCGAGGCGATATTCGCTGCGCATTTCGTCGGCGAAGCTTTGCTTTTGCGCGCCTTCGCGCATTTGGCGGAAGGTCACTTTCAACGCTTGCGGCGATTTGGTTTTGAGCGTGGCGAGTTGCGCGCGCGCCCAGTCGCTATTTTCGGACTCTAGACCGGCGATAATGCCTTCGACGCTATCGGCTGCGAATATCCGATCAATGGCGTCGACATTGTCGGGCAGCAGTTCTTTCGGGCGGCCATAAGGTTCGTGAAGCGCACTAAGGCCGCTTGCTAGAGCGCGGCCGGGATCGTGCGTTTGCGCCGCGCCGCCGATCTGCGCGCGGGCGGCTGCGAGAATTTCGGTTGGCATGAAATGCGTAGCTACGCCCGCGATGAAAAGGTCAGCCCCTTTGAGGCGCGCGCCGGTGAGCGCGACCCAGATGCCGATGTGCTCTGGCATGCGCGGCAGGTACCAGCCGCCGCCGACGTCGGGAAAAAGACCGATGCCGGTTTCGGGCATGGCGTAGGTCGTGTTCTCAGTGGCGATACGGAATCGCGCGGGCATCGAGATGCCGACGCCGCCGCCCATGGTGACGCCGTCGATGAGCGCGACGATGGGCTTGGGGTACGTGAACAAAAGATGGTTGAGGCGATATTCGGTGAAGAAGAATTCGCGCGCGGCTTTGCTGTCGCTCGCGCCGCTTTCGGCGATCATGCGGATGTCACCGCCGGCGCAGAAGCCGCGCGTGCCTTGTGCGTGATCTAGAAGGATCGCGTGAACATCCGGATCGTCGCGCCAGGCCAGAAGCACCTGAATCATGTTCGCGCACATGTGCGTGTTGAGCGCGTGCAATGCCGCCGGGCGGTTCAGCGTGATGTGGCCGAGGCCGTTGGCGGCGGAGATGATGACGTCTGACATGGGTTCTGTATTCCCTTCCGACGTCGTTAGATCAAGCCGCCCATTCCAGCGACGGCGGTAGCGGCTCGGCGCAATAATCAATCCGGATGGCGCGCCGACCTGCGCTGGTGCGCGACGGCGATGAGCGGTGCAGGATAAGCGCCTTGGCGAAGAGCACATCGCCGCGTTCAGCGACGCAATCCTCAATCGACACGGACTGCGCTAGGGCGTCAGCATCGGCCGACGCGATTTTCCCGCGCGCGTGCGTACCGAGCGCGAGTTGGAGACAGCCGTTGTCAGAATCGGCGGGATCCAGATGGATACGCGCGAAGAGTATACGCTCCAAGAGTTCGATCGGCGGCTCGGCATGCCAGATCCCAGCTTTGTTGGTCCAGTTGGTGAAGCCGGGCGTTTCAGCGCGTTCGCGCAGCGCGACCACGCGGTCCTGATGCCAAGGCAAAGTCCAGTTGTTGGCTTCGGTTTTGTTGAAGGCGATGATGCGCACTGGACGTGCACCGGGGAGCAAACTCGCTGCGAGCTCGTCCAGCTCGGCGCCAAACGCAAGCGACACAATTCGTTCTCCCGGCTTGCTATCTACCCGAGCGGCATCATCCAGAGCCGCCAAAGTCGCAGCAGAAAGGGCGCGTCTGAACCAGACGCGCCCTTCTTGTTCGAGCATCGCGCTCAAATCATCACCGCATCGTCGGAATGACGAAGCTAGAGTCTTCCTGCGCGCCTTCCGGCCAACGGGCGGTGACGGTCTTCACCTTCGTGTAGAACTTCACGCCTTCCATGCCGTGTTGGTTGGTGTCGCCGAAGGCGCTGCGCTTCCAGCCGCCGAAGGTGTGATAGGCGACCGGCACCGGGATCGGGACGTTGATGCCGACCATGCCGACATTGACGCGCGCCGCGAACTCGCGCGCGGCGCGGCCGTTGCGGGTGAAGATGGCGACGCCGTTGCCGTATTGGTGATTGCTTGGCAGCGCGAGCGCTTCGTCGAAGGTTTCGGCGCGCACGATCTGCAGCACGGGGCCGAAGATTTCTTCTTGGTAGGTGCGCATGTCGGTTTTGACGTTGTCGAACAATGTCGGGCCGATGAAGAAGCCTTCTTCGTAGCCTTGCAGCCTGAAGCCGCGGCCGTCGCGCACGAGCTCTGCGCCCTCTTTCGCGCCGAGGCCGATATAGTCTTCGACCTTCTGCTTGTGCGCGGAACTCACGACCGGGCCGTATTGCGCGTCAGCGTCGGTGGAGATGCCGACCTTCAATTTTCCATTTCTGGAATGAGACGCGCGCGGAGTTCGTCGGCGGTGCCTTTGCCGACGGGCACGACAACAGGCAGCGCCATGCAGCGTTCGCCAGCGGAGCCGAACGCGGCGCCGACGAGATCCTTCACGACTTGATCCATGTCAGCGTCGGGCAGAACGACGCCGTGGTTCTTGGCGCCGCCCATGGCTTGCACGCGCTTATTGTTCGCGGTGCCGTGGCTGTAGATGTAGTGCGCGATATCGGACGAGCCGACGAAGCTGATCGCTTTGATATCCGAATGCTGGATGATCGCGTCGACGGCTTCTTTGTCGCCGTGGACGACGTTGAGCACGCCGGCTGGCGCGCCCGCTTCCATCATCAGTTCGGCGAGACGAACGGGAACGCTCGGGTCCTTTTCGGACGGCTTCAAGATGAAGGTGTTGCCGCAGGCGATGGCGACGCCGAACATCCACATCGGGATCATAGCCGGGAAGTTGAACGGCGTGATGCCGGCGACGACGCCGAGCGGTTGGCGCATCGAGTAGACATCGATGCCGGGGCCGGCGCCTTCGGTGTACTCGCCCTTCAGCGCGTGCGGGATGCCGCAGGCAAATTCGATGACTTCAAGGCCGCGTTGGATGTCGCCCTTCGAGTCGGCGATGACCTTGCCGTGCTCGGACGAGAGCAAGTGCGCCAGCTCGTCCATGTTCTTTTCGACGAGCGACTTGAACGCGAACAACACGCGCGCGCGGCGCTGCGGATTGGTGCTGCTCCACTCCGGAAGCGCCTTCAGCGCGGCCTGCACCGCCACATCGACGTCACGGGCGTTTGAAAACGCCACTTCGGCCTGTTGCGCGCCTGTGTTGGGGTTGAAAACGCGACCGGCGCGCCCGCCAGAAGCGGACGCGCTCGCGCCATTTACGAAATTACGGATCGCGCGCATCGGCGGTAGCTCCTGAGGTCGGAATTTGCGGCCCTTATGGCCTCAAACTGGAACTCAGTAAATGCCGCCGTACGTAGCGACCTGCGACCCGCTAACCCCTTCGTGCCATGCCCATGATGAGCGAGACGACGAACAGGACGAGGAAGAGGAAGAACAGAATTTGGGCGATGCCCGCCGAAGCCGACGCGATGCCACCGAAGCCGAAGACGGCGGCGATGATGGCGACGACGAAGAAGATAAGGGCCCAACTCAGCATGTGCGTTCTCCTGGAATTGACTTGGAATGAAAACGCCGCTGTTTCATCCCAGTTCCATTTCAGGTCGGAAACACCCACGCGCCGGAGCCGCTACGTGCTGCTTGGTATTGCGCTTCCGCGAAACGCCAATTCACAAGCTTCGATACGAACGCATCCAAGAATTTCGGGCGTTCGTTCTTGTAGTCGAGATAATAGGCGTGCTCCCACACATCGCAAACCCAAAGTGGCGTCAGTGAACTATCTGTGATCGCCGTGTCAGCATCGTGCGTGTCGATGAGCTTCACCGCACCGCTCTTGTCGGCGACGAGCCAAAGCCAACCGGATGCGAAGTGACCGACGCCTTTGGCCTTCGCGTCTTCGTTGAATGTGTCGACAGAGTTAAAGGCCTTCTCGATCGCAGCTTTGAGGTCGCCGCTGGGACCGTTCTGTGCGGTCGGTGATAGCGACTGCCAGAAGAACGCGTGGTTCCAGGATTGCGCGGCGTTGTTGAAGAGCTTCTTGTTGCCCTCTTTCTGCGCCAGCAGCACCACCTCTTCCAACGTATTCGGAGCATCAGCGCGCTCGGCCAGGATCGCGTTCATGTTCTTGATGTAGGCGGCGTGGTGCTTGCCGTGATGGGTTTCCATCGTGGTGCGCGAAATGCTCGGCTCAAGCGCGCCGAGCTCGTACGGAAGTTCTGGCAGTTTGAATTGAATGGTCACGGATGAGCCTCCTTACGCGGGCTCGTATTTCTCCCGCGCCTTCTCAGATGATACTGGCCACAACTCGCCTTTGACGCCCTGCATGATCCAGTCGCCCGGCTTGGCTACTTGTGGTCCTTCCAAAGTTTGGACGAGGACGCGCCGCTTCAAGGTGAAGTAGCGGAAAATAACGTCCGTACGCTTGCGATACAGTCCGCCACCGAGCGGCTCGTACATCGCTTCGAAAATATCCTTGCGAATAACACTATGCTCACCAGGGCCATGTGCGAGCACGTAGTCCTCGCCGCCGTGCGCCTGGAGCACGCCATGCTCGGTGTCGACCGTAGCGTCGGATTCCGCGAGCCAAGCCCGCTTGGCGGGCGCGTCCTTGGCTTTGACTTTGCGTAGGCGCGCGCCGCGCGGCGGCTCTGAAATCAGCGGCGTCTCAGGAGTGGGACGCGCTCCGAAGATCATGTGAGTGAGGTTCATGTCACATCACCGATCTGCCGCGCACAGCGCGGGCGATGAAACTTACGACCAGTGCGATCAAGAAAATCAGAAACAGAACTTTGGCAAAGCTCGCGGCAAGTCCAGCTAGACCGAAAAAGCCGAAGTAGCCGGCGACAATCGCAAGCAGAAAGAAAATTAGGGCCCAGCCAAGCAAGTTCAGAGTCTCCGATCGTATGTAAGCCCGCAACGCTCGTGTGCGGCGTCAAGTTCCGCAAAACCTGGGAACCCACGCGCGCACTTTGTGTTGTTCTGCTGCGGCAGCGAAGCCGCACGATTTCAAGATGTTAATTGGAGACTACAATGGCTCAGTTGGACACCAGCGTCCGCGGCAAGAAGAATGGCCACGCCCGTGCGGCACTCAAGGCTCGCGCAAGCGATGTGCTCGATGACTTTACCGAGCTGCGTAAGGACGTGAACCGCCTCGCGGATGCGGCGAACAAAGCTGCACGCCATGAGGTGAAGCACGCCAGTCAACGCTTCACGACGATTGGCAAAGACCTCCGCACGCGCGCCAATGACGGCGCTGAATACGCGGTTGAGCGTGTGCGCGAGCATCCGGGAGCGGCGGTCGGCATTTCCCTCGGCGCGGGCTTAGTGCTTGGTCTGCTGCTGTCGCGTCGCTAGTCGACGGGTTGCTGCTCGGGCGGAACGCTTGCCCACAGCATATAAGGCCGCTCCGGATCGCGACCGATCGTGGCGCCGAGTTGGCGCGCGAATGCATCGATAAGACGCGCGCCCGAGCTTGCAGTTCGGGCGCGCTCTGCATTGATGTTTGCGTCAATGGCAAAGCGTGTAACGCCGTCGGGATCTTGCTGAAGCAGCAGGTGCAATTCGACAGGGCCCGCGTCCGAAAGCACATCGAGCGCGGCCGAGACGCCCTCGCCGATCAAGAATGCGAGTGGCACGGCACGATCGACGCCAGCGCGGGCGCTGCCAAGATCCATAACCAGGTTGATCTCTTTGGCCGGTGCGCCTCGGGATTGGAGGAGCTGACGGGCGACTTCTGCGGCGATGTCGTCGACACGGACATGGCGGAGTTCGCCCGACGAATAGATGCGCTGGTGCGCGACGGCGAGGAGTTGGACGCGGTCATGGGCACGCGCGAGGCCCCAAGCTTCGCTGTCGTCGCGTGCGGCGCGGGCCTGAATGTTGAGAAGGCTCGCGACCATTTGAAGATTGTTTTTCACGCGGTGGTGGACTTCGCGGAGCAGCGCGCGCTCCTCGGCCAAAGCTTCGACAAGACGAAGCTCACGGCCACGGAGGGTCTTTGCCATCGCGGCCAATGTGCGCCGAAGCGAGCGAATTTCGGCGGGCGCGCTTAGCAGAGCCGGAGGATCGCCAACGTCTTCACCGCGCGCGAAGCTGCGTGCGGCGGCTTCAAGACTAGAGAGCGGGCGCGCGACGAACACCTCAATGGCAAACCAACCGGCGCCGATCGCGAGCAGCCAGATCAGCAGCGGCGCAGCAATTGAGAATGCAATGGCGCCGACGCGGCTCCACAGAGGCTGTTCGGGCGCCCACGCCATGACGGCGTACAAGTCTGGCGCATAGAGCGGCACGACGACAGCGTCGCCGCCTTCCACGTCAAGAAATACGGGCTCACCGCCGAAGTGTCTTGTGATTTGGTCGGCAGTTGGCAGCGGCGGCGCGTCTCCGACAGGCGTCGATTCTGCGACGACACGGCCGTAGGAATCGACAATGGCGGCGCGTGCGTTGTGTAAGGGATTGCTACTGGTGCGGCTGCGCTCAAGCAGCGAATCTAACTCAGTTGTGGGGATGGACGCGCCTACGAAGCCGATCCGCCGATCGCCAACGCGGACAGGTTCAAGCGCGCCAATCACCGGAAGTCCGGAAAGCACTCCGCGCTCAGTATAGCCCATCGTGAAGGAATCGCGCGCGCGGGCGCGGCGGCGGATGTCGGAATCCGGCACGCGCATATTTGATGCCGCCGCAGGTACGCTGCAGAGGATTGTGCCATCATCTTGCATGACTGAGATCGCGGCGATGTAGGGATAGCGTGTGCTGATCTCGCTCAGCCAATCGCGGCAATCACCGGCTTCGATCTGCTGCAGCGCCGGCGTTGTCGCCAGCACACGCAACATTTCACGAAGCTCGTCGATGGTGCGGCGTTCAGTGGCGATGGATTCCAGCGCCCGCCGGCTCATGCCCTCTTCATAGGCTGATTGGCTCGCAGCCGCCGCGTTGAAACCGACTTGCATGGCGATTGCGCCCGCAGGGAGCATTGCCAAGCCAAGCAGCACGGCGATGCGACCGCGCATTGAGCGCAGTGACAAGGCCTCTGGCCATAGCTTGAATGGGCGTTCCTCGCGCGTCTTCACACGCTCGCAGTATCCTCAATCCTGCGGGCTTCGCCAGGGAGCGGAGCGTCTTCTTCGTCCAGTCCGAGCAGATCCGCGAGCTTGCGCCGTGCCCGGTTGACCCGGCTCTTGATCGTACCCACGGCGCAACCGCAAATTTGAGCGGCTTCTTCGTAGGAGCAACCAGAGGCGCCGACGAGCGTCAGCACTTCACGGTGATCGGGAGCGAGTTGCTGAAAGGCGACCTTGAAGTCCTCAAGATCGACTGAGCCGTCTTGCTCAGGACGCGTAGACATACGCGCCGCGAACTTACCGTCTGCATCTTCAACTTCACGCTTCGACTTGCGCAGTTGTGAGTAGTAGTGATTGCGTAGAATGGTGAAGAGCCATGCGCGGAGGTTCGTGCCCGGTTCGAAGCGTTCGACGTTAGCGAGCGCTTTGACGAGCGTGTCCTGAACCAGATCGTCTGCCAAGGCGGGATTGTGAGCCAGAGAACGCGCAAACGCACGCAAACTCGGGAGCAGTTCGATCAGATCAGCTTTGAAAGAAGCGAGGTTGCTCACGATTTACCCTCGCTTTCGTCCATGCGGTTCAAGATATCGAGGAAGCGGTCAGGCACGCCTTCGCTCGTCACTTCGCCATAGGCCAAGCGCAAGTTGCGTGTGATCAGGCTCTTGTTCGCAGAGCCTTTGCCTTTTCGCTTTCCGGCGTCGTCTGGGGTTTTGTTCAACACGGCGTCCATATCGTCGTCGTCTTTCCCGTCATCCATTGCGCCTGCCCCGCAACCGTTCGAGCCTGCCCGCAACGGCAGGTCTTCACCGGGCTCTAAACGTCTTTAGGACGAACCTGTTCCGCAGGTCCGGAACTTTTTTCAGAACACAGCGTTTCATTCATCTCGCCGCATGGGAGATTGACATGCAAAGCGCTGCTGCGGACCAAAACTCAACTCAAAACAAGGGGTTATATATGTCGCTCGCCCGGGAAATCGCGCCTCATCTGCCTTTGCTGCGCCGGTATGCGCGCGCATTGACAGGCGCCCAGGCCAGCGGAGACGCGTTTGTGGCCGCCAGCCTTGAAGCGATCGTGGCCAATCCGGCGGAATTTCCGAGCGGCATGGAGCCGCGCGCTGGCCTCTATAAAGTCTTCCACCGCATCTGGGAGAGCGCCAACATCGAGGTCGATGGCGGAGAAGAGCACGATGCTTCCGCGCGCAAAGCTCAAGAGCGCCTGAAGCAGCTCGCGCCGCTGACGCGCCAAGTTCTGCTGCTCACGACGCTCGAAAATTTCACACCGCAAGAGACGAGCGAGATTCTCGATCGCGATGCGGATGAAGTGAATGCGCTGCTCGATGAAGCGATCGAAGAGCTCGACAAACAAACCAAAGCGCGCGTGCTCATCATCGAAGATGAAGCCGTCATTGCGATGGATTTGAGCGATCTCATCACCGCTGCTGGTCACGAAGTCTGCGCGATGGAGACGACAGCGTCTGGCGCCGTTGCAGCGGCAAAGCGCGAACGTCCCGATCTCGTGCTCGCGGACATTCAGCTCGCGGACAATTCTTCGGGCATCGATGCGGTGAAGGAAATTCTCGCGTCGTTCAACGTGCCGGTGATCTTCATCACTGCATTCCCGGCGCGCCTGCTGACGGGCGAACGCCCAGAGCCGACGTTCTTGATCACTAAGCCGTATTCACCTGACATGGTGCGTGCGGCTGTGAGCCAAGCGTTGTTCTTCGAAAGCACAGGAAACCTCAACTAAGTTGCCATCAGTGGAACACTAGCGCGTGCGCGGCGTTTTACCGTCGCGCGCCGCTAGGGGTGGCGCGACGCTATTAGTGGAGTTGTTCTTATGCGTAAGTTTACGTCGCCCTTTATCGCCCTCGCGCTGCTTGGCGCTTCTGTTCTCGCGGCCTGCAACACAGTCGAAGGCGTCGGCGAAGATGTCCGCCGGCCAAACGGTTGAGCAGACGGCTCAAGAAGCCAACGACGGCAACCCGAATACGCCGTAACACTTGCCACGCACTTCGTCCCGCGCGCGAATTTCGCGCGGGACGAAGGCGATCGGTGCGTCAAACCGGGTGATGACGCGGACCCGGAGACGCCTTAAAACCGGGGCATGAAAGCCCTCTTTCCGCTGTCGCTCCTCCTCATCGCTGTCGCCACCGCTTGCGGTGCGCCCCCCAGCCAATCTTCAGCCCACGAAATGCACGCCGAAGCTGCACTCACGGTGCGCGATGCTTGGGCGGCGCCGACGCCATCGGGTGTTGATGTTGCGGCAGGCTATCTCACGATCAGCAACGGCACGGCGGCGCAAGATCATTTGATTAGCGCAACAAGTCCGCGCGCCGAGCGTGTTGAAGTCCACGAAATGACAATGAACGGCGCCGTGATGCAGATGCGCCCAGTCGCGCGCTTGGACGTTCCGGCGGGCGGCGACGTCCAGCTTGGACCGGGCGGCATGCACTTGATGTTTTACGGCGTCTCTGAGCCGTTCGTTGCAGGGCAAACGATCCCGCTGCATCTCGTGTTTGAGCGGGCCGGCGCAATCGATGTGGAACTGCCAGTGCAGCGCACCGCTCCCCACAGCCACGGCGCCAACCACGGCGGTTAACGCTAGCTTCAGCAACTAGCCCTACTAAACTGATGTTTGGTGAGTGAGGAAGCTGAGCTGTCAACAGATGTTTCGCCGGCTCCGCGTCAAACTCACTTTCATGTACGCGGGACTGCTTAGCCTAGCACTGCTGCTGATCGGCGCAGTCGCGTACTTTGTTATCGCTGACAACACGCAAAAGCTCGCCGAGCAACAGCTTGCGAACACAACGCGAGTGTTCACGCACACTTGGGCTTTGCGGCTTGAGCATCTTGAGGACGCCGCGACACGCACGGCGCAGGCGGAAGGTCTCGCCGACGCCGTCGCCACTCGCAACGACGCAGTGATCCGCGCGCAACTGGCTGACTTACGCGCACGCTCGCACGCCGACATCGCGTTTGTGGTCACGCGCGAAGGTTTGGTCATCACCGAGACCGGCGCGAGTTCTTCGGTGTCTCCCGGCCTGCAGCGCGCATTGGCGAGCAATCAAACGCCGCCTGGCGTGCTGCGCGAGAACGGTGAACTTTATCAGGGCGCAGCAGCAATGCTCCCGGGCGGACACGGCTGGATCATCGCTGGCGGCTATCTGGGCTCGCAACAGATGGACGATCTGCGGGCGCTCTCCACCATTCCGGTTCAAGTCACGGTACTCGCACGCGATGCGCAAGGCTGGGGAGCCGGCGAAACGCCCGACCACGCCACGCTCGGTGAATTCATCGATCAATCGCTGCGGGCGGAAGGCGCTGGCGCGCGCCGACTGCGGAGCGAGGAAGGGAACGCGATCGCACTGGCAACGCCGCTCCCGTCGCTTGATGGCACTGAAGCTGTGCTACTGCTGCGCCACTCACTGTCGAGCGCCATCTCTCCGTATCGCGCACTCTTCAACACGCTGATCTTTATTGGCCTCGCTGGTGTCGCGCTGCTGATTGCAGGCACCTGGTTTTTGGCGCGCGGCATCACGCAGCCGCTGTCCACGCTCGAAGCCGCCGCGCGTAAGTTGCGCGAAGGCGTGTACGAGACGGTTGTTGTCGGCACCAAGGATGAGTTCTCGCGGCTGGCGGAGAGTTTCAACGCGATGACCGGCGCGATCCGCGAACGTGAGCGCCGGATCTCACAACTCGCGTTCCACGACGGCGAGACGCGGCTGCCGAACCGCGTTGCGCTTGAGCGCAAGCTAAACGCCGCGGCGCGTCCGGAACGCTTGTATTTGGCGGCAATTGGCGTTGATCGCTTCGCCCACGTGCGCGGGGCCATTGGTTATGCGCTGGCCGGCGAACTTGTGCGCCAGCTCGGTGGACGTCTCGCGCATCTGGCGCCGAATGCGCCTATGGCGCGGCTTTCGAGTGATGTGCTCGGCGTTGCCTTCATCGCTACCAGTGAAGCCGATGCCCTGAAGCGCGCGCATGCGCTGATCGCCAACCTCGAGCAATCGGTTTCGCTCGGTGAACATGTCATCGACGTTCACGTCACCATCGGTATGGCGCAGCCGAGTGGCAAAGAAGAAACCTCCTCCGCCATGATCGAACGCGCGTCGATCGCGCTCGATCAGACACGTCAGCGCGGCCAAAAGGCCGGCATGTACGATGAGGCGGCGTATGGCGACCCTGCGCGCAATCTCTCGCTCATGGGCGAAATGCGGCGAGCGCTGGAGAGTGGCGCGATCTATTTGGCGCATCAGCCGAAATACAATTTCCGCACGGGCCGCATCGATAGCGCCGAATGCTTGGTGCGCTGGCGTCACCCGACACGCGGCAACATCGCGCCGGATTTATTCGTGCCAATGGCCGAAGACACGGGCCACATTCGTGCGCTTACCGAGTGGGTGCTGGAACGCGCAATCGCTGATCAGAAGGTGCTGAAAGACGCCGGCCACCCAATCAAGCTGGCCGTCAACATCTCGGCGCGGCTGCTGAGCGACACCGATTTTGCAAAGCGCGCCGCCGCGCTCGCGCGCCAAGCACCGCACCAATTGTGCTTCGAGATCACGGAAACGGCCGTCATCGATAATCCGACGGCGGCGTTGGAGAACATCGAGCTCTTCGCTGCGAGCGGCGTGCACGTTGCGATCGACGATTACGGCTCAGGCCTCTCCTCGCTCGCGTACCTAAAGCAATTGCCGGCGCACGAATTGAAGATCGACAAGCTCTTCGTGCAGAATATTACGTCCAGCCAGCGCGATGCGTTGCTGGTGCGCTCGACGATCGATCTTGCGCATGGTCTCGGCATGAACGTGACGGCTGAAGGCGTTGAGACACCGGCGGCGTTTGCGTTGCTCGCGAGCATGAATTGCGATCTAGCGCAGGGCTATTTGATCTCGCGCCCTGCTTCGTTGGAAGAGCTGATTGCGCTGTTAAGCGATGATCGGCGTTTGCAATTCTACAAGCAGACCGCGCTTGGCGCTTCGCCGGCCTTGGCGCCTGCACCGTCGCAACCCAAGCAAGCTTAAGCCAGCGGCAGCTCTGTGGTGTCCTTGAGATGCTCAAGGATGATCGAGCTTTCCATGTGCGCGATGGCGGCGCAACGCAGCAGCTTCGATTGCACGATCTCTTGGAAGTGCGGGAGATCGCGCGCGACAACCTTGATGAGGTAGTCGGTCTCGCCTGTCGTCATGACGCAGAGCGTGACTTCGTTCATGCGCTCAACAAGATCGCGGAAAGCGCGCACGTTCGCCGCAGCGTGGTCGCGCAGGCGCACGCGGATGATGGCAGAGCACGTGAGGCCGGCGAGCTTTGGATCAAGCACGCCGACAATGCCGCGCAGCACGCCCTCCTCTTTCAGCTTTGCCAGGCGGCGCAAGACTTGGCTGGCGGAGACGCCTGCATGGGCCGCGAGATCTGATTGCGAGACGGCAGCGTCGCGCTGGACGGCCGCCAAAAGGCGCTTATCTGCGTCATCCATCGTTCAAAACTCATGTTTCATGCGTTTTATCCGCTTTGAATGCACCAATTATGCGCCATATAGCGCCATTTGGCGCAGATTGCACGGTATTTGCGCTAGAATTGGCGTAAATTCCCGCTCCATGAGCGCTAAGCCGAAGCCCGCCCCGAAAACCGCATCGCAAACTGATTGGAAGCGCGTCGTTGAGTACGTGCAGACCTCGCGTGCGATGGACGCGATCGAGGAGCGCGAACTCGTTCCGGGAAAGAAGATTTTCTACCAGTTCAGCGCGCGCGGCCACGACATGGCGCAAGTGCTGCTCGGCTTGCATCTGACGCATCCGAAGGACGCAATGTGCGGCTACTACCGCTCGCGGCCAATACTGCTTTCGCTTGGCGTTGCGCTTGAGGACGCGCTCGGTTCGGCGATGGGGCGCGCGGGCGGCTACAGCGACGGGCGCGATATCGGCGTTGTGTTCAACTATCCAAACGCGAATGGCGCGTCGGCGCTGCCGATGTGCGGCGGCGTTGGTGCGCAATACACGCCGACTGCCGGGTACGCGCAGGCGATTGAATACGCGAAGAACGTGCTGGGCGATCGCAGCTTCGATGGCGCGATCAGCGTTGTGCTTGGCGGCGACGCCTCGGTGGCGACCAACGGCTTCTGGTCGGCGCTGACTATGGCGACGACGCTGAAGCTGCCGATGTTGTTTTATATCGAAGACAATGGCTACGGCATCTCGACGCCGGGTTGGCTGCAAACGCCGGGTCAGAACATCGCGAAGAATCTGGCGAGCTTCTCAGGTCTGAAGATTTGCGATGGCGACGGCACGCAACCCGCAGAAGCGTCAGAGCTCATCGCGGATGCAGTCGCTCACGTGCGCGAAGGCAACGGCCCCGCTCTCGTGCACTTGGTTGTGCCGCGTCTGCAGGGTCACTCGTTTCAGGACACGCAGGCTTACAAGTCTAAGGATGTCGTCGACGCGGAGTGGGAGCGCGATCCGCTGCCGAAGCTAAAGGCGCATGTCGTCCCCTCCCTGATGAGTGAGAAGGATTGGGACGCGGCTGAGGTGAAGGCGGAAGAGACCGTACGCCGCGCCGTGCAGATCGCTGATCAGCGGCCGGTAAGTGAGCCGTCGCAGGTGACGCGCTTTGTGTTCAGCGAAGACGGCACGCTGCAGGACGAAGGCGGCATGCTGAACGCCGGCTACGTCTCGCCGCGCGTGAGCGAAGAGCCGAAGCCGGAAGGCGCCCGAATCAACATGATCACTGCGATCCGGCGGGTTCTAGATCACGAGCTGGCGGTGAACCCGCGCGTGCTCGTGTTCGGCGAAGACGTTGGGCCGAAGGGCGGCGTGCACGGCGTGACGCTTGGCTTGCAAGAAAAGTATGGCGTCGAGCGCGTGTTCGACACTTCGCTCTCTGAAGAAGGCATTATCGGGCGCGCCGTTGGCATGGCAATCGCGGGACTGATGCCGGTGCCGGAGATTCAGTTTCGCAAGTACGCCGATCCGGCGTGCGAGCAGATCAACGATTGCGGCACTATGCGTTGGCGCACGGCGAACCGCTTTGCGGCTCCGATGGTCGTCCGTATGCCGGTCGGCTTCTTTAAGTGCGGTGATCCTTGGCACTCGCAGACGAATGAGGTGCAGTTCGTGCACTCACCGGGCTGGCGCGTTGCGTGTCCGTCCAATGCTGAAGACGCGGTTGGCCTGCTGCGCACGGCGTTGCGCGGCAATGATCCAGTGATGTTCCTCGAGCACCGCAACATGCTGGACGCCGCCAGTGCGCGCCGTCCCTACCCTGGCGATGATTTCGCTTTGCCGTTCGGCGTCGCAAAGCGCGTGCGCGAAGGCAGCGACATCACCGTCGTCGCATGGGGTGCAATGGTGGAGCGTTGCGAGGCAGCGGCCGAGAAGGCTGGCATCAGCGCGGATATTCTCGATCTGCGTACGCTCGCGCCTTGGGATAGCGAAGCGGTGCTCGCATCGGTAAGGCGCACGCATCGCTGCTTTATCGTCCACGAAGACATCGGCACCGGCGGCTTCGGCGCGGAAATCGCTGCGGTCGTCGCGGATCAAGCTTTCCTCGATCTCGATGCGCCGGTGGCGCGGTTGACGATGCCGGATATCCCCTCGCCGCACCATCCGGACTTGATGGAATGGGCCCTGCCGTCTGTCGAGCGCATTGCGGCGAAGATGCAAGAGCTGGTGAGCTTCTGATGGCCGACACGGCGAACATCGTGATGCCGCTGGAGCAGGAAGGCTCGAAGTCGGTTGTGCGCGTGTGGCTCAAAAAGGTCGGCGACGCGGTGAAGCGCGACGAGCCGATTGTTGAGCTTGAGACGGATAAGGTCGCGGTTGAGGTGCCCTCGCCGGGCGATGGCGTGTTGGCGTCGATTGCGCTGAACGAAGGCGATGAAGCTGCGCCGGGCGCTACGCTTGGCGTTTTGACGCTCGGTGCAGCAGCGACGGCGCAAGTGCACAAGCCGCCGACCGAACGACAAACGCAAAGTCTGCCGGATGCTAACGCGGCTCCTCCAGACAATAACGGACGAGAGATGCGCCTCTCGCCGCTGGTGAAGCGGCTGCTTTCGGATCATCGGCTTGACGCCGAAGCCGTTGCTGGCACGGGACGCGATGGGCGGATCACGCATAAGGACGTGCAAGATCACGTTGCTCGTGGCTCGGCAAAACCCACAGCGAAGGCGCCCGCCGCCGCCGTGAAGGGCGGCACAATTCCGCACGACGCGATGCGCAAAGCGATCGCTGAGCACATGTCGCGCTCGGTTAGCGTTGCACCGCATGTGACGGCGGTGTTTGAAGCGGACTTCTCCGCCATCATCGCGCACCGCAACAAGCACAAGGAAGCTTACGCCAAGGCTGGCGCGCCTCTGACCTTCTCCGCTTACATCATCCGCGCTGCGGCTGAGGCGATGAAGATGTCGCCGAACGTCAATGCGCGTTGGCACGACGACTTTCTCGAAGTGTTCGAGGACGCCAATATCGGCATGGGCGTGGCGCTCGGCGATAAGGGCCTAATCGTCCCGGTGATCAAACGCGCGCAGGCACTGACGCTGAAGGAAACTGCAGCGCAACTCGGCGATGTCACCGAGCGTGCGCGCAAGAACCAGTTGAAGCCGGCGGACGTCCAAGGCGGCACATTCACAATTTCGAACCACGGCGTTTCGGGCTCGCTTGTCGCGACGCCGATCATCATCAACCAACCGCAATCGGCGATCCTTGGCGTCGGCAAGCTCGAGAAGCGCGTTGTCGTGCGCTCCATTGACGGCGCCGACGCCATGGTGATCAAGCCGATGGCGTACGTTTCGCTCACCATCGATCACCGCGTGCTTGATGGACACCAAACCAATGCCTGGCTCGCGCGCTTCGTTGAAGTGCTTGAGACGTGGCCGCTGGAAGACTGAGGCAGACCAATGATTGAAACGCTCGCGCCGAAAGCGCCGGATCCGCTTTTGAAGATCATCAAGATGTTTCGCGAGGATCCGCGGACGGACAAGATCGATCTCGGCGTCGGTGTCTATAAAGACGCCACCGGCAACACGCCGGTGATGCGTGCGGTGAAAGACGCCGAAGGGGTGCTGCTCGCGAGCCAAAAGACGAAGACGTATGTCGGCCAGCAAGGGGATGTCGATTTCCTGAAGTTGGTAGGCCAGCTCGCGTTTGGCGAGATGTCGCGTGAGTTCGTTTCGATCCAGGCTGTGGGCGGCACGGGCGCACTGCGTCTGGGCTGCGATCTCCTACGTGAGAGCGGCGCTAAGCGCATCCTGCTCCCTGCTCCCTGCTGGCCGAACCATCCTTCGATCGTGCGCGCGGCGCGGCTCGAGCCGATCGATGTGCCGTTCTTCAACATCGCAGAACAGCGGATCGACATGGACGCGTTGATCGGTGGCTTCGCGAAAGCGGAGCGCGGCGATGGCATCATTATTCAAGCGTGTTGCCACAATCCACTGGGCGCGGATTTTTCAATTGAGCAATGGAAAGATATCGCCGATGCGCTGAACGCGCGTGGCATCATCGCGTTCGTCGACCTCGCCTATCAAGGCTTTGGTGATGGCATTGATGAGGATGTTGCGGGTGCGCGGGTGCTGCTGGAGCGCGTGCCGGAAGCGGTGATCGCGGTTTCGGAAGCGAAGTCGTTTGGGATTTATCGTGAGCGGGTTGGGGCGTTATTCGTGAAGGCGGCTGGAGAAGGCGCGGCCGGCAGTGATGAGCAATCTCGCGGCTATCGCGCGGGCAAATTATTCGATGCCGCCGGATCATGGCGCCGCAATCGTGCGCGAAGTGCTCAGCGATGAAGCGCTGCGCGCATCGTGGCGCGAGGAACTGGATCAAATCCGTTCGCACATCAAACGCACGCGCCGGCAATTGGCGGCGGCGCGCGTCAATTCGATGCCGATGCACCTGATCGCGGATCAGAAAGGCATGTTTTCGACCCTGCCGCTGAACGATGCGCAAGTGACCGCGCTGCGTGAGCAGCATGGCATCTACATGACGGACTCGGCACGGATTAACGTGGCTGGCTTGCGGGAGGCTGACATCCCGCGGTTCGTGGAAGCGCTGAAGGCCGTGGCATAGGCAGTCCGATGTTCTTGAGGTGGGCCACAATTTTGTTTCTGTCGGCGTGCGCGCAGGCGCCACAGCCAGCCGCGCCAGAATGGGCGCGCTTCACCCATCCTGAGCCGGTTGTCATCCAAGGTTACGATGGCGACGCGATGGAGCCATTCTTAGCGCGCGACGGCAGCACTCTCTTCTTCAACAACAGTAACGCACCGGACGCACAAACGGATTTGCATTGGGCCGAGCGCGTCAACGATACGACGTTCGTATATCGCGGTCGCATCGACGGCGCGAACAGTCCAGCACTCGATGGAGTCGCCAGCTTATCGGCCGCTGGGCGCCTGTGCTTCATCTCAACGCGATCGTATGAAGCCACGCTGAGCACCGTCTATTGCAGCCGTGGCGCAAGGCGCCGCGGATGCGCCATCTCTGCAACGCGAAGCCTCCGTGCACATCCGCGGCCGCCTGATGTTTGACCTTGAGCAGAGCGCGTCAGGCTCAGAGTTGGTTGTCGCCGATGGCGAGTTCCGCGGCGGTCCCGCGCCAGCCACCGCGGATTTGAGGCTCGCCCGCTGGCGCGACGGACGCTTCGCGCTGTCGGCGGCAGACGATACGATGTTCAGCGCGCTGAACACTCCGGCGCTTGAGTACGCAGCTGCGCTGTCCGCCGATGGTCTTACGCTTGCGTTCACGAGGCTGGAAGGACACATGCCTTTCATCCGCACAAACATTTGGATTGCGCGGCGCAGCGCCATCAATGCGGCTTTCGATGCGCCGGTACGTATAGACGCAATCGACGGCGACTGGGTCGAAGGGCCCACGTTCTCGTCAGACGACCGCGCCATTACTATCACCGCAAAGTGGGTGATCACTCGATCTGGCGCGTCTCGCGCTAAGCCGCGTTCATCGTCAGCAGATCGTACGCCGCGACGGTTTCGCCGTCGCGGTTAGCGACGACGACATCCCAACGCACTTCGCCTTGATCGGGTTTGCGGAGCGTTTTGTCTTTGACCGTGAGCGCCACCTGCACAGTGTCGCCCGGCTTCACGGGTTTGACGAAGCGCAGGTTGTCCAGGCCGTAGTTTGCGAGCACCGGGCCTGGATCGGGGTCCACGAAAAGTCCCGCAGCAAAAGCAAGGATGAGATACCCGTGCGCGACGCGGCCGCCGAAAAGCGGGTTCGCACGAGCGGCTTCTTCATCCATGTGCGCGTAGAAATTGTCGCCGGTGAATGACGCGAAATGCTCGATGTCGTCGAGCGTGATTTCGCGCGACTTGGTTTTGAGCTGATAGCCGATCGGCAGATCGTGGAATTTGCGGCGGAACGGATGCTGCTCGGCGTTCTCCGTCGGCATGCCGGCGATGTAACGCTTCACAATTGCGGCGAGCGTGCGCGGATGCCCCTGCAGCGCGGTGCGTTGCATATAGTGCGTGACGCCGCGAATGCCGCCCATCTCCTCGCCGCCGCCGGCGCGCCCAGGGCCGCCGTGAATCATGTGCGGCATTGGTGAGCCGTGGCCGGTGGATTCCTTGGCGCTGTCGCGATCAATGAAGGCAATACGGCCGTGAAACGAGCCGCTTCCACATCGTGCACCGCGCGTGCTTGCCAGGGATTCTCGCAGCGGAGCAGAACTGGGCGAAAGGAAAGCGCCCTTCTCGTTGAGCGGCGATGCGTTCGGATCGCCGTAGACGATGGCGGCGTCGGCGCCGAGTTCTTTGATTTTGGCGCGTACGTCGTTGCGCTGGCTGGTGCTGACGAGCGCGCCCATGCGCGTGGCTTCATCGCGCGGATCGCCGACGGTGGTTTTCTCCAGACGCGCCGTCAGCGCCGCTTGCGCGGCGTCGAGCAATGCGGCGGGGATCATGGCGCGGCGGATGGCGGTGCACTTTTGGCCCGCCTTCGTCGTCATTTCCTTGGCGACCTCTTTGATGAAGAGATCGAACTCGGGGCTTTGCGGCGTCGCGTCGGGACCAAGGATTGAAGCGTTGAGTGAGTCCTGCTCGGCAACGAAGCGCACGCTTTCACGAACGATCACAGGATGCGATTTCAGCTTGTTCGCAGTCGCGGCTGAGCCGGTGAACGAGACGACGTCTTGCGTTGTCAAATGCTCGAAAAGATCGCCGGTTGAGCCGACGATAAGTTGCAAAGCGCCTTTCGGCAGCACATTGGCCTCGAGCATGATGCGCACGGCGGCTTCGGTCAGATAGCTGGTCGCGCTCGCGGGTTTCACGATCGCGGGGACGCCTGCGAGGAAGGTTGGCGCCAGTTTCTCCAACATGCCCCAAACGGGAAAGTTGAACGCGTTGATGTGGACGGCGACGCCTTGCAGCGACGTGAAGACGTGCAGACCTTGGAATGTGCCGTTGCGCGAGAGGGCTTCGATGTTGCCGTCGATCAGGATGCGTTCGTTTGGCAGCTCCTGGCGGCCTTTGCCTTGATAGACGGCGAACGTGCCGATGCCGCCGTCGATGTCGATCCAGCTGTCGGCTTTGGTCGCGCCGGTGTTATAGCTCAGTTCGTAGAGCGCTTCTTTCTTGGCGGTCAGCGCGTCGGCGAGCGCTTTCAGCATCAGAGCGCGCTGGTGGAATGTGAGCGCGCGCAAAGGCGGGCCGCCCTCTTCACGTGCGTGCTTCAGCATTGCTGCGAAATCCAACCCTTGCGATGACGTGAGCGCGACGACTTCGCCGTCGATGGCGGAGCGCAGCTCGGCAAGACCACCAGCGCCGGCGACCCATTTGCCTTCGGCGTAGTTCTGCAGCGTGATCGGTTTCATGACTTAGTTTCCAGTAAACTTCGGCTGACGCTTTTCCATGAAGGCGGCGACGCCTTCTTTGTAGTCGCCGGTGCGACCAAGCATGCGTTGCGCATCCCGTTCGACATCAAGCTGTTCGGTAAGCGTGCGCGTTGCGCCTTCGCGTAGAAGCTTCTTCGTCGTAGCGAGACCTTTGGTCGGAGCCGAGGCGAACTTTGCCGCGAGCACGTCGGTCTCTTCGCGGAGTTTATCGTCGTCGACGCACTTCCAGATCATGCCCCAGGCTTCGGCGCGTTCGGCGGTGAGCGGCTCGCCGGTGAGCGCGAGGCCCATGGCCCGGGCCTGGCCGGCGAGACGCGGCAATGTCCAGGTGCCGCCGCTATCCGGCACGAGGCCGATATTGGCGAAGCTTTGAATGAACTTGGCGCTTCTGGCGGCGATAACGATATCGCAGGCGAGCGCGATATTGGCGCCGGCGCCGGCAGCAACGCCGTTCACGGCGCATACCACCGGCATTTCCAGAGTCGCCAAGCGGCGGATGAGCGGATTGTAGCGCTTCTCGAGTGACTCACCGAGATCGAGGCCGTCGCCGCCCGGCGCGACGGCGCGATCTGACAGGTCCTGTCCTGCGCAGAAGCCGCGGCCGGCGCCAGTCAGCACGAGCACGCGCGCGTCACTCTTCGCTACTGCTTCGAGGCCGCGCGAGACTTCGTCATGCATTTGCACGGTGAAGCTGTTCAAGCGATCGGGCCGGTTCAGCGTCAGGCGCGCGGCGCCGTTTGCGATTTCTAGCTGAATGGTTTCGTAGTCCATCGCCCGTCTCCTCGCGCGTTGGCGTGGCGTATGATAGAACGCATGGTCGGTCAATTCACGAGAGATGCATGAACGAAGCGGACAAACTCGCGCGCCAGATCGCCGATACGCTACTGCAACGCGAAGGCACGGGGCCGGCGTGGGGCGTCTCGATTGACGACGCGCGCGAAGGCTACGCGCTGGTGCGCATGACATTGCGCGACGACATGCTCAACGGTCATCGCAGCGCGCATGGCGGGATGATCTTCGCGTTGGCCGATACGGCGTTTGCGTACGCGTGCAACTCGCGCAACGAAAACACCGTCGCGCAGAACGCCACCATTTCGTTCCTCGCGCCGGCGCAACCGGGCGACGTTTTGATCGCGGAAGCGCGTGAAGTTTCGCGCTCGGGCCGCAGCGGCGTTGATCAGGTGAGCGTCAAATCTGCCGCTGGCGCGGTGATCGCTGAATTTACGGGCCTTTCGCGGACAATTGGCGGTTCGGTCATTAATTGACCGCTCGGTCAGCGAATGTTATGTTAGACAAGTTCCAGAGGTGCGCCCGTGTACACGACTGACATGACCGGCAAGACGAAGGCCGAAACCGTCGCCGAAGATCCGGCGCTCATCGCCGCGTTCGAAGCGCGCGTCGCCAACGATGAATTCATCGAGCCGAAGGATTGGATGCCGGAGGCCTACCGCAAAACGCTGGTGCGGCAGATGTCGCAACACGCGCACAGCGAGATTGTCGGCATGCTGCCGGAAGGCAACTGGATTTCGCGCGCGCCGAACCTGCGCCGCAAAGCAATCCTGTTGGCGAAGGTACAGGATGAAGGCGGGCATGGGCTTTATCTTTATGCGGCAGCTGAAACACTCGGCACGTCGCGCGATGAGATGACGGAAGCGCTGCTCAGCGGCAAAGCCAAGTATTCGACGATCTTCAACTATCCGACGCTGACGTGGGCAGACATCGGCGCGATCGGCTGGCTCGTCGATGGCGCCGCGATCATGAATCAGGTGCCGCTGCAGCGCACGTCGTACGGCCCCTACGCGCGCGATGGTGCGTATCTGCAAGGAAGAGAGTTTCCACCAACGCCAGGGCTACGAGATCATGATGCATCTCGCTGCCGGCACGCCAGAGCAGAAGTGTATGGCGCAAGATGCGCTGAACCGCTGGTGGTGGCCGTCGCTGATGATGTTCGGCCCACCGGACGATAAGTCGCCGAACACGGCGCAGAGCATGCGCTGGCGCATTAAGCGCGATACCAACGATGATCTCCGCCAGAAGTTCGTCGATATCACTGTCCCGCAAGCCGAAGCGATCGGCCTGACTGTACCGGATGCGGCGCTGAAGTGGAACGAAGAGCGCGGCGCTTACGATTTCGGTGAAGTCGATTGGGAAGAGTTCTACGCCGTCGTCAAAGGCGAAGGCCCGGTCGCCAAGGAGCGCATGCAGGCGCGCCAGAAGGCTTGGGACGACGGCGCCTGGGTGCGCGAGGCGGCGCGCGTGCACGCTGAAAAGCGCGCAGCGGCAAAGCTGGCGGCGGAGTGAGGCGATGAGCGATCCGAGCAAGGAATGGCCGCTGTGGGAAGTGTTCGTGCGCGGCAAGGGCGGGCTTTCGCACCGCCATGTCGGCAGCGTGCACGCGGTCGACGCTAAGATGGCGCTTGAGCATGCGCGCGATACATACACACGGCGCATGGAAGGCGTGAGCTTGTGGGTGCTGCCGTCAGCGCAGATCGTGGCGTCTGATCCGGGCGACGCGGGCGCGTTGTTCGAGCCGGCAGAAGACAAAGTCTATCGCCACCCAACGTTCTACAAAATTCCTGACGGCATCACGCACATCTGATGGACGCGATCGCAACATATGCGCTGCGCTTGGGCGATGACTCGCTCATTCTTGGTCAGCGGCTGAGCGAATGGTGCGGGCATGCGCCGGCGCTTGAAGTTGATCTATCGCTCGCGAACGTCGCGCTCGATCAAGTTGGGCAAGCGACGCACTTTTTAAATCTCGCGGGCGAACTTGAAGGCAAAGGCCGCGATGGCGACGCGCTGGCGTTTCGTCGCGATGTGATGGATTTCACCAATTGCCTGCTCGTCGAGCAGCCGAACGGTGATTTCGCGCAGACGATCGCGCGGCAGCTGCTGTTCTCCCACTATCAAGAATTGCTGTTCACGGCGCTGATGGGGTCGAAGAACGCGACCATTGCCGCGATCGCGGCGAAGGCGGTGAAGGAAACATCGTACCACGCGACGCTCGCAAGCGACTGGGTCGTGCGCTTGGGCGACGGCACCGATGAGAGTAAGGCGCGCATGGTCGCCGGGCTCGACTGGATGTGGCGCTTCGCGGACGAGCTGTTCGTGATGGATGAGGTCGATGCTGCTGCGATTAAGGCTGGCGTTGGCGTCGATAAGGCATCGCTGCGCGCCGCTTGGGAGACGCGGATTGATGCAGTGTTGGCGGACGCGACGCTTGCCCGGCCTGCTCCGCGTCGCGCGACGACTGGCGGACGTATCGGTCGTCACTCCGAACACCTCGGTCACTTGCTGAGTGACATGCAATTCCTCCAGCGCGCCTATCCGGGCGCGACGTGGTGAGCGCGGTGAGCGCAATCTCCGATACTGACCGCATCCGCGCCATTCTCGCGCGCGTGCCCGATCCGGAGATTCCTGCGGTGTCGGTCGTTGATCTTGGGATCGTGCGCGAGATCGCTGCAGGCACGGTGACGATCACGCCGACTTACACCGGTTGCCCGGCGACAATCGCGATTGAGCAATCTATCCGCGAGGCGCTGGATGCGAACGGATTTGCGAATGTCGCGATTGAAACAACGCTCTCGCCGCCTTGGTCTACCGATTGGATCAGCGACAAGGGCCGCGAAGATTTGCGCGCTTACGGGATTGCGCCGCCGCCGAAGGGCGCGGCGACAGCATCGTTGAAGAACCAAACGGCTGCTGAGTGCCCGCAATGCGGTTCGTCCAATACTGAAGAGCTTTCACGCTTTGGCTCCACACCCTGCAAGGCGCTGTGGCGCTGCAAGGCGTGCGCGGAGCCGTTCGACCGGTTTAAGTGTCACTGATGGCGAGCATCGATTTTCACAAATTGCGCGTGGCTGAAGTAAAACGCGAGACGCCGGATGCGGTGTCAGTCCGCTTCGAGCTGCCGGAAGCGCTGCGCCAGGCCTTCACGTTCAAGGCCGGCCAGCACCTCACCTTCCGCCGCGAGTTTGGCGGCGAAGAGATGAGGCGCAATTATTCGGTGTGCGTGTCGCCTGGCGAAGGCGTACTGAAAATTGGCGTGAAAAAAATCGCCGGTGGCGCGTTTTCGAGCTGGGTGAACGATGAACTGAAGGCCGGCGACGAGCTTGAGGTGATGGCGCCGCACGGGTCGTTCTGCTGGAGCTTCGATCCGGATGTGCGACGCGAATATGTAGCGTTCGCCGGCGGATCGGGGATTACACCGATCCTATCGTTGATGAAGACCGCGTTGGCGATGGAGCCGCATTCACGTTTCACGCTGCTCTACGGCAATCGCAATTCGCCGGGCGTGATGTTCCTGGAGGAGATCGCGGGGCTCAAGGATCGCTACATTGATCGGCTTTCGGTGTTTCACTTCCTTGAGGAAGAGGAAGAAGAGATCGAGCTGTTCAATGGCCGTCTCGACGCGGCGAAGGTGCAGGAAATTCTATCGACGCTGGTGAAGCCAAGAGATGTCGATGCGTTTTTCATCTGCGGCCCCGGGCCGATGATGGATGCGGTCGAAGACGCGCTGACGGCTAAGGGCGTTGAAAAGCCTCGCGTGCTGATCGAGCGCTTTACGACAGGACCGCTTTCAGCGGCGCAGGCTGCTGCGGCGCGTGCGCTGGAAGAGAAAGCTGCTGGCCTGAAGATGAGCGTCACGCTCAATGGTCGGCGCATGCAAGTCGCATTCGATCCGAAGAACCATTCGATCTTGGACAATGTCCGCGCCGCAGGCCTGCCCGCGCCGTTCGCGTGCAAAGGCGGCGTTTGCGCGACGTGCCGCGCCAAAGTGACGGCGGGCGAAGTGAGCATGAAGGTGAATTACGGGCTGTCGGAGCAAGAGATTGCCGACGGCTATGTGCTGACTTGCCAAGCGACCCCCCTGACAGAAGGCGTGGCGCTGACGTACGACGTCTAAGTCATGTCGGAAAATGGTTGGAACGAGTCCGCGGCCGCTTGGATAGCGGACATGGGTGAGCACGGCGATTTCGGACGCCGCTATGTGCTTGATCCCGTGATGCTGCCGCGTGCGCGGGCAGCGAACGCTAGAGCGATGCTCGATGTCGGCTGCGGCGAAGGCCGCTTCTGCCGGATGCTTACGCCGAAGGCGTTGCGTGCACGGGAGTTGATCCGACACGCGCTTTGATTGAACGCGCGCGTGAGCTTGATCCGTGCGGCATTTATCTCGAGGCGAGCGGCAACGTCCTTCCCGCTGAAGATGCGAGCTTCGATCTTGTCATCAGCTACCTCAGCTTGATCGACATGCCGGAGATCAGCGCGCCGATCGCCGAGATGGCGCGTGTTCTGAAGCCCGGCGGTACACTTCTGATCGCCAATTGCAACAGCTTCAACACGGCTGGCGCGGAAACAGGATGGGTGCGCGGCCTCGGCGGCGCGCTCAAGCACTATCCGGTCGATCACTATCTCGACGAGCGCGCCTTCTGGACTGAGTGGCGCGGCATTCGCATCGTCAATCACCACCGCCCGCTCAGCGCGTACATGCGCGAGTTCTTGCGGCACGGACTTGAGCTTCGCTTGTTCGAGGAGCCGGCGCCGATTGCTGGCGCGCCGGAGCCAAAGGCGGAGCGCTATCGTCGGGCGCCGTGGTTCGTTGTTATGGAATGGCGGAAGCCGCTTTAGCTTTCAGCGGCGCGCGCGATGCCGCCGAGCGTCAAGTCCACGGCCATGTTAGCGAGCGCTTCTGGTGCGACGGCGCCTTTGGGATCGTACCAGGTGTGAGTCCAGTTGATGGTGCCGAAGAAGAGCATGGCGGCGGTGAGGCTGGCGCCGGTTTGCTTCTTTAGCGACGGTTCGATCTCGACCAGGAGCTTGCGCACGCTTTCGATCAGGCCGCGCTGAACTTCGACGATCTCGGCGCGGCGCGCCTTTGGCACGTAGTCGAGATCGTTGAGCAGGACTTTGTGGCGATCAGCGGCACCGACATAGAGCGCCATGAACAGTTGGGTGAGATCGCGGAGCTTTTGCTCCGGACCGGCGCTGCCGGCGAGCGCGTCGGCGGCAGCGGACTCCAGCGCGCGCACGTGGCTAATCATGACGTCGTAGAGGATGTCCTCTTTGGACTCGTAATAGTGGTAGATCAGGCTCTTCGAGGTTTTGCAGCGTTCGGCAATGTCGGAGACGGATGCGCCGTTGAAACCATGCGCAGCGAAAAGCGCCGCCGCCTGTTCGACGATCGCTAGCTTTCGTTCATCGTAGTCAGCCGCTTGCGTGCGCGCCATGCATCCCTCACCGCAACGATACAGGTGAAGGCGTGCGCGGCGCTAGCTTAATCCAGCTTAAGCCTTTAAGACGCTGGAACGACCTCGATATCGAGTCCGAGCCCAGTGAGTTGCGGACGCACCACTGAGGCATCGCCCACCACAACCCAAACAAACTTGGACGGATCGACGACGGCGCGTGCGGCCGCATCCATCTGGGCGGCGCTCATGCCGCGATAGCGGGTGGCGACACTTTCCCAGTAATTGTCGGGCCGGTGATAAAGCTGGTTCGAGCGCAGCGCGCCGAGCACCGCCCCTGCCGTCTCGAACGAGCCGGGCAACTGACGAATGTTGCCGTTGATCGTGCGCGTGTGCTCGCCGTCGGAGACGCCGTTGGTCGAGTTGAAGGCGTTGATCTGTTCGATCAGCACGCGAATGGAGTCACCGGTGCGATCCGCTTGGACGGGCGCGTTGATGATGTACGGCACTTGGTTTTCCCGCAGGCTAACGTTGCCGCTCAAACCATAAGACCAGCCGCGGCGCTCACGGATTTCCGTATTGATGCGCGAGAGGAAGTT
>JADJCG010000018.1 GCA_016703335.1 Caulobacteraceae bacterium | reverse complement strand
TGCGTGATCTCGCCATCGAACGCGCGGTCGATGACGATAAGATCGTCGCCTCGCGCAGCTCGCCGATCCTCACCATCCTGGGCCGCAACGGCCTCATGATCGCGCCCGCCGCGCCATGATCGAGGATGATCTGTTCAAATCCGCCGGCCGGTGTTGCTCGTGCCGGATAGGCTAATTCGCCAGCGCAGCTGGGAGACGATCGTCATTGGCTGGAACACGAAGGCCGAAGCTGTTATGCTGTCGCTGGCGCCTATGCCTCTTGAAGCGCGCCGAGCGGTGGTCGTCGCCACCGTCGACGCCAAAAAGGGCGAGGGCGTCTCGGCGCCCGGTCAGATCTCGCAGCTTACTTGCTTTGCCACGCTATCGGAGCGGAAGTGCATTAACTCCATGGCCCTCGGCCGTACGGAAGCGAGGGCATTATTGAACGAGGCGATCGCCGTCGACGCCGGACATGCTGGTGCTTGGCGCGTACGGGCACTCGCGCGCACGTGAATTGCTGTTCGGCGGCGTAACGCGTGAATTGCTGGCCGCCCCATCCATCCCCTGCTGATGGCTCACTAGTGGGGTCGCCAATGCGACGCGTAGAGAACAAAGTAGCGTTGGTCACCGGCGGCGGTCTTGGCCTTTGGGCGCGCTTGCGCCTGTTGCTGGCGCGCGAAGGCGCTAAGGTGATGATCACCGACGTTATGGAGCGCGAGGGGCGCGTAGTCGCTGAGGAAATTGTCGAGGCAGGCGGTGAGGCCATGTTCATGCGCCAGGACGTTTCATCCGAGACGGATTGGGATGCGGTGAGCGCCGCTACCTGCGCCGCTTCGGCCGGTTGAACATTCTCGTGAACAATGCTGGCGTGGCGCTCGGCGGCAGTGTCGAGACGACAACGCTGGAGCAGTGGCGCGCCTTGATGGCGGTCAATCTCGATGGCGTCTTTATGGGAACGCGCAGCGTGTCGCCGCGATGAAAGACACCGGCGGCGGATCGATCATCAACCTCTCGTCGATCGAAGGATTGATTGGTGATGCTGACCTTTGCCGCCTACAATGCGAGCAAGGGCGGCGTCCGCATTTTCACCAAGTCAGCTGCGCTGCATTGTGCGAAAGCGGGCTACAAGATCTGGTGAACTCAGTGCATCCAGGCTACATCTGGACGCCGATGGTCGAGAATTATCTCGCCGCCCAACCTGACCCGGAAGCGGCGAAGGCGTTTGTTACAGGTCTGCACCCTGTCGGCCATCTCTGCGGCGAGGCGGACGACATCGCCTATGGCGTTCTTATCTCGCGTCCGATGAATCCAAGTTCGTGACTGGCGCTGAATTGGTGATCGACGGCGGCTACACCGCGCAATGATCGAAACGAACCTGCCGCCGCAAAGCCCTAAGCGGGTCCTGCATGCGGCGGCCGTGTACTTCGCACTCGTGTTTGCCGCGGGTCTGCTGCTTGGGCCTGCTCGCGTGATCTGGCTCGAGCCGTGGCTCGGCAACGCCCTCGCGGTTTTGATCGAAGCGCCGTTCTTGATCGCCGCGATGTGGTTTGCGGCCCGCGCCGCACTCCGCTGGACGCGCGTGCGCGGTGAATGGCCGAGCTTTCGCCATTGGCTTGGTGGCGCTTATCCTGCAGCAAGTTGCCGATCTTGCAGTAGGTTTTGGTCTGCGCGGCATGACGCTCAGCGATCAACTGGCGCACTTCGTCACGCCGGCGGGCGTGATCTACGCCGCCACCCTCGTCATTTTTGCGCTGATGCCGCTTATCTGTATGCCGCGCGCGAGGAGAGACACATGAAATTCGTTCTTATGATTGCGGCGTCGATGGTGGCGCCAGCGAAGATTTGCTCCGTCTCAATCTCTCGCAACAAAGTCGGTGCGGGCGAGTTTTAGTTCTCGCAGCCGCGTTTCACGCGCTTCAAGCTGTTGCGCTCGCGACCGGGCAGGCTGACTGGCCATTAAGAGATGCGGGATGTGCAGTCGTTACGCCCGGTCCGCCGTTGTGAACGCCGGCTCAAATGGTTTCTGTTGGCGCTACGCCACCGCCAGCGTCAGCGGGCAGCGTGCGCCGATTTGCATGCGCTGGCTTGCGCGCGGCAGCCGTTTCAATCTCGCTGAAGCAGCAATAAGGGTGTCGCAAAGCGTCTCAGTCCAAGTTGGAATGTCGGGACGCCTCTGTGGGACACACGTGCAACGGCCTGCGATAGAGCCAGTTTGGGACTCGAACCTAAAATTTCGGATACAAATCGCGGGGTATGTTGTGGGGTATGTTTGCGGCGTGAGACGCCTAACCTGTTGGTGGATTAGGTGCTTTCGGTCTCTAACGAATCCCTCTCTGTCCGCCGCGTGCTTGTAAGCGCCCGCCCAAGCCCACGAATTCCAAACGAAAAAGTCGTGAGGTCGCGCCATGCGTGATCGCCTACCCACTCCCCACGCGCGTGAACGTGTTTCGCGGGCACGATGCCAATGGCGGCTATCGGCGATAACACGCCGTTGCTGCGTGCTAAGCCACCGACCGCAATCGAGAGAGGCCAGTCGAGAAAATTGGCGCGATGACGCGCGTTGGCCCCTTCTGGACGTTCGCTGCGCCCGAGATCAGCAACAAGGTAGGGCGAAGGGAGGAGTAGCGCCAACTCAGGCGCATCCAAGGTGCCACGAACGAACAGGTCAGTCTTGGCCGGGAAGGCGGCTACACACCATGCAGAATGTAAGGAACATTACGGCACCGACTGCCGTTTTGGCGGCCATGGCGGAACCACCAGATCGGCTGCGCACATTGGGATCATCGCTCTTGGTCGCGTGGGTGATTGGGACGTTCGCCCTGATCGCCACCTGCACCGCGAGTTGAGACGTCGCTGCGCGCTGCGCCAGAAAATTTGTGACAGTTCGTTTCCGCGCGTTTTGCTTTCACGAACATGCTCTGATGGCGGGACGATTGGCGATGCGCGTCGAAAACGGATGGTCGCTGAATATACAAGCTCGAAGCAGATTTTGGTTCATTGCGTGTTTAGGGGGTGGGGAGCGTGCTGCGGCGAACCACGATTGTCATAGGGTTCGCGGCGGTCGCGCCACTCATCGTGCTGGCCGCGATGATGGGCGCCGGCAACCTCACCGCAGTGCAAGAGCGAGCTATAAGCGAACGCCTATCTTTGGCGCGCGAGGTTAACGCTCATATCGATAATGAGCTGATCGCGGGCCAAAACCGCGCTCAGCGTTTTGGCCGGATCTTCGGCTTTTGCTGAGCGAGACTTCGCCCGGGCGCGAGCGAGAGTCCAAGCTGTCGCCAGCGCTCACCGCGATTGGCGGAATGTCATTTTGACCGACCTGCGCTCCGGGCAAGAGGTTTGGACGCTGACCGAAGCGCAAACGTCGCGTCGCTCAGAACGTCCGTCCGTTGCTGCATACTTGCGGGGTGATCGCGCCCTCGCGATTGGCGACATTACCGGGTCCGCGCCAGACCGTCCGTGCGTATCGATCCATCAGCCAATTCAAATCGACGATCAAGCGCGTTATCTTTTGAGCGCTGAACTCGATGTTGCAGACATGCAGCAAGCATTGATGGCCGATGTGTCGCCGCCCGACATCGGCGCCGTGGTTGACCGCCAAGGCAATTTCATTGCGCGAACCCTCGACTACCAGGAAATGTTGGGACAACCCGCCACCCAGTATGTGCGCAGCGCCATCGCGGAAGCGCCCAGCGGGGTTTATGAGGGCGTGACCTATGAGGGCCTGCGCAATCGCACCGCCTACGTCACCTCGCCACTGTCGGGTTTTTCGACCCACATCGCTATCCCGCGCGTCGGCCTTAGCGCGCTTGCCGCGGGCTCCGCGGGGCTCGGTTTTCTTGCGCTTTTGGTGGCGCTGCTAACGGCGGCTCTTGGCATCGTCTATGCCGTGCGTGAACAAGCACGCTGGCGCGCCGTTGAGCGCACCCGCGCGCGGTCTCAGTAGTTTGAGGCCATTGGCCAACTCGCGAGCGGCGTTGCCCATGACTTCAACAATTTCCCACCATCATTTTGGCGTCGACCCGGAAAACTCGAACGTGAAGCCAGTCCAGGCCAACTGGAAAATATCCACCACATCCGCTCCGCTGCCGAACGCGGCGCTGTGCTGGTCAAACAGTTGATGAGTTTTTACCCGCGACAAGCCGATCGCGTTGGAGCGGGTCGATCTCGGCGAAACGCTAGCATCGATCGAGGCATTGTTGGCGCAGACGTTGGGCGCGACCATCGATCTCACGATCGAGGTTGCGCCAGGTGCGTGCGTCACTACCAATCGCGCTCAACTAGAGTCGGCCCTGGTAAACCTCGCCGCCAATGCGCGATGCAATGCCTGACGGTGGCGCCTTTTCAATCCGCGGCAAGGCCTCCACGCGAGCCAATTGTTTCGACATTGTCGTCGCCGATACGGGCTTGGGCATGTCCGAGGCAGTGTTACAACGCGCTTTGGACCCGTTCTTTACGACCAAAGGCGCCAACGGCTCTGGAATTGGCTTGGCGCAAGTGCAGGCGCTCATGGTGCAATCGAGCGGCTCTATCGACATTGAATCCGCACCCGGCCAAGGCGCGACCATCCGTCTGACGCTGCCATCGTGTCCATTGGCCGATGAACACGCGCTTGACCTTCACCATTAGCCTCCCGACCTGACTCTGCATCGGATTGATTGTTTGAGCAGGTCACCGATTTGAGCGCACTGTTCGACGTCGAAGTCGCGATCGGCAGCTAAGTCACCGACTGGGATGGAGAGAGTAAGCGGGTCGCAATACTGCACGCTGGCAGTTGCGTTCCGTAAAATAAACGCAACCCGACTACAACTCGCAAATACGAAAAATGCGACGTCGGTATGGTTAAGCGCTTACGAGCAATACTGCAGCGTAACGGAGCGACCATTCCCGCTGTGCGTGATGGCTGGGTCCTCGTGACAGCGATGCTCTGCATCTGGATCGTTATTGAGAGAACCGACACTTGCGGCAGGTTCTTCGATTGGGTGTCCCGACTACGAGGTGGATTCGTTCATGCTCGCCTTCGTTCTCGCGGCTGTGGGTGTGACTTGGTACGCCGTACGCCGTTACTTCGAGATGGTGCATGCGAACCACGCGCGCGAAGCGGCGGAGTCTGACGCGCAACTGCTCGCCTATCATGATCCACTCACGGGTTTGCCAAACCGCCGCGCTGAACGAAAGACTTGCTTTGGCTGCAATTGAAGTTGAGGGCCGCAGCCACAGTCAGACCGCCCTGGTTTTGTTCGACTTGGATCGATTTAAGGCGGTCAACGATATCCATGGTCATGGCGCGGGCGACCAACTTTTGCGCTTAGTCAGTGATCGCTTCCGCGCCGAGCTTGCGCCGGGGCAAACCGTTCATCGTATGGGCGGCGATGAGTTCGCGTGTGTCATCAATGCAAACGCCAAAGACGACGCGCCACAGCGCCTAGCGCGTCGCTGCATCCAATCCATTTGCGAGCCCTTCGAAAGCAACGGCTTGATTCACCACATCGGCGCGAGCGCCGGCATTGCGATGTTTCCGGCGACACCAATGAAATTGGCTCGCTGAAGCGGTTGCCGACATCGCGCTCTATCGCTCTAGGAATCCGGGCGTGGCCAATACCGGTGCTACGAGGCAGCTATGGACGCTGGCATCCGCCGCCGCGCCACAATTGAGCAGCGGATGCGCGTCGCCCTCAGCAACGATCAATTTCAACCATTCTATCAGCCGATCATCGATTTGAAATCCGGAAACCCGATTGGCTTTGAACTGTTGGCGCGCTGGATATCATCCGAGCCGGATGTGGTTGGGCCGGACGAGTTCATTCCGATAGCTGAGGAAAGCGGCTTCATCAACGACATGATGCTCGGGTTGATCGAGCGTGCCTGTCGTGAGGCGCGTGACTGATCCTTCCACTCAGCATCGCTGTGAACATCTCTCCCGTTCAACTCAAAGACCCTTGGCTCAGCCAGAAGGTCCTAGCCGTGTTGGCGAAACACGGGTTCGCGCCGCAACGTTTAGCCATTGAGATCACTGAGAACGCAATCATCTCCGACGCGGACAATGCAAAGCGCACGATAGAGTCTTTCAAAAATCAGGGCATGCGAATTGGCCTAGACCACTTCGGCACCGGCTACTCCACCTTGCACCACCTCAGGATACTCCCGTTCGACAAGATAAAGATCGACCGAAGTTTCGTTATGTCGCTCGACACCGATCCAGAGGCGCTAAAATCGTAAGCGCCATTAATGGGCTTGCACAAAGTCTCGACCTGCCTGTCGTAGCAGAGGGCATCGAATCTGCTCGAACGGCGCAGATTTTGCGTGAGCTTGGGTGCGCGCAGGGGCAAGGTTACTTCTTTGGTAGAGCAATGTCTGGCGCGGCGGTTAGTGCGGCATTCGGAAATTCGTCGGCATCTGGCTGTGCGAGTGGCGGTGCGTCTCTTAGTGCCAATCGGCATGATACCGCGGCCTAGCTAGGTGAACGTCCGCTACCGGCGACGATTCGAGCGGGTCAGTCATTCGGGGCTAACGGCGTTTCGGCGCGGTCTGAGACCAAGTCGCGATAAGCCCGCCAACTCGCCAGACCTAGCCACGGGAAGACTACGGTGAGGGCGAGGAAGCCTGTTGCAGCTGATGCGAGTACAAAGGCGACGATCAGGAGCGCCCAGATCATCATTGCGATGAAGTTCTTGTTGATCACGCGGAGGCTGGTGAACACCGCGGCGAACACGTTCGTCCGCTGATCGAGTAGCATCGGCGCCGACACGACAACCAATGAATAGGTAAAAAAGGCGATCACCCCGCCGATCAGTGAGCCACTGATAAGCATGGCGTGGCCTTCATCCGTGCCGACCGCAAAGTCGAAGAACTCCAAAACGGTGTGCAGTCGATACGTGGAGAGACCGTAGACGACTTGGGCAATGCGTCCCCAAAACAGATAGATAAAGAGTAACGCGGCCCCGAGATAGGCGACGTCTTGTCTGAGAGCGGATCGCACAATCGCCATTTTGCGGAGGGTGGGCTTCTCACCGAGTTCGATCAGGCGGCCAGCTTCATAGATTCCCATTGCCAACATTGGCGCAATGAAAACGAAACCGCTCGTGAGCACCAAGACCCAGAAGGCAGCGTTGAACACGATCAACATCGCACAGAGCGCGAAGCTCCAAGCTGCAATCGCAAATCCATAGAGCAGGAGCGAAATGGGCGCCCGCCGCATATCGTTCCAAGCGCTGGCAAGCCAACGAAAGGGAGCCAGCGCGCCAACCTTACGTATCGACACTATCTGGTTCGACGTGCCTTGAGGGTCCATGTGCTGATCTGCTTTGGTGGCGGACGGTCTCTGAGTTGAGTGACTGAGCCGAAAGCGAGCGCGGCCAGCAAACAAACCCACACGCCGACGACGAGCCCAACCAGGAGGCGATGCTCGTGAGCGATGTTCAACTGCGGGACACGCCACGTCTCTGTATCAGATGATGAGAAATGGTTCGTTGGTCGCAGTAGAGCCATAACAGCCTCCGTAGTCTCAAGACGTTAGGATGCTTGACGGGGTCGTCCGCTGATTTGAGCTGGATCAATTCCAACGCTGAATAGGCCAGTCGAGAAACTCGTGTCGGGCACAGCACACCGTGGGTGTGCGCCAACGGCGTTTTTCGACGATCGAACCTTTGCATTCGCAGTATGGCAAGGGCCTGATTGGAAGGAGGCAAACGTTGCGCCATAGTCGGCGGATGAGACGATGAGGGAAACCATGAGCCGAGTGTTCGCCATTCTGGGCGCCGTTGCCTACTTCGCATGGGGCGGGCTTCACCTTCTGGCCGCCGGCAAGTCGTACTTGTTCGCTGCGGACATGGAGGCGGGGCTCGTTCAGGGCCGGCTTTTCCAGGCATCATTTTACGTCGCGGCGTTTGCGCTTGCTGCGATCGTCATTGCACTCGGGTTCAACTGGAGAAACAGCCCGACCGGATACTGGATCAATTTGCTGACGGTTTCCGCCGCCGACATTCCCTTTGTCCTCTTTATCGTGTTGCCCGGGCATATGAGCGGGCCAGAAGCGTTGCTGGGCCCATCGCTTTGGCTCACGGGCGTCGCGTGTTCGACGATTGCTCTGCTGACTCGACGGCCCAAGTGACCGTCTCCGGCGACGTTGCGCCGTTCGCCGCTGACTGACGCCAGCGTCACGAATTGAGCGAGTAGGTCGTTTGTGATTTTGTACGCGACACCGCACGACGGACCTTTCCGGCCCGACGTTGCGTGGCCCGCAGCAGACGCCCGAACATCTCGACTGGCGGCAAAATCTACGACGGCGACTTGATTTACAAAGAACCTTTCGCCGAGGGTGACAGCGTCGCTAAAGCAACCGCTAAACAGCAGTGACACGACGAAAACGACCGAGCCTGTGGAGAAGTCTATGCTTCGCTACGCCCTGAGCGCCTTAACGATTTTCGCTTTGACTCCGGTCTCTGCCAATGCCGCGTGCCCTGGGCCACAGCTAGAAGAGTTCGGCTACAATCACCGGCCCATAGATGGCGTAAGGCCGCTTGTGACCGTGTTCGTGGACTTCCGCGACGCGCCGCTCAATCCCGCGCGCAACGAGGCGTTCTATCGTCGGCTAGTGTTCGCGCCGAGCCGCAGCGTCAACACGATGTTTCACACCGCTTCAAACGGAAATTTCTATTGGGGTGGCGCCGGCATGGTGCAAACAGTCTGGCTCGGCGATCCGGCCGCTTTGCCGGACGATTTCGGTCGCGCATCGCGCGACAAACCGCGCTCATTATGCGAGCTCGCGCGCAATCAACTCGCGGCGCACGCACGGTGGAATCCTACGACCGCAACGGTGACCTTGTCATCACCAGCGACGAACTCACTATGCTGCGCATCACCAACTCGCCGGTGTTTCGCAACGGACTCAACTCCGGCGGCTGGGTTGCCGATATTGGCAATGGCTACACCTGGAGCAGCGCTAGCGCGAACGTTGATGAAGAGGTCGATCTTAACGGCATCGCGCACGAGCTCTTTCACACGCTTGGCTTCGACGATCACATTTACGGGCCAAATACTTCGCTCAACTACGGCGCGTCGTTTTTCGCCGGCAGCTACGGCCACGATCGCAGTCCCGGACCATTGCCGCTTGATCCCTATCATCGCATGCGCGCTGGATGGATCAGACCTGAGCTGATCGAGATGAGCACAAACGGCACGCGCAGCCTACGGCTCTATGGCGACAGCGCGCCGGACGACACGCTGCTTTTCTACTCGAACGCGCGCTGTGCCCAGGAATTCTTCCTAGCTGAGTATCACAACGGCCCGCTCTCGCCCGGTGACATTGACCGCGGCGCGTTCGATATCGGTGTCTGGCTTTGGTATGTGAAGCCGAGCGCGGACTTCTCGCCGGTCCAGTTCAACTGGCCGCCGCCGATCCTCGGTGCATATGATCCGAGCGTTGGGAATCACGCAGTGGCGGACTATCTCGTGAGCATGGGTAGCCTAGGCGGCAGCGGAACCCTTCCCACAAACGCTCTAGATGAGTTCTCGCCCCGTTGGGGCGATGGCTCATTGACGCGGTTTTCGATAAGCAACGCTTGGCGTCTCAACGAAGAGATGGCGTACGTCACTTGGCGCATTCAGAACGGTTCTTTTCTAGCGAATATCACCGCCATCAACGGCAGCGCGACGCCCGCTCCGATTTCGCTCACGGGGCCGTATCGCTTGATCCTCAGCGGCGAATTTCAGGTCGGCCATCGCGGCGTGACCGCGCAAATCTCCGGCCCTAGTGGCCGGTTCGCGGTGCCGGTCGCGTCATTCACGCCCGAACAGATCGAACTGCGGCCCGCAGCGACAACGCCGCCGGGCACCTATCAGATCACGATAATCGGCCCGACTTATAGGCACATCGAAACGCGTGGCATTCGCACGATCACCTTCCGCTAGTCAGCCGCAGGCGCATCTCATACGCTCGAATGACCACCTTCGGCGAACTTGAGCCGCTGACGCGGGTAGGGCGCCAGCGGCAGCAATTGAGCGAGTAGGCCGGCTACAGAGTTTCGCTCGACGACTTTCACACAAAAGTCCCTCAGTTATATCGGTAGATGGATTGGAGCAGGCGTCGCTCTGAAGAAACAGGATGAAGCGACTCAGGCCTCATTCCTTCAAAGTGAGGTTTTGTGGCGTCGCTCCCCATCAGGCAGTGCTACGCCAACCCGTTTGCGCGAGAAGCGGCCATTCGTTTCCAAATGATCGAGAATGACCTTAGCGGCGTCCTCGTAATAGATCGTCATCCGCGGCATCGCTTGCTTGAACGCGAGCGACGTCGCGAGGCGCGGCAAGGCATACGTGAGTGCGGGGCGAGGAACTGGCCAGCTGTTCTCTGAGATGACCAACCGATGTGTCGCCTTGCCATCGGGCGCATCAATCATCGGGCCGGGGCAGAGCATCGACCAATCGAGTCCGCTTGCTCTGATCGCGTTGTAGTTTGTGCGGTGCGCTTCATACATCTTAGGCACGCCCGGCAGGTCGATGCCCATCCCCTGGCGCCGGGCACGTCCAAGAGGGCTGCGCCTCCGAATAACCAGAAGCGTCCGCCTGGTCCGAGTGCGGAAGCTGTCGCGTTTATGATCCGACCAACGAGGTCTGTGAAGCGAGATCCGTCAGCGACATAACCTGCTGCATTGATCACAACATCGCGAGCGCGCAATGCGTTTTCGAGTGCGCCGACATCGGAGAAGTCCATTTGACCAACGTTAAGGTTTGGAGTGGCCGCCAAGGCGCCTGCGGTGCGGACGAGCGCTGTAACCTGGTGACCGCGGGCAACGGCCTCAGAGACAATTCGTCGACCACTATTGCCAGTTGCGCCGAGTATGCAGAGCCGCATGCGTTTCCCTCGCTTCGATCACCGAACTGAGCGGTTTGTGTTAGGGAGAGGCATTGAGCAAGGCTAGTGGCGCGAGTGGCGGTTTCCGGCGAGAATAGGTCGCCCGCCTTGGCTGACCGTTCCGCTCGAACGTCTGCAGACTTCGGAAGGTCGAGCGCCAGGATTGCGTCACGCTTCGGCGATGGCGGCGATTGAAATCTTGAGTCCGGGGATTTGCACCGGCAACTTCGCGCCCTGACGCGCAGGAGGGTTGACTGGAAACCACGCAAGCCATTCCTCGTTCATGCCCGCAAAATCTCGTTTGTCGGCGAGGACGACTGTCGCGCTGACAATCTTGTCCATGTTGCTGCCGGCCGCCTCCAAGATCGCGGCGATATTTCGGAGTGCTTGGCGCGTTTGCTCCTGAATGGTCTCGCCGGCGAACGCGCCTGTCGCTGGATCGGTGGGTGCTGTGCCAGATACAAAGATCAATCCCGCCGCTTTCACCGCCTGGCTATAGGCGGGCGGCGGCGCCGGCGCGTTCTCGGTGCGAATGATTTGGCGCGTCATGTGTCGGTCTCCGTGCTTGGAGCGACATAAATTGAATACCAGAGAAAGCCAGGCGCATGGCCACGAACGGCTGTTTCCGGCGACAACACGCCATTGCGGTGTGCGCTAAAGCACTGTCCGCAATGGAGAGAGCAGGTCACTCAACAAAATCATGGCTATGACGCCCGCTGGCCCATTTCGGCCATTCACGCGATCTTTTGGATCAGGCTCTGGAAGTCAGAAGTGGAATCCGAATCCGAAGAGGACGGGCTGCAGTCCCATCACGCCGGCGCTTCCCATGGCGACGCCAGTGGCGATCAGCGTAAAGGGCGCCCAAACCCAGACGCGAGCCGCGCCGCGTCGCCAGCCGCCTTCGTGCATCAGCGGCAGGAGCATGAATCCTATTGCCACGCCGGCAAAGCCGACCTGGAAGGTCATCAACGCCGCCGCCAAGAAGCCTGCGCCAGCGCCAAATTCGATTGCTTGCACCACCGTAGAGTCGGGATGCGTGCGGCATAGGAATTCCCACACGCCTCCGCGCTGGCCGCGCCGCTCCGCGCTGGCGTTAGCGCCGGTAACTAGGAACTGAGCGCGCCGCGAGAGCGCGTACCCCACGACTGCAATAAACGACAGCGGGCTGAGCGCCGCGTAGATCGCCGTCGAGTAGGCCAAGAACCGAACGAGCTTAAGCGGCTGCGAGGCGAGACTCAGGATGAAGCACAGCACCGGCGCGACAATCGTCATCATGGTGATGGCGAAAAAGTCCAAACCGGCCATGCGCTCGGCTCCAGTTCGTAGCGCCATTGTGGGAACCACAAACTCCTGACCGAAAATAACGATCGTTAGATCCCGCACAACTCCAAGCGCCATCGGTAGGATCAGCGCGGCGTTGATCATGAACAAGAAGAAAAAGAACGTGAGCAGCAAATTGAGTGTTGGAAACAGGATGTCGAGTTTCTCGGTCGTTGTGATGTTCTTGGCGCGCACGAGACGCGCCATCCACTGATGCAAGAACTCGCAGGTGCCGCGCGTCCATTTCACATGGCGAATTCGAAACGCGCGGACGGTGGCCGGAAATTCTTCTTGGCAGACCACGTCTTCGACGAACCTTCCATAGTACCCTCGCTCGCGCAGTGCGATGGCGTAGCCCAAGTCCTCGCTCACAATCTCCGGGAAGCCACCGACTTCCTGCCAGCATGATCTGCGAAGGAGCGCGCCGTGCCCGAGAAACATCACGAAGCCGTAGCGATTGCGCAGCGGCTGGTACCACTTCCAGTGGATGTCGATCCCCACGCCGAGATCGCGCGCGAATGGGCTTTCGTCGTCTGGCCGGCTGCGGTGATTGGCCTGGACGAAGCCGCAGGCGTCATTTGACAAGAGCCACGGCGTCATATCCGCAAGGAACTTCGTGGGCAGCACCTCGTCCGCGTCCACGACCGCGAACAATGGTTCGTGCGCCACTTTCTCTAACGCGTGATTGAGATTGCCAGCCTTAAACCCTTGCCGGTTTTGGCGGCGAACGACCGTGACGCGATCGGGGTGGCGTATAGCGAAGTCATCCACGCGCGCGCGTGCGGCTAAGGTAGAGCTATCGTCGAGAAGATAGACGTGGAAGTTCGGATAGTCCTGCTCAACGCAGGACTCCGCGCTCCGCTCCACGAAGTCGTCGCAGGTTGTGTACAGGATCGCGACCGCGGGCTTCGCGGTAACAACGGGAACAGGTTCGCGGCGGATGGAACGATCGATCAGGGCGAAAACAACCACCGCAATGTTGTAGAAGCCATAGAGCCACGCGATCTGTGCGAAGACGGCGAAAAAGGCGATGGACGCAAAGCCCCAGCCGCTATCGGCCAAGCTCACCAAGGACAGAAGACGTGGCCCGAAATAGGCCACGGCCAATGCCCACGCGCCGAATACCGCTGGAAACAACCACGGCTGCTTGCGCGGCGCCACACGGCGCCGCTCAGCAGCTTCTAGCAGTGCGTCGGTCGCTTCAGGCGCGACGGCGCTGTCTGAGTACAAAGATTGCGACATTCGCAGCCAACTAGCTGCGTGGCAGGCGGAATGAGACTCCGACGAGCGCGGTGGTGTAATTTGTCAACGGAGCGTCCTCGTAGCGCACCTGGAAGTGCACTGAGTGGTGTTCGAAGACGGCGAAGCTCATCCGCGCATGCGCGTTGAAGACGCTACCGGACGCGCCCGGAATATCGCTGTCGATATCGCCGTACCCTGCGCCAACGCCAACCTGCCATGCTTCGGATGGTGGGTTATATTCGGCGTAGACAGCCGCGCGCCATTCGTTGTCTTCGGCTGCACCGCTTTGCGAGACATAGAGAGCTGGCTCCACTCGCCATTCGTCACCGACCGCGAAATTATAAGCGCCCCAGACCACCGTATCCGTGTAGTCGTCGATCGGGTCCTCGGTTGGGCTCACTTGAGCGCCTAGCTTGATCGCGTCGCCTTCGCGGAAAATCACCCCTTCGACTTTGTAGATGTCCTGCTCAGCGTCGCCCGGCAAGTCACGCTGGCCGATCTCGCCGGTGAGCAGGAACCGTCCGTCGAAGTCGTGCATGTAGGAGAGGAAGTAACCTTCGGCGTCAACGCCGGCGCGCGCCAGCGTTGGATTGTCGAGGCTAAGGCTGTTGTCGTAGCGTACGCCGAAGCGATCGCGCTCGGTGGCCCACCATGCGGCCTCAACTGAGCGAAGACCGAACGAACCGGAATCGTCGGCTTCGTTGCCCGCCCAGATATGAAGCTCGGCCTGTTGCGGCCCATCCGCGCTCGCGGATGCTGCACCCAACATCCAAAAGGCCGCCAAGGCGACGGCGCACCGTTTCCAATTGCCCTTCATCTCCCAAGTCCCCACTGCTTGCACCCACATCCATCCGCCGTTCAGATGTATGGAAAGCTGACTACGAGCGATTTCGAGAATTATTCCGAACCCAGTTGTCCAACCCGCGGTTCATCCGCGCTGGTGACACTGTTTTTGCGAATACATGCGACGAGATTCGCGCAACGGACGATCGATCACTCCGTCACCTGCCCATCAATCTCGCGCCGGTGATTGGTGATTAAGCGAATGGTGTCGTCTGAGCGACGGACTGCCCGGACCCGGCGTACCGGCGATGCGTCAGATTTACCGAGAGGGGATGTCGCCGTGGCTCGGCTAGGCGAGAGGCTCGATGTTCAGGTACAATGCGTCCGGGACTGCATCTATGCGGCGCTCTTGGCGAACAGTACTTTGCTTGGCCGGATGTGACTTCAATCCTGGGCGGCCTCGCCCCACGGGCATCGGAAAAAGTTCGGTCTGAACCTTTGACTGCCGTTTAGCCCGCCTTCGTTTTCTTCCGCTTGGGCGCAGCGCTTGCCTTCTTCGCTTTCGCGGGCTTGGCGTTCTTCCGGCTCTTGTAGAGCGCGTCGAAGCCGCCAGCCATAAACGTCACGAACCGCTCGCGCACCGCTTCGAAATCGTCCGACGCGCAAAGGCCGCCCGACAGCCGATCGATGCGGCCCGTGCGCGAAAGCGCAAGCGTGTAGGCGCCTGAAGTAAACTGAAAGCTCCAGAAGAGATCTTCTTCCTCTGCGTCCGGCAGCGCCTTCTTCAAAAGGCCGATGAGCCGCAGCACAAGCGGATCAAAATAGAAGTCCATTTTTTCTGCGCCATATCCAGGCGCATTATTCACTTGCGCGAAGATGCGCCCGAAATTGCGCCAACCTTCGTCGCCCTTGATGTAGACATCGAACGCTTGGTCGTAATAAGCGCGAAGCGCCCCTTCGACCGTGACGCGACTGCCGGCCTCTGCCTCATAAGCGTCGAGACCCGCGGTGCGCGTCGCCACGGCGTATTCCATTCGCCGTTCAAACACCGCGTCGAACAGGGCTTTTTTTCCGTCGTAATAATAATGGATGAGAGCCGCGTGGATGCCCATCTTGTCGGCGACATCCTTGATGGTGACGCCGAAATAGCCGAGCTGCGAAAACAGCTCCTCGCTGGTGTCGAGGATCAACTTCAAGCTCGCTGCGCGTTGCTCAGCGCGTGTCCGGCTTTTCGGCGCTGCAGCCATACTTTGCGCTCTTCCCGATCGCGCCGGTGGCGAACTCGCTCACCGGATCACCCAAACAACGATGAAGTTGTGGCGAGGGCCGGTCAAGGACGCACAGCCACTTGGTTTAGCTGCGACTAAATCAACTTGACCCAGTGCATTCATTTAGTACTAAATGAATGAACTGTGCCGGTTCCCCGTATGGGAACGGGGGGCGAGCGGAAAACCGCCGTTTAGGGGAGGTAATAATGGTCGGACCTTGGAAGGCCACGCGCCAATTGGCGCTAACCGGCGCTTCGCTTGCTGCCATGCTCTTGGCCGCGGCGCCTGCCTTTGCGCAAACGCCGCCGATTGATGCTGAGGCGGATGAGACGGCGGAAGAAGAAGACATCGTCGTCACTGGCACAAGCATCCGGGGCGTTGCGCCCGTCGGATCCAATCTGATCAGTGTGACGCGCGACGACATCGAGACTCATGGCGGCGCCAATACGCCGGATCTGAGCGCGAGCATCCCGCAGTTCAACAGGTTTTAATACAGCGCCTCAGACCAGCGCCGGAACGGGCCCAGGGCTCGGCTCATTTGCGCCCGCCCTGCGAGGTTTGCCTGCGAACGCAACGTTGCCGCTCATGGACGGTCACCGCGTGATTGGCGCGGCCGTGCAGGTGACGAACCCCGACTTTCCCTTGATCCCCAATCTTGCGCTTGAGCGCATCGAGGTCGTCGCTGACGGCGCTTCCGCGATCTACGGTTCTGACGCGGTTGCAGGTGTCGTGAATTTCATCACGCGCGAGCGCTTCGATGGCGCCGAAGTCTCGGCCAATTACGGCGTGGCCGACGGATACTACTCGGGAAATATTGGCGGCCTCGTCGGTTGGGATTGGGGCGACGGATCGATCCTCGCGGCCTATCAATATACGGAAAGCGACAACATCACCGGCGCCGAGCGCGACTATCGAGTTTTGGATTATCGCGCGGCGGGAGGTGTCGATTCTCGCCCGATCGCTTGTCCGGCGCCAACCGTGAGCGCCGCAGCTTCGACGTTCGCGTATGATCCTCTGACGAATTCGTTCGGCGCTGCCGGCACTGCAAATCATTGCGATAGCGCCGCCGCGGCCGACATTCTTCCAAGCTCCCGCATTCACGCGCTGTTCCTTTCGGGACGGCAAGATTTGACCGATAACGCCACAGTTTGGGGCGAAATTCTTTACTCGCAGCGCGATGAAGATATCCAGGTCGCGGCGCCTGCCCAATCGGTCGTGCTCTACAACCCGGCGGTCTACGGTGCGTTCGGAAATCCTAACTTTCGAGGACCTGCATCGTGGGCCTCTGAAACGGTCAATTTTCGAACTGACAATCTCATTGGCTCCGATCATTTCACGAACACCAATGACAAGAGAGTCGGCAATTCCTCCTTCGGCCTAGACCTGCAGTTGACCGGTGATCTTGAGCTGAATGTCTATGGCACGGTGAATTGGTCGAGAAACGACACCTTCGTGCCCGGCATCGATGCTACGGCGCTTGCCTACTACGCCAACAACAACAACTTTGCGGTTGGGGGAACTGGGTCAACAAATCCAGCGACAGCGCTCGACCCGTTTGACGCGAGCACGCCTGCTGCGACTGTCGCCGCCATCTTGAACTACGCCAGTGATGTCACCGAGGAGCAGGAGGTTGATCTTGGCGCGATGCGGCTCAATGGGCCGATCGCCGATCTGCCGGGTGGTGAATTGAGATTTGCCTTTGGCGTTGAGACCCGGAGCGAAACGTTCGAGCAGAGCGGGTATGTTGGAACGTCGGCATCTCCTGTTCCTGAAGACTTCAGCCGGCGCGTGAACTCGGTCTATGGCGAACTTTTCATTCCCATCTTTGGAGAGGGCAACGAGGCGCCATTCTTTCACAGGCTCGCGCTATCGCTGTCCCAGCGATACGACGATTACAGCGACTTCGGATCGACTAGTAATCCCAAAGTCGGCCTCAACTGGCAGCCGGTTGAGGGGCTCAATTTGCGCGGCACGTATGGGACCTCATTCAGGGCCCCGGGCCTTCGCGAACTCGGCGCAACAACGGGCGCGTCTTATTTCAGCGCCGCGACGGGGCCTTTCATCTACCCGACCATTGTCAATCAGAGCGTCTTCTTTTTCGGTGGCAATCCGAACCTCGAACCCGAAGAGGCCACAACCCATTCGTTCGGTGTTGATCTTAATCCAAGTTGGTTGCCGAACCTCCGCGCGAGCGTGACCTATTACAACATCGACTACAGCAACGTTATTGGCTCTCCGTCGATTATCTCTGCTTTCACCGATCCGACGTTGGCGTCGCTGGTCACCACGGGCAATCCTGCCACCAACCCGACCATCAACACTTTGCTGTACGGAATCGGCGCCGTGCCGATCGGGTGGCCGTCAACTTCGTTGGGGACGACGACCACCACTGTCGTGGATCTGCGGAACAACAATCTGGGCACGCGCAATACCGACGGGTTGGATTTCGATATCAATTATCGATGGGACACGGACTTCGGCGCTATGTTCGTCGACTTGGCCGGCAACTATATCCTCAACTTCGATACAAGGTTGACGCCTGGCGCTCCTGAAACCGACAGCTTGCGCTTGGGTCTGCCTCGTTGGACCGCCAGGGCGACGGTGGGTGCGGATGTTGGTTCGTTCTCTTTCGCCGGATTTGTGAACTACCGGGACGGCATCACAAGCAACTACGCTACGACCGGCGGTGGGATCGCATCCTATTCGTCTGATGCGTACATGACGGTCGATCTGCGCGCTGGGTGGAGATTGCCGGATGAAGGCTGGACGCAAGGAACGGTGCTCGCGCTGCAAATCAATGACGTCTTTGATGAGGAGCCGCCGTTCTTTCCTGCATCCTCTGGGTCGCCAATGTTCGATGGCATCGGTGGCTCTTACAACCCGATCGGACGTTATGTGGCGTTGAACGTTCGAAAGACGTTCTGATCGCTTCGAAGCAACCCAGCGGCAGAAGTATCCCGTTCATGACTACAGAAGTCTTCTGGCGCACTCGCGGCTTCGACTCCGCGAGGCTCGCTACGATCGGGCCGCTTCTCCAGGCCTTCGTCGATCGTGGCGAGCTTGCGGGCGTCGTGACGCTCACCTCGCATGCCGGCGAGATCATTCAAGCTGACGAGATCGGTTGGAGCGATATCGAGACCAAGGCGCCGATGCGGCCGAACACGCTTTTCGTATCGCCTCGATGTCCGCCGATTACGTCGGTTGCCGCGCTGATGCTGATGGAGGAGGGCAACTTCGCTCAACGACCCGATTGCGAGTGGATACCCGAGCTTAGCGACCCCAAGTGCTTCGCAACGCGGCAGGCTCTCTTTCCGAGACCGTGCCAGCGCACCGTCCGATCACAATCGAAGATCTTTTCACGCATCGCTCCGGCATCGCCTACGCGCCGTTCTCCGAGGGGCCTCTGCAGCAAGCTTATGCCGAGGCGCTCGGCGACCCTGGCTTGAACCGCATGAGCGTCGATGCGTGGTTGGCGGCGCTCGGAACGCTGCCGCTCGCGTACCAGCCCGGAGAGCGTTTCCACTACGGACATTCAACTGATGTCTTAGGGTTCTTGATCGGGCGCGTGGAAGGCAAACCGTTTCGTCAGGTTTTGCAGGAGCGAATCTTTGTCCCGCTCGGCATGGCCGACACTGACTTCTGGCTGCCGGCTGAGAAGCGAAATCGCCTTGCCAGCCTTTATGGCTACGACGATAGCACGCACGCGCTGCAAAAGGTCGAACTTGAAATGTATGAGGCGCCCCCAGCCTATACGCCGGGCGGCGGTGGGCTCATTTCTTCCGCGGGCAATTATCATCGCTTCGCGCGCATGCTGTTGCAAGAAGGCGCATTTGACGGTGTTCGCCTGCTTAAACCTGAAACTGTCCGCTTGATGCAAACCAACCGGCTCACAAGTGCGCAACGAGAAGTGCCGTTTGCAGGCATGCCGCTTTGGCGGAAGTCCGGCTTCGGTTTGGGGCTCTCGATCGCCGAGGATCTGATCGATAATCCCTACGCATGTGGGGCGGCAGGCTCGCTCACGTGGCCCGGTATCTTCGGCACCTGGTGGCAAGCTGATCCCGTCAATGATCTAGTGATGATCTACCTGATCCAACATCAAGTGCCGGTGTCGGCGAATTCCGGATCGACAATTGCAACCGGCCAAGGAGCTGCTGGACGTCGCGCCCTGCCGGTTTATCAGCGTGGAATTTACGACGCGCTGCTGTCGCCGGCCGCTCCAATTCAGGCGCATGGCGCGTGAGCACGAGTTCGGAGAACGCGCCGCATGGGGGCGGTTATGACGAAGCAGCGGCAAAGCAGGCGCGCTCCACGCCGCTGACGCGGCGCTTCAAGGCGACGTACGGGACAGGCGCATTTGCTGACGGTATCGTCGCGGCGGGGTTCGGATTCTTCCTGCTCTTCTATTTGACCGCCGTCTGCGGCATGTCGGGCACGACAGCGGGATTGGCAAAGCTTATCGCCCTGCTGGTTGACGCGGTCGCAGACCCCGCAATCGGCCTTGCAAGCGACCGCCTGCGTTCGCGCTATGGCCGGCGCGTGCCGTTCATGGCTTTGAGCCTGCCGCCATTCGCTCTGGCGTTTGGGCTTCTATTCTCCATCCCAGCGCAACTCGAAGGACTGACGCAATTCGTATTTGTCACTGTTTGTCTGGTCGTCTTGCGCGTCTCACTGTCCTGCTTTGTGTTGCCCATGACAGCGGTCGGTGCGGAAGTGACTGATGATCACAATGAGCGCGCCAGCGTCGTTTCGTATAGGCTGACCTTTCAGAGCGCTGGCATACTGTTCGGTGTCGTGGTCGCTCTCGGCGTTTTCATGTCTGGCCCCGATGGGCTGTTGCAGCGCGAAAACTACGTACCCTATGCGTGGACCTGCGCGGCGGCCATGGTGCTGACCGGTCTCATCGCGATCGCCGCCGTGCGCCGCGCACAACCGAGGCTGCATGGCCCGGAGGTGAGTGAGCGCGGTTTCTTCTCCGGCTTTGTGCAGGAGGTGATCGAATTTACGCGCAACCGTTCATTCCTCATGCTTTTCGGAACGGTGTTGATCTATTTTCTGGCCTATTCAGCGCATGTATCGCTCGCGCTGCACGCCTGCCGCTATTTCTGGCGCCTCGATTCAAACGCCATTCAACTCATTTTGCTGAGCGGCACGCTCGGGCCGTTGCTAGGGGCCGATCAGCGCCTTTGCATTGCGCCACATGGAGAAACGCACGCTCTCCATCGCCGCTTTCTTCGCGATCGCGCTCTTTCTGGTTTGGCCTCCGCTTTTTCAGCTCTACGGGCCGGCCGCGCTTTCTCCGACGAACGCGGCGATACTGCTTTTTGTCAACGGCTTGTTCGTTGGCACTGCAATTATGATCGGAGGCGTCGGCTTCCAGTCAATGTTGGCTGACACGGCCGATGAGCACGAATATCTGTTCGGCGTACGCCGCGAAGGCTTGTTCTTCTCAGGGCTGACGCTCGCCTACAAGGCTGCATCGGGTCTCGGCGGTCTGATCGCCGGCATCGGACTGGATCTTATCCATTTCCCAACCGACCTTGCAGCAAATCCCAACGTTGTGATCCCCGCCGGCGTCCTGGAAAAGCTTGCACTCATTTCCGGGCCGCTGCCTGCGCTGCTCGCCGCGACCGCGCCGCTTTTTCTCTTTGGCTATCACCTGACGCGAAAGAAGCATGCCAAGATCATCGCCGACCTTGCAGATCGCAACGCAAGGAAAACCGAGGCGAACGTGTGACGGAAATATCCGGTTCGAGTGATGATAAGGTGCGGGTGAGACGAATGCTGGGACGACTCTGTCGAGCCATCGCCGCCGCCATGCTCACATTTTCGGCCACCGCGTTTGCCGCCGAAGGCCCGATCGTCAATGCGCCGGCCGGCAGGGTGGAGGGCGTCGCAACCGCTGAGATTCAGATCTTCCGCGGCATTCCTTATGCGCAGGCGCCCGTCGGCGATTTGCGCTGGCGTCCGCCGGTTCGGCCATCGCGCTGGCGCGGCGTACGCCAAGCGAAAGACTTTGGCGCCGCCTGCATGCAGCCGTCGTCGCCGTTCTTCAATTATACGGCGATGAGCGAAGATTGCCTCTCACTCAACATCTGGGCGCCGGCCGACACACGCAACGCACCGGTGATGGTCTGGATACATGGCGGTTCGTTGATCAATGGCGCCGGCAGCGACGCCGTCTACGACGGTTCTCGCTTTGCTCAGCAGGGCGTGATTGTCGTTTCGATCAATTATCGGCTTGGGCCACTCGGCTGGCTCGCACACCCTGGGCTAAGCGCTGAATCTCGCCGCAACATCTCCGGGAATTATGGTCTGATGGATCAGATCGAAGCGCTGCGTTGGGTGCGGCGCAATATCCGGGCCTTCGGCGGCGATCCGAATAATGTGACCATCGCCGGTCAGTCCGCCGGCGCCTTAAGTGTCGTGCTTTTGATGGCGTCACCAAATGCGCGCGGGCTATTTCATCGCTCCATCGCCCAAAGTCCGTATTTGATTACTATGCCTGAACTGCGAAACAGCACCTTCGCGGACTGGCCAGATGCGGAGGCCGCAGGCGCATCGCTCGCGAGCGAACTTGGCGCCGCAGATATTGCTGCTCTGCGGGCGATGAGCGGCGCAGTGATCATCGAAGGCACGCGGCGCACCCGTTACTTCCCGCTGGCGACAATCGATGGACGCACGTTGCGGCGTCAACTCATCGAGACCTTCGACCGCGGGGAGCAAGCGCGCGTGCCGATCCTCGTCGGATTCAACGAGGGCGAGATACGCTCCCTCCGTTTCCTGCTGCCGCCAGCGCCCGAAAATGCGGCGGTCTACACAAGCGAGATACGTGCTCGATATGGCGACCTCGCGGATGCATTCCTTGCCCGCTATCCGGCGGACAATATTGCTGAGAGCATGTTCGCGGCCACGCGTGACGGCATGTACGGCTGGAGTTCCGAAAGGCTGGCCACAAGTCAAGCGAGGCTCGGGCCAGCTTCCTTTCTCTATTTTTTCGATCACGCTTATCCCGCCGCCGATCAGGCTGGATTCCACGCCTTCCACGGCGCGGAAATTCCTTTCATCTTCGCGACGGCCGCCGCTACGCCGCCATGGTGGCCGGCCATTCCCACGACATCGCAGGAAGCGCGCCTATCCAACGCGATGGCAAGCTACTGGGCGAGCTTTGTACGCGAGGGAGTTCCGAGCGCTCACGGCGAGGAGGAGTGGCGCCCGTATGATGCACGTCGCGCTTACATGACGTTCGAGGACGCGCCGCACCTGCGGGCCGAACCGTCCAACGGCTACGAGCTGCAAGAGGCCGTCGTTTGCAGACGTGCCCGTGAGCGGATTCCCTGGAATTGGAACGTCGGAGTCATCGCTCCGCCCCTACCACCGCGACCGCCGGAGTGTGGGTGACGTGGGCGTGCGGCGATCATAGCGCCTGCGTCTGCTCGTTGGATGTATCTCGAGCGCCCACGTCGGTACGCAGCGTCTGCAATGTGCCGCAAAGAAGACGCCCGAGTAGGCCGCTCACGAAAATCGCGGCTATGTCGTACGATGGCCCGAAGCTGACGTTTAGCCTGCCAAGCGGTGCCGTTGCCGGAATGCCGCCCTAGCTTCGCGCTCAGCTATCTCCGCGGTCGCATACAGGCCACTTGGCGGATGCCGCTGCCAGCCCTCCGCGATGATCTCACCTTCATACTCAGAGACGTAATAATACTCTTCGGCCGCGGTGAAATTGCCGTCGTCGTGCAGAAGCACGACTAAACGCCGCCGCGGGTGTATCGCGTCCGGGACCTCCACGGCCTCTAGCTCTTTGATGACCTTCATTTCGATCAGTCTGTTGCTCAAGACCCAGGAGCGGAAACTCGCAACTGGAGGTCTGATGTACGGCGGCAATCTCACCGCGAATATGTCCGCCAGCGCATCGGCCGTGACCGTCGACTTCTTCAATCTGCAATCCAATGGCCACACCGTTTATCTGGGCATCACTGGATCGCGAAACATCACCGGCGGCACTGCCGGCGATTCACTCATGGGCGGGGAGGTTGCCGACACGGCGATCCTCTTCGCCACGCTCAGCCCAGGCCTTGCCCTCACCAGCGCCGACTTCATCGTCGGTGGGCCGTAAGGTGACTGACCGCTATCGGCGACAACACGCCGTTGCCGTGTCCGCTAAGTCACTGTCTGCAATGGAGAGAGTAGGCCACTCAACAAAATCGCGGCTATGACATCCGCTAGGCATGCATTTTTACTTCATCTTCGAAGAGGGCTATCAAACGCGCGACTGCGCCGATTGGGTAGAGGCGCGCCGGATCGCGCTGGATGTCGCTGATGAGAGACAGTCACGCACAGTCCATATTGCTTGGAAGGCAGGCGGCGAGTCTGAGGTTTGAGCGAAGACGGATGAGAAGTGGGCGCAGTTACCCGCGATAGTGCAGACCCTCGAATGACCGCCTTCGGCGACAACACGCCATTGCTGGGTGCGCTAAATCACTGTCCGTTATGGAGAGACTAGGCCATTCGTGAAATTCGTGGCTATGACGCCCGCTGGGCCAATCCGGACAGTCGCAGGTACGGCGCTTACGGGGCGTCTTTGGCGCGTTGGTTGAGATCCGCTCGGTAGAGTGCCTTGCCCCATCTTGCTCTTGGGCTCTTGACGCGAGCCACAATCTGTTGTGTATAGACAACATATCGTTTTCCAACTGGCCTATCACATGGGTACGTACAATAGACTTTCAGTGTTTCGCGCGGAGCGGGGCATGAGCCGCAAGGAGTTGGCCGAGGCCGTCGGGGTGAACCCGCAGACCCTCGGCTACCTTGAACGCGGCGACTCCGCCCCCTCGGTCGAACTCGCGCTGAAGATCGCCGCGGTTTTCTGGCCCCGGTCGAAGTGCTGTTTTCGCTCGAACCGTTTCCGCCCCTGGCGCGCACCGTCACTAAGCAAGGAGACTCGTAATGTTCGTCCGTTCTGCAAGGCGCCCCTTCGGCCGTTCTTTGTCGCCTGCAACGGTGCGCGGATTGGTGATCGCGCTTTATGCGCTCTATCCGATCGGCTGTGTGCTGCAGCTTATCGCCGACGAGACGGCGACGGGCGACGCGCTGCGGATTGCCGGCCTCAGCTTGGTTGTGGCGGCGTTTGTCGCGTTCCCCGTGCTTGCGGATCGAGCCTGCAGCGTCAGGCGCAAGAGCCGGAACCCTGCTCGATGAGCGCGAATTGGCTGACCGCAATCGCGCGGCGTATCGCCCATTCAGTGTTCTGGCGTCGTGTTGCTCAGCTTGATCTATCTGATGCTGCGGCAGGATCTGTCCGACAACCGCAACTTCGAGCTTTGGCGCCTGCGACGGGCGACCATTGGAACGCAGTTTTTTGGGGCGCGGCGATGTTGGCGATGACGTTGCCTGCTGCGTTCCTCGCGTTCAGAAAATCCCACGCGGATGAAGACATGGGGGAGTGACCGCTACCGGCGATGGCTTGCCGGTGGTACGGGCCCCAAGCGATTGACTTGATTGGAGCGAGTCAGTCGCTCAGTGAATTCGCGCTATTCCTGCGTTTACCGAGCGCTCGAGAAACACGCTTCGGGTTCTCGCGGCGCCTGCGCTGGCTGCAGCATGAACGCGTAGGACTGATCTCCGTGCCAATAGAGGATTTGGTCACCGGCGCGATCAAGGTTGTTGGCGAGAGCGGGCCAATCAAAAGACGAAACGCGGTACGGCGTACCAACATGCACATAGCTCAGTTGGCGCGTGCTCGGCGGAACGGCGGTTACCACGTCAACCAGATTGCAAACGCGGTCGATGCGGCCGACGGCTTGCGCGAGTGTAGCAAAGCCTGCATCGCCAACTCGCGGCGAAGCAAAGGTGATACGCAGGCGCGCGCGCGCGCTTTGGGTGAACGCCTGCTGGCCTCGACGCCGGCAAGTGTTGCAAGGGCGCTACCAAGGCTATGACCGACAAAGACAGTGTCGCGCCCGGCGACAAGATTGCGAAGCGCGGGCGGGCGACAACGCGGTGGCGCCCGCGCCCGAGTCCAGCTGTAGACTCTCAAAAATTTGCAGGAAGCCAGCGTGGACGTGTGCGGTGGCGGTCCTGGCTGGCGTTCCGAGGGATAGGGCCGTTGCCCGGCCTGCGCGTTGCGAACCCATTCTGCAGGCTGCTGCGTTCCCCGAAACACAATGTAGCGGCGGCCTGTCGCCCGTTCGTCGGCGACAAAACCATAGAGCGTTCTGGTTTCGTCCAGGTGGACGTGGACCACGCCCGTGTTGGCCCGGGATCGCCGTAAATCAATGTCACCAGTTGCAGGTTTGAACTCGCGAAAGCTTCGCGCGGGTCTTGGCCGGCGTCGAATGCCTCGTAGAGTTCGTAGGCGATGCGAGCGTAGCGGGTGTGATGGTACAATTCGGCGGAAATGTTCGCTCCCGCAGTCGGTGCGACTTCGCGAACCCGCGCCGGATCTCGTTCACGGTTGGGGCGCAGATCAAGCGTCAATGCGTTCGGACACGTAAGCCATTCCGGTGTTTCGACGCCAGCGGCAGCAACCGGCGTCACCGTAACTCAGGTGAAGGCTATGACCATCGCCAAGCATGCATTGGCAAGTCGCGACAAGTTCATAAGAGCCCCCACGGGATGACAGTGCGGCTAAAGCGGCTCACGGAACTAGCGCAACGGCATCGCGGGGACTAGCCGGTCACGACTCAAACAATACGCGCCTTTGGGCGGTTTCGGCGAGAATGGGTCAGTCGTTGGCGGCTGACGCGAGCGTCACAAATTGAGCGATTTCGCCATGGATCGGGCAACGCGAATGTCCGCTCTTGGAAGACATCGCGCCGAATTGACAGGCAGGGCCGTCGACGAGACCCGCCGTCCCGGCGCTTCCTCGGGGGCGTCGCCGTCCTCTTCACGAGCCCGCGGTTAATGAACGGAATCTCGCGCACCGGGCTCTCTTTCGACCGGCGTGTAAGGATCGAGGCGGGAGCAGCGTCTAAGTTCATAAAACGGAGCGAAATCTTGGGCGAGGGGCGGTTCCAAACGTTGGTGCGCGAGCATGTCGGTGTTTTGCACCGCATCGCCCGCGCCTTCGCGGCTGGAGCGGATCAGCACGACCTGTTGCAGGAATTGCTGCTGGCGCTGTGGCGCGCCGCGCCCTCGTTTCGCGGGGATAGTGCTGAGAAGACATTCATCTTTCGCGTCGCACACAATCGCGCGCTGAGCTGGCGCCGAAGCGAAGCGCGCCGCCGCAGTCGCCAGAGCGAATACGAGCGGCTGCGGGTCGAAGAAGCGGCGGGCGAGGATCCGCAGATCGAACAGCTCTATGCGGCGATACGCAAACTGGAGAGCGTCGATCGCTCGCTGATGCTGCTCTCGCTCGAGGGCCAATCTTACGCAGAGATCGCCGCCATTCACGGTATCAGTGAAACCAATGTCGGCGCGCGGCTCACACGCGCGCGCAAGAGACTTACGCAACTCATGGAGAACGACGATGGATTATGAATCGTTGGGGAACGCCTGGGCCTCGAACGCCAACAATCCGAGTGCTGCGGCCAGCGCCTACGTTTTCGCCGAGGCGCAAGCGACTTTGGCCAAGCGCCGCGGGCATTTGCAGCGGCTCTTGGTGTTCGCCGGCGTAATGCTGACCATGCCGCTGGCTCTGATGGGCCTTGATATCGTCACCGGCCAAGCCGATGCGATCGATCTGGCGCGCGAGTGGGGGCTTATTCCGTTTGCGCTGATTCCGTTCGTGGTGCTCGTCCTGATCGCCACGCGCGCCGCGCCGCAGGGCGTCCCGGCAGGCGCACTACTTGAAACCTTCCGTGCGCTGCGCGCCGACAACACCGCGGCGCAGCTGCGGATCTTCATCATTGGCGGCGCCATGATCGCCTTCGCGCCGTTGCTCTACGTGTTGCTCAACCAGCTCGTCGCCACTGGCAAAATGGCGCCGCATGAGATGCAGTCAGCGGCGTTCGTGCTGGGGAGTGCGCTGGCGTTGAGCGCGCTCTGGATGATTGTGAAGCTCGTGACCCGGCTCGCGCCCGAACGCCGTCACATCGACGCACTGATCGCACAATACGAGGCGGCGTGAATACTATGCTGCAGCGAGCGTCCGCAGTCGGCGAGATCACACCGCAGCCGCAGCGATGTGCTCAACGTCGTGATTTGAGCGACTAAGCCGCTTGGATGTCGCGGTAGGCTCTAGTCGGCGTCACCGCGGCGGTCCGCTGCTGTCAGCTAAGCTTCTAGATCGTGCGACCACCAAACCTCAGTTTCACGCGGCCACGGCAGCAGCACGCAGCGAATTGACTCGGGGTCGACGAAGCAATCGGTGTCCGCCATGCGCTTGGCGAGCGCCACGTACTCCGACTGCGATCTTGGTCTTCCAGGCATGCCCCACCATGCCATCGAGGAGGTGAATCGCCAGCTGAACCGAGGCCATAGACTGCAGGTCACTCCGCACGATAGCGAATGGCGTATGTCGGCGAACTTCGGACTCTGCGACTGCGGCGCTGCGATCGGCTGTCTGCGGATTGTTTGCCAGTCGTTGCGCCGTGGACGTCGTTGCTGAAGAGCTTCTGTTCGTACGTTCTTTCCGACTATACAAATCCCCACAACATTTCCGCGAGGATGGCGCATGTTTCAACGATTTCTAATTGCGATGGGGACGCTGCTCCTGGTCGGTTGCGCGCAGACGCAAGCGATGAGGACGACTCCGCTGGATGAAGCTGCGGCCAACGCGTCTCGATCTGAAGCGATGCTCAGCAGGCTGGTTGGCAGCTGGCGGCTCACTGGCACGATTGCCGGCCAAAGCGCGGTGCACGATGTCGAGGCTGAGTGGACCCTCCAACGCAATTATGTACGCATCAACGAAGTATCTCGAGAGAGAGGCGATAACGGGCTGCCGGCGTATGAAGCGACAATTCTGATCGGGTGGCTGGACGATCACTATGTGTGCTTCTGGTTCGACAACACCGAAGTGGCTTCCGGCGACGTGACCTGCAGAGCGGCGGAAAGCTCAGATTCGATCCCATTCGAGTTTCGTGACGCTGAGGGCGCTCTCATTCTCACCAACACCTTCACATACGATGGCGCGACGACACGTGGAGATGGCGGCTGGACAATATTCAAGACGGCGCATCGCAAATGTTTGGCGACGTCACTCTTCGTCGTGAGTGACTTTGGCGCGTGGCCGCTCTTGATCGCAGGAAGGGATTTCACGCGGGCGTAGGCGCGGTCGCCGAACCAATCCAAACGGAACATAGCGCGCCCGCTGATGTGCTGCGGGTCTGACGTTTCCCGCGGGCCCCGTCGGGTGCACACGCGCCAGTCTGGCGAGCGTCCATCCTCGGCGACAACACGCCGTTGCCGCATGCGCTAATTCACTGACTGCAATCGAGAGACTAGGCCGTTCGTGAAATTCGTCACCGTGACGCACGTTTGCCCAATGCGGCCGTTCGATCTCTAAGGACGCGATTTCAGCGATCCTCGACGCGTCAGGCGGGGATCAGCTTTATGTCTTCTTTTGCCGCCCATGCGTGGATGTCTTGTCGTCGGAGCGCTGCTGCCATCAGGTTCGGGAATTGGTCGGGTGTGCACGCAAAGACCGGCGCGCCCAAGGCCGCAATCCGGGCGGAGAGATTGGGGTCGTAAGCTGGGCGACCTTGATCGCTCAGCGCCAAAAGCACGATCACATTGACGCCGAGACCGATTAGACGCGCAACGCGTGTAAGGAGTTCCTCGGCGTTGCCGCCCTCGTAGAGGTCGGTGATCAGGATCAAGTGCGCCTTGCTCGGGCGTTCGATCTTGTCGGCGCAATAAGCGACCGCTTGGTTGATGTCGGTGCCGCCCCCCAGCTGCACACCGAACAGTACTTCCACCGGGTCGGCCAGTTCCTCGGTGAGGTCGACGATCACGGTGTCGAAGCAAACGAGCTTGGTTTTAACCACCGGCAACGATGCCATCACCGCCGCGAAAATCGAAGCATAGACAACCGACGGCATCATCGAGCCGGATTGATCGACGCACAGCACCACTTCATCGAGGTCAACGAGCCGGCGTTGCTGACGCATGAAGCCGATTAGGCGTTCGGGCACGATGGTGCGGTGTTCGTGTTGGTAGTGCCGGAGATTGGCGCGAATGGTGCGCGGCCAGTCGATGTCTGCAAATCGGGGCCGCGAAGTGCGCCGCGAGCGGTCCACCGAGCCGCGTGTCGCCTCGGCGGTTTTGCGTTCGAGCCGCTCCATCAGTTCAGCGACGACCTTGGCGATCACCTGACGCGCCGTATCCTTGGTTTTCTCCGGCATCACATTGCGGAGCGACATCAGCGTCGCGATCAGGTTCACGTCAGCTTCGACGGCAGCCAAGAATTCCGGCTCCAACAGCATGCGCTGAAGACCGAGGCGCTCAAATGCGTCTTTCTGCACGATCTGCACGACAGGTGAGGGAAAATACGAGCGAATATCGCCCATCCACCGGGCAACGTTCGGCGCCGAACTCCCAAGGCCGCCACGAGATTTCTTCTCTTTACCTTCATCGTCCGCGCCTTCGCCGTAGAGGGCGGTCAGCGCGCTTGAGAGGCGCGTGTCCGAGGCGTCGAGCGCGTCGTCTTCACCACCAAGCGCGAGCCTCCAGCGCCGCTCACTTTCCTCACTCATCGGCGGGGCTCGCGTTCAAGATGCCAACGACGCGCTCGAAATGCGCTGGCCAGATCGCCTGGGCGTCGGGATACACCAGCCGAAACTCGTCCGAACAACGCATCGAGCAAGCGCCGGCGTTGCATGCGGTCGAGGTTCGCGAAGGCGCGGCGAAAGAGCGGCAGGTGCGCGGTGAACGTTTCGCCGGCGAGTGATTGAACCCATTGGTCGACTGCTGTCCGGAGCGGTTGGTCGTGGATCAGCGTTTCGCCTGCGCCTTCAAAGAAACCTTCGAAGAACCCTGCCGCATCTGCGACAGGCCGGCCTGGCGACAGCGCGCGACTTAGCAGCAGGGCCGCGTCTTCGGGCAAGAGTTCCTGGGCGATGTAGAGCAAGCGCGCAGCTGCGCCTGCCACGAGCGGCGATGCTTGACTGTCGTCAATGATCGCGTGCAGCGCGCCGCGCCAGGTTGCGCGCTCGTCGTCGGAGAGTTCGATCAGGGCGACAGCGTTGTTGGCGCCGGCCATCACGCTGCGCATCGCCGAGGCGGCGGCCGCGTCGAGGTTGCGCACAGCGTAGGGCAGGGTCAGCGCGCCTTCGATCAGGATGCGTTTCACGAGCGCGTCGAGCTGGCTCGCGTCCACTTCGCGCGCTTGTCCGTAGCGCAGGGCGTCGGCCAGCGCGGGCAGAGATGAGAGCAACTCCACGCAATCGCTGGTTTGGCCAGCGCGCTTCTCGATAAGATCAATGCCGGTCTCGACCGCAGCGGGCAGTTGCGCGGTCAGGCTGCTGAACACGAGATCCGCCAGCGCTTGCAGCGTCTCGGCGTCTTTGAAGCGCGCGCTGACACGGCCAGCAGCGGCTTGAGCAATGGTCGGCCCATAGACGAGGTTCTCGACCAGCGCGACGGCGTATTCCGGCTCCCAGCGCAGCATCCAGCGCTCGCGGAAGGTGCCACGGCTGCGGCCCGCCTCGATCAGCTTGCCCCACTGCACGCCAAGCAGGTTCAGCCGATGCAGCAGCGTGGAGCGGTCGAGTCCGCTTTCACTCCGGAGATCGACTGCGAGTTCGCGTTCGAGCGCCTCGGGTTTCAGGCGCACGCGCTTTTGTTCGCGCTGCAAATCCTCAAGCAGCGGTGCGAGCGGGACGTTGTCAGGAATTGCACCGACTTCATTGCCGACGAGCAGTTGCGGCGCGATCGTGTGCCAAATGATCGCCTCGCCAAAGCAGAGGCAAGAGATTGCTGCGTCGCGCAGTTCTTCGAAGCCGGGCGCGGGGCGTCCGCGTAGGGCCGCTAGCGCAAACGCGAGGCGCTCAGCTTCAATCAGCGAAGCGGTAGAGACGAGATGGTCCTCGGCGCGCAGCGCAGCCGCAATGCGCGCGAGCCAGCGGGTCGTGGCTTCGCTGCGCGGCGTGTCCCACAGATGCTGACACCAGCCTGGCGCGACGACGCCTGCACCATAGCCGCTGGCGAAGGCGAGGCGCGGTGATGTCCACGGCGCCCAGGTCGCCGAAACTTTTGCTTCGGCGCGCCCTTGAGCAGCGCTCGGTCGGCGGTGGCCGAGGACTTTGCTTGCAGCGCCGGGACGTGCCAGGCGCCGCACACGACGGCGATGGCGCCCTCCGTCTCCTTCGCGGCCTTTGCAATTTCCAATCGCATGTGCGCTTCGCGCGCCGCCTCGAAACCTTCGGGCGGCGTGGCGGCTTCTCGGAGTGCCGCCATCGCATCTGCAATGGCCGCGAAGATCGGACCCGGCTCGGGGTTTTCTTCAACAACGTCGCGCCACCAGCTTTCGCCGTCTTCGTAGCCGCCTGCCGCGGCAAGCGCGCCGATCGGATCTTGCTCAAGCGTTGGCGTGTTAGATGCGCAATCCTGCGTCACCGGCGGGTCCGGCTGGCTGCTCGCTGCGATCTGCTCGTCTTCGTGAGGTGGTGGCGCTTCCGGTTGCTCGCGTGGCGCCAGACGCCACGACGCCGGCAAATCAATGAAGCGCAACGTTGCGCCGTTGCGCACGGCCCAGCGCGCGGCTTGGTACTCCGGCGAGTAGGTTGCGAACGGCCAGAACGAGGCGCGCGCCGGATCGTCGGCGACATACGCGAGTAGCGCGACGGGCGGCTGCATGGCGGGATCGTTTAGCATCGGTAGAAGATCACCGACGTCGCTCGGCCCTTCGATCAGCACTGCCGCCGGACGCATGTCATCAAGCGCCTCCACGAGCCGGCGCGCGGAGCCGGGCCCATGGTGGCGTATGCCGAAGTAGCGGATGTCGGCGGCCATTGCGGTCAGACGAGATCAAGCAGCGTGGAATAATAGCTGGCGTAATCCGGGCGCTTCTTCAGCACAGTCTCGAGATATTCTTCGAGGACGGCCTTGTCCTGCACGGGATCTTTCACAATCGCGCCGATCAGGTTGGGCGCTACGCCTTCGGCGCCGAGCTTGCCGTTGTTGAAGAACGCCGCGTGACTGAGACTGCCGATGACCACGGCGATGGCCTCCGCCGTAGAAAGCGTGCCGGAGGGGGTTTTCAACGTCATCTTGCCGTCAAGCGTTGCGCCACCGCGAAGCTCGCGGAAAATGGCGACGACGCGTGCGACTTCTTCGGCGACATTCTTGGGCGCGGGCAGGTCGAGACTTTGCGCCATTTCGCCGACACGTCTGGTGACGATGGCGATCTCCTGGTTCATGTCGTCCGGCAGCGGCAGCACAACCACATTGAAGCGTCGCTTCAACGCCGATGAGAGTTCGTTCACGCCCTTGTCGCGATTGTTCGCGGTGGCGATCACGTTAAAGCCACGTACCGCGTAAACGGACGTGTTCAGCTCCGGGATCGGCATCATCTTTTCGGAGAGCACGGTGATGAGCGTGTCCTGCACGTCCGAGCCCATCCGCGTCAGCTCTTCCAGCCGACAAAGCTTCCCGCCCTCCATCGCCCGGAGCAGCGGCGTCGGCACCAATGCTTGGCGTGATGGTCCGTGCGCGAGCAATTGCGCGTAGTTCCAACCATAGCGGATTTGGTTTTCGTCGGTGCCCGCTGTGCACTGGATCACCATGGTGGAATCGCCGCTCACGGCCGCTGCGATGTGCTCCGACACCCACGACTTCGCCGTGCCCGGCACGCCGAGCAGCAGCAGCGCACGGTCGGTGGCGAGTGTTGCGATCGCCGTTTCGATCAGGCGTTTGTCGCCGACATATTTTGAGCTGATCTCGACGCCGTTCTGGGCTTTGCCGCCCATGAGGTAGGTGAGCGCCGCGCGTGGCGAGAGCGCCCAGCCCGGCGGCTTGTCGCCACTGTCGGTTTTCAACGCTTCGAGTTCGGCGGTGTAGGTTTGCTCCGCTGGCAGGCGCAGGGCGTCGGTCACGGCGTAGTCTCCAGTGTTAAAGCAGCGTTGAAGTGAAGCATGTCGAGCACGGGCTCGGCGGGAGAAAGTCCCCAGCTTTTAATTTGCGCGAGCAGCGCTCTGGCGCCGGCTTGGTCGAGCAGTAGGCCTACGCGCGGCAGAATCTGTTCAAGGATCGGCACGGCGTTGCGGCGGAGGTTGTCGTCTGTGCCTGCGGCGGCTTCTACATTGGCTCTGATGGCGCTGCTGGCAGGTGAGGCGGCAAGCGCCGACAGAGGTAGCGCGCCGATACTATCGCCAGCGATTTCCAGCGTCGCCTCTGGGACCGGTCCGTCAAGTTGCATCAACTCTGGGAGCATAGCGACGCGCTCCGCGGTGTTGAGGCGTGCCGTCAGAGGCAGAAGCGCGCCCAGCGGCGTCCTGCGTTCGCGCATCAAATTGGTCAACAGCGTGCGCACGGCCTCGTCGCTGCCCGTCTCCGCTGTCATGGCGCTGAAGGCGTGCACCTCCTCCAGCTGCCATTCGGGCGCTTCCACGAGCTGCAGCTCCGTGGCGCCCAGCGCGTTGGCGAGCGCACCGAGGCTCACGATCTGCATAAGCTCGTGTCGCCGCTGATGCTGCGCACCTGTTTTCAGCGCCGCCATACGCAAGCGCATTCGACGATTGATGAGCCCGACTTTTCTAAGGACATCATCTCTGCTAATTCGGCGGCGAGCGCTGCTGTGTCGCCCGCGCGCCCGAGCCGTGCGAGGAATCCGCGCGACAGCGCGCGAACGCGATCCGAGCGATCTTTGGCCAACGTTTCCAGGAACTCCGCATCCGTCTCGGACAACCGGACTTGCATCAGTTCGATCAAGCGTACGCGTCGTTCCGCCGGCTCGGCGCCGGCTTTCGCGGCGATGATGGCGAGCGCCGCAGCAGGATCGCGCGCGCGCAACGCCGCCAACGCTCTGCGCCGCTCGGTCCATGACCAAAGCTCATAATTCTCGCTGCTGATTTCGTCGTCGCTTGGCGCGGCGGCGCGCGTATCGGCGCGGATCCAATCGAGCCACGGCGCGTAGAGGTCCGGCGCCCAATCGTCCTTCGCATCCGGCATCCAGTCCGCTGGATGAGCCGCCAAACCGCGCGCGGAAATGAAGGCGATCAAATAACGTTCTAACGACGGTAAGTTCTGCGGCCGCGCCAACAAGCGGCGGAAGCGGCCGCGCAAACTTTCCGGCACGAATGGTGCGTTGAGATGCGGCAATAGCGGGCGATCGATAAGAGCGGTGCCGGGTGCACGCTGTGTGAGTACATCGCTGGCGTGTCCGGCAAGCGCAATCAGAGCCAGTTCATCCTCACCGATCGCATCACGCCATGCCGTAGGCGCGCTTTCGATTGCTGGCCGCCCAGCGATCCACGCATTGCGCAGTTGAGCGAGGGAAGCATCGAGGTCACGCATCGAAATCGATCCGGCCCCAATTGCTTTGCGCTGCGATCAGGCCAAGGCGAGCGCCATCCCACAAAGCGGCGGCTTTGCTGATGTCGGCGCCGAATGCGAGCGAGGGCGGTTCGTGCGTAGTTGCAGCGCGCTCCCCGATGGCGCCTTCCACCACGCGCGACCGGCCGCTTCGGCGGCGATCCGTCCTTGTGGCAACAAGAGTGGCGTCTCGATCCGCCATGGCGCATCTAGCTTCGAAGCGGCATACGCGGTGAGCGGATCGGCCGGTGGTTCGGGCCATGTGTATTCGCCTTGCGCGTCGGAGCGTGTCGCGATCACAGCCCGCAGCGGCGAGCGCGCTGGGTAGAAGACAAGCTCTGCTTGGAAGCGGTCGCCGGCGACAAACGCGGCGCTGCGTTTGCCCGCTGAGGCGGGAAAGAAGTCGAGCAACAGCGCAAAGAGTTGCGCGTGCGCATCAAGGTTGAGGAGCCAGGTCGCTTGACTCACCAGGCCGTCGCGTCGGGTTGAGACGCGCTCGCCCAGCACCTCCCAAGTCGCGGCGACGTGCAGCGCATCTGGATTGCTCAGCACGTCCTCGCGCGTTTCCGAGCTTACCACTTCGCGGCGCAACTCCGGATCGTCGGGCGTTGCGCGCCACGCCCGCATCAACAGCACAAGCTTGCCGAACTCCGCGATTGCTGCTTCGACGCGCTCGTCAGTCGGCAATGCCAGCAACCGCGAGGGCATCTCATCAATGCGCCCTGCAAGAGCGCCGGCTTTGGCGTCGACCAATCGCGCAGCGATGCGGCGGCAACGTTCGCCAGGCTGAGTGACGAACGCGGTTAGGCCGCTGCGCAATTGGTCAGTGAGCCAGGCTTCAAGGTCATCAAGGCCCGCGCGGACGGCGTTGCGTGTATCTTGCGCGCGCTTGGCGGCAGAGGCCTGCTTGCGCGCTTCAGCGGCAGGGTCGAGGGCCTTGGCCGCGTCCTCTTGCGCCAGCGCCATGCTTTTGGGTTCCGATGCGCCCGTTGCGGCGGCCGCTCCGCCCGCGCCTTTGCGGCGCCGGCCCATCCAGTCCTCGACCCAAGGCGGAATTGCGCCGGGTTGGAACGTGGCCGCGTCGTCGACGTACATCCACATCAAAGCAATCGCGTGCTTGCACGGAAACTTGCGCGACGGGCACGTGCACTTGGAGCCGCTATCGGCTGTGTCGGCGACGACGCGGTAGGGATTGGCCCCCGAGCCCTGGCACTCGCCCCAAATCAGCGGACCAGATTGAGCGCGGACGGGCCACTTCGCCGGCTTCAGCAACGCGGACGCAGCCGAAAGTGCGCTTTGATCCGGCGCCATGGCCTCGATTGCGCTGCGCGTGAGCGTCAAGATGTCCCCTCGGAAACGATCTAACGCGGCTTTTGACGAGCCGCAAACTTGCGGTGAGGCGCCGCTCGCGTTCGCGGGGCGACTCTAGCTAAGAGCGCATCGCTTTGGGTCTGGCGCCGCTTGAGGGGCCACCAGCGGGCTCGCGCGTTTAGTGTTTGAACCTCCCGTTGAGTGTCCCGCTTCGGCGAGATCGCGACAGTGCACTGCATGATGATGAATGGCACGAACACAGCCGGGCTGCCATTGGCAGGTTTTGGCGCTTCGGCTTGCTCGTGATTGACGAGCGGCGTTGAGAACTAGAACGTCTGCGGGGCGGGCGGGCGGAACTGTCGGCTCTAGCTAGATCGGAATCATGAAGCGTTTAGCTGCCCGCTTGAATCTCATCGTCGACGCGGGCGATGAAGCCGCGGCTCGAGTCATCGGGGATAGTTTGATCGCGCGGACGGAGCTCGAAGCCGTCTATCTGGGATGTACGCCTTATCCAAAGCTCGGGCCGCACTCGCGTCTTTCATTCGCGCTCTTTCATCCCGCTGGCATGGAGGGGCAAGCGGTAATCGATTCCATTGAGGCCATCGCGGCGCGGGCGATCGCGCCTGAGTCCTTCGCCGTGCACCGCCCGCGTCAGGACGAAGACTTGGACATTGTTGAGTGCGCGTCCGTTTGCATCCCTTAAAGCCATGTCTGGCAGCGCGAAGCTATCGGCCAACTCGTGGTGGTCCGAGTGCGCGAGAAGTGCAGACACTGCGACGCGCCGTGCGCGGGCGCGTCCGGCGAAGGCGCGTAGGAACGCACGGATTATCAACCGATCTCGCGCGAGTTTATGATCTTCGCCCTGAATTGCGTCGATCATCGCTTGCCTGTGGGCTTCGCGTTCTCGGAGCGCGAGAGCAATCAGAACGGATCGCTTGTCAGAAATAGCGATAAGCCGTGCCAACACTTACGCCTGCGCGTTCGGCCAGCGTTGGTATTGAAGCCAGTCTCGCCTGCAGCCTCCAAAACCTGAGCCGCCGCTTCCAGTATGCAGTCGACTGACGATTGAGATCTCTTGTGAGCGGGGAGTGTTCGCGCGATTTCAACATTATGCATTCAGGTCTCCCGCTCTGGGCCGCGTACCCAAGAAGTCGAGTAGCAGAGCGGCTGCGCTCCGCCCACCCTGGAGGGCAAGCAGGAGGTGGCAGTGACCTGGGCAACTGATCGATTGGATGCTTTGAAAGCAGGGACGGCTACCCCGCCGCGCATCACCGGAACTTTACAAAGCTCGGCCTGCTAGATGATTGGGCGAGGGCTGGGTGCGAAAATCATGGCGCCCAGCGGACCCCGCACTTTGCCACGGCGGACGGCTCGCTTGGCGGGTACCTCGCAGCGCTCGCCGACCGTCTTGGCCTTCGCAGCTATGACGGTGCTGCCGCACGATCGCGCGTCTATCGTACCCTAAACTTGCAGGTTAATTTTCACTGCGGGTCGGGCGTGAGTACCCGCTGGCGATAAATGCGCGCGTCGTGGCGCACGCAAAGCAACTCCTCACGGTGCGCAGAATTCCTCACCGATACGGACTCACTCATCGCTGAGGCATCAGCGCAACAATTGCTCTTGGCCATGGATCAGTGGCCAGCGGACAAAGCTGCTTAGAAGCGCTGCGCTGAGACAGGCCGCTGTCGCGTAGTGCACTTTGCAGCGCATTGCCAATGAAGCGGAGCGGTTGCCTTCGGCGATGGCTTGCCGGTGGTGCGGGCCCCAAGCAATTGACTTGATTGGAGCGAGTCAGTCGCTCAGTGAATTCGCGCTATTCCTGCGTTTACCGAGCGCTCGAGAAACACGCTTCGGGTTCTCGCGGCGCCTGCGCTGGCTGCAGCATGAACGCGTAGGACTGATCTCCGTGCCAACAGAGGATTTGGTCACCGGCGCGATCAAGGTTGTTGGCGAGAGCGCGGGCCAATCAAGAACGAAACGCGGTACGGCGTACCAACATGCGCATAACTCAGTTGGCGCGTGCTCGGCGGAACGGCGGTTTACCACGTCAACCAGATTGCAAACGCGGTCGATGCGGCCGGCGGCTTGCGCGGAGTGTAGCAAAGCCTGCATCGCCAACTCGCGGCGAAGCCAAGGTGACAATACGCAAGCGCGCCGCGCTTTGGGGTGAACGCCTGCTGGCCTCGACGCCGGCAAGTGTTGCAAGGGCGCTACCAAGGCTATGACCGACAAAGACAGTGTCGCGCCCGGCGACAAGATTGCGAAGCGCGGGCGACAACGCAGTGGCGCCCGCGCCCGAGTCCAGCTGTAGACTCAAAAATTTGCAGGAAGCCAGCGTGCACGTGTGCGGTGGCGGTCCTGGCTGGCGTTCCAGAGGATAGGGCCGTTGCCCGGCCTGCGCGTGAACCCATTCCCGCAGGCTGCCGCGTTCCCGAAACACAATGTAGCGGCGGCCTGTCGCCCGTTCGTCGGCGACAAAACCATAGAGGTTCTGGTTCGTCCAGGTGGACGTGGACCACGCTCCGTGTTTGGCCCGGGATCGCCGTAAATCAATGTCACCAGTTGCAGGTTTGAACTCGCGGAAGCTTCGCGCGGGTCTTGGCCGGCGTCGAATGCCTCGTAGAGAGTAGTTCGTAGGCGCACGAGCGTAGCGGGTGTGATGGTACAGTTCGGCGGAAATGTTCGCTCCCGCATCGGTGCGACTTGCGAGCCCGCGCCGGATCGTTCACAGTCGGGGCGCGGATCGAAGCGTCAATGCGTTCCGGACACGTAAGCCATTCCGGTGTTTCGATGCCAGCGGCAGCAACCGGCGTCACCGTAACCCGGTGAAGGCTATGACCATCGCCAAGCATGCATTGGCAAGTCGCGACAAGTTCACAAGAGCCCCACGGAGATGACAGCACGGCCAAAGCGGCTCACGGAACTAGCGCAACGGCATCGCGGGGGATCTAGCCGGTCACGACTTCAAACAATACGCGCCTTTGGCCGGTTTCGGCGACGACCTGCCATAGCTCATGCAGCATGACCAACGGCTGCAGTTGGGCGAATAAGCCTATCGACGGAGTTTCTGGGATCGCCCGGGCATGTTACCTGAGATAGCGATGAACCGCAGACACTTCTCCGGCTTGGCTCTTAGCGCGGCCACGCTAGGTTGCGGGGGTAGTTTCAACCGGTCGTCCATGCAGTTGTTTCAAGCCCCCGCCGAAGACGCAGCTCATGCGCGGACGTGGATATGTTGGCCCTCAACGCCCTCCGCGTACGGCGGTCGAGGGGCCTATTATGAGAGCGTGCAGGAAACGATAGGGCGACTCTCTGCGGCAATTGCTGAGCTGAACCTGTCACCATGCTGGCCGATGCTTCAGTCCATCCACTCGCAGCTCGCCTGGACCGCGCGTACGACTTCTTGATGTGGCGACGGATGATATGTGGGCGCGCGACAGCGGCCCCGTGTTTGTGCGCTCCGCAACTGGCGCCCAAAGCAGCTCTAGACCTCAATTTCAACGCCTGGGGCGACAAGCAAGGACACGCGAGGGATAGACTGGTGGCGCGCGCCATCGCGGCGAGTGCGGGCTGCGATCGGGTTGAAACGCGTCTCGTCGGCGAAGGCGGTGGACTGGAGTACGATGGCGACGGCACTCTGATCTTGACTGAAAGCTGTTGGGTCAATGACAACCGCAATCCCGGGCTCTCGCGCGATGAGATTGAGAGGTTGAGCTTAAGCGGCTGCTTGGTGTCGAGACGGTGATTTGGACCCCTGGCGTTCGGGGGCTCGATATCACCGACGGGCACATTGACGGTTCGGTCCGCATTGTGCGCCCCGGTGTGCTGATGATGGCCTTCAACCCGGAAGACACGACCGAAAACGCTGACGCCCAGCTGGAGGCCAAGAGAGTTCTGTCGCGAGCGCGCGATGCGCGAGGCCGCACCTTTGAGATCGTCGAGAGATCGAAGACGCGCTTCAGACCCGATCACGGCGCGCCGATTTCTTCTCCGCCTACACCAATTACTATGTCGGCAACGGCGCGCTCTACTCGCCCGAATTTGGAGATGCCCGCGCCGATGGGCGCGCGCGCGCTGCCTTCGAGCGATTCTTTCCCGGTCGTCGTATCGTCACGCTTAACCTTGACCGCATCTATGAGAACGGTGGCGGCATTCACTGCGTGACGCAACAAGAGCCCATGTGAGAGGCAGGTATCGGCGATGGCGCGCCGGTTGAACGGGCAGGGCGCGAGCGGCATGTCTTGATCGCTTAAGCCGATCAAGAAAAGTGTGGGGCGCGCGGTGCGACGGTCGCCCCGTCTATTCAAAAGCGGCAGTCATCCTCGGGCGGTCGTAATCCAGCAACCAAGTATCGAACTGTCGATAAAGAGACTCGATTGAACCGCGAGTTGGCGCACGCACGTCCATTCCTCTGTCGTCGTAGACGTGCAGCGTCACGCCAGCCTCAAAATCTCATGGCGCTCACAGCCAGGATGATATTTCCGCGAGAGATTTCTTTACGCCGCCATAAACGGGTACTCGGCAATTGGGCTTGGGATATCCAACGACCAGGAGGACGACAGGCTTTTCCGACTGCGGCCGGCCGCAGATGGTGTTTAGAAATCCCATGGGACTGGGAGTATGTGTGAGCGTGGCAAGACCCGCTTCATGTAGCGCTGCGATCAAGAAGCCCGTCGCGATGCCCACGGATTCCGGCACGTAATAATGACTGAACCTGCTGCCATCTGCGTGAACGCCGTATTTTTGAGCGAAGATCGCGATCAGTGCAGGCGCATCTTCGAGAAAGGGTTTGTTTGGGTCGGTGCCAAGCGGCGCTAATGCCTCAAGCCATTCTTGTGGAGCACGTTCGGCGTAGAATTCGCGTTCCTCGGCCTCAGCGGCTTCGCGAATTTTCCGTTTGACCGAAGTGTCGGTGATGACGGTGAAGAACCATGGCTGTTGGTTGGCACCAGACGGCGCGGTGCCTGCGGCCAGCAGGCATTGCTCAAGCACTTCGCGAGGGACTTGGGCGCTATCGAAATCGCGGACAGTTCGCCGACGCGCGATGTTGGCGTAGAAGGCTCGCGCCTTTTCGCTCATCTCAGCCGCTGCGTACCGGCGGTAGTCCGTCAGCGGCTCAAATGCGGTTGCGCTTGGCATACTCACCCTCGGTTGCAAGGTTAGTTCGCAGTTTCATAACCGGACCTTCGTGTAGGACGCCAGCCGGGGGAGTGGCCGGGTCTGCGGGCGGCAATCGGCGAACTTGAGCTGTCCACGCGCGTAGCGCAAGTGGCAGCAATTGAGTGCAGTAGCCGGTCGCGGAATTGCGCGCTACTTCGATCGCTTGACAGAAGCGACACGGGCATACAAGTTCTCCAATATGAGAATTGCGGCCGAAAATGAGAAGGCCGATGCGGCGCTCGCCGCCCGGCTGTTTGCGATCCGTAGCGCGCGAGGGCTATCGTTGGATCTAGCCGCGGAACTGTCCGGGGTTAGCCGCGCAACGCTCTCACGCATTGAGCGTGGTGAAACGAGCCCAACGGCTCATGTACTCGGACGCCTTTCGGCGGCTTACGGCCTCACTCTGTCAGCGCTTCTTGGCGGACTGGACGAGGCGCCCCCATCGGTCTTGTCGCGTGATGCAGTAGGCTTCTGGACAGATCCAGAGACAGGATTTCGGCGGTGGTCGATTTCGCCGCCAGCGCGGCTATGAAATCGAACTGATCTGGGCCGAGCTGCCAACTGGTGTTCGGATCGAGTATCCGGCGCCTGCTTATTCGGGAATGGAACAGCACATCGTCCTCTTTGAGGGATCGCTGAGGTTCGAGTCTGATGGCGCGATTTATCAGCTGAAACGAAACGACAGTCTTCGGATCAAACTTTTCAGCCATAGCGCGCTGGAGAGCTGTGGCGAAGCGCGGCAAGTACCTCCCTGGCAATTCGGAGCTCTCAATGATCGTTCGAGAGGGTGACTTCGCCAATGAAAAGGTGCTGGCCTTGTTGCAGGAGCACCTGGCCGGGATGCATGCGAATTCGCCGCCGGGATCAGTCTATGCGCTGCAACCAAGCGGGCTGCAGAGCCAAGCGGTTTCCTTCTATGCCGTGTGGGATCGGGACGAACTCATGGCTATTGGGGCATTGAAGGAGATCGACATCGCAACCGGTGAGATAAAGTCGATGCGGACGGCGCACGCGCATTTGCGACGTGGCGCTGCCGCGTTCCTTCTTGATCACCTGATCACGATCGCTCGCGTACGCGGCTATAAACGCCTCAGTCTGGAAACAGGCTCCGGTGCAGCCTTGAACCTGCCTTGGCGCTCTATCGCCGGTATGGCTTTGAAAATGGCGGTCAATTCGGCGACTACGAGCCGAGCGCGTTCAACCAGTTTCTTCATCTCAAGCTATGATTAGACAGCTTCCCTACCGAAGCGGTCGGTCGTGCGACCACGCCTGTCTGACTTGGAGGTTCTGATTTTGCCGAACGGTTTTTCCGACACCCCACAGCCGCCCTACTACGCCGTCATTTTTACAAGCCGGTTGAGCCACAATGACGATGGCTATGAAGCGATGGGTGACGCTGTAGCCAAGCTCGCTGAACACCAAAAGGGTTATCTAGGAATAGAGACGACGAGAGGTAATGACCGCCTCGGCATAACCGTT
>JADJCG010000017.1 GCA_016703335.1 Caulobacteraceae bacterium | reverse complement strand
ACGCGATCGGCGTCGGTGAAGCCGAGGTCGCGGTTGAGGCCGTGGCGCATGTTGTCGCCATCGAGCAGCACCGTGTGCTTGCCGAGCGAGTGCAGCTTCTTATCGACCAGGTTGGCGATCGTGGATTTGCCGGCGCCGGAGAGGCCGGTGAACCAAAGCACCGCCGGCTTCTGGCCTTTGATCTCGGCGCGCGCCGCACGTGTGACATCAATGGACTGCCAGTGAACGTTCTGCGCGCGCCGGAGCGCGTGGCGGATGAGGCCAGCGCCGGCAGTCGCGTTCGAGGTGCGATCGATCAAGATGAACCCGCCCATGTCTGGGTTGACCTCATAGGGATCGAACGCGACAGGCTGATCGAGACTTATATTGCAGAGCGCGATCTCGTTGAGTTCGAGGCTCTTTGCGGCCAAGTGCTCAAGTGTGTTCACGTTGATCTTGTGTTTGATCTCCGTGATCGTTGCCGCGACGGTGCGCGCGCCGATCTTCAGCCAATAGGGGCGGCCAGGGAGCGCGGGCTCCTCCGACATCCAGATCATGGTCGTTTCGAACTGATCCGAAGTTTCAGGCGCGTCATCTGCAGCAGCGATGACATCGCCGCGCGAGCAATCCATCTCGTCGTCGAGCGTCAGCGTCACCGATTGGCCGGCGACCGCCTCGGCCAGGTCGCCGTCCTTGGTGACGATGCGCGCAACGGTGCTCAGCTTGCCCGATGGCGCGACGCGGATCTGATCGCCTGGTTTCACGCGTCCGCTGGCGATTTGTCCCGCGAACCCACGGAAATCCAGATTGGGGCGATTGACCCATTGGACCGGCAAGCGAAGCGGGCCGGCAGCGCGCCGTGCTTCATCGACCTCGACGGTTTCCAGATGCTCCATGAGCGCCGGACCGTCATACCAAGGCGTCTCCGCGCTCTTGGCCGCAATGTTGTCGCCGGTCAGGCCGGAGATCGGAATGGCGAGGACGCTCTTCAGGCCAATCTGCTCGGCGAAGCGGCGATAGTCCGCAACCATTGCGTCGAAGGTCTCGCGCGACCAGCCGACGAGATCCATTTTGTTCACCGCCAACACCGCGTGACGGATTCCCATCAATTGCACGAGGTAGGAGTGGCGGCGCGTCTGCGTCAGCACGCCTTTGCGTGCGTCGATTAAGATGACGGCGAGGTCAGCGGTCGAAGCGCCGGTGACCATGTTGCGCGTGTATTGTTCGTGGCCGGGGGTATCCGCGACGATGAACTTCCGCCGCGGGGTCGAGAAGAAGCGGTAGGCGACATCGATGGTGATGCCTTGCTCGCGCTCGGCCGCGAGGCCATCCACTAGCAATGCAAAATCGATATTGGCGCCCTGGGTGCCGACCTTCTTTGAATCCGCTTCCAGCGCCGCGAGTTGATCTTCGAAGATCATCTTTGAATCGTAGAGCAGGCGCCCAATTAAAGTGGACTTGCCGTCGTCGACGCTCCCGCACGTGATGAATCGGAGCAGCGACTTGTGCTGGTGCTGAGTGAGGTAAGCGTCGATGTCGGCGCCGATGAGATTGGAAACGTGGGCCATCAGAAATAGCCCTCCTGTTTCTTCTTCTCCATGCTGGCGCTTTGATCGTGATCGATCACGCGGCCTTGGCGCTCGCTCGTGGTCGCGAGCAGCATCTCTTGGATGATCGCGGTCAGCGTTTCGGCGTTGCTTTCGAGAGCCCCGGTCAGCGGGTAGCAGCCGAGCGTGCGGAAGCGGACCTTCAGCATTTCTGCCTTCTCGCCATCACGCAGTTTCATGCGCTCGTCATCTACCATGATCAGCGCGCCATCGCGGCGCACCACTGGCCGCAGCGCCGCAAAATAGAGCGGCACGATCGGGATGTTCTCAAGGTGGATGTATTGCCAGACGTCGAGCTCGGTCCAGTTCGAGAGCGGGAAGACACGGATGCTCTCGTCCTTGCGCTTGTGCGCATTGTAGAGGCGCCAAAGTTCCGGCCGCTGGCTCTTGGGATCCCAGCGATGATTGGCCGAGCGGAAGGAGAAGATGCGCTCCTTGGCGCGGCTCTTTTCTTCATCACGGCGGGCGCCGCCGAATGCGGCGTCAAAGCCGTGATGGTCGAGCGCCTGCTTCAGACCTTCGGTCTTCCAGAGATCGGTATGCAACGAGCCGTGATCGAACGGATTGATGCCGCGCGCCAGCGCGTCCGGATTCTTATGCACCAGCAGCTCAAAACCAAGTTGCTCGGCCATGCGCTCGCGCATCTCGTACATGGCGCGAAACTTCCAGGTCGTGTCGACATGCAGCAGCGGGAAAGGCGGCGGCGACGGATAAACGCCTTCGACGCCAGATGCAGCATGACAGCGCTGTCTTTGCCGATCGAGTAAAGCATCACCGGCTTCTCGAACTCGGCCACCACTTCGCGAATGATGTGGATGCTCTCAGCCTCCAGGCGCTGCAAGTGCGTGAGGCGTGCGGGGCTGAGTTGCTCCGTTTGTGGTGCGCTGCGGCTCGACATTGCGCCACTCTGTAGAGGGCGCGCTGCGGGGCTGCAAACATCTCCGCCAGCGGCGCGACGTTGTTCGCCTGCAAAGGTTAAGGCGGTTGCGAAATCCGCGGGCTTTCGCTCAGGCGAGCATGCGATTGGCGGCGAGTAATACATGCTCGTCAAAGCCGCGTTCCGCGCGAGCGAGCAGCAACGCGGCCAGATCGAAAGCGATGCCGGCCTCAGGCCCGAGCACATGCAGCGCCGTCGTGGGGGCCCGCATTGAGGACACCCATGCAGAACCGTGGCTGAAGCGACGCCGTTCGCGATGGCGAGGCCCGAGCGAGATGCGAGCAGGGACGCTTGATGGACGGCAACCCTTTGGCGATGCCGTGGAGATCGAGACGCACGTGTCGCGCAGTTCGCTATGGCCATCCCATACATCAAGGTCCAGCCGGGTTCTCTGGTCGCGTCCAGCGGGCGGTTCTGCATACTTGAAAATCACTTGCAACTGGATAGCTCACCCCAGAAACTGAATGGGCACGGCATGCGTATCCGGCATAGGGCGCGGGCCGACCGCGCACTAAATACGTGGCACACCAAGGAGCCAATGATGCCGACTGAACGCGCCGTACTCGCCGGGGGATGCTTTTGGGGGGTCCAAGACCTCGTCCGTAAGTTGCCGGGCGTGGTCAGCAGCCGCGTCGGCTATTCCGGCGGCGACGTGCCCAACGCCACCTACCGCAACCATGGCACCCATGCCGAGGCGGTCGAAATCATCTTCGATCCTGAGAAAATCAGTTATCGCGATTTGCTCGAGTTCTTCTTCCAGATCCACGACCCGTCGACGCGCAATCGCCAGGGCAACGACATGGGCGCGAGCTATCGCTCGGCGATCTACTACACGAACGATGAGCAACGCCGCGTCGCTGAAGATACGATTGCAGACGTTGACGCATCGGGCCTGTGGCCCGGAAAAGTCGTGACCACGATCGAGCCTGTGGGCCCGTTCTGGGAGGCAGAAGCCGAGCACCAAGATTATCTCGTGCGCATCCCCGACGGCTACACCTGCCACTTCGTGCGCCCGAACTGGAAACTCCCGCGCCGTAGCGCCGTGGCGTAACGCTTTCCCTGTCTCAGCGGCGAAGCCTTGCTTCGCCGCACATTTCCCGACAGATCACGCAGCGTATGTTGTCACGCGCCTTCTCCGTTGCGCCCATGATGGATTGACGGACCGGCATTGCCGGGCGTTCCATCGCGAACTGACGCGCGGGGCGCTGCTCTACACCGAGATGTTGACGGCTGATGCGATCATCCATGGTGATCGCGAGCGTTTGCTGGGCTTCTCGAAAGAAGAGCACCCGGTCGCGCTGCAGCTCGGTGGCAGCGATCCCGAGAAAATGGGTGCGGCCGCGCGTATCGGCGCCGCATTCGGTTACGACGAGATCAATCTCAATATTGGTTGCCCCTCAGACCGCGTGCAATCCGGGCGGTTTGGCGCTTGTCTGATGCGCGAGCCTGATCTTGTCGCGCGCCTCTGGCGGGCAACCCAGGAAGCCGCGCCAGACGTGCCGGTCACGATCAAGTCGCGGATCGGCGTCGATGATCAGACGCCGCGCGAGGCGCTGTTCGCATTGGTGGACGCGTGCGCGAAGGAGGGCTGCACCAGCTTCACGGTGCACGCGCGCAAAGCTTGGCTTTCGGGTTTGTCGCCGAAGGAAAATCGCGACGTGCCGCCGCTGGACTACGATCTGGTGCGCGAGTTGAAGCGCGAACGCCCGCACTTGGAGATCATCCTCAACGGTGGGCTTCATGATCTTGATCACGCGCTGGCCGAAAGCGCAGGGCTCGACGGCGCCATGCTCGGGCGTGCGGCGTATCAAAATCCCGCAGTGCTGCTTGATGTGGATGCCAGAGTATTCGGCCGTCTATCGCCGCATCAGACGCGCGAAGCGGCGGTCGAAGCGTACATTCCGTATATCGAGCGCAATCTGGCCGCTGGCGTCGCGCTGCACGCGATGACGCGGCACATGCTGGGCTTGTTCGCATCGCGCCCAGGCGGGCGCTTGTGGCGGCGCGTGTTGTCGGAGCACGGCGTGCGCGCGGGCGCCGGTGTTGAAGTCGTGCGCGAAGCGTTGGCGCAAGTGAGCCAAGCGCACGTGCACGCGGCATGAGCCCGGAGCTTATCTGGTTTGCGCTTGGATTGATTGTTGCGGGTCTTGCCGCTGGTTTTGTCGGTGGGCTTTTCGGCATAGGCGGCGGCATCGTCATCGTGCCGGCGCTCTATTTTGTCTTCACGGCGCTGGGTGTTGATGAAGCCGTGCGCATGCACGTTGCCGTTGGCACGTCGCTCTCAACGATCATCGCGACATCCTGGCGCTCGTTGTCTGCGCACACTAAAGCCGGCGCAGTCGATTTCACTGTTCTGCGCTCGTGGACGCCATGGATCTCGTTTGGCGCGCTATTAGGGGCTGTCGCCGCGGGTTTGGCGAACACGGAAGCGTTGCTGGCCATTTTCGGCGGCGGTTTGTTGCTGATCGCCGCGCAGATGGGATTGGCAAGTCTGAACTGGCGCGTCTTTTCTGAACTGCCGCGAGGGATTGCGCGCGCGTTGATCGCTGGCGCGCTTGGTCTGCTCTCCGCAATGATGGGCATCGGCGGCGGCGCCATCGGTGTGACGGTGATGACGTTGTGTGGGCGCCCGATCCATCAAGCGGTGGCGACGGCTTCAGGTTTCGGCGCGGCCATCGCGATCCCAGCGGCGATTGGCTACGCGATTGTCGGCTGGGGGCATGGTGGCCTGCCGCCGTGGTCGCTCGGTTTCGTCAATATCGCGGGCTTCGTGTTTCTGGCTCTGCTCACGATGATCACAGCGCCGATCGGCGCGCGTCTTGCGCACAAGCTTCCCCAACTCACTTTGAAGCGGGCCTTCGCCGTCGTGCTGGCAATCATCGCGCTCAACATGCTGCGCGAAGCGTTCAGCTGAAGAGCGAAGCGAGCCTTGCCCAGAACTCGGCACCCTGCACGAGAAGCACAACGAAAGCGATCAACCCACCCCAGATCAGCAGTGAAAGCACGACGCCGGGTCCGCGCGACTTCGTCTCCGACGCACGCTGACGTGCTGCCAGAACTGCGCCGCCAACAATCAGCAACGCCATCAGCGCCCAGATGATCGTCTGGATATCAACGGTGTCGCCGATCACGGGACAGGCATCCCGGCCGCTAGCCTGGCGGGCAGCTCAGCCATGATCGCCCGGCGCTCGGTCTCGTCCATTGCGCCCCAGCGCGCGATCTCGGGGAGCGTTCGACCGCAGCCGACGCACTGGTTCGTCATCCCGCTCACAGCGCAGACCCGGATGCAGGGCGTGGAGATCGGCTCGGTCGGCATCAGCAGAGTCTAGCTAAGCGCTTGAAAAGCAGCGTGCAAATTGGTGCTCAAGCGAAACGTATCGAATTTCGATAAATTCACGTTGACTATCGATATCGCATATCGTATATCGATATCAGTCTGAAATCGCAGCAAGGACGCATCTAACGCCCCCCGGCGCGGCATCCCAAAAGCGAGACGGGCTGAAAGTAACCAGATTTCGACTTGGAGGGTCAGTTCTATGCGTTTCGCTCTCATCGCCACCACTGCCGCTGCTGTGGTCGCCGTTCCGTTCGCCTTGGCGGCGGCCGGGCCGCAGATGTCGAGCAACGAGTTCCTCGCTGCAGTGCGCTGCACCGCTTACGAGGATGTTTCGGGGGCGGAGGTAACCGCCGCCAAATACGAACTCAACGCTGAGGGCCGTCACCAGACCGCCGAGACTTGGGCGACGGCAGAAGCCGAGGCGAGCGCCATCGCTCTCCAAGCCGTGAACAGCCAAACCGATGCGGATCAGGCTATGCTGCGCTCGCAGCGAGCCGCCGCCTGCTCCACAGCCGACCTTGCGCAAGGTGAGGGTGGAGCAAACGCAGCCTAAAACTCGCAACGGCGCGCGGGTCACGCTAGGGCCCGTGCGCGGAGGGGACGCGACATGAGAGTGCTTTTGCTAGCCGGATTGATCACCGCGGCGACCGTGCCGTTTGCGGCTGCCTCTGAGAGCGACAGCGACCCGATCACTGATATTAGCCGCGCATCAGCGGAGCAGCGCCTCGATCAACCGCCGCCGTCACCGGCGGTCGTTGTTGGGCGCCAAACGATTGCGCCGCGTGAAGCTGCAGAGACGCCGCGCCCAGTGCCCGTCGAGCGGCGCCGCAGCGGCAAGCCAATTCCAGACGCGCAATTGATCCAGCCGCGCGGTGCGCTCTGAGTTGAAGCCGAGTTGAGTGTGTCTATAGTCGCCACGCGCATTGTTCGCGCGCGTGGGCCTGAGACACATGGATCTGAATTTTTCGCCGGAAGAGATCGCGTTCCGCAACGAAGTGCGCGCGTTCATCGACGAGAACTATCCCAAGCGCCTCAAAGGCAAGGTGCTGCGCGAAGATCTCTCGAAGGAAGACTTCCTCGCCTGGCACAAAATTCTCGGCAAGAAGGGCTGGTCAGCGCCCGCTTGGCCGAAGGAATACGGCGGCACCGGTTGGACCGCGACCCAGCGCTACATCTGGCTTGAAGAAAACGCGCGCGGCGAGACGATCCCGCCGCTGCCGTTCGGCATCTCGATGGTCGGCCCCGTCATCTACACGTTCGGCACGCCCGAGCAGAAGCAGCGCCATCTGCCCGGCATCCTCTCTGGTGAGGTGTGGTGGGCGCAGGGCTATAGCGAGCCGGGCGCGGGTTCGGATCTCGCTTCGCTCAAGACCCGCGCCGTGCGCGAAGGCGATCATTACATCATCAACGGCCAGAAGACGTGGACCACGCTCGGCCAGCACGCCGATTGGGGCTTCTTCCTTGTCCGCACCGACACCAGCGCCAAAGCGCAAGAAGGCATCTCGTTCCTGCTGATCGACATGAAGTCGCCGGGCGTGACCGTGCGGCCGATCAAGTTGCTCGATGGCGGCTACGAAGTGAACGACGTCTTCCTTGAGAACGTGAAGGTGCCTGTCGATCAGCGCATCTACGAGGAAAATAAAGGCTGGACCTGCGCGAAATTCCTGCTCGCGCACGAACGCGCTGGCATCGCCGGCGTCGCGCGTTCGAAGCGCAACGTTGAGCGCCTGAAGTCGATCGCGAAAGCTGAGATCGGTGACGACGGCAAGCCGCTGATCGAGGATGACGAATTCCAGCGCAAGCTCAGCGAACTCGAGATCGATCTCTCGGCGCTCGAAATGACCGAACTCCGCACGCTCGCCCGCGAACAGGCGGGTAAGGGCCCTGGCCCCGAAAGCTCATTGCTGAAGATCAAAGGCACCGAAATCCAACAGCGCCTCACCGAGCTCACGCTCGAAGCCGTTGGCAATTACGCGCAACCCTATCCGCGCGGTCTCGGCGGCAATGAGTTCGCGGTCGGGCCGGATTATTCGTCTGCCGCTGCGCCTGTGTACTTCAACTGGCGCAAAGCCTCGATCTACGGCGGCTCCAACGAAATCCAACGCAACATCATCGCGAAGATGGTGCTGGGCCTCTGAGCCCTCGCAAACAATAATACGGGAAACGCGCGATGAACTTCGATTACACCGACGAACAGAACGCCATTCGTGACTCGCTCTCGAAGTGGGCGCAGCAGCAATACGATTTCGACAAGCGCCGCGAAGCGCTGAAGAGCGAAGACGCATGGAAGACCAACTGGGCGACGTTCGCTGAGCTTGGTTTGCTGATGGCGCCGCTGCCGGAAGAGTACGGCGGCCTCGGCGGCGGCCCGCTCGATGTCAGCGTCGTGGCCGAAGAGTTCGGCAAGGCGCTGGTGGTCGAGCCTTACGTGCCAACCGTGGTGATCGGCGCCGGTGCGCTGAAGTACGCCGGCTCAGCCGCACAGAAGGAAGAGCATCTCAACGCCATCGCCGGCGGCGAACGTATCATTGCGTTCGCGCAAGCCGAGCCAAAGAGCCGCTGGGCGCTGAACGACGTCTCTACGACGGCGAAGAAGGACGGCGCAGGTTACGTGCTCAACGGCCAGAAGGCCGTCGTGATTGGGGCGCCGCAAGCGGACCATTTGCTTGTGACCGCCCGCACCAGCGGCGGTCAGCGGGACGCGAAAGGCATCTCGCTTTTTCTGGTGTCAAAGAGCGCTAAGGGCGTGACCACGCGCGACTATCCGACGATGGACGATACCCGCGCTGCGGAAGTCTATTTCGAAAACGTCAGCGTCGGCGCGGAGGCTTTGCTCGGCGCTGCTGATGGAGCGCTGCCTGTGATCGAGCGCATCGTCGATGAAGCCAATGCAGCCTACAATCACGAAGCCGTTGGCTGCATGCGGATGATGACGGACCTCACGCGCGAATACGCCAAGACGCGCCAGCAATTCGGCAAGCCGATCGCGACATTCCAAGTGTTGCAGCACCGCATGGTCGACATGTTCATGGCGGCGGAAGAGAGCTACTCGATGGCGCTCCGCGCCACTATCAAGCTTGGCGAAAGCGATGAAGAGCGCGCGAAGGCTGTGTCAGCCGCGAAAGTGTCGATCGGCAAGCACTCGCGTTTCGTTGGCCAAGCAGCAGTGCAAATCCACGGCGGCATGGGCGTCACCGACGAAATGCGCGTCGGCCACTACTTCAAGCGCACAACGATGCTCGACGCCACGTTCGGCAATGTCGACTATCACCTGCGCCGTTTCACGGCGCTGAATCAGAAGAGCGCGGCTTAACCTTTACCCTTCGTCATTCCGCATTGCGCGCTCGCGCGTGCGGAATGACGAACTAGGCCGCGCGCTTTCGGAAGAACAACCGCCGCACCAGCCAAACCGCGCTGCCAAGCAGCAGTAGGCCAAGCAGCCCAATCCCAGCGAAGATCCACCAGTAACGCTGGTAGGTCTTCATCCGCGTGTTGTGCGCGACTTGCGCCTGGGGATCGTAACCGGGCGGCAGCTCCAGCACGCCATTGCGCTGCGCATACGCTTGGTAATCCGCGAGCATCGACGCAACCAGTTCCGGCTGTCGCGCGGCGAGGTCCGTCGTCTCACCCGGATCCTGCGCAATATTGTAGAGCCGCCACGAATCATCGCCGAGCGGCAGCGGCGTGCGCACCAACTTGAAATCGCCGCGATACAGCGCCGAGTGCCCCGACACTTCCACACCAAGCGGCGTGTTCGCGTCGCGCACAAAGGTCGAATTTCCGCTCAGCAGTGGGTTCATGCTGACGCCGTCCATCGCCGGCGCATTGAGCGGCACGCCCGCGCGCTCCAGAAGCGTCGGCGTCACGTCGGTGACGAACGCACGCGCATCAATACGCGCCGGCGCAATGCCGGGACCCGCAATGATGAACGGCACATGCAAACCCCCTTCGCCTGCCGTGAACTTGAACAGCGAACCGGTACCGGTGGCGTTCGCGTTCTCGGGCCCAATCATTACGAACGACCCGCGCTCGCCCAAGTCTTCAACCCGGCGCGTGTAGCCTGTGAGCCGCATCCAGCGCCGGAAGTCCGCGTCGGCGATTGGATTGCTTGGCTCGGGGCCGTTGTCGGATGTCACGATAAAGATCGTGTTCTCCGCCAAACCGCGGCTCTGCAAATAGGCGATGAAGCGTCCGATATGATGATCCATCGCCTCGATCATGCCGGCGTGGACTTCCATGCTGCGCGCATAGAGCGCTTGCTCATCACCCGAGATTGCCGACCACGGGCGAAAGCTCGGATGTGGCGCATCGATCTGCGCTGTCGCGGGCAGCAGGCCCAATTCCTGTGCGCGCCGCCAACGCTGCGCCCGCAATTGCTCCCAGCCGTCGTCATAGACGCCGCGATAATGGTTGCGATATTCCGCCGGCGCCTGCACCGGAATGTGCACCGCTTGAAATGCGACATACGCAAAGAACGGCTCGTTCGCACGGCTCGCGTCCGCATCCATATATTGGATCATGCGGTCGACGATGAATTCGCTCGAGTAGAAGTTATCCGGCAGATGCGCGCGCTGGCCGTTCTCGAACCAGTCAGCCGTTGCGTAGTACGGCAGGTAGGCGCGCTCTTCCCAATTATCCGCGCCTGAGGCGTCGAGCACGAACGACTGATCGAACCCGTGCGAATTCGGCAGATCGCCTTCGCCGTGACCCAAGTGCCATTTGCCGGTGGCGTACGTGCGATAACCGCCGCGACGCAGACGTTCGGCAAGTGTCACCACGCCGGGCTCAAGATGCATAGTGTAGCCAGGACGTCCACGCATTTCCGGCGGCAGCACTTCGATGATCGTCGAATGCCCGGTGCGATGGTTGTCCATCCCCGTCAGCAACATCGCGCGCGACGGCGAGCAGAGCGGTGACGAATAATAGCGCGAGAATTGCGCGCCGCGCTGCGCCAGAGCGTCGATGTTGGGCGTCCGCGCTTCGCCGCCGTACGGGCCGAGATCTGTAAAGCCCACATCGTCCGCGACGATGACCACAATGTTCGGCTGCCGGTCTGGCACTGTCGCCGACTGCAGCCGCTGCCGCGCCACCGGCGCTGTCGTTGGTTGTTCCTGCGCGGCAGCGGGAGCCGCGAAAATCAGCGCAGCGAGTGCGACGAACGTCCGGCTCAGATCCGTGATTTTCAACGCAAACTCCCCCTCGGCCGGCCTTAGCTAAACCGGCTGACGTTGCGGTCTGCAAAGTATGTCCGAATCCGGCGAGACGGGCGAGGCGAAAGGGCTCATATTCGGCCCATGATGTTGGACGCTGATACCTGCCACGCGGCGTGCGACGCGAAAGACCGCCGCTTCGATGGACGCTTCTACGTTGGCGTGAAATCGACCGGGATTTACTGCCGTTGCATATGTCCGGCGCGGACCCCTAAGCGCGTGAACCGGACGTTCTGGCCCTCCGCCGCGGCCGCGGAGGGCGCAGGCTTTCGCCCGTGCTTACTCTGCCGACCGGAGCGCGCGCCTGGCCTTGCGCCAATCGATGCACCCGCGCGCCTAGCCGCCGCGGCTTATGCGCGGATCGAAGCCGGCGCACTCGAAGAGCAAGGCTTGGAATCTCTCGCTGATGGCCTTGGCGTCACCTCGCGCCATCTCCGCCGCGTGATGAACGCTCAGTTCGGCGCTAGCCCCATCGAGATCGCGCAAACAGGCCGCTTGCTCGCAGCGCGGCGTCTGCTCAACGAGACCGCGCTCTCGATCACCGAGATCGCGTTCGCCTCCGGCTTCCGTTCACTCCGTCGTTTCAATGCGACGATGAAAGATCGCTATGGCGCGCCGCCGTCAAAGATGCGGGGGCGCAAAGCGCTGACACGGGGCGAGACCTTCACCGTCAGCCTCTCGCCGCGCGGCGACTACAACATCGCGCCAATGCTTCAATTTCTCGGCGTGCGAGCGTTGCCCGGCGTTGAGCGCGCCGACGGCAAAACCTACGCGCGTGTGCTCAAATGGGGCGATGCACTCGGTTGGCTGGAAATCGGCATGGGACCGAAAGGCCTGGCGCTTACGCTTTCAGAAAACCTCGCCCCGCACTTGCGCCCGCTCGTCGCGAACGTGCGCGGCGCATTCGATCTCGATGCGGAAATGACCGCCGTTGACGCACATCTGGCAACGGACACATCGCTTGCAAAAGACGTGAAGCTTGAACCGGGCGTGCGGGTACCGGGCGCGCTGGATGGCTTTGAAACCTCGATCCGGGCGGTGCTTGGTCAGCAAGTCACAGTGCAGGGCGCCCGCACCCTGACGGAACGCTTGGTCGCCAATTATGGCGCAGCGCTCGAGCGCGGCCCCGAAGGCCTGACCGCGCGTTCCCGGATGCCACGCGCTCGCGAACGCCGGCGCCCGCAGCGATCGCAAAGATCGGCTTGCCGATGAAGCGCGCCGAGACTTTGCATCGTCTCGCCGTGGCATCGTGCGACGGCAAGCTGCCGATCGCGCGCGCGCATATGCATCCGGCCGCGCGGCCCTTGCAGAGATCCCCGGCATCGGCCCATGGACCATCGAGTATGTCGCCATGCGCGCGCTCGGCGATCCCGACGCTTACCCAGCAACAGACATCGCGCTCATCAACGCGCTCGGCCGCAAGGGCGAGACGCTCGAGCATCTCAAACCTTGGCGCGCGTATGCAGCCATTCGCTTGTGGCGGCGCGTGGCGAAGAAAGGAATTCAGACGTGATCAGTGCAATTCACGACAGTCCGATCGGCCCGCTCACGCTTGCTTCGAACGGCAAAGCGCTGATCCAATGCGAGTTCGAGGGCGGCAAGTATCCACTGCCGCAATACGAACTCGGCAACGACAAGATCATCGACCAAGCACGCCGCGAACTGGATCAATATTTCGCCGGCAAGCTCACCACGTTCAAAGTGAAGGTCGATCCGCAGGGCACTGAGTTTCAGCGCAAGGCATGGGCCGCGTTGCAAACCATCCCGTACGGCGAAACGCGATCTTATGCACAGCAGGCCAAAGCTATCGGCTCACCCAAGGCCACGCGCGCCATCGGCGCCGCCAACGGCCGCAACCCGATTCCTGTGATTATCCCGTGCCATCGCGTCATCGGCGCCAATGGCAGCCTCACGGGCTTCGGCGGCGGTATGGAGCGCAAGCAAATCCTGCTGGAGCTGGAACAAGGTGGCAATTTGTTGGCTTGCGCCAGCTGATTATCCGCTGATTATTACGAAGCTTAAACCGCTTTGAGGCATCGCACCCCAGCCCCACGGCGTGCTACAGAGCCGCCGCGAGAACGCGGGAGGAGTGCCTGAATGCGGAAGCTTTTGGTTGGTGTCGTTTGTGCGATGGCTTTGGCAGCGCCGAGCGTCGCTCCCGCACAACAACAAGAAGGCTGGAGCTACGCCTATACGGCTGGCGTGGCGACCGCGACCCAGCACGATAGCCGTGGCCGCGTGGCGGCGACGCTGACGTGCCGTCCGCCAACGGGCGATATTGTCCTCACCGATTACACGATCGCTCAAGCCCGTGGCGCACGTGGTTTGCGCGGCGCCACCCAAGCTGCGGTGCGCATTGGCGCGATGAGCGTGAACGTTCCGATGACCATCGAGGGCCGTGGCCGCAACCGCACCGTTGTCATCAATCTTCCGCAACGCCCGCCAATTCTCGCGGCTGTGCAGCCGAACGATCGCCTCTCGATCACCGTCAACAATCAGACGGTGACCTATTCGGACGGCGGCCCGGCGAAGATGCGTGAAGTGGCTTACGGCTGCTGGGGCAGCTGAGGTTCCTCTGCCGCACAGGGTTGCGGTGAATAAAACTTGCTGCCTAACATTGCGTATTGCTCACCGGGGGGTGGCTTACGCATGGGCGAACAGAAACCAGATCAGCGAAAGCGGTCATCACCTCAAGGGGCGGTGTGCGCGATTGTTCGCGTCGAAACGCTGAGCGGTAAGTCCGCCGAGTTTGCCTCCATCCTCAGCGATCTCGCGCACCGGGTGCGCAATGAGGAAGATGGCTGCACGTTCTATCACGTGACACGCGCGATGGGTTCAATGGACCATTTTGCCGTGCATGCGCGGTTTGCCGATTGGACGGCATTCCAGGGCCACGCAGATACGCCGCACTTGAAACGCGCGATGCCGCGCATCAACGCGCTGCTCGCGTCGCCAATCGCGATGGAGCTTTACTTGGAAGTGGACTGACGCCGGCGGACGACGCCCGGTACGAAGTTCACGCCAATCGCTGCCGCGAACGACAGCGCGCCGACAACAGCGCCCAGCCAATCCGCGTCGCCATCTGCGCGCGTGACTTCCAACGTCACGAACGCTGCGATCAGAAGCGCGCCCGATGCCAAGGCCAGCCGTGTCTGCGGTTCAGCTGCGCGGCTGCGCCAGAATTGAACGTGCGCGAGCAAGATGAGGCCGGGTACGAGGAAACCAAATGTGTCGCGCGAAATGAACGGCGCCGGCGATTGCCGAGAGTTCCAGAACGGCAGCATCCAGAGCGCCGCCGCCGCCAGTAGAACGCCGATCGCGACCACCAGCATGACGTTGGCAAACGCAATGCGCACACGCCGCGCCCCGTGCCGTGCCCGCATTCGCAATCCAAGCGCAGCGAGAAGCCACACGCCGACGTGCGCGCCGAACTCGGCAAAGCTGATCGGCTCAAGCATCACCGCGCCGCCCGCGTAAACGACGCGCACAGCCAGATCCGCAGCGGCGACGCCGAGCACGATTGCAGCGCTTTCCAGGAAGCCTGCACTCATGCGCGCTAGCCGGCGCTTTCCGGCCAAAGCTGCGGCGCCAATGATTGCGGACGGCGCAACGAAGCCGGTGGCGATCAGTGCAAGCGGCGGCCAATCACTGGTTTCGTTGAGCAACGCGTGCGCTGCGGCGAATGCAAAGATCAGCGCGAAAATGCTGCTGAGGCACGCAAATGCGCGCCAAGCGCGGGACGGCAGGCCGAGATCGATTGCGCTAAGCGCCAGAGCTGCAAGCGCAAAGGCGCTCACCGCGAGCCATGACGGCAGGGCCATCGCGACAGCGGCGGCAAACGCCGTAAACACGGCCGCCATCAACACCCACAGCGTCGCCTTCAGGCCATCGAGGCCGCGTTCGCGCCGCAGCGTTGCAGCGATGATCACGCCCGCGAACAATGCCGCAAGCACGGCGAAGCCGCCCGCGGCCGCGTAGCGATCGGAGAGGCCGTGGTGCGAGAAATAGAGCGCCGTGATCGCCGCGAGTGGCGCAAGCGTGCCCGTGCCGGCCAGCGCAACACCGCGCGCGCCTTGCTGAGGCACGCGAATGGCGGCGATGGCAAAGAAGATCGCGCCCGCCCAAGCGGTCACCGGCGTGAACCAGATCGCAGCGCTGGGCTGCCCGCTCAGAACGAACAGGCCAAGCAGCGCCGTCCCGAAGGCGCCAAGATGCAAACTCTCGAGCCGTAAGCTCAGCGCGCCAGTAATCGCGGCCGCCGCGACGATCACGCCAAATGCAATCCCGGCCGCGCTGACCATGCCCGCCTGCAGCGAAAGCGCGAGCGCGGCGATGGTCATGATCAATGTCATGGTGATGCCGGTGCTGACCCGGTGGCTGTGCGCGTGCACCAGGCCAGTCAGCGCCGCCAGTGCGACACAAATCGAATAGCTCGCAGGATCAGCAGCAGCGGAGCCAATCGCAAAACCGATCAGCGCCCACGCGCCGGAAGTCGCAACGGCGGCCCACGCCGCAGCGCGCCACATCGGCCGATGCGCAATCGCCATCATGGCGGCGCCGATCGCGAGGCCACACGCGACGATCGTCGCAGCGCTGGCGCTGAAGGCAAAGCCAAGCGCCGGTGCGATAGCAAGAATGCCGAGTGTCAGGCCGCGCGCGGTTTCAACCGAGATGCCTGCCGTCGGCACAGTAAAAGTCGGCGTCGCTGGCAAATTCCAAGCGCGCTGTGCGCGTTCGCTTGGCGCCGCTTCAGCTTCGGCGACGAGCGGGATCACTTCGGCCGTCGCGCCACGTGCGCTAGCGACCTTGGCGCGTTTAACGCTTTTCTCGGCTAGCGCCTCGCGCAGGTCTGCGATCTCGGCTTGCTGCCGTTCAAGCCGACGCCAGAACCAAACGCCTGCCGCGAGAGCGGTGGCGGTTTGGATCGCGAGGAGGGCGAAAAACAGCATGCGGCGGCGTTACTAACCGAGACTGCCGCTGAGGGCATGCCTAAAACGGGTCATCTGCCATCCGGAAACGTATCCCGTTGCCGCAAGGCAGCAGATTACGCCGCGTCAGCCCATCAATTTGCGCATGAATTTCTGGGTCTGCATGTTGCCGCCCGTATAGGCGTCGCGACCCGTCTCGTCCGTGATCTGGGCCCAATGGTCTCGCACCGCCTCCGCGCTTGCGCCTTGGCCGAGATAGGCGCCCTCGGTCTCGGTGATCTGGGCGAGAGCAAAAACGCCAGCGCCCGCCGTCAGGATCGCGCCGTTGGGCCCGTCCTTGGATGCGAGATAAACGACGCCCGGCGTCACCTGTTCCGGTCCAAGCTTTTCGAGCATTGCCGGCGGCATCAAGTTTTCGGTCATGCGCGTCGCCGCCACCGGCGAGATCGCATTGATGCGAATGTCGTTCTTGGCGCCTTCGATCTTGATCGTGTTCATGAGGCCGACGAGCGAGAGCTTCGCCGCGCCGTAATTGGCCTGACCGAAGTTGCCAAACAGGCCGGATGAGGAGGTGGTGAAGATGATGCGGCCGTAGCCTTGCGCCTTCATGATCTCCCAGACGGCCTTCAACGGCTTCACCGTGCCCATCAGGTGCACATCGACGACGGTGGAGAAGTCGCTGAGCTCCATCTTCGAGAAGCTTTTGTCGCGGAGGATGCCCGCGTTCGCGATCAGCACATCGATGCGGCCCCACTTGGCCATCGTGCGCTCGACCATCGCGGTCACGCCGGCATCGTTCGTGACCGATGCGCCGTCAGCGATCGCTTCACCGCCAGCGGCAACGATCTCAGCGACAACAGCTTCTGCTGCCGCCGACGATCCGCCTGAGCCATCGAGCGTGCCGCCCAGGTCGTTCACAACGACCTTCGCGCCGCGCTTCGCAAACTCCAGCGCGTGACTGCGCCCAAGCCCGCCGCCGGCGCCGGTTACGATCACTACTTGGCCGTCGAAGCGGATGTCGTCGCTCATCTGAAAAGTCTCCATTTTGTGAAGGTTTGATGTGTCCGGCCTTCGTGGTCGTCAAGCGATTGCGCCGCTCATAGCGTCGCACTAGCGTTACGGAAAAGCGGGGCTGTCGTTGATCTATTCGTTCGAGAACGCGCGAAGCTTGATTGCGATCGCGCTGATCATTCTGATCGCCTGGGTTTTCTCCGAGAACAAGCGGCGCTTTCCGTTCTGGCTGACAATTGGCGCGCTCGGTGTGCAGGCAGGTTTGGTGCTGCTGCTGTTTGCGATCCCCAATTCGCATGCGGTGCTCGCGGGCGTCACCTCAGCGGTGGATGGCCTCGCCAACGCGGCAGATCGCGGCGCGCAATTCGTGTTCGGCTATTTGAGCGGCGGCGATCAGCCCTACGGCGCCATCGCCGCCAACGCGCCCTTTATCTTCGGCTTCCGGGTACTGCCGCTCATTCTCGTGATCTCCGCGCTATCGGCTCTCCTATGGCACTGGGGCATCCTGAAATGGCTGACGCAGGCGTTCGGCTTCGTCTTTGAAAAGACCATGAACCTCGGCGGCGCCTCAGCGCTTGCCGTTGCCGCCAACATCTTCATGGGCATGGTGGAAAGCCCGATTGTCATTCGCGCCTACCTCGACAAGCTCTCGCGCGCTGAGCTTTTCCTGATGATGGTGGTTGGCCTCGCCACCGTCGCCGGCTCCACGATGGTCGCGTACGCCGTCATCCTCGCGCCGGTGCTGCCGAACGCGGCAGGCCACGTCCTCGTCGCTTCAATCATCTCAGCGCCCGCCGGGATTTTGCTCGCGCGCATCATGATCCCCGAAGAGCATAAGGCCGGTACGCCGTACGACCACGCCACCGCGCTCAAGTATGAAAGCTCCATGGATGCCATCACGCGCGGCGTCCAGGATGGCGTGATGGTGGCGGTCAACGTCGCCGCGTTCATCATCGTGTTCGTCGCCTTCGTTTGGATCGTAAACAATCTTCTGGGGCTCGCGCCGCCGATCAACGGCGAGCCCGTAACGCTGCAGCTTCTCTTCGGCTACGTCTTCGCGCCGGTCGCTTACATGATCGGCGTGCCGTGGAATGAATCGCTGCAGGCGGGGAATATACTCGGCACGAAACTCTTCCTCACAGAGTTCATCGCCTACATCGAACTCGGCGCCATTCCCGCTGATGAGATGAGCGAGCGATCGCGCATGATCCTGACCTACGCCATTTGCGGATTCGCGAACGTCGCGTCGGTCGGTATCATGACCGGCGGCATGACGGTGCTCATGCCCGAACGGCGCGCGGAGATCATGTCGTTAGCCTGGAAAGCGCTGTTGCCTGGATTTATGGCGACTTTGATGACTGCGGCGGTCGTCGCCGCGATGCCGGAAGGTCTGTTCGGCTAAGCATGGGCCTTAGTGCCCTTGCGCCGCTCAGCGTGCAGTTTCTCGGCGTTACGCTCGACGCGTTTGAGGATATTCTCAAGCTCCTCGTCGCTGAGGTGCTCGAACGCCTGAATAGCGGCGCTGTCGCGGTTCTGCGAATTCTGGATCAGAAACACCATCAGGAACGTGACGATGGTCGTCGTTGTGTTGATGACGAGCTGCCAAGTGTCAGAGAAGCCGAACAGCGGTCCAGACACCGCCCAAAGCACAACGAGGGTTAAGCACAGAATGAACGCGAGCGGCCGGCCGGTCCATTTGGACACGGCGCCGGCGAACTTAGTGAACGCGCGCGTTGCAGGTTTCATTCCGTCTGAACGATCAGCGCTGGCGCAAGTTCCGGCTAGGGCGTTGGGCGCATCTTTTCAGCGAGCCTATCAGCCCGGCGCGCGAGTTTGGCTCGCCGCCGGTTGAGGGATTTCAACGTGCGGCGAAGATCGCGCTCATCGGCCGCCAATTCAGGCTCCGACACCAGCCGCTCCATCAACAATAGCGCGTCGCGCTCACCGCCCAGCGCGTCACCAATCTTCTCGCAGGTTTTGCGTCGCCGCTTGCCCGGCCAAGCTTCGCTCAGAATGGATGCCGCGAAGAAGCGATCCTTCTCGCGCGAGCGCCACTTATGACGCTCCACGGGGTCGACGGAGTCAACGCCGCGCCGTCGTGCGCGGCGGGCCCGACGATCCAGCCGCTTGGCGCCACGGCGGATCTGACGGTGTGACGCCTCTGGCCACACCTGCGCCAGCGCCAGCAAATCTTTCAGCCCCGCGCGCGCCGCTTCCAAGTTCAATGTCGGCTGCGCCGCCGCCGTTTCATCAATCGCATGCGCGACGGTCTCGAACGCCATCGCAGATTTCTTGCCGCCTTTGCGAGCGGCGGTGCGCGCCGCTTCGCTGAGCGCCGCTGGATCGCGCGCCAGTGCCAGATTGCGCATCAGCGCCCGCGCTGAATCGACAAACACCGAAGAGAGCCCCGGCGCGCATACACGACCTACGCGTGACAACGCGCGGGCGCGCTTCACACGCACGCGGCAACGATGCACCGCTTTAATCTCGTTGTGCACGAGTTCCAATTCATCGATTGCCGCACGCAACTCTGTCGTCAGTGCTGCGCGCAAATCGAACGCCGGTCCTGGCGAACGCATGGCAGTGCCCCAAAGCCCCGCGACTATTCTCGTCGCGCGATCTTCTTGAGCGTGCCGGAAAATGAAAGCAATGGCCGCGTTGCCTGGGTTAAAGTTCCACGGACAAAGATCACGGAGCGCGTCTCACGCACAACTTCGCCTTGCGCTTCAACCCATTCGCCCGGCGCGCCTGCGTCGATAAATTCCGAGTTGAACGTCATTGTGACAGCGTGTCCGCCAGCCAACGCCTTGTGCGCTATGGCGAAAAGCGCGAAGTCAGCAAAGCTCATCAGGCAGCCGCCGTGAATGAAGCCTCCTCCATTTAGGTGATGACGTAGCGGCTCGAAGACGCAGCGTGCGCGTCCATCTTCTTGACGGAAATAGAAGGGGCCGATGAGCGTTTCGTAAGGATCGCTGCCGCCGCTCCAAGTCGTCCAGCCCGCGAACGGACCTTCCGTTAGCGTCACGCCGCCACTCCAGGTCGTTTGTGACGTCCCGTCGCCGTTCATAGCATTCCCTCCCGGCGCCGGTGCTGGCATGGTGCGGCAGTTGCGGCAAGGGTGGGCACGCATGCGCGTGGTGTTGGCGATTTTGGCGTGTCTGGTCGTGGCGCAGTGCGCCTCGGCTGAGGACAAGCGTTTCCGTGTCGGCGAAGCGCCGACCGCATACGTTATCATCGGCGTCGCCGAGGCGGCGGAGAATACCTCGCCGAGTTACACAGTGCTCTGGCGCCGGCTCGACGCCAACGGCGCCTTCATGCGCTACGGCGCGCGCCGCATCTTCGAAGCGCGCTCAGAATCTGGCGATGGCGTGCAGGTGCCCGGTATCCCCGGAGAGTTCATCCTTTCCGAGATCGAGCCGGGCACATACGCCCTCGACAGCGTCTTCGCCTTGGTGCGCGATGGCAGGGTCAACTACAGCGCCAACGGGGTCGTTCACGGCCCGGAGCGGCCGGCGTTTGAAGTGCGTCCCGGCGAGGCGGTGTATCTTGGTATTTGGCAGGCGAATCTCGTTGAGGTCTCGGCCGTCACGAGCCAATGGCGCGTTGAGCAAAGCGATCTCGACGCGGTGCTCCGAGCCGTCGATCCAGTCGTCGGCGACGTGCGCATGGCGCGGATAGAAACGCGCGCCGTGCCATGTGCGCCGTATCGCATTCGAGCAAACTCACAGCGGCAGGTGTGCTGACTTCATGGACCACGAAACGTTTGAACAGCTCCTCGACGGCGTACGTCGCTTCGTCAACGACCGCCTGATCCCACTTGAAGCGAAGGTCTCCGAAGATGATGCGATCCCGGCGGATGCGTTGGCGGAGATGCGCGCGCTAGGTCTGTTCGGCATCTCGATCCCTGAAGAATATGGCGGCCTCGGTCTCTCCATGGAGGAAGAGTGCCGCACGATGTTCGAGTTCTGTCGTTGCTCGCCGGCGTTCCGCTCGGCCTTCGGCACCAATGTCGGCATCGGCAGCCAGGGCCTCGTCATGTTTGGGACGGAGGCCCAAAAAGAGAAGTGGTTGCCCGGCATCGCTTCAGGCGAGGTCGTCACGTCTTTTGCGCTGACTGAGCCAGAAGCCGGTTCCGATTCGGGCGCCGTTCGCACCAAAGCCGAGCGCGATGGCGACGCGTACACCCTCAACGGCACAAAGCGTTACATCACCAACGCTAACCGCGCCTCGATCTTCACCGTCATGGCGCGCACCAACCAAGAAGCCAAAGGCGGCAGCGGTGTTTCAGCGTTCCTGGTGCCGAGCGATCTTAAAGGCGTTTCCGTCGGCAAGCCTGAGAAGAAGATGGGGCAGCAAGGCGCGCACATTTGCGATGTGAACTTCGATAATGTTCGTGTGCCCGCGGATCTCAGGCTCGGCGAAGAAGGCCAGGGCTTCCGCATCGCCATGCAAGTTTTGGATCGTGGGCGCCTGCACATTTCATCCGTCTGCGTCGGCGTCGCCGAGCGTTTGATCGAAGAGAGCGTCCGCTACGCTGCCGAGCGCAAACAATTCGGCCAGCCGATCGCGAACTTCCAAATGATCCAAGCGATGCTCGCCGATTGCCGCGCTGAAGCAAACGCCGGCCGCGCCATGGTTCTGGAAGCCGCCCGCAAACGCGATCGCGGTGAAGACGTCACCATGGACGCCGCAGCCTCAAAGCTCTTCTGCTCGGAAATGGTCGGGCGCGTCGCCGATCGCGCGGTGCAGATCTTCGGCGGCTCAGGCTACGTCGCCGATCACGGCATCGAGCGCTTCTACCGCGACGTCCGCATCTTCCGCCTCTACGAAGGCACCAGCGAAATCCAGCGTATCATCATCGCGCGCGAAATGATGAAGCAGGGCAAGTGAGCGACAAACCGTTCTTCCGCTTTCACCCGGACGCCTACGATCACGGCGTGTTCGACGAGTCCGATGAGGTCTGCTCGGCATGCAGCAGGCCCTGCGTTTGGAAATACAATCAGCACATCTACGCACTGCCGCCGGAGCCCAAAGCGATCTGCGCGCGCTGCATTTCCGATGGCAGCGTCGCCAAGGTTGTGCCCGACGGCGATTACGGTCTGCACGATTTCGAGCTTGGCGGTGAGACCAGCGAAGCGCTTGCGATTGAAGTCGAGCAACGCACACCCGGTTTTTCCACCTTCAATCCGTTTCTTTGGCCAGTGCGCAACGGTGTGCCGCTTGCGTTCCTAGGCTTTGGCGCCGATGACCCGTTCAAGGGCGACGACGCGGTAAAATCCGCGATCGCGAAATTGGCCGAAGAGATGGATGGCGAAATCGCGCCCGACTACGCGATGATCTTCAAAACGCTCGATGGCGATGAATATGTCGCCACGCTCGATCTGGACTGACGGCGATGTCGTCCGGCCCAAAGCGTCCGTCAAAAACGCTCACCGAGCACGCCAAAGGCATCGCCGCGCTGCCCGGTGAAAAGTTCGCCGAGCTAAAGGCGTTCGGCGCCGAGAAGGTGCAGGAAACGCTCGGCGCGTTTCTCTCCGCGCTGCCTGCGCTGAAGCAAGCCGGCTACGATCTCCGCGAGTTCGAAATTGAACTCGGGCTCACGCCGAAGGTCATCGCCCACTTCATGCCGCACCCCGCGAAGGAAGAAGACATCGCCGCTGCCCGCGAAGCGCTGAAAGACAACAAGATCGGCGCCTCGATGTTCAGCGTTCTACGCCGCGCTGGCGACATGCATCGCCAAATCAAGGCGCCAGGCTTCGAATGCGCACACATGGAAATCGACGTCGGCGTCATTCCCGCCGTGCGCCTGCGCTATCGGGCTAGCGACGAGTAAGTCAGCGTCCGCTTTCGCCGGGGCGGAGATCTTCGTTTTTTCCTGCGGGATCGAAAGCGGCATTGGTAGGAATTTGTCCAAGCGGCTATAGCTGGCCCGTTGCGGACATTGCGACATCCGCAAGTTCGCGACATGGATTGAGGTGTGACCCTCTACCAGAGCCGCAATTACATCCTTCTAGGAATCGCGCTCGCTGTGTTCGGCAGCGTCGCATGTGCCGCTGCCGCTCTTGGCGCTGGGCGAGATGGCTCGCTCATGGCAATCCCGTACGCTGGGGTTGGGGCGCTCGCCGGCCTTGTCGGGTACGATTACTTCAAACGCCTTCGCAACCCGCCATCGCTTGCGGTTTTCACTCCGCTCGGTGTCACGAATGAGCACGGACAGACCTTCAGCTGGTCTCAAATCACGAAAGTATACAAGTTCACCGGGGTACTCTTCATGCGTGATGCTTCCAAGGCGGGCTGGGTCATTCGTCTTGATCCAGCAGAAGTCGGGGCTGCTCGATTGTCGGAGGCAATCGCATTCGTAAAATCTCATGCGCCCAGGCATCTCACCGATAGCCTCTGAACGTCCGCTTTCGGCGAGAGTAGGCCGGTCGCCGGCTGCTGACGCGATCGTCACGAATTGAGCGACTTGGCCGTTCGTGATTTTGTACGCTACGGCCCAGGTTGGCCCAAACCCGCCTATCGCGGTGGGGTAGGACGCAGCCGCGCACTTCGGCCGCGCGAGACGTTTGGCTCAGAAGCCAAAGTCTCCTTGGGGAGAGCCGATTTTGAGTTCCGCCATATGCGAAGCTAGTGTCTCCATAGAGAATGGCTTCTGCAAGAACGACACGCCGGCGGGAAGCCTTCCCGTTTCGGTGAGCTTGTCTCGCGTGTAGCCGGAGACCAGCACAGTCTTCAACGAAGGGTTCCGCTCCAGGAGCATTTGCGCCAACAGCGGTCCAGACATCGCAGCGGTTAGCACCACATCCGCAACAACCAGATCGAACTCAGTCCCGTCTTCATAGAGTTGTAGTGCTTGCGGCCCATCCGCGGCAGTGACGACGGAATATCCTTCGTCGCACAATGAAATCGCAAGCGCGTCTCGAACCAGTTCATCGTCGTCCACGAGCAGTATGCGCGCACCCGCCAAGGGCTGAGGCGCTGCTGGTTCTTCGCTCCTTGAAGCGGCGATGTCCTGGCGCTCGGCCAGCAGCGGAAAGCTGAGCGCAAAAGTGGTTCCGATGCCCGGAGCGGAATCTACCGATATGCTTCCTCCTGACTGGGTGACAAAGCCGTGCACCATTGCGAGACCGAGTCCGGTCCCGCCATCGCCGCTCTTTGTCGTGAAAAAGGGGTCGAAGATATTGGTTGCGACGGCGGGATCAATTCCTGCGCCGGTATCGGCAACGATGATGACGGCAAAATCAGCGTCCACCTCGTTCCGAATTGTTGCACGCAGGCGCAAAGTCCCCCCCCTAGGCATTGCGTCTCTAGCGTTGACCGCCAGATTGACGAGCGCGCTACAGAGTTGAGTAGGGTCAAGTAGGGCGAGCACTTCATCGTTGTGACATTCGACGACGACACAGATGTCACTTGGAATAAGCGCGGCCAGAAGCTCGGCAGCCTCTGTGATTGCCGTGTTAAGATCCGTTGGTTTGGGCGTCAGCACCTGTTGGCGCGAAAAGGCAAGCAGGTTGCGCGTCAAGCCTGTCGCCCGTTCAGCGGCTTTTAGGATGATCGCCACGAGCGTCACGCGGCGCTCATCATCGTTCCTGGCGCTGTGCAAGAGATCTGCTGAATTGACAATCGCGGTGAGGACATTGTTGAAATCATGCGCGACACCGCCCGCCAGTCGCCCGATTGCTTCAAGTTTTTGCGCCTGGCGCAGGCCTTCTTCCAAACGAACGCGCTGCGAGATGTCGGCAATGGCGCCGAGCACTTCTATCGGGGCGCTATCAACAATCGTGGCCCTACCGTTTGCGCGCACCCACTTGTCGACGCCTCGCGCGCTTCGGATTTGAAGCTCTAAGTCCCAACCGCCGTCCTTCTCAGCGCCTTCTGCAAATGCCTTTTCGATTCTTGATCGTGAGTCAGGTGTGTAAAATCCGAGCGCGGCCTCGAGCGTCGGCGTGAACGATTCATCGACGTCATGTATCTGTCTAGTTTGGGCCGTCCAGTCGAGATTTCCGGTCCTGAGATCGAGACGCCATCCGCCAACCTGAGCCATTGCCGAGGTTGCTTCAAGCAGGGCGGAGTTCTTGGAAAGTTTATCGGCAAGCTGTTCAAGCTCGCGATTAGCGCCCTCGAGCGATGCGTCTGAGCGATGCAGCGCCAATGCGCAGACGAACACGCAGATCGCTGCGCCAAAAGTAGCGAGCGAGCCAATGATCGCCTGCCAGGGTGACCAATGTGTCCAAGCGTGCCAGCTAACGAGGACAACCAAGGCCAGCAAGGCGGGCACAGTCAGAATGAATGCGGGGCGGATATCTTTTTGCCCGCCCAACGCGCCATAGATCGCCGTGGTAAGCAAGCCGATGAGCGCTGCGATGCGACCGAGTTCGGTGTTGGAACTCCAAAGCACAACACCGAAGCACGCCCACAGCGCTGACATCACGCAGAGCGTGAACAAGTGCAGCGCCGCGAAATGGGTGTCGCCAGCGATTAACTTCCCGCGCGCGTAAGTGGAGGCACGCTCCACGATCAACATCGCAACGATCCAAGTGATCGCAACCGTCGGAGTCACGAGTTGCCATAGAAAGCCGGAGACAATGACCACGATCGGCAAACGAACGCTGGCGAAGCGAGCATTGTGGCGAGCATTGCGGACAAGCGCGTCCACATTGTCCAGTTGTGGCCACGCCATTCGCTGTCCCCGACCTCGCTCTTGGGCAAACTAGCGATTTTCGCGTTGAGCTAACTCAAGGCCGCGCTCCGGTGGCGAGTGAGTTGGTGAATGCACGGTTACACCGCGCGCCAGCCTACCGCTGGATCAGTTTACGTATGGATTGTTACCCATTTTGGGTCCCGAACTGCCCGGTGCGCCAAGGCGTTTCACGGCGGGGCCGGCCTTTCTCATCGGGCGGCGTGCAACGCTGCGCGCGACTATCACACCCATGCGGAATGTCTGTTCTCGGCGAACTTGGGCCACCCACGCAGTCAGTACGTCGCCGGCAGCTTTGGAGCGACTAGGTCACTCGCAGAATTTCGCTCAACGACCCACGTTGGCCCATTGCAGCCGGTCGGCAGTCATGAGCGATCTCATTGACCTCGGAATTTGGACATTCCCTCGGTGTGCGCACGCTTTACGCCTGCAAGGCGACGCTCAACCGCCTTGGGGCTGACTGCGCCATTGCTCGACGGCTTCCAGAGCTTGAGCCGCGTACATCACACTGGGACCTGCGCCCATGTAGATCGCGACGCCCATCGCATCGCCGATCTCATCATCGGTTGCGCCAGCCGCGACCGCTGCCTTGGCGTGAAACGTGATGCAAGGGTCGCAGCGAATTGCAACGGAGACTGCAAGCGCGATGAGTTCCTTGGTCTTTGTATCCAACGCCGTCGGCTTCAGCGCAGCCTGAGCTTGCTGGCTAAAGGCGCGCATGACGTCACCTGCCGCCCCCTCAGACGCGACACGAGGGTGTTCAGTTCCTGCGCCATCTTAGGCCAGTCTTTGAGCACTTGGTTCCTTTCAGCCGACGAACGCTTTCTCCACGACGAAATCGGCGGGAGCCGCATTTGAGCCTTCGATAAAGTCCTTGGCGTTCAAGATGGCCTGCATGTCGTGGATGAACGGAAGCGAGCCGCAGACCATGACCCGATCAGTGGCGGGATTTAGGGGCGCGATGCCGAGATCGGAGAACATCTTGCGCGACCAAATGAGATCTGTAACGCGGCCGGAGCGGTGGCACGAGGTGCGTGTGCACGTGGCATAGCGCATAACATGCAATGCGGCCGCCTCACCGACCAGGGGATCTTCGGGCAGTGCGTTGACGATGTCCTCGCTGTAGCGAAGCTCGGCCGCTTCGCGGCAAGTGTGCGTCACGACGATCTTTTCGAATTTTGTGTAGGTTTCAGGCTCGCGCAGAAGGCTGGCGAAGGGTGCGAAACCGGTCCCGGTCGATAGTAGGAAGAGCCTACTGGCCGGCGTCAGCGCATCCAGCACCAGTGTGCCAGTGGCCTTCCGCGCCATGAGCACTTCGTCGCCCGGCTTGATGTGGCAGAGGCGCGATGTGAGCGGTCCGTTTGGAGCGATGATTGAATAGAACTCAAGCGTATCGTCCCAAGGCGGCGAAGCGATTGAATAGGCTCTCAGAAGCGGGCGATTTTCCGTGTGCAGGCCAATCATCACAAACTCACCGGCGCGGAACCGAAACGCTGCGGGGCGCGTGATCCGAAAGCGGAAGAGGCGGTCGGTGTAATGTTCGACCGCGAGTACGCGCTCGGCGGTGAGATTCACGGGGAGCGTCGCCAGGACCCGATCCGGTGTGCTCGAACGTTGCGGCGCACGTGAGTGTTTCTGGGTCGCGCGCAAGAAGGGAAAGGTAAGCGTGCTCATATGCTGTGTTTGCGGCAGGGCGCAGTGCGCGGGTTTGATCCGCATCAAGGAGTTGGCAAAACATGCGTGGATGCTAATATATGTCGCAGGAGCGTTTGATGGCCACGGCGACGAAAAACAAGAAAGCAATACGAGATCTTGAGAGCAGGGCCGGTGAGGCCGCAGAGCTTCTCAAATTGCTCGCGAACGATCAGCGGCTCATCATCCTTTGCCGGCTAAGCGCCGACGAAATGGCAGTCTCAGAATTGGGTGAGTATGTGAACCTCACCCAGTCTGCGCTGTCACAGCATCTGGCGAAGCTCCGCGCGCACGGCCTTGTTGCAACTCGACGAGAAGGTCAGAACGTTTACTATCGTCTTGCCAATCCTACGGCTCAGAAGCTTGTCGGTGCGCTCTGCGAATTATATGGCGGCAAGTGATTTTATTTGAACAAGATGCCTGGCTTGAAACCCAGCCGTTTGAAAACCATCGCCGCCGGGCAAAATCCGGTGAACGCTGCTTGAAACATGTTGAGGCCGGCGAAGGCTGACAGGAGCACCCAATAGGGGTGAACCCAAATGGCCAGCGCCAATCCGGCCAGCACCACGATGCCGGCGAATGCGAAAACAGCACGATCAATCGTCATGATTGTTTCTCCGTAACCGAGAGCGGCGCCAGTGCGCGGCTAAGCCATGCGTTCAATTGGTCGGCCGTCATTTAGCCCGCTTGGCGAGCAACCTCGCGGCCGTTGTGGAAGAGGATGAGCGCGGGAATGCCGCGAACACCGAGTTGGGCTGGGGCGCGCGTTTGATCGGCATTGAGTTTCAAGAAACGCACATCGGGTTCGAAGTGCTGAGCGGCCGCAGCGAAAGTGGGCGCCATCATGCGACACGGGCCGCACCAGGGCGCCCAGACATCGACGAGTACCGGCGCCGAGCTGAGCTTGAGGTGCGCCGCGAAGGCAGCGTCGTCGACATCGATCGGCGCGCCTGCGAAGAGTTGTTCGCCACAACGACCGCACTTGGCGGCGTGCGGATCGCCAGCGCCGACGCGATTGCCGATGCCGCAAGAGGGACAGGCAACTTGGCTCATCGTTTGGTCTCTTTCAGTTTGGCGATGCCTAAGACCTTAAGAGCGAGCGCCTCATAGAATGTCTCGCTTTGGCCGCGCCGAAGCTTGCCGAGGAAATATTTCTCGAACTGCTCTTTCGCGAGGTGCACCCATTTGCCGTGGGCGGACCAATTGACATTGCGCGGGGGGATTTGCGGTTGGGCGATGAAGGCAACGCCTTCATCGCCGAAATCGGCGAGACAGACCGCGTTCCACGTCGCTTGTTCTTGCGGCGCTTTCTTGCGCAGCAATGCGCCGATGTTCTTGGCCGTCGCGGTGACCATGGACTCAATCATGAAACCGGTTTTGGGGACGCCAACAGGAACGGGCGTCTTGCCCGTTGGCGGAATGGCAACCGCGACGCCAATACCGAACACATTCGGATAAGTGGGATTGCGCTGGTATTTATCGACAACGACGAACCCGCGCGGGTTGACCAACCCTTCGATGCCCGAGATCGCTGGAACGCCTCGGAAGGCGGGGAGCATCATCGAGAACTTGAAGGGCAGTTCGTGAGTAGTCTTGACGGCGCCGTCGTCGCTTAGCTCTTCAACCGTCATTTTGCCGGCTTCGACTTTGGCGACGCGAGCGTTGGTGATCCATTTGATGTGCCGCTCGCGCATTTCGCTTTCGAGCAAGCCCTTCGTATCCCCAACGCCATCGAGACCAAGGTGGCCGACATAAGGTTCGGCGGTAACGAACGTCATAGGCACTTGGTCGCGCAGCTTACGGCGCCGAAGCTCAGTATCGAGGATCATCGCGAATTCGTAGGCAGGTCCATAACACGAGGCGCCCTGAACGGCGCCGACTACGATGGGACCGGGCGCGTCGCAGAACAGGTCAAATGCTGTCGCGGTGCGTTCCGCGTGATCCACGTGGCAGATCGATTGGGTGAACCGTTCGGGTCCAAGGCCCTCAATCTCGTCGAACGCGAGATCGGGTCCTGTTGCGATGACGAGATAGTCGTAAACGAGCGACGTCCCATCGCTCAGCTCAAGCCGGTTTTCGGCAGGATGGACGCGCTTTGCGCCCATCGACAGGAACTCGATCCCCTTGCGTTTCATCACGGATGGCAGTTGCACCTCGATCGCGGCGCGCTCCCGCCAGCTGACCGCTACCCAGGGATTGGAGGGGACGAAGTGGTAGGTATCGCCTTTTGAAATGAGGACGACTCTGTCTGAGGCGCTCGCTTCGGCTTTGAGTTCATAGGCTGCCAGAACTCCGCCTAGGCCGGCGCCAAGTACTGCAATGGTCGCCATCTTCTTTCCTCCCGACGCTCCGGGCGTCGTTGCATATATATTAGAACATGCGTATATGCGCAAGTATGCGAGCCTGCTGTGCCAAGAAGATTGCTGTTCTGGCAGTCGCCGCCTTGATCTCACGCAAGGTCAGACGAGCCGTAGCGTCGCAGGGTCAGGTGAGGAGTCGGCGATGAGGCGAGCTCAAGGATTGCTTGCGGCACTGGTGCTGCTTGGCGCCTGCGGACGCCAACTGCCTGTCGCGCACGCGCCCTCTGCCCCGCCTGCAGAGCAATTGGTGATCCAGCGAGCCGTGGTTCCCGACTACAAGACGGTGTCGGCGATCCTGACAAGCCGCGATGTTGGAGATGCGCGCGCCCGTATCGGGGGCACGCTCAGTCGCCTCTTGGTGCGCGAAGGTGATCAGGTGCGCCGCGGACAGGTCGTCGCGATCATTAGTGATCAGCGCCTAGCGCTCGAGGCGCAGGCTGGCGCGGCCACTGTGGCCGCAGCAGAAGCGGCCGCAGAGCGCGCGCGAGCTGATCAAGCGCGCTTTCAAGTGTTGTTTGACCGCGGCTTCCTCGCCCAGGCCCGTATGGACCAGATCAATGCGGAAACACGCGCGGCGGAGGCTCAGCTGCGCGCCGCACGTTCGCAGGGCGGCGCTCTATCTGAGGCCAGCTCGCAGGGGCGGGTGCTTGCCCCTGCGGATGGTCGGGTCACACGCGCGCCGATCCCGCAGGGCGCCGTGGTGATGCCTGGCGAAGTTGTCGTTGCGATCGCCACCGGTGCGCGCGTGCTTCGATTGGAACTGCCTGAGGGACAAGCGCAATACATTCAAGAAGGGCAGGACATCCGCATTCTCGACGCACATGACGGCGCCGAGGCGCTCTCTGTGCGCGTGCGGCAGGTCTATCCGGCAATCGAGAACGGCCGCGTCATGGCCGATTTGGATGCGCGCGGACTTGAAGGCGGGTTTGTCGGCGCGCGCGTGCGTGTCTTGATCCCAGCGGGCCAGCGCGAGGCCATAGTCATCCCGGCGCGCTATATCCAGACTAGGTATGGTGTCGACTATGTGCGCCTGATGCGCGCAGAAGGCGCTGTCATTGATGCGCCGGTCCAACGCGGCGGCGCCGTTCCGACCGGAGGCGATGGCGGACGGTGTGGAAATACTGTCCGGTCTTGAACCAGGGGATGTCATAGTTCCTCCCGGAGGCGCGGACATGAGCCTCGGCATTTCCGGTTCGCTGACGAAGAGCACGATTCGCTCACCACTCACGCCGCTCTTCTTGTTGACGGCTCTGGCGGTAGGGCTGCTCGCGCTTTTCACGATACCGCGCGAAGAAGAGCCGCAAATTTCGGTGCCGCTTGTCGACATCAGCGTCCGGGCCGATGGACTACGTGCGCCCGACGCTGTTGAACTCATAACCAAGCCGCTTGAGACAATCGTTAGGGGCATCGAGGGTGTCGAGCACGTCTACAGCCAGACAGAAGATGATCGCGTCCTTGTAACGGCGCGCTTTCTCGTTGGCACAGATCCCGACGATGCGATCGTTCGCATCCAGCAAGAAATCCGCGCGAACTACGACCGCATTCCGGTTGGCATACCAGAGCCGCAGATCGTGGCGCGCGGCGTCAACGATGTGCCGATTATGGTGATCACGCTCTCTCCGAGCGCGGTCGCTGCGGACCGGTGGGATGATAGTGCGCTTTACCGGGTCGCTGACGAGCTTCAGAGCGAGCTGATGAAGGTGGACGATGTGGGTCTGACCTTCATCGTTGGAGGGCGGCCACAGGAAATTCGTGTCGCTCCTGATCCCGGTCGCCTCGCTCTCTATGGCGTACCGCTGGGCCGCGTTATCGAAGCCGTTCGCAATGCGAACCGCGCGTTCCCCGGCGGAGATCTGCGTGGACGCGAGGGCACAAACGCCACCGCCGTTGGCGAAACGTTGGATGATCCGGCGGAGATCGGCCTGCTTACGGTGCAAGCGGCTGACGGCCGAACCGTCTATATCCGTGATATCGCCGAGGTGACTTTCGGGCCTCGCGAGGATCAAGCTCGTGTTTGGCGCTTCACGCGCGAGGGCGAACATCAACGTATGGCGCCAGCGGTAAGTCTCGCCGTCGCCAAGCGAGACGGCGCCAATGCCGTCGTCGTTTCTCAGGCTGTCGAGGCGCGGTTAAGCGCGCTGGAAGGAAGCTTGATCCCACAAGGCGTAGACGTCGCCATCACGCGCAATTACGGCGAGACCGCGAATGAAAAGGCGAACGAGCTGCTGTTGCACCTTGGCTTGGCGACGCTCTCCATTGTTGCGCTGATTTTCTTCGCTATTGGGCGGCGCGAGGCGATGGTGACGGCCGTGGTGATCCCGACCACGATCCTGCTCACGTTGTTCGCGTCTAACCTCATGGGCTACACAATCAATCGCGTCAGCCTGTTTGCCATCATTTTTTCCATTGGCATTCTCGTCGACGACGCAATCGTAATCATCGAGAATATCGCGCGCCATTGGGCCGCGCGTGATGGCCGTTCGCGCGTCGACGCCGCCATCGCGGCCGTCGCCGAAGTTGGCAATCCGACAATCGTCGCAACGCTCACTGTCGTAGCGGCGTTGCTGCCCATGATGTTCGTTTCCGGATTGATGGGCCCCTACATGGCGCCGATCCCGGCCAATGCCTCGGCAGCAATGCTGTTTTCATTCTTCGTCGCAGTCGTCATCGCTCCTTGGCTGATGCTCAAGTTTGCGCCGAAGAATGAGGCCGCTACGGCGCAAGGGTCAGCGCACCGGCACGACGAAGAAGGCTTGTTCGGGCGGCTTTATCGCCGCGTCGCCGCGCCCATTATTCGCTCCCGCAAAGGGGCGCGCCGGTTTTTGGTCATTGTTGGTGTCGCGACTTTGGTTGCCTGCACGCTATTCGCCACGCGCACAGTGCGTGTGAAGCTGCTGCCGTTCGACAACAAATCCGAAGTGCAAGTTGTTGTCGATCTGCCTGAGGGCGCCTCACTAGAGGCTACCGAGCGCGTCCTCATCGAAGCCGCCGGCATCTCGCAAAGCGTGCCCGAAGTCGTATCCGTGGATGCGTATGCGGGCACGGCTGCGCCCTTCAACTTCAACGGCCTCGTTCGGCACTATTATATGCGCCAGCGCCCGGAATTGGGTGATCTGCAATTGACCCTGCTGCCAAAAGGCGAGCGCAGCCGTACGAGCCACGCCATCGCACTTGATCTGCGCCAGCGCCTCCAGGCTCTCTCGTTGCCGGAAGGATCGGTCATCCGCGTCGTCGAGGTGCCGCCTGGTCCGCCAGTTATCGCGACGTTGCTGGCGGAAGTGTACGGTCCAGATGCGCAAACCCGCCGCGAGGCGGCGCGACAGCTGCAGGACATCTTTCGCCAGGTTCCGTATCTGGTGGATATCGACAATGGTTATGGCGTTCCGCGGCCTCGCCTGCGCCTCACGCCCAACCGCGAGCAGATAGAATTCTTCGGCGTGTCCGAACGCGACATGATGGATAGCGTTGCGGTCGCGATGGGCGGTCAAGTGATTGGCTACTCGCATCGCGGCGAAGGACGCAATCCAATCGAGATCGCGGTGCGACTGCCGCAGTCAGCGCGGTCTTGGAATCAGCACTGGCATCCATGCCCGTGGCAGCGACGCAGAACGGAGTTCGCCTCGTCGAACTGGGCGAGTCGGTGTCGGCGCAGGAGGAAGAGGGATCATATCCCATCTTCCGCCGCAACGGTCGCTACGCCGAAATGGTGATGGCGGAACTTGCCGGCGCGTATGAGGCGCCGATCTACGGGATGCTCGATGTGGAGCGGCTCGTCCGCGAGCACGATTGGGGCGCTGTAGAGCGGCCGCAAATCTTAATGCACGGCCAGCCGGCGAACGAAAACGCGCCTTCGATTTTGTGGGATGGCGAGTGGGAGATCACCTACGTGACCTTCCGCGATATGGGCGCCGCGTTCATGGTGGCGATCCTCGCCATCTACATTCTTGTCGTGGCGCAGTTCAAAAGCTTCAAACTGCCTCTGGTCATTTTGACGCCGATCCCGCTCACACTCATCGGCATCGTGATCGGACACATCCTCTTCAATGCGCCATTTACGGCGACGTCGATGATCGGTTTCATCGCGCTTGCGGGCATCATTGTCAGAAACTCGATTCTGCTAGTGGACTTCATCCGCCACGCCAAAACGGCGGAGCGTCCGCTCCGTGACGTATTGCTGGAAGCCGGGGCCATTCGGTTCAAGCCGATCATGCTTACGGCGCTTGCCGCAATGATCGGCGCGACCGTCATTCTGTTCGATCCGATCTTCCAAGGGCTCGCGATCTCGCTGCTTTTCGGTCTCGCCTCATCGACACTGCTTACGGTGCTGGTGATCCCAGCGATTTACGTTGTGATGCGCGACGACGAGAGGCCACTGGACGCCACCCCCAACATCGCGGACCCACACCTTCCGAAACTGAAAGCCGCTGAATAGGAGAAGCGATATGCAAACCAATGAGGACTCTGTCGCTTCTGTCGCACGGCGGTCGCTGGCAGAGCGGTAAGCCAGTGCCCATGTTGTTAAAGTGAGGAGTGCCAGTATGGCGAAAGCGGACGCGAGACACATCGAAATCGGCATCTCGGCGGAGGATCGTGCGCAGATCGCCATCGAGCTGTCGAAGCTCTTGGCTGATACATACACGCTTTATCTGACGACGCACAATTTTCACTGGAACGTGACAGGGCCGATGTTCAACACGCTGCACGTGATGTTCATGACCCAGTACGGAATTGTGGAATGCAGTGGATCCGATCGCTGAGCGCATTCGCGCGCTTGGTCATCATGCACCGGGAAGCTATGGCGAGTTCGGTCGCCTCAGCTCGGTCAAGGATGCGCCAGCCAATCCTCCCAAGGCGCTGGAGATGGTAAGGGTTCTCGTCAAAGGTCACGAAGCCGTTGCGCGAACCGCCCGGGGCATCTTTCCCTTGGTTGAAGGCGCCAATGATCAACCGACTGCTGATCTGCTGACGCAACGGCTAAACGTCCATGAAAAGACCGCATGGATGTTGCGGTCACTGTTGGAAGACTAAGGTTGGTCTGCTGCCATAGACGGCAGCGCAAGATCTCAAACGGGCTGTCTCCCTGCTCGGCGTTGCTTTGCAAGGCACGACAGCAACCGGCGACCATACGCCGAAGAGCCGGAGCATTACCGGCGACGTCGTTTGCAGCGACCAAGCAGGTCGCGCAGTTTATTACGAGGGCTTACGCTTACCTACTCGGATAGGGCGCAAGCGCCGGTGGGTGATAGTCGTGATGGTCAATCGGATGGTGTCGAACGCTGAGAAGGCACAAGGCGTCAGACCGATGAGGGCCGGTGTGGGCGATCGGCTTTTTCGCAGTGGTGATCCCTGTCCAGGGTTTCTGGCCCTGGAGCGCGGCTTAATCAAAGTGACGATCAGTTCGGCGAGCGGGCGAGAAATTGTTCTCTATCGTGTCCAGCCCGGTGAGATATGTCTGTAGACGTTCACATGCTTAGTTCAGCATCGCGCTTACGGCGCCGAAGGCGTTGTGGAGGAAGCGATAGAGGCGCTTCTCATTCCGCCTGGCGCATTTGATCAACTCATGATCAACGACACGGCGTTTCGGAGCGCGGTTATGAACTCGGTGGCCGAGCGCTTCGTGGACTTCGAACGCACGGTGGAGGCTCTGGCTTTCACCGGGCTTGAGCAGCGTGGCCACCGCGCTTGTTCGATTGATCGATGGTGATGGCTTGGCGCGGGTTACGCACGAGACCTGGCCATAGAGATCGGATCAGCGCGGGAGGCGGTTAGCCGGCTACTTTCGACTATGGCGAAACAGGGGATACCGCTTTGTCGCGCGGCAGAGTACAGGTATTGCGCAGAGCCGCTTTGCAGCGTCTGGCGGACGAAGTGTGACTTAGTCACCGACAGCCTTCTTCGGCTTCGACATGGTTGCGACGTCCCACACAAAGGAGGCGACCATGAAGGCGAATGAAGGCGCGATTGACCGGGTCTTGCGCGTTGTTGTCGGAGCGAGCGTGTTATCGCTCGCATTCATCGGTCCGCAGACACCCTGGGCTTACGTGGGCCTGGTGCCGCTCGTTACGGGCCTTGTCGGATGGTGTCCACTCTACGCAATGCTCGGCTTCACTACCTGTCCGGCCAAGCGAGCGTGAATTGGCGCCGCGCCTCTTCTGTGGAAGTGTTCAACGTTCGGGCGATGTGACTACTAACGGCGATGTCTCTCCGTCGCTGCACGTCGCGAAACATGTCCAATGGCGCGTGCAATGGTTCAATTGGGCAGCCGTCAACACGGTTGCGCGGCGCCCCAGTAATTGAAGCCAGCCCATTTGGGCGACTTGGGTAGGTACATCGTGTCCAACTCGTCGATGGTGAATCCGCCGTCGCGGATCAGCTTTGGTATGTTACGCGTCAGATGGCAGCCGCCGCCAATCATGCTCCAGACTGGCTCGATGCGTTGCTGCCAGCGGCGCACGCCGTCATCGGGCGCCAACCCGTGTTCGCAGAACAGCAGGCGTCCGCTAGGCTTGAGTGCGCGCCGCGCGCCTTCAAGCGCTGTGACTGCGTTTGGGATCGTACACAGGGAATAGGTGACGAGCACGGTGTCACACCGGCGTTTGAGCGACAGCGCCTCGGCTTTCTCGGCGAGGATTTCGACGGGGAAAGCCGCGCGATGCGCTGCTTTGCGGGCGCGCGCCAGCATGCCTACCGCTGGCTCCAAGGCATAAAGTTTGACCACCTTGCGCGGATCGTAGTGTGGCAGGTTCAGGCCTGCGCCGAAGCCCAGTCGAGCACGACGCCCCAGCTTGCGGCACATCTTGTCGCGCTGCATCCGAACCGGATTGCAGAACAGGCCATGCTAAGCAGCGGGGCAGGATGTAGCGGTCGTAGAGGTTCATGCGGGTTCAATCAGCGGTTATTGGGCTTGAGAACTTGATAGCGGAACGCTCGCTGGCGCCCAACCCAACGCTGGCAATGTCTGGACGGCGAGAGTAGGCCAGTCGCCGGCTGTTGACGCCAGCGTCAGCTTTGAGCGACCAAGCCATTCGTGATTTTGTACCGACGGCCTACGCTGGCTCTACGCGGACGTTGGCGCCCACCTCTTGGCGATCCGATCTTGAAAGCATGACTGACGACGACGCCACAGAGTTAAAGACGTCGGTGACCTTTGGCCACCTTCTGGGTCGTCTCCATTTTAGCGGCCATAACGGCAACGGCGTGCAGTGGTCGTGCCGCTTCAGTGGCTTGGTGGGTGCGTTTCGATTGGCTCAGCGCAGGTTGGTTAGCTAGCCGCGCTCGATCCATACGACGGTTTGTCTCTTACACAGCCCAGCTATGCTCTTCTGGGCTAGGTCTGCAAACGGCGAGACGCGACAGTGGACCGGAGGATGATGAACGGCACGAACACAGCCGGGCTGCCATTGGCAGGTTTCGACGCCGGCTTGCTCCGTGATTGACGAGCGGCGTTGAGAACTAGATAGCGGGCCAAACCGCGGACGATTCGCGGCTTCTCATTCGCGCTTCTTCTTCCGCGGCATGGAGGGCCAAGCGGTAATCGATCCCATTGAGGCCATCGCGGCGCGGGGCGATCGCGCCTGAGTCCTGGCGCACGGCTACCTGAATAGTTTCCGCAGGATGACGGCGCGCCCGTTCACAACGCATCTTCGACGCGCCGCGCCACGTTCCTGGTCGCCGGCTGTTCTTGGATGCATCTTGGAGATTGAGACTCATCCAGAAGCACAAGCTTCGTTCCAAGCCGCGTGAAGCCAGAAGGCTGCCTGATGACGCAGGATCGTTATCGAGCGTCCACTTCGGAACTTGGCGCTAATCACCGCGGTTTCGAGGGGCGCCAGCGCCAGCGATGAGCCTTCCTGAAGCGTAGGCCGGTCGCGAAGAGCCATTGTAGGACGCGGCGCCCCCAGCCCCCTCCAGCGGATCAACTCGTCCCCTATTGGGGTCGAGCGGACAGGGTACGCGCCACCTTCCATGTGGTCCCGTGCGACGAGCCGGCGTATCGCGGGCTGACCGGCGAGACGACAGTTTCGAGAGCCAGCAGTCGAGTTCCCCGGACAACACCGCGAAGGACGACGGCGGATTTTGGGCCACTGATGCGCGCTGGCGCAACCTGTCCGATGGGTGCTAGCCTACAGGAAGACGGAGATGCGTGATGGCTGCCAGGCGAAGGGCCCAGGGCCTGGAGAGCGGCCGCTGCTCTGGCGGCTGCGCTCCGAAGCACTCCCGATGGAAGTTCGAATCTGGACCACCTTGCCAAGGATTGACCGCATCGCGAGAGTGGTCGCCCCCGAGAATTCCGTGCGCACGTTGGCCCTAAGCGGATGCCGGAAAATCTGCTAGAGCGCTGCCTGAACCCCCGGACAACCGCACCTCTGGGGCACCGGGTCTTCAGCGCTGGCCAAGGAGGCTGCCGATGTCGGACCCGCTTATGGCCTTACTGGGGCCTTCCGTTCCAAGGAGAATGCGTTTGGCACCCTGAACGGGGCACGGCCGTCTTCCCGGCGCTCAAATACGCTTTGGGCAACAACAAGCCGCCGCCTACTTGATGGGGCGCCGGTATGCCGGGGCAAGACGCTAGGGCGATTTCGAGCGATCGTGGGCGCACTGAAACCGGCAGGTTCGCGGTATCGAGGACGCCTGGGCGAAATGGCGTCCGCTGGCGGGCACAACGGAGCGCGTGAAGGACCTTCGAAATCGATTACGAGAAACGCGAGCCAGGAAGCGAGAGCGGAGCCGGAACATCCGCTGGAAATCGCGATGCAAATTTCAGCTCGACGCCAGCTGTCAGAGCGGCTGCACGGAACGTTGGCCGACCGCGCGTGCAGATACTCCAACCGCGGCATCCGAATGACCGCCTTACGGCGACAACACGCCGTTGCTGCGTGCGCTAAGTCACTGACTGGAATTGAGAGAGTAGGCCAGTCGAAGGAGCGCGAGTTATTCTGCTATGTCCTGAGGCGTGTAGCGAATTGGCGTGCCGTTGTTGGTGATCCTCACGAGATCAATTCCGTCCTCGCAGGCCACGCGTGTAGCGTAGGCCAGCACACTCCCCGCGATCGTGCTGAGATCCGTCATGAGGAGCTTCCAATGCCAAAAGCCGGCTGCGTCGCGAGTGACAAGAAAATGCATGCTTGCACGTAACATGCTGTGGCGCCCGCCTTGGGCTAGGTCTGGCGTCGGACATTGCGCGGTGTCACGCTCGCGTGGTTGCCACTCGCCGAAGCGAAGCAGGAAAGCCGTTGGTAACGCGGACCGCCTCCTGCTTGCTTTCTCGATGTCGGATTCGTGCCCTCCCCTCGATGATTTCGTGGACCCGTGAGCCAAGGGATGAGTGACCGCCTCCGGCGACAACACTCCGTTGCCGTGTGCGCTAAATCACTGACCGCACTGGAGGAGTAGGCCACTCGCGAAAATTCTAGCTATGACGCACGCTGGCCCTTAGCGGACATGCGCCACGGTCTAAGTTGGCGTGCGCACCCGAGGGAGCTTAGCGGAGCACGACCGAACGCGCATTATTCGAAGTGTTGCAATCCAACGGCGGTGACCAGCCCGCGCTTGCGGGCGCGTAGTTGATCAGTAGGCGCGCGGGCGGATGACGTGTGCGGGTGACGCCGGCCGGCAGTGTGCCGCGCACATGGCCTCGCCAACTCGCGCCGCGCGCGAGGGAAGCGGCGCCTGAGCCAGAAGGCGGCAGCACACTGGTTGCGACAACTTGCGCGCCGCTCGGCATGTCCAGCACCAGCGTGATCCACTGCTTGTTCTCGTCGGGCGCCATGTACGTGCGGGGGCCGTTGTTGCGCACTTGGAAATAGATCGCGACCTCATTGTCGGCGAGCGGCGCGCCTGGCGGCGAACGCGAGCCGTTCCAACCGGCGATGGCGAGATCGGTACAGAGCGCAACCGGCGGACCAGGCGGTCCCGGAATTGGTGATTGCGCGCTTGCGTTTGTGGCGGCCATGCAGAACACGGCCGTCGCGGCGAGCAGTTTGCGCATATTTATTTCCTCGGTGGGAAGTCCCTCGCGTGCGAGCCTAGCAGCGCCGTGGCGAGAGGCAATGGAGCCTCTCCTGTTTCCACAAACCTTTCAGTCCACGGCCTCGGCCCGTGTAGGTCAACGCGCTCAACGAGTAGCGCAAAACGAAACTAGCGACGATGGAAGTGAGAGCGCCGAAGGCAATCGTCAGGTTGAGTGTTTCACCACCGCGCCACTTTGATCAACGGCACTCTTCGGCGACAACACGCCTTAGCTTGGGCGGCATTCTCACCGGCTGGAATTGAGCGACCCAGCCGGTCCCGCAACACATCTGTGGTCAGCGATACAAAGTGGCAAAGACCGATTGCGAGGCGCGTTGCTTCCACTGGGACAGTTTGGCCGAACCGCCTTCGCGCATCCAAGCGCGAACCGCTCCTGCGAAACTTATAGCCGCCCAGATCAACTCTTGGCCGACCGTGCCGGTGTCACCAACGTCAAATTGATGCGAAGCGCCGATCAGAACCAACACCGCCCCCAAGCCGTTGACGATGAAGAAGGCGGGCTTATCAGCGCTTATCTTTCCCCAGCTCACCGCCGCGTACATCCCGACGCAGAATGCCGCGCCTAGAATTCCCGACATTGATAAGATCGCTTCCATGACCTGAACCCTCGGCTGCTAGGCGCGAGGACATCAGTGCATCCGGAACGCACCGCTTTCCGTGACGAGCGTCACAGGCGGATAACGGCGAATTCCAGCCGGATGCCCATGAACTGTGGAATGTCCGTTTCGGCGATGACGGCGGAGGGCGTTCTATCCAGAGGATATGCGCGGCCGTTTGCAGGTTGGAGCGCGGGGCTCCGCCCCGCATTTCTTCACGCGCATCAAGGATCAAGCGCCGATGCGGGGCCGGAGGCCCGCGCTCCAACCTTTGGGGATACGTGCAAACTTATCCTACACCCGCAAAAACGAGCGCACACTCCGCTCCGCCGCACACGGGAGATTTCGAAGAGCTCCGAAACTTTGGAATGTGCGGCAACGATCGGCGGGGTTTCGTTTGCGGGGAGTGAAACCGCAAAGTCCAGAGCAGCAGGAAGCTCTGCCCGTTGAACCGGCGAATTGGGTACTGGAGCTAAGCCCCGCGGCACATGATCCTTCGATGGAGGGTGAGTGCCGAAAGCGGGGAGATCACGAGCAGTCTATCGCTCGCGATCTTTGATCCGCGCCATCGTTCAGGAGGCGAGCTGGCCATCGTCAGCGTTCTACAACTCCTCGATCCCAGGCCGGGAAAACGATCGTGTAAACCCGGGGCGCGTGAAGCGCGCGATGGTTGGAGACTTCCATCGCACCCTACAGAGACTACTCAGCGCGGATCACGCGCCCGGTCTCCCATCTGGGAGCACTTCTAAATTCCGCGGGGCGGCGCACTGCCGACGCGCATCGACGCATGCGCGTTCATCGCGCTAACAGGGAAGCGGATGACGCGCGCACTCAAAGCCATCGTCGCGGAAATCAGCGCCTGCCGCGTTTGCGCTGACGCGCTACCGCACGAGCCGCGTCCGGTTGTCTGGGTCGATCCGCGCGCACGCATTCTCATCGCCGGCCAAGCGCCGGGCAGGCGCGTGCATGAAAGCGGCATTCCGTGGAACGACGCCTCCGGCGATCGTCTGCGCGACTGGATGCAGCTCGATCGCGAAACGTTCTATGACAAACGAAATATCGCCGTCGCAGCTATGGGTTTTGCTTTCCCGGCACGGTGAACGGTGCAGATTTGCCGCCACGGCGTGAGTGCGCGCCGCGCTGGCGTCCGCGTCTCCTGCCACTTTTGAAGAATGTGCAGTTGACGCTTCTAGTCGGCGCTTACGCGCAGCGCTATCATCTCGGTGCTGCGGTGAAGAAGACGTTGGGTGAGACGGTCGGCGCATGGCGCGACTATCCCAGCCAATGTCCTGCCTTTGCCGCATCCGTCATGGCGAAATACGGGCTGGCTGAAGCGTAATCCATGGTTCGAAATAGATTTGGTCCCCGAATTGCGGCGCAGAGTTTCCTCTGCCTTGCGTTGATGGTGCTCGCCGCGTGCGTGCCGACGGTGCAGCGCGCCGGCTCGCCGATGGATGGCTTCACAGGTCCGCGCTTGAGCCTGTTGCTGAGCGCTTCATCTCATTCGATGGCGCGGAGCTTGGTCTCACCGCGTGGCTGCCGCCGAACAACCAAGAGCCGCACGCCGTGATCATCGGCCTGCACGGCATGAACGACTACGCCAACACCTTTTATCTTGCAGGCCCATGGTTCGCGGAGCGTGGCGTTGCGTCTTTGCTTACGACGCACGTGGTTTCGGCCGTTCACCCAATCGCGGCGTATGGGCGGGCGAACGTTTGATGATGGAAGATCTGCGCACCGCGGTGCGCGTCGCGCGAAGCACGTACCCGAACGCAGAGATCGTCGTGGTCGGTGACTCGATGGGATCAGCAGAAGCGATCGCCACTCGGCGGGGCCCGGTGCGCCGACCGTTGATCGCCTTGTTCTTGTCGCGCCGGCCGTGTGGGGCTGGTCGACGCTGCCGGATCAATACGCGCTCGCGCTCTGGCTCGGCGCACATACCTTTCCATGGCGCGCAGTGCAGCCGCCGCGCGGCGTTGTCCGGCGCGTCACTGCGTCGGACAACCGCGAAGCGCTGCTGCAAGCGGGCGGGCGCCGCACATGATTTGGTCGACCCGGATTGACGCGGTGTACGGCCTGGTTGGCCTGATGGAGACGGCGTCCGAGCACGCGGCCAATCTCGATGGCCACGTCCTATTCCTCTACGGCGCGCACGATCAGATCATTCCGCGCAATTCCGCCGTCACCGCCGCCCGCCGTTTGCCGGCCTCGGCGCGGACTGCGCTCTACGAAAATGGGTGGCATTGGTTGCTGCGCGATAACCAGCGCGAGGTCGTTTTCAACGACATTCTGAGCTATATCGACGATCCAGACGCGCCGTTGCCGTCCCAGGGCCCGCCGCTTTTGCCGGTCGTCCAAGCAAATCGTTAACGGGATTGGGGCTGAGGTCCCGGTGCTATGGCGGCCCTATAAGCCCTTTTTGACAAGAAGGTCTCGCGCTCACGCGTGGAAACTTCGCGCCTGGTGGAATGGCGACGACTTCGACTAAGAGGCTGCGCTGGCCGAGATCGAGGCCAACTCGCCGCCGCGCCCCCGCCAACGAAGACGCCGCCACCGAAGACGAACTCTTCGAGGAGCTCCTGTACGAACTGCCCGCGCGCTTGCAAGCGCTCGCCTTGCTCTGGGGCGAGGACCGCGTTCGCCCGGGCGACGCGACTGCCGACAAGCTTGAACCCGCGCGCATCGGCCTAGAGCCGCAAGGCGTGCTCGCCGTGCTCGGCCCAGGTCTCGTTGGCCCGATGGCCGCTGTCGCGGCCGCCCACCCCGGCAAGATTGACGTCTTCGAATGGCGCGAAGAAACCTTCGGCGCGCTGAAGCACGGCCTAAAGCAAGCCAAGCTCGCTGAACGCGTCACGGCGGCGCGCATCGATCTTGAGGCGCACGTGTTCACGCCCGCCGCCTATGACGGCCTCTTGAGCATCGATGATTTCGCCTATTGCGGTTACCCTCCGCATCTGGCCGGCAGTTCATGAAATGCCTGAAGCCTGGCGCTTGCGCGGTGGTGGAATGCTATGTCGGCCTCAAGACGCCTGAACTCGCAACCGCGTTCGCCTCATCCTTCGCCGAGCCGCAGATCCGCGCGCATGGCGATGTGCTGAAATTCTTCGTCGACGCCGGCTTCATGCTTGAGGCCGATGAGGACATGACCGACGATTTTCTTTTCACCGCACGCGCTGCCTTCAGCAGCTGGGCGAAGCTTGCCGCCGCTGGTGCGCTGGAAGTGCCAGTCGCACGGAGTTGGCTTGGGAAGCGGAAGCCTGGCGCATGCGCCTGCAATTGCTGGCCACGCGCGCGCTTGAGCGCCGCCGCTTCGTGTTGCGCAAGCCTGCCGGAGATCAGGCCGCGAACGCGAACGCGCCCGTCGGCTGAATCCGCACCGAGACGTATCGCCGAGCGGCGCTCGCGCCGGCGTCAACGCGCGCCAGCTCAGCCTTGAGCTTCAATCCGCACCAGATCATGCGCGCCATGCGGACGGCCGTCACCCCGCGCGCCAGCGCCCGGCGTCAGGGGCATCGCTTCCGCGCGGACGGCGGCCACCGCCGTCGGCCCGTTCGCCAGATGCGACGCCTGGACAGCGCCGAACGGAGTTTCGAGGACGCCGTTGTTGACGGCGCCTTTGAACACATTGATCGGCCCTAGCGCCGCGGCCGCGTCCAGCGAAGCGGGGTGATCATACGCTTCCCGCGGCGCTGCTTCTTGCAGCACGCGGCCCGCTTTCAGGATCGCCAGACGATCCGCCGCTTGCAGCGCATCTTCGGCGTCATGCGTGACGAACAGGGTCGTGGTGCTCGCTTCGGCGAGCGTCGCCAGTGTCGTGTCGCGCAGTTCCGCGCGCAGGACCGGGATCAAGGCCGGAGAACGGTTCATCCAGCAGAATCGCGCGCGGCTTAGGCGCCAACGCGCGCGCGAGCGCGACGCGTTGCTGTTCGCCGCCGGAAAGTTCGTGCGGATAGGCGCCGGCGCGATGCTTCAGGCCAACGCGATCGAGCCATTTGAGCGCCATCTCATCGCGTTCGGCGCGGCCAAGTTTGTCCAGACCGAACGCCACATTTGCGCCGGCCGTCAAATGCGGAAACAGCGAGTAATCTTGAAACACCATGCCGATGCGGCGCGCTTCGGCCGCGACGGCTGCGCCCGCGCCGGAAACGCGTTCACCGCCGATCCGAACTTCGCCGGCGTCAACCGGCTCGAGCCCCGCGATCAATCGCAAAATCGTGGACTTGCCTGAGCCCGATGCGCCAAGCAGCGCCACCACCTGGCCTTCCGGCGCCGTGAACGAGACATCGTCGAGCACCAGCGTCTTGCCATAGCGCCGGCGAACGTTGGTGAGTTGCACGCTGCTCATGCGTGCCTGCCCCTGCGCGTCCGCGTTCGATGTTGCGTCAAGAATGATGATCGGCGCAAGGCCTGCGAGGAAAATGAGTAGCGACGGCGTTGCTGCTTCAAGCAAGCGCTCGTCGCTTGCGTACGAATAGGCTTTGACCGCGAGAGTATCGAAGTTGAACGGTCGTAGGATCAATGTCGCCGGCAACTCCTTCAGGATTTCGACGAAGAGGATCTCGAGAGCCGCGCTAGCCCTGCATCGATCGGCCCCACGCCCGCCGCCGAGAAGCGCGCAGCGTAGGTCCAGAGCAAGGCTGCCAGGAAACGCCTGCGCCCAAGCCGCCGACCCAGCCGGCTTCGCGCGCCAAGCCGAAAAAGAGCGCGGCCCCATCGCGATCACAGCGCCCGGCGCAGCATAACCCATGCCTGCCGCGAACAATGGCGTCTTGCCCCACGACGATGCGCCGCGCCGCGACCGCGATCGCCGCTGCAAGCGCCAGCGTGACCAGCGCGCCGCTCGTCAAGAAGACGATGAATTCATGAACGGCCGGCGATCGTCTTCGACGTTTGCGTGCAATAAGGCGAGCCGCGCCAACCACGACAGCGGCAGGAGCGCGCCAAAGGATCAGCGCGGTGCAAAAGCCCACAGCCAACGCCAGCGCCGCTCATTCAGGTGTACCGCGGCAGCGGCCGCCAGCGCGATGACCCGCCGGCGTAGGACGCGCGCCCGCGCGCGCTGCGCTCGATGAACAGAAACAACATCGCGGCCGCAAGCAGCACGCCAGAAATCTGCAGCGCAGCCCCTGGCTCGCCGTGTGCGTACCAGGCGCGAAACATCGCGGTCGAAAGCGTGGTCAAGCCGAAGTGCTGCGCCGCGCCATAGTCGGCCGCGATTTCCATGCACGCCAGCGCCGCGCCCGCCGCGATGCCCGGCCGCGCCAGCGGCAGCGCGACGCGCCAGAACACACGCAGTGGGCGATGCGCCGAGCATACGCGCCGCTTCAAGCGCGCACGCCGATTGGCTCGCGAACGCCGCGCGCGCGGCAAGATAGACGTAAGGGTAAAGCCCGACCGCGTAGATAAACGCCGCGCCCCAAAAGCCGTCTGACCGGAATCGGCGAGCCGCCCGCCCAGGTCAGGCTCGCGTAAGCGTACGCCAGGATGTAGCTCGGCGCCGCAAGCGGGATCGCGAGCGCCCATTCGAACACGCGCGCCCCGGAAACTTGCACAGGGTGACCAGCCACGCGGCGCCGCGCCACACTGCGCCCGCGCCGCCGGCGAGCATCAGCGCGAACGTGCCGATGCGCCCTTCGCGATGAGCGCGGCGCCAAAGTCAGCCTGCGCCTCGTGTCAGGCAAGGCGAGCACCGCGATGGCCGCCGCGCAGATCAGCGTCGCAAAGCCGGCCGCAAGCGCCACGCCATCAAGGCGCGCCGCGTTAGTGCGGAGGTGTTGCGGCGGCTCATGCGCCGCTGCTTCTAACGTGCGTTGGCTTAGCTCCAACCGACTTCTTCGAAGATGCGCGCAGCTTCCGCTTGGTGACGACCCAACGCATCGAGCGGGATGTTTTCTTCCTTGAATGCTCCGGGCGCCGCCAAACCTGGAGTCAGGCGCGATTTCGGGGCGGATCGGGAATTCGGTGTTGAGCGGCGCCAGCATCGTCTGCGCCTCGTCGCTCACCAGATATTCGAGGAACTGCACGCCGAGGTCGCGGCGCTTGGCGTGCGAGGTGACGCCGCCGCCGGAGATGTTGATGTGCGTGCCCGCGCCAGCTGGTCCGGAAACACAAAGCCGACCTTTTCCGCCATCGCGCGATCCGCCGGGTCTTCTGAGCGCACCATGCGGAAGTAGTAATAGTGGTTGCAGACCGAGGCCTGCGCTTCGCCTGCCGCTACCGCCTTGATCTGATCGGTGTCGCTGCCTTGCGGATCGCGCGCAAAATTCCCGCGCACCGCCGCGGCCCACGCGCGTGCGTTCTCCGCGCCGAGGCGTTCGATGCGCGCGCGAGGTCGAGAGCTGATAGACGTTCGACGAAGAACGCATCACGATTTGGTCGCGGAAGCGCGCGGTACCGAGCGCATCCATGGTCGCGACTTCTTCCGGCCGAACCGCGTCCTTGCGATAGACGATGATGCGCGCGCGCTTGGTGAAGCCCCAGAACGCGCCATCCGGATCGCGCAGATGCTCGGGCACTTTTCCTGCAGCGTCGGCGTCGTCACGTTCTGGAAGAGGCCGGCGTCTTTGACCTTCCAGAGATTGCCGGCGTCGGCGCTGATGAACACGTCCGCTTCGGTCTGGTTCGCCCTCGGCGTGCAGGCGCTCAACAATTGCTCGGCGCTGCCGGTGAGCGCGCGCATCTCGATGCCGGTCGCTTCCTGGAAGGCCGTGTACAGCGCCCGGTCGGCGTCGTAGTGGCGCGCGGTATAGACGTTGATGAAAGTCTCTCCATCGCCGCCGCTTGGCATGCACGCGGTGAGAGCGGTGGCGGAGGCGCCCAGCACGAGGCCACGACGGCTGAGATGAAATGACAGGGCGGCCTCCGGAAGATACTTGCGAACTTTTCGCAATGCACCGCAAGTGGCGGCAAGGTCAAGCCCCGCAGGGGCGCGCCGCTTGACGCAGGCGGCGCGGACCTTATGGTCCGCGCCCTTCGGAAGCCCTGGTTTCCGGGCGCGTAGCTCAGCGGGAGAGCACTCCCTTCACACGGGAGGGGTCACAGGTTCAATCCCTGTCGCGCCCACCATTTCCAGGCACTTACTTGTGATCAGGATCGTAGACTCCGTCCCATGAGGCTGGCGGCGCTGCTTGGGCGGCGTCGAGGCGCGCGCGGTAGTGGTGATAGAGCGGGTGCAATGAAGGCGCGGCCGATGCTTCGAGTTGGGTGAGCATCGTGTGGGCTTCGTCGAAGCGTCCTTGCTGAAACGCTTCAAGAAATGCGCCGTGATCGACGGGCGCGTCATCGAAGAGCGCCGTGTAAACGCGCGTTGCGCCAGTGCGGCCTTTGAGGCGCACGAGACCGGCCTCCAAGAACGCGACATTTGAAACGCGCTGACTGGTATCTGCGCTGACGAGCAGTGCAAGGCCGTATGCCTTGGTCAGTCCCTCCAGGCGCGACGCGATGTTTACGGCGTCGCCAATAGCGGAATAGTCGAAGCGCCGCTCCGAGCCGAGATTGCCGACGCAGCATTCGCCGGAGTTTACGCCGACGCCGATGCGAACGTCTTCAAAAGAGCGGCCCGCGGTCTCAGCTTCTTTGCGCCAAACGAGATTGAGATCGCTGACGCGCGCAATGATGGCGAGGGCGGCGTTGCATGCTCGCTGCGCGTGATCGGCTTGATCCAAGGGCGCATTCCAGAAGGCGAGGATGGCGTCGCCCATGTATTTATCGATGGTGCCCCCGCTTTCGATGATGATGTCGCTGAGCGGCGTCAGGAAGCTGTTGATGAAGGCCGTGAGTTCTTCGGCGCTCATCCGCTCGGCAATGGCCGAGAAATTGCGGATGTCACAGGTAAGGATGGTGAGATCGCGAACTTCGCCGCCGAGTTTAAGGCGCTCGGGGTGGGCGGTGAGTTGGCGGACGACGTCGGGCGAAACATACTGGCTAAAGGCTTGCCGGATGCCGGCGCGTTGATGTTCTGTGCGCTGGTAGAAATACGTCGTGGCGCTGGCGCCGAAGACGAGTGCGGCCAGAGTCGGAAACACCGGATCGAACAGATAGCCGCCCTGCGCGAACACAAAAAACCCGGCGCCCCAAAGCGCGGCGACAAGCGCAAGGCCGATCACGGCGTTGATCGATGGCCGGAAGCGCGGCGCGCAGAGCGCGAGAATTGAGATCGCGACGAGCGCGGCGATCAATTCCAAGCCTGGCGCATAATCAGGCCGCGTCAGATAGTTTCCAGTGACCACCTGCTCCAGCAATTGCCGGTGCACCTCGACGCCCGGGATGCTCGCGTTGAGCGGCGTGGCGCGCAGATCCATGAGGCCCGGCGCGCTCGCGCCGATGAGCACGATCGCGCCTTCTATCGCCGCCATGTCGGCATCGCCGCTCAATATTTCCCAGGCGGGAACGGCTTCGGCGGGATCGTAGGGCCGAAAGCGTACCCAGACTTGGCCTTCGGCGTCTGTTGGAATGGTGACGGGGCCGACCTTGATGCTGTCGAGGCCCGTGTGTGCGCCGAACGCTTGCGCGCCGTTGGCATTCGAGGCGCGGACGACATAGGTCGATGCGCCGACAGCAACGCGGAGCGCCTCCAAAGAAAGCGATGGCGCGATCTCGCCATTGTAGCGCAGCAGCAGCGGAATGCGGCGCATCACTTGATCGCCGTCTGGCAACCAATTGATAAAGCCTACGCCGTGCGCGGCGTCCGTGAGCGCAGGCAAGTTGGTGGCAAGGCCCGGATAGTCGCGCAGAAAGTGCAGGATCGTCGCCCGCCACGGCGAAGCCAGCGCGTGCGGGATAGGGTTCGGTGGTGGTTTGATCGTGCATGTTGACCGCAAGCACGCTGGGCGTGCGTCCGAGCGTGGCGGCAAAGCTCTCGTCGTGGCTTTCGATCCTGCCGCCAAGCGCTCGTGTTAGCGCTGCGCGCCGTGCCGGCGGTGCGTTTGCGATGACTTGTTCCAGCGAGGTGCGATCGGGCTCAGCGAACAGAACGTCGAACACGATTGCCGCCGCGCCGGCATCGGCGAGTTTTTGCGTGAGCTCCGCCATCGTTGTTCGCGACCAGGGCCACTGGCCAAGCCGCGCAAGCGACGCCTCGTCGATTTGAACAACGCGGATCGGCGAATTGGGAAGCGGGGATGCGGGGGCCGCGTGCTGATACGCGTCAAACGCCAACCCGCGTAGCGATGCCAGCACAGGCGGACGTAAGTAGAAGATAGTCGCCACCAAAATCGCAAAGGCGATCACTGCCGGCCAATAAAACCGGGGCGTCGGATGATCGTTCGCGGTTTTGTCCAAGGTTTAGCCCATAACGCAGCTTAGGACGCAGAGAGCATGCGCTGCCCGTCTGAGTCGAGAGCGACGGCGGCGTTAGCCTTCCACTTACTGGCCGCTGCGGTTGCCACCAGTGTTCAGATCGTCGGTGCGATTGGTCGGGTCATCTGCATCGGTCGCGCCTTCGAACCACGGGAAGTCGGCAAATGGATTGCCGAACAGTGGGAAGGTCGCCGTGCTGAACGAAGTTTCGTAGCGGCCGCGCCACGTGAACGGATGCGAGGTCGTGCCGTCCGAATAGAATTCAATCGCGGTGCCAGGGCGATCGAGTTCGATCGTTTCGCCATTCGGCAGCGTGAAGATGCAACGGCCTTCGTCGAGAATGCCGAACATGCGGCCGTTGTGAATCAGCAGGTCAACGATGGTGCCGCGTACGCCGATGGTCGCGACAGGCGTGCGCACTTGGTAATTGCGCGGATCTTGTGTGCCGCTGACGAAGCGCATTGCGCCGCGCGCCATAGATACGGTCGCACCGCCGCCACTGGCGCGGCTGGGATCGTAGACGTAGCGATCAAGCGTCACTTCCGAGCGCTGGCCAATGCTGAGCGTCGTCTGATCGGTGAACAATAATTGCGCGACGCTGTTGGCGCCGGTGCTGATGGTCTGGTTTTGGTAAACCGCGTTGCCGGTCGCCAGTGGTGCTTGTTGAGCGCCGGTGCGCGCCGCCATAACTTGGTTGCGCACGGCGGAGGCAGCTCCGATGCGTGCTTCCTGCGCCGATGCCGGCGCTTGGAAGGCCACCACCGCAGCGCACAGTGCACTAAGCGCGAACATTGTCTGACGCATCGCCAACCCCATGAAATAGGGCTTAGACTAGGACGCGTGCGGCAGGGCTGGCAATGCGGAACCCGTGTCGCGTGTGTCTTTCGCTAGGTGTAATTGCTTGAACTTGCGCTACAAACCGTCGTCTATTGCGCGTGGATTGGGTTAATACATTCGGGGATCAAAATGGCTGCTGTACGGGGAAAGCTGAGCCGCCTTTGCGGAACGCTGCTTCTTGCCGCGAGCATCGCTGCACTTGGTGGGGGCGTCGCGAACGCTCAGCAACAGGGCAATGACCTTGAATCGCTGAACAATCAAATTCTCGACAATCCGCAGGATGTCGCGCTCAATTTGCGTTACGCGCGCGCCGCAGAAGAAGCAGGTTCGCCGCGTCTCGCGCTCGTCGCCTACGAACGCATCCTGATCAACGATCCGACGAACGAAGAAGCGCGCCGCGGCTATGAGCGCATTCGCCGTCAAATCGAACCTGGCTACACGGTCGCGCGCGTTGAAGTCGGTGCGCGTTACGATACCAACGCTGTGAACGCGAACGCCGACGTGCTCTTCGTCGATCCCGATGAATTGGAAGCGATGACGTATTACGCGCGCTTGCTCGTCGCGAATGAAAGCGAGTTCGCGGGACGTCGCTGGCGCTCAACGCTGAACATCGATCTTGAGCAAACGCCGGATATTGATGCGCTCGATTACAAGTATTTCGGCGTGCAGACCGGGCCAATCCTCTATGCCGCCCCGCACTTGGCCGTGCTGCCGTCAATCGGCGCCAGCACGACGTGGCTGGGTGAGGATCCGTATTACACTGAAGGTAATCTCAGCGTGACCGTGGAAGGCCGCGTGAGCGGCGCGTCCTACTGGGCACGCGGTCGGGTTGGCTATCGCGACTACGACGAGAACAACTTCTTCTTCTCCGATACGGTCACCGAGAGCGGCATCTACGCCGAAATCCAAAGCGGCGTGACCAAGCCGCGCCTGCTACTTGAGCGTGACTCTCTGCAAGTCGCGCCGTTCGTGCGCTGGAGCGATATCGACGGCAGCTCGTTTAACTTCTGGCTGTTTGAGGATGTCTCTCCGGGCAAGTTCCTCGAGTATGGCGTCGACGTGAACTACAATTATCAGTTCACCGACCGCATCCAGGGCTCCGTCGGCGCGCTGATCCGCGAACGCGATTTCCGTGAAAGCAGCCGCGAAGATACCTACATCTCGCCGCAAGCGAGCGTGACGGTTGGCGGCATGCTGCCGTGCTCGTGCGACGTGCGGTTGCAGTACCGCTTTCGCGACAACGACTCGAACGACATTCAGTCCGACTATGACGCCGATCAGGTGTCGTTGGCGCTGTTGGCGCGCTTCTAAGCGCCCATTTCGGATGAAGGCCGGAAACGCTCAGGTTTAAACCTTGAGAGTTCCGGCCCTATTTCCAACGGCCTAGGCGCGTGATTCCCCACCGCCATGACGCAACGTCCCGGCCCTGCGGCATCAGGACTTTGTGATCGCAATTGTTCTCATGACGCGAACTCGCCATATCGGCGCCTCGCTTGTCAGTCAGTTTAACGACTGGCGGGAGCGAGAGGGGGCTGACGCAAGGCGCGGAGCGTAATCCGCGTACCGGTCCCGGGCCACTGAGCCCAACCCGAGACCGATCAACATATGTGGTGGAGCTGAATGGATCACGATTTCTGCAATGTGGATGGCGCACGGCGTCTCAAGATGCGCATTGAGGAATATTGGCGCGAACGGGGCTACAACGTCGATGTGAAGCTTATCGAAGCGGGCTTCGTAGCGGCGATGCGTTCTGCGCGTACGGACGTTCGTAGCGACATGGTCAATGGTTTTCCAACCAAGCGCAAAGATGACGACGATCGACCGTCCCCTAGCCGTCGCGGCTTGATGGAAGTCGCGTAAGCGCCGGTACCTGTTGGTTTATGGGCGCGCCGCCAGCAAGCGGCGACAGGCCGGCGCCAACTCTGAGAATCTGTGGAGCAGCACGTCGGCGCCGAGAGTCTCGGCGCCGACGTCGCTATATCCAAAGCTCACAATGCAAACCGGTGCGCCGGCGGCTTTTGCCGAGCCCACGTCAGCTGCGCCGTCGCCAACCATCACCGATCGCCGCACAACGCCGCCCGCGCGTGTTACCGCCGCGCGGTAGTGATCGGGGTGGGGTTTGCGATCAGTCACCGCATCAGCGCCTACGATCGCTGAGAAGCGCTCGGTGAGGCCGAGCGCGTCAAGCAGTTGAACTGATAGCGTCGTGCGTTTGTTGGTGCAGACGGCGAGTTTCGCGCCAAGGCCCGCCAGGATGTCGAGTTGCTCAACGACGCCGTCGAACGGCTTGGACTCGCGCGCGATGTCTGCGGCATAGAACGCCACGAACTCATTCGTCAGCTGATCCAACCGCGTGGCGGAAAACGTCACCCCTTGCAGCGCCGAGGCGCGTTCGATCAGCACACGCGCGCCATGGCCGATGAGGTTGCGCACCGTTTCGGCCTTCACCCGCGGCAGGCCTTCGAGGTCCATCGTTTCGTTGAGCGCGCGCACCAAATCAGGCGCCGTGTCTACCAACGTGCCGTCCAGGTCGAAAACGATGGTCGCGTCGGCCAGTTCGCCGATGCTCATGGGATGCCTCTGAGAAGGCGTTGGGCTAGAACCTCCACAGGATTCGGACAAGGTCGGAACACATGAGCCGGGCGCGAGCCGCGATTATTCTGGCGGCGGGACAGGGCAAGCGGATGAAGTCCGAGACGCCCAAGATGCTGCACAAGATGGGCGGCAGGGCGCTGGTGGATTGGTCCATCGCGCTGGCGCGCGATCTGAGATGCGCGCGCACGGTGGTGGTGATCCCGCCGAACGCACCGGCTCTGGAAGAGCGCGTAACTTCCGTTCTGGGCGCTGGCTCGACTGCGATCCAGGAAGTCCCACGCGGCACCGGCGACGCCGCCAAATCCGCCGCGTCAGCGATTGCTTCGTTCGACGGCGATGTCGTGGTCTACTTTGGCGACACCCCGCTCATCCGTGCCGAGACGCTCGCCCGTATGTTCGCCGCCCGCGACGCCGGTTCGAACGTCGTCGTGCTTGCCTTCCACGCCGACGATCCGACCGGTTACGGCCGCATCATCACCGACGCCGCAGGCGAGTTCGTGAAGAACGTCGAACATCGGGACGCCAACAAGGAAGAACTCGCGGTCAACCTCTGCAACGCGGGCGCGCTTGTCGCCGATGCGAAGACGCTATTCGACCTGTTGGCGAAGCTTCGCAACGACAACGCCCAGCAAGAATTCTATCTCACCGACATTCCGGGCATGGCCCGCGCCGCCGCAATGAAGGTGGGGATCGTCGAAGCGCAGGAAGAAGAGCTGCTTGGCGTGAACTCGCGCGCCCAACTCGCCGACGCCGAAGCCGCGTTCCAAAGGCGCGCGCGCGATGCCGCTATGGAAGCGGGTGTCACGCTTATCGATCCGGGCAGCGTTTTCTTCTCGTATGACACCGTGATTGAGGCCGACGCTATCATCGAACCGCATGTCTTCTTCGGGACCGGCGTAAAGATTGGCGCGGGCGCCACCATCCACGCGTACTGTCATTTCGAGCGCACCGAAGTTGGTCCGAAGTCGGAAATCGGCCCATTCGCGCGCTTCCGCCCGGGCACAAAGCTCGCAGCGAAAGTGAAGATCGGCAACTTCGTTGAAGTGAAGAACTCGAACTTCGGCGAAGGCGCGAAGGCGAGCCACTTGGCTTATGTCGGCGACGCCGACGTCGGCCCCCGCGCCAACATCGGTGCAGGCACAATCGTCTGCAATTACGACGGCTTCGACAAATATCGCTCCACCATCGGCGCTGACGCGTTCATCGGCTCAGACACCGCGCTGGTCTCACCCGTGACCATTGGCGACGGCGCTTACACCGGCACCGGCAGCGTCATCACCAAAGACGTGCCAGATGGCGCGCTCGCGGTTGCGCGCGGACGCCAAGTGAACCTCGAAGGCTGGGCGACGAAGAACAAAGAAAAGAAGCTCGCCGCCAAGGCGGCGAAGAAGAGCGAGACGTGACGAAAGCCGATCGCTTCGAGATCACGGTCACACGCAAGCGCTTGGATTATTTCTGGGGCCTTCTCTTCGATGCCTTGAGCAGTCGCGTCTTCTGGCTGGCAGTGTTGATCCCGCCGGTGGCGCAGGGTGTGCTGCACTTCAAACGAAGCGAAGGCATGGAGATCGCCCCGCGAACGCTCGAAATCGTGACGCAGATGGCGATCACCCTCGGCATCATCGCTCCTGTGGTTTTCGCGGTTTTCTATTTTGCCGCAAATCTCAACGCGGGCGCGCCAGGACACCTCGCGCCCACAATTTACTTTGTTTCGCCAGATGGCATCGCCAACAGCGGCAAAACTGCCGCCTGGAGCGCCTACCGTGGCGCGATCGAAACCAAAGCGCTGTTCATCTTGCGGCAAAAAGAGAGCGCCATTCAGATAATTCCCAAGCGCGATCTTTCGACTCAAGCCATCGCTGCGCTGCGGCGACTGCTTCGCCAAAATCTAGGACGTCGCGCCCAAGTTCAGGAGAGCGCCCCGTGAGCGGAGACATCGCCAAATTCAACGCGGCGCAAGCGGCGCTCGATTACGTGAAAGACGGCATGGTCGTCGGCCTGGGCACCGGGTCGACGTCCGCGCATTTCGTTCGTCAGCTCGGGGAGCGCGTGCGGCAAGGCTTGCGCGTGAAGGGTGTCCCAACCTCCGAAGCGACACGCAATCTCGCCGAACAAGTCGGCGTCCCGCTTCTTGAGATCAGCCAGATCACATCGCTCGATCTCGACGTTGACGGCGCTGACGAAGTTGATCCCGCATTCCGTCTGATCAAAGGCGGCGGCGGCGCGCTGTTGCGCGAGAAGATCGTCGCGGCGGCGTCGAAGCAGATGGTCGTCATTGCCGATGACTCAAAGTGGGTCGAAACGCTTGGCGAATTCCCGCTGCCGGTGGAAGTCACCCGCTTTGGTTTCGCGCTGACGCAACAACGGGTGACGGAAGCTCTGCGTGCGTCTGGGTGCGCCGGCGACGAGGTGGTCCTGCGGATCACCGGCAAGTCGAACGAACCAGTCATCACCGATGGCGGCAACTACATCCTCGACGCCAACGCCAAGCGCATCCCCGATCCGGAAAAGCTGGGCGCTGCGTTGAAGGATATCGCAGGCGTGGTCGAGCACGGCCTCTTCATCGGCCTCAGCCAAGTCGTGATTATCGGCAAAGCCAAGGGCGCTGACGTAAAGACGCTCTAGCGTTCCTTACGCGAAGACTTTTTCGCGGTCGTCTTCTTCACCTTAGTCGCGGCGCGCTTACGAGCGACTGTCTTGGCTGCGGCCTTCTTCACCGATGCGCGCTTTTCTTCGCACTTCGGGCAGGCGCAGATGTCCTTCAGGTACTCGTTGAAATAGTTCTTGCCGTAATCGTAGTTCAGCTCTTCGCCCGGCTTGATCTTACGCTTGGCGTGGATGAACACGCGGCCCTTGTGAATGTTCGGCTCACAATTGGCGCGGCATGAGTGATTGATGTAGCGGGCGGTGTTCCAGCGCGGCGCGCCGTCGATGGTTTTGCGGGCGTGAATCTCGAACAGATATTTCGAGCGGCTCTTTTCTTCCTGCTCTTTGGAAATCTGCACGCCTGTATATTCGATGATGCAGGCGTTCTTCGGGATCTCGCTTTCGGCGAAGAGTCCAAGCCCCGTGGCCGAACGCTTCACGACCAGTTCGAAGTCACCAGGAATATAGCTCTTCCGCGCCATCATCGCTCCGTTCTGAAACGCAAGTCTTCTTGGCCCGCTGGTCAACACGCTGACAAGCGGTTCGTTACGTCACTTCCTATCGGTAGTTCGCTGGCTGGGGTGCTAGGATTCGAACCTAGGAATGGCGGTACCAAAAACCGCTGCCTTACCGCTTGGCGACACCCCAAAACCGGCGAAGCGCGTACTTAGAGGCGCCCGCATCCGGATGCAACAGCGCCCGGCTGACGCATCTCAAGTCTTTGGCCCAAACGGGGTTTCAGCACTCAACCACGTTGACGGCGAGGCCGCCCTGGCTGGTTTCCTTATACTTGGAGGACATATCCACCCCGGTCTGGCGCATGGTCTCGATGACCTGATCCAGGGAGACTTTGCTCGGCGTGTCCGAATGGAGCGAAAGCCGCGCGCCGTTGACCGCCTTCACAGAGCCGACCGCGTTGCGCTCGATACAGGGAATTTGGACGAGGCCGCCGACCGGGTCGCAGGTGAGCCCTAGATTATGCTCCATCCCGATCTCGGCCGCGTTGGCGACCTGTTGCGGTGAACCGCCCCAAACGGCTGATAGTCCCGCTGCCGCCATCGAGCAGGCGACGCCGACCTCGCCCTGGCAGCCCATCTCCGCCCCGGAGATCGAAGCGCGCTGCTTGTAGAGGAGGGCCAATGCCGCCAGCGGTCACTAGGAAACGCCGCACATCGCGCGTTGGGTTTTCGCTGCTTAAGCAATAGTGCCGTAGGATCGACGGCAGGATGCCCGCTGCGCCATTCGTCGGTGCAGTGACGACCTGGCCGCCCGCCGCGTTCTCCTCATTCACCGCCATCGCATAGACGTTGAGCCAATCGAACAGCCGCTCCGGTTCATTGGCGCCGGGCTGGTCCTTGAGCTTTTGCCAAATTGCCGGCGCACGGCGTGTCACCTGCAACGCGCCTGGCAGAATGCCTTCCTTGTGAAGCCCGCGATCGATGCACGCCGACATCACCTGCGCCACGCGATCCAAACGCGCATCTGTCTCTTCGCGGGGACGCATCGCGTCTTCGTTGGCGTAGATGATTTCCTCGATCGTCTTGCCTTCGCGCGCGCAATGCTCAAGCAGCTCGGCGGCGGAGCCAAACGGGAACGGGACTTTCCTGCCGGTGGTGATGATGTCTTTCGGCGCTGGCGTGCGGAGCTGCTTCTCTGTCGCGATGAAGCCGCCGCCGGTTGAGTAATAGGTCTGCTCGAACAGCAGTAGGCCGCCTTCGCCGAAGGCGCTGAGCTTCATGCCGTTTGGGTGCAGCTCCGGGAGGATGTGATAGGCGAAAACGATGTCGCTCTCAGGATCGAACGCGATCTCGTGCGATCCCAGAAGCTTCACGCGCTTCTCAACCGCGACGCGCTCCACCGTCGCCTCTGCGACATCGGGATCGAGCGTTTCCGGATCGAGGCCGAACAACCCCAACACGACGGCTTTCGGCGTCGCGTGGCCCTTGCCCGTCAGCGCCAGCGAACCCTGCAGTTCCACGACCACCTTGGCGACCGCGTCCAATTCCACAGCGCCTTTGAGGTCTTCCAGATAGCGCTTTCCAATACGGATCGGCCCGAGCGTGTGCGAGCTCGAGGGGCCGATGCCGATGCGGAAGAGGTCGAGGACTGAAAGCATGAAGGGTGCTTGACGTTAGGCGATTGTCGTTCAGCTAGGTAGGAGATAATGGACTGATTTCCAAACACTTGGATTTCATGCGCGGTTAAGGCCGCGCTTATCGCATCGAAGGAGAGGCCGTTGAAAGCGCTGGTCAAACGCGAGGCCAAACGTGGGCTTTGGCTGGAAGACGTGGCCGAGCCAGAGGCCGGCCCCAACGATGTGAAGATCCGCGTGAAGCGCACGGCGATCTGCGGCACCGACATCCACATTTACAAATGGGATGAGTGGGCGCAGAAGACGATCCCGGTGCCGATGGTCGTCGGCCACGAATTCGTCGGCGAAGTCGTCGAGGTTGGTGACAACGTCAACGACTACAAGCCCGGCATGATCGTCTCAGGCGAAGGCCACATCGTCTGCGGCCGCTGCCGCAATTGCATGGCCGGCCGCCGTCACCTTTGCCCGTACACGAGCGGCGTTGGCGTGAACCGCGCCGGCTGCTTTGCCGAATACATCGTCATCCCGAACGCCAACGTCTGGCATCACCATGACGGCATTGATCTCGACATCGCCTCGATCTTTGACCCCTTCGGCAACGCCACGCACACGGCTCTGCAATGGGACATGGTCGGCGAAGACGTGCTGATCACGGGCGCTGGCCCGATTGGCGCGATGGCTGCAGCGATCGCCAAGCACGTGGGCGCGCGCCATGTCGTGATCACTGACATCAACGATTATCGCCTGGCGCTGGCCAAGAAAGTCGGCGCGACGCGCACGGTGAACGTTTCCAAGGAAACGTTGGGCGACGTGCAGAAAGAACTCGGCATGACCGAGGGCTTTGACGTTGGCCTCGAAATGTCTGGCGCGCCCAATGCGTTGTCGGACATGATCGATAATATGGCGCATGGCGCCAAGATTTCGATCCTCGGCATTCCCTCGGGCGATATGAAGGTCGACTGGAACAAGGTCGTCTTCAACATGCTCACGATAAAAGGCATCTACGGCCGCGAGATGTACGAGACCTGGTACAAGATGACGACGCTCATCCAGTCCGGCCTCGATCTATCGCCGATCATCACCCACCGGCTGCCGTACCATAAGTTCGAAGAGGGCTTTGAGACCATGCTGGAAGGCAAGTCCGGCAAGATCGTTCTGAACTGGGAGGGAGCGTCTAAGGCCAGGAGTTGCGGGGAGCACACCGTCCCGGAGGCTGTGGTGTTTTGGGTCCTTTTCGTGCGCGCGTGCGACAAAGGATGGGCGCGTGACGACCGCAACAAGTAAGGACTTTCATGTACGGCGAATTTCAGAAGCATATCGAACGCGAGATCGACGGCATTCGTGAGGCGGGTTTCTATAAGGAAGAGCGCGTGATCGCGACGCCGCAGGGCGCTGAGATTGGCGTCACTGGCGGCAAGTCCGTCATCAACATGTGCGCCAACAATTATCTGGGCCTCGCGCAAGATGAGCGCATCAAAGCTGCGGCGCATGAGGGCTTGGATCAGTGGGGCTACGGCATGGCCTCGGTGCGCTTCATCTGCGGCACGCAGACCGTGCACAAAGAGCTCGAAGGCGATCTCTCCAAATGGCTGCAGATGGAGGACACGATCCTCTACCCGTCGTGCTTCGATGCAAATGGCGGTCTCTTCGAAGTGCTGCTAGGCGCCGAGGATGCGATCATCTCTGACGAGTTGAACCACGCTTCGATCATCGATGGCGTGCGGCTCTGCAAGGCGCAGCGGTATCGCTACAAGAATAACGACATGAACGACCTCGAAGCGCAGCTGAAAGCGGCCGATGCCGCCGGCGCGCGTTTCAAATTGATTTCAACAGACGGCGTCTTCTCGATGGACGGTGTCATCGCGTCGCTCGATCAGATTTGCGATTTGGCCGAGCGTTACAACGCACTTGTGCACGTCGATGACTCGCACTCGACCGGCATTGTTGGCCCAGGCGGTCGCGGCACGGCTGAGTATCGTAATTGCATCGATCGCGTGGACATTCTGACGAGCACGCTCGGCAAGGCGCTTGGCGGCGCGAGCGGTGGTTTCACCAGCGGCAAACGTGCAATCGTCGAACTGCTGCGCCAACGCTCGCGGCCGTATCTCTTCTCGAACACCGTGCCGCCGCCGATCGCGGCGGGCGCGCGCAAGGCTGTTGAGCTTGCGGCGAAAGGCGATGATCTGCGCAGGCAACTCAAGGCCAACATGGAGTTCTTCCGTAGTGGCCTGGAAGCGGCGGGCTTTGACTTACTCCCCGGCGAGCATCCGATCATCCCGGTGATGCTCTATGACGCGAAGCCCGCAGTGGAGTTGGCCGAAGAGCTTCTGAAGCGCGGCGTCTATGTGATCGCGTTCTCGTATCCGGTGGTGCCAAAAGGCAAAGCCCGCATCCGCACACAGATGTCGGCGGCGCACACGCGCGACGAAGTCGAGCGGGCAGTTGGGGCGTTCGTTGAGGCTAAGAAGGTCGCCGGCGCTTAATCGGGAAGAGCGCCGCAAGTGGTCGGAGTAGCAAGATTCGAACTTACGACCCCCACGTCCCGAACGTGGTGCTCTACCAGGCTGAGCTATACTCCGACGCTTGCGCGAGGCGGGCCTTTTACACGGTTCTGCGGATGGCGCAACGCGCTTAGCCCGGCCAGTTGAAGGCGAGCCAGGTTGCTCCAAAGCCGACGGCGATGAGCAGAACCCAGCGCATGGTTTCCGCTGCCGCGTGCACGAAGCCGCGCGCCGGGCCGAACATTGATAGCGCGAGGACGATGGCGAAGGTCGAGCCGGTGGCCATCCAGATGTCGAACTCGCCGAAGCGGGCATCCACCCCGGCAATCCAGGCCAGATAGGCGGCGAATGCGGCCAGCAGGAAGCGGACGACCGCTTTGAGAATAACGCTGCCGGTCCGGTGCGGATCGGCCTCGACGATGGCTGCGATAGCGGCGGCTGGTACGGGTTGATAAGGCTCGGGTTCGGGACGGACGAACTTCTGGCGCATGCGGCGCCAGCCTTCAGCCTCCGCCTCTGCACCAAGCTGCTGCTCCTGCATCCAATCGTCCGTAGCGAATGCGGGTCTACCGCGTGACACGGCCATTCCGAGCCAGCCCTCCGCTGTGCATCATGCTCTACGCCGTGCTTGGGGAAAAGTTGCGTTGCGGCAAGGTTTTGACGCAGCTGGCAGCCCGGCCAAGGTGCGCATTTATCATTTTTCGATAAAATTCCGCTTGCCTCGGACCCCGCTCCATATCATTTATCGATAAACCCGCCATAGGGGCCGGGTGGGAGTCTCCTGTCGTGAAGCAATTCCTCATCACCGTGGCGGGTGTGCTGACCGGCCTGGTGCTGTTCCTGGTTCTCGCGCCGATCATCCTGATCGGCATGCTGAGCGCCTCGTTCAACAGCCAGCCGCCGCAGCCCTCGCACATGGTCCTGGCGCTCGATCTGCGCGAACCGCTCACCGACCAATCTTCTTCCAACCCGTTCGCTTCGTTTAGCGGCGGCGGCAACGCGCTTCTCGACGTGCTCGGCAAGATCGACGGCGCACGCACCGACAACGCGGTCGAAGGCATTTACATCCGCGCCAACACGGGCGGCATGCAGGCGGCCCAAGCTGAAGAGCTTCGCGCGGCGCTGGCGGCGTTCCGTGCGTCTGGCAAGTTCGTCGTCGCGCATATCCAGAACGACGGCGTCCGCATGGGCATGCCAGGCTACATGGCGATCGCGGACTCGGATGAAGTCTGGTTGCAGGAGACCAGTGAATTCCAACCGATGGGTCTTTCCGCGGAAGTCACGTTCTTCGGCCAGACGCTGCAGCGCTATCACCTGCAAGCGCAATTCGAGCAGCGCGAGGATTACAAGACGTATCCGAACTCGCTGACCCAAAGCACGTTCACGCCGGCGCACCGTGAAGAGGTCACGAGCCTGATGAACGGCATCTACGGCAACATGATCGCCAACATCGCAACCGACCGTGGCATCACGCCGGAAGCGACTCGTTCGGCGGTCGAAGCAACGCCGTTCACGGCGCAGCGCGCCCGCGAACTCACGCTGATCGATGAGATCGGCCGTCCTGAGGAAGCGGAACGTGCGGCTCTGGCTCGTGCTGAAAACGCCGAACTCATCGACTTCGCTGATTATCGCGCGCCGGTTCATTCGGGCGGCCGCGTGATCGCCGTGGTTCAGGGCGAAGGCGCTATCGTCTCCGGCCCGATCAGCCACGACCTCTTCAATGACGAGTCGCAAATGAACAGCGACGCCATCGCGCAAGCTCTGCTCGATGCGTCGGAAGATGATGACGTCGCGGCGATTGTGTTCCGCGTCTCCAGCCCTGGCGGCTCCGTGGTTGCCTCGGATCAAATCCTGGCGGCGCTGCGCACGGCCAAGGAGCGCGGCAAGCATGTCGTCGTTTCGATGGGCGATGTGGCGGCCTCTGGCGGCTACTACGTCTCGGCATTTGCGGACGAGATCATTGCCTCGCCTTCGACGATCACCGGCTCGATCGGTGTTGTCGGCGGCAAGCTCATCATCGGCCCGGCGATGGACTATTACCTCTCGAGCAATACCGAGACGGTCACGGTCGGCTCGCCGATGGTTGAGATGTTCTCGACCAATCGCGGCTTCAACCAAGCCGAGCGCGCCACGTTCGCGGCCTTCATCGATCGCGCTTACCAGCAATTCCTCGGCCTCGTCGCCGAAGGTCGCGGTATGACGCCCGAGCAGGTTCGCACTGTTGCGCAAGGTCGCGTGTGGACCGGTCAGCAAGCGCTTGAGCGCGGGCTGGTCGATCATCTCGGCGGCTTCTCGGTGGCGCTGGCGCGCGCACGTGCGCTGGCCGGCATTGACGAGGACGCTCGCGTTCAGCTGCGCTTCTATCCGACGGCCGAAAATCCGTTTGAAGCGTTCGGCGAAATGTTCGGCGCCTCGTCGGCGAGCGTTGAGGGCCTCGTGCGCCTCAACGCGGCGCTGTCGGACCCGCGCCTGCAACGCGTGATGTCGGCGATGCGCGAAGAAGACGCGAACGCTCGGGCTGAAACGGAACGCATGACGATCCACTAAGCCAAACAAACTCCATAGCCTTGGCCCTCCGCGGAAACGTGGGGGGCCTTTTGTTTTAGGCAGCACGAAGGGCTGCGCTTGCGTGTGCGCAAGGCATGAAGCGTTCGATCGTGCGTTGGTTCATGGTTGCGGGTAGGCGCTGTGCGCGCGGCGGAATGACGACGGAGGGTGCGCGGTAGGAAGAGTCGGCGAGTGCGGGCGTTGTTGAGGAGAGGACGCGTGCGATCTCGTTTGCGGGCGCAACAGCGACTAGGCGGCGGCTGACGAGGCCGGAGGCGATGCGCGTGGCGAAATGCGCGATGTAGGGCTCGGGATCGGCGAGGGCTATCGAGACGCTGGCGATGCGAGCGGCGAGGTTGCGACTCTTGGCGCGAATGCGCGCGCTCTTCAGCAGAAGGCGGATGTTTCCGCGCGCGTGGCGAAAGCCGATCGGCGCACCGCGTGGATGTCGGAAGCGCCGACGGGGCGACGCGGCGTTCTGCGCGGCGACGAGGAAGCAATAGCACTCGACCCAACGCTCAGCGCGCTGCACGAGACGGCGCAAGCGGCGGCTCTTTGAGAAGATGCCAATGCAAAGCGCGATTTGCAGTAGCCAGCCCATCCACGCAAACGCACTCGCGCGAACTTGCGCGAGGCGTTGATCGGAGATGAGGTGGCTGAGTGTCATTGGCCCGCCAGTTTACGGGCGCTCAGAACCTCGCCGGATAGATCGGCGTGCTATTCGTTTGTTGTCCGAGGCTTAGACGTCTGGTTCGTAGGGATTGAGGCGTCCCCATCCGGCGCCTCTGCACTGGTCTCGTCGTCATAGACGATCGGCATTTGCGGCGTGGCGTCGGCTTCGTCGTCGGAAATGTATTCGATCGCGTTAGGATCGATGATCGCGCCAACCAGGATCGCCTCTTCTTCGACCGCGAAGTCCTGCGCCGCGACGCTCATGGGAACGGCGATCGCAGCAACGGCGAGGACCGCGGCGGCCGCTGGCCTGAGAGTGTATGAGACACAGATCTTGTCTTTGCAGCCGGAGATAAGGTCTACGCGCTCGGAGTTCGACAACGGGTTGAGGTCGACGACGCGGCGGTCGCACATGCGGCAGAGATCGCCTTCCATGTATTTGGAAAGCTCGCTCTTGTACGGACATGGGCCTTGGATTTTTGAAATATGGACATGGCTCGCCTCCTGTATGTGAAGCAAAGCCTGGGTTCGGCGCGCGTTGCAAAACACGCGGCCGTGAATCGCGAGAGGATGTGATGCGGCCTCAGCCTTTGTTTTCGACTTCGTACTTTGGCAGGTCGGCGCGGAGGGTTTCGTAGAGGCGTTCGACGAAGCGCTCTGGGTCATCGTCGACGAAATCGTCGAAATAGGCTTCGAGATTGGACTCGAAGACGTACTCGCCATCTTCCGCGAAAATAAAACCGAGTTCTTCGTCGGTTTGGACGTGGAGCACGATGATTTGCGTTTCTTCATCATCGTCGTCGCCGAGCGTAAAGGTCAGGCGGCGCGAAGAAATCTTCTCCGAGAGGATCGGCGCCAAGGCTTGCAGCGCGGCGAGATCGTCAAACCCTGTCTCTTCGTCCATCGAGGCTTCGAGGCGCTTGCGGGCGCTGTCGACTTCGGCGTCGAAGCCCGCGGCGGCGGTTTTCTTAGGGGGAGTGCTCATGCTGCTTCCATTAGGCTTTGGAAGACAGCAGCGCCGCCGGTGCGGCCGAGCACGGGATCGGACGCGCGTTCCGGGTGAGGCATCATGCCCATGACGTTGCCCCGATCATTGATGAGACCGGCGATGTCGCGCGCTGAACCGTTGGGGTTGTCGAGATAACGGAAGACGATGCGGCCTTCGCCTTCGATGCGGGCGAGCGTGTCTTCGTCAGCGACAAAGCGGCCGTCGCCGTGGGCGATCGGAATTTCGGTTTCGCGCTGATCGCGATAGGCGCTGGTGAAACTTGTGTTGGCGTTGGCGATCGCCAGGGGCACTTCTTTGCACGCGAACTTGAGGCCCGCGTTGCGCGCCAGCGCGCCGGGCAGCAGGCGCGTTTCAGTGAGCACCTGGAAGCCGTTGCAAATGCCGAGCACGAGGCCGCCACGTTCCGCGTGAGCAATGACCTCGCGGACGACGGGGCTCTTTGCGGCCATCGCGCCGGAGCGAAGATAATCGCCGTAGGAAAAACCGCCCGGCAGGACGACCAGATCGAGGCCCTCGGGGAGCGCCGTATCCTTGTGCCAGACCATGTGCGCCGGCTTGCCGGTGAGGCGCTCTAGGGCGCGCGCGGCGTCACGGTCGCAATTGGACCCCGGAAACACGATCACGGCTGATTTCATGCGCTTTCAATAAGCTGCGTCGCGGCGGAATTAAAGACCGGGAACCGGTTTGGTGAGCAGGTTTGCGCGGCTGAGGGTCGCGGGTTCGGTTGTGCGGTGGGGCGCTTTCGGTGGTAAGGAGCGACCATGCCTGGATGGATTATTGCGGCCGCGATTGGGAGCATCGTGATCACGGCGCTGCTGACGTTTGTGCTGTGGCGCATGAACAAGCCAATGCTGGAGCGCCACAGAGATGGCGATGGCGGCGCTGACGGCGGCGGCTACGCGCCGAGCCATGATCGTCACGACACGTCGGATTCCCATGATGGTGGTTCCGATGGCGGCGGCGGTGATGGCGGCGGCGACTGATCGCAAAAGTTCCAATTTCTGAAATGCAACGGGACTGTCACAGAGCCCTGCAAAGAAGCGCTCACAGATGAACAGCAAGAGGATGGTGTGATGTTGAACACAGCGACACTTCGCGGCGCGGTTGCCGTGATTGCGATCGCCGCGCTGGCGGCGTGCGGTGATGGCGGTGGCGGCCAAGCGCCGTCGGGCACGACATCTGAGCAGATTGCGATCGATGGTTCTTCGACTGTGTTTCCGTTGGCTGAAGCTGCAGCGGAAGCATTCACAAATGGCCAGACGGCTGCAGCGCGCGTGACCGTTGGCGAAAGCGGCACCGGCGGTGGCTTCGGCAAGTTCTGCCGTGGCGAGACGCAAATCTCGAATGCGTCGCGGCCGATCTCGGCGGAGGAGATTGCGGCCTGCGGCGCCGCGAACATCCAGTACGTTGAAATTCCGATCGCCTTCGACGGCATCAGCGTCGTCGTGCATCCGAGCAATCCGCTGACCAACATCACCATGGCCGAGCTGCGCCATGCTTGGGAGCCTGCGGCGCAAGCGAGCGTGACGCAGTGGCGCCAAGTGAATGCGCGTGGCCCGGCAGTTGCGCTGCAATTGTACGGTCCGGTACGGCATCGGGCACGTTCGATTACTTCACTGAAGCCGTGAACGGCGATGGCGGCGCGTCGCGCACAGATTATACGCCGAGCGAGGACGACAACGTCATCGTGCAAGGCGTTTCCAGCAATCCAGGTGCGTTGGGCTATTTTGGCTATGCGTATTACGAACAGAACCGTGAGCGGGTGAAAGCGCTGTCGGTCAATGGTGTTGCGCCGTCGCCGGAGACGATTGCTTCGGGCGCCTACCCGTTGTCGCGGCCGATGTTCATCTACGTGAACGCAGATGCGCTGCGTCGCCCGCAAGTGCGCCGGTTCGTGAACTACTTCATCGAGAACGCCGCGACGCTGGCGCCGCGCGTTGGCTATGTGCCGCTGCCGGCTGAGGCCTACACCCACTACGCCGAGCGGGTGGCGAACAACCAAACGGGCACGGCATTCGGCGGCCATAACGAAGTTGGCTTGTCGATCGCGGAGCTGATGCAGCGTCCGCTGGCGAGCGAAGCTGCGCCGACGCCGTAAACGCTAAACGCTCGCAAGAGTTGGGGCGCCCTGGCGTAAAGCCGGGGCGCTTCCCATATGTGAAGCATGATGCCTATGGAGCTGCTTTCAGTAGCGATCGGGCTTTTCTCGCTAGTCCTGATCGTCGTCGTTTCGATGCGTGGGCCGCGCGATCCCGGTGACCGGGCGCACCACTAGAGAAGCGACAGGCTATTCAGGTGCAATGCTTGGTGAGCTGGGCGCTCTGCCATGACGGCGAACATTTCATCGCCGCGCTCGGTGCGCTCGACGTTGGTTGAGGCGATGATCGCCATCAGCACGCCTGAGAACGCGTAGAGCCGATATTCGCGCCAGATCTGTTCGGCGTCGGCTGCGGCGCCGAGTGCGCTTAATGTGTTTGCGTAGAGCGCGACGAGGCGTTGTTCTTCGCGCGCGCGCACGTTGGCGTCGGCGATGCTGGTGCCGATGAGGTAGGCGACGTCGGCCGCGCCCGGACCCGGCCCCAAGGTTTGCCAATCGACGACGTAGGCTTGGCCGTTATCGCCGGGCGTGAAGAGGATGTTGTCGATGCGGAAGTCGCGGTGCTGGACGGTGAGCGTGGCGGGCTTTAGATCGAAATAGGCGCCCATGCGGGCGACGAAGGCGTCGCAGAGCTCGAGCACTTCAGGTGCGAAGCGTTCGGCGTAGCGGCTTCTGAACCGCGTGTAGACGGCTGGCGCCATTTGCCGGATCAAAGCCGTTGTGTTTGGCGAGGGTTGCAGCCAGGCGATTTGGTGGAGGCGCGCGTCGCCCCAATACGGTGCGTGAAGTTTGGCGGCTTGCGTGAGTGCGGCCTCTATCTGGGTAATGCTGGCGCCGGCGAGTTGATCGCCTTGTTGGGCGGGCGCGAGATCTTGAAGCAGCAGGACGAAATCGGATTCGTCTTCATTGCTCTCGAGGTGAAGGCAGCTCGGGCAGGCAACACCGATTTGCGGGGCCAGCTCGCGATACCATCCGAGTTCAAGCGCGTAGGCGCGGAGTGCTGCGGCGATGGCGCGGGTGCCCGCGTCGAGTGAGGGCACTTGGCGATGAACGATGCCGGGCCTTCGTTGTGCTTCCAGTTGAGTGTCACGCGAAAGCTCAGGCTCATTTGGCCGGTGCCGACAGGTTTTGCGCTGAAGCTGATGAGCGAGCCGGCAGGTGCGCCGAGCACGCGCTCGAGCCAATCGGCCGTGAAGCGATCTGGATGTGAGGGAATATTCACGGCGCGCCGTCGAGCATGGACTTGAAGCCGCTCGGCGCATGTGGACCGATGAGGAATTGTTCGAGCACGCCGTGGCCTTGGTGTTCGCCGCGCGCGGTGCGCAATGTTGCACGGGCGAGGGCTTGGATGTGGAGTTGGCCGGGAGCGGTGTCGTCGATGGTGGCAAGATCGATCGCATCGTACGTGGTTTCGAAGTCGCCGTGGTCGCGGCCGTGACCCCAGGTTGGGTGCGTATAGCCTAAGCCGCTCATGTAGAATTTCGGACCCGTGGGTTCGATGTTGAGTAAGGCTTCGCTGGAGAGTGCGACGCGCGCGCTTTTCAAGCGGCGTGTGCCGGCGATGTAGGTCAGTTCGAACGCTGGGTTTTCGAATTCGGTGCGGGCTTGGCCGAGATGATCGATGACGGCGCGCCGGTTCCAGGGCATGCCGGCATCGTCGTCATTGGTGTGACAGAAGACGGCGTGCGTCTCGAAATTGAACGGCGCCCAGAGCCAGAAGAATTGCGGCGATAAAGGTGAGGGTTGAGAGTCGGGCGCGCCGACGGGGCGAATGCCCCACGAGCGATCGCGTGTGCCGAGGGCGTCGGCGATGTTGATGCGCTCGCCTTTGAGGCTGAGCTCGCCGCTCCATGAGCCGTTTTGCGTCATGCGCGTGTAGTCCATGAACATGCGCGTGCCGATGCGTCGGGTGAAACGCGGCTCTTCGATCGGCGTGTGACGCGCTTCGAGGATGAGGTCGGCGCGGACGCTGCCGTCATTGTCGCTGACGCGGATGCCGAGTTTGCGCAGAGGTTCGATGACGCGAACTTCGATGGGGCCGACGTTGAGATTCATGCGCTCGCCATTTAGGCGGCGCGAGGCGCGCACGTTGTGCTGCTTGCCGTCGATGAGGAGGCAAAAAGCGGCGTCGATGACGTCGAGATGGGGATAGACGCCTAACGCGGCGGCGAAGAATACCGAACCATCGGCGCTGTAGCCGTTGAAGAAATAGCGATCATAGAAATTGCGGTCGCTGCCGGAGAACGCCACGGGCTCGGGCGTTTGGTGGATGGGGTAGTCGTCGCCCCAGCTGAGCATCGGCGCTTCCTCTTATGTTTTGCGGAAGCGTAGCCCTATGCCGTGGCGGCAAACAAGCGGCGCTATTTGTCGTCGCCCCAGCGCCAGCGGAAACCGCCTTCGGTGGTGCGCCAGGCGATGCCGACGAAGATGATCGTCAGCGCGATGACGATGATTGCGAAGGGCGTGACGCGCTCGTTGATGATGGCGGCGTCGCTGCCAAACCAGATGCCGATTGCGGTGATGGCGGCGCAGTACGCCAGCGTGAGCGCCCAGCCTTGCCAGGACGATGGCGCGGCGCCGAGGCCGTAGCGTTTCTGTTTGAACCAGTAGTGCGTCATGGCGCTACCGCTATGACCGACGGCGCGCGCGCCTGAGGGCCGTACGTTGCTCGCGCGCACCGCGCGGCACGCTCCTCGTGAGACCCCGGTTGCCGGGTGGTGTGAAGCCAAATCGGGAGCGGCCTGGGCGCCCATGCGCCACTCTGACCTGGCGCGGCGAATTGCACCATTCACCGCCTGGCGTAAGACACGCCCTCGGCCACAAAATCCCACTTCGAACGGACCGCCGTCGCGCGTGCGGCTGCATGCGCAAATCACGGTCTCCCTGGTGCCGGCATGCGTCGAAGATGTTCGTAAGGCCAGCTGAAGGCGAGGGCACATCTGGGCCGCCGCGAACAGCCCCGTCGCCGGCCGGGATCAACCCTCGCCGCCTGAAAGCGCCTAAAGGGGTCGCACTGACCCGCCGATCGCCACGTGTGTGGCTCTAGGAGCCGCGCGCCTCGAACGCGAGCTTCCACTGCGATCCTTCGCGCCGTTGATGGCTGTGTGCGTGGCCCGGCGATCCGACGGCATCTCCGCGGTGAATTCCCTGCGGAGAACCGAGTCAGGCGCCCCAATGTCGTCGTGATGACGCCGCGATGGAACGACCGAGACGCGTGCGCCGAGGTGGCAAAGGCGCGCCAGAGCAGCCACAGGGCTGCGCCACACGGCGTTAGCTCGCGATTTCGACGCGGTAGCTTTCGATGACGGTGTTGGCGAGGAGCTTTTCGCACATCTCGCGCACTTGCGCTTCGGCGGTGGCTGGATCGAGGTTGCCGTCGAGGGTGATCTCGATGCGCTTGCCAACGCGCGCATCAGCGACGTCGCCGAAGCCGAGATCTTTGAGCGCGCCAGCGACGGCCTTGCCCTGCACGTCGAGTACGCCGGGCTTGAGACCCACGGTGACGATCGCTTTCATCGATTTCCCCCTCGCAGCCAACTCGCCCGCGTAACACACGGGCGAGGCCGGCTCGTTTACTTCACTCAATGCACGCTTTCGCCGCCACCGGCGGCGCTTTGCTTCACGATGCCGAGACGGCGCGCGACTTCCACGTAAGCCTCGGTGATATTGCCGAGGTCGCGGCGGAAGCGGTCTTTGTCCATCTTCTCGTTGGTTTGAACGTCCTACAGACGCGCGCTGTCTGGGCTGATTTCGTCAGCAACGACGGTGCGGACCATGTCGCCTTCGTAGAGGCGGCCGAATTCGAGTTTGAAATCGACGAGCTTGATGCCGACAGCGCCGAACATACCGAAGAGGTAGTCGTTGATGCGGAGCGTCAGCGCCATGATGTCGTCGATCTCTTGGGTCGATCGCCCAATTGAAGGCGGTGATGTGCTCTTCGGCGACCATCGGGTCGTTGAGCTCATCCTTCTTGTAGTAGAATTCGATGATCGAGCGCGGCAGCGGCGTGCCTTCTTCGATGCCGAGGCGCGTCGAGAGCGAGCCAGCAGCCACGTTGCGGCACACGACTTCGAGCGGGATGATCTCGACTTCACGCACGAGCTGTTCGCGCATGTTCATCGTCTTGATGTAGTGGGTCGGCACACCGATCGCGTTCAGGTTCGTCATGATGAACCCGCTGATCTGGTTGTTGATCACGCCCTTGCCTTCGAGGATCGCTTTCTTCTGCGCGTTGAACGCAGTGGCGTCGTCCTTGAAGTATTGGATGATCGTGCCCGGCTCCGGTCCCTCGAACAGGATCTTGGCCTTGCCTTCGTAAATCTTCTTGCGACGCGACATAGAGGTGCTCCCTCCTTGAGGGGCGGCGTCCGGCGCTAACTGGCTCAAAGCGCTCGCGGAATCGCCGCAACACAAGTGATTTTTAACTTAGGGCGCCGGGCGAGGGGTAACAATCGGCTGCTACCGTAGAACAGGCGCCCGTCTGCGGTTGATCGGGGGCCGTGGCGTGCCTATTCAATGGACGGGAAGAGGAGACCAGAAGGCCCATGAGCCAATTTGACGATCGCAAGCGCGGCCAAGAGACAAAATTCCAATTGGAACAAGAGCTTGAGTTCAAGGCGCAGGCGCGCCGGGCGAAGCTTTTGGGCCTGTGGGCCGCTGGCCTAATGGGTCTGGAAGGCGACGCGGCAGCCGATTACGCCAAGTCCGTCGTCGTGGCTGACCTAGAGGAAGCCGGGATCGAAGACCTCTTCCGCAAGGTCCGCGGTGATTTGGACCAGCACGCTGTTCAGCTCTCGGACCACCAGATCCGCGCGAAGATGGACGAGTGCTTGGCTGAGGCGCGCGCCTCGGTGCTCGCGGGCAACTAAGCTCTCAACGCGAACAGAACATCAAAACGCCGGCGGTGACGCCGGCGTTTTTCGTTACGGGTTCATCTCGCCGAGCACGTAATTCACGATGCGATCGGCGTCTTTGAAGACGGCGTTGAGATCGGCCGCGCCTTCGCGCTTGTGCAGGTGGGCGAGCATGGCGTGTTCGAGGCCGAACTTGCGGACCTCGACCATGACCTCTTCGTCCCACTCGTCGTCGGTGATGAAATCATTGTCGCTGGCCATGATGCCTCCTCGTTGGCAACGGTTCGCAGGGATTCGGCGGCGTGAGCAACCGTGTGACCGCAAAGAAGGCTAACTGCTTTTAACTTCACCGGTGAACGTTTCGCACACGACGGCCCCGGATACTCCCAGCTTGGGTCGTGGGAAGTTTCAATGAAGCGTGGTTTGGGTTTCGCCCTCGCGGCGGCGTTGTGCGCGTGCGCGCCGGCGCCTGTGCAGATGCCTGCGGCGCAGGCCTCCGAAGTGCTCAACCTTTTTGCGGCGGGCGCGGGGCCAGCGAACATCTGCTCCAGTGATGGACGCGCGTTGCTGCGCGGCGCGGTGCGTTCGTATGCGCGCGAGATGGCGCAGGGGGGCGTCACTTGGCCAGTGATCCCGCAAGCGAGCGAGGAGACCGAGACCATCACCAGCGTCGATATCTCAGTGATGATCGCGTTCGCGGCGGGCTTCGTGAAGACGGATGACTTCCAAGCGCCGGTGCGCGGGATGCTGACGCATCTGACGATCACTCAGTGGCCCGAGATTCAAGGCTTGCGCCGCGCTGCCGATGTTGCGTGCGAGGATGTGCAGGCGTTGCAGCAGGCCGCGTCTGGCTTCGTGGTTGAACAATCGCGGTTGGCGCAAATGGTTCATGCGGCACACGTCCGCAATCAAGGACGCGAGAGTGCCGAACGATTGCGCCGACAATCCGTACGGGTTGAGCGCGCGCAGACGCGGCTGAATGAGACCGCTGCCGTTGTCCAGGCTCAGATGCGCGGCGCGGGCGTCTAGCCGAACACGCGCTTGAAGATGACGTCGACGCGGTTGAAGTGGTGCGCGTCGTCGAAGCAGCCTTCGAGCGTTTTTGCATCGAGCTTTGAGGTTACGTCTGGATCGGCTTTGAGCTTGTCGATCAGCGCGGTTTCGGCGCGTGGCGGCGGGCTTTGCCAGACTTGCATCGCGCTCTTTTGCACAAGCCGGTAGGCGTCTTCGCGTGAGACGCCGGCTTGGGTCAGCGCCAGCATCACGCGTTGCGAATTGTGCAGGCCGCCGAGGAGCGCCAGGTTGCGCGCCATGTTTTCGGGATAAACGACGAGTTTTTCGATCACCATCGCCATGCGGTGGAGGGCGAAGTCGAGGTGGATGGTGGCGTCGGGGCCGATGCCGCGTTCGACGGAGGAATGGCTGATGTCGCGCTCGTGCCAGAGGGCGACGTTTTCCATCGCGGGCGTGACGGCGCTGCGGACGAGACGGGCGAGGCCGCAGAGGTTTTCGGTGAGCACCGGGTTGCGCTTGTGCGGCATCGCCGACGAGCCCTTTTGGCCGGGCGAGAAGAATTCTTCGGCTTCCAGAACTTCGGTCCGCTGCAGGTGGCGCACTTCGGTGGCGAGGCGTTCGATGCCGGCGGCGACGACGCCGAGCGCGGCGAAGAACGCCGCGTGGCGGTCGCGTGGGATGACTTGCGTTGAGACCGGCTCGACTTCGAGGCCGAGTTTCTTGGCGACATATTCTTCCACGCGCGGATCGATCTGCGCGAAGGTGCCGACCGCGCCGGAGATGGCGCAGGTGGCAATCTCTTTGCGCGCGGCTCTGAGGCGATCGAGGTTGCGCGCGAATTCGGCGTAGTGGCCGGCGAGCTTCAGGCCGAACGTCGTTGGCTCGGCGTGGATGCCGTGCGAGCGGCCGATGGTCGGCGTCATTTTGTGTTCGATGGCGCGCTTTTTCAGCGCCGCCATGACGCGTTCGCAGCCGACGATGAGGAGATCCGATGCGCGCGCCATTTGTACGGCGAGGCAGGTGTCGAAGACGTCGCTCGAGGTCATGCCTTGGTGGGCGAAACGGCTCTCGGGGCCGACGTGTTCGGCGACGCTGGTGAGGAAGGCGATGACGTCGTGTTTTACTTCGCGCTCAATCTCGTCGATGCGCGCGACGTCGAACTTGCCCTTCTTTCGATATTCGTCGGCGGCGGACTTCGGGATGGTTCCGAGCTCCGCCATCGCCTCCATGGCGAGTGTTTCGATCTCAAGCCAGATGCCGTATCGGCTCTCAGGCTCCCAAATCGCCACCATGTCGGGGCGTGAATAACGCGGAATCATGGGCGGCTTTTAGCGCCGCCGCCGCGATCACGCCACCCAATCACGGCGCAGAGTACGTCCTGAAATGAGGAAGAGCAGTGCGGCGAGGAGATAGCCGCACACACCGATCATCATTGACCAGCGCAGCCCGACTTCCACACCCGCCGCGCAGTGCGGGCCGCTGATGGCGCCCCCCCCCCCCCCCCCCCCCCCCCCCCCCCCCCGTTCTCCCCCCCCCGGGGCCCGCGGGGGTGGGGGCCGGCCCAGGCCCATGGGGCCGAGATAGTCTGAGAGCGCGCCGATGGCGGGCGGGCCCATGCCGTAGCCGATGAGGTTGACGACGAAGAGCAGCATGGCAACGGCGGTGGCGCGCATGCGTGGTTCGACGACGCCTTGGGTCACGGCGTACATCGGGCCGAGATAGAAATAATGCAGCATCGCAGCTGCGCTCAGCACCGGCATAGCGAGCCAGATGTTCGGCATGAGGAACGAGATGAGGTAGAGCGGCGTCGCGATCAGGAAGCCGAGCGCAGGCAACCATGAGAGCGCCGTTGGGTGACGTTTGGAGATGCGGTCCGCAAGAAAGCCGGACGTAAAGGTGCCGACCGCGGCTGCGAGGCCGAGAACGACACCGACGAGTGTCGCGCCTTCGAAGAGCGACATGTGGTGCGTGCGGATCATGAAGCTCGTCAGATATTGGCCGACGCCGTAGCTGACGAAGCTGGCGATGGCGGAGCCAAGCGCGACGAACCAAAAGGTCGGACGCTTGTCAGCGCGCCAGCGCGCGGAGAAGCTCGCCCTTTGGCGCGCGGGCGGTTCTTTCACAGTGAGTTTGACGATGATGGCGAGCAGTACGCCAGGCACGCCGAGCCAGATGAACGCTTCGCGCCAGCCGACTCGAGCCGCCGGGGCGCCAGGCGATTCGAGCGGACCGGGAGCAGCGCAGCAGAGGCCGTTTGGCGCTCAGCGAAGCGCGCGACCGGAATGCCGAGCAATGTGTAGAGAACCGCGAATGCAGGGCCGCCGAGCAGGCCGAGTTGGAAATCGGTCAGCCCGAACTCGGTTTTGATCGGCTCTTGAATGATGCCGATGACGACGCGGTCAATGAAGTTGAACGTATAGACGACGAGCAGGGCGCCGAGGACGTAGCCGCGATAGTTCTTGCTGCCGTGGCCCTGAAAGCCCGGCGCTGTGGCGTCGGTCAAATGCGTCCCCCGCTTTTTTTATCGCTTTTGTTCTCGGAGTTTTGATGCGGCCCCTGGCCGGTTTCGTCAACTCACGCGGTCCTTCACCAGCGTGCGGCCGGAGAGCAGGAAGTGGAGAGCGGCCCAGGCGAGCACGAAGATGGTGCAGCCGAGGGCGTATTTGAGACCGAGGCCTTGGGCGGTGGCGCACGTGGCGGCGTTTGCGGTGTCCATGGTGAGTGGGTTGCACTGCGCCAGCGTCAGCGCGCCGGAGCTAACGTCGTTCAAGATGTTGGCGGCGAACATGTCGTTCAGGGCGCCGACGGTTGGCGGGCCTAAGCCGTAGCCGACAAGGTTCACAATGAGGATCAGGATCGCAACCGCCGTGGCGCGTTGCAACGGCGTCGAGACGCCCATGGTCACCGCGTACATCGGGCCGAGGTACATGTAGTGGAAAATCGGCGCGACCATCAGGAATGCGAACGCCCAGACGAATTGCGTTTGGTAGAACGAGAGAATGTAGAACGGGATCGCGAGCGCGACGCCGAGAGCGGGCAGCCATGAATTGACGTGGTTGTGCTTGGGCGCCAGGCGGTCGGCGAGGAAACCGCCGAGGAACGTGCCAGCTGCGGTGGAGATACCGGCAACGAGCCCCATCGCGTAAGCGGCGTGCGCGTATTCTTCTTGGATCGTCGCGCCGAGATCGTAATTGCGCACGAGATGCGACACGAGGAATTGCGAACTGCCGTAGCCGACGAAGCTGATGAGCGCGCCGCCGAAGGCGATGTGCCAGAAGGAGGCTTTCTTCGAGAGCGCTTTTAGCGTTTCGCCGAAGCTTGGCGGCTTCACCTGCGACGTGGCGCGCGGCGGTTCTTTGACGGTGAGCTTCAACAGCAGAGCCGCGGCGATGCCGGGGGCGCCAAGCAGCAAGAATGCTGTGCGCCAGTCGAAGTTTGACACCAGCCAGCCGCCGCCGACGTAGGCCATGGCGCTGCCGATCGGGATGCCGAGCGAGAAGATGGCGAGTGCGGAGGCGCGGCGGTCAGCTGGGAAGTAGTCGGCGATTGCGGATTGTGATGGCGGCACGCAAGCAGCTTCGCCGATGCCGACACCGAGGCGGCAGAGCGCCAGTTGGATGAAGTTCGCGGATACGCCGCAGAGCGCGGTCATCACGCTCCAGATCGCGGCGCCGATGGAGACGATGGTGATGCGGTTGGAACGTTCCGCGAAGCGCGCGATCGGGATGCCGAGCAAAGTATAGAGGATCGCGAAGACGGGGCCGCCGAGGAGCCCGAGTTGGAAATTCGAGACGCCGAACTCTGCTTTGATTGGCTCGTGCACGATCGAGATCAGCAAGCGGTCGATGAAGTTGAAGGTGTAGATGATGACCAGAACAAACAGCACGTAGGCGCGGTAAGCCTTTGTGCCGTAGCCCTGAAATGCTGGCGTTACGCTCGCCTCTGACATGCATCCTCCCGCCCGTTGAGCGTTCTTGTGGAGGCGCGGCGACGTTGGGTCAAACGCGAAGCGATTTCCGGAACGTCACGACACGTTCAACTTCCTCGTAGCCGAGCGCGGCGTGTGCGCCTTGGCTCTGGGCGTCCTCGACCTGCGTGTTGGACGCGATCTCAGTGAAGTTCCGCATGATCGCCCAGTGCTCGGCGGCGGACATGAGCGCGCGGCCGGCGCCTTTGTGTCGCGCAATTGGAGAAACGTACCAGCCTTCAACGAATGGTACGGGCGAGGCGGAGCAGCCTTCGGCGGAGGTACGGACGCTGAGTTCGAGGAAGCCGCAGGCGCTTCCGTCGACGTCTTCGCTGATGAACACGGCTTCGGCGAGCTTGACCCCGGAGAAGTGCAGCAGCGTTTGATGGGCGAGGAGATCGCTGTCTTGATTGGGCCAGAGTTCGGCGCGCATCGCCGCCCAAGCCTGGCGATCACGCGGTTCGACGGAGCGGATTTTCATAACAGGCCGAGACTCTTGAAGCTTTCGACGCGTTCGCGGCCGATGACGAGGTGGTCGTGAACTTTGACGCTGATGGCCGCGGTGGCGTCGACGATTTCGCTGGTGATCGCGATGTCGGCCGCGCTGGGTTTGGGATCGCCGCTTGGGTGGTTGTGAACGAGGATGACTGCAGCGGCTGAGAGTTCGAGCGCGCGGCGCGCGATCTCGCGCGGATAGACCGGCGCGTGATCGACTGTGCCCTCGTTCATGACTTCATCGGCGATGAGCTGGTTCTTCACGTCGAGGAAGAGCACGCGGAATTGTTCGCGCGGTTCGTGCGCCATGGCGAGGCGGCAATAATTCACCAGCTGCGACCATGAGCTGATGACGGTGCGCTGTTTGAACTCGCCTTTACTGGCGCGTTCGAAGAGCGCTTGCGCGGTTTTTAGATCGGCGGCGACGGAGGGGCCTGCGCCTTTGACTTCGGCGATGCGCTGGACAGGTGCGGCGAGGACGGCGGCGAGGGTGCCGAATTTAGTCAGCAATGCCTTGGCGAGCGGCTTGGTGTCTTGGCGTGGGATGGTGCGGAAGAGGAAGAGCTCTAGCAGCTCGTAATCGCTGAGCGCGGTTGGGCCCGCTTCCTCGAAGCGTTCACGCAGGCGCGCGCGGTGATCGTGGTAGTGCGGCTTGTCGGCTTTGGTGCGCGGCTTGGTGATCTTCAGCGGTGCAATTGGGCCGCTGAGTGCATCGGTTTTGAACGGGAAGAGTTCGCCGTCCTCAACGCGTGCGCTCGCGGGCTTTGGTTCGCTGGACTTTCCCCCGCGCCCCGCCATGCGCGATCCTTATGGTGTTGCGTTCAGCTTGTGAGGCTCGTCCAGCCCCGCAGGCGATTTGGTGAAGATCACGACGCCATCTTCTGTGACGCCGACTGAGTGTTCGTATTGAGCAGAGAGCGACTTGTCTTTCGTCACTGCCGTCCAGCCATCGTTCAGCACCTTCACCGATGGCGAGCCGGCGTTGAGCATCGGCTCGACGGTGAAGATCATGCCGGCTTTGAGGACATCGCCTTGGCCCGGCTTGCCGAAGTGGAGGATGTTTGGCGCATCGTGGAAGATGCGGCCGAGGCCGTGGCCGCAGAACTCGCGCACGATCGAGGTGCGCTCGGCTTCGGCGAAGGACTGGATGGCGTAGCCGAGATCGCCGAGCGTCGTGCCTGGCTTGATCGTGTTGATGCCGCGCATCATGGCTTCGTAGGTGATGTCCATCAGGCGCTGCGCTTTGCGCGGCACGTTCGGGCCGATGGAATACATGCGGCTCGTATCGCCGTGCCAGCCGTCGACGATGACGGTGACGTCGATGTTGACGATGTCGCCGTCTTTCAGAACGCGATCACCGGGGATGCCGTGGCAGACGGTGTGATTGAGCGAGGTGCAGATCGTGTGGCGATAGCCGCGATAGTTCACGCACGCCGGCAGCGCGCCGTGATCGAACACGAACTGACGCGCGAGATCATCGAGACGGCCGGTCGTCACGCCTTCTTTGGTTTCGGGCACGAGCATGTCGAGGCACTCGGCCGCGAGCTTTCCTGCTGCGGCCATGCCTGGGAAGGCGACCTTTGGGTCGTGAATCTTGATCTGGCCCTGGCGTTCGTAAGCCTCGGCCTCGGCGTAAGTCATGAGGTGCTCCGTTAGGAGCTATAACATAGGCGCGCGGGCTGAAAAGCCGAGGGCGGCTATTCCGTGTGGCGCCGGTAGATGAAGGCGTAGCTGGTGGTCCAGGCTTGGCCGTCGTGGGATGTTTCGCCGTGTTGGAGCACGGAGCCGTCGGCGTTGTGGGTGAAGGTCATGCGCGAATAGGCCTGTTGGCCGGGCGACGTGGGGACAGGCGCTTCGGTGGTGATGCGCATGCCGGTATCGGTCGGGCCGCCGACGAAGTGGACGCGCGTGCCGGTGGAGTCGACCCAGAACTGCTCCCACTTTTGGCTGACGCGATCGTAGATGTTGAGGCTGCGGCCTGAGTAGGGTTGGCCGACGCTGGTCCAGTGCTCGGTGATCACGCAGCCGGAATCTTCGGAGCGGACGGATGAGCGGCCGGCGGGCGCGTGGGTGTCGGCGCGTTCAGCGTCCCATTCGCCGATCCAAAAATCGAAGGCGCGATATTCGGAGGCTTCGCATGTTGGAGGCGAAGGTTGCTGCTGCGCGAGCGCGGGAGTTGCGAGTGCAAGCAGGGCGAGTGCCGTGAGATGAAAGCGCATGTTGATCCTCCAGCGTAGAGGCGACCACGCGTGAGGGTTTGGGTTCAAATCACGAAAGACGGACGCGTGCTAGCGCGCGACAAGCGCCGTTCGTCTCAAGCCGCGTCCTTTGCCGCTCTGCCGATGACGCGGTTGCGGCCGCCGCGTTTGGCTTCGTAGAGCGCTTCGTCGGCGCGTTTTAGCAGCGACTCTGTCGTGTCGTCGGCGCCTTCGGTGGAGGCGACGCCGATAGAGATGGTGACGTCGAGCGCGTGCGGCAGGCCGGGGATGATGAAGCCTGAAGCGGCGATGGCGCGGCGGAGGCGTTCGGCGGCGAGGCAGGCGATGTCGCCGGTGGTGCGCGGCATGACGACGATGAATTCTTCGCCGCCTTGGCGGCAGGCGTAGTCCGAAGGCCGCGTGTTGGAGGCGAGGCGCGCGGCGAACTCGCGCAGCACGGCGTCGCCGACATCGTGGCCGAAGGTGTCGTTGCAACGTTTGAAGTGATCGATGTCGACGGTCATCACCGACACAGGATCGCCGCCGCATTGGGCGCGATGCACGAGCGGCGCGAGCTGGGTGTCGAGGAAGCGACGGTTGTAGAGGCCGGTGAGTTGATCCGTGATCGCAAGTTCGAGGCTTTGGTCGAGGCGCGAGCGCAGGGCGTCCATGTAGCGCTTGCGGCGCATGAGCGTGCGGGCGCGCGCGATGATCTCTTCCTCGTCGATCGGGCGCATTATGATGTCGTGGGCGCCGAGTTCGAGTGCGCGGAGCGCGCGCTTGCGGTCGTCGGGATCGACGATGGCGAGGATCGGCAAATGCCGCGTTGCTTCGCCGGATCGCATGCGGGCGATGACGCGGAAGCCGTCAAAGCTCTTGGCGTGAATGGAAACGACCGCGAGATCGGGTGGGCCGCCGGCGTCTTCGCCGATCAGTGACACGCGGTGTTCGACGCCGAGCGCGGTTTGGATGCGTTTGATCTGAGTTGGGTTGTCGTCGACGACAAGTACGTTGCCAGCGAAGACGCGGTGCTGGTCGACGGCGTCAGGGCGGGTTTCGTCGCTGATGAGGCCAAGGCGCTTGCTGCTGAGTTCGCGCGCACGCAGTTCGTCGGTGACGACCTTCAGTGTCAGCAGACTTTTGACGCGCGCCATGAGTTGCACGTCGTCGATTGGCTTAGTGAGAAATTCCTCGGCGCCGGATTGGAGGCCGCGCACGCGGTTGTCGCGATCATCGAGCGTGGTGAGGATGACGACAGGGATGTGTCGCGTTTCCGGCATGGATTTGAGGCGGCGGCAAGCTTCGTATCCATCGATGCCGCCAGGCATCATCACGTCCATCAAGATGAGATCAGGCTTTTCGCGCTTGGCGAGTTGAACGCCTTCTTCGCCGCGCGTCGCCATCAGCACTTCGTAATAGTCAGCCGTCAGCAGCGCCTCCAGAAGGCGGCGGTTTGCTTCCAGGTCATCGACTACGAGGATGCGCGCGCTCAAGCGGTCTCCTCAGCCGATAAACTTGCGGATTGTTTCTAAGAACGTCGTCACGGAAATCGGCTTCGAGAGGTACGCATCGCACCCTGCGGCCATGATTTTCTGCTCATCGCCACGCATGGCGAAAGCGGTGACGGCGACGATGGGGATGTGCTTCATCGTTTCGTCCTTCTTCAGACGATCGGTGAGCTCCAGACCGGAAATCTCCGGCAGCTGGATATCCATGATGATGAGGTCGGGCATGTGCTCGCGTGCGAGCGGAATGGCTTGGCGGCCGTCGCGTGATTTGACGGTCTTGTAGCCGAAGGCCTCCAACAGGTCGTTGAACAGCCTCATATTGAGTTCGCTGTCTTCGACGATCAGAACGGTCTTGGCCATGAACCCGCTTCGCTTCCGCGACCCCCGCGCCCGTTTTGGACGTCTTGTTACCGCTTTATAGCGGAGGGGCCTTAACAACCCATCGCAACATCAGCAGTTTGGCTTATCTCGTTAAGATCGTCTTAAGGATTGAAGCATGCGCCTTGGCGTGGATTTCGGCGGCACCAAAATCGAGGCGGCGCTGCTTGATTCAACGGGAGAAATCCGTGCGCGGGAGCGAGTCCCAAATCCTGGGGATTACCAGGCCGCGGTTCGTGCCGTTGCCGATCTGACAGCGCGAATCGAGCAGGAGACGGGCGCCCGTGCTGACACGGTGGGCGTCGCCATGCCCGGCTCGCTCTCGCCGCTGACGGGGCTGGTGCGAAATTCGAACTCGGTTTGGCTGAATGGGAAGCCGTTCTTTGAGGACTTGAACGCGGCACTGTCGCGGCCGGTGCGCGTGGAGAATGACGCAAATTGCTTTGCGTTGTCGGAAGCCGTCGATGGCGCGGCGGCGGGCGCGCGCGTGGTGTTTGGCGTGATCATCGGCACGGGGTGCGGCGGCGGCGTTGTGGTTGAGCGCAAGGTGATTGAGGGCGCGAGCGGGATTGGCGGCGAATGGGGGCACACGCCGCTGCCGTGGGCGCGGCCGGATGAAGTGCAGCCGCGCGATTGGTGCGGGCGCGTTGGGTGCTTGGAGCAGTGGCTCTCGGGCACGGGCTTTAAGCGCTGGGCTGGGATGAGCGCGGTGGAAGCGAATGAAAAAGCGCTCGCCGGCGATCCGCAGGCGCGGGTGTTGCTCGATTTGCTGGCGGATCGGATTGCGCGGGCGTTGGCGGTGGTGATCGATATCCTCGATCCGGACGTGATCGTGTTTGGCGGCGGGGTGTCGAACATCGAGAGCTTGTATCCGAGCATTCGCGGCAAGCTGATCGCGCATGTGTTCTCGGATTATGTCGGGGCGAAGATCGTGAAGAATAAGCACGGGGATAGCTCCGGCGTGCGCGGGGCGGCTTGGTTGTTTGATGCGGATGGCGATGCGTCCGACAACATGGCATGATGCTTTGCCGCGCCTGCGCATCTGAAACGCTAACGCCGCACTGCTCGCATTGCGGTGAGGAGCGACCGTTGGAGCATGCGGAGCTGTCGACGCTTTCGATCGCGCATTTGGATTGCGATGCGTTTTATGCGTCGATCGAGAAGCGCGATGATCCGAGTTTGCAGCCGTTTCCGGTGATTGTGGGCGGTGGCAAACGTGGCGTGGTTTCGACCTGTTGTTATGTGGCGCGGGCGTATGGCGTGCGCTCCGCCATGCCGATGTTTCAGGCGCTGAAGCTCTGCCCGCAAGCCAAGGTCGTACACGGCGAGATGCGTAAATACGTCGAGGAAGGCCGGATCATCCGCCGCATGATGGAGGATCTGACGCCGCAGGTGCAGCCGCTCTCGATCGACGAAGCCTTCATGGATCTCAGCGGCACCGAAGCGCTGCACGGCGGCTTGCCGGCGCAATCCTTGATCAAACTGCAAAACAAGATTTGGGAAGAGCGCAACCTGACGGTTTCAATTGGGCTCTCGTTCAACAAGTTCTTGGCGAAGACGGCGAGCGATTTGGACAAGCCGCGCGGGTTCTCCGTGATCGGACGCGGCGAGGCGCTTGAGTTCTTGGAGTCGCGCTCGGTTGGGACGTTGCCAGGCGTTGGGCCTGCGGGCGCGACAGCGCTGGAGCGCAATGGGCTAAAGAAGATTGGCGATATTCGTCACGTCGGGCCGCAGCGGATGCGGGCGCTTTATGGCGACTGGGGCGCGCATTTGTTTGCGCTATCGATGGCCGACGATCCGCGCACGGTCGATCCGAACGGCGAGCGGAAGAGTATTTCGTCGGAGACGACGTTCTTTGAGGATGTGTCTGACATCGAGACGCTGGAAGATATTCTTTGGCCGCTGTGCGAGAAGGTGGCGACGCGGTGCCGCGCGAGCGAGAGTTCGGGGCTTACGCTGATGCTGAAGCTCAAAGACACGAAATTCAAGATCATCACGCGGCGGCGTCAGTTGCCGGAGCCGACGTTGCTTGCGGCGAGGATTTTCTCGGCGGCGCGTGAGCTGTTGCAGGCGGAAGCCGATGGCAAGACGAAGTATCGGCTGATCGGGGTTGGGCTTTCCGACTTCAGCGATGCCGCCGTCGCCGATAAGGGCGATATGCTGGATACCGAGACGCCGAAGCGTGCGGCGGCGGAAGCGGCGATTGCGAAGGCGCGTCAGAAGTTTGGGCGCGACGCTGTGGTGACGGGGCGGGGCTTGAAGGTGCAGCGCGACGACGAGCCTGAAGAGATCGATGAAGAGGACGACTAGCGGGCCGGTTCGTGCTAGGATGTCCGCACAATCACGGGGATCACGATGACCAACGCGACGCTCACGATCACACGCAAGTCTGGCTACAATGGCATGCTGCGCGACGCTGCGGTGCTCGTCGACGGCCAGAAGGTTGGCGCGGTAGGCAACGGCAAGTCGATTGAGATTGCAGTCGCGCCCGGCCAGCACACGATCACGACGCGCATGGATTGGATGACAAGCGAACCGCTGGTGCTCGATGCGGCGCCGGGTACGCGCTATGCCGCCGAGCTTAAGCTCTGCAGTGCATTCGCGATGCTGCCGGCCATCCTTGGCATGGCGAAGTTCATGGAACTGCGCGCGCTATAGGTTGTCGTTGTAGCCGGGTAGCTTCATGCCGATCTGTTTGTAGGCGTACTGCGCGAACATTGCCCAACCGGCCCACATCATCGCCGCCGCGCTGCCGCCGACGACGAACGTCGCCATGGCGACGTAGCAACCGGACGTGAAGTCGCCCATCGCGAATTCATCGATCACGGCGCCGACAAGGCTCAGAATGAAGGTCACAACGAGCGTCGCGATCAGCGCCATACCGAAACCGATTGTATAGACGCGGATTGTTGGACCGATTTTCACCAGGCCAGCACTACTTGCTTCGAATGTGAATGTCTCGCGTTCGGGGTGACGCCCCGGTTTGTCCTTGCTATTGCTCGGATGAGGAGTGCGGTCATGGGTCGAATTGAAGCGCGGTTGGAAGAGCTTGGCATAACGTTGCCGACGCCGCCGGCGCCGGTGGCCTCCTATGTGCCCTTCCAAGTTGTCGGCAATCTTGTCTACACGTCGGGGCAGGTCTCGGTGGACGCAGCTGGCGGCATCAAAGGCAAGCTCGGCGACGCGATTGAAGTTGAACAGGGGCAGGCGGCGGCGCGGCTCTGTGGACTCAATTTGCTGGCGCAGGTGAAGGCCGCATGCGGCGGTGATCTCGATCGCGTGAAGCGCGTGGTGAAGCTCAACGGCTTTGTGAACGTGACGCCGGATTTCGACCCAATCCCGCAAGTGATGAATGGTTGCTCCGATCTCATGGTGTCGGTGTTCGGTGACGCAGGGAAACATGCGCGCTCGGCGGTTGGCATGGCCAATCTGCCGCTGAACTTCGCGGTCGAAGTCGATGGGGTCTTCGAGATAGAGTAACGTCGCGGCCCAGCAAAAGTGTTTTGCGGTTTTGCGCCCGGGGCGGCGAGCACCTAAAAGAGCCTATGGACGGAACTGACGCGCTCACGATTTCAGTGATTGGCGATCTCGCCAATATCGATCGTGGTGCGTGGGACGCTTTGGCGAACCCTGCCGACCAACCCTACGACCCGTTTCTCTCCTGGGACTTTCTGCGATCGCTTGAGGAGAGCGGCTGCGCTGCGCCGGAGAAGGGTTGGCAGCCTGCGCATTTGATTGCCCGCGATGCGAGCGGCGCGGCCGTTGGCGCGATGCCGCTTTACGCCAAGGATTATTCGTACGGGGAGTACGTCTTTGATCACGCTTGGGCGGATGCGCTGCAGCGGGCGGGCGGGCATTACTATCCGAAGCTTCAGTGCGCGGTGCCGTTCACACCAGTGCCGGGGCGGCGAATTTTCTCGCGCGATCCGGCTGTGCAGAGTGCGTTGGCGCAAGGCGCTATTGGGTTTGCGCAACGCGCGGGCGCTTCGTCAGTGCACGCGACGTTCGCCGAAGAGGACTTGGTGCGACGCCTCGCGCCAATCGGTTACCAAACCCGCGTTGGGTTGCAGTATCACTGGTTCAACAAAGGCTACGCGACGTTCGCGGACTTCCTCGCGGAGCTCTCATCGCAAAAGCGCAAGAATATCCGCCGCGAGCGCGAGCGCGCCCATGAGGGGTTGCGTATCCGTCGTCTGCGCGCTGGCGAGATCAGCGCGCGCGATTGGGACTTTTTCTTCCGCTGCTACATGGACACCGGTTCGCGCAAGTGGGGCTCGCCTTATCTCAACCGCGCGTTCTTCGATTTGCTTGGGCAGCGGATGGCGGATCAGTGCGTGCTGTTCATTGCCGAGGAAAGCGACGGCACGCGCCTCGCCTCTGCTCTGAACCTGGTTGGCGGTGAAGCACTCTACGGCCGCTATTGGGGCCGCATCGCCGACGTACCGTTCCTGCACTTTGAGCTTTGCTATTATCAGGCGATCGAACTCGCGATCGAGCTAAAGCTTCCCCGCGTTGAAGCTGGCGCGCAGGGCGAACACAAGCTCGCGCGCGGCTACGTGCCGGTGCAGACCTTCAGTGGCCACTGGATCGAGCACGATGGCTTGCGCAACGCCGTGAAGCACTATTTGCGGCAGGAGACGCCGGCCGTGGTGGAAGAGGCTGAAATCCTCAACGAGCACGCGCCGTTTAAGAAGTTGGATTAGGCGCTGCGGCCGCGCCGCCGCGCTTGAAAACGAAGTAAAGCGGAACGCCCGTCGCCATCAGCACGATGCACCATAGAAGCACTTCGGCGCCGGAGCCGAAGGCGGCGAACACCGAGTAGGCGATGCCGATGATCGAGGCGCCGACGCCCGCGAACGCAGCTGCGCGCGCGGAATGGCGAAGCTCAGCCAGTGAGACGACGACATAATAGAACAGCCCGAGCGACGTCGCGATCGTGAGCATAAATTGAAATGAGCCCATGAGGCCGCGCGTGTTGGTGAGCACCAACAGCACAATTCCGAGTGCAGATGAGACATACAGAGCAAGATGCGGAGTGCCGTGCTTTGACATTGCGGCAAGCCAGCTCGGCGCCAATTTGTCGGCGGCCACAGCCAAGGGCATCTGCCCGCAGGTGAAGATGAGCCCGTTGATCGTGCCCGCCGTCGCGACCAAGGCGCCAGCCGCGATGAGGCCCGGACCCCAGGGCCCAAGCGCCCGCGCCGCGTCGGAAAATGGCGCAGTCGAATGCATCAGCTGTGCAGGTGGCACGAGCAACATCACGGCGACCGTTGCACTTAGGTAGATGACGACCACCGTCAGCATGCCTGTGATGAGCGCGCGGGGAATGGTGCGTTCGCAATCTTTCACATTGCCAGCCGGAAGCGTGACAACTTCAAAACCTGTGAACGGCCAAAGCGCGATGAGTGCCGTGAGCGTGAGCGCTGCAAAAATTGACTGACCCGAGGGATTGAACGCCGGCGCATTGGCCGGTGCACCTGCGGGGATTGCGAACGCGATGATCGCGACCAAGGGGATAATCTTGAGCACGGTCAGCGTGATTTGCGTGACGCTCATTTCCTTGAGGCCGCGGATGTTGATGAAGGTGAAGGCGGCGATGAGGGCGATGCCGCTTGCCATTTGTCCGAGAGGATTGGTGGCGAGGCCTGGCACGAACACGCCGAGATAGCTCACGAACGCCATCGCGACTGTGGGGACGCCTGCCACGAATGAAAGCCAATAGGCCCATCCCATTAGAAAGCCGGTGAGATCGCCGAAAGCTTGGCGCGAATACGCGTACGGGCCGCCATCGCATTTGGTGCGCTCAGCTTGGCGTGCGAACACGAGGGCGAGCGCAATGGCGCCGGCGCCAGCGACAATCAGGCCAACTAGCCCCAGCATGCCATATGGTGCGAGTTGCGCCGGCAGCATGAAAATGCCGGAACCGATCATGCAGCCGACGACCAGCGCCCAACAGCCCCAAAAGCCGATAGGTTTGTTCGCTTGCAATTCAACATTGCGCACCCCGCTGATGCGAACATGCACGAGCGGGGCTAAGATGCGCTAGCGGTTAGCCTTGCGCGGTCTCTACCGCGAGATCCGCCTCGGCGCGTGTCACGCTCGTAGTCTTGCGGGTCGAGTTTGCAGGCGTTGAGCTCGACTTCGAGGCGCTGCGTCGGGCGCACATCCGCCGGCGCAGCTTGCGGGGTGGATGTCGCGTCGGACATTTCATGAGCCACGTCGCGTACTCATCGCACCATTGAGCACGCTCATCGAGCGGCGCATTGGCGGCAGGCGCGGGAGTAGCGGGCGGCGCCACGACGTTCTGAGCAGCGGCGGCACTGGCGGAGCTCAGTAGAATTGCGGCGAGAATGGGCGTGCGCATTGGATGATCCTTTCGGGACCAAACGCCCGCACACGCACACCGTTCCGCTTTCGCGCGGTAGTGGAGTGTTTGCTTTGATTTCGCTCGCGTGCGGTATCGCCGCTTAGCAGCGTTGCGAGATGCCGAATGAGCCGTCGGGCTGGCCGATCATCAACGTATCGTTGCCGCCGACAGCGACGCGCAACAAGAAGGCGCCGTTCGGGCCGTCAAGCGTCAGTGCGTCGCCGTCCAATGTCCAAGTGCCGCCCATGCCGGAATAGGATTGGAAGGTGCCATCAGCGTTGATCGCGATGTCCTTGGTGCAATCGCCATTGTCGCCCCAGCGGCCGATGAGAAACTCTCGTGTCGGCACGCCTTCGGCCGGCGCCGATGCGGTCTCGACTGAAGTCGCAGCTGTCTCTGTCGTCGCGGCCGGTGGGCTGCATGACGCAATCGCGACGGCGCAAGCGAACGCAATCTGTACGGCAAACTTCATGTGGCTCTCTCCCCTGGGCGAAACGTTGCGGGTCGGGTGGTGATTGTCCAGCGTGAACACGCGGGCGCCGTCCAATCGGCTTGCTCACGAGAGGTCGCAGCATTAGCCTCATGGTCGCGAGGTTGGAGGGTTCACGAATGACGTTTGCGAAATCGGCTGGCGGCTGGTTATTCAGTGCGCTGGTGCTGCTGGTCGCGGGATTTGCGGGCGAGGCGTTCGCGCAATCGCGCCCGTATGACATTGCGAGCTTCGATGTTTCGCTGCGCACCGCGGTTGAAACCGCGCGCAGTGCGCAGACGCGTGCGATCGGCGCAGCAGGGCGCGCGCAGTTCGACATGACAGGCACTGTGCGGTTCAAGGGTACGGCCGGCGATAGCTATGAAGGCGAAGGCTATGGCTCGGGCGACAGCGCAAACCGTCACGGCTACGGGCTCATCACCTGGAACGACGGCGAGTTCTATGCCGGTCAGAACCGCGGCGGCACGCCGAACGCGGGCGTGAAGGAAGGCTATGGCGTCTACGTCTTCGCTGACGGGCGCATCTATGAAGGCCAATGGTTCAACGATCTGCGTCACGGCTACGGCGTGCAGTGGGATCCGGGTGGTCAGATCCAATTCGCGGGCACGTGGAACAACGGCGACCCGCCGCGCTGATTAGCGGGGGGGGGGGGGGGGGGGGGGGGGAGGGGGGCGGGGGGGGGGGGGGGGGGGGGGGGGGGGGGGGGGGGGGGGGGGGGGGGGGGGGGGGGGGGCGGGGGGGGGGGGGGGGGGGGGGGGGGGGGGGGGGGGGAGGAGCCCCCCCGGCACGGCCCCGGGGGGGGGGGGGGGGGGGGGGGGGCGGGGGAAGCGCCCCCCCCCCAAAAAGGGGGGGGGGCCCCCCCCCCGCCCCCCCGCCGGGCCGGGGGGGCCCCCCGGGGGGGGGGGGGGGGGAGGGAGGGGGAGGAAAGGGCCCGGGGGGGGGGGGGCCCCCCCCCCGCCCCCCGGGGCGGGGGGGGGCGGGGGGCGCGGGGGGGGGGGGGGGGGGGGGGGGCCCCCCGGCCGGGGGGGGGGGGGCGCGGGGGGGGGGGGGGGAGGCCCCCCCCCCCCCGCCGGCCCGGGGGGGGGGGGGGCCCCCCCCCCCCCGAAGGCGGGGGGGGGGACCGGGGCCGGCGGCCCGGGCCCCCCCCCGCGGGGGGGCCCCCCGCGGGCGGGGGGGACCCCCCCCACCCCGCCCCCCCCGGGGGGGGGAAAGCCCCGGGGGGGGGGGGGGGGCCCCCCCCCCCCGCCCCAAGCGGGGCCCCCCCGGGGGGCCCCGGGGGGGGGCCCCCCGGGCCGGGGCCGCCCTTTCCGTTTTCCACGCTTGGTGTCGCGATCGCGGTGCTTGCCGCCGCCACCGCCGCCGCGCGTCTGGAAGCTCGGGCGCGATTTGCGCCAGCCGGGGACGGGTGGCAGCGGATCGGTGAGCAGGCTGAACACAAGGCCGCCGCTGATGGGCGTGGCTTCCTCCAGGCGCACTTCGACGCGCATGCCGAGCTGATAACGCTCGCCGGATTGTTCGCCGACAAGGGCGTGCGCGGCTTCATCGTGCATCCAGCGTTCGTTGCCGAGCGTGGAGATGGGGCGAGGCCGTCGGCTTGGGTTTCATCCAAGCGCACGAAGAGGCCAAAGCGCGTCACGCCGGTGACGCGGCCTTCAAAGTTTGCGCCGATGCGATCGGAGAGGAACGCAGAGATGTAACGCGCCGTCGCGTCGCGCTCGGCGGCCATGGATTGGCGCTCGGTTTCGCTGATGTGTTGCGCGGTTTCGTCGTAACGCTGTTCTTCGGCGTCGCTGGCGCCGTCATCACCGAGCTTCATGGCGCGGATGAGTGCGCGGTGGATGGTGACGTCGGCGTAGCGGCGGATCGGCGAGGTGAAGTGCGAGTAGGCGCGCAGGTTTAGGCCGAAGTGGCCGATGTTTTCGGGCGTGTACACCGCTTGCGACTGCGTGCGCAGGATCACTTCGTTGATGATGTCCTTGTTCGGCGATTGCTCGGCCAGATGCAGGATGCGGTTGAAGCGGCTGGCGGAGAGGCTTTGGCCTTTGGCCCAGGCCATATCGACCGTTGGGAGAAAGTCGGTGAGTGCGGCGATCTTGGTGTCACTCGGGCGATCGTGGCAACGGTAGATTTGCGGGCGCGTCTTCTGCTCTAAAGTTTCCGCTGCGCAGACGTTGGCTTGGATCATAAATTCTTCGATGAGTTTGTGCGCATCGAAGCGCTCGCGCCGTTTCACGCCAACGACTTTGCCGTCCTTGAAGATGATCTTGTGCTCGGGCGCGTCGATCTCAAGCGGTTGGCGCTTGGTGCGCGCTTCCCAGACGCAGGCGTACGCGGCCCAGAGCGGTTTCAGGATTGGCTCTAGTAGCGGGCCGGTCTTGTCATCGGGCTTGCCGTCGATCGCCGCTTGCGCTTGCTCGTAGGAGAGCTTGGCGGCTGAGCGCATCAGGCCGCGCACGAACTTATGCCGCACTTTGCGGCCTTCGCGGTCGAAGATCATTTCGACGGCCAGGCACGCGCGCTCTTCGTGTTCGCGCAGCGAGCAGAGATCGGCGGAAAGCGATTCCGGCAGCATCGGCGCGACGCGATCGGGGAAGTAGGTGGAGTTGCCACGCCGCCAGGCGCCGCGATCGAGGGCCGTGCCGGTTTGCACGTAAGCGGCGACGTCGGCGATGGCGACCCAGACGCGCCAGCCGCCTCTATTTTTTTCGTCGGTGTCGGGCGTCGCATAGACGGCGTCGTCGTGGTCGCGGGCGTCCTCGGGGTCGATGGTGATAAGCGGCACGTCGCGGAGATCGGTGCGGCCTTTGAGCGTTGGCTTTTGCGCGGCGTTGGCTTGCGCTTCTTCGTCGGGCGAGAAGCCTTCGCGGATGCCGTGCGTGTGCATGGCGAGAATCGACGCAGCGCGCGGATCACTTTCGCGGCCGATGACTTCTTTGATGATGCCGCGCTTGGGGCCATGCGCGCGACTACCGCGCTCCGGCGCAAGTTCCACGAAGACGAGATCGCCGTCTTTGGTTTCGCCGACGTGTTGGGCCTCGATCAGGATGTCGTGGCGGGCTTTGCGGTCGGCGGGTTCGACGCGGCCGCCGCCGAAGTCGCGGTTGCGGTCGGATTTGTTGACGCGATAAACGCCGAGAATGCGGTGCGCGCTTTGGCCGAGACGTTTGACGACTTTGGCGATGATCTCGCCGTCGTCGTCGCGGACCAGTTTCGCGAGCACGCGATCGCCGACGCCGATGGCCGCTTCACCCTTCATGCGCCGCGCTTCGCCGGGCGCTAAGCGAACCACCGGGCCGAAATAGCCTTCCGTGCCGCGCATGCGTGCGAGCAGTTCGCCGTCAGTATCGCGATCGACAACGTCCATAACGCCGGATTCTGGCAGTGCTTGCGCATCGGCGTAGCTCTTGCGGCCGGTGCGGCCGAGCGCGCCGGAGTCTTCCAACTCACGCAGGATGTGGCGCAGCTCTTTTTTCTGATCGGGGCCGATGCCGAGTTCGTGCGCGATGTCGCGCTTCTGCGCCTTGCCGCCGGCTTTGCGGATGGCCGCAAGCACGCGCTCGCGGGTGAGGGGTTCGGGGGCTGGTGGTCGATTCTTCGCCATGTTGGGAGTGTGTCACCTCTCCCGCTTCTGCGGGAGAGGTCGATTTGCGTAGCAAATCGGGTGAGGGCAAGGGGCGCTTGATGCTTTGAGCGCCGGTAGGCCCTCATCCGGCCCTTCGGGCCACCTTCTGCCGTGCAACGGGAGCGCTAACGTCAGGCCTTCTTAGCAGCTTTCTTCGCTGGCGCCTTCTTAGCGGCCGGCTTCTTCGCCGTCTTCGCAACCGCCTTCTTCGGTGCAGCTTCCTTCTTAGGAGCAGCAGCCTTCTTCGCTGGCGCTTTCTTTTTCTTCTTGCCGCCGCCGGCTTCGAGACGCGCCGCTAGAAGCGAGAGCGCTTCGTCGACTTCGATGTCTTCTGGCTTCTTGTCTTTTGGCGTGTTGGCGTTGGTTTCGCCGTCGGTGATGTAGGGACCGTAGCGGCCGTTGAGGACGCGGATCGGTTTGCCTGTCACAGGACTTTCACCGAGTTCTTTGATCGGCGGTGCGGGCGCGCGGCCGAAGCGGCCTTTGGCGCCGCCGGCTTTTTTCTCTTCGATGAGCGCGACGGCGCGGTTCATCTGAATTTCGTGCACGTCGTCGGCGCCGGGCAGGTTCACGTAGAGATTGCCCATTTTGATGTACGGACCGAAGCGGCCGATATTGGCGACGATCAGTTCGTTCTCGCTCGGGTGCATGCCGACTTCGCGCGGCAGTGAGAGCAACTTGATCGCGGTTTCGAGCGTCACATCAGTCGGCGCTTGGCCTTTCGGCACACTGGCGCGTTTTGGCTTATCCGGATCGGCCGGGTTCGGTGTTTCGAAGTACGCGCCGAAGCGGCCGCTCTTCAGAAGGATCGGACCGTTGGGGCCATCGCCAACGGGCAGGCCGTCTGACGGAATAGCTTGGCCTTCTTCGCCGCCTGCGAGGACGCGTGAATTTGCACGGCGGTTCGCCGTTATAGTTCGAGCAGCCGACGAAGGCGCCGTACTTGCCGAGGCGCAGCGAAAGCTGGCCGACATTGCAGAGCGGGCAGAGGCGCGCGTCTTTGCCGTCTTCGCGTGGCGGGAAGATGTGTGAGCCCAGCACTTCGTTCAAAGTGTCGAGCACTTGGGTGATGCGCAAATCGCCGATGTCGGTGATGGCGCCGTTAAAGTCTTTCCAGAAGTCGCGCATCAGCTTCTTCCAGGAGAGTTCACCTGCCGACACTTGGTCGAGCTGACCTTCGAGGTCGGCGGTGAAATCGTATTCGACATACTTGCCGAAGAAGTTTTCGAGGAAGGCGATGACGAGACGGCCGCGGTCATCCGGGATGAAGCGGTTCTTGTCCATCTTAACGTAATTGCGTTCGCGCAGTTTCTCGAGGATCGCCGCGTACGTCGATGGCCGGCCGATGCCGAGTTCTTCGAGCTTCTTGACGAGGCTGGCTTCCGAATAGCGCGGCGGCGGTTCGGTGAAGTGCTGATCGGCTTTCACGTCTTGCACGGCGATAGCTTCGCCTTGCTTCAGTTGCGGCAGGCGGCGGTTTTCTTCGTCCTCTTCATCGTCGCGGCCCTCTTGATAGAGCTTCAAGAAGCCGTCGAAGAGAATAACTTGGCCGGTGGCGCGGAGTTCGACTTTGCCGGTCGGCTCGGTGAAATCGACACTGGTGCGTTCGAGTGACGCTGCTTCCATTTGCGACGCGACGGCGCGCTTCCACACGAGATCGTAGAGACGCGCCTGATCGCCATCGAGATGCAGCGTTTGCGGCGTGTTGGTCGGATCGGTCGGGCGGATCGCTTCGTGCGCTTCCTGCGCGTTCTTGATCTTCGACACGTACTTGCGCGGTTCGGCCGGGACGTAATTGTTGCCGAACTGGCCGCCGATGGCGGTGCGCAATTCTTTGATCGCGCCTTCGTCCATGCTGACACCGTCGGTGCGCATGTAGGTGATGTGGCCGGCTTCGTAGAGGCGTTGCGCGGTTTGCATCGTGCGCGAGGCGTTGAAGCCCAGCTTGCGCGCGGCTTCCTGTTGCAGCGTCGAGGTCGTAAATGGCGGCGGCGGATTGCGCTTGGTGGGCTTGGCTTCCACGGCGCTGACTGTGAACTTACCGTTCTTTACCGCGTCGCGCGCAGCGAAGGCCGTTTCTTGGTTCTCGATGTCGAGACGCTTCAGCTTCTTGCCTTGGAAGGCGGAGAGGCGTGCGGTGAAGTTTTCATTGCGCGGCGTGGTCATCGTCGCGTCGACGGACCAGTATTCCTGCGCTTTGAACTTTTCGATCTCGACTTCGCGGTCGACGATGATGCGGAGCGCCACCGATTGCACGCGGCCGGCGGAACGTGAGCCGGGGAGCTTGCGCCACAGCACGGGTGAGAGCGTGAAGCCGACGAGATAGTCGAGCGCCCGGCGCGCCAGATACGCATCGACAAGTTCCATGTCGATAGCGCGCGGGGCGGCCATGGCGGCCAGCACGGCCGGCTTTGTAATGGCATTAAAGGTGACGCGGTTGACCGTCTTTCCCTTCAGCGCATTCTTTTGATTAAGGGCTTCCAGAACGTGCCAGGAAATGGCTTCGCCTTCGCGATCAGGGTCGGTTGCGAGGATGAGATGGTCGGCGTCTTTCATCGCGTCGGCGATGGCTTTGACGTGTTTCGAGGACTTGGGGTCGATTTCCCAGGCCATCGAGAAATCGTCGTCAGGCTTCACCGAGCCGTCCTTGGCCGGGAGATCGCGGATGTGGCCGTACGAGGCCAGGACCGTATAGTCCTTGCCCAAATACTTGTTGATTGTCTTGGCCTTAGCCGGGGATTCGACGACGACGACGTTCATTCTGGACGGGGGCTTTCGCGGAAAAACGGGCCGGAAACTGGGGGCCATGCCCCCCAGTGTCAACGCGCCCAGATGGGAACGGGACGCTACTTATGCGAGAGGCGGCCTAATTTTCCTTTGCACCGCAGGCGGTTAGCAGCTCATTCATAAAATCTGGCCGCCACAACCGAAGCGTGTTATAATGCAAGTATAAGTTGCAATGCGAGTATTATGGTGGAACAGCAAGAACACGAAAGCGCCGATACACCAACCCGCAGCCAAGTCGCGGAGTACATCCACGACATTGCTGGCCAGCTGGCTGTGATGGCCCGTCAGGCTGGTCTTACACGAACCGCAGAACGGCTGGTGTCCGCGTGTTCAATTCTCGAAGCTGAGTTTTGACGTAGGGGAACGTGCAGGCGCGAAGGCGCAATCGTCCGCTGCGTCCCACCGGCGGCGGCTAGTTGAACGCTGCGCGCGCTTGGGCTGCGTAGCCGCCGGGAAGTGACGCGGCATGTCCTTCAAGCTCAAGCTCCGTCAGCGCGGCAGCGACTGCGCCGGCAGGCGCGTCGACGAGGCGCGCGAGATCGTTGACGTGGATCGGCGTTGGCGAGAGCAGCGCCGCGATCTTTTTCGGAAGGCCGGGCGGCGGTGGCGGCGCGTCCAAATCCGCGAACAGCGGACCGGCAGATAGCGGCCGCAGCGGCGGCGCGGCTTCGCCAAGCGCGGTGATCACGTCGCTTGCGTCTTCGATCAGCGTCGCGCCTTGCTTGATGAGCGCGTTTGAACCGCGCGCGCGCGGATCGAGAGGTGAACCGGGTGCGGCCATCACGTCTCGCCCTTGATCAGCTGCTGCGCGCGCAGTGATGAGCGAGCCAGAGCGCAATGCGGCTTCGATGACAACGACGCCGCGTGAGACACCGGAGATGATGGAATTGCGGCGTGGGAAGTCGCGCGCCCGCGCAATTGTTCCGAGCGGCGCTTCGCTGACGACCGCGCCGCGTTCGCAGAGGGCGTCGTGCAGCTTCTGGTTCTGTGGTGGATAGGGATGATCGAGCCCTCCCGCGAGAACACCGACCGTGCCAGTCTCCAACGCGCCGCGATGCGCTGCCGCATCGACGCCGCGCGCCAGGCCCGAGACGATCGTGTAACCGGCCGCGCCCAAATCGGCGGCGAGACGCTCGGCAAACATCAGCGCCGAGCCGGAGCCTTCGCGCGAGCCGACAATCGCTATGGTTGGCTTCTTAAGCCATTTGGGATCGCCGCGGATTGCGATGACGGGCGGTGGCGCGTCGAGCTGCGCGAGGAGCGGCGGATAGTCTGGCTCGCAGCAGGCGATCAGGCGCGCGCCCAGCGCCTCCACGCTCTCGATTTCGGTGTGCGCTTTCTCATCGGGCGGGGCGGTGAGGGTCGACACGCGCGGCAGTGCCTCAAGCGCGGCGGCAGCGGTGCGGAAGCGTGCGATCAGGCGATGGAAGGTTAGTGGGCCGATCCGCGGCGTGCGCGCCAGCCGTGTCCAAGCGATCAGCTCAGGACGCGACAGCGTGCGCGTCATGCTTCGGGCGATGGTTCAGGCGTGATGGGCGGAGCTTCGACGACAACTGGCGCGGCCACCACGGCAGCGGCAAGCGGCGCGTCCGGCGCGGCGGGCGCCTCTTCGTCTTTTTTCTTGTCGCCGATGCGTGGCTCTGTGCCGGCGCGCAGGCGCGCGATGTTGGCGCGGTGGAGCCAAAAGATGAGAACTGCAATGGCGGCTGTGAAGGCCGCGTGCTCGGGGACGCCTGCAACCATTGCCGCGATCGGCGTGATCGCAACAGCGGCAAGCGCCGCGAGCGAGGAGTAACGGAAGATGGTCGCGATCGCGAGCCAGACAACGCCAGCGAGCAATGCCAGCGGCCAGTAGCCGGCGAAGAGCAGGCCAAAGAACGTTGCGACGCCTTTGCCGCCTTTGAATTTGAGCCAGACAGGAAAGCAGTGGCCGACGAAGGCGGCTGTGCCGGCCGTGAGTTCGATCAAGGTTTGTTGCGGCATGCCGTCCGACAGCCAGCGCGCGATAAGGAGCGCGATGCCGGCTTTGCCTGCGTCGAGCAAAAGCGTGGCGAGCGCCAAGTCCTTGCGCCCGGTGCGCAGCACATTGGTCGCGCCAATGTTGCCTGAGCCAATCGAGCGGATGTCGCCGAGGCCTGCGGCCTTGGTGATCACCAAGCCGAACGGGACAGAGCCCAAGAGGTAACCGCCGACAGCGGCGAGAATGAAATAAAGTGGCAGCACGAATGTTTCCTAACAGGCCGAAGCGCGCCTGTGGAGAGGAGAGTTTGAGCGGTTTGCTGAGATATCAGCCGAGCCAGGCGATGAGTTGGCCGACATGAATGGGGATTTGCAGCATCGCGGTCGTGCCGAAAGCCATGCCGAGCAGGCCCGGCGCCAGCGAGAACCAGAAGAGCCAGCGCGAGCGCGTGAGCAGGCATACTGCCAAGATCGCCATGGCGATCGAGATGAGCGCGGTTGAGATATCGTATTGATCGTCGAAGACGCTGAGGCGTGCGTGCTCAGCTTCAGCAGATGTGGCGCGCGCTTGGACTTCGTCTTTGCGTTCGCGAACGTGGCCGACTTCGGCGATCTGTGCGGTGATCTCTGCTTGGAGTTGCGCGTCGGGGCGGTAGCGCGCTTCGCGCTGCAGGTTGGCGAGTTGGTATGTCGCCATGTCTTCGCGTACGCGGACAGCCTGATACCAGGCCCAGCTATTGTTACGCTCGGCCTCGGCATGCGCCATCTGTTGTTCGACGTTGCTGCCTTTGATCGCGGTGATGGCGACGAACGCCGCCAAGACCGCGATCGTGAGCGCCACGAGATTGTTCACGCGCTCGCTGTCAGCTTCTTCGCTGCTCATCGCCCTCCTTCCACGTATCCGTCCTTGTAAAGATCCAAGTCGTCGATCGCCACGCTAGGATGAGCATTGCCATCAGTAGCGTCAAAAACACCAATAAGAGCAAGCCAACGACGACTCGCCCCCCTGTTTGCTCAACAGCCCGAAGGGCCTGCATCACAAACCAGCTGTAGCCAAACAAGCAGATTGAACGAGCGTCGTTACAACGCCCTTTAGCGCCCTTGCACCGGCGTGCCGCCTAACGCCGCGATCTGGGACGAAATTGCGGCCCAAAGCTCGCCAGGAGACGAAAACCCGGCCGCGAACCAAACCCCCGCCCCAGCGCGCGCCCCCCGCCCCCCCCCGCCCCTCGCGCCGCCGCCGCGGAAGCCGTAGCGACCGTTGGTGTAGTAGCCGTCGCTTGAGCGCGGCAGCACCATGGACGTGCCGCCAATGATTTGGACGCTGGCATTGGCGCCGTTGATGTCGACAACGATCTGCTGACCGTTGCTGCAATTATACATGATGGGGCCATCAAGCGGGATCGGTGGCGGCGTGTCGCCACCGGGGCCAGGATCGCCAGGGTTGAACGGCGGCGGCGTTGGGTACGAGCCGCCACTCGAGGTGGTGCCGCACGCGGCGAGGGTTAGCAGTGCGACGCCGAGAAGAAGTTTGCGCATGTGACCCTCCTAGATCAGCCGTTGAAGACCGTTTTGCCGGCAATGAATGTCCGTTTCACGGCGCCCTGCAGGAGCTTTTCGTCAAACGGCGAATTGTTGGATTTGGAGCGCAGCTTGTCGCTATCCAGACGGAAGGGCGCGCCGAGGTCGATTAGGATGATGTCGGCGGGCGCGTCTTTGGCGAGGCGGCCTTGCGGGAGCTTTAGCAGTTCGGCCGGGCGCGATGTCATCGCGCGGAAGAGCGTGTTGAGCTGGACGTCGCCCTTGTGGTGCAGCGTCAATGCGCCGGGGAGAAGTGTTTCAAGGCCGACCGCGCCGAAGGCTGCTTCTTCGTAGGGCAACCGCTTATCTTCGGCGGGGCGCGGATCGTGGCCCGAGACGATAACGTCGATGAGGCCATCGCTGACGGCTTGCACGAGCGCGACGCGATCGTCTTCCGAGCGCAGCGGCGGCGAGAGTTTGGCGAAGGTGCGATAGCCGTCGACGTCGTTCTCGTTGAGCACGAGATGGTGGACGTTGACGCTAGCGAAGGCTTTGACGCCGCGCGCCTTGGCGCGCTTCAATGTTGGCAGCGTTTGCGCCGACGACAGCATATCGAGAAGGAGCTTGCCGTTGGTGAGTTCGGCGAGCGTGAGATCGCGCTCGGCCATGATGACTTCAGCGGCGGCAGGAATACCGGGCAATCCCAAGCGCGCGGCAAGTTCGCCTTCGTGCATGACGCCGCCTTCGGCGAGGTACGGATCTTCCGGGCGATGCGCGATCAGTGCGTCGAAGATGGTGGCGTAAGACAGCGCGCGGCGCAGCGTGCGCGAACTGTGAATCGGTTTGTCGCCGTTGGTGAAGAGCACGGCGCCGGCTTCGGCCATGAGGCCGATCTCGGTCATCAACTCACCGTCGAGATGTTGCGTGAGCGCGGCTGCGGGCAAGATGCGGACACCGCCGGAGCGATCGATGCCGCGACGGAGCACGAAATCGATCAAGCTTTGATCATCGAGCACCGGCGTGGTGTTCGGCATCATCACCAGTGTGGTGACGCCGCCTGCGGCTGCTGCGCGGCCTGCGGACTTGAACGTCTCTTTGTGCTCGGCGCCGGGTTCGCCGATGACGACGCGCATATCGATTAGGCCAGGCGCGACGTGTGCGCCGTCCGCATCGATGATCTCGGCGCCTTCGGGGGCGCCGCTGACGTTGCCAACGTCGAGGATGGTTTCCGCGAACAGGATGGCGCCGTCTTCGACCTTGTTCTTCGCGGGGTCGATCAGCTTGGCGTTGCGGATGAGTGTTGGCTTAGTCATGCCGATTGCGCTTCACCGCTACATTCAATGTCGTTGAGAAGGCGAGCGCGATGATGAACGGCACCCAGATCGGCAGTGTGCCGAGACCAGGTGCGTTGAGCGCCTCGGCGAGATGATCGTCGACCAGCCACCAGAGCAAGAACATCCACATTAAGCGGGCTCCTGATTGGCGCCGCTTTCGGCAAGCGCTTCGAGTACGGCCATGCGGACGGCAACGCCCATGCGGACTTGGGTTTCGATGAGCGAGACGTTTGGATTGTCGGCGACGGAGCTATCGATTTCGACGCCGCGATTCATCGGGCCGGGATGCATAACGAGCGCGCCAGGCTTTGCGATGCGCAGCTTGTCCTCGTCGAGGCCGTAGAACCAGAAGTATTCGCGCGCTGATGGAAAGAAGCCGCCGTCCATGCGCTCGCGCTGCAAGCGCAGCATCATGACAACATCGGCGTCTTTCAAACCGGCGCGCATGTCGTGGAAGACTTTCGCGCCCCACTTCTCTGCGCCTGCGGGCATGAGCGTTGGCGGGCCGATCAAGCGCACCTGCGCGCCGAGCAATGTCAGCAGCGCGACGTTGGAGCGGGCGACGCGGCTGTGCAGGACGTCGCCGCAGATCGCCACAGTCAAACCTTCGATGTCACCGAGGCGCGAGCGGATGGTGAAAGCGTCGAGCAGAGCTTGTGTTGGGTGCTCATGCTTGCCGTCGCCGGCATTGATGACGGCGCAATCGACTTTACGTGAAAGAAGTTCGGCGGCGCCGGATGAGCCGTGGCGGACGACGAGGAGATCGGGGCGCATCGCGTTGAGCGTTGCGGCTGTGTCGATCAGCGTCTCGCCTTTGGCGACGCTTGAACTCTTAACGCTCATGTTGACGACGTCAGCGCCCATGCGCTTGCCAGCCAACTCGAACGAACTCTGCGTTCTTGTGGAATTCTCGAAAAAAAGATTGATGAGAGTCCGGCCACGCAGCGTGTCGAGCTTCTTGATCTTCTCATCGAGCATCGGCGCGAATTTCTCGGCGCGGTCGAGCAGGTTCTCGGCTTCGAAACGATCCAAGTCCGCTATGGCCAAAAGATGCTTTTGACGAAAGCGAATGGCGCGCGCGCTTTGATCGCTTTTCTTCCCGCCAGTCGGTCGCTGAGCCATGGGCGCTTGTTAAGCCCTGTGTCTGACTCGCCGCAAGCGCGGCGACACTAAGGCGGGGATAATCGTTTCAGCCATGTTGCGAACGCGGACTCGGTGCTGTACTCGTTTCGTTCCAATGGTGGGACGGCGGGTTTGAGGGCTTAACGAGGAGCGTGTGATGCTGCGATCGCACCCCAAGAAGGAAGAACAATCAACGCTGCGGCCGGTGGGGATCGCGCTAGCGGCGGTGGTGGCGGGATTAGGCGCCGGGAAGACTGTTGCGGCTGAGCCGCGCGTGCATGCCCCGCTTGAGCCAGCCTCGAACGAGGCGACCTACATGGTCGATCCGACGAACCATCCTGGGTTCGAGGAAGATGCGTCCATGGTGATCGGCCCCAGCACGCCGGTCGCGCCGTTCAGCAAGCGCTAAGCTGACAAGGCCTTTTGACCCCCCCGGCGGTACTCGCGGGGGGGGCCATTCGCCAGACCAACAGCAAGAACATCTGCCAGGATGGGGGCGCAATGCGCCATCGTCCAGGCCGAGTGATGCCGTGCAGTGGCTGAGATGATGAGTGCGGGCAGCGCGCGGCCAGAGGACAGCGCCAAGGCCGTGTCGGCCCCTTACGCGGCTTCGGCAAGTCTGGCGTTTCGTGGCGCCCTTCTCGTTAAGCGGTTGGGGCGGTGCCGGATGGGGGGGGGGGGGGGGGCCCGGGGGGGGGGGCGGGGGGGGGGGGGGGCGGGGGGGGGGGGCGGGGGGGGGGCCGGGGGGGGGGGGGCCCCCGGGGGGGGCCCCCCCCGGGGCGCGCCCCCCCCCCCCCCGGGCCCCCCCCGCGGGGCGGCGGGGGGGGCCCGGGGGGGGGGGGGGGGGGGGGGCCCCCCCCGGCGGCGGGGGGGGGGGGGGGGGGGGGGGCCGGGGCGCGGGGGCGGCGGGGCCGGCCCGCGGGGCGGGGGGGGGGGGGGGGGGCCCGCTCCCCGGGGGCGGGGGGCCGGGGGCCCCCCCCCCCCCCCCCGGGGGGGGGGGGGGGGGGGGGGGGGGTTGTTTGGCGGCCCCCCCCCCCCCCCCCCCGGGGGGGGGGGGGGGGGGGGGGGGGGGGGGCCCCCCCCCCCCCCCCCCCGCCCCCCCGCCCCGGCCCGCGGGGGGGGGGGGGGGGGGGGCGCGGCGGGGCCGGCCCGCGGGGGGGGGGGGGGGGGGCGCGGGGGGGGCGGGGGGGGGGGGGGTTGGGGGGGGGGGGGGGGGGGCCCCCCCCCCCCCCCCCCCCCCCCCCGGGGGGGGGGGGGGCCCTTTTGTGGGGCCGCGGGCCCCCCCCCCCCCCCCCCCGGGGGGGGGGGGGGGGGGCGGGGGGGGGGGGGGCCCCCCCCCCCCCCCCCCCCCCCCCCCCGGGGGGGGTTGGGCGCCCGCCCCCCCCCCCCCCCCCCGCGCCCCGGGCCCGCGCCCCCGCCGGGGGGGGGGCCCGGGCCCCCGGCCCCCCCCCCCGGGGGGCCCCCCCCCCCCCCCCCCCTCCCAACAGTTGAGCGCGAGCGCGATGCCGATGGCGATGGGCATGGTAATAAACGAGATCAGCGTCGTTGCGGTGATGATCGCGGCCATGAGTTCAGGATCGCCGCCCATTTCGCGTGCGAGGGTATATCCGGCCGCAGCCGTTGGAGTTGAGCCAACGCCGGCCGCTACGGCTGCGGCGAGCGGACTTGCACCGCAGAGCGTGGCTGCGCCCCACATTACGGCAGGCGCGATAATGAGCTTGATGAAAGAGGCGATGCCGACTTTCACGCGCGCAGCGCGGAGGGCTTTGAAGTCTAGACCCGCGCCGACGCAGACCAGCGCGATCGGCATGGCGGCCTGGCCGAGTAGCGTAATGGCGTCAGAAGCAAAGCCGAAATCGCGCATGCCGAACGCTTGTGCGGTGAGGCCTGCAGCGCAACCGAGGATGAGCGGGTTGGCGATGATCTGATCAAATACTGCGCGGGGCCCGGCGGCGCGGCTAGCGCCCCAGATCGAAAGCACGATCACACACGCGGTGTTCACTACAAGAACCAGTGGCCCAAAGGCGATGCCGATGAGGTGCGGGCCTTCGGGGCCATAAAGCATGCTGGCGGCGGCGAGCAGCACGAAGCCGTTCCAGCGTACCGAGCCTTGCACCAAGCTTGTGTAAGCGGGGCCTTCGGCGCGGAAGAACGGTTGCAGCGCGAGTGTCATCCCGAGCAACACGAGAAAGCCAAGGATGAGGCCGCCGACAAAGGGTAGCGCCTGGCCAGCTTGCAAATCGGCGGTGGAGCTCAGCGTGAAAAGAAACGCCGGGTAGAGGACGAAATAGCCGAAGCGGTTCACTTGCCCGAAGGCTTCGGCAGTGACGATGTTGCGCGCGCGCACAATCCAGCCGACGGCGATTAACAAGAAGACCGGCAATAGCTCGCCGACGACCTCGCTCACGCGCGGCGCTCCTGCATGGCGTCGATCGCGCCTTGCAGCATGTAGGCGGCAGCCATCTTGTCGATGACTTCGCCGCGGCGCCGCCGCGACGCGTCGCCTTCGAGCAATGTGCGTGTCACCGCTGCTGTGGAGAGGCGTTCGTCCCAAAGCAAAAGCGGCGCATCGCGCTTAGCGAGCAGATTGCGGGCAAAGGCCCTCGCGCTCTGAGCCGAGGGGCCGGAGGAGCCATCCATGTTGAGGGGCAGTCCGATGATGAAGCCAGCGCATTGGCGCGCGTCGTAGAATTTCAAAATTGCCGCCGCGTCGTCAGCGAACTTCGCGCGTTGGATCGTATCCAGTGAAGACGCAATCAGCCGCGTCGTGTCGCTCACGGCGACGCCGATGCGCTTTTCGCCGGGATCGATCCCGAGAATGGCGCCGCGCGCCGGCAGGGCGGCGGCGAATGCGGTGATATCGAGCAGGGGCAAATTGGGGGCGATCTGCGCTCGGAAGTGGCAAGGCGTCAATCCGTGATGCCCGGTCCTTGAAAGCGCGGGCGGCGGCTGCTAGCCCGGCCTCATGTCGATCGATGAAAAAACTGTCCGCAAGGTGGCCAAGTTGGCGCGCCTGGCGCTCCCCGAAGACCGCGTGAAGCCGATGGCCGATGAGCTGAACGGCATCATGGCCTGGATCGAGCAGCTGAACGAGGTCGATGTCGAAGGCGTCGAGCCGATGACCAGCGCGGTAGAGGGGCTGTCGCTGCCGATGCGCGAGGATATCGTGACCGCTGGCGATGATCCGCAGAAAGTTCTGAAGAACGCGCCGAAGAGCGAAGATGGATTCTTCGTGGTGCCGAAGGTTGTGGAGTGAGCTTCACGATCGCACCCGAAACGCCGCTGTCGGATGACGTGCGTGCGCTGGTGTCTGAGCTTAACACTTGGGCGCTGGATCAGACGCCGCGCGAATTCACGCACCACATGACCGTCGACCAGATGGCGCAGGCGGATACGACTGTGTTCATCGCGCGCGACGCGTCAGGCGCTGCGCATCGGCATGGGCGCGCTCAAGCGTCATGGCGACGGCTTGGGCGAAGTGAAGCGCATGTACACGTTGCCGGATGCGCGCAGGGTGGGCTTGCAGGCCAGATCGTCGCCAAGATCGAAAGCTTGGCGCGACAGGAGGGCTTGCAGCGACTCGCGCTTGAGACCGGCGCCGTGCCTGGGTTCGCTGCGGCATGGCGCGTCTATGAGCGCGCAGGATTCAAACGGTGCGGAGCATTTCTCGATTATCCGCCCGATAGCCCACACAACATCTATTACGAAAAACTGCTGACCACATGACCGACCTAACCACACTGACGCTCGCCGCGGCCCTCGATGGCATGGAGAAGAAGCAATTCTCCTCGCTCGAGATCACGAACGCTTTCATCGACGCGATCGACAAAGCCAACCCGCATCTCAACGCCTACGTGGTGACGACGCCGGAATTGGCGCGTGAGCGTGCGAAGGCGTCCGACGCGCGCCGCGCACAGGGCAAAGCTGGTGCGCTGGAAGGCGCGCCGCTTGGGATCAAGGATTTGTTCTGCACCGAGGGCGTGCGGACGACGGCTTGCTCAGGCGTGCTGGGTGAGTTCACGCCGACTTATGAGAGCACGGTCAGCGGCAATCTCTTCCGCGATGGCGCGGTGATGTTGGGCAAGCTCAACATGGATGAGTTCGCGATGGGCTCGTCGAACGAGACGTCGCATTTTGGCCCGGTCGTTTCGCCGTGGCGGCGCGGGAATGAAGATACGAAGCTGACCCCCGGCGGCTCATCGGGTGGTTCGGCTTCAGCGGTAAGCGCTGATTTGTGCTTGGGCGCGACGGCGACGGATACCGGCGGTTCGATCCGTCAGCCTGCGGCGTTCACCGGCACGGTTGGAATCAAGCCGACTTATGGGCGCTGCTCGCGGTGGGGCATTGTCGCGTTCGCGTCGTCGCTCGATCAGGCGGGGCCGATTGCCAAGACAGTCGAGGATAGCGCGATCCTGCTGCAATCGATGGCGGGGCACGATCCGAAGGATTCAACCTCGCTGACGAATGCGTTGCCGGATTTTCGCGCCGCAACGAAGCGATCGATCAAGGGCATGCGCATTGGTGTGCCGGAAGAGTACCGCGTTGATGGCATGCCGCCGGAGATCGAAGCGCTTTGGCAGCAAGGGATTGAGTGGGTGAAGGCGGCTGGCGCGACGATCGTGCCGATTTCGCTGAAGCACACGAAGTACGCGCTGCCGGCCTATTATATCGTGGCGCCGGCCGAAGCCTCATCCAACCTCGCGCGCTATGACGGCATGCGTTACGGCGCACGTGTTGCGGGCAAGGATCTGAACAGCACGTATGAAAACACCCGCGCGTCCGGCTTCGGCAAAGAAGTGCAGCGCCGCATTCTGATCGGCACTTACGTGCTGAGCGCGGGCTATTACGACGCGTACTATCTGCGCGCGCAGAAAGTGCGTCAGCGCATTGCGCAGGATTTTCGCGATGCGTTCGAGAAGGTCGATGCGATCTTGACGCCAGCAACGCCGTCGGCGGCGTTCGGGCTCGGCGAGAAGAGCGGCGATCCGGTAGCGATGTATTTGAACGACATCTTCACGGTGACCGCGAACCTCGCTGGTTTGCCGGCGTTGGCGCTGCCGGCGGCGACGGACGCGAACGGCTTGCCGCTTGGGTTGCAAGTCATCGGCAAGGCGCTTGATGAAGAGAGTGTGTTCGCCGTTAGCGCCGAATTGGAGAGGGCGGCGAATTTCCGCGCCAAGGCGGCGAAGTGGTGGCTCTGAGGCCCGCCTTGCAGGCGAGCTTGGATGCGTTTGACCTGAAGGCATGATCGGGTGCTGCCTCAGAAAGGCAGTGACTCCCCATGCACGAATTGCTCGAACGTCTTGGTCGCGGCGACGTACGGCTCATTCAAATGTGCCAAGAGGCGAACCAGGCTTGGCGTGAGTTTCTGACCGAGCTTAACGGCGCCGATACCGGCACGCTGGCAGCGCGCCTTGGCTTCTTTCAGCCGTCGATCGAACGCATCTTCGAAAGCAAGACGCTTGGCCAAACCATGATGCCGTGGAGCGCGTTCGCGGTGCTCTACGATACGCAAAATGGTTGGGGTCCGAACAAGGAGCGGGCGCTCCAATTGGCGGAGGCGTTCTCGCGCAGCAATTGCAGCCAGGAAGCGCGGGACGAGGCGCGATCATGCGTGATCTCGTATGAGCTGGAGCCAGTACGCGCGCAGGGCAATTCGAACCAGCGCCGCTAACGAACGCCCATTGCAGAGGCGGAATGGTGCTGTCGCGGCGGAGGCGCGCGCCGAATCCGGCTAAGCTCGCGCCATGGCCAAAAGCAAAACCACGCACAAGCCGCATCGCCGCCCACGCAGCGAGATCGACCGCAACTATTTCTTTGGTGACGTTTTCATCAAGACTGGCGTCGCGGTTGCCGTCGCGCTTGGGATGGTCACGCTCTACACGCCGTTCACGATCCGTGACGCGGTCGATGACGGCATGTTTGGGTATCTCGCCGTCATGGGCGTGTTCGCCGGCGCTGGGCTTTTCCTTTTCCTCTACGGGCGCCACCTGCGCAAAGAGGCCACGCACTGGGAATTCGACTAGTCCCGCGCTTGACCTGACGGGGCTCCGGCGCGAGTTTCCGCGCCCAGAACGGAGTCTCTCCCTTGAACGCTGCCGAATGCACGCGCCTTGGCGCCTATCTTTCAAAACTGCTGGGCTCGCCCACGGTGTCCGTGGTGTCGAAGTCGGCTGAAGAGGCGGATGTGCTTGTCGATGGCAAGCGCGTTGCTGGTTTGCTGCGCGATGAGGATGAGGGCGAGCTTTCCTATTCGATCGGTTTGACGGTGCCGCCGGCGCCTGGCGCCAAGAAGGGCGCGCCGATTGACGCCGCCGAGCGCGCCCGCCTGCAAGCTGCCCTGCGCGCAACGCTGCACGCCGCAGATCTCGATGTTCGCGAGCGTCCGCGCAAAACCGACTCTGCTGAAGTGTACGTGCACAGTGAATTTGTCGGCACCGTCTCAGCTGATGACGACGAGGGCCAAGTGCTCACCATGAGCATCCTCGAAATGGACCTCGACGGCGAAGAGTGAATGAAAAAAGCCCCGGCATCGCCGGGGCTTTGAGTTTTCATTGATCCAACACGAGAGCCCGAGCGGGCGTTACAAAACGCCGAGCATGGACGCGACCAGCGGGTGGCGCACGATGTCGGTTTCGGTGAGGCGGCAGACGGCGATGTTCGGCACGCCTTCGAGCTTGTCGGCGACGGTGTGAAGGCCTGAGAGATCTGGCAGCAAGTCCGTTTGCGCCGGGTCGCCAGTGACGACCATGGTCGAATTCCAGCCCAAGCGGGTCAGCAGCATCTTGATCTGGCCGTAGGTGCAGTTCTGCGCTTCGTCGATGACGACGAAGGCATTGTTGAGCGTGCGGCCGCGCATGAAGCCAACTGGTGCGATTTCGATCAGGTCTTCAGCCATCAGCGCTTTGAGGCGCTTCGGTGACAGGCGGTCTTGCAGCGCGTCGTAGAGCGGGCGGAGGTACGGCGCGAGTTTGTCTTCCATCGCGCCGGGTAAGAAGCCGAGCGATTCGCCGGCTTCCACCGCGGGGCGTGAGAGCACGATGCGGCCAACTTTGCCCGCTTCGAGCGCTTCAACCGCTTTGGTGATGGCGAGATAGGTCTTGCCGGTGCCTGCGGGGCCAAGCGCCAGCACCATGGCGTGTGTATCGATCGCCTCCATCAAGGCGCTTTGGCCTTTCGATTTCGGACGTACGTTTTTGACGAAGCTATGATCGCGGTTGCTGTCGTTCGCGGCGGGCTGATAGCCGCCTTCGAGCACCTGCAGATTGCGCTGACGTCGATCGTCGCGCTGAAATTCCTGAACGTTGAGCACGCCTTGGGCTTGCCGACGCTTGGTAGTGCGCTTCGCCATTAAGGGCTCCTTTCGGGAGTACAAAGAGCCCGCGCGGCTTCTGCCGGCGGGCGGTGGAGAGTCGAAGAAGTCTAAGGAGTCGAAGGAGTCGTCGGCGTATGCGCCGTTGGGCGATTTGATCAGTGCGCTGAATTTGCGCTGTCTGCCCACGTACTCCCCCACTAACAGGCTTGCGCCCTGGTGACGGGTGGACCGGAACGTTTCCAGTCCGATGGTTACAGGAAGCGCTGAACCGGTTAACGACGCGTTGAAGACCCGGAACGTCTCAAAAAATTCGCACAAGCGCTGGAGCCGCAACGATGCCGATCTTTTCCCTCGCTGACGCCGATCTGGAAGTCGAAGACACGGACGCCTACTGGGTTGCCCCAACGGCGGTGTTAATCGGGCGCGTGGTTTTAAAGCGAAACGCCAGCGTTTGGTTCGGCGCTGTGCTGCGCGGTGACAATGAGCCGATCACGGTCGGCGAAAACTCGAACGTACAAGACGGCAGCGTGCTGCACACCGACATGGGCGCGCCGCTGACGATCGGCAAAAACGTCACCATTGGTCACCAAGTGATGCTGCATGGCTGCACGATTGGCGATACGTCGCTGATTGGCATCAAAGCGACGGTGCTCAATCATGCGACCATTCCGAGCTTTGCTTGCTTGGCGCGCATTCGTTGGTGACGGAACGTAAGACGTATGAGGAGGGCTCGCTCATCACTGGCGCGCCGGCGCGTGTGGCGCGCAAGCTTGAAGAGCCGCAGCGCCAGATGATCCAATTCTCCGCGCATCACTACGTGGAGAACTGGAAACGGTACAAACGCGACATGAAGGCGAGCCGCTTCGAATAGCACGATACCGCGCAAAGGAACGAAGCGCGGGTTCGTTGATTGAGCATCCGAGGGATTATCCGAGGTTTGCTCTATGAGAATGATGTTGATGGCCGCTGCGTCGGTTTTGTCGCTCGCAGCGTGCTCGCCCCCTGCGGCAGAGCAAAGTTCCCCGCCTGCGATCGAGCTGAGCGAAACGTCGCGCGCTCAAATGGCCGAAATCAATTCTGCCCGCTTCACCATGCAAATGGCTGCAAACCTGGCTGATGTTCCCGCAGTGCCCGCTGGAGCTGTTCCAGAAGGAGCGGCGCCTGCTGCGTTGAACGCGGATCCTGGCATCAATCCTGAGCCGCCGCCTGCCGGCGTGACGCCGGTTGAAGCGACCGCGCCCGACGGCGCGCGTTTCGATGCAGGCATGGTGCGCATTCAGGTGCTGCTCGATCGCGCTCATTTTTCGCCTGGTGTGATCGACGGCTATGACGGCAGCAACGTCCGCAAAGCTGTTTCCGCATATCAGGAAGCGCACAACCTGCCTGTCACGGGGCTAGCAGACGACGCGCTGCTGACACGGCTGGAACAGGCGGATTCATCCGCGGCACTGGTGGGCTACACATTGACGGCTGAAGATGTGGCGGGACCGTTCGTAGATGTGCCCAGCGGGCTCGAAGCGATGTCGCAACTGGAGCGCGTTGGCTACGAATCCGCCGAGGAAGCGATCTCCGAAAAATTCCACATGGACGACGACTTGTTGCGGACACTCAATCCTGGAGTGGATTTCAACCAGGCTGGCACGCAGATCGTTGTCGCCAATGGCGGCGGTGAGTTGAACACGCAAGTCGCGAGCATTGAAGTCGATGTGAGCGAAGGCGCGGTGCGGGCCTTTGACGCGTCGAATCAACTCGTGGCGTACTATCCGGCAACGATTGGAAGCGGTGATGCGCCGGCGCCGATTGGCGAACACACGGTGCGAGGCGTCGCCTTCGATCCGACCTATCGCTATGACCCAGCGCGCCTGCCAACGTTTGGTCAGCGCGATCACGGCGCGCTTGATATCGCTGCTGGTCCGAACAATCCGGTTGGCGCTGTCTGGATCGCGCTCAGCGCGGATACCTATGGCATCCACGGCGCGCCAAACCCGTCGCAGGTCAGCAAGACGCAGTCGCACGGCTGCATCCGGCTCACGAACTGGGATGTGATCGAGCTTGGTCACGCCGTGCGTCCGGGTGTGCCGGTGACCATCCGCCAAAGCAGCGTTGCGCAACGAGCGACCCGCGCCGGCTAAACTACCAACGGCGAACGCGGCCGGTGTCGACGTGTATGAAGTCTGACGCTTCGTAGTATCCGACACCGCCTGCGTTCATGGCGAGGGCCGCATCGCGCAAGCGCGTGAGGTCCACGCCGCGAACCCGGATGTCGATGGCGCGTCCGTCCATATGGAGGCTGCGCGTGGCGACGCCGTTTGATGCGTCATGCAGCGCTGCGTTGGTCGCTGGCGAGCGATAGCCGGAAATGATCTGGAATGGCGCCGACGCTTCAACGACGCCTTTGAGGCTATGGAGTTGGTCGAGCAGGCGCGGATCGATGGCGTGCACTTCACCGGAGCGGTGATCGCGCATCACGTTGTTGATCGCGGCCATGGCGTCGGGGACGTAATTGCCGTTTTCCCAATAGGCGTCGCTGAACGTATCGCCGGTGTGGGTGTTTACGAATGCGAGCTGACGCGCTTGTGCCGGCGCGCGTGCTGTCGGCGGTGTTGCAAAGGCTGGAAGAATGATGTTCGCGCCGACGCCGCCGAAGATGGCAGCGTTGAACGCGGCGCTTCCAGATGCTTGCAAAAAGTTCCGACGGTTCATGCCCAAGCGCTCCACTCAGCACACTATCCAAATGTGTTCTCACGGCCATTATGTGGCGTCGTGACGGCAATGAAAGGTGGGAACTTCAGCTGGCGCGCCGCATTGGCGGTAGATGACGCTGACACAGTTCTCTGCATATGCCGGTATTCTCGTCGGTGTGGTGCTGTTGACCGCTATGTTCGCGCCGATGTCGCCGGAGACGCCAGAAACCCAATTAGCGGCCCCCGCGATCGTGCAGCGAGATGAACCAGCAAAGCACCGGCGTGCGCCCGTCGCTGCGCGTTCAGCTCTGATCATACCGGTGACAGGTGTTGCCGCGAGCGCGCTGACGGACACATGGGGCGATGCGCGCTCCGAGGGGCGTACGCATGAGGGCATCGATATCCTGGCGCCGCTTGGCACGCCGGTGCGCGCGGCGGCGGATGGGCGCATCGTGAAGTTCTTCGAAAGCGAGCGTGGTGGCGTCACCATCTATCAGTTCGATGCGAGCGAGCGTTTCGTCTATTACTATGCGCACTTGGACAGTCGCGCCGCGAACGTCGCGGAGGGCGATATGGTGCGGCAGGGCGATATCATTGGGTATGTCGGAATGACCGGCAACGCGCCTATTCCGCATCTGCATTTTGAAATTCAGCGGCTGACGCCGGCGCACAATTGGTGGCAGGCGGATTCGATGAATCCGTATCCGTTTCTGAGAGACGGTCGCGCGCCGACCTGATCACATGCGCCAATGCACGAGGCCGTCGGGGTTCGTCACGGCGTTGCCGCGCATGCCAACGGGCTCTTGTGCGCCATCGGTTAGAAGCGTGATGAGCGGCGCGTCATCGCCAGGCACATAGGCAAGGAAGCGCTCGTGCCGAGGCGTGCGCGCGACGATGACGCCGCTCTTGGCCGCGCCTTCGCGGTCGTAAAAAACCGTGTAGGTCTCGATCGCCGCGGCGCCCTCGTAGATTTCTAGCAACGTGGGCGCGGGGCCGCGGTGTGCGTCAGCCTCGTCTTGGACGCTGGGATCATGCGGGCAGCGCGAGGCGATTTCTGGATCGCGGGAGACGATGATGCTGTGGCTGGTGGTCGCGAAGCCGCCATTGCCGAACAGCAGGCCGTGAAGATTGCCGCTTTTGCGCAAATCTTGCGTCATGGAGGCGATGGCGTGGCTCATGTAATTGCCGACAGGCCCGCCGCCGAAGGTGAGGCCGCCGAAGGTTGTCATCTGGCGGTCCACCGGCCAGTCGATCACGCGGCGTGCGAGCTTTGGCATAACCGGGAAGCACGAGTAGAGTTCAACTAAGTCGATGTCGGCGTTGGTGAGACCGTTGAGGCGCAGCGCTCCGTTCAGCGACGCTTCCAGGCTTAGCGAGCGATCGAGGCGATCGCGGGCGAGCACGTCGCCCGGCTCGCGCGCTGCAGCACCGCGTCCGACATAGACCAGCTGCTCTTCCGTCACGCCTGCAGCCTTCGCCTGCGCCAAGCTGGTGACGATGAACGCCGCGCCTTGGTTCACCGAAGCATTGGCGACTGTGAGCTTGGTGTAGGGAAATGCGATCGGGCGATTGGTTGGTGAGACGTCGAGGATCTGCGCGGGCGAAACTTCGTTGCGCAGCCACGCATCGGAGCGGCCAGCGGCGACGCGCGACATGCCGGCCCAAAGTTCGGCGCTCTCTGCTTGCGCTTGCGCAAAGGTTTGGCCCCACGCAGCGCGGCAGGCGTTTTCGTAGAGCGGATAGACGTCAGTTGGCGCGACGATGCCGTAGCGGGCGCGGCCCTCACGCGTGGCGCGGGCTGCGGATTCGCGAACGGCATCGCGCTTGCCGCCTGCGGCGCGTTTGGCGGCGGTGCGTAGTGCTTCGCCGCCGGCGACGGCGCAGACTTCCGCTTCGCCGGCGGCGATGCGGTTCGCCGCTGCGTTCAGTAGCGCGACGGGGCTGTCGCCCATCGGGTAGCGGGTCTGCGCGCAGTGGCGCGGTGTGATCTCCAGCATCTGCGCCAATGGCGCCGACGCGTCGGTGAATTCCGGAAATGAGAGTTGCGCGACCACATCGAGCGCGTCGATGCGCCCGAGCCAGCCACCGCCGCCATCGGCGTCAGCATTGCGCAGCGCCGCAGCCATCAGTTCGACCGAGTTCAACCGCTCGTCGCGATCGTTGATCTGGCCGACGCCGACGATGACTGGGATTTTGCTCTCGTCCATTGGCTCCGCCGCGCTATGCTCGCGCCATGATGCATACGCCGATCTGCCAACGTCTAGGCATAGAGTTTCCGCTGTTCGCGTTTTCGCACTGCCGCGATGTCGTTGCGGCAGTCTCGAAGGCGGGCGGCATGGGCGTGTTGGGTGTCGCCGGCTACTCGACCGAGCGCTTGAAGCAGGAGCTTGATTGGATCGAGGCGCATGCGGGGGGCAAGCCCTATGGCGTCGATCTCATCGTGCCGAATTCGTATGAGGGCAAAGGCGGCGGTTCAGCGAATGTCGACGCGCTCGTTGAGGGCCTGCCGAGTAAGCACAAGGACTTCGCTGCGAGTATCCTTGCGCAACATGGCATTGAGGCCTCGGAGCTCGATGAGGCGCGCAAAGGCGCAGGTGGCTTTGCGCGCAATCTTGCAGATGGCGGCGCTGCAAGCCTGGAAGTCGCGTTCCAGTATCCGATCAAGTTGATCGCTAACGCGCTTGGTACGCCCCCTCCGCTCATGATTGAGATGGGCAAGAAGCACGGCGTTGCTGTTGCCGCGCTTGTTGGCGCGAAAGAGCATGCGCTGGCGCAAGCGGCGGCAGGCGTCGACATCATCATTGCGGCTGGCACTGAGGCCGGCGGTCACTGCGGTGATGTGACGACGATGGTGTTGGTGCCGGAGGTCGTTGAGGCATTGCGTGCAGCGAACATTGATGTGCCGGTGCTTGCGGCTGGCGGCATCGTGACCGGCTCGCAGATGGCGGCGGCGATGGCGATGGGCGCGGCGGGCGCTTGGTGCGGCTCGGTGTGGCTGACGACGCCGGAAGCCGAGACGAGCGAGATCATCAAGAAGAAGCTGCTGGCCGCCACCTCGCGGGACACGGTGCGGTCGAAGTCGCGCACCGGCAAGCCATCGCGGCAATTGCGTTCGCCATGGACGGATGCGTGGGAAGCTGAGGGCGCGCCCAAACCGCTGCCGATGCCATTGCAGACGTTCGTATCCGAGCCGCCGCTGCGCTTGATTGATAAGCTCGCGGATGGCGGCCACGCAGGCGCGCAAGACTTGGCGACCTATTGGGTCGGCCAAGGTGTCGGGCTGATGAACACGCCGATGTCAGCCGGCGCAGTGGTGCAGCAGTTCAAGGAAGATTTCGCACGGGCTTATGAGCGGCTCGCAGGGGCCGTCGGCGCGTAGTGCGTGGCGCCGCCCTTCGACAAGCTCAGGGTGACGCCAATTCTGATAGTTAGCGCTTAGCGCGCGTCGTTGGTGGCTTCGCTGCGGAGCGGGCCGTTCCAGACTTTGCCGATGCGGACGTCGACTTCCGGGCCGAGGTTGAACCAGGCCAGACGATCGCGCGAAGCGTCGATCACGACGAAGCGGTCACCGCGCTCGAGCGTTTGCGAGAGCGTGTTGCGGATGACGCCAGAGGTGTAGCGCGTGCGGACGAGCCAGAGGCCAGGGCCGAGGTCGCAGACAAAGCCCATGCTTTCGAGCGCCGCCATGAACGGCGTCCAGGCGCCTGAGAAGATCTCAGCGTGCACGAACACGTTCGCTGCTTCTTCGGCGTCGTTCGCCGCAGCCGGTTTACGCAAACCGCGCAGCGCCATGACGCGGCGCGCTTCGGTCCAATTGTCATTGCCGTTGTCTGAGATGAGCGTTGTCGGGCGAACGCGGCCTTCGCTCAGGAAGGTCGCCATTTGCTCGATCGTGTAAGGGCCGAACGCGCGCCCGCGGATCTGCACCCACCATTTGGTGGCTGTCGCGGTCTTCAGCGAAACGACGTCACTCACGGCTTTGCTCCGTTTCAGAACGGAGACGCGGTTCGCGCCTCCGGCGAAACCGGAGGCCTGCAATCGCTATGCCGGAGTTTTGAGTAAGCTCTTGTTAGCCAAGCTTGCGCGGTTCGAGATCGATGGCGAAGCCGCCATCGATCAAACGCGCCACGCGACCATATATATTGCCGACGCGGACCCACACGCCGATGAGCGGCGGCGGGCGTCTACTCTTTATGGTGATGCCGGCGAGCGAGAAGTCGACGACCTCACCTTCGTAGGCTTCGCCTGTCTCGAACTCGAGCTTGATCATCTGCGAGCCGTCGCTGATGGCGGGGCGATGATCTTCTTCGATGCCGAGATTACGGTTAACGGCGATTGTCAATTGCTCGGCCATTTTCTCGCGCTTGTGGGCGGTGAAGTCGAAAATGATGGCGACTTCGCCTTCACCGCACTTGCGCGCGACGTGGCCAGAGACGCGGCCGAAGCCGGCAAGGTAAATCACGACCCGGTCGCCGACGGTCGGCAGGGTCGATGCAACGATGCGGATGTCGCCTGGCGAGATGTCGGCGGTACGGCAGTCGTGTTCGACGCCCGCACCGTCGAGCATGCGCCCGCTTACTTCTATAGGCATGCGCCGGAAGCGGCGCCGTTCACGGATGCCTACGGCCGCGGCGGCAAGGCGGCGGGCGGCGGAGGCGACATCGACTTTGAGAGCTGCTGACATGGAGCCATTAATGCACCTTCACCGTAAACGTTTGCTTAAGCTTTGACGGCGGGGCAGGGCTTGGCGCCGGGCGCGGGGGCGCGCAAAGGTTCCAGCAACGATAAACTATGGGGACGGACACCGTGGCGGATACTGAAGGCGGGCGTTTTGATTTCGTGATCGTCGGCGCGGGCTCGGCGGGCTGCGTGCTGGCCAGCCGCCTCAGTGAAGACCCAAATATCTCGGTGGCGCTGCTGGAGGCGGGCGGCCACAACGACACACTGTTGGTGAATATGCCGGCCGGTGCGAGCCAGCTCTTCAACAACAAGAACCCGACGAATTGGGCGTTCGACACCGAGCCGCAAGAAGCGCTTGGTGGCCGTAAGCTCTTTCAACCGCGCGGACGCGGTTGGGGCGGCTCATCCTCGATCAATGCCATGATGTATATTCGCGGCCACGCCCGCGATTACGATCAATGGCGCCAGACCGGCCTCACCGGCTGGGGCTACGCGGACGTGCTGCCGTACTTCAAGAGATCGCAGAGCAACGAAAACGGCGGCGACGCGTGGAACGGCGACAGCGGCCCGTTGCACACCTCGCCAAGCCCTCCGGGCTATCCGCTCCAGCGCGTGTTCATCCAAGCCGCGGTGCAGGCCGGTTATCCGCAGACCAGCGACTTCAACGGCTATCAGCAAGAAGGCGCCGGCATGTACCGGCTGACCATCAAGGACGGCAAACGCTGGTCGACAGCTAACGCGTATTTGCGCCCCGTCGTCGGCGCGCGGCCGAACCTCACCGTGATCTCCAATGCGCATGCGGGCCGCGTGCTGGTTGAGAACGGCAAGGCGATTGGCGTTGAGTATTCAGCTGGCCCAGGCAAGCCGGCGCAGAACGTGTACGCCAACCGCGAAGTGCTGCTGAGCGCCGGCGCGTTTCAGTCGCCGCAATTGCTGCTGCTCTCCGGCATTGGCCCTGCCGAGGAATTGCAGAAGCTCGGCATTCCGGTTGTTGTGGATTCGCCGGAAGTTGGCCGCAACCTGCAGGATCACATCGATTGCGGCGTGCTCTATTCGTGCACGAAGCCGATCACGCTGTTCTCGCTGCTCAAAGGTTATCGCCAGACGATGGTTGGCATCGAGTACATGCTGCGCGGCACCGGTCACGGCCGCACCATCCACCTGCACTCGGGCGCATTCTTGAAAACGCGCGGCGAGCTCGATCGCCCCGATGTGCAGATCCACTTCGTCAATGCACTGATGCGCGATCACGGCCGCGTCAAAGCCGAGAGCGATGGCTTCACCATCCACACTTGCCCGCTGCGTCCCGATAGCCGCGGCACGGTGAAGCTTGCATCGCGCGATCCGTTCGCCTCGCCGCTGATCGATCCGCGTTATCTCACCGAGCCAAACGACATTCGCTGCATGCGCGATAGCATCCGCATGATCCGCGATATCGTCGCGCAAGATGCGTTCAAGAATTACCGCGGTGATGAGATCGCACCTGGTGCGCACCTGCGCACCGATAACGAGATCGACGCTTGGATCCGATCCACGGCGGAAACGCTCTATCACCCTGTCGGCACTGTTCGCATGGGCGTGGACAACAAAGCCCCCGTCGACGGCAATCTCAAAGTGCGCGGCGTTGAGGGCCTGCGCGTCATCGACGCGTCGGTGATGCCAACCCTCATAGGCGGCAACACCAACGCGCCGACGATCATGATCGCGGAGAAAATGTCCGACCTGCTGCGCGGCAAGCCTTACCTGCCGCCGCAAGACGCGCCGATCGCCGAAGACGAGCGGGTGGTGGTGTGAACAAGTTCGCGAGGCCGGTCGCGGCGCTGGGCGCGCTGATTGGGTTCTTCGGTCTCGCGCTACAATACTGGCTGCTTTACGCCGACATGTCGGCACAGGGCGCTTCGTTCTTCGAGATCACGTGGCGCTACTTCGTTTGGTTCACATTGCTGACGAACACGTTCGTCACGCTGGTGATGGCGCGCGCTGCGTGGAAGCCTGAGAGCCTCAACCGGCTCAACGCGCCGCGCGTCGAGCTGATGGCGGTCACGTCGATCCTCTTTGTATGCATCGTTTATAACGTGCTGCTCGCGCCGCTCTGGAGTCCGCAAGGCTGGCAGAAAGTGGCCGACGTCACTGTGCACGACGTCGTGCCGATCATCTTCGCGATCTTCTGGTTTCTGCGCCCCCACGGCACGCTGACATGGCGCGACGCTGCGTTCGCTGCGCTCTGGCCGCTCGCCTATGCCGTCTATGGCCTGACGCGCGGGCTCTTCGATCAGTTCTACCCGTACTTTTTCATGGACCCGACGACGTTGAGCTACCGCCAGATCGCGGTGAACCTGGTCGGACTGGTAGCGGCATTCATGATTGGCGCATTGTTACTGCTCGGCATCAGTCGTGCGCTTGCAGGCCGGAAGCCGTAGAAACGCCACAGACGCAGGCCAACCCGAGCGGCGCAAATTCGGGAGCCACTCATGCGTGTTGCTTTGCTTGCCGCCGCCTTTCTCGCCGCTTCGTTTTCCACCGCCTTCGCGCAGGACGACATGGACCGCGCCGAACGTGAGCTGAGCGACGCCATGGCGCCTGCCGCGTCGCAAGGTGCGCGCGTGGAGCGGGTGTCGCCCAACGAAATCCGCGTGCGCATGCCATCGGATATCACGTTCGACTTCAACCGCGCTGATCTCAAATACGAGTTCGTGCCGCGCATCACCGATCTTGCGCGCACCCTTGGCCGCTATCCGAGCATGTCGATCAGCATAACCGGGCATGCGGATGCGATCGGCTCGGACGATTACAATTATCGCCTCTCTGAACGCAGAGCGTGGTCTGTCAGTGAAGCGCTGGAGCAGTTCGGTGTCTCACATGGCCGCATCCGCACTAACGGCATGGGCGAGATGTCGCCCATCGCGACGAACGCGACAGAATGGGGCCGGGCGCAGAACCGCCGCGTCGAAATCAGCGTGCGCCGTGAAGAACCGTGTTGCGGTGTGAAGTAGCTAGGCCTGCAGGCGCTTGCGTTTCACCGGCGCGCTCTTCGACTGCTGACGCAGACGCCGCTTGCGCTCCGCCATCATCGCATTGAGACGGGCCGCCAAGCTCGCCGCGTCGCCACTGGGTCTGCATGCAGGATCGCGTGAGACGATCTCCGCGGCGGCTTGCGTTTTGCTGGCGATTGATCCGGTGAGAACGGTTTCGATCTTCGGCCGGTGACGGCGCACCCATTGGGCCAGCACGAAGCCCTCGCCAGCCAATTGCGCATCGCACAGCAAAAGATCGATGCTGGGGCCAGCAACCAACACCGCCTTCGCGTCGTCGGCGCTCGCCGCTTCGATCACAGTGATCTCACACGCGCGCAAATATTCAGCTAGCGCAAAGCGCACGAGCACATCGTTCTCTACTAGAAGAACGGTCCGCTTCTTCGTAGGAGATTTGCGTGAGGCCATGAGTTCCTTCGTGATTCATGCCCCGCCCGGTGATAAACGGCGGATGAAATTGAGCAGTTCCGTGGAGTACCGTAACAAGGACTCGGCGCGGCCTAAGCACGGCGCTCGTATGTCCAAGGCCGGGAACTTTGGCGAGTAAGGGGCATTATCGTTTGGCGGGGAGCAAATGAGTCCGGCAGAAGACCCAATGTCAGAGCAGCACGCCGACGCTGAGCCGCTTGTGCTCGTCGTCGAAGACGAGGTGTTGATCCGCCTCGCGGCGGCAGATCACCTCCGCAGTTGCGGTTTCAGGGTCGCGGAAGCGGGCACTGCTATCGAAGCGCAGGAACTCATCCTCTCCGGCCTCAAGGTCGATCTGGTATTCTCAGATATCAACATGCCTGGTTCGATGGACGGCGTCGGCTTTGCACAATGGCTCCACCAGCACGCGCCTGACGTGCCGGTTATTCTCACATCGGGGGTGAACAGTTCGCTCGAAGCCGCGCGGCGCGCGTGCGCCAACGTGCATGAACTGACTCCGAAGCCCTACAGCTACGATATGATTTCGGGCCAGATTCGCGCCGTGTTGAGGGCGCGCGACTAACTCAGTCGTTGACGACGACGAGACGCATCGCCTTGGGCGCCTTCGCGGCCGGCGGATGCAACGAACCTAAGCGCAACGTCTGAACCGTGCGCCCGTCCAGAAAGTGCTCACCGCCAAGCGCTTGGAAGAGTCCAAGGTAGCGGTTGCCCAGCGCATCATCGACCTTAAGCGGGGTCAGCAGGATCTCGGCGCCGAGCTTGCGTCCGCACGCCGTCTCGGCCGTCACCCGCACGATGCCGGGCTCGCCCGCAGCGACGCACGCATCGATCAGCGCGTTCACCAAAGCGAGGTCGGGCGCCAGAAAGAAGCGTGAGAAATCGTGCTCGCGCATGTCGCGGCCGAAAATCTTGATCAGGTCCTGGCCGAACGTGCGGATAGGCATGCGCCCATCCTTTGTCCGCTCGATCACGAACAGACGCTCAAGCACTTGGTCCGCGCCGCCTTTCTTAGGCGTCGCGCCAGCTGCTCCCGCGAGCGCTCGCCCATAGGCAAGCAGCGCCCGTGTATCGGGATGAAAGGTTTCTTCCCCCATCATTAATCTTAAACGCCGTGATGTGACTTCGAGTGCAACGGCCACCACGCAAGCCCCGCGCCCAAGCAAAGCCTGGGAATTTTGGGGAATTTCGAATTTTTCCGGCTCGCTTTCCCGCAGCGAGCGAGGCGTGGCCTCCCGCTTGCACCTGCCTTGGCGAAATTCAGGAGAGACGGCCAATGACCGTTCCAACGCGGTACATCCTCGCGGCGTTCGCATTCTGCGCCGTAGCGCTCGCACAGTTTATCGTGCCAACCGATGCCGCCGCTTGCGGCAATGGCGGCTGCACGACGCGCCCGCCTTGCCATCAAGGCTGCAACCCGAACCCGCCGCCGCCACCGCCGCCGCCACATTGCTGCGACCGCCCGGTCGTGGTTGTGCCGCCGCCGAACGTGCCGCCGCCGAACGTCGTTATCGTGAACGCCGGCGCCCGCGCTCAAGCGCAAGCCAGCGCCACCGCGATCGCCATCGCCAACGTTCGCACGGGCGACACCATCATCCGCTCAAACACGGTCGTGGAAGCGGGCGCTTCGGCTCAAGCCCAATCGCGCGCCTTCGCCATCACGCACGCCAGCGCGCAAGCTGAGACCGTCGCTCGCGAACTCGATCTGCGTATCCAAGCGATCTGCCTCGATGCGCAAGGCAACCCGCACCCGGCCTCGCAAACCTTCGGCGGCCGCTATGTGGCGCAAGACTATCGCGGCGAAATCTTCCGCTGCATGTCGGGCACCCGCATGCGTTACACCGCTGGCGATCGTTCGTACGATTGCGAGCAGGGCCAAGCGCTCTGGTACGAAGGCGCTCGCGTCGAGTGCCGTGCTCAGCAACAGCGCCGCCCGTGCAACGAACGTTCGCTGCTGCGCCGCTTCGGCCCAGGCGAAAAGACGGTCCGCATTCGCGACACCGAAACCCGCACCACGCAAACCGAAACCACTTTCAATGCCGCAATGACCATGGATGGCGGCGTCGGCCAGTCGGTGTGGTGATCCACAAGCTCTTCAACACCTAGCTCCTCTCTCACCACTCCTTCTCAAGGCCATCCCCTCGGCCTGCCCCCGCGAAAGCGGGGGTTTTTGTTTGTGAGTCCGCGTCTGGCCCGTTGCGGACTGCGTCAGCCCGTCGCCTGATTGAGGCCGACCGATTAGCTCGCTGGAAGCGGGCGTCGAAGTTGCTGCCGCTTGGCGCGGGCGAGATGGCTGCCTGTCTTTCCCGACGCTGGGGGTGGTCGCCGCTTGTCGGGGCATTACAACGCCTGGAAGCGCTCCTGGCTTGCGGTTTCACTCCGCTCGGTCGATGACACGCCACCCGTTCGGTCTCAAATCACAAGTCAAGTCCAGGGTACTCGTTGACGTTCGCGGCGGGTTTTCCAAGCGGTTTCTGCGGCCAACCGAGATGATAGGGCTGTCGGCGAAGTGGGCCGTGCACCGTTGGTGTTGTGTCCGCGCCGCCATGTCGCGGCGGGCAGCGACGAGAACCCGTGCGAGGCGATGTCGCGGACCTTGCTTCAGCACTGGCGGCGCGGGCTGGGCGTCCAAGGGCCCGTTCCATTACGCTATGCGACTTGGGCGCGTCCGTTGAGCGGCACGCGCGGCTCGCCAAGTCGCGGTGGCGTGTCGCCTCAATGGCCGACTTCGGCGAAGAGCGGACGCTTAGATCTATCCACACTTTTCGTCCCAAAATCCCAGCGCCATCAATGCGCGCACGAAAATCTATCCTACACTTCTGGCCTCGCATAAACTCGCTCTGTTGCGTCGAGCGGAGAGCAGTTGGATCCCTGTTCAACCCAATTTCGAGGCGATGCAGTTGAGCGTGTCGCGCCGGTCCAACGGCGCGGAAGCCCGTCCGATAAAAAGGCCGGGAGCGCACCGGGGAACGTTGCCGAACTCAACGTCCCGCACGCCGCCGGCGACCGTGCCAAGGGGTGAAAACCTCCACGTGCCGAGCCGGCGTCCGCCAATTGCACCGGGCGCGTGGCGACACGCGGCGGCGTTCGAGCAATCGGCGCCGCATCCAAACCATCCTCAGCGCGTGCCACGCGCTCCGGCTCTCCACTTTCTTGGACCGCCGGCGCCCCCGCCGGCAAGGCGCTAAGCTTGCCCGCCTTCGAAAGCTCAGGCTGACGCCGGGGATGGATTCCGCCGTTCAAAGCAGCGTCACCCTGAGCCTGTCGAAGGGCGACGCCACGACATCCGCAACCGGGGTGACGGCGTGCGTCGAAGCACTTAGATAGGGCCCATGACTGAACTCGACGTACGCTCCGCCCGCCCTGACCAACTCGTTTCGAGCGACAAGGGCAAATGGGAAATCATCGTGGGCCTTGAGGTCCATGCGCAGGTGACTTCGCAAGCGAAGCTCTTTTCAGGCGCAAGCGCTGCCTATGGCGGCGAGCCGAACGCGCACGTCTCGCTGGTTGATGCGGCGATGCCTGGCATGCTGCCGGTGATCAACAAGTTCTGCGTTGAGCAGGCGGTGCGCACGGGTCTCGGCCTCAACGCACAAATTCATCTGAAGAGCCGCTTTGACCGGAAGAACTATTTCTATCCCGATCTGCCGCAAGGCTATCAGATCTCCCAGTTCAAGGACCCGATCGTTGGCGAGGGTGAGATCGAGATCGAGCCGGATGGCGAAGAGCCGGTGACGATCCGCATCGAGCGGCTGCACTTGGAGCAAGACGCCGGGAAATCGATCCATGATCTTTCGCCGTCGGAGACGTTTGTCGATCTGAACCGCGCCGGCGTTGCGCTGATGGAAATCGTCTCGCGCCCGGACATGCGTTCATCGAAAGAGGCGGCGGCCTATTTCAACAAGCTGCGTTCGATCGTGCGCGCGCTCGGCACCTGCGACGGCAACATGGAAGAAGGCTCCATGCGCGCCGACGTGAACGTGTCTGTGCGCCGTCCTGGCGAAGAGTTCGGCACACGCTGCGAGATCAAGAACGTCAACTCGACGCGCTTCATGCAACAAGCGATCGAATACGAGTGCCGTCGCCAAATCGAGATCATCGAGAACGGTGGCAAGATCGATCAAGAGACGCGCCTGTTCGATCCGGATAAGGGCGAGACGCGGACCATGCGCTCGAAGGAAGACGCGCATGATTATCGCTACTTCCCGGACCCCGATCTGTTGCCGCTCGTGCTCGAGCAAGCTTGGATCGATCAGATCAAAGCTTCGCTGCCCGAATTGCCGGACGCAAAGAAGAAGCGCTTCGTCGGCGAGTACGGCCTCACGGCGTATGATGCGGGCGTGCTCGCGGGCGACAGCGATGCCTCGACCTACTTCGAGACCGTCGCCAAGGGCCGTGACGCCAAGCTTGCCGCCAATTGGGTGACGCAAGAACTCGCGGCGGCGCTGAACAAGCAAGGCCTCGATCTCGCGTCTTCGCCAGTGAAAGCCGAAGCGCTCGGCGCGCTGCTCGATCTGATGAAGGACGGCACCATCAACGGCAAGATCGCCAAGGACGTCTTCGCGAAGATGCTCGAAACCGGCGACGCGCCGGGGGCGATCGTCGAGCGCGAGGGGTTGAAGCAGGTCACCGATACAGGCGCGATCGAAAAAGCGATCGACGAACTAATGGCCGCGAACGCTGACAAAGTCGCTGACGTGCAGAAGAACCCGAAGGCGTTCGGCTGGTGGGTTGGTCAGACGATGAAGGCCACGGGCGGCAAAGCGAACCCCGCCGTTGTGAACGAGATCTTGAAGAAGAAGCTCGGGGTGTGATCCTGCTGAAACGCGAGCATATCTCTGATGCTCTCGTGTTTTGGGAGCCGGCGCGGATTGGCTACAATCTCGTGCTTGCGCTGATCACCGCCGCGTTGATCGGGCCTCCGCTGATGAGCGGCGCCTTGCCGTTCAGCTTCGTCTCTGTGCCGTCTTTGATCATTCTCGCGGTGATCGCGAACGTTGCGTTCTGCGTGGCCTATCCGGTTGACTTGTTCCTGCAGGCTTCTGATTTTCGCGAGCAGCGACGCGCTTGGCGCGTTGGCTTGTGGCTCATAGGTACGGCATTCGCTGCGGCCCTGACTTGGCTTGCCGCGGGTGCGATCGTGAATTCAGTGGCTTGGTGAGTGAGCGCCTATTTTCCTACGGCACGCTGCAGCTAGAGCGTTCAGATCGCCACGTTCGGGCGCATGCTCAATGGCCACTCTGACGAGCTGATAGGCTTCAAGCGCGAGCTGGTTGAAATCATCGATTCTGACGTGCTCGCGAAGAGCGGCGGGCGCATTCATCCGATCGTTGTGCGCAGTGACGACGAAAGCGATCGCGTCGCCGGGATGGTGTTTGAGGTTAGCGCAGGAGAGCTTGCGGCTGCAGACGCGTACGAAGTCTCCGACTACGAGCGTGCTGGGCCCCCCCCCCCCCCCCCCTGGGTTTACGTGAAGCGTGTTTAGCGTGCGCGAGCGGTCAGCGGCGTGTAGCGAACGACGTGGCCAGCTGCGCCGATCAGATCGCCGCCGGCGATTTCGTTGCGAAGGTGCGTCTCGAACGAGGCGGATTGGAATGCGGCGAGGCGATCGCCGGCGGGCACGAAGGCCTGCATCATCACTGAGAACCAGATGTACATCAGCATCATAGCGCGCCCCCAAAAGCGGAAGCGTGAAACGTCGTTCAATTCGGTTGCGTGAGTCTTAACGCAGTTGCGCCCCGGAGTGGGGAGGACTCCGGGGCGCGCTGAGCAGTCTTCTACCAACCAGGGAGGGTTATTGGCTGGCGATGATGCCCAAGATGACGCCGGTGGCGATGCCGACGAGCAGATAGTCGCCGCGGTCGTCACGAACGTAGTGATAGCCGCGCGGCGGTTGGCGCAAGCGGTAGGCGCGATAATCTACCGGACGATAGCTGTCGCGATAGTACGCCGGGAGTCGCTCGCCACGGCGCCAATTGCGGTAGCCGTAGTCGACGTAGCCGTACGAAGCCGGCGGCGGGCCGTAATACCAGCGGCCGTTATAGGTGTAGCCGTTGTAGCGGCTGCGATCCCAACGCGCGTGGCGTCGGTCATCGCGGCGATCACGGCGGTCGTAGCGATCGTCATGACGGTCGCCACGGCGATCATAGCGTCGATGGTCTCGGCGGCCATCTCGGTCGCGGCCGTCGCCGTCACGATCCCAACCGTCCCGGTCATCATGGCGACCACGGTCGCGATGTTGCGCGGCGGCTTCTGAAGTTACTGCGAGTGGGGCTGCAAAGGTCAGAGCAGCCAGCACCGCCGTTGCGATACGTTTCTTCATACTGAGGTCTCCTTCCTGCTTCCCTTGAACGGCCCCGTTCAAAAGAAGGTCCCTCTTCATGATGCAGTGTCGAGGCGTGACTGAACCCCACCTGAATGAACGCGGAACTTCGCCTCTCAACTGCGTCAAAGGCGGTCAAACGCGGGCTTTCGCAACGTTTTGGCAGCCTTCGCCACACCCAGTCCGTCGCGCTCACAAGGGCGTGAAACGATGTTTGTCTTTGCTTGCCGTGGCGTGGACTAGCGCTGCCCAAACTTCGCCCCCATGTTCCAGTGCGCGCTTGGGAGCAAGCTGATGACACAACCGATCGAACTCTATTTTTGGCCGACGCCGAATGGTTTGAAGATATCGATTGCGTTGGAAGAGATGGGGTTGGCGTACGTCATCAAGCCCGTCGCGATCGGCAAGGGCGATCAGTTCAAGCAAGACTTCATGACGATCTCGCCGAACAACCGGATGCCGGCGATCATAGATCCGGATGGGCCGGGCGGCGCCCCGATCTCCGTCTTCGAGTCCGGCGCGATCCTCCAATACCTCGGCCGCAAGACCGGCAAGTTCTATCCGAGCGATGAACGCCAACGGGTTGAAGTCGATGAATGGCTGATCTGGCAAGTCGCCGGCGTCGGGCCAATGTTCGGGCAGGCAAGCCACTTCAAGAATTACGCGCCGAACCTTGTTGATGATCCCGAGAAGATCGCCTACGGCGCTGCGCGCTACAATAACGAGGTCAACCGGCTGCTGGGTGTGATGGAGCGCAGGCTCGATGGCCGCGACTATCTCGCGAGCGCGTATTCCATCGCCGACATCTCAACTTACCCATGGGTTAAAATCGCAGGCGTGTTCGGCCAGGACATGACCACGTTCCCGCGCGTGCAAGCTTGGATCGATCGCATCGCTGCGCGGCCGGCCGTGCAAAAGGGCGTTGCCGCCGGTGCGGAACTCCGCCGTCCGCCACCGGCGCCTGGAAGTGAAGAGCAGAAGCAAGCCGCCAAGGCGCTCTTCGGTCAAACGGCAGCTTCAATTGATGCGGCAGTGAAGCGTGCGACTTAAGACAAGACCAACGCGCATAAATCTCGATAGAGCCAACGCAGCTTAAGCTTATCGCAAGTAAAGCAAGATAATGCTCCACCCCGACGGCGCGAAAAATGCACGTCGGTGGGGAAACGTACACGGGCAAAGCCTGGGCGTTTCCGAGTGGTACAAGGAGCAGCCAAAATGGCGTTCACGGATATGGAAATCGCTGAGACGCACGAAGCTGTGCGTCGTCAGGGCGATAGCGACAATCTTTACAAGCTGGGCTTGATCTATTCGACCGGCCAAGAAGTTGACCTGGTGCAAGCGCACATGTGGTTCAATCTGGCTGCGGCGCGTGGTTCACAAGCGGCGAAGGAATGCCGTCGCGACATCAGCGATTTGATGACGCGAGACCTGATCGCCGAAGCGCAAAAGCGCGCGCGCGAGTGGCTCTCGGTAAAACATCACTAATACGAATTAGCGATTGGTGTTGGCGTCAGCTCATCCAGGGCGGCGCCGGCAGTTCGCGATAGGCCTTGCGCAGCGCGTCCGACCAGTTTTCGCGGATGGCTCGGAAGTATTCGTTGTCTTCGTTGATGCGCTCTTGAACCGCGACGCGTTGCGTGTCGCGGCGATAGACGAGCAGATCCGCCGGCAGACCAACTGAAAAGTTGGAACGCAGCGTTGAGTCCATCGAAATCAGCGCGAGTTTGACCGCATCATCAAGCGGTGTGTCATAGCGCGCGACGCGATCGAGAATTGGGCGGCCGTATTTGGTTTCGCCGATCTGAAAGAATGGCGTCTCTGGCGTCGACTCGATGAAATTGCCGGCTGAGTAGATGTGAAACATCCGCATCCGGCGGCCTTCGATCTGGCCGGCCAGAATGACCTGCGCGTCGAAGAAGAAGTTCTGCGCGTTCTGACCGGGTCCGATCGAGTTGAATACCTTGCGCACTGCGTCGCCCACGAGCTGCGCCGCTTCATACATCGATTTCACGGTCATCAACGTTTCGAATGGCTCGCCGGCGCCGATGCCTGCGCCTTCGAGTACGCGCGCCGTCACCGCTTGGGTCACCGCCAAATTGCCGGATGTCATCATGGCGATGACGCGATCGCCGGGCGCTGCGACGTGGAGCTTGCCGAAATTGGCGATGTTGTCCGGGCCCGCATTGGTTCGGGTGTCGGACAGGAGCACCAGCCCATCCTGCAAGCAGAACCCTACACAATACGTCATTCCGGCTGCTCCTGCGCCTCAGCGCATGTAGTGCGCGGCGATCTGATCGCCCAATTCGGCAGCACGTTCAATCTGCTCGGTCAGGTGTTCGTGTAGCCCAGACTGGAAGATATCTCCAATCCGCCCGTATCGGAGCTGCGATGCAACGGCGCCGGCGATCCGGTGGCATTCACCGCGCTGTCCGCCGTGCATGGCGGCGATCCGATCCAAGCACTCCGTGATGGCGTCGTAACTGGCGCGCAACGAGCGCGGCATTTCCGGGCGCAGCAGCAGCAGCTCAGCGACGTTCCATGGCTTCACCTCTTCGCGGTAGACCCATTGGTACGCGCGCACGGCGGAGACGGCGCGCAGCACGCTGGTCCATTGGTAATAGTCCAGCATGCCGCCGACGCCCGAGGATTCCTCCGGGAGAAGTAGGTGGTATTTCACGTCGAGAATGCGCGCGGTGTTGTCGGCTCGTTCAAGGAAGGTGCCGAGGCGCACAAACCAATAGTTCTCGTTGCGGAGCATGGTGGTTTCGTAAGCGCCGGCGAAGCGTGTTGAGATCGTGCGCACCCAATCTAGTGTTTCCGGCAATCGAGCAGCAGTGAAGGCGCTCGCATCGAGTTGGCGTGACTCCATCCAGCCTTGATTGACCGCCTCCCACATGTCGCGCGTAAGTGCGCCTCGCATGGCACGGGCGTTGACGCGCGCCAGATCCAGGCAGCTCACGATCGCGGAGGGATTGTCGGGGCTGGTGCAAAGAAAGAGCGCTGCGCTTTGGGGGCTCACGGTTTCGTAGACTGTGTCGTAAAGCTCATCGACACCCGCTGCTGTCAGCGCCGAGCGCCATTCTTCAGTTTCGCTGAGGACGCCGGCCATAGACTGCGCCGCTTCGATCAAGCGTGCGAGGTTATCCATTCGCTCCATGTAGCGGGCGAGCCAGAAGAGCGATTCAGCTGCGCGCGCGAGCATCATTTGGCGCCGTTCTGACGTGTGTGAAGCACCCAAGTGTCCTTGGTGCCGCCGCCTTGGCTTGAGTTTACAACCAGAGAGCCCTCGCTGAGCGCAACACGCGTGAGGCCGCCCGGCACGATGCGCACGCTGTCAGCGCCGGACAATACAAACGGACGCAAGTCGACGTGTCGCGGCGCTGTGCCGTCGGCGACGAAGGTCGGGCAGGTCGACAGCGCCAACGTTGGCTGCGCGACATAGGCGGATGGATTTTCGCGGAGCTTCTTGGCGAAGGCGTCGCGCGTCTTCTTCGTGGAATGTGGACCAACAAGCATGCCGTAGCCGCCCGAGCCGCGCGCTTCTTTGACGACGAGTTCCTCCAAGTGATCGAGAACATATGCCAGCGCGCCGTCATTGGCGCAGTCCCATGTGGGCACGTTGTTGAGGATCGGTTCTTCGCCGAGATAGAAGCGGATCATCTCGGGCACATGCATGTAGATGGCTTTGTCGTCGGCGATGCCCGCGCCTGGCGCGTTGGCGAGCGCGACGTTGCCGGCGCGGTATGCTTCCATGAGTCCGAAGGCGCCGAGCGCGGAATCAGCGCGGAAGACCATCGGGTCGAGGAAGTCATCGTCGATGCGGCGGTAAATGACGTGAACGCGCTTCAGCCCGCCGGTCGTGCGCATGTAGACTTTCTTCTCGCGCACAACGAGATCGATGCCTTCGACGAGTTCGACCCCCATTTCGTCGGCGAGGAAGGAGTGTTCATAGTAGGCGCTGTTGAACTGGCCGGGCGTCAGTACGACGACACAAGGTTCGTCATCAGCCAAAGGCGCGACGGACTGCAGTGTGCGCAGCAAGTCCTGCGGATAGCGCGCAACCGGTTCGACGCCGATGCGTGCGAATAGTTCAGGAAAGAGCCGCATCATGACCGAGCGGTTTTCGAGCATGTACGATACGCCGGAGGGTGTGCGGCAATTGTCTTCCAGCACGTAGAAGTCGTTGACGCCTGTCCGCACTAGATCGATGCCGGCGACGTGGGTGTAGACGCCGCCGGGCGGCATTACGCCCTGCATCTGCACGCAATAGGCGGGATGACCGTCGATCTGCTCGTTCGTGAGTTTGCCAGCGCGGACGATTTCGCGTGCGCCGTAGACGTCGGCGAGAAAGAGATTGAGCGCATTGACCCGCTGCTTCAGGCCGCGCTCCAGGAACGCCCATTCGTCCGCGTCGAGGATGCGCGGAATGATGTCGAACGGGATGAGGCGCTCGGTGTCGCCGCCTTCGGTGTAGACCGCGAAGGTGATGCCGATGCGGCGAAAGAGGCGTTCGGCTTCTTCGCGTTTGGCGTTGAGCGTGTCAGGAGGCGTTTGGGCCAGCCAGGTGGCGATTTCTGCATAGGCGGCGCGGATGTCGCCGTCGGTGCCGTGCATGTCATCGAAGAACTGGCGCATTGTTGCGGCGACCTTGGATCAGGTCGCGGGCCATGGCGAGTGAAACGGCGCTGTCCGTGACCACGGCGCCCGAAAATGGCGCCGACTTCGCCGTTCACGGGGTTGGTGTTCCGTAGTGGGGGCGGTATCCGCGTGGGTGGGGGGCCGCCTGTGGACTGCCCCGGGGCCGGAAGGCAGCGTGTCAAGGCGCCGAGAGCCCCCGGGCGAACTTCACACATGGCCGGTCGGTTTCCGCCGGCTGCCCAGCCGTGGTTTGGCGGCGTTGACTTCCTGTCGAGGGATGGACCCCACACCACACCCGCAGATCAGTCCTCGTCGGCATTCTGCGCGGCGATAGCGACTTTGGCGAAGCCTTCGTCCTGCAAAGTGTCGGTTGCAGAGACGACGTTTTGGTAGGCGACGTCGAGATCTGCGCGGATGAAGACGCGGCCTTCAGCAAGAATATCTTCGCGCATCATGGCGGGGTCCGCGGCGCTGATGTGCTCGAATGTCCTTCGGCCGAGTTGATCCAACGTCGTCTCCGCGCCGCTGACATAGAGGCGATAGCCTTGGGGGTCCTCTCGCAATTCCACGATTGTTGGATCAATCAAAGCTGCGCGGCTCGGACCGCTGCGCGGCAAGTCGAGGTGCAGGTCCACAGTCGGCTTCGGCGCTGTGACCATGAAGATGATCAGCAGCACGAGCAGAACGTCGATAAACGGAATGACGTTCGGTTCCGCAGAAGGTTGCATGCGATCGCGAATGCGCGCGGCGGCTGATGTGGCCATCGATCCCTCCCGAGCTAGGCAGGATCAGGATGCGCCCGCATGCGCCCGCCGCGCCAATCACGCGCGCGAGAGGCCGATCACAAGACTGAGAGTCTTAGTTATTCCGGTTGCCGCGGAGATCGTAATAGAAACTAAACTGCACCGGCAGCGCATCGCGCACGTATTGCTGCATGAACAGGTTTACCTGGCTGATGCGTGAACGCGGCACATAGACCACGTCATAACGCTGCAGCGCCTGCGCGTTCGGTAAGCCATTGCGGGACCGCGCGCATCGAAAGATCGATCTCAGCACCGAAGTCGAACCGCTCGCACGCGAGAGCACGAGGACGTCGCTGCGATGCGCGCTGGGAAGGAAGCCGCCGGCGAGGGCTACAGCTTGGAAAGCATCGATGTTGGCCGGCATCTCATAGATGCCAGGACGTGCAACTTCGCCGCCAACGAACACTTGGCGTGAGGCGTAGGTGCGCGGCGTCACCGTTGGCTCGGGCATGCGCAGATGCACGGAATAGGCGGAGACGAGAATGTCGCGGAGTTCTTCAGCTGTGAGATCCGCCGCGCGCACAGCGCCGATTAGCGGCAACGCTAAGCGGCCGTCAGGGCCGATCGTTGCGCTCCGCGAAAGTTCTGGCGCCGAAAAGATCGTGACCTCGACTTCGTCGCCCGGAAAGAATCGATAAGCGGGCGATTGGTCGGAATAGACCATCGCGGGCTGCGGCATCTCGGTGGCGGCAGGTGTCTGTGCGACCGCGGCAGGCGCGGCGAACAAAAGGGCCAAGCAGGCAAGCGCAATGCGCATTAGCAAAACTCCAACGCTTTGTTAGCGCCTGGTGGTTAACGAGACGTCGGCGCAAGCTTGCCTGCACTTGGTAAACGATCATTCACCAAGTGCAGGCAAGCTCGTTGCGCTACGATTGAGGAGCGGCGATGCAAACGACCAGCAAGGCTGAGGCCACCAAGTGGTTCGCCTGGGCCGAAACGCCTCGATTGAGCTTGGCCGACATGGCCGCGATGCTCTGGGGCGAGCGCATGGTTGTGCTCGCGGTCGGCGCCGCGATCTGTGCGCTGGGTCTTATGGCTGCGGTTGCCGCGCCTCGCACCTACACGGCGCGCTCTGAACTCATCGTCCGTATGGGCGAGGAATACGTCTATCAGCCAACCGCCGGTGGCGCAGGCGCCGGCACGACGCCGGACATGCAGGCCATCGTCAACGCCGAAATGCGCTTGATCGGTTCCGGCGCCGTTGTGCGTGGGGCCATCGAGAGCGTCGGCATCGCGACGCTCTATCCAGATATCGCGGCCTCGCCAGCGTCAGACGGGCGTAAGCTCGCCGCCGCCGAGCGCGCTTTCGCTGAGCATCTCACCGTTGAAACCGCGCCGCAGACGCCGGCGATTGGGCTTTCGTTCGAACACCGCAATCCTGAAGTCGCGGCCCAAGCGCTGAATGCACTGGTCGCCCAATATCTCCATCACCGCCGCGACGTGCTCGTCGGCGGCGAGTTCGAGGCGCTTTCAGAGGAAAGCACGGATTTGAGCGGCCGCGCTGGTACCGCGACGGCGGCTCTCTCGACGTTCCTTACCGAACACCAGATCGGCGACTTCGAAAGCGAGCTTGCGGCGCTGGCCGCGCGCGCAGGCGATATCGAAACTCAGTTGCTTGATGCCCAGACGCGCCGTCACGAAGCCGAAGCGCGCAGCTCAGCGCTCCGTCAGCGCTACAATTCGGAGCCCGAGCAGATCGAGCTCTATCAAGAATCCGACGCGCGCCGCGATCTTGTTGAAGCGCAGATGCAACGCGAGCGGCTGCTCTCAGCCTATCAGCCGGATGCATTGCCGGTGCGCGAAGTCGATCGCCGCATCACGCAGCTGGAAGCCTTCCTTGCTGGCGGTGATCCGCCGAGCGTGACGCGCCGCGGGCCGAACCCGGTTCGCCAGGATGTCGCCAGCCAGCTCTACGGCATGGAAGCTGAAGCGCGGGCACAACGCGGTCGCGAAACCGCTCTTGATCAGCAGCGCACTGAAGTACGTGCGCGCTTGCGCACGATGCAGGCGCTTGAGCCGCAATTCCGGCAGCTGCAGCGCGAGCGCTCGATCTTGGAAACGAATGCGCAGAATTTTGCCACCCGCGCTGAAGAGGCGCGTACGCGCAGTCAGATGCTCGGCCGCGCCACCGACAATATCAGTCCGGTCGAGCAAGCGAGTGTGCCGACGCAAGGCAAGAGCCTGCGCTGGCCGATCATGATCGTGACGATCCTCATCGCCGGCATCGTTGCGCTTGCTGCTGGTCTGTCGCGCGGCTTGATGCGCCGCAGCTTCCCGACGCCGTCGAGCGCCGCGCGCGCGCTCGATACGCCGGTGCTCGCGGTGATGCCGCGTAAACAAGATCCCAAGCCAGCGAAAGTGAAGCCGGCAAAAGCCGAAAAGCCCGCTAAGGGCAAACCCGCACTCACGATTGTAGAAGGTGGCGCATGAG
>JADJCG010000016.1 GCA_016703335.1 Caulobacteraceae bacterium | reverse complement strand
GTGTCATGCCGCTGCTCATTCACGGCGACGCGGCGTTCGCAGGGCAGGGCGTTGTCGCCGAATGCTTCGCGCTCTCAGGTCTGCGCGGTTACAAAACCGGCGGCACGCTGCACTTCATCATCAACAACCAGATCGGCTTCACGACCGCGCCGCGCTTCTCGCGCTCGTCGCCATATCCGTCTGACGTTGCGCTGATGGTGCAAGCGCCGATCTTCCATGTGAACGGCGACGATCCCGAAGCAGTGACGTTCGCGGCGAAAGTCGCGACCGAATATCGCCAGCAATTCGGCAAAGACGTCGTCATCGACATGTTCTGCTATCGCCGCTACGGCCACAACGAAGGCGACGACCCGACGATGACGCAGCCGATCATGTATCGCCGCGTCAAAGATCAGCCGACGACGGTGCAGATTTACGGCGAGCGCCTCGTCAGAGAAGGGGTCATCAGCCAAGCCGAGTTCGACACGTGGCAAAACGATTTCGGCGCCTTCCTCGATAAGGAATTTGACGCAGGCAAGAACTATCGCGCCAACAAAGCCGATTGGCTCGATGGCGATTGGGCCGGCTTCGCACTGCCGGAAGACGACGACCGTCGCGGCAAAACCGAATTCCCGCTCGCAAAGCTGCGTGACATTGGCCGCCGTATCACCGAACTGCCGCGTGATTTCGACATGCACAAAACCGTGCAACGCGTCGTCGAAGCGCGCCGCAAGGCAATTGATGAAAGCCAAGGCGTCGATTGGGCGCTCGCCGAACACCTCGCGTTCGCGACGCTGCTTGATGAAGGCTTCAACGTTCGCCTCAGCGGCCAAGACTCGTGCCGCGGCACGTTCAGCCAACGCCATTCGCACTTCATCGATCAGCAGACTGAAGATCGCTACACGCCGCTGAACCATATCCGCCAAGGCCAAGCGCATTACGAAGTCATCGACTCTCTCCTTTCTGAAGAAGCGGTGCTCGGCTTCGAATACGGCCACACGCTTGCCGATCCGAAAACGCTGACGTTGTGGGAAGCCCAGTTCGGTGACTTCGTGAACGGCGCGCAAGTCGTGATCGATCAGTTCATCTCATCCGGTGAGCGCAAATGGTTGCGCATGTCCGGTCTCGTTATGCTCTTGCCGCACGGCTACGAAGGGCAGGGCCCGGAGCACAGCTCGGCGCGCATGGAGCGCTTCCTACAGCAATGCGCGGAAGACAACATGCAGGTGATCAACTGCACGACGCCGGCGAACTACTTCCACGCACTCCGCCGTCAGCAGCATCGCGATTTCCGCAAACCGCTGATCGTGTTCACGCCGAAATCGCTGCTGCGTCACAAGAAGGCGGTCTCCGCACTCGCGGACATGGGCGAAGGCACGTCCTTCCACCGGGTGCTCTGGGATGACGCGCAGCTCAACAACGGCAACACCACGATCAAGCTCAAGGGCGATAGCGAAATCCGCCGTGTCCTCCTCTGCTCGGGCAAGGTCTATTACGATCTGCTCGATGAGCGCGAAAAGCGCGGGCTGACCGATGTCTACATCCTGCGCCTCGAACAGCTCTATCCGTGGCCGATCAAGTCAATGATGACGGAACTCGCGCGCTTCCCGAACGCCGAACTCGTCTGGGTGCAGGAAGAGCCGAAGAATGTGGGCGGCTACATGTCTTTGCCGAGCCCTGGATTGAACTCACGCTCGAGAAGATGGCCATCAACGCCAAACGTGCGCGCTACGCGGGCCGTCCGGCGAGCGCCTCGACGGCCGCAGGTCAAATGTCGAAGCATCTAAGAGAACTCGAAGCTTTGCTGGAGCAAGCGCTCGGATGACCAAGCTCGACGGCTCCTGTCACTGCGGCGCAGTCCGCTTCCAAGTCGAAGAACCCGAATGGGTGATGGACTGCAATTGCTCGAAGTGCCGTCTAACCGGCGGGCTCTGGGCGTATTATCCGCAGCGCGAAGTCCGTTTTGTCAGCAAGCCCGACACGTTCACCTACATCTGGGGTGACCGCATGTTGGAATTCCACCATTGCCGCACCTGCGGATGCCATACGCACAGCACCGAAGTCGGCAACGACGATGCGGAGCGGATGGCGGTCAACGCGCGCCTTCTGCGCGGCCTCAGCCCCAAGCGCACACGGCTTGTTCAGAAAAACAACGGCAATGACATGGTGTTCTGGACGCACACCGAGTCACCCGTGCTTCCTAGTCACGATGAACCACCTCCAGCGAGTGAATTGAGATGACCGATATTGTTGTGCCGACCCTCGGCGAAAGTGTCAGCGAAGCCACCGTCGCGAAGTGGATGAAGAAAGCCGGCGACACCGTCCGCAAGGACGAAACGCTCGTCGAGCTTGAGACCGATAAAGTCTCCGTCGAAGTTTCCGCGCCGGAAGCTGGCGTGCTGAGCGAGATCGTCGCCAGTGAAGGCGCGACGGTTGGCATCGGCGCCATTCTCGCCCGCATGGGCGGAGCAGGGGCGCAACCAGCGCCGTCCGCGCCGAAAGCCGAAGCGCCGAAGCCAGCATCGCCGCTGCCCGCGCCGCAACCTGCCGCCGCGAGCACCGGCGCCGCCAAGCAAGCGCCGCCGTCGGTTCAGCGCATCGCCGCTGAGAACAACGCCGATCTTTCCGGCGTGAGTGGCTCAGGCCGCGACGGCCGCGTCACCAAAGCTGATGCGCTCGCCATCATCGAAAACCGCGGCGCGCAGCAGCAGCAAGCGCCCGCCGCGCATCCTCCGCTCGCCGCCCGCATCGTCAGTGACCGTGAAGAGCGCGTGCCGATGACGCGTCTCCGCAAGACAGTCGCGCGCCGTTTGAAGGAAGCGCAAAACACCGCTGCAATGCTGACGACGTTCAATGAGGCCGACATGTCGGCGATCATGGCGGCGCGCAACAAGTACAAGGACAATTTCGAGCGCAAGCACGGCGTGAAGCTCGGCTTCATGTCCTTCTTCGTAAAGGCGTGCATCGCTGGCCTGAAGGAAATCCCGAACGTCAACGCCGAGATCGATGGCGACGACATCATCTACAAGAATTTCTACGACATCGGCATCGCGGTAGGCACCGATCGTGGTCTCGTTGTCCCCGTCGTGCGTGACGCTGACCACAAATCTATGGCCGAGATCGAAAAGGAAATCGGCGAACTTGGGCTCAAAGCCCGCGACGGCCATTTGAAGATCGAAGATCTGCAAGGCGCGACGTTCACCATCAGCAATGGCGGCGTCTACGGCTCGCTTATGTCCACGCCGATCCTGAACGCCCCGCAGTCGGGCATCCTCGGTATGCACAAAATCCAGGAGCGTCCGGTCGTTGTCGACAAGCAAATCGTCGTCCGCCCGATGATGTACTTGGCGCTCAGCTACGATCACCGCATCGTCGACGGCAAAGAAGCCGTCACATTCCTTGTGCGCGTGAAGGAAGGCCTCGAAGATCCCGAGCGTATGCTGCTGGATCTCTGATGGTGCGCGTTGGTGAGCGCGGCCCCCCCGCGGGGGGGGCCGGGCCCCCGCCGGCGGGGGGGCGGCGCGCGGCCCCGCGGCCCGGGCGGCGGCGGGGGCGGGGGGGCCGGCGGCGCCCGCGCCCGGGGGGGGCCCGGGCGGGGGGCGGGCCCCGGCCGCCGGCGGGGCGGCCCGGGGGGGGGCCCGGTCGGCGGGGCGGCGGGGGGGCGGGGGCCGCCGGGGGGCCGCCGGGGGGGGGCGCCCCGGGGGGGCCCCTTTGCCCGCCGGGTTTCGCCGGGGGGGGGGGGCCCGGGCGGGGGCGGGGGGGTTCCTTGTCTCCGGGGGGGGGGGGGGGGGGCCCCGGCCCGGGCGCCCCCGGGGGGGGGGCCGCGGCGGCGGGGCCCGGCGGCCCGGCCGGGGCGCGGGGGGCGCCCCCCCGCGCGGCGGGGGGGCCCCGGGGGGGGGGGCCCGGCCGCGGGCGCGCCCCCCGGGGGGGGCCCGGGGCCGGGGGGGGGCCGCCGTCCACTGCGGCGGCGATCGTGAGATCGCGCGCCGCATGAACGCCAGGGCAGAGACGCTCGAAATTAGATCATCGCGTACTGTTCGCTCACACTGTGTGTGCGCGCAGCGGAGCGCTTGCGGTACGTTGCTTCCAACGCGCGATTCTCTTAAGCTCTGCTTCGAGCGCGTTTTCGGTTCCTGTTTCGCCGCGAGTTGCGCGAAGAGTACCGGGAACCGGCCATGGCCTCCCCCAGTTTCGTCCGCGCAACTCCTGATCGCCCCCCCAGTAAACGGACCGAACCTTGTTGCGCGTTCCGCACGCGGATCGTTGTGGAGAACTACTTCGTCTCTTTGTGCAGGACCGTGAGCGCAAGCCCGGCGAGCGCCACACACAGCAGCGCCAGCGCGAGCGGAGAGCTGACCACGTAGTAGCTATCGTGCGCGCTTCCCTCGATTGTCGCCGCCGCCGTGAGCCACGGCATGAATTGAATCCCCGGCCAATCCCCAAGCACCCGCGAGCAAGCGCAATCCACCCGACATCTTTCGAAGCGTTCGAAAGCCTCCAAGGCCAAGCAGCAGCCCTGTCAGCGCATAAATCCAACCGCTCACGCCCGTCGCGAACTGAAAGTAGGCATTCACCGCGAACATCGCCGCCATGAGCAGCGCACCCCAGGCGCTCACCTTTCCGAACCACGTCATCGCTTTCCCTCCGCCCGCGCACCCTAGCTGCGCTATTTTCCCCAGAAGAGCGCTGAATCCAAACGCTTTCCCGGCGACCCATTGGCGAGCCGCAACGAGCCCGGTAGATTGCGCCCGGCGCTCGGGGGAGCGGTGCGGGAGGGGACGCCCCATGACATTTATTCTGCGCTGGCCGGCCATTCTGGTGCTGCTGGTTCTCGTGCTTGCAAGCCTTGGCGCCGCGTTCGCGGGCACAGTGCATCTCGCGCAGCTGCCGATCCAGCTGCCGCTGACCGCTGACCAGGAAGCGACAGTCAACGCGCTGACCTGGATTGAAGTTGGCCTGTGGACCGGCGCCGGTCTCTTCTTCCTTATCTCGGCAGTGCGTCTCATGCGCCGCACGCAAGCCTTCTGGACCTGGCTCATCGGTTTTGGTTTCTACGGCGCGCGTTGGGCTCTTGCGCAGCAGAATGAAGGCGGCGGCCTCGTCGCCAACGTTCAAAGCATCGATGTCAACGCCTACACGGCTCCCGCTGAGCTTGCCGCGAACACCGGCGGCACCGAAGCGCAGGTGGGCATTCTCGGCATCATCTTGATCGTCGGCTTGCTGATCTTCATCATCGACGCCGTTGATCGCGCGCACTGGGACAAGCAAGGCGCCTAATTACGCGGAGGAACGGCGAGGGTGCTGCTGCTCGGACGCATCGTCGCCGCGCTGATCTCCGGCGCGTTGCTCGCGCAGGCGTACAGCCTCAATCCGTTCTGGCCGCTCGCCTGGATTGCACCGATCCCGATGTTGATCGCGGCAATTGGCGCATCGCGCCTTGGCGCGTTCGCATACGGCGCCATCGCTGGCGTCATGTCGATCGTGCTGATGATTTCGTACCTATCGGAGCATTGGCGGCATCGTCCCGGTGCTCATCATCGCCGTTAGCAAAGCCTTGATCTGGGGCGCGATGGCGTATGCTGTGCGCGGCGCGTCGCATCTTCTGCCGAAATGGGCTGCGGTATTCGTCTTTCCCGCGCTGATGACGGGTATCGATACGCTGACCGCCGCGTTCTCACCTCACAGCACCGCTGGCGCGCTGGCCTATAGCCAAATGGATTTCATCCCCGCGATCCAGGTCGCCTCACTTGGCGGCGCGCCCGCAATCACATTCATCGTCACACTGTTTGCGTCGGCGATTGCGTTGCTGATCGCAAAACGCGCGATCGTAGGCTTCCTCGCGCCAGCGTTGATCGTGACAGCTGCCTTGGCCTTCGGCTACGCGCGCATCGCGCAGCGTTTGCCTGCAGGGGAGACGATCGACGTCACGCTCATCGCCGGGGACCAGTTCGAAGGCGTGCCCGATGACTGGCGCGCTGTCTGGAACGCCTACACGCCGCAGATCGAACGTGCCGCGGATGACGGCCGGCACGTCATCGTGCTTCCGGAAAAGATTGCACACCTCGAACCTGGCGATCGTGCCGCCGCAATCGAACAGCTCGGCGAGATCGCCCGCCGCCGCGATTTGCTCATCGTCGCTGGCGCTGACGATGAGACGGAGGAGGGCGGCCGCTTCAATCGCGCCTTCGTCTTCGAGCGCACCGAGTGGCACACCTACGATAAGCGTCACATGATCCCTGGCCTGGAATCCGAGTTCCAACCCGGTACGGCCGATCTCAAGTTTGAGAACGGCGGCGTGCTCTACGGCGTCGCGATCTGCAAAGACATGGATTTTCCCGATCTCGCGCGCGGCTATGCGGGCGTGGATGTCATGATCGTGCCCGCTTGGGATTTTGACGTCGACGCCTGGCTTCACAGCCGCATGGCGGTGCTGCGCGGGGTCGAGAACGGCTATTCGATCATTCGCAGCGCGCGGAACGGCGTGCTCACCGTCAGTGACGGCTACGGCCGCGTCACATCGCAAGCCCCCAGCGGCCCGCAGACAGCCTACAATGTCACAGCACCCGCAACTGGGCTTGGCGCGACGCTCTACTCGCGCACTGGCGACGTCTTCGGCTGGACTATGCTGGCGCTCGCAGGCGTATTGATCGGCTGGACCATCTGGGCGCGCAGGCGTGCAGGGCAGGGCGACTAAAACGCGGATTGATCGCGCGGCGCGCGGCCTTATGTTCCGCTCAAATCACATCCGCGCCGAAGCGCGCCATCAGACATCCCTGGAGCTTTCATGTCGTACGATCTCGTTATCATTGGCGGCGGCCCCGGCGGCTACAATTGCGCCATCCGCGCCGGCCAGCTCGGTCTCAAAACCGCGATCATCGAAAGCCGCGGCAAGCTCGGCGGCACCTGTCTTAATGTCGGTTGCATCCCGTCGAAGGCTCTGCTGCACGCCAGCGAGTATTTCGAAGCGGCGACGAAGACGTTTCCAGGCATGGGCGTGAAGGTCAGCGGCGTCGAACTCGATCTGCCGCAAATGCTCAAACAAAAAGACGACGCCGTCGACGGCCTCACCAAGGGCGTCGAGTTTCTGATGAAGAAGAACAAGGTGGACTACGTCAAAGGCTTCGGCCGTATCGCCGGCAAAGGCCGCGTTGAAGTCACCGGCCCCGATGGCGCCAAGCAAACGCTCGAAACCAAGAACATCGTCATCGCCACTGGCTCAGAGCCAACACCGCTGCCGAACATCGACATTGACGAAGAACGCATCGTCAGCTCCACCGGCGCGCTGTCGCTGAAGCAAGTGCCGAAGAAGCTCATCGTCGTCGGCGCTGGCGTCATTGGCCTCGAACTCGGCAGCGTCTGGCGCCGCGTTGGCGCGGAAGTCACCGTCGTCGAATTTCTCGATAAGATCACGCCAACCATCGACACCGAAATCTCGACCGCCTTCCAGAAGATACTGAAGAAGCAAGGCGTGAAATTCGAACTCGGCCACAAAGTCACCGGCATCGAAAAGCTGCACGACGGCCTGCAAGTGTCGATCGAGCCCGCCAAAGGCGGCGCCGCGCGCACGCTCGATGCGGACGTCGTCCTCGTCGCCATCGGTCGCCGCCCATTCACGAAGGACCTCGGCCTCGACACTGTCGGCATCAAAACCGATCAACGCGGCTTCATCCCGCACAATGGCCACCTCAAAGTCGCTGACGGAATCTACGTGATCGGCGACGTCACTACCGGCCCCATGCTCGCGCACAAAGCCGAAGAGGAAGGTATCGCCATCGCCCAAGTCATCGCCGGCCAATGGGGCCACGTGAATTACGACGTCATTCCGAACGTCATTTACACGTACCCGGAAGTCGCCACCGCCGGTAAAACCGAAGAAGAGCTGAAAGCCGCTGGCGTCGAGTACAAAGTCGGCAAATTCCAATTCATGGCCAACTCACGCGCGCGCACCAATCACGAAACCGACGGCCTGGTGAAAGTGCTCGAAGAAGTTGCGACCAAGAAGGTCGTCGGCGTGCACATGGTTGGCGCTGGCGTCGGCGAGATGATCGGCGAAATCTGCGTCGCCATGGAATTCGGCGCTTCCGCCGAAGACATCGCCCGCACCTGCCACCTCCTTCGATGTCCAGAAGCCGTCCGAGAAGCCGCCAAGGATGGCGGGTCAGCAGTACTTGAGCCAAGACGATCAACGGGCACAATTTCTCCGCTGCAGGGCAGAGTGAGCCGGTGAATTTACCCGGCGAGCTGGCGCTCTTCGCGCGTAAGAAGGACACCGAATTCGCACAGGCGCTTATGGACGCGGCATCATGGTCACGCCTTATGCTGGAACTGGGTGAGGAGTACAATCAGCGCAAGCAAACCGGCTGAACGACGCTATGGCAGGGGTTGTTCAAGAAAATCCGATGATGGCCAATGAGCCTGCGATGAGGGTCAGGATCTGCTCGACTTAAGCCAAGATTCAAACTCGGTCGCGCTAAATTTCGCAATGCCGCGAATGATATCCGCTTCCCGCTTGAAGTATTGGGGACGGAAACGGGACCCCGCATCCGCGCGGTTCTTGGCGACAAGAGATTTGATCTGACATTTCGACAAGCGATAGGATGAGCTTGAGTTGACCAACGCACTCTCAGTCCGCGCGCTCACGAAAAAGTTCGGCGCAAAAACCGCCGTCGACGCGCTCGATCTCGATATCCGGGCCGGCGAGCTTTACGCGCTGCTCGGCCCTAACGGCGCCGGCAAGACCACCACGCTGCGCATGGTCACCGGCCTGCTGAAACCAGATTCCGGCTCGATTCACGTCTTCGGCGCCGACGTCATAAACGATCCCATCGCAGCCAAGCGCCAACTCGCTTGGCTGCCAGACGAACCCGCGCTCTACGACAAGCTCACCGCTTGGGAATATCTCGAATTCATCGCCGGCCTCTGGGGTGTTGACGCGAAGACCGCCGCGCCGCGCGCCGAAGAGCTGCTCAAATTCCTCGGCCTCTGGGATAATCGCGACGAGCGCACCGAAGGCTTCTCGCGCGGCATGAAGCAAAAGACTGCGCTCGCCGGCGCGCTCATCCACGATCCGAAGCTGCTTATGCTCGACGAGCCGCTCACCGGCCTCGACGCTGCCGTCGCGCGCCAAGTCAAAGACCTCCTGCAGCAACGCGTGAAGAGCGGCGGCTCCGTTATCCTTACCACGCACATTCTCGACGTCGCCGAACGCCTCGCCGATCGCATCGGCATCATCCAAGGCGGCAAGCTGCTCGCCGAGGGCACGCTCACCGAGTTGCGCGGCAGGGCAGGCGGCGACAACGCCACGCTCGAAGACGTCTACCTCCAACTCGTTGGCGCGGGCGCAGCCTGATGTTCGGCCCCGGCGGCGTTCTCTTTCTGCTCAGCCACGAAATGCTGCTGACGTGGCGCAACTTCCGCGCCAGCGGCAAAGGCCGCCACGTGCGCCGCGCCGTGTTCTACACTTTTCTCACCGCCGCCCTCGGCTTCGGCGGCTACTGGGCCGCGCGCTTTCTCTCGGAGATTACGCCCGAGCCCAACGTGATGACGCTCGGCATCATCGGCGGCGCCCTCACAATCTTATTCTCGCTGATGCTCAGCCAAGCTTTGATGCTGATCACTGAATCACTCTACCAACGCGGCGATCTCGACCTGCTACTTGCATCGCCGGTTCCGCTCTGGCGTGTCGTCCTCGTGCGCATGAGCGCCATCGCCATCAATGTCGGGCTGTTTTATCTCATCCTCGTCGTAGCCGTGTGCGTGTGGTTGCCGTTCTTCGGCGGTTGGGCGTGGATCGGCTTCGCGCCAGCCGTTCTGCTGCTCACACTCTTCGCGACCGCAATCGCGCTTGTCCTCGCGCGCATTCTCTTCGCTGTCATCGGCCCCAAGAACACACGCGTCGTTGCGCAAATTCTCGGCAGCTTGATAGGCGCCGCGTTCTTCATCGCCAGCCAAGTGCCGCGCTTCAGCGAAAACGAATCCCGCGCCCGCGCGATGCAAGACATCTTCAACGCGATCGTTCCGGTCGTCGGCAATCCGTCGAGCCCGCTTTCGCTACCGGCGCGCGCCGCGTTTGGCCTCAACGCCGATCTCGCCATCTGGGCCGCCATTGCCGTAATCGCGTTCCTGCTGGCCGTTTGGTGGTACGCGGCCGGCTTCTCGCGCGACGCCGCCGCCATCGCCGGCCTCGGGCAGCGCCGCAAGATCAACACCCGCGCGGCACGCGCCATGCGCAGCGGCGTACGCGCGACTCTGGTCTCGAAGGAATGGCGCCTGCTGCGCCGCGACCCGTTATTGCTTGTCGCAAATCCTTCTGCCGCTGCTCTACTTCGCGCCACTCATGGCCGTGTTCGGATCGCAGATCAGCGACGGGGAGGTGAGTCGCTTCTCCTCCGCAGGCATTGCGTCTGCGTTCGTGCTGATCGTGACATCCTTCGCGGCCAGCCTTGCTTGGCTCACCGTCTCTGCCGAGGACGCACCAGATCTCATCGTCAGCGCGCCCGTCTCTCGCGATGAAGTCGACTACGCCAAAGCATTCGCCGCTGCGGCGCCATCAGCGCTGTTGCTCTCGCTGCCAGTGATTGGCGTGGCTGTGTTCATCGCGCCTATGGCCGGCTTCTGGCTCGCGCTCGGCGGCGCTGCGGCGATCATCTCAACCTGCCTCATCGCGATCTGGCACCAAACGCCAGGCAATCGCAAAGAATTCCGCCGCCGCACGCGGGGCAGCCTCTTGCTCAATTTCGGCCGCTCGTTCGTCGCCTTCGGCTGGATCGGCGCAACCTTCGCCGCCGTCTCGGGCTGGCCTCTGCTCGGCATCATCCCCGCGATCATTGCACTCGGCGCCATGCTCGCGCTGCACGAAAGCCGTCCGAAAGAACCACAGCCGGAGTGAGTCACGTGCGGTAACGACGACATCCGCCTGTGAAAATTGCCGAACGCTAACTTTGCATTTGAGCCCCTGTGAGTTCTGCTCGGTTCCGCGAGCAACCGAGGGGAGACGGCTCTTGCTGATACTAACTGCGAACCGCATCGCGCTGTTGGCGCTCGATCGTGATCTGGCCGCGCTCCAGGCGTCGAGTCGAACCGCCTTCTTCAACGCCATTGCTGTCACCCACGAACCCGTGTGGCCGCCCGCGCCGTTCGAACACGCAGCCTTCGCGTGGGCCGAACAAAATCTCGCGCACGATCCTGAAGGGCAGGGCTGGTACGGCTGGGCGCTGCTCGCGAACGAAGGCGAACGCGCGCCGCCACGGCTCGTTGGCATCGCTGCTTTGATTGGCCGTCCCGATGAAGATGGCGAAGTCGAGCTCGCCTTCGGTCTGCTGCCTGAATTCCGCGGTCGCGGCTATGGCGGCGAAACAATCCGCGCTCTCGCGACCTGGGGCTTTGCCAACGGCGCCAAACGCGTCATCGCGCATCTTGATGCGGAAGACATCAACGCCGCTTCCACGCTCGCAAAGAACGGCTTCGCCGACACAGGCGAGCCGCCTTATCCCGGAGTTGCAAGATGGGCGCGGAGCGCGACCGCTTAGTCCGTCTTTTCGCCGGGAGCTGTCGTTCAATTTGACCGCGCCTTGGGCGCTCGCGTGGGACAGCTATAGAGATTGGCGCAAGCGCTCCGCGCATTGCCGAGGTATGTCGTTCGCGGCTACGAGCCGGATCGACCTCCGAAGCGATGGTGCGAAATGGGCAAGCGGGTTCTTATTGTTGGAAATAGTGACGGGATCGGTTTGGCGCTGACAAAGCGCTTGATCGACCGAGGAGATCACGTTCTTGGTGTTTCCCGGTCCGACGTGGCGTCATTGGGCGCTCAGCACCGACAACACCAACTCGATATAACAGCATCCGGCTTCTACGAGAAACTGTGTGAGTTCATAGCCGCAGACCAAGTGATCGACGTCGCGGTGTATTGCGCTGGAATAGGCGAACCTTTTGGAACGTCTGGCGTCGCCGCGGATACCGACACAATTCGCGTGAATTTCGGCGGCCTTGCTGACACCGTGCGCGCCGTGTTGCCTGGGATGAGAGAGCGCAAGAAAGGGCAGATTATCGGTGTGTCGAGCATCGGAGACTTGGCGTCCGCCTCGGCGCCGGCTTACGGCGCTTCAAAGGCAGGCGTTACAGCTTACCTGCGCGGACTCCGCCGTCCCCTCGGGGCGCTTGGTGTTCGCGTAAGTGTCGTGCGCTTAGGCTTTGTAGCAACTAAGATGGCGAAGTCGGATTTTCGTCCGTTTATGATAACTCCCGACGCCGCCGCATCAGTCCTGCTCAACGTCGTAGACCAAGCGCCTGCCAGCAAGACCCACCCATGGACAATGCACGTACTGACACGGATTTTGTCGCCGTTCATGGCGTAAGGGTTCCCGCTCGATCGGCGACTGCATGACAATGCGCTGCGTCAGCCATTCTGACACAGATCCGCCAACGTCGACTTCGGGCCAATAGCGGCCTTGGTAAATCTATCCCACACCTGAGCCAGCAAATCCCGAGCGGCCGGCCTCGACGTGTCTCGCGAAATTATCGAGGATCGCCTGCCAGCCACTGCGCTGCATTTCGGCAGGGTTCTGTGTTTCGGCGTCGAAGGTGACTCTCACGTTGACGCCGTCCGCGGTTGGCAAGAAATCAACAACGGCGGCGCGATCGCCGAAAGCGTATTCGATCAGCCTTTCAGGCTCGATCTTCGTGTACGTGCCGGCAAAGTCGAAACCGAAGCTTCCGTCCTTCGCCTCCATGCGTGACGAGAATTGGCCGCCGACGCGCAGATCAACGCTAGCTTTGGTCGTGTGCCAATCTTCAGACGCCGCGTTCCACTGCTCGATATCGGCAGGCGTGGTGTAGGCGCTCCACACTGTGGCGACCGGAGCTTTGACCAGTTTCTCGACGGTGATTTTCATGTCCGCTCTCAAGGTTGGGTTTGTAATATCTTGAGGACGGTTCGAGAACTCCGGATCCGACATTTGCGTGATGTATTCGTTGCTCTACCGCGGGATCGGAGCGAGCGTCCGCTTTTCTGCGAAGGCGGTCACGCGACAGAGTTGCGGCGAAGCCATTCGTCTTTCGTGATCCAGTAGAGGTTGACGTCGACAGCCTCCCGACGGGGCGTCGCTGCAGCTTTGACCACTCTCCCAGGCGCATACCCAGCCTGTCACATACGCGACTAGATGGCGGGTTGATCGATTGCGGCGCCGAGCACACTGCATCAAGGCCCAGGGTGTTGAACGCTTCATCCAATGCGGCGGCGGCGCCCTCCGTGGCATACCCACGACCCCAAATGTCAGGATCGAAGCGCCAGCCGACTTCGACGGCGGGAAGGATTTCAGGAAGAAAGTGTGGCACAGAAATGCCTACGTATCCGATCACACGTTGCGTCGACTTTTCGATGGCGATCCAACAGCCAAATCCGCACTCTTCCCACTTGAACGGGCCAATACCGGACGCTTGCCGATCTATCCCACTAGTCAGCGCCAAAATCCCAACGACGCCGATGCCAGCGCCGAAATCTATCCTACACCTCCAGATTGCCCTTAGACTCGGCCCCGCGTTTTGAACGGAAAACAGTTGGTACCCTGTTCGCATCAACTCGAAGCGCTGCGGTTGAGCGTGACGCTCAACGAAGCTCGCAAAGGGCGGAGGAGGGCGGAAGCCCACAGGGCGCCATAACTGTGGGGGTGGACCGGGGCCGGTGTGAACAGCGCCACCCGCACGCCGCCGGGGACCGTTTGACGGAGTGAAAAACCTCCCGCCTGCGGCCCGGCGAAGCAAACCGTACCGGAGCGCGTGGCGACACGCGGCGGCGTTCGAGCAATCAGCGCCGCATCTAGACACTACCTCAGCGCGTCCCACGCGCTCCGGGCTCTCCATCTTCTTGAACCGTCGGGGTCTCGCCGGCGAAGGCGCGAACGCATTCGCGGAGGTAAAGAAAGTCGTCACGCTGAGCCTGTCGAAGCGCGACGTCACAGTCTGAAGGGAGAAAAGGGAAGGGCGCTAGTAGCGCGGGCAGGATCGTTGCTTGAAAGCGTAGCGCGAAAGTCGACGGTGTTCGTAGCGGGAGCGAGGACAACGAATAACCGGAGAGCGCATCAAGATCCTTGATCTAAGCTCGAAAGAAAAAGGGGGACGCTCTCGCGTCCCCCTTTTCGGACTTTACATCGCAACCGGCGGAGCGACCTTCTTGGCGGTCTTGCGCTTCGCAGCCTTGCGAACCGTCTTCTTCGCGGTCGTCTTCGCCGGCTTCTTGGCGACGGCCTTCTTCGTGGTCTTGCGCGTGGCGGCCTTGCGGACCGACTTCTTCGCAACCTTCTTCGCCGGCTTCTTGGCAGCGGCCTTCTTAACTTTCTTAGCCATGGTCATTTTCCTCATTGGTTTTGTTTTGGTCGTGGTTGGATGGGAGTTGATTGACTCTCCGGTGCTTTTTCTCGCTGAATTTGGTTTGCAAGTAGTTTCCGCAAGTCATCGCGTGCATTTTTCTGCGTCTTCGATTTTTCTCTTCGCGATCACTGCACGAAAACTCTACGAGCCTTGAAAACAAAGGCGCGCAGCGCTATGCGCCCGCGCGAAAATGCTCACGAACGCGGATGCGCGCGCCGATACGCCTGCAAAATTTTTTGCGCTTCGACGCTCGTGTACGTCTGAGTCGTCGAGAGCGATTCGTGTCCGAGCAGGTCTTGGATGGCTCTGAGATCGGCGCCGTTCGCGAGCAAATGTGTTGCGAACGCATGCCGCAAAGAGTGTGGCGTAGCGCTCGAAGGCAGGCCCAGACTCATGCGCAAACGCTCCATCAGCGCCTGAGCCATGCGTGGAGAGAAGGCTCCGCCGCGGCTCGCACGGAAGAGCGGTGCGTCTTCGTCGATGCTGTAGGGGCAAAGTTCGACGTAGCGTTCGACGGCCTGCCGGGCTGCAGCAAGCAGCGGCACGACGCGCTCCTTGCCGCCCTTGCCGTGTACGCGAAGCACTTCCGGCAAAGGCAGATCGCCACCCGTGAGAGCCAGCGCCTCGCTGATCCGAAGCCCCGCCGCATAGAGCAATGTGATCAGCGCCGCATCGCGCGCGCCCTGCCAATCATCGGGGGCAGAGGCGATCGCTTCGGCGATCAGATTGCGCGCCGCGCCTTCTGAAACAGGTCGCGGCAGCGAACGCTTCAGCTTCGGCCCGCGCACCAAGGCAAGCCGCGCGTTCTTCACGCCGTGGCGGCGCTCAAGGAAACGATAGAAGCTGCGAATGGCCGCCAGAGCGCGCGAAATGGAGCGATCGGCCAACGCATCAGGCCCTTGCCGGCGATGCGCGAGATAAGCCCGCAGATCGCGCGGCTCCAGCTCCGCCAAATCTTTCGCACTGGGCGCGCCGCCCAAATGTCCGCTCAAAAAGCCCAGAAAAGCCGCAACGTCGCGCTCATAAGCTTCAACTGAATTATCCGAGAAACGGCGCTCGTCGCGCAAGTGCGCGGTCCATTGCGAGAGCAGGGCGGAAGCGGCCGTCATGCGCGCGAGCATGCCGCCGACGCATTAAGGCTTCGGTTACGTGCCGAAACGCCCGAGCCAGTATTCGTACTCGTAGTGCACCCGACCGTTGCTGACCGCGTACTTCGGCACATGCCGTCGCTGGCCCTCGTACGAGATCAGCGCGTCGGGAATCTGCCACGGGCTTACACCTGTCGCGCGCGCTGTCGCCAACTCAGCCTCGAACGCAAACCGCTGCCGCATCGGCAGGTCGAGCGCCAATTCGGCGGTGGGGTAGAAGCCGCCTTCGATCCGCGCCGCGAGCTCGCGCACAAACCCGCCATGGTCGTCGTGACGCGCTCGCCTTGTCGCAACATCGCCAGGCGAACCCGCGCAGAGCGCAAAAACCGCCGTCGCCCGATCGCACGTGCGTTGAGCGGTGATCCACCCCAATTCCGCAACGCCCAGGTTCCAATCCCAACCCAGAACGATTTGATGCCAGTCGTCCGGCGCCATTTGCTGGATCAGGCCCAGCAAGCTGTCAGCCTCGATGTCGAGCGGAGCGGAGCGGCACTCCTTCCAACGCGAGAAGTGCGCTCGCCGCGCGCTCTCCGCCGCCGCCAACGGGATAAGCTCCGCAATCAATTGCTCGCGCGTCTTCACCAGCAGATCGCGAAAGCCGGGATCGACCCGCCACAGCGCCAGCTGAAACTCGAAGGCTTCCGCACGCTCAAAGCAGGACACGTAGGCCGAACCGACGCGGCGAAGCTCGATGCCATCAAGCCGGCGCCAGTTCGCGCCGATGATCCGATCAACCAGCGCCCGGAAATGCGCGTGCTGCGGCGGCACGCGTTCATCCGGCATCGCGTCGCGATACTGGTGGTAGATCGTATTCAGAACCTGTGGCGGCGCGCCTTCCGGCGCGAACGTCGAGAACAGGTGGTCGTGCGCGCTGGCTGGTAGCGGCACGAGCCGTGATAATAGCTTTGCGAACATGCGCGCGGTATGCGCGGCGCGTGGCTAAGAACCAGTTGGTAAGAAAGGTAAAAGTCGCATTCAGTAACAGGTCCACAACATCTGGCGCTTTCGCCGAATCCCGCGAGCCCCTAGATTCAGGGGCAATGAACTCGACCGCCCGTCGCCGCGCCATGGAAGCGCTCAAGCGCAACCGCACGGCGCCCTCGCTCGGCCCGCTATTTTCGGTCGCGGAAGAGGGTGCCGAGTTCGTCTCCGATACGCTCGATAAAGTCTCGGTACTCTTTCCGCTGCCGCTGCCGGAGCCCTTCGACTACCGCGCGCCGTCTTCGCGGTTGATCCAACCCGGCCAGCACGTCATCGCGCCGATCGGCTCGCGCTTGGTGCGCGGCGTCCTCTGGGGCGTCGAGCGCGATCACCCCGGCGCCGGCAACCTAAAAGCGATCGAAGAAGTCCTGCGCGGCACCCCCGTCCCGGAGATCAGCCGCGCCTTAGTCGATTGGGCCGCCAAATACGTCGTGCGCCCGGCGGGCGATCTTTCGCGCATGGTCGTGCGCTCGCCCGAAGCGCTGTTTCCGCCGCCCACTCAAACAGTCATCGCTCCAACCGGCCAAACACCGCCCAAGCTCACGGACGCCCGCCGTCGCGTGATGGAAGAGGCGGCCAAGGAGCATGTTAGCGCTGCCGAGTTGGCGCGGCGCGCCGAGACCTCGTCGGCCGTCGTCAAAGGGCTGGTCGATTGCGGTGCGCTGACGAAGTTAGAGATCAGCGAAGATCCGCCGTTCCCGGCGCCCGATCTCAACATGCGCGGCAAGCCGCTCTCAGGCATCCAACAAGCTGCCGCCGATGAAATGTGCATCTCGGTGCGCGAGAACAAATTTCACGTCGCGCTGCTCGATGGCGTCACCGGCTCGGGCAAGACGGAAGTTTATCTGGAGGCGGCGGCTGAAGCGCTGAAGGGCGCGCCAGACGCGCAGGTGTTGGTGCTGCTCCCGGAAATTGCGCTGACGCAATCGGCGATGAGCCGGTTCGAAGCGCGCTTTGGCGTAAAGCCGATTGAGTGGCACTCCGCCATTCAACCAAAGGCCCGCCGCCGGGCTTGGCGCGAAATCGCTGCAGGCCGCGCGCGTCTCATCGTTGGCGCGCGTTCGGCGCTCTTTTTGCCATACCCAAATCTGCGCCTCATCGTCATCGACGAAGAGCACGACCCTTCTTACAAGCAGGAAGAGGGCGTCATCTATCAGGCGCGTGATATGGCCGTGGCGCGCGCGAAGCTCGGTGATTGCATGGTGATCCTCGCCAGCGCGACGCCCTCGCTCGAAACGCTCGTGAACGCACAAGCTGGCCGCTACGCGCACATTCAGCTGCCATCACGGCACGGTGTTGCCGAACTTCCCGATGTCCAGCTTATCGACCTGAAGCTCGATCCCCCGGAAAAGGGCCGTTGGCTTTCGCCAAAGCTAATCACCGCCGCCGCCGAAGCGTTGCTGCGCGGCGAGCAATCACTCTTCTATATGAACCGTCGTGGCTACGCGCCGCTCACGCTCTGCCGTGCGTGCGGGCATCGGATGCGGTCGCCGGACAGCGATTCATGGTTGGTGGAGCACCGCTATTCCGGGCGGCTGGTTTGTCACCTCACCGGCTTTTCGATTCCAAAGCCGAAGGAGTGCCCGGAGTGTAAAGCCGTCGATGCGTTTACATCGATTGGTCCCGGCGTTGAGCGCATCGAAGAAGAAGTACGCGACAGCTTCCCGAACGCCCGCATCGAGATTTTCTCTTCCGACACCACCCCGAACGGCGACGCGGTACGAGAGTTGGTGGCGCGGATGGAGAACAATGAGATCGATATTCTCATCGGCACGCAGATCGTCGCCAAGGGTCACAACTTCCCGAACCTGACGTTCGTTGGCGTCGTCGACGCAGACCTTGGTCTCAAAGGCGGCGACCTCCGCGCCGGCGAGCGCACCTTCCAGCTTGTCAGCCAAGTCGCCGGCCGCGCTGGCCGTCACGAAAAGCCGGGCAGGGCGCTCATTCAAACTTACGCGCCGCACGAACCAGTAATGCAGGCGCTCGCCGCGCAGGATCGCGACGCTTTCTTCGCCGCCGAAGTCGCCGAACGCGAAGCGGCGGGGATGCCGCCATATGGACGCCTCGCGGCGATCATTGTCTCCGCGCCGAGCGAACAGCTTGCGGCTGACGCCGCCAAAGCTCTCGGCGAGAAAGCGCCGCATGTCGAAGGTCTGGATCTTTGGGGGCCAGCGCCGGCGCCGCTCAGCGTCATTCGCGGCATGCACCGCCACCGCTTTCTCGTCCGCGCCAATCGCGGGGTCGATGTCAGCGCGTTCTTGGCCGCATGGTCGAGCCGCGTGAAGCTGCACAGCGCCGTGCGCGTGCAGATCGACGTCGATCCTTACTCGTTCTTGTAGGTTTGCCATGTCTGGACAGGTCATTCGAGAGATTGCGATCAATACGAAGGCCCGATTGGCCGCGCATTGGGCGACTTGCTTAGAGTTCAATCTCGCTGACCACAGCACTGAGGCACATGCCGCGGTTGATCGGGCGGTCGAAGATTCTGGCCGTGCTTCGCTTCCTGCAGATCAGGTCCCGAGGATGGTTTTTTTTTCGGGGTTGGTAAAATTTCCCCGTTTTTTTTGGGTTCTTTTTTTGGAGACCGACGAGCGCGAATTGATTGTCACGCCAGTCCTAGACGCCGCGTCCGGGGCGGGATTGGATCTGACTCGCTATCCAGGTGGTGATCCGACTTTGCCGTTCCGAAATTTTTGAGTTGGCCAATGACCTATAAACCGTTCGATCTCACTGGCCGTGTCGCGCTGATTACTGGCGGCAATGGCGGCATTGGCCTCGGCATGGCGGATGCGCTCGCGCAGGCGGGCGCGAACGTCGAGATTTGGGGCACGAACGCAGAGAAGAATGCGCGGGCGCTGGAGCAACTCAAGGGGCACGGCACAAAGGTGAGCGCGCGGATCGTCGATGTTTCAACGGAAGCCAACGTTGTCGCCGGCTTCAACACGACGCTTGCGGAATTCGGCCGCGTCGATTCTTGCTTCGCCAATGCCGGCGTCTCGAATCGCTGGAAATCCTTCCTCGACATCGGCGGCGAAGACTATCGCCGTGTGATGGCGATCAATCTCGACGGCATGATCTGGACCATGCGCGAAGCGTGCCGCCACATGAAAGCGCGCGCGGAAGAGGGCGATCCGGGCGGCTCGATTGCAGCGGTCTCGAGCCTTGGCGCAATTTTCGGCGCCGCGCGCAACCAGGATTACACGGCGACGAAAGCCGCCGTGATTTCAGTCACCAATGGCATTGCCGTCGAGTTCGCGCGCTATGGCGTACGCGCCAATGCGATCCTACCCGGCTGGATTGCCACGGATATGACGGGCGCGGCGCAAGAGAACGATGCCTTCACCACGCACGTGATCAGCCGCGTGCCGTATCGCCGGTGGGGTAAGCCGGAAGAGTTCGGCGGCGTCGCCGTCTATCTCGCCAGCGACGCTTCCAGCTTCCACAACGGCGACTCGATCTTGATCGACGGAGGCTATTCGAAGTTCTAATGCGCGCTTTGCTCATCGCCGTTGCGATCGCACTGTTGCCGAGATGCGCTCATGCGCAGGATGGTCGCATAGATCGCAGCGACACACCGGACGTTCGCGCGACGGCGGATGTAGTTGTTCAGGCGCTCGCTCCAAATGATCTCGGCGATTGGCGCTATCGATGGGACGCCGTCAGTATTCGCGTGTCGCGTTTCGTGCATTGGCACATCTACGCGCCGGATCAGCGCGATCGGGCCAGCGATGCTATTGCGCGCCGCAATGGTTGGCTGGATCTGGAGAACGCAAATGTCGACGTCTCGGTGTTCGGCACGGACGATGCGGTGACGGTGTTGTCGTTCGAGTATCCATTCACGAATCTGGATCTGCTCGACGCGCTTCGCGATGCAGGGGCAGAGGTATCATTCCAGGCGGACTACGAGACGTATTCGCAATACGTCGTCACGCCGCCAGGCCGCGCGACGGGATTGCTGACGACAACCAGAACCTGCACGCCCGATGGCATGCGCCCTGCGCAGCGATGCCAGAACGGCGCCGAACTGAAGTTTGCGCTGGAATAGTTAGACGTCATCTTCGCCGACTGCGCCACCTTCGCCCTCGAGACGGCGCAGCTGTTTCACGTCGCGGCTCGTAAACCGAAGGCGCACACCGGCGCCCAAATCATCTTCATCGAGAAACACCGCGCCTGCGGCCTCGAGCGCATGCTTGAGCGCCATCAGACCACTCGATCATTCCCGGAGAGACGCGAAATGTCCCCGTTTCATAAGGCGCGCGGCCTGGCCGTTGCGCTTGGAGTTCTACTCATGCCTGCTGTCGCCCAAGCTTCGCCCGAACAAGACCGCGCCACGGTCGCCGCTCTCGATACCGAGTATCAAGCCGCCGTTGAGCGCAACGATGCCGAAGGTATGGCGCGCATTCTTCACCCGGAGATGATCCTCGTCGTTGGCCGCGGCGCGGTGTTCACGCGCGAGGATCTACTGCAGGCGGCGCGCGACGAGACCTACGTGTACGAACATCAAGTCGAAGAGGAGGGCACGCAGATTGTGCGTCTCTACGGCGAAGACACTGCGATCGTCACAGCGTTGCTTTGGCTGAAGGGCACTGGCCCGGATGGTCCGTTCGATCGCCGCCTGTGGTTCAGCGACACCTACGTGCGCACGCCTGAAGGCTGGCGCTACGCGGTCGGTCAGGCGTCGCTCAACCTGCCACCGCCGCAATAGTGGCGGGTGTCGCCGGTGCGAGCTTGGTCTTGAAGGTTCTGAACAAGAGCCACATGGCCAGCGCGCACTGCGCGACAACGGACGCGACCGAGATCAGCCACGCGTCATGCAGCGTGAACCACGGCTGCTGCGACGCCCATATCACCGGCACGACGAAAGTGAGCATGCGCGTGGCGCTTGCGAACAGCGAACGTCGCGTGTCGCCCATGCCCTGGAACAAGCTGCCAGCCGCCATTACCAAGCCGCTGAACACGAAATTCCACGACACGATTTGCAGATAGTCGTTGCTGACGGCGAGCACTGCTGGATCATCCGTGAACGGTCGGGCCAGAATGCCGGGGTTGATGTGGCAAAGAAGGCTCAGCGTCAGCATCACCGCACTGCCAATCAAAGCGGTGACCGTGAAGGTCTCGCGCACGCGGTCGTAGCGCTTGGCGCCGAAGTTCTGCCCTGCGATCGGCGCCGCCGCGAACGCGATCGCCATCGCTGGCAAGAAAATCGACTGCATGATGCGCCCGCCAATGCCGAAGCCAGCCTGCGCCTCCGCGCCAAACGGTCGGATGACGAAATAGATGGCGATGAAGACGATGAACATCAGCAGGAATTCGAGCGATGTCGGCAGTCCAATGAAAATGATGCGCCGCCACGCACTGAATTTCGGACGCAAAGAATCCAGATGCAGGCGGAGATATTTCTGAACGCGCGGAAACATGAAGATGAGCGCGATAGTGCCAATAAACGCCGCGATCGAGCTTGCCCATCCCGCGCCTGCGGCGCCAAGCGCGATGCCCGTGCCCCAGCCGGCGATCAACACCGGCGCCAAAGCCGCGTTGAGCAGGATGGTGACTGTCTGCAGCACCATTGTCGGCATGGTGACGCCGGCGCCGCGCAAAGCTGACGTCATCGCCGCGACCGGAAACATCAGCGCAAGCTGAGGAAGAAACGCAAAGAGATACGCCCGCCCAGCCGCAGCGCTTGCTGCGTCGGCCGTCAGCGCATCAACGCCGATGCCGCCGAAAGCATAGCCCAGTGCCAACATCACAGCGCCGAAGAGCAGCGACATCGAGATGGCTTGGTCGGAGAAGAGGTTGGCTTCCGCTTCGTCCTTCTTGCCGACGGCCTGCGCCACCGTCGCCATCACGCCGATAGAGATGAGTTGGCTCGCGGCCAAGGCCAGAAAGAAGACGTTACCGGACGCGCTGACGCCCGCGATCACCGCACTGCCAAGGCGTGAGACGAAGTAGAGGTCGACGATGAAATACATCGTCTGGAAGATCAGGCTGATGCCGATAAACATCGCCATGCCAAGCAAGTGGCCGACAATCGGTCCCTGAGTAAGATCGCGCACGTTACATACCCTTGATCAGCAGCACGACCGCCTCAGCGCCGGCGACCCGATCAATTGCGATCTCGTTGTATTCCGGCGAGCTCGCCCACGCCGTAAAGGCCTCGACGTCCGGAAATTCCATTAGCACGACCTTGTTGCGGTCCCACCATTCGCCCTCAAGCACACGCGGCGCGTCGTCGGCCGCGAGCAACTTGCCGCCGAACTTTCCGAATACTTCGGCGTAGCGGGCGACAAAGTTGTTCATGTAGCGCCCGTAGCGCTCGGCATCGTGGATGCGCAGTTGCGCGAGGGCGTAGACGGTCATGGCTCAGCCGCGACGAAAGCGCAGACGCGCGCAGACATGATCGGGCGAATAGGGGATCGCCTCCATCTGGCCGTCGGGGCGCGTCTCGAACTGAATGGCTTCACGCAGCCCAACGATCTGGATCGTGCCATCAGCGCCCTCGTAACGACCGATCGCGGCGGGGCCTTGCGGTCCGCAGAAGAACGGCGCGCCTGGCCGCTGCGTACTCTCGCCGTCGGCAGAGTAGTAAAGCGTCGTGACTTCGTCGCCTTGCTGCAGACCCATGATCTGTGCGAGCGGCCCACCAGCGGCCTGCGCCATGATGTCGTTCGGCGTGTGGTTGGCTTCCCTGAATGTCAGCGCGCGCCCATCGCCGTGGCGTAGGGTCATCGTGACGGCCGGATCCATGCCCTCGCTGGCCTCTTGCGATGAGGTCAACTCGGTCAGCCGTTCACCCACCGCAAGCGATGTGGCCGCGTCGGCCGAGAGCAGCGTCGAGCTGGTTTGTGCAATGGGCGGCGATGCGCACGCCGCCAAGATGAAGCCGAGCGCCAGGATTGATCGCCGCATATTGCCATCTCCGAAAGAATTCGCCCCCTTTAAGCACGTCTGGAACGCGCAGGCACGTCCTTGACGTAGCAGCTTTGTTCGGGCGTTAGGGAGCGCGGAGATTCGAGCACATGGAAATTCTGGCCACGCCTGCCTTTTGGCTCAGCCTTACGGCGCTGACCTTTCTCGAAATCGTGCTCGGGATCGACAACCTGCTGTTTGTGTCGATCGCAATCGGCAAGCTGAAGGGCAAACTGCAAAAGGACGCGCGCCGCTTCGGCGTTTGGGGCGCGATGGTTCTGCGCATTCTGATGCTTGCCGGCATCTTCTGGATCATCCAGCTCGACGAACACCCGCTGTTCCATCTGCCCGCGGCTTTGCCGGCGATGCTCGGCATGACCGAGCACGTCGAAGAATTCATCGCCTTCACGGTGAAGGATTTGATCCTGCTTGGCGGTGGTCTCTTCTTGTTGGTGAAGGGCACGCAGGAGATTCACGCTTCGGTGCAAGGCGCGCACCACGAAGAGGCGGAAGCGAAGAATCAATTCAGCGATGTGCTCGTGCAGCTCGCTGTGATCAATATCGTGTTCTCGATGGATAGCGTAATCACCGCCGTCGGCATGACCGATTTGCTGCCGGTTATGATTCTCGCCGTTGTCGCTTCAACTTTGGTGATGGCTGTCGCGGCTGAGCCGTTGGCCGCTTACATTGAGAAGCACCCGACCATGAAGATGCTGGCTCTCGCCTTCATCCTACTCGTCGGCGTCGCGCTCATCGCTGATGGCTTGGGCTTCCACATCCCGCGCGGCTACCTCTACTTCGCCATCGCATTCTCACTGGCCGTCGAATTGCTGAACATCCGCTCGCGCTCCAAAGCGGAGGCGGCGGCCGAGAAGCATTGAGGCGGTATGGCGCCGATGGAGTCGTCCATGACGTTTGAAGTCACGTCGATCGCCACCGTTCGCTCGCCCCGCAAGGATCTTAGCGATGATTTCTGGGGCGCGGTGGAGGCGGAGATCGTCTTGGCCGACCCGTTGAACGAGACTGCGTTCTACGGTCTCGGTGATTTCAGCCACGTCGAAGTTCTGTTCCTGATGCACCAAGTGGATCCCGCGAAGATCGAAGCCGGTGCGCGGCATCCACGTGAGCGGTCCGACTGGCCGCTGGTCGGCATCTTCGGACAACGCGGCAAGGCGCGGCCAAACCGCATCGGCCTGACGCGCGCCACCATCGTCAAAGTCGATGGCCGCGTGCTGACCGTGCGCGGGCTTGATGCAATCGACGGCACTCCGGTGCTAGATGTGAAGCCGTGGATGGACGAGTTCGCGCCGATCGGCGCAAGGCGCCAGCCAGCTTGGGCGACGGAGCTCATGCAGGACTACTTCAAGGACTGAAGCGTGCAAGTACCGATCCTCCGTGCCTTGGCTTTGGTGACTGTCGGCAACGCGGCAATCGCGGGCCGAGACGTTTCAGGGTTCTATCCGAACGACCCGATCTTCCAATATTCGGCCTCGCTCGATTTCATGACTCCGCGCGATGAACCCGGCGGGCTGAAGCAAGTTGCTAGCGGCACGTCCGATTGGTTCGTCAAACTGCAAAAACGCAAGTGCCACGGATTGCGGCTGCACAACGCCCCGATGCAGCAAGACAAAAGCTCGGTCACATCGATGATCGGCTGCTTGTCGGCATGGTTGGCGGCGGACCGCGTTGGCTGATCGAGGCGGTGTACGGCGATCGCTCCGAGCTTTGGGAAGGTTTCGACCGGATCGGCGATAAGAACGCGGCGGACAAGAAGATCTGGCTGAGCGCGTACATTCTGATCGGTGAAGCCGCCTCAGCGGAGAAGGTCGATACCGGTGTAGCCGCCGCCTCGCGCGATCTGCGGGACGCCTTGCTTTCAATTGAAGCGGTGGCGCGTTCCATTCCGGGCCAACCGTTCGCGGACGCATTCATGGCGGCGCGCGAAACGCTCGACGGTAAGGAATTGCCTTATCCGTTGGAATTTTTGCGGTTCACGCAAATGACGCCCGAAGCCCAGCGCCTGCTCAAGGCAGCAGGGCGGGCTTGGGTGTTTGGCGCGATGGGAAGCTGGAACGATGTCGGCGTCGATGCAGCGCTGAAGCCGCGTTACGAGTCCGCGTCGAAGGCATTATTCGATGCGCTAGCACGCGCCGTTCTGGTCGTCGCGAATTCGACCTATCGCCGCTGAGGCTCTTGGCCGATCTCCAGCAGCGCTTCGTACATTTCATCGGCAAAGCGGATCACGGCGACGCCAGCTTTGGCTTGCGTCTTGGCTTCCGTCATTTCGACGAGAGCCTCGCCTAAGTCCGCATCACCTGCGCCAGTGACCGCTTCGAGCACGCGCACACTGGCGTGCCCAAAGCGGTCAAGGGCGCTGGTGAGGGCCAAGGCGGCGTGGGGGATCGCCGTCATGAATATGACTATGCACGAGGACGTTTAAGCTCTCGTTCAGAAAGCTAGTGAATGCGTGAAAACCATCTTTCTGAATGGTTAAGCGCATTCACTACGCATGAATGTCGCGGTCCTTCGTTTCCGGCAGGAAGAAGAACATCACCACTGCCGAAACTGCCGTTGCAATCACGGGAAACCAGAGCCCCTGATAGATTGAGCCTGTCGCCGTGTTGATCGCGAATACAACGGCCGGCAGCAGCCCGCCAAACCAGCCAACGCCGATGTGATACGGCACAGAGAGCGCCGTGTAGCGAATGCGTGTTGGGAAGAGTTCGACGAGCGCCGCTGCTTGCGGCCATAGAGCGCGGTCGCGGCGACAACGAAGAGCGCGATCATCAAGAAGACGCCGATCTTCTCGCTGAAGACACGCGCGATTTCGACCAGCTCCAGCCCTCCATCGCGCCCGGCGCACGCGCCGGGTATCCCGCCGCGTCGAGTATCGGGCGCAAACGTGACTCGAACTCGGTGCGCGTGGCGCGGATTTCGCTGTTGGTTTGGCCCCCGGCGCTGACGCTTTCAATTTCCACGTCGCCAACGCGGATACGGGCAAGCGATCCTGAGGTCCCGCTTGCGTCTCGTAAGCGACGCCGGCGTTGGTGAGCGAGCCCTTGGCGATGTCGCACGAAGTCGAGAACTGACGCGCGCCGCCGGTGAGATCGAGCTGGAAGGTGCAATCTGCGGGATCGGCGATCACTGTGACGGGCACGCGTTCAAGCGCTTGCGCCAGTTGCGGATTGCCCGCCTGGGTAATGTAGTGGAAGCCGGGGAAGTAGAGCCCCAGCATCAGCACGATGCCAAACAGCATGACGATCTTGCGTCCGATCTTGTCGGAGAGCCACGCGAAGAAGACGTAGAGCGGCGCCGAGAGCATGACGCCGGCGATCATGATGACGCTGACCGTCTTCGAGTCGATCTTCAGAATCCGCTCGATGTAGAACTGCGTGTAGAAGAAGCCGGTGTACCAAACCACGCCTTGCGCCATGCAGATGGCGAGGAAGGCGAGGATAACGACCTTCAGATTGCGCCATTCGAAAAAGCTCTCGTGATAGGCGCGCTTGGAGATCTTGCCTTCGTCCTTCAGCTTCTTGAAAGCCGGGCTCTCCTCAAGTTGAAGCCGAATCCAAACCGAGATCGCAAGCAGCACGATTGAAAACAGGAACGGAACCCGCCAACCCCAGGCACTGAACGCTTCTTCACCCAAGATCATGCGCGTGATCAAAACGACGAGCAGTGCGCCCATCAGTCCGAACGCGGCGGAAACCTGAATCCAACCTGTCTCCCAGCCGCGCCGGTGTGGCCGCGCGTGTTCTGCGACATAGATTGCCGCGCCGCCATACTCGCCGCCAAGCGCGAAACCTTGCAGCACGCGGCATCGTCAGCAAGAGCACCGCCGCCCACCCGCCGATCTGATCTGCTGTCGGGAGGATACCGATCGCAAAAGTTGCAAGGCCCATGATCGTGATCGTGATCAGGAACGCGCCTTTGCGCCCCGTGGAATCTCCGATCTTGCCGAAGACAAGCGCACCGAGCGGCCGCACGATGAACCCGACGGCGAACGTCAGCAGGATGAAAACAAACGCCTGGGCGTCGGGCAATCCTCGCAAGAACTGCGGGGTCATTACCGAAGCGACAGCGCCATAGACAAAGAAATCGTACCACTCGAACACGGTGCCCGCGGCGCTTGCGAGCACCACTTGGCGCATCTTTGCGGGCGATACGTCATGGCTGCTCTGCGCAGGCGTGGACGTGTTGGTCATGGTCGCGTTTCCCCCCGCCTGTTCAGGCGCTTTTGTCGCTGATCCGCCGCCCTTACGCCCGGTTGTCAAGCTGGAACGCACCGTGTTACTTCGCGCGCGCGTCAGGGGGGTCCGCGTGGGAGAGCGCGCCGACCCCTTTGATGTTTGGGTTTTCCCCAAGCGACATCATTCAGCAGCGGGCGGTCCAGCGGATCGTCGGCCGCGAGAGCAGCGAGACCGGTGTGGCTGATCGAATTGAGGGCGAAGTATCCGAAGCAGCCGGGCGCTATGCGCGCGCGGTGTTCGATTTAGCTAAGGATGCCAAGCAGTTAGAGGTGGTAGAGCAGGACTTTGCGAAGTTCGCCGCCGCCTGGAAAGAAAGCGCTGAGCTGCGCGATGTCGCCCGCTCGCCTTTGATCGACCCTGTGGAGAAGTCCAAGGCGCTGGTGGCGGTCGCCGCAAAGGCCGGTGTTTCCGATCTCGGGCAGAAAACCATTGGCGCCGTGGCCCAGAATCGCCGCGCCGCCGAGTTGCCGCAGATTGCTTCAGCCTATCGCGCCCTCGTGGCCCGCGATCGTGGCGCCCGCCAAGTCGAAGTCATCTTCGCCCGCACGCCGGGTGAGCAAGAAAAGAACGCCGTGGTCGCGGCTCTGGGCGAAAAGCTCGGCGCCAAGGTCGAAGCAGAAATCAGCGTCGATGAGAGCTTGATCGGGGGGTTCATCGCCCGCGCCGGCTCCCGCCAATTCGACGCTTCCGTCAAAGCCAAGCTGGACGCGCTGCGTCTGGCCCTGAAATCCGCCTGAGGAGTACGTAATGGACGTCCGCGCCGCAGAAATTTCCGCAATCCTCAAAGAGCAGATCAAGGGCTTCGGCTCTGACGCGAAGGTCTCCGAGATAGGCCGCATCTTGTCGGTCGGCGACGGTATCGCTCGCGTCTATGGCCTTGAGAACGTTCAGGCCGGTGAAATGGTCGAGTTTCCGGGCGGCGTGCGTGGCATGGCGCTCAACCTCGAGCGCGACAACGTCGGCGTCGTCATCTTCGGCGAAGACCGCGGCCTGAAAGAAGGCGACACTGTTAAGCGCCTCGGCCAGATCGTCGACGTGCCGGTGGGCAAAGGTCTGCTCGGCCGTGTGGTCGACGCGCTCGGCAACCCGATCGACGGCAAAGGCCCAATCAAAGCCGAAAAGCGCTCAACCGTTGACGTGCGCGCGCCCGGCATCATTCCGCGTAAATCGGTGCACGAGCCGATGCAGACGGGCATCAAGGCGATCGACGCGCTGATCCCAGTCGGCCGAGGCCAACGCGAGCTCATCATCGGCGACCGCCAAACCGGCAAAACCGCCGTTGCGCTCGACACCATGATCTATCAGCGCGAAGCGCATGACCGGAACGCCCCGGAGAGCGAAAAGCTCTACTGCGTCTACGTCGTCATCGGCCAAAAGCGCTCGACCGTGGCGCAGCTCGTGAAGACGCTCGAAGACAAGGGCGCGCTCGGTTACTCGATCATCGTCGCCGCCACTGCTTCTGAATCTGCGCCGATGCAATATCTCGCGCCGATGTCGGGCTGCGCTATGGGCGAGTACTTCCGCGACAACGGCATGCACGCGCTCATCATCTATGATGACTTGTCGAAGCAAGCCGTCGCGTATCGCCAAATGTCGCTGCTGCTGCGCCGTCCGCCGGGCCGCGAAGCTTATCCGGGCGACGTTTTCTATCTGCACTCACGTCTGCTCGAACGCGCCGCGAAGTTGAACGAAGACAACGGCTCTGGCTCGCTGACGGCGCTGCCGATCATTGAAACGCAAGCCAACGACGTCTCGGCCTACATCCCGACCAACGTGATTTCGATCACCGACGGCCAGATCTTCTTGGAAACCGATCTCTTCTTCCAAGGCATCCGTCCGGCGCTCAACGTCGGTATCTCGGTGTCGCGCGTCGGCGGTAACGCGCAGATCAAAGCGATGAAGCAAGTTGCCGGCCCGCTGAAGGGCGAACTCGCGCAGTACCGCGAAATGGCGGCGTTCGCGAAGTTCGGCTCCGACCTCGACGCCGCGACGCAACGTTTGCTCGCGCGCGGCGCGCGCCTCACCGAGCTTCTGAAGCAGCCGCAATTCTCGCCAGTGCCCGTCGAAGAACAAGTCGTGCTGATCTATGCCGGTACGCGCGGCTATCTCGACAAGATCGATGTCGCCAACATTGGCCGCTACGAGCGCGAACTGACTGCTTGGTTGCGTGCGAAGAAGTCTGATCTCTTGAAGGCGATCGTCGACAAGAAAGACATCGGCAAGGACGGCATAGAAGACAAGATCAAAGCTGCCCTCGAAGAGTTCACCGCGACGTTCGCCTAAGGGGCCGTAATGCCGAGCCTAAAAGAGTTCCGCGTCCGCATCGCCAGCGTGAAATCCACGCAGAAGATCACCAAGGCGATGCAGATGGTGGCGGCCGCTAAGTTGAAGCGGGCGCAGAGCCAAGCCGAAGCGGCGCGGCCTTACGCCAGCCGTATGGCGCGCGTGATCGCCAACCTGGCCGCCGCGGTGTCGGGCGAAAGCGCACCGCTGCTGCTGCGCGGCACCGGCAAGGACCAAGTGCAATTGCTTGTCGTGATGACCAGCGAGCGCGGTCTGTGCGGTGGTTTCAACACGCAAATCGTTCGTGCCGCGCGCGAGCGCATCGACGAGATGGTCCGCGCCGGCAAGACGGTGAAGATCCTCGCCGTCGGCAAGAAGGGCCGCGATCAGCTGCGCCGCACGCACGGCGATAAGATTGTGAAGTACGTCGATCTTTCCGCCTTCCGGAATATCGGCGCAGACGCAGCGCACGTTGTCGGCGAAGCGCTGCTCGAACTCTTCCATGCGGGCGAGTTCGACGTCGCGACTTTGTTCTATTCGCGCTTCCAATCGGTGATCAGCCAAGTGCCGACGGCGCTGCAGCTCATCCCGGCGCGCGCGCCGGAAGGCGTGAAGCCGCCGGATCTGAAGGGCGCTGTGTACGAGTACGAGCCGAGCGAAGAGGAAATCCTCGAAGCGCTGCTGCCGCAATATCTGAGCGGTCAGATACTGCAGTCGCTGCTTGAGAACCAAGCCGGCTTCTACGGCGCGCAAATGAGCGCCATGGACAATGCCACGCGCAACGCCGGCGATCTGATCAAGAAGCTGACGACCCGCTACAACCGTCAGCGCCAAGCGAACATCACCAAAGAACTGATCGAAATCATCTCCGGTGCGGAGGCTCTTTGAGATTCATCGTGGCCACATTCGCTGCCTCTCTCACGCTCGGGGCGTGCACCGACTTGCCGAACCAAACCGGTCCGGTCGCTGAGTGCGCGCCGATTAGCGCGGCTGAGTTCGAGGCGCGCAACGACGCCTCGTGGCGCCGGGTCGATCTCACCGGCGGCGGCTATCGTGCACAGGCGTCGGGTCAGAACATGGAGCGCTGCTGGCAGCGCGTGGTTGGTATGAACTCGCCGGATCGTCGTTGCGTCCAACGCAACGATCTTGTGGTCGAGATGCGCACCGACGATGCGCTCACACATTATCGCATCCCTGGCGGCACGACATACATGCTGTATGGCGAGGCGGGTCAAGCCCAGTGCCGCATTGTGATGGACCAGGAGTGAGCCATGGCAGACACGCTTTACAAGACGAAGGCGATTTCCAAGGGCGGCCGCAACGGCGGCAAGATCGCGCTCGAAGAAGGCGGCCTCTATCTGCACGCTGAGCACTCCAAGGGTCTCGGCGGTTCGGGCGAAGGCACCAACCCCGAGCAGCTCTTCGCGCTCGGCTGGGCCAATTGCTTCAACGGCGCGGTGCTGTTCATCGCTGGCCAGAAGAAGCTCGACGCCTCGAAGGCCGTGGTGACGTGCGAAGTTGGCATCGGCCGCGAAGAGGGCGGCTTGGGTCTCTCCGCAAAGCTGACGCTTGCGGCGCCAGGTCTTGAGCGCGCGCAAGTGCAAGAGTTGATCGAAGCGGCGCACCAGATGTGCCCGTATTCGAAGGCGACACGAAACAACATCCCAGTCGAACTGGCGGTGGAAGGATGAAGGGACGCGTCGCTAGGTTCGCTTTGATCCTGGCGCCGTTTCTCGCGGTCGCGGCAGGCGTGATTGCCGCACGGTTGATGAATTAGCCGCCCACGCGGCTTAGATGTGTGACGAGGAAGAGAAGAGATGGCACAGCAAGGAAAAGGCCGCGTGGCGCAAGTGATCGGCGCCGTCGTCGACGTCGAGTTTGATGGCCCGCTGCCGGATATTTACAACGCGCTTGAGACCACGAACCAAGGTCAGCGCCTTGTGCTCGAAGTTGCGACGCACCTCGGCGAATCGAGCGTCCGCACCATCGCCATGTCCGCGACGGACGGTCTCGTCCGCGGCCAGGCCGTGACTGACACCGGCGCGCCGATTTCGGTGCCGGTCGGTGAAGAAACGCTCGGCCGCATTCTGAATGTCATCGGCGAGCCGGTGGACGAAGCAGGCCCGGTGAAGACGACCGCGACGCGCGCGATCCACCAACCAGCCCCGGCCTTCGTCGATCAAAAGCCGGTCCCGGAAATTCTCGAAACGGGCATCAAGGTCGTCGATCTTCTCTGCCCGTACGCGAAGGGCGGCAAGATCGGTCTCTTCGGCGGCGCGGGCGTCGGCAAGACGGTGCTGATTCAAGAGCTGATCAACAACATCGCCAAGGCCTACGGCGGCTATTCGGTGTTCGCGGGCGTCGGCGAGCGCACGCGCGAAGGCAACGACCTCTATCACGAAATGATCGAATCGAACGTCAACGTGAAGGGCGGCGGCCAAGGCTCGCGCTGCGCTCTCGTGTTCGGCCAAATGAACGAACCGCCGGGCGCACGCGCGCGCGTTGCGCTGACGGGTTTGACCATCGCTGAGCACTTCCGCGATCAGGGCAAAGACATTCTGTTCTTCGTCGACAACGTCTTCCGCTTCACGCAAGCGGGCTCGGAAGTGTCGGCGCTTCTTGGCCGTATTCCTTCGGCGGTCGGTTATCAGCCGACACTGGCGACCGAAATGGGCGCCATGCAAGAGCGCATCACCTCGACGACCAAGGGCTCCATCACCTCGGTGCAAGCCATCTACGTTCCCGCCGACGATTTGACCGACCCGGCGCCTGCCGCATCGTTCGCTCACTTGGATGCCACCACCGTTCTCTCGCGCGACATCGCCGCGAAGGGCATCTACCCGGCCGTCGATCCGCTCGACTCTTCGTCGCGGATTCTCGATCCGAACGTTGTCGGTGAAGAGCACTATCAAGTCGCGCGTCAGGTCCAAGAGACGCTGCAGAAGTACAAGTCTCTGCAAGACATCATCGCCATTCTCGGCATGGATGAACTTTCCGAAGACGATAAGCTCACGGTCGCGCGCGCCCGTAAGATTGAGCGCTTCCTGTCGCAACCGTTCCACGTCGCTGAAGCGTTCACCGGCTCGCCCGGCAAGCTCGTCGACCTGAAGGACACGGTGCGCGGCTTCAAGGGCCTCGTGAACGGCGAATACGATCACCTCCCGGAACCGGCCTTCTATATGGTCGGCTCGATCGAAGAAGCGATCGCGAAGGCGCAACGTCTCGCGGCTGAGGCAGCCTAATGGCCGCCGGCCAGCTCACGAACAGCGCTGTAGCGATGCAACTCGTAGAGGGTTGCCTCGCGCACATTTCTGGCCGTGTGCAAGGCAAGATGCCGATCGAGCCTGTGGCGCGACGGAAATCGAGCGCGCAAGTGTTGGGCTCGAAGCGGTCGGTCAAACGCTTATGTATCCGGTGGGCGGCTCAGGCGTGTTCATCGATTTGAGCGGCAGTGTCGCGACCGTGTGGTACGTTGGCGCGGACTTCGATCGCGGCCTCGATGCGTTTGAAGCCATGCTGAAGTCGCGCCGTTCCAAGCGTCTGAAGGACGAAGCGTCGTCCGAAGCCAAGCAACGCGTTCGTGCTTACGAAGTCGATCTAGGCGGTGGACGCATGGCGCACGTCGCGGTCGAGTATGCTGAGCGTGGCGCGGCGCGTGAACGCTTTCTGGTGCGCGTGAGCGCACAAGTCCGCAAGAACTGAGGGCTGCCGTTATGAAGCACAGCGAACTTGCCGCGAAACTCGCCGTCGATGGCGCCGTCTCAGCGATCGGCGGCACCGTGAAAGGCGAAATCGGCGCCAAGCCGCGTGTGCTGGGGCCGAAAGAAAAAGCCGACCTTGGCATGACCAATGAAGGCCAGACGCTGTTCTACGAAGTCGGCGACGGCGGCGTGTTCTTTCACACGGACGGCGCGTTCACGACGATCTGGTTTGCCGGCGGCGACAACAACAAGGGCGCGGATGCGCTCGACGCCGCCATCAAGCGCAAGTTTCCGGACGCCAAGCGCGTCAAGGACGAAGACCATTCCATCGAGCCGGGCTTCCGTCTGCGCACGTACGATATTCGACTTCCCAACAACCACTTGGCGATCGTCGACGCGATCTATCCTTCGGGCCGCGTGACCGATCCGAAATTCATGATCCGCATCACCGCCATGGCGAGGCAAAACTAACAATGACTGACAAGCTGAGCTTCGCTTTGGTTTCGCCTGAGCGCGAACTGTTCAACGGCGACGTCGACCACGTTGTGGTGCCTGGCTCCGAAGGCGAGTTCGGTGTTTCGCCGAACCACGCGCCAGTGATGAGCGTCATCAAGCCGGGCGCGCTCCGCGTCATCAATGACGGCACCGAGCGTCGTATCTTCGTCAATGGCGGTTTCGCTGACGTCACGCCGGAAGGCCTTACGGTGCTCGCGGAAGAGGCGATCGATCTGGCCGACATCGCGCCGGCGCAGCTCGAGCAGGACCTCAAGAACGCGCAGGAAGATCTGCGCGACGCCAACACGGATGCGAAGAAAGATGCGGCGCAGCGGCAGCTGGCGCGTCTGGAAACCATCAAAGCGGCGATGGCGCGCTAGGCTGTTTCCACGTGGATAAGCGTTACCGCTAGATCCACGACAAAGACGCTACTTTGCAGGAAACTCGACCGCGACTTTGAGCGCGAGATCGTGGATGCCCTAAGCTGCGCCGCGCCCCGCGCCACGTTGGTGGCGCTAGTGTCAGTGCCGATGCCGGATTTCTTTCACCCGCAAATGCTCCCCGCCACGATTGGCGCGTTGATCGGGCTGCCGCTGGTCGTGCTCGCTTGCGTCTGGCTGTTCCGACGCTGGCGCACGCTTAAGCCGCGCACGCGGTGGATGCTGTTTGCCGCCGTGGCCGTGTTCGAGGTGGCGTATTGGGTGAACATCTACGCGTGGTTCGTCGAGCCGCAGCTGCTGGTGGTGCGCCGCGTCGAGGTGGTGAGCGAGCAATGGCACGGCGCGCCGCTGACGATTGCGGCGCTAAGCGACACGCATGTCGGCGGGCCGCACGTCAATGCGGCGCGGATGGGGCGCATCGTGCAGCGCGTGAATTCGCTGCGGCCCGAACTGGTTGTGCTGCTCGGTGATTATGTGAACGGGCATCATCATCCGTTTGAGCGCACGCCGGCTGAAAATCAGGAAATCACTGGCGGCATTGCGACGTTCGCAGCTTTGCGCGCGCGCTACGGCACGGTTGCCGTCATCGGCAATCACGACGTTTGGTATGATCGCACTGACGTCACGACGGCGCTGCAGGACGCAGGCATCGCCGCGCTTTGGAATCGCCACATCGTCGTTCACAGAACCGGCGGCGATCCGTTGGTGATTGCAGGCATTGCCGACCTCACGACGGGCGAACCTGATTTCGCTGCGGCGCTCGATGGCGCGCCAGCTGGCGCCAACACGATCATGCTCAGCCACTCGCCCGATCCGTTCGCGCAGATGCCGCCGGGGCCTGCGCTTATGCTCGCGGGGCACCGCCATTGCGGACAGGTGACCATCCCGCTCATCGGCCGCCCGATCCTGCCGCTCATCAACAAGCGCTATGGCTGCGGTCTGGTTCAAGAGCGCGGGGAGCAGATGTACGTAACCGGCGGCATCGGCACGAGCATGTTGCCGGTGCGTTTTCTCAATCCGCCGGAAATTGTGCTGATTACGCTGCGCGGCGCAAATTAAGCGCTGGCCGCTTCGCCCCAGCCGAATAGCGAAAGCTGCTTGCGCTTGGGCTTTACCGGTTTGGGGCCGATGCCGCGGGCGTCGAGCCATTGCAGTGTGAGCTCAGACACGTCGGCAGATTCTGGTTCGCCGATGAGCCAGTGGCTCATCTCTGCAAATTCGTGGAAGTGCGCCTGGTCGCCAGGGAAGCGGCCGATGATTCGGCGCACAGTGCTGGAGGAGTTCACTCGATCCTTGCCGCCAGCAAGGCCGAGCACTGGCGCGCTGATGCGATAGACCGGCGCTTGCGCGGCCATCGAGTGATCCATGAACCACTGCACGGTTTCGCGAATGACGCGGCCGCTTTCGGGCACGAAGCGCGCGAACGCTTTGCGAGCGTCGTCACGTGCGAGGCGATCGAGCGTGGTGGCGCGGGCGACGCGATAGTCGGGCGGGATTGGACGGCGCCAGTAATCGCCGAGCAATGTCAGGCCGAATTGATTGCCGTGCTCGTCGAGCGTCGTTGGCGGCACGCCCCACGGCGCGCTTGGCGCAAGCAGCACGAGGCCAGCGATGGGCGTGCTTGCTGCTACGAGCTGCGAGACGAGGCCGCCGAGAGAGTGACCGGCAAGAACAGGTGGCGCGCGCAGGCCACGCACATAATGCGCGATCGCTTTCGCGTAATCTTTGAGGCCGGTTTGCGCGAGTTGTTCGAGATCGGCGCCGCGTTCGTGGTGCGGAAGATTCGGCGCGTGCGTTTCAAAGCCAGCCGCTTCGAATGGTTCGCGAAAACCATCGAACGCCCAGCCACCGCAAAACGCGCCGTGCACAAACACGACCGGCGTTACGACCGCACCGCGCTTCACAGCGCAAACGCTTCTGCAGCGCCCATCAGGCAGACAATCACTTCGAAGCCCCCACGGTGTGTTTCTTGAACCGGCGCGCCACTTCTTCGTACACGGGGCGCTTGAACGGTATGACCAAACCGGGCGCGCTATCGAGTGCGGCCCAGCGCCAATCTACAAACTCCGGGGTATGAGTATCTAGTCTTATATCTGAGTCACGTCCCTTGAAGCGGAACGCGAACCACTTCTGCCTTTGCCCCCAATAGCGGCCGCGTGGCTTCATTTTCGTGCGCACGTCGATGGGGAAGTCGTAATGCAGCCAGTCCGCCGTTTCTTCGAGCAATTCGACGTGCGCTGACCTTACGCCAATCTCTTCTTCAAGTTCGCGGTACGCGGCTTCTTCGACTTTCTCGCCGCGGTCGACGCCGCCTTGCGGCATTTGCCACTGATACGGACCTTCCGTAGCGACGCGCTTGCCGAGAAAGACCAGCCCGTTCTTGTGGAACAGTGCGAGGCCAACATTCGGGCGATAGAGCTTTGGATCTGGTGTGGTGTTCATCGGCGCGCGGCGCGTGCACTGAGCACGGCCGATGCTGGCGCCAATTGATATCCGCGCGATTCAACATCGCGAGCCCAGCGACCGACTTGCTCCATGGTCACAGGATACGCAAAGCCTGCGCCAATCGCGCTCTGATTTTGCAGCGCGAGCGCTTCCAAATTCAGCAGCTGATCGTCGATTGCATCAGCTTCACGTCGCGCATCGATGATGCGGTCAGCTGCGGTGTTCGGCAGTTGCGCGCGCTGCGCTTCGACGCTCAGCGCCGTGCGCTGGCCGATGCCGGATGAAATAAAGGAGAGGCCGCGGCGGCGCAGCGCTTGCACCACCGGCGCGGATGCTTGGCCGGATGTGGCGAAGCGCGCGCCTTGGTAATTGGTCACGCCGAAATAGCCGGTGCCGAGCGAAAGCAATTGCTCGAGACGCGTGATGTTCTGTTGTGCGGGCGCGGTGGCGAGCAGTGTTTGCGGGCCGGTGTCGTCGGCGTCCGGATCGAATGGCTCCATCGGCAGTTCGAGCATCACTTCGTGACCCCGCGCACGGGCGCGATCTATCCACGATTGCAGGTTCTGCGAGTAGGGCACGAACGAGAGCGTGATCTCGGCCGGGAGTTCATCGATCGCTTGAGTTGTGGCCGCCGCGTTGAAACCTAAGCCGCCGATGATGATGGCGACCTTCGGCCGGCCCTGCTGCGCGGTGAACGGACGCGCATATGCTTGCGCAGGCGTGCGGCCGTTGCTTGCGATGATCGGCAGCGGCCGACCACTGGGTCCGTTCTCGAACAATCCAGCCAGCGGCGCGCGCGGTAGTGGCGCAGCTTGCGGGCGGCCCGCGTTGGCGCTCGGTGACGGTTGAGATTCAACGACGGCGACGCGGAGCTCGCCGTTTGAATCGATCTCGCCATACTCGCCAGTTTGCGGCAGATCGTCGATGCCGAACATCTGCATGTCGGCGCCTTCTTCGGCGGCGTCAGAGAAAGACACGCGCGGCGCGTTGGCTTCGGCAGAGCCCGGTTGCAGCGAGAGAATGCGGCGCGGCCCGGCAGCGCCTGGATCCCCGAACACTTGCACGGACACGAGTGCGCCCACAGCGAGCACGCCGACAAAGGCGAGCGCAACGCTGCGATGCGTTAGTTTTGGCAGGCGTCGCGCAGGCTTGGGTGGTTGCTTTGGCGCGAAGCCCCGCATGTTCACGCGCGGGCGAATCATAGCGCCGGAGAGTCGCTGAATTCGCGCCAGCCGTCACTAGGACGACTGGCGCTTTCACATTGATTTACGAGAGGTAAATGGCGGCCTTAGCCGGCGCGGGCGCGGAGTCGTTCCGCAACCGTGCCTTGGCGAAGAACCTCCATCGCGCGGCGCAGCTGATAATCGTCATCAGCGTTCCAGTTTTCCGGCGGCTGGTCTTCCGGAATGTGGGCTGCTCGGCGGTGAGCTCCGGTGTTGTTGTCGAGCGCGTTCGGCAGATCTTCTTCGCGAACAGAGAGGCGCTGGATACGCTCAACTTCGGCCGCGTCGATGCGGCGCGAGGCGACTTCCATGTCCGGCGTGATGCCAGCGCCTTGGATCGAGCGACCGGCCGGCGTGTAATAGCGCGCCGTGGTGAGGCGCAGCGCGCCGTCACGGCCGCCTTGCAGCGGGATGACGGTTTGGACCGAGCCCTTGCCGAAGCTGTCGAGGCCGACGATCAGCGCGCGGTTGCGATCTTGGAGCGCCCCCGCAACGATTTCAGCAGCCGAGGCCGAAGCGCCGTTGATCAGCACGACCACCGGCACGCCGGCGAGATCGTCGCCGCGGCGGGCGTTGTAGCGTTGCACGTCTTCCGGTTGACGGCCGCGGGTGGAAACCACTTCGCCGCCATCGAGGAACGCGTCGGACACTTCGATGGCTTGATCGAGCAGGCCACCCGGATTGTTGCGCAGGTCAACGACGACGCCGCGCAGGCGTCCGCCTGTGTCGCGCTTCACTTGACGGATTGCGTCTTGAAGCATCGAGCCAGTGCGCTCGTTAAAGGTGGAAATGCGGATGACGCCGACATCGCCGCCTTCAACGCGGGCCGTGACGGCGCGCACGTTGATGGTTTCGCGTTGCAGCGTGACGTCGAACGGATCGACACCTTCGCGCGCGATGGTGATCGTGATCTCGGTGCCGGCTTCGCCGCGCATGCGGGGGACGGCTTCGTTGAGCGTTAGGCCGACGATGCTCTCGCCGTTGATGGCGGTGAGATAGTCGCCCGACTGAATGCCGGCGCGCGCAGCAGGCGTGCCATCGATCGGGGAGACGACCTTCACCACACCTTCTTCGCTGGTGACTTCAATGCCGAGACCGCCGTACTCGCCACGGGTCTGGCTTTGCATTTCGCGGTAATCGTCCGCGTTCATGTAGGAGGAGTGCGGGTCCAGCGAGGCGAGCATGCCTTGGATGGCTGCTTCCATCGCCGCCTGCTCGTCGATCGGGACAACGTAATCTTGTTCGACGCGGGCGAGGACGTCCGCAAAGAGTTCCAGCTGACGGTAAATGTCGCCGCTGTTGCGATCGTCAGGAGCGGACCAGGCAAGCGCGCCAACCAGAGCGGCGGCGCCAGCGATCGGCGCCAAAATCCAAGCTACGCGCATTTAGTACTCCCCGGGTCGTCCTGCCCGATTCGCGTTAACCGGCTCTAGCGCCAGCCTCCGCAGTAAGGCCGCGCGCGTTAAGCCATCGTCCAGGATCGACCGGCCGGTCGCCCCTGCGTACTTCTACATACAAATCCGGCGCCGAAGCGGCGGCCGCTGTCATTTGCCCGACAGCTTGTCCCGCCCGGACCGTCTCACCGACGCGGACATTGATCGTGTCCATGCCGGTCAGAACGAGAGCGTAACCACCATCGAGATTGAGGATCAATACGTTTCCGTAGCTTCTAAAGCCTCCGGCATAGACGACCTCGCCCGCAGCGGGAGAAACTACCTGAGCGCCCGAAATAGTCCTCACGGTAACGCCCTGCGCAGCCGGGCCGCCGGTCGCGCGAGCGCCGTAACCGCGCGTGATTTGGCCTTGTGCGGGTGCGACCCAGCCCGCTGGAATTACGTTTGGTCCAGACGGCGCGGGCGTTGTCGGTTGGCGGCGGCGCGAGGCGGCTTCGACGCGCTGCGCAAGTTCCCTGAGGGAACGCGCTTCGGCGGTCAGTTGGCGGACGCGGCGCTCAGCGGCTGTAGCGTCCCGGGCCAGTTGAGTCTGGGTCGAGCGGCGCCGCGCCAGCATGGTGACGATCTCGCCGCGTTCTTCCGCGATGGAGGCCTGGGCGTCAGCGAGGACGCTTTGTTCGGTGGTGATGACCGTCTCGTCCTGGCGGGCGAGGGCGAGCGCCTCGCGGTGGCGGCGCTCTTCGGATTGGTAGGCGGGGGCCAGGGCGCGCGCGACGATGCTGGCGCGGGTGGCGCGTGGCTCGACCCGGCGCTGTGCGAATGCGGCGGCGATGATGGACGATTCTGTAGGCGCTGCGGGCGTTGCGCTGCGCGGCGCCCGTGGCGGCAATCTGTTGCTGAACGGTGGTTAGGCGCTCGCGAGCGGCGGTGGCGGCGGCTTCGGTTTGCTCGCGGCGGCGGGTGGCTTCGACGAGGCGCGTATCGAGCGCGCGCACTTCGCGTTGAGCTGTGTTGGCTTGCGCGCGCAGCCGTTCGGCGCGCTGCGTTTCCGAGCGACGATCGCGCTCGGCCTGCGCGACCGTACGTTGCGTTTGGGCTTCTGCCGACCCCAGGAGGAGCGCTAGCGTTCCTGCCGCACAAGCGACGAGAGCGCGGGCGCGTTTTGCGCCTCGTGCCATTTAACCACCACCATATCGTCCGGAATCTTCAGTCCCGGTGATACGGAGTAGAGCAGAGTATCGTCACGGCTCGGTAAACTTGCTCGGAAATCATGACGCGAACGAGCCTGTGGGGCCACGTTTGTCTGCCAAAAGCCAGCTTTTCGTCAGCGTTATCCTTAACGCCTTGTGAAGCGCCGTCCGCGCCGCCGATCCAGAATGTTGTGCATGCAACGCCGTCATCGCGCCAACGCGCGAGCTTTTCGGCGAGCTGGCGCGAGGTCCATTCGGCGCCGCGCTCATCAAGCAAGATTTTGCGGGCATCATCCGGCGTTGCTTTGAAGAGCGCGACAGCTTCCGCGCGCATGTCGCCGGATGGCTTGCCTTCGACTTCGACGAGATCAAAGCCCTTGAAACCGATCTGGCGGCCGGCCTGCGTCGCGCGCTGCAGATAGTCGACCGTCATCGCCGCTTCGGGGCCGTCCCGCAGACGGCCAACGGCGGCGACGATCACGCGCAAAGCTTAGCTCTGTTGTGAGTCAGGCGTGGCGCCCGCCCAGATCTTCTCGATGTTGTAGAAGGAGCGAACTTCCGGACGGAAGAGGTGCACGACCACATCGCCCGCATCGACCAGAACCCAGTCAGCCTGCGGCATGCCTTCGATGCGAACGTCCTTAACGCCCGCTTCTTTGAGCTTCTGCATGACGTGCTCTGCCAATGCGCCGACGTGCCGCGCCGATCGCCCCGAAGCGATGACGAGCATGTCTGCGAAAGAAGATTTGCCGCGAATGTCGATGGCGAGGATTTCCTCGGCCTTGTCGTCTTCAAGCGATGTCAGCACCACCTTGGTGGCCGCTTCCACATCGATGCCCGGAGCTGGCCGATCGGCTGCTCGCGGCTTGGCTTCGGCTTTGGCGGCGGCCGATGCGCGTTTCATTTCAGGCGACAGGTCCTTGATCCTTTTTCTGGCCTAGACAGCTAAACGCTATCACTTCCGCTTGGGTTTCGCCAACGCCGCACGCGTGCCGGAACGGATGGCGGTAGAAGATTCCCTGTGGAGTCTGGCATTTACGTGGGTCCAGCCACGTGGCGCGGCAAGCCGTTCGGCGGCGCGTGCGCCGGGCCGAGACACAATTACAACCGGGACAGCGTCAGCGACCTCGCGCCAATTCCGCCATTTACGGAAATTGGCGAGGTTATCGGCGCCCATGATCAGGGTGAACGCGACGCCCGGGTAGAGCTGCTTCAACGCGCGCAGGGTCTCGTAGGTGAAGCCGCAGCCAAGGCGCTGCTCAAGATCGGTGACGACCATCTTGGCGCCGTGCGCTTGGTCTTGCGCCGATTGCATGCGCTCTGCGAACGGACTCGACTTCGTCTTCAGCGGATTTTGTGGCGACACCAGCCACCACACGCGATCAAGCCCGAGCCGCTTCAACGCAGTCTCAGCGACGTGTGCGTGGCCTTCGTGCGCGGGATCAAAGCTGCCGCCGAAGAGGCCGATCTTCATGCCGGGATAGGCGAGGGGCAGATCGCGCTTCATGCCTTACGGCGTCCATTCCCCTTCAGGTCTCGCTTGCTGCACTTCTTCGGTGCGCCGGTCGCGAAGCATGGCGGCGACCTCATTCAGAAGGTCGCGCACGCCGGCGCCGGAGACGCCCGACACGATGCGCACCTCTTTGCCGATTGCCCGCGCCAGGGCCGAGCGTTTGCGATTGGCTTCGGCGGGCGTCATCGCGTCGATCTTGTTGAGCGCAACGATCTCCGGCTTCTCCGCGAGACCAGCGCCGTAAGCTTCGATCTCGTGACGCACGGTGCGATAAGCTTCAGTTGCGCTTTCGCCTGTCGCGTCGATCAAATGCACCAGCGCAACGCAGCGCTCGACGTGACCCAAGAAGCGCGTGCCGAGGCCGGTGCCTTCCGCAGCGCCTTCGATCAAGCCGGGAAGGTCGGCCATGACGAAGCGTTCGCTCTCGCCGATGGTGACGACGCCCAAGTGCGGATGCAGCGTCGTGAATGGATAGTCGGCGACCTTTGGCGTGGCGCTCGACACCGCGCGCAAGAATGTCGACTTGCCGGCGTTCGGCAAGCCGACGAGGCCGGCGTCAGCAATCAGCTTCAGCCGTAGCCAGAACACGCGCTCTTCGCCTTCGAGGCCAGGATTGGCGTGCTCAGGCGCTTGGTTCACCGATGACTTGAAATACGCGTTGCCGAAGCCGCCATTGCCGCCTCGTGCGAGCAGAACGCGCATGCCGGCTTTGTTGAGATCGGCGATCACCGTTTCTTTGTCTTCGTCCAACACTTCGGTGCCGGTCGGCACCTTCAGGATGGCGCTCTCACCGTTGGCGCCGTGGCGGTTCTGGCCCATGCCGTGGCCGCCGGTCGCGCCTTTGAAGTGCTGTTGGAAGCGATAGTCGATGAGGGTGTTGAGGCCGTCCGCGGCTTCGATCCACACGTCGCCGCCGCGCCCGCCATCGCCGCCATCGGGGCCGCCGAAGGGGATGAACTTTTCGCGCCGGAACGAGACCGCGCCTGCGCCGCCGTTGCCGGAGCGCACGTAGATCTTGGTCTGATCCAGGAATTTCATGTGGGTCTATATGGCGAACGCGCCGCCATGCCTCAATCGGTTTCGCGCCGCCAACGCAGTGAAACGCTCTGGTCGCCGTTGGTTAGGAAGCTGGTGATCAGCACGAGGCGTGGACGGATGGTCCATTCGACGCGTGTTTGCGCTTGGCCCAACCCGGTTCGAGCGACCTCGACGTAAACGTCACGCGTGAGGTAGATGCCGCCGGCGACGAGGAAGCCGCCATTTTCGTCCTGGCGCACATTGAAGCGATCGAGACCAGCAGCGGCGCGCGCAGCGTCGACGAGATCGAGCGAGGCGCGGCCAGAGAGCGCGGCTAAGCTCGCGGCCAGCTGCGCCGCTTCCAGCGCCGAAAGGTCTTCGACGGAGCGGCCAAACAGTACCTGTGGCAGGATTTCATCTTCGGGCAGCGCCGGATCGGACGAGAACGTGACTTCAGGATCGCGCGCGGTGCCGATGAGGCGGATGCGCGCGGTGAGGTCCGCGGTGTCGCGCACGGCCGTGAGGTTGATGCGCGCGTCGAGCGGATCGCCATCGAACTCGATGATTGCTTCTTCGATTTCGAAGGGTTGTCCGGAAAGCGCCAGTGTGCCGCGCTGCGCGCGGTGCCGAAAACCAGCGGCCGCGCAGACGTGCCGCCGAGGCGCATGTCGAGCGCCCATTCGGCATCGACACCGCGGCCACGCGTGAAGACGCGGCCGGGCGCTTTGACGGTGACGTTGAGCGTGGTTGCGCCATTGCGGCGTGGCGCCGGCTCTTCGTCGAGCGGTTCATCTTCCTCGCCAGGCCGGTTGATTTCGATCACGTCGAGCGTCGGGATGCCGGCTTGCGGGTTCGAGGCGATGTCGATGTTCGCTTCGATGATGTTGAGATTGCCGGTGAGGGACGAGGTTAGTCCTTCCCAAGTCAGCGTAAGCTCGCCGCTCGCCACTGCGCGCGCATCCGGGCGATCGGCGACGCGCATGTTATCGACGTCGACCGTGATGCTGCCTCGGCGGTCACTGACGCTGCCGCCAGTCGCAGTGAGGCGCCCGCCGTTCGGGCCCGACGCTGTGAAATTCTCGATAGTGACGCCGCGTTGATCGAGCGCAACGCGTGCATCAAGATCGACGAGGGTGACACCAGTGAGCTTGTCCTCGAAGCGTCCGTCGACGATCTCCATGTGGCCGTCGCCGGAAAGATAGCCAGCGCCGAACTCGATTGTGCCTTCGCCGTCGAGTGCGCCTTCGAGCGATTGATCCGGCAAGCGCGCGGCGGCCCACAGCGCTTCGGCGGGACCATGCACCGACCATGTCGCGCGCCCGCGCCGTTCTCGCGCCAATGCAATGCGGACGGGCGCGGCGCTGGTTTCCACAGGCGCGTCAGCTTCGAAGTGTGCGACGAGGCCGCCGTCTGACGTGGCATCGACCGTGGAGGTTAGTCGCGTCGGGCTCAGGTTGCCGACGATGTGCATGTCGAGCGAGTTGCGCTGGCGGCCCGAGACGCGCGCATCATCAAGCGTCACGTCAGCATCGCCGCTTAGGCCGCCGCCATTGCTGGCGAGCGAGAGGCGGCCGTCGATGCGGCCTGTTGCGCGTTCGCCGAAGATTGCGGCGAGGGGTGCAATCGGCGCGTCGTCAATTTGCGCCGAGCCGGTCAGTGCGCGTCCGCGTTCTTCCCATTGCGCTTGCACGACGCCATCGCCGACCGCGACATTGACGGAAGCTTGAGTGCGGCCGGCGCTCCAATCAACGCTGATTGGCGCGCGCGTGTAGATCGGCGAATCTGCCAGCGTGCCGCGGCCTTCGACGTTGGCGGCTTGTTCATCCAGATTGATCGTCGCAGTGCCGGCGAAGGCCAGCGGCGCTTGACGGAGGCGTCCGCGCAGATCGAAGGTCGTCGCGATCGCTTCGAGCGGACCTTCCGCGCGGAGTGTCGCTGCGCGTACACGCAGATCGCCAGCCTTTGTGTCCGCGAGATTGGCCTCAAGCAAAATTGTTTCTGGCGTCAAGGCGACCGGTTGCGTCAACAGTGCCGGCAATTTCAGCGCCGCCGAGATCGAGCGGTCCGCGCGCACTGGCTTCAAGCGAGAGATTGGCTTCGCCTTGGACGATGCGACCGGTTGCGCCGGCGCGCAGGTGTGAGCCTTCGACGCGCGCGTAAGTGACGGTGATGCCGCCATTCTCGTAGCGCATGCGCGTATCGAGTGTCGGTGACGCGCCGAGCAATTGCGGGACGATGGCTGGTGCGCCGTCGATGCGCGCGCCTTGGCCGTCAGCCGTGATCGCCCAGACGCGCGCGCTGCCCTGGCCATCACGAAACGCCCGCCAACTTCCGCTGGCTTCGCCGCGCAGATCAGGCGCGAGCGCTTCAAGCTTGCGGGCGCGCCATTCGCCGGAGAACTCGCCGTCATCGCCGTTCGCCCAGCCCTGCGCGGTGAGGCTCATGGCGTCGCTTGTAAGCTCGCTGCGGCTGAGTTCGAAACGTCCGCGCCGGCGGTTGTACTCAAGCGCTGTGCGCAGGCGCCCGTGCGCGAAAAGGGGCGAGGTGTTGGCAGGCGCACGAAGATCGCTGCTCAGTGTGAACGCGGTGCTGGTAAGCGCTGCTTCGATTGGACCCGTGAAGCGGGTGCGTTGGCCTAAGGCGTCAATCTGTTGCGCATCTAGCGTTCCGCGAATGGCGGTTGTGCCGCGCGCGGCGCGCAGTTCACCTTCAAGCCGCGCTGCGCCAAGCGGAAATGGCGACTCGCGCGCGACGTCTGGAGAGGCGATTTGTTGTGGCGACGATGCGGGCGGGGCCGTTGAGTGCGCCATCTTCGTCAAGCGTTGGCCTTCAAGATCGAGCGCCAGAAACGGCGTCTCTGCATGCGCATCGAAGCTGCGCGCTTCTGCGACACCGGTGATGTCGAAACTGGCGCTAGGGCCGATGCGGCGCGCCAGCGTTTGTAGCGCAGGCAACGTATCGAGTTGGGCTTGGCCTTCGATCGACCACGCCGCCGCGGTCCAACGCGTGTTGCCAATGACGAGTTGTGTTGTGCCGGCGGCAGCTTCGAAGTGCGCGTTGCCGGCGCTCGCATCGCCATCGCCGATTGCGGTGGCGCTTAGGCCGTCGTCACCAACGCCCATCGTGCGCGCGATAATGCCGCCCGGCGCGCTGCGAAGATCGAGGCTAAGCGCGTAGTTCTCGCCGCTACGATAGACGGCAGTCAGGCGATCATCTTCAGGAATCGAGGCGTCGTACGGTGAGGTCCAGCCCCTGCAAGCCTTGGTCGCGAATGTCCAACGAGAGATCGGCAGTGAATTCCGCGGCGGCGCCGACGACGGGCTCTGCGAGCGTTAGGCGTTCGATGTGGATCTGATCGAGCGCGATATCGAAGCTTCTGCCGGTTGGCGGCTTGGCGTCGAGCAATGTTGGTTGGCGCGCGATGGCGATCGAGTTGGCAGAGGCGGCGTGTAGCCGCACTGTCCCGAACAGCACCTCCTGTGGCGACCAATCAAGCGCAACGTCGTGTGCTTCGAGCCAAACGCCATCATCGTCTGCGATTGTGATCGTGCCGGCGCGGAGGTTGCCGAGCCAAGAACCAGTGACGTCATCGACCTTGATGCGTCCCAAGGCGCCAAACGTGCACGCCGTCGACGACACGATCCACAACGACATGCGCAAGCGGGCCTATGCCGAGCGCCGCGCCTGAGGTGACAAGCAAGCCGCCGCCGGCGAGCGCCCACCAGCGTTTGCGGCGACGCGGTTTGGGCGCTTCGTCGCTCAAAACGCTTGGCCTAAGCTGATGTAGAGCGCGAAGTCGCCGCTGCTCTCGTCTTCGTCGAGCGGGATGGCGATGTCGAACCGCAACGGCGCGAAACCGAGATTGTAGCGCGCGCCGAAGCCGACGCCCCAGCTCAGATCTGTAGCTTCGCTCCAATCGTCGAATGCCGTGCCTGCATCAACGAATGCAGCTGCGCCCCAACGATCATCGAAGCGCCAGCGTGCTTCGAACGAGCCTTCGAGTAGGCCTTGGCCGCCGGGTGTCAGGCCCTGCAGATCGCGATCTTTCGGATATATCGAATTGTACTCGTAGCCGCGCACCGAGCCGCCGCCGCCGGCATAGAAGCGCCGATCCGGCGGCACGTCATTTGGATCGCCAGTGACCGCCTCAAGCCAGCCGACGCGCCCACGCGCAGCGAAGGTGAGGCGATTGTTGGCGCCGACAGTTTCGTAGATGCGACCCTCTGCTGTGGCGCGTACGAAGCCGAGTGTTTCGTCGCCTGTCGATACCGAAGGCTCGACGCGCAATTCGGTGATTGAGCCGTCGATAGGATCGAGCGTGAATTGCGTGGTGTCGTGGCGCCAATCGCCGAAAGCTGAGAGCACTATGGCGTCGCGCACGGTGCCGATGACATCGTCGTATTCGTCGGCGGAGAGGCGAACGCCGTAGCTTGTCGCGGTGCGCAGGCGTGTCGAGGCGTCGACCGAAGCGAAGAGCGCCACGCCTTGACGTGAGTAAGCCTCAAGTTGTTCGCGATCAGCGGAGGCGCCCCAGCTAACAGCGTGGCCCAATCCAGCCGCATGCGGGCGCGTCAGCGAAACGGTCACGCCTTGCTGCATTTCTGCGAGCGTTGCGGCGACCGCGAGTGAGTCCGCGCGGCCGGTCAGGTTGCGGCGCGTCCATTGTGCTTGCATGCCCGCGCCTTCGGTGGTCGAGTAGCTGACGCCGAGTTCGTACGCGTTGCGCTTTGCGGGCTCGATGGCGATGATGACGTCGCGGAGGCCATTCTCGTCAGGCGGCGCAAGGCTTGTTGAAGCAAGCGATACGGCGCCTGTCGATGCCAGGTCGCGGCGCAGGCGCGCGAGCGCTTGCGGCGAATACACGTCGCCCGTTGTCCCAGTTCTGGAGGTCGCCGACGAAGCCTTGGCGCAGCACGCCGCCAGGCTCCGCGCGCGCACTGCCGAGGCGCGCGAGTTCGCCGACGCTGAAGCGATACTCCGTCGCGACCTGCGCGCTGGCGTGATCAACAACAACACGCCGATCGAGCGCGGCGGCGTCGGCGTAGCCATTTTGTTGCAGCGCTGTCAGCGCGTCGGCTTCGCCTTGCAGCACCACTGCGGCGCGCGCCGGATCGCGGCGGCGCACGGTCGCTATGGCTTCGTCAGCGGCGCGCGATGCGTCAGGTTCGGCGCTTGGGCTTCACGTGATCTGCGTGTCGCCGAATGTGAAGCGCGTGCCGAGATCGATGATGAGCCGGGCCGACGGCGGGTTGTCGCTGGCTTCCGGCGTCACCGTCGCGCCGTAATAACCCTCGGAGCGCAACCACGCCAAAGCGCGCGCAGCGGCTTCCTCTGCAATGCGTTCGGCGTCGAACAAGCTCTCTGGCGCATCGCGATCTGGAAGAAGCTCAAGGATGGCGCGGCGCGTGTCGTGATCGGCGCCGTCAATGACGACAGGTGAATCCGCCCAAGCGGGCGCCACGGCGGGCAGGCCGAGAGCCGCGCAAAGCGCGGCAGGAAGGATCGGGAGGCGGCGCATCGCGAGTCGTAAAACCTGACCAGCGAGGGTCGCCGCGCGGCGGTTAACGCATCATCAACCATAAAAGCTGGCGCGCAGCCGGCGTGGGCGAAAATGGCGTGCTAAATCAAGGCGAAAGCTCGTGTGAATGACGTCTTGCCAAAGCTTAACCCCGTAGCAGACGTTTGCGAACCTGCGTCGCGCTTACCAGGTCACGGTTGCGAGGCCGAAATGACGGGCGCGAAGATGAGTTCAGAATGGCCGATGACGTTCCGAAGCCGCCGCGCAAACTGACGCCAGAAGCCCAACGCGCACTCGCGGAAGCAGAAGCGCGCCGCGCAGCAGCGCACGCTGAGAAACAAGCGAGGGAAGTCGGCGGCGCCGCCGGCCCAGAACCCACGCGCTACGGCGATTGGGAGAAGAAGGGCATTGCCAGCGATTTCTGATTAACGCGCACCGCGCTGGCGCGAACTTCGCGCGCGCATGGCGAAGCGACTTCACCTCCACTCGCGCGTGCGCAAAGGTGCCGTGTTCTATTCTGGAGGCAGTCCATGCGCGTGCGCGCGATCCTTGCGGCTTTTGCGCTCGTTTGCGTGCCGGCGTTGTCCGCGCCGACGGTGGCGTTCGCTGATGGCATCGAGCGTCCGCAGCGGCATCGGCCGCCGCGCCGCCCGCCGCCTCCGCCACGTCCCCCCGCGCCTGTTCCACCGCCTGTGGTTGAGACGACCGGCCCTGAGACAGTGACGCTGTCACAATCCTTTTTCGCTGGCGGTGGCGGTGTTGGCGCCGATATCGGCGGCGGCTCGTATTCGAGCACGACTGTCATAATCCGCGGCAGCTCAGCATCGGCGTTGGCCTTTGCGTTCGCATCGGCGCGCGCCGGCGCCGGATCGCGCGGCGGTGGCCGTGGCGGCCATGGTGGCGGCGGTTGTGGCTGCCGTTGAGGTAACCAATCCACAACGCTCCCCGACGCAAGCATTTGCGCCTCAAGGCGAAAGGGCGTAAACGCGCGGCCCAACCGGGCGGCTTGGCGTTGCGCCCGAAGGGGATTCTCTCATGGCGCAGGCCCCGGCCGAAGCGCCCCAGCCCAACAGCTCATCGAACGGCGCCGGAGGCGGTGGCCGCGCGCGCGCGGCCGCGCACGGCGGTTTTTGGGCTTTGATGCTGGGTTCGATCGGTGTCGTTTACGGCGACATCGGCACCAGCCCGCTCTACGCGTTCAAGGAATCGTTCGCCCACGTTCTGCAGGATGGCACGCTGGCCACGCCCGAAGAGGTGTTGGGGATCGTCTCGCTCATCTTCTGGGCGCTGATGATCGTGGTGACGCTGAAGTACGTCATCTTCGTCATGCAGATGGACAACAAGGGCGAGGGTGGCACGCTTTCGCTGATGGCGCTGGCGCAGCGCGCGCTCGGAAAACGCACGCCGCTTCTGTTTCTCGTCGGTGTAGCCGGGGCGTCTATGTTCTACGGCGACGCACTCATTACGCCGGCGATCTCGGTTCTGTCGGCGGTTGAGGGATTGAAGGCGGTGCCGGGTCTTGAAGGCCCGATTGATCCTTTCATCTTGCCGATCGCGATCGGCATTCTGGTTGGACTGTTTGCTATCCAGTCGCGGGGCACCGGCGTGATGGGCCGCTTCTTTGGTCCGATAACCGCGTTGTGGTTCATCACGATGGGCGTGCTCGGCGCGATCCAGGTGATGTCAAACCCGGCGGTGTTGCAGGCTTTGCTGCCATCTCACGCGATCGGCTTCATGATCGAACACCGCTTCCTAACATTCGTCGTGCTCGGCTCGGTGTTCCTCGCGGTCACCGGCGCGGAGGCGCTTTATGCCGACATGGGCCATTTCGGCCGCCGCGCCGATCCGTGCGGCTTGGGTCGGAATCTTGCTCTGTCTGACGCTCAACTATCTGGGCCAAGGCGCGTTTGTGATCGGAAATTTGGATGTGCTGAACAGCGAGTATCAGCTTGCCCGGGACGCCGCCCGCGCTGTCGGCGCGGATACCGTGCAGTTCGATTTCAGCCCGTTCTTCGAAATGGCGCCGGACATGTTCCGCCTGCCGTTGGTGATCCTAGCGACAGCCGCGACTGTTATCGCGAGCCAAGCGGTTATCTCCGGCGCGTTCTCGCTTACACAGCAGGCCATTCAGCTCGGACTGCTGCCGCGCATGGAAATTCGGCGCACATCCGAAACGCAAGCCGGTCAGATCTACATGCCGCAGATCAACTGGCTGCTGCTCGCCGGCGTTCTCATTTTGACTCTGGCGTTCGGCTCATCGACCCGCCTCGCTGCGGCGTACGGTATCTCGATCACCGGCGAGATGCTGATGAGCACATGCATGATGTTCATCGTTATCTGGAAGCTGTGGAAGCGACCGATGATCCTGGCGGCGGCTGTCGTTACGCCGTTTGTGATCATCGAAAGCATTTTCCTCGCTTCAAACTTGCAGCGCGTGTGGTCTGGCGGCTTCGTGCCGTTGCTGTTGGCGGGCGGCCTCATCCTGACGATGTGGACGTGGGTGCGCGGCACCAGGCTGCTTGCGGAAACCACAAGGCGCGACGAACCGCTGGCGAAGCTGTTCGAGACGTTATCGCACCATCCGCCGCATCGCGTGCGCGGCGCGGCCATCTTCCTCACCGGCGATCCCGACATCGCGCCGGCGGCGTTGATGCACAATCTCAAGCACAACCAAGTGCTGCACGAGCAGATCATCATTCTCACAGTCAAAACGGTGAACGCGCCGCGCGCGCCGGAGATTGAGCGTGTGAAGGTCGAAGACTACATGCCAGATGTGAAGCGGGTGACGCTGACATTCGGCTTCATGGAAACGCCGAACGTCGTCAAAGCGCTCACCGAAGCGCGAAAACACGGCCTGAAGTTCGATATTATGAAAACGAGCTTCTTCCTCTCACGCCGCACCATTGTGCCGAGCGAAAAGAGCGGCATGCCGCTTTGGCAGGATCATTTGTTTATCTTCCTCGCCCGCAACGCCACCAACGCAACGGACTTCTTCCACATTCCGTCCGGACGTGCGGTGGAGCTGGGTAACCAGGTGATGGTCTAGTCTCGGCGCGACGAGCGTGGCTTAGCGATAGAGATAGCTCGCCGGCAGTCCCATGCGCTTGCATGCTTGGGCGGGCGGCGCGTCCTCAATGACGAAACGCTCCGCTGCTGCGCCCATCGCGCGTAGCAATGTGTGTTCACCGGCGCGCAAACCGAATGTACGATCCAGGCCTAGCGTTTCACGCGCCCAATCCGGCGTCATGCTCACGGCGCCGCGCACCATCAGGCGCTGCACGGCTTTCACAGGCAGAATCGGCACCGCGCGCACGATCTTGAAGAACTCAAACACGATGTCGGACGCTTCGATCTTTGGCGCCATCGTCGTAAAGATCGCGTCAAGCGCCGCGCGTGAGCTTGGTGGTGTGTCCGCGCCGTAGAGCGCGGCGACCGGCGCGCCTTCCGCGTAGAAGCAATCCATTTCATCGGCCGACAACGCGCGCACGTAGCGGCTGTAGGCTTCCGAGAATCCATAAGCCGCAGTGGCGTGTACCCAGGTGAGCAATTCCGGGTCGCTGGCGCGATATGCGACGCCGTCAGGCGTGCGCCCTTCGATGCGATCGTGTGCGCGGGTGACGCCAGCGATCATGCGGCGTGCAGTGTCCTCCGGCGCATAGATTGTCATCCACGCGGCAAATCCGGTTCGGCGCATGCGTGTTTCAGGATCGCGGCGAAAGGTTGTGTGCTCCCACACGCCGGTGCGCACGCGCGGCTCGGCGAGTTCGAGGATCACAGCGGCGAGCCCGCCGACAACAAGCGCGACCGGGTTCTTCATCACCCGCCAGCTCACGGAGTCCGGCATGAACAAAGCCGGCGCACCTGCGGGCGCGGCAAAGTCCACCAACGGCATGTCGGGTGGGGGCGCGATGTAATCGCGCAGCAGCCGATCCAAGTTGCGAGCCATCGTGAAAACTCTAGCATACGCAACGAACGAAAGGACGCTTTGGTGTCAATTGCGGACGTTACGTCACTGCAGCAACGCGCTCAGAGCGGCGACGCGCGCGCGCAGTACGAACTCGGCCGCCGTTTGCTCGTCGGCCGCGATGCGCCGTTCGCGCCGGACGATGCGGTACGATTGATCGAGTCGGCTGCGAAGCAAAATGAGACGGACGCGCTGCAACTGTCCGCTGTTCTCGCAGCTACCGGAATTGGTCGCGCCCAGGATTGGAGCGCAGCGTTCGATCTTGTCCGCGGCGCGGCCGAGCTGGGCGACGCGCAAGCGGTAGGCCAATTGGCCGTCATCGGTGATCGATTTGGTGATCAGCTTGCGATCCCTCAGTCCGTCGAACACTTCGACGCGCCTCGTATCCTCACGATCGAGCGCTTCCTGTCACACGCCGCCTGCGCCTGGATCATGGAGCGCGCGCGCCCGAGCCTCGAAGCGGCGCGTGTGAAGAACGCCGAGCAGGGCGGGGTCAACACGCACGCCATCCGCACCAACACCGGCATGGGCTTTTCGCTGATCGACACCGACCTCGTCATTCAACTCGCGCACGCGCGCATTGCCCGCGTCATCGGTGTTCCGGCCGCGCATCAAGAGCCGACGAATATCCTCCACTACATGCCGGGCCAGGAATACCGCCCGCACTACGATTTCATCGATCCGGGTGTCGCGCATTTTGCGCGCGAGCTTCAAACCGTGGGCCAACGCACAGTGACGTTCTTGATTTACCTCAACGACGACTATGAGGGCGGCGCCACCAAGTTCCCGCGCCTCGATTGGAGCTTCAAGGGCAAGGCGGGCGATGCGCTGGCGTTTTGGAACGTCACCGATGGCCGTCCCGACCCGCTCACGCTTCATGCTGGAACGCCCACCACAAACGGTGTGAAGTGGCTCTTCTCAAAGTGGGTTCGTGACCGTCCACTGCCGCTGGTGTAGCGTTTACGCCGATGAGCCAAATGCAATCCGATCCGCGGGCTCAGCTCCGTCTTGCGCACCTAATGCTGACGGGACGTGAGCGCTGCACCCAGCCGGACGAGCCAATCCGGCTCGTGGCGGCTGCCTGTGCGCAAAGGTCAGCGGAAGCGTTGATGTATCACGCAGTGCTCGCCGCGCGCGGCCATGGACGTGCACAGAGCTTCGACGATGCGTTTCGTTTCTTAGAGGAAGCAGCCGCGCTCGGCGATACACGCGCCAAGGGCCAACTCATGGCTCTTGGGCGCGGCTTTGATCGCAATGCTTGGTTCGGCCAGCTGGAGCAAGTGCAGCATCATCAAGCGCCGCGGGTGTCCAGCATTGAAGGCTTTCTCCCAAAGCCCGTCTGTTCGTGGCTGATCAAGCAGGCGTGCAAGAACTTAGTGCGCGCGCCGGTGCAGCGAGCGGACGACAACGCGGCGTTCTCGCTCGACAATTCGCGCTCCAATTCGGTCGCTGGTTCAAGCCATCTGCAGCCGGACCTCGTCGTGCAGCTAGTCAACATGCGCATCGCTTCGGCAATTGGCTTGCCGCTGGCGCATCAAGAGCCAACGAACTTTCTCAATTACAAGCGCGGTCAAGAGTATACCGACCACTACGATTTCTTCAGGAGTGAAGAAGAGGCCGGCTTTGCTCACGAACTCCGCACAATTGGCCAGCGAGTCGCCACGGTGCTGGTCTATCTCAATGACGGCTATGAAGGTGGCGAGACGGCGTTCCCGAGGCTCGACTGGAGCTTCAAGGGCAAGCTCGGCGACGCCTTGATCTTCTGGAATCTCGACGTAGCCGGCGAGCGCGAAATGAACTCGCTCCACGCCGGACGCCCCGTGACCAAGGGTGAGAAGTGGCTCCTGTCAAAATGGGTGCGCCAGCGCCCGGTGCCGTTGATCTAGATGCTGCGGCGTGAAAGAAGGCGCGCGAATTGCCGCCGGAAGTCTCCCAGGAAAAATTGATGTCGCAGCCCAAGGTCAAAAAAGTCGTGCTCGCCTACTCAGGCGGCCTCGACACCTCCATCATCCTGAAGTGGCTGCAGGAGACTTACGGCTGCGAAGTCGTGACCTTCACGGCTGACCTGGGCCAAGGCGAAGAGCTCGCCCCGGCGCGCGAGAAGGCGCTGAAGATGGGCGTGAAGCCGGACAACATCTTCATCGATGACTTGCGTGAGGAGTTCGTGCGCGACTTCGTCTGGCCGATGTTCCGCGCCAATACTCTGTACGAGGGACAGTATCTGCTCGGCACGTCGATCGCGCGCCCACTGATCGCCAAACGCCAGATTGAGATCGCGAACCTAGTCGGCGCTGACGCCGTCTGCCACGGCGCGACCGGCAAGGGAAACGACCAAGTCCGCTTCGAAGTCAGCTACTATGCGCTGAAGCCCGACGTGAAGGTCATCGCGCCGTGGCGCGAGTGGGAGTTCGAAGGGCGCCCAGATCTCATCGCCTACGCGAAGAAGCACGGCATCCAGATCGCGCAAGGCAAAGAGCAAGCGGCGCCGTTCTCGATCGACGCAAACTTGCTGCACACGTCGAGCGAAGGCCTAGCGCTTGAAGATCCCGACGTTGAAGTGCCGGAGATCGTGACCAAGCGCGGCGATCGCCGCACCATCACGCCGGAAGAGGCGCCCGATCAGGCCGAGACGGTTACGCTGAGCTTCGAGCGCGGCGATCTTGTCGCCATCAACGGAAAGCCGATGAAGGCGCACGAGCTGTTGGCCGAGCTCAATCGGCTTGGCTCCAAGCACGGCGTTGGCGGTCTCGATCTGGTTGAGAACCGTTATGTCGGCATGAAGTCCCGCGGCTTTTACGAAACGCCGGGCGGCACGATCCTTTGGTACGGCCACCGCGCCATTGAATCGATCACACTCGATCGCGGCGCGATGCATCTCAAAGACGAGCTGATGCCGAAATATGCTGGCATTATCTACAACGGCTTCTGGTGGACGCCGGAGCGCAAGATGCTGCAGGCCGCGATTGATGCGAGCCAAGAGAGCGTTGCCGGCGACGTCACGCTGAAGCTCTACAAGGGCGGCGTGCGCACCGTTGGGCGCTCTTCGCCTTATTCGCTCTATTCCAAGAAGCTTGTCGGCTTCGACGAAGCGGGCGGCTACAATCAGGCCGATGCGGAGGGCTTCATCAAGCTCAACGCACTGCGCCTGCGTATCCTGGCTGAGCGCGACAAGAAGCGTGGCAAGAACGAATAATGGTCAGCCGGGGGGCATGGATCGCCGCATGCATCATTGGCATGCTGGTCTTCGGCGGCCTCGCGGTGTTGACGGCCTATGTCATCTTTTATGACCCGGAGACGGGTGTTGCGCAGTTCACAACGCGCGGCATCGCCTGGCCAATTTTCTTTATTCTTGCCGGCGGCGCGTGCGCAGCGGGCATCTTTATGTCGCCGCGTGAGTTCCGCGAGACCATGCTCCCGCCGGAGCCGCCGCCGAAGCGCGCCGCCTGGCTTGACGATCTAGCCAAACCACCACCCGGCAAAAGATAGGGCCGACGACTAGTTCGACGGCGCTGCCGCGACCTCTGCTTCAGCCTCCGCCAACAGACGCTGCGCAACTTCCGCACCACCGCCCGCGTGCGGATCGTATGCGAGCGCGCGCAGGATCGGGATCGCCTCACGTGGCCGGTGCGTACGCAGCAACACGTTGGCGGCGTTGAGGCTGATCTCATCAACTTGCGGCGCGAGCTGGCGCGAGAGCAGCAGGATGTTGACGTAGTTCTCGTAGGTCGTGTCGCTCATCGACTCACCGGAATACGTCTCGGCGTAGCGCACCAGCGTCGGCACGTGATTGCCATCCAATCGATAGCCACGCCCGAGATAGCGCCGGGCCTGGCCTAGCAACGTGCTGCGCGCGTCGCCGTCGGCGTCGTCAGCTTCGCGGAGATAGGCGAGACCCATCAAGTAAAGGCCATCGCGGCTGTCCGGGTGGGTGGTGAGATATGGCTCCAGCAGCGTGCGCGCCGTTTCCGTCGAGCCCAAGCGGATTTCGGCACGGGCAACAGTGAACAGCGCAAAATCATCATAGGGCGCCGCGCCAGCGAGTTGGCGGATGCGGGCTAAGACGCTCGCCTTGTCGTCATCGCTGATCACGCCGCTGATCAAGCGCGCCGAGATCGGCATGAGTCGATCGGCGCTGGCTGGCAGTGTGGCGACATCCATTCGCGGTGTTGCAGCATGCGCCGGCCGGCCGAGCGCGATGGCGTTGGGATTTCCGCGCAGATAGAGGCGCAACGTGCTCTGCATCTGATCGGGCGTGACGCCGAAGCCTTCTTGGAAAGCTTCAAGCGGCGGGCGTCCGCTTCGCATTGCGCGCACGTACGCCAGGAACTGTCTGTTGGCGGCAGGCGTGAGCAGGAGGTAGTGCGCGAAGAGCCAGCTTTGCGCATAGAACATGGAACGATCGCGGCCATCGATTTGCAGCGGCGATGCCGTCAGCAGCTGGTCCATCGGTATCCATGAGCCAGCTCGAAGGTCACGCACGCGTCCTTCATTAGCGCGGCCGATGACGATGCGATCGGTACCGAGCGCCGCCGTGGAAACAACTTCCGCAAAGCCTTCGATGTACCAGGCCGGATAGGCGTTGTTGAAATACTGATACATGAAGTGGTGGGCATATTCGTGGAAGAGCGTGTCCTGCGAGCCCAGCCCGCTATTGGGGCTGAAGATCGAGTACGCCGCGATCCGTTCAGTGCGCGCGACATAGACACCGGCGATGTTGTCGCCGAGGTGCGAGAACGCTTCTTCGAATTGGCCGGAGCTAAATAGATAGACTTGCAGCTTTGTCGGCGAACGTTCGGCAGGTGCACCTGTCATGCGGCGCAGCAGGGAATCAAACTCTTCAAGATTGTTGGAGGCCCCGGCTGCGCGTCGCTCTGATCCGTCGGCGAAAACCGTGACGCCTGGCGTTTCCACAGAGACCCAGCGTTGCGCGTGCGCCTCGACGCTAAGCGTCGGCCATCCGCACAGAGCCGCGACTAAAACAAAGATGCTGCGCATGCCGACCTCACCTCAAGGCCGAGGCTATGTCCTTGAGGGGAGGCTCGCAAGTATGGGCCAGTGTGCGGATAATCACGCCGCGCGCGTGAATTGCATCCACCAATTCACTTCCCACGTTGCGCCGCCATCAGTCGAGAACGCTTGCTCCCAACGCGCAGAGGTTGCGGTTATCTCGGACCATTGAAAATACACGCGGATTGGCCGGCCGTTGAACACGTCGTCACCTTCGAAGCGCCCGACGCCGTTTGTGAAACCTCCGCGCACGGGCGGATCGATCGTCTGCACGCGCTCGTCAAACCACCAGATCGACCATAGACGCGTTTCAGGATTGAAGGCGCGGATGCCCATGGCGCGATAGGCTCCGGTAGGGATGTCGAGCCAATTGTCGTCCATGTTGCCGAAGCCGTTGAGTGTCGGGACCATCGTGCATGTCCCATCGAACTCAACCCACTCATTCGAGCTGGCGAGACGCTCTTTCAGCCGATGGTGGCGGACGTTCCAGCTGCCAATCAGCCAATCCCAATCGTGACGATGTGCTTCTAAGTCGGCGGTCATGTTTTGCTGTTCTCCGGTTTGTGCGTGGGCGGAGGCGGCAACCATGCCTACGGCGAGCGCGGTGTAGATCGCGTCGCGGCGGGTGAGCGGTGTGTTGGTCATGCGAGCCTCCAAATCGAGGCCGCGTCTTATGGGAGACTACCTGACACCCAATGTCAGGAATTAATCGTGCTCGCGAAATCGCCTTATCGCAGTGCCCCAATAAGCGCGAAGACCAAGATCAAGACGAGCGCTAGGCCCACGAAACCCTTCAACAAACCCAGCGGGCGATGGCGCGCGTCGGCGGCAAAGCGCGCGAGATCTTGCTCGCTCTTTACTTGCTTGCGTTCGGCCGACGTCCGGCCGTCCGTATCTCGCCATCCGCCCATCGTCACTCTCCCGGCAACGCGTTTAGCATCGCCGAGCGCGCAAGCAAAACGCGCCCGCTTGTGACGGGCGCGTTTGTTGGTAAGTCTTGCTGAGCCTACGTCCAGTACTGATCGACTTTGTAGAAGGCGAACGCTTGGTCACGATAGGCGAGACCGTCGTCCTTCGTCAGCTCGTCGATCGTGTCGGACGGCGCGGCCTTCAGTTCGTCCTTCGTGTACGGCACCACATAGGAGTCTTCTTCTTCGTCATAATTCAGAGACGCCCATGGCAGCGGGTGAAACTTCTCACCCATCTTCAGCACGCCGCCGAAGCCGATCACGGCGAACAGGATCGAGTTGTTCTGCTTGTCGAGCACCAGATCTTCGACGGCGCCGATCTTCTCGCCAGTCGTATCTTTGACGGCGGTGCCGATGACTTTCTTTGCGCGGATTGCGGTCGTGTGTCCTGTTGTGGTGGGCATCGTGTTCGCTCCTGGTTCGATTGGGTTTAGCTAGAACAAGGCGTCTGCGGAGGGGTTCCGTCCCGGCAAGTTGGAATTGCTGTTTGCGCTGCTAGTCTCGCGAGAAGGGAACGGGAAGGCCGACAAGATCACGCGCTGAGCGCTTCTTGCAGGCGCAACGGCAACGGGAGCAGCAGGTGGTGCACCCATGATCGCTTCGGATCAATCTGGATGCTGGGTGTGCGTGGTCAGCGGCTGCTGATCTGCCCGGAGCTCAATTTGGTTATGGCGAAGTTCGGCTCACACCCAATCGCGAGCAATCTTGTGACCGATGTGATCCATGCTGCTGCGCTTGAAGCGCTAGCGCAGCGGTTCGGTTAGCTCAGAACCAAGCCTATCATCACCGCGCCGTAGTGGCCAGCAGCGCCGACAATCACGCACGCGTGCCAAAGCGCGCGGCGGAACGGGATCGCGTGGTTGAGGTAAAGCAACACGCCGCCTGAGTATGTGACGCCAGCCACAACCAGCATCGCGATCGCCAGCGGCGGCAGCGACGGTACAACCGGGCCAAGCACCAACACGGCGAGCCAACCGAACGCGAGATAGATGAAGCACCACGCCCGGTCAGAGAGGTTCTGGTAGAAAACTTTGCCTGCAGCGCCGGCGAGCGCGGCGATCCAAATCGCAACCGTCACTGCGACAGCGAAGTCGGGCGGGAGCAGCTTGATTGTGAACGGCGTGTAAGATCCGGCGATCATCAAGAAGATCGCGGCTTCATCGATGCGACGCAAGACGCGGCGATATCGGTTGGGGCGGGTGAGGTTGTAGACGGCCGAGGCGGCGAGCATCGCCATCAGGCACATCGCGTAGATCGCGCCAGCGGTCGCCATCGGCACGCCGCGATTAACCAAGGAAACTGCTACCAGAAGACCGCCGCCAACGAGCGCTGCAAGAATGCCGACCGCGTGCACGATCCCGTCGGCCGCATGCTCGGCCCGGTTTGGATAGTGCTCTGCGAGTTCTTGCTCGTCAGCGGTCAGTAGATCCGAAAAAGCCATACCAGCGCGTCTTCTTTTGCGTTCTGCGTGAGGGACGCCTCACATGTAGTTATAGTTCCTCCGCCTTAACGTCAGATGATGGAAAGCGCGTTTTTCCGGCAACACAAGCGGTTGAGCCTGCTGCGCGCGCGCAACGTCAACCATGCGCTCACCACGTGTTTCCCGAGTGGCGCGATTTTCGCACCGCGTTCGGCATGACCGCACATCGTCCCAATCCAGCTGCGCTCCGCGCTGAGGCGAGGCTACTCACGATCGCCGGCTTCTTCCTGCTTGGCGTTGGCTTTCCGCTAACCTTGATCATGACTTCGATCGCGCTTGGCTCCGGCGAGAACTCGCCGTTCGTGCCCGCTGCGATTGGCGCGCCGCCGATCATGCTTGGCTATCTCGCGTGCCACTTCGCTTCGCAGCGTATGGTGAAGGCGAAGACGCTTGATAACGAGCGCCGTTAAGCAGCCGAAGGCGTGCATTGCTAATCTCAGTGCTGACGGTTGTGCTTCGTTGACCGTGGAACCGCATCACTTCAGCCTCGATCAAGCAGACCCGCGGCGCGCTTGCGCTGCGAGTGGCTTTCGGAGGCCGCATGGAGACGGACGAGTTCGCTTTACGGTTAAGAGGCTGGCGCTTGGCGACGGCCGAAGTGCTCTACTACATGCCGGATCATCCGACGCTCTTGCAGAGCTTCATCTGGCAAACCCTCGATCTCGCGCCGTCCTACCCGCGCATCCACAAATTTCTCGATTTTTGGCGCGCCGAAATTCAGGCGGTTATCCATTCCGTTCAACCTCGCCAGCGGCGAACAGCTGGCGCCGGCGAAGGTTCGCAATGTCGCGACCATTCTTCATCACTAGATTGAGATTGGGCGTTCGCTCCGGGCGCGCTACATAGTGCGCTGAGGGATCGAGATTGGAGAGACGTCGCATGCGAATGCTTGCGCTTGCCGCTTTTGCCGGGCTGCTGGCCGCCTGTGCGACCGCTGGCCCCACGCCATATCAGCCGTCTGACACTGCGCGCTACGGGTTCCAAGAACAGAACATTGAGGACAATCGGGTCCGGATTACCTTCCGCGGCAACAGCCTGACGGATCGTGAGACAGTCGAGACCTATCTGCTCTACCGTGCCGCTGAGGTGACCCTGCAGAACGGCAAGGACTATTTCGTCGTCTCCAACCGCGACACCGAAGAGCACTCGCGTCTGCAGGGCGATGCCTTCGGCCGCAGCCGGTACGGCTTCTCGTACTACGGCTATCGCCCATACCGGGGCTGGTCGCGCTTTTACGACCCGTTCTTCGATGAACCGTCCTACCGGGAAGTGACGCGCTACGAGGCGATCGCCGAGATCGCCATGTTCAACGGCGTCAAGCCCGCGAACGACGCGAACGCGTTCAATGCCCGGGAAGTGCAGGCCAACCTGCAGGGCCGGGTCACGCGGCCGCCGGCGCAGTAGGGCTCGCGTTCCACGAAAAGCTCCGCTAGAGGTGTCGCCCGCTCGGGGTAGCACCTCGCGCAAGAACGCACCCGTAGCTCAGCTGGATAGAGCACTGCCCTCCGAAGGCAGGGGTCAGGGGTTCGAATCCCTTCCGGGTGCGCCATCGCTCTTCGCAAGCGCGGCGGAACTTCATCCAGTAGCGCGCGACCATACCGGTATTTTGCGCCTCTCGCAGCAAGCCGCTTTGCAAGCAGCCCGCTTCCGTCGCAATGTCAGCAGCGACCGCATGGCTGAACCAGTCACTTACCGGAGGCGCCGCGCGCCCATTTCCAGAACCGAGCGCGAGTGGCGCGTCGAGGACGAGGCGCTGGTCTCGCGCGGCGGCTCGGGGCGCGAGCGCCGCTATCGCTGGTCCGATATTGTCAGCGTTCGACTCTTGCATGATCCGGTGCGCACGCGTCCTTGGCGCTACGTGTTCGAGCTGCAGCCGAAGCACGCGCGCAAGATTGTCATCGACAACGCGCACTACACCGGTGAGCGCGCGTTCGAAGAGCGCTCCGAGAGCTACACGCCATTTGTGCGCGCCGCTGTCGCGCGCTGGGCAGCGGTGCATCCGAAAGGGCGTGCGCTGATCGGCGAGACGCCAAAGGCTTACTTCTTCTTGACGATCGCAGCGTTGCTCGCCCTTGGCGCATTGGCTTATGCGCTCGTCGCGATTCCGACGCCGCTGGATTCTTTGTCATACGCGCCGGCGATCAAACTCGGCGTCATCTTGTTGATGTTGCCGTTCTTTTGGCGTGCAGTGATCAAAGCGATTCCGCGGGGCGTTGCACCGGATGCGATTCCTGACCGCGCGCTTCCGCCAAATTCGAATTCGGGTTAATAGAAAGTTTAGGCCGCTGCTGCATATGGTGTAGCGGAGGTTCTATCGTGCGCCAGAAAGACGGCCGTCGCGACTTGTCATTGATCCGCGCGAGCGGCTCCACCGCGCGCGTGCTCAATCTGACTCTCGCATTCGAGCGCTTCGGCGACACGGATGACTTCAAGAACAAGCCGCTCTTCAAAAATCAGCGTCTCAATCGCGCGTTGATTTTGAAACACGTCGTTCGCCAACACGAGCGCGAACTGTTCACACGCCCGACGACGACGGCGACAAAGGTCATCCTTCCTTACGCTGTTGAAGCTCTCGAGCTGGGTGGCATCAGCTTCATGGTCCACGAAATCCGCTTCGAGCGTCTGCTGAAAGACGCCGTGGGCGGATACACAAATGACGCTGATCTTACCGCTGATGCAGAACTTTTGAAGGTGATGGCGGCGCTTCCGTCGTTCGATCCGTTCTTGCTGCGCGAACGCTTGCGCGTGATGGGCGTCGATCCGGCGCGCGCTTACTTCGATATTGCTGAAGCCGACATCGGGCGGATGCGTGCGTTCGTCGGCAAAGAGATCGCCCAACTCGTCAATCTCGCGTTCGCCACGGGTGGTGTGGACGCCGGCGGCCTGTCGCAACGACTTGCTGACAAGCTGATGACGGACGAGACGGCTAAAACTCTCGACCCGCTGCGTCAGACGCTCCGGCTGTCGGGTGAGGAGTACATCGAGGGCGTCTTCGCCTGGAAAGGCTTCCTCTATTACAAGTGGCTGATGGACGAGATCCGTCCGGGTCTCGGCGAGTTCAAGCCCCGCTTCGCGGGCCTGCGTATTTCGCAGGCGACGGCGGACGAGCGCCGTGACCTTGCTGAAACCCGTCGCGATATCCTCACGAAGATGGAATTGGCGCTCGGCCGCGTGGAAGAAACGCTGCTTGAGTACGGCATCGCCTTTGCCGCGCTTGCAGAAGGCCAGCCGTCCGCGTTCCGCACGTTCTTGCTGAAAGCGCCGTCGATGTTCATTCCGATCGGCGAAGCGGTGGGCGTCATTCGCCACATCAACTCGTTCTGGCGCTTCCGTTTCCCGGATGCGGCGACACCGATGATGGAAGCCGACGAAGCCATCGAAGTGCTCCACGATTTCGAGACGACCGTTGAGGGCGTCGATTTCGTGAAGAGCAAGACCAACGAGCACAAGCTCGCCAGCTAAAGGTGACTAGGGCAGTGTGCGCTTGAAGATGAGGTCGCGCGTTAGCGCACTCAGTCTCGAACGCCCGCACAGCGCCATCGTCCGCCGCAACTCGCTATCCATGATCTCCAGCGCGCGCCGCACACCGCGTTCGCCGCCGGCGCCAAGCCCGTAAAGATAGGCGCGTCCCAGCGCGACGGCGTTTGCACCAAGCGCGAGCGCCTTCACGATATCGCTGCCGCGCCGAACGCCGCCGTCCAGAACGATCTCGGCGTTGCCGGCTACGGCATCAACAATGCCCGGTAGCGTATCGATGCTCGCCGGCGCGGTATCGAGCTGGCGACCGCCGTGGTTCGACACCCAGACGGCATCGGCGCCGATTGCCACGCACCGTTGCGCATCTTCGGGTGTCACAATGCCTTTGATCGCGAGCTTTCCGTCCCAGGCTTCCCGCAACCAGCGCGCATCGTCCCAGGTCACGGTGCGATCGAATTGGGTGTTGATGAAGCCAATCAAGCCGCCGTCGATCTTCATGTGCACGAAGTTCGCGGGCCGGATTTCGGGCGTGGTCATCAGGTCCCAGAGATAGCCCGGCGCGGCGAGCGCTTGCGTTGCGGTGCGCCAGGTTACCTTCGGCGGAATCGTGAAGTCGTTGGCGCCGTCTCGCTCGCGATTGCCGCCGACGGGCACATCGACCGTCAGCAATATCGCGCCGAACCCTGCCGCCTTCGCGCGCCCCAGCATCTCTTTCACGAGTGCGCGATCACGCCAGACATAAACCTGGAACCACTTGGTCCCTGGATTTACCGCGGCGATGTCTTCAACCGAGGTCGACGCCAAAGTCGAGCACGCGTACGGCACGCCGGCAGCGTGCGCGGCTCGGGCCACCGCCAGCTCGCCGCCGCGCGGATGAAAAAGCCGAGAGGTGGCTGTGGGCTGATAAAGAAGGGCGAGGCTGAGGGCGCTCCCATGATCGTTGTCGAGGTGTCGATCTCGGCGACGTCCGCGAGTGCATCCCAAACCAACTCGATATCCCGAAACCGGGACACGCTCCGCGCTAGCGTCACCTCATCGTCGGCGCCGCCGTCGATATAGTCGAACACCATCCGCGGCAGCTTTTCCCGCGCCATCCGCCTGAGATCGGCGATATTCCGCGCTCTGGAGATGGACGAGGGGACATAACCCGGCTGCGACATGGCTGTTTTCTGGGGCGGAGCGCTTCGGTCTGCAAGCCAAAGCCGCCCGGCCTTGCCTCCCCGCCCGGCTCCGCGTAGGAAACCGCCCTTCCTTCGGCGGCCCTTGGGCCACCGTCCAGGGCCGCCTTAGCTCAGCCGGTAGAGCACCGCATTCGTAATGCGGGGGTCAGGTGTTCGAGTCACCTAGGCGGCACCATCCCCTCTTTTTCGAGCATTTTTGCAGAGCGTCTCAGGGCGTCGCAAATCGTCTCGAACTCGTTGAACTGCAAAGATTTTTGCGCCTCTACGGTGTGCTTGCGGCTGTCGCGTCCCGAAGCGGGGCGTCTCATTGATTTTCAGCGCCATGTTGGGAAATCGTTGGGAAGAAAACCGCTGGATTTGGATTTCCCAACACGGAGTCATTTTCCCAACATGAGCCCAGATTTCCCGCGTGCCGAGCCTCGATCATTCGATTCCCACTTTGTGACCCATACAGAGTCGCAAGCGAAGGACGGGATCGGCGCTTTCCCAACACCTCCAGATTCACTGGTTCGCCGATGAAACTGTCCGATCTCAAATGCCGAAAGGCGAAGGCCGACGAGAAGCTCATCAAGTTGAGCGACGGCGATGGGCTCTTTCTGCACGTCTATCCAAACGGCAAGAAGCTCTGGCGCATTAGCTATCGCCACGCCGGCAAACAGCGCGACATGCCCTTTGGTCCGTACCCGCTGGTGAGCCTGCTTGAGGCCCGCGAAAAACGTTATGCGGCGCGCAAGCTGCTGCTCGATGGGAAAGACCCCGCGACCGAGAAGAAGGCGGAAGAAGTCGCGGCGGCGCAACGTGAAGAAACCACCTTCGCCGCTTACGCCAACATCTATCTTGACCGGCTCGCCAAGGCGGGACGATCGAAACCCACACTCAAGAAGTCGAGATGGATCGTCGAGGACCTGGCGAAAGATCTTCGGTCTCAACAGCTCATAGACATCACGCCGCGCGATGTTCTACGCGTTCTTCGAGTCGTGGAGGCTAAGGGCAACCGCGAAACCGCCCGTCGTATGCGCGGGGTGCTATCCTGCGTCTTCCGTCTCGCGGTCATCGAAGATGTGATCCAGGTTGATCCATCGGCCCCGCTTAAGGGTGCGCTTCTGCCTCCCGAAACACGCCACCAATCGGCGATTACCAATCCCGAAGCGTTCGGCGCGCTGTTGCGGGCAATCGATGGCTATGAGGGCCACCGCACCATTAGGCTTGCGCTCCAGTTGCTGGCGCTGACGTTTCCACGCCCCGGCGAACTTCGTCAGTCGGAATGGCCGGAGGTGGATACCAAGGAGGCGCTTTGGATCATTCCAGCGCATCGCACCAAAATGCGGCGCGAGCATCGAATTCCCCTCTCGCGCCAGGCCGTCGAGAAATTCGAAGCGCTTCGCGAGATCACTGGGGAGGTCAGCTGTGCTTTCCCTCAATCCGATCGCTCAACAATCCGTTGAGCGATGGGCCTATGAACGCGGCGCTGCGGGCGATGGGCATCGACGGCAGCGTACACGTTGCTCATGGGTTTCGCAGTTCGGCCTCCTCGCTGCTCAACGAGCATTCGGCCTTCTCGTCGGAAGCCATTGAACGGGCGCTTGCTCACGGCGAACCCGACAAAGTGCGCCGTGCCTACAATCGCGCGCAGTATTGGGATGAGCGCGTCACGATGATGCAATGGTGGGCGGACTACCTTGACCGCCTAAGAGCTCGGCGAATGCCAATGCAGGAGCAACTCGGAGCGCAGCCCGACTTGTTCGGCTAAGGCGCAACCATCGTTATCTCAGCCTTTACCGCCTCGGAGGATCGATCTGCGTCATTCACTGGGTGGCCCGTCAGCGACGAATGGCGGACGTTCGTAACAAATTTGTCCTGCGGACCGTGATTTGCGAACGCGGCCAATGACTGGAATGAGTCCTCATTCGCGCCGTTGGTAAGGTATTGTCGCGACGACGGAGATTGGGCCCATCTGAGACGTTCGCCCAGATCAACCGATAAGCTAATGTGCCGGTGATGATGCCACGTGTGCGAAGCCGAACAACTCTACTGCTGCTCTTGCACTACGCCGCACTAGGCGTTGCAGCCGTAATTGGTTTCATTCCGGACAACATGGCCGCCGCAGCGTTCTTTTTGCCGTTGGCCCTCGTATCGCTTGAGGAGAGTTTTCTTGGGAGGGATGAGCAATCCCGCGCTGAACGCCCTGATGGCCTGGTGTTCGGGGTATGTGTTTTTGGTCTCTGCGCCGCGCTTGCTCTTGGTCCGTTGGGCCACACCCTGGCGGCCTGGATTGTCGGTGGTCTGTCTCTTGCCGCGTGGACGGTTTGGGGCTTCTGGCGCGCCTCGCGATCGAACTGACCAATGACCCCTTCCGGACACTCGGCGTCGCTGATGCTATGTTAGCCCATCAAGGTTGATCGAGTGAACGCTGACGCCAAATCCCGCCTGCACCCAGCCGTGGCCGTGTTGGTCGCCTACGTGACGGGGATCGTCGTGGGCAATGTGTTGTGGCTTCCGTACACTGGCGGGCTCGCCGTCGCGTTCATTCTGGGCGGTTTGGTGCTGGCCTTGCCGTTGCTCGCAATTGCAATGCTTTCGGCATCCCTTGCCCGGCAGCAGATCGCAAAACGACCTGCGTTGTGGTGCGCCTGGCCGTTGCGCTCGTGGTTGCGGTGTGGGCCGTCTTCGACAATCCCATCAACCGCGCTGCCGTTGAACGGCTAGCATTGGCCGCGACATGTCTCCGCGTCGGCGCTTGCGTTCTACTGGCTCAGCCGTCCTACTCATCGGCTCAGATAACTTCATTTTGTCCGGTAACGGCGAGATCACGCCATTATTGCGAGCGCTAAGCGATTGACCGGATTGGATCGACTGCGCCGTTGACGAAATTTGTCCGGCCGGGCGAGAGTGGCCCTTTCCGGCCACTCGACATGCAGGCTCGCAATGATAGGCTCCAACCGTCCGGGGGGACGCCATGGCCGAACTGTATCGCTACGCAGCCTTCATCTCGTATTCGAGCAAGGACGCGAAATTCGCGCAGCGCTTGCATCGCGCGCTGGAGAGCTACGGCATTCCATCTTCGCTTGGAAAGTTCGATCTGATCGGCGGCGGCAAGCAGAACCGCATCTATCCTGTCTTCCGCGACCGCGAAGAATTGAGCGCGGGGCACCTGGGAGACCAGATCGAAGCAAATCTGAAAGCGTCGGCCGCGTTGATCGTCATCTGTTCGCCCAATGGAGCCGCAAGTCCGTGGGTGCAAAAGGAGATCGAGTTCTTCGCCGCACAGGGCCGTCATGCCAAAATCTTCGCCATCATCCCCGATAGCGCGCCGCTTACCGACGAGCAGGGCGCCGATTGCACCCAAGCCTGCTTCCCGCCCGCATTCCGCGGTGACGCCCTCGCCGGCGATAAACTCGAACCCCTTGCCGCCGATGCGCGCAAAGGCAAAGACGGATTCCGCAACGCCTGGCTAAAGATCGTTGCGGGCATGGTCGGCGTCACGCCAGGTCAGATTATCGACCGCGACAAGAAGCGGCGCGCCCAACAGCGAACGGCGGCAATTGCCGCGCTCTCAGCCGGCGTACTGATCTCGGCTTACATCGCCGCGGGCATCGATGCGCAAAGGTGGCGCGGCATGCTCACTCTTACGCCGACGACACGCTCAGTCGAGGCCGTTCTCTCGATGCGCTGCCGTTCGCCGTGGCCGGCGCGAGACCAATAGGTTCGCTGCTGATATCCACGAGCGAGAATGACGCGCTGGCCCGGCTGGGCTCGCTTCCCGCGCGCCAACAACTCGGGACCGCGCTTTTCTACGGCTTCTCGCATGACGGCCGCTATCTCGTGACAATCGGCGCGCGCTGGGATGGCTTGCTGCATGACGTGCGGGATGGCGGCGCCCCGATTCCGCTCGGCAATATCCGGCAAGGTGAACCACACAATTTCGGGTTCTCTCCCGACAACACGCTGTTGGTGACGATTAGCCCGGAAGGTGCGGGGGCGTTGCTTCACCTTGATCGGAGCAGAGAGCCCAGATCGCTGGGAGACGTTGAGGCGTTTGCTTTTGCCCCCGATGGAACAACGCTGCTCACACGTGACGAGGCCGGTGTGGAGAGCTTGTGGCCTCTCGGATCTGAGAGCCCGCCTCGCGTACTCGGTCGATCGGAGTCGCGGTTTTCGAGCGACGGGGAGTGGCTCTACTCCGTCGATCCGAACTCTCGCGCCTCAATTCGCAGTCTTGCAGCCGGTGGCCCTGCAATCGACCTCGGCCAAATCGATCGCTACGCTAGCCTGTACGGGCAGGCCTTCTCGCCCGATGGCAAATATATAGTAACCCGCGACAACGCGGGTTCGGCGACGTTGCGCGCTGAACAAGAAAATTGGCGCCCGCGTGCGCTGGGCGTCATCTCTCAACATTCTTTTTCTGCGGACAGCAATTTCCTGTTCGTCGACGGCGCGGCCGGAGGCGCGCTCCTGTACGACCTACGGACGATGACGCCGGTTAGAAACGTCGGCAGCACGCGAGGTTTTTATCAATTAGCGAGAGACGCGTCGTTCTTACTGACACAGCAATCGGATGGAACCGGGATGCTTTGGCCGGTCCGCACGAACGGCTCTGTAATAGCCCTTGGCCCTCTGCTGCACGATAATCCTAGTTTCGATTTCACGGCTGACGCTCGTTATCTGCTGACCCAGGACACACGGCGGCGAGGCGTCTTGCGCGACTTGCGACGTGATGGTGCGCAAACGAATTTGGGTCTGCTGTGGCAGGTCGGCTATCACAATTTTGCCTTCTCGAGTGACAGCAGCTTTCTCATCACGCGCAGCATGAGTGATTTAGGGACGCTGTGGGACTTGAGAAGCGACACGCCGCAGCCTGTCAACGTCGGTGATATCGGCGGCTTTGATTTTTCGCCGAACGGGAACTACTTGATCACCGCGGATCAGCAGTATCGCTGGACCTTGCGAGCGCTAGGACGCGATGCCCCGCCTGTCGCGCTCGGCGCAGAGATGGAGCATTGGGTGTTTTCGCCCGATGGCGCATCATTGTTCACGTTGGACACGCGCTACCGCGCCGTCCTCTATGACCTTGCGGGTTGGCTTCCGCCCGAGCGCGCCACGCGCGTAAGCGCGGTCTGCGCGGCGAGCAGCGACGCCATGCCGCCATTGTCGCCTGATGTGCGGCGCCCGCGAGCACAAGCGACGCAAGCGGCCGGTGTGGAAACGGACGAGGCGCAAAGAGTGGTCGAGAACGCCATTTTCAAAGAACTAGAGGGGCGCCCGTGGAATGCGTGCGATTGGCGCGGATTGCTGGCGGGTTTTCCGGATGACCGTGGCGCGGACTGGTTTGAGGGCGTGCGTCAATGGGCCAGACTGGTCAGCGTGCGCTACTTCGGCGGCGACGACTATACGTGCGGGGAGGTAAACGCCGCCGGCGATTCGGCGCCAGCGCGGGTTGCAGCTTGCCAAATCTCCGAACGCGCAGACGCTGATCACCGGCGCGCCCAAGGCCGTGGCGAGTAGTCGTGCTATTCGTAACGTCCGCTCTCGAAGGCGCGGACGAGCACTGGCGGCTTTGGCTGCAGGGTCGAGCCAGAGAATGAGCGGCGTCCAACAAGTGCGGGCGGCGACTACTAGAATAGAGGAGAGACAGCGTTGACCAAATTTACGGCGATCTTTGATCGCATCCGGTGCATCGCTGAGTGTGGTCTCGGTCTGTCCGGCATGTGCGCATGAACCCGTGCAAGCTACCGGTGGAGCTACAAGCTGTTTGGCAACTCTGAGAGCGGCCTCTGTCACACCCATTACGCGCGAAGAATATGCCGCAGCTGCGGCGTCATTGCAGGTCGAGACGGAGGCGCTGTGCGCCGCGGCGTTCGTGGAGGGCGGCCGTGGTTCTGGGTATGACGCAAGCGGGCGTCTGCTAGTTCTATTTGAACCGCACGTTTTTTCGCGTCGCACCAACCGCCGTTACGACGTTTCTCACCCAACCATTTCCTATCCTGCGATGGACAGCCGGCGCTATCCGAGAACCCAGGACGAACGATGGGAGCAGGTCGTGGCGGCCTATGAACTCGCGCCCAATGAGGCTCTTGAATCGACGTCGTGGGGCGCCTTTCAGCTGATGGGGTACAACTACCAGGGCGCAGGCTTCGACACGGTACAAGCCTTCGTGACCGCGCTTTCGAGGTCGCCGCAAGAACAATTGGCGGCGTGGACGCGCTGGCCGACAGCAAACGGATTGGTTGACGAGTTGCAGCGCAAGGACTGGGCTGGCTTTGCGCAAGGATACAACGGGCCTGGCTATGCTGCGAGCAATTGATCAGCGTTTGGCCGACGAGTATGCGCGTCTGACTACGGCGGCGAACTAGACGAAGCAGGACGGACGGTGAAAGTCGCCTTTCGGCGAACTCGAGTCGTTCACGTGGGCAGGGCGCGGCCGGCCGATCTGGATCGACCAGGTCAGTCGCGGAATTTTGTACAACGGCCTACCTTGGCCCATTCCAGTCGCTCGACGCGGCCGGGCTCTACTCCCCGTGTAATTCCGGATAGATCCACCAGAACGGAAACTGCGTCTCACCCAGGACCAGCTCGGCAATCTCCGGAAAAATGGTCTCCGCGCGCACGCTGTTGCCGAGCATGATCAGGCAGCGCTCGCCGGCTTCCTCGCAAATCACCAGGTTGCCGGTCCAATCATTATGGCCGCCTTTCGAGAAATAGCGCCCGTTGCGCCCGTCCCAGGTTTCGCCCACGAGCGAGGCGGAGAGGTTGGTCGCTTCGCCGCGCGGATCGGTGGTGTTGTAAAACTGGATGGTCGGAAACTTCTGCACCGTTCGGATCGGAAATTGCGAGCTTACCCATTCGGCGCGCGCCGCAGTCGATAGCCCATCGCCAGCGGACATGCCGCTCCACATGCGCGCTTGATCTTCGATCGTTGTATCCATCGAGCCTGCCGCAGCGACGTTGTCGCGGCGATCGTGCGGTTGGAACGTGCCGTCCATCGCATAGCCGTCGGCGAGATTGCCGGCGAAATCGTCGCGCCATTGCATCGACGTGCGCGTCATGCCGAAGCGATCGAATACGCGGGTCTGCATCTCCGCGCCGACATCGAGGCCCAAGCCTTCTTCAAGCACAGTTTGCAAGACCCAGATGCCTTCGTTCGAATACGCGTAGTGCTCGCCCGGGGTGAAGTAAAAGCGCAGCCGCCGATCGTCATCTAGCCACCGCATGTTCGCGAAGCCGCTCGTGTGTGAAAGCAGGATGCGCGGCGTCAGTTGGCGCCAGCGTTCATCGCCGGCCAGATCGGCGTAATCTTCGTAGTCTGGCAGCGGGCGCGGTAGATAGTCAGCGATTCCGCGATCGAGATCGAGCCGACCTTCGTCGACCAATTGCATAACCATATAGGCAAACGCCGCCTTGGTGAGGGACGCGCCGTACATGATCGTGTCGGTCTCAAGCGGCCGCGCGTTTTCACGATTGCGATACCCGTACGCGCCGATATGCGTGATCTCACCGCGCTCGATCACCGCGACAGCCATGCCGACAACTTGTTCGCGCGCCATCAACGCCTCGATGCGCGCATCAAGGGGTTCGCCGCGCAACGCCGTGTTTGCAGCAGACAAGGGGTCGCTCACGCAGCTCGCAAGAGCCACGGCGGCAATCAGAATAACAAATCTCATTTTGTCCTCAGGGTCTGCGCCAGCTGAAAAAGAAACATCCGAGCCCGCCAAAGATCAGCGCGAAGCCCGGGACTAAGGCCCAACCAAACTTAGCTGGGACGAGCAACGCGTTCGCGCCAACCAGATGCCACGTGCGGCGGCCCTCCGGCACGGTCTCCGTGTACGCGGGACCGCGCATGTATGGGATAGAGACGGTTTGTTCGTCGGCGCGTGCGGGGTTTTCATCGAAGATGTCGTCGCTCTCTCCGGGCCGGACGACGCCGTAGGATTGATACGTGTAGTGCGTCGCCGCACCGCCGCGATCGATCTGCGCCAGCCCGATCAGCGCGCCGCCCGCAACCAAAGCGGCCAGCCCCGCATAGAGCCAGCGGCGCGTGGTCGAGCGCGTATCGTGCTCGCGCTCAAGCAGGTTCTTGCGCACTGCTTCGATCTCGCGGAGCCGGTCGAGTTCGGCAGGGTAGAGGGCAGCGACCATCGCCCCGGTGTCGACGCTGAACGCCTCCACCAGCCGCTGATAGACATCTTCCGACGGAAACGATTTTCCAGTCTCAAGCTTCGACAAATAGGATTGCTCGATGCCCGCCTTGGCCGCCGCATCAGGCTGCGTCCACCCGAGCTCGGTGCGCCGGTTCTTGATGTACTCGCCGAACTTCATGGGTCCAGTCATTGGCAGGAATGCCATGAATACAACTAAAATAACCGGGAATACCCAGGAATGGATCCTAACCCAATACTTGGGCCGACGGCCGAGCGACTGCATCCAGCGAGAGCGCTCCGAATTGTGACGCAGGGCGCGATCGGCAGGTTTGGAGCGCGGCGGTCATTCGGGAAAAATTGCGATTGGCCTGGATGTGGCCCTTTCCAGCCTTTCAGCCGCGACCACCAAGAGGGTCAGCGCCCGCTTTGTTCAGTCTGCGGCGCACGCAGTGCGCGCATGCGCGCGCGCACCGGCTGGTGATCAGTGTTTTGAAAGCCGAGATCGAATCCGGCCACGCTCTCAACCGCGACGTTCGGCGAAACGATGAAGCCGTCGATCGTGGTCACGTAGTTTTCGCCCGCTACATACGGCTGATGATTTGTGCGCACCGAAGGCACACGCGCGTCGGCGGCGATGCGCCAGCCTTCGGGTAGCGCGTCTTGAGGGAACGGAAATAGCCAGAACAGGAAGCGCTCTTCCGTCGTGTTCGGGAAGTTGGTCTCCGCCAATTGGAAGTTCCAATCGCCGCCGATAACCACGTGCTGGCCGCTCTGGTATTCGCGCTCGGCCCACGCCAGCAATTCGCGCAATTGCCGCGTGCGCACGGCGGCGTCGGGATCGAAGGCGGCGAGGTGCACGCTGGCGACGGTCCAGCCGTGGGCGGCGCCGTCGATGGGAATGCGCGCAACAACGGATGCGTACCGCCGCTTGACGCCGAAGATGCTCGCGTCTTCCGCCGGCAGAGCCACCACGTCGGCGCTTTCGATGCTGTAGGTGGAATAGATCGCCTGGCCGTGCGTCATAGCGAGGGGCCAGGGCATTAGGCGTGTCTTGAAATCGGCGAAGAAAACGCTGCCGCGCCCGTGTAGTGTCCGATCGATCCTGGCCTTGAGATCCACCCAGTAATTTACGGGGCCGCCGCGGGCGATCTCCTGAAACAAGATCACGTGGGCGCGAGCGCTCGTCGCGAACCAAGCGCTCGATCGCTTCCACATTGGCGCGCACCGCCGTGCGCGAGGGTGGAAGAGTAATGCGTGCCGCCGTCGGCGATGAAATCGCTCTCGCGCCCGAGCCCACCATAGCCCAGGTTCCAGATCATCAGATCGAGGCGTCTCGCCCGCTGCGCCGTTTGCAGCCGAGCCGCGCACGTCGAGGTCGCGCGACGAAGCGACAGCATTGCCGTTCAGCACGGAGAACGCTCCGGCGTAGAGCGCGACCGCCACGGCCAGTGCGGCGAGTGCGATGAAACGAGCGCGCATTTCACGCCTCCGCCTTGCGCTCGCCGCGGCCCGGTATGCGGTCGACCGTGAACTGGATCGCGGCCGCAAACAGCGCCAGCCCCGAGCCTTCCCCGCCGATCGCCTGGGCGAAGCCAAGCAGATTCTTCGACCTGTTCAATTGCACCACCATCTCATTGTAGCGCTGTGATAAGTCCCACGCCCCCAACGCCGCGTTCGGATGCGCCGCCTCCATGCGCGCCAGCGTGTCCTGGATCACGTCGGCGTAGGAAAGGAAATAGCTGACAAAGCCCGCAATCAGAATGCCGGCGATGGCGATAGCGGTGAGGATGTGGGTCAGGTCGATCGCACCCTGCATGAAGGCCGAGCGGATCGGCGAGAGGACGATGAGGATGTTTACCGCGAAGATCACGGCGGCGAAGATAAAAACCGGGTTCATCTGATCCTGAAGGATGTTCTGCGACACCGCGATCTGGCCAATCGCGTCTTCCAAATAGGTGAGCGCGTGGCGCGCCGCATCGAGAGGATCGCCGGGCGCGTGCGCTGCCGTGACGGCTTGGCTGACCGATTGCGCGACGATGCGGGCTTGGGTGTTGAAGGCGTGTTGATCGTGGAGGAACTCCACGCCGAGCAAGCCCAGCACGCCGATGCCGCCCGCGAACAGGATGGCCGAGTACATCGCATACGGCACGTAGGCTGCGCCAAGACGCGCGCGATAAGCGGCGTCCTTACCATCACGCTTGGCGCCGGCGACCACGCTGAGCGAATAAACGAGAACGATCAGTCCAACGGCAAGCAGAACGCCGAGCGCTGCGCGCCAGTGGGGCAAGAGGACGTCATCGACGATGGCGACGTCTGTGAAACTGCGCACGGTGGCGACGACGGCGGCGCAAGCGGTGAACAGAGACCATTCGCCCCAAAGCCCGAGACGCGGCGCGCCCGGCCAGGGCCGGCCAGTTGAATCGAGTGCCGCTCGACCCAGACGGGGCCGGCAAGCACGTAACCCATCAGCAACAAGGCGACGCCAACAGCGTAGGCCGCTGCAAGTGCAGTGAGATCGAGTGTCACAAGGCCCCTCCCGAGCGCGCACTATCGGGTCTGATCCCAGGCGCGCGCAAGCGTGGATCATTCGCAGTTTCAGGGGAACGATCGACCGGGCCACTAATTCCACCGCGCATCGTCGCCGACGAGCGTCGGCTGTGGATCGACATGGCCGCTCAGTGAAATCTGCGCTACGTCGCGGGCTGGCCCATTGCGGACCCTGGGACCTGTTTGTGATATTCGGCTGAGGGCGCGAACGTCCGTTATGCGATGCTAGGCCAGTGACCGTTGTTGGGATCGAACCGTCAAGCGGGCACACCAGTTGGCCGTTTATGTGCACGGCAAGGCGTACGGCCGAGCGGCACACGATGGCCCTCGCGCTCAGGATGGATGAGGCAGCTCAAGCGGCGCCCCACGGACTGAGCTTTCATCGGATCGCTCGTTGCCTTGCCGCCTCGCGCAACTCGCGCTTCAATATTTTGCCGATCGCGTTGCGCGGCAGCCGCTCCATCTTTTGCACCTCGGCGAGTCGTTGTAGTTTCCCCAGCCGCTCATTGGCGTAGGCCAGCAACTCATTGCAGTCGATCGGCGCGTTGCAGACCACGAACGCCACAGGGGTTTCGCCCCACTTCTCCGATGGCGCGCCGACAACGGCGACATCGTCGATGGCGGGATGGCTGCGCAGCACGTCTTCGAGATCGGATGAGTAGATGTTGAAGCCGCCCGAAATGATCACGTCTTTCTTGCGGTCCATAAGGATAAGAAAGCCATCTTCATCGAAACGGCCGACATCGCCGGTGCGCATAAAGCGAAGACCATTGGGACTATGCCAGAACGCCGCTGCCGTATCGGCGCTGCGCTTATGATAGCCATTCATGAAGCTGCCGGAGCGGCCCACAACCTCGCCGATCTCTCCTGCGGCGCCTCCCGTCCTTCGTCATCGACTAATCGGATGTCGTTGTCTGGGGCGGGCCGGCCGACGGTGTGGAGTTTATCCGGGAATTGATCGGCGAATAGGATGCAGAGGCCGCCACCTTCCGTCATGCCGTAATATTCGGTCAGCGCGCCCGGCCAGCGGTCCAGCACTTGTCGCTTCAAATCCGCGGCGAACGGCGCCGAGGTGCAGAATTTCTGTTTGAACGATGACAGATCGTACGCTGAGAAGCGCGGCGATTCCAACAGTCTCTTATATTGCACGGGCACCAACATCGTGTGCGTCGCACGATGCTCCTGCGCGCGCTGAAGAAATCCTTCCACATCGAACTTGCGCATCAAAATCGCCGTCCCTCCAAGCGCAATCGTCGGGAGGAAACTGACCAATGTAGTGTTTGAATAGAGCGGCGTTGAAAGTAGCGTGACGGTGTCAGTGTCGTAGCCACACGCTTGTGCAAGCCGCACATGAGCGTCGCGCATCGCATGGCTCTGAACGATGCCCTTCGGGGCGCCGGTTGTACCTGAGGAGTAGATGATGTTGAAGGCGTGCTCGCCGGAGATATCGCAAGTTGATGAGTGCAAAGGCGCGGCGGCCCACCACGTCTCCACGCCATCGAGCGCGACGACACGCGCCCCGGCGTTCGTCAAACGGGCGAAATTGTCGGCGTCGGCAAACACGATCCGGGCGCCGCAATCTACTATCATCTTCGCCAGCGCCTCGTCTGTAGCGCTTTGTGGTAAGGGCGCCGTGACGATCCCAGCCAGCGCAGCCGCCACATAGACCGCGCCGTACGCGACGGAATTCGCCGCGCAGATCGCAATAACGTCTCCCGACTTTAGGCCATCCCGCGCGAAGGCTGCGGCCGCGCGCTCCGCAGCCCGCATCAAATCCGCGTAAGTTATCGCGCGCTCATCATCTTGAATTGCAATCTGGTTTGGCCGCACGGCGGCTGCGCTTCGCACGCCACCGACGAAAGATGCAATCTGGCTCGGCGCACCCTGTTGCACGCATTCCTCCCGTTCCGCGTTTTCAACGCGGACGCATGTTCATCAATTGATGAACTATACTGAGCCCGGAAGTCAACGCCGCTTGCGCGCGCACAATTCCTTGAAACCGGCCGCGGCGTAACGCACTAGCCGTGCGCTGAAAGCATCGACATCGTCGGAGCGACACTTGCCCTTGGAGAGCAATTCGATGCGGCCCGTCTCCGCCTGGAGCAGCATCAGTGAGCCGGAAAGCATTTGGTAGCTCCAATACAGGTCTTCGTCTTTGGCTTCGGGCAACGCCTTGCGAAGCAATCCAATCAATCGATGGATGACGCTGTCGAAATAGCGGCTCATCATCTGGCCACCCCATTCCTTGCTGTTGTTGGCGAGAGCCACCAAAGCGGAGAAATTCCGCCAGCCATCGTCGGCCGCGCGGTCGTTATCGAAGATCGGCTGGAGGAAAGCGCCAATGGCGCCCTCAACGGTGACTTTAGGACCTACCTTCGCTTCGTAGGCGTCCATCGCTGCCATCCGCGCGGCGTTGATGCCGCCGGCCCGGCGCTCGAAGACGGCGTCGAACATGCCGCGTTTGGTGCCAAAATAATAATGGATCAGCGCTTGGTCCGCTCCGGCGAGGTCCGCGACGTTGCGCACGGTGACCCCATAGAGACCGTGGCGTGAGAACAATTCCTCCGCCGAATCGAGAATGCGGTCCTTGGTCTCCTGACTTTGCTGCGCCTTCTTTGAGGTGCTCGGCCCGGCCGGCTTGGACGACGCCTTGTGTTGGCGGCTGTGCTCGCCGATGCGACGAGGTCCGCGCTTGCCTGCGCGCTGCTGCAAATTGGCCACTGCTCTTGCCACGTTAAGCTCCGGCGCTGTTGTACGCGCACCATGGAACGCATCTATCATGTTCAGCAACCGTTGAAAATTGCTGACACCTGCCGCAGGCTGCTGCACCGATACTAAGCAAGTGCTGAACATATAGCACGGGGAGGATTAACGATGCGCTTTGCCCTAAGCACGTCTCGTGTGTCGCCGCGCGCCCTGGCAAGCGCCTTGGGCCTCGCTTTGGCGGCGACGCCATTCACGGCGTTGGCGCAGACGCCGCCCTCCGCCAGCGGAGAGTCCGAAGAAATTGTCGTCACCGCCGAGCGGCGCGCCGTCGATCTGATGAATGCCTCGATGTCCGCCAGCGTGTTCTCCGGTACGGACCTCGAAGAGCGTCAGATCGATGATGTCGATGCGCTACAATTCCATACACCGTCACTCACGGTCAGCACTTACGGCCAAGGCAATCTGGTCAACATCAGAGGCGTGGGCCGGACCGAGGTTGTAACACAGTCGGCGGCGGGTGTGCCGATCTACCGGGACGGCGTCGCTACCTTCAACTCATACTTCGCCAACACCGAGCCCTATTTCGACATCGCCAATGTGCAGGTGTTGCGCGGCCCGCAGGGTACCTTCGCCGGTCAGAACTCGACCGGAGGAGCGATCTTCATCGAAACGGTCGATCCAAGTCTCGCGGGCTTCGGCGGCTACGGGCAGGTCCAAGCGGGGAGCTTCAATCAAATCGCCGGCCGGTTCGCTCTCAATGTGCCGATTAGCGACACTCTGGCCGTCCGCTTCGCGTTCGATGGCGAAGAACGCGACAGTTTCTTTGACTATGGCGGCACGGGGGATGTCGACGCCAGCTTGCAGCGTGCTGCCGGACGTCTAGGACTGTTGTGGGCGCCCACCGACAATTTCGAGGCGGTGTTCAAAGTCGATTACGATTATCATGACGGGGGCGCGAACACCTACGCCCCGATCGCGTCGCCGAACGATTTTTATGACGTCGAGACCGATCTCGATCTCTACGCGGTCGATCGGTTTTTGCGCGCCACCAGCAATTTGACCTACACGACCGATAGCGGCTGGGCTTTCCGATCGATCACCGGCTACCAGGACGGTCGCACCCGACAGCTCAGCGATTCCGATGGCACGGCGCTGGCGATAGCCTCGCTCGAGTACGAGGCCACCGAAGAGATCGTTTCGCAAGAATTCAACATCATCTCGCCTGACGATCGGCCGCTCCAATACGTGCTTGGCGCCTATTACTCCCGCAGCACGGTGGGCATCCCACTGTTCGTTATCGACGCGCCACCGGTTCTGATCGATCTCACATCGCAGCTCATACGTGAAAACACCGCCGTCTTCGGTCATGTGAGTTACGATCTGACGCCGAGACTGCAGGTCGAACTGGGCGCGCGTTACAATCATTCCGTCGTAGAGCAGGACCTTATCACGGAAGTCTTCTTCTTCGGCTTTCCGCTCGGAGCGACGCCAGGCCCTTCAACGCTGCCTGATGACGACAGCACGACTGGCAAGCTCGGCCTTTCCTACCAACTTGACGAGGACAACTTCCTCTACGCCTTTGTCGCCACGGGGCATAAGAACGCCGGTCTCAACACCAGCATCACGGCGCCGCCTTCATTCGAGGGTGAAGATGTCCTTGCCTTCGAGGCGGGTTATCGCGTCCGCCTGTTGGACGACCGCGTGAACGTGCAGCTGAGCGCCTATCACTACGACTATGACAATTATCAAGCTGCTCAATTCGACGTAGATACGCGCCAGACAGTAATCCTGAACGCCCCGGAGGCCACGAGCCAAGGCATTGAGCTCCAGGTTGATGGCACGTTCGGAGCGACCTCGTTCAACCTAGCCGCGGCATATGGCGATAGCGAACTAGGCCGGTTCTTCGCGGTCGATTCGCGCAATCCACCGCCCGTGCTTTCGCCCGCGTGTCCCGCCGGCGGCCCTGCAACTACGCCGCAATGCCTCGACCTCACTGGGAATCGTCTGCCGTACAGCCCAGAGTTTACCGCGAGCGCCGGCTTACAGCATCGGTTCGACACGTCATTCGGGACTATTACGCCGCGCATCGATGTTTCGTATCTCGGCGAGCGCTACGTGAATATATACCAAATCCCTACGACCGACGAACTCGACGACCTGACCCTCGTCAATGCGCAAGTGGCGTTCACGCACGACGATTGGACATTGACGGCGTTCGCCACGAACTTGACGGACGAACACTACGTCGCCGCGAAACTGAGCGGATTGCGGGTTGTCGGAGCGCCACGGCAAGTGGGCGTGCGCGTTTTCAGGGCGTTCTGATCGAACAAGACGGGGTAGGGCCTCTTAAGGGCCCCATCCTCGTGTCGATGCCGCGACGGCTGCCACTTCCGTCTCATCGGCCAGACCATCAAACCCAACCATCTCGATCTCTTCACCGAGACGCAACGTGCGTACGTCTGCCGGCTGCACGGCTTGCCAAGCCGGCGCGCGATCGTAATTGGGATCGCCGCTTCGCGCGAACGCTGTCCAGTAATCAATGATAGTGTCCGACACCCGCCGATCACGCTCATCCAATTCCGATGACGCTTGGCCCGGCCACTCGGTGAAGAAGTGCGCCGGCGTTCCGAACACATACGGCAACTCGCCCCCGTGCGGCGCTCCATGGCTTGAACCTCGCTGTGAGGCGCGGACGTGGTCGAAATAATAGAGGAAGCTAGCTGCGCCTGTTCGGCTGTGCTCTTGCGCAATGAAGCGCGCGGGCTGAACGCCGAACAATTCTCCGATGAGGGTAAGCCGAGCCTGTTCGACAGGTTCGCGCTGGGCGTATTTGGCGAGCAACGTGTCGTAGGCATCGGCCACGGCGCCTCGTGCAAAGGCTTCGGTGAGAAAGCCAAGGCTGGCCTCATAGGAATTGGCGCCGACAATCAGTGGAATCCGCGCTTGCTCGCCCCGCCTGAAGGCGTCTCCCGGACTTCTCTGCAGCACGCCGCCGTCGACGATCGGACCTACGATCGTTTGCCCCTCAAGCACTTGATCGGCTGTCAGAGCGCGCAGGGCCGCAGGCGTGGCTTCAGAAAGCCCGCGCGTACGCGCCCATGCCGATCCCATCGCTTCGGCCGAAAACGGCCTGTTCGCAGAGATTGGAAAACCGCTAGGCCCGCGCCTGATTGTACGATCGCTTTGTCGAATAAGCCCTCCGCAGTCGGCGACGTCATGAGCGCAAGGATCGACAACCCACCGGAGGATTCGCCGAACACGGTGACATTGTCAGGATCGCCGCCAAAGGCGGCGATGTTGCGCTCGACCCAGCGCAGCGCCGCGATCTGATCGAGCAATCCGTAATTGCCCGATGCGCCGCCTTGCTCGGCGGACAGTGCGGGATGCGCCAGAAAACCAAGCCGGCCGAGCCGATAGTTGATCGATACAACGATGACGCCGCGTCGAACGAGGGCGGCACCGTCGTAGAGCGGCAACGAGCCTGAGCCTATGACGAACGCGCCGCCGTGGACCCACACCATGACCGGCAAGTCGCCAGACACCTCCGCGCCAGCGGGCCGCCAGACGTCGAGGTAAAGGCAATCTTCACTTGTCGGGCCAACCTCGCCGTATTGCGGCGCAGGCGGCTGGGGACACGCTGACCCCGCTGTCACTGCGTCGCGAACACCTTCCCATTCAGCGATCTGCTGAGGCGCGCGCCACCGCAGCGCCCCGACCGGCGGTGCCGCGTAAGGAATACCGCGATAAACTTCGAGGTCGCCTAGATCCACACCGCGCAGCGCTCCCGTGTCTGCGCGCACGATCGGTCGCTCCGCGTCCGTTGGCGCGGTCGCCGAAGCGCACCCCATCGACACCGCAGCAAGCGCCATCGCGATCCATCCAGTGATGGTGCGCCGGGGGAGGCGGCACCGTTTTATCGGCCATGAACGATCCTCATCAAACGCTGAACATTGTTGACAGCGCGGCGGCTTCCGCACAACCTTCATTCGCTCACCGGCTCCGACAACATCACAGGCGGGGAAGACATGCTCGATGACCATCCCACGCGGTTCTCGTCAGAGTATCGGCTCTAAATGTTGAGCGATAATTCGGTGACAGGATCTGAGATGGCAGCGGGGCAGATCAAGGCCAATCCCTATCTGGCGCTCTCGTTGTTGCTGCTGGTCTACATCTTCAATTTCGCAGATCGCGTGCTACTGGGCGTGATGGCGATGCCGATCAAGCTCGACCTCGGCCTCTCAGACACGCAGCTTGGCCTGCTGGGCGGCACGGCGTTTGCCCTCTTCTACGCTACACTCGGCGTGCCGATCGCCTGGTTCGCAGATCGGCATAGCCGCACGTGGATCGTCACCATCGCGATTACGGTGTGGAGCGGCTTCACGGCGCTTTGCGGCTTCGCCACTAATTTCGCGCAATTGTTCGCAGCGCGGCTTTGTGTCGGCGTCGGCGAGGCCGGCGGCGTCGCGCCCTCCTATTCATTGATTTCGGATTATTTTCCGCCGCATCAGCGCGCGCGTGCGCTGGGCTTTTATTCTTTTGGTATTCCGATCGGCAGCGCGCTCGGTCTGGCCTTCGGCGGTTTCATCGCCACCACATTCGACTGGCGCGTCGCCTTCATCGCCATGGGCGTCGCTGGCATCATCATAGCGCCGGTGTTCAAAGCTCTAGTGCGCGAGCCGGTGCGAGGCGGGTTTGATGTAAACGTTCCCGCTAACCCACCGCGTTTCGGTGAAGCACTGCGCGTATTCTCAAGGGCAAGCCCTCGTTTTGGTTGATTTCGCTTGGCTCGTCCCTCGCAGCCACGGCCAGCTACGGCATTTCGTTCTGGATTCCCTCTTTCTACGTGCGCTCGTTCGATTTGGTTCTGGGCTTGTCTCAATGATCTATGCCGGCGTCATTCTCGTCGGCGGGGTCGGCGGCGCCTGGGCGGGAGCATGGATCACCGACAAGTTCGGTCCGACGCGTCCGACCAGCTACGTTCTCGTCCCGATCTGTGCGCTGCTCTTCTCTCTGCCATTCTACATTGCCGCTGTGACCGTTGGCTCGGCTCCGCTTTCGGCAGCACTGTTGGTGGTCCCAACTGCGCTAGGCTCGATGGGGTACGGCCCCATCCTCACGGCAATCCAGCATGTCTCGCCGCCTTCAATGCGCACGACAAGCTCCGCAATCTTCCTGTTGATCAACAATATTATCGGATTAGGGCTGGGCTCGTTTATCCTCGGCTTTATTTCCGACGCTCTGCTGTTGCGATTTGCCGAAGAATCGTTGCGCTACGCTCTGATCGCCGGGGCCGGTTTCTATGTGTTGAGCGCGGCGTCCTATGCACTGGCCTCACGGCGGATCGCGCGTGACTGGGAAGTGTGAATGACCGGCTTCGCCGAGCAGCATCTCACGCGCGACAAGCTGCAGCTCTACGCTCGCGACTATGCCGCCGCATCCGGGCCCGCGCGCCTGCCTGTTCTGTGCCTGCATGGCCTCACCCGTAACTCCGCAGATTTTGCGGAGATCGCGGTCCGTCTGAGCAGCGGCGGTCGGCGAGTGTTAGCGCCTGACATGCGCGGCCGCGGACTTTCAGCTTACGACCCGCAGCCGATGAATTACGTACCTCAAGTGTACGCGGACGATGTGCTGGCATGGCTCGATGCGCTAGGCATCGCCAAGGCGATTTTCATCGGCACCTCGATGGGGGGCGTGATAACTGTGGCCCTTGCAGCGCGACGTCGAAGCGCAATCGCCGGCGCGATCCTCAACGATGTTGGCCCGGTTGCGTCGCCTGAAGGACTTGCCCGCATTGCGGGATACGCCGGCAAACCCGTTCAGATCGAGAGCTGGGCCGATGCGGCGGCGTATGCGCGCGCTCTGAACAGCGACGCGCATCCCGATCTCGATGACAGTGCCTGGGCAGATTTTGCTCGCCGCACTTTCCGTGAAGATGCGAACGGCCGTCCGATGCTCAACTACGATCCGGCGATTGCGGTACCTATCAAAGCCGGGCTCCTTACCGTGCCGCCAGCGCTGGCATGGAGGCTGTTCACACGCTTGGCCAAGGGGCGTCCGGCACTCCTATTGCGTGGTGCGAATTCCGACATCCTTAGCCGTGAGACGGCTTCCAAACTGCACGCCAAAGTCCGCACTATCCGAGTTGCGGAAATTGCCAATGTCGGCCACGCGCCGTTGCTGACAGAGCCTGAAGCGTGGCGCGCGATCTGCGGCTTTCTCGCGGAGCTGCCTTAGCGGACCAAATGATCGGCGCTGTCGGAGAAACTCGCAACGACGAATCATAGCCGGCGAGCTCGGCAGCACGTTCCGAATGACTACTTCCGGCGAGATCGCGCCGCTGCCGCGGGAATGGCGCCAGCGTCGCGATTGTATCGCGCCGGCTGCTCAGTGAAATCGACACTTCGTTGCGCGTTGGCCCATTTGGACAGTTGAGCCGCGCGGTGTCAGGCGTCAATCCCTCGCGGTGTCGAGCGCTAGGCGAAGCCGCGAGAGCGCGGGAAGCACACGTTTGAAGTCGCTCGCAGGAAACATGGCGAGAATTCCGCCATCACGGGCTGAAGCCGCGCGATGCTTGCGTCGCGTGCGGCGCGGCCAGAAGGCGTGATGCGGGCGATCTTGCCGCGGCCGTCCTCTGGGTCCGGTTCGAGCGTAATGTAGCCCGCGCTTTCGAGCCGTTGCAGCGTGTTGGTCATCGCGCTCTTTGCGACCTGAAAATTGCGCGCCAGCTGCGTCGGTCTCTCAGCATCGCGCTTGAGCCGAATAAAATGGTTGAGCACGCCAAAGCCCGCAAGAGAAAGTCCTTCAGGCAGCACGCGTTCGAACGCCGCACCTGACAGCTGTGCTATTATGGCGATTTCATTGAAGTTTGAAACGCGGCGTTGGTATCCTCGGCGGGATGTCTCATGCGCGGATGTGATCGCTAAGCCCCCGGCGCGGCGCGGGGCCGGTCTGGCGCCCGTAACCCACGCGCACAAACATCTGCACTCGCGCCTCGCTCGGCGCGCTCATGAGCTCCTCGGCGCGCGCATGGAAGGCGGCCATTTCAGGATATTCCTGCAGCGCCTGGCTCCACGGATGCATCGCAAGGCCCGCACGCGTTGCAGCGAGATTGAGCCGCGCATAGGCGCGCCCGGCTTCGATCTGGGTCGTGCGGGTATTGTCCGTCGAATTGATCCAAATGAAGGCGGGCGCTTCGAGCGCGAGCGGACGGAATGCCTCATAGCCCTGCTTCACCAGCGGGTGCTCGATGTCGGCGAGGACGCTATGATTGAGGAGGCCCACTGCGTGAGCAAATTCGATCATCGGTCCATCCATGACCAGTCCGTCGCGATGCTCGGCGATTTGGCGCGCCCCGATGCGCATGAGGTCGACGCTCTCCTGATAAGCCGTGGGGTCTTTATCTCCGCCTCGAACGCATCCCAGGCCAGCCGGCGGAGGTCGTCGCGAAGCGCTCGCCTTCAACCGAATGGACTGATAGGTTACTCGCACGACTTGGACGCAGCGCTGCCTCGCCTAACTCTGTCAGCGCCGCGCCTTCAACCGCGCGCGCCTCGTAAGGATCGCGATTGGTGCGCCGCACAGTGATGTGTTCAAACAGCGGGTCGGCCTCGACCTCTTCGCTGACAAGCTTGATGTGCGCGACAACTCGATCATCGAGCCGCACATCCGGCTCGCCTTCAGGCCACAGCGTGATCTCGGCGCGACGGCCAAGCGATCGCGCCGCTAAATCGAACACCTCAAGGAAAGCGCCGCACCCCAGCACGATCTGCCGATTGAGCGGGTCAGTGGCGGGCAGCAGCCGCTCCGTATCCGCTCGGAACACCAATTCTTCACTGCCTACGAGGTCGATCAGCCAGGGTTGGCGATTGTGCGGGTTAGGCGCGAGTATCGCGTGCGCTAGGCAAAAGCGGCGCGGATCGGTCTCCCCTGCGCCGGGCGCGCGCCACGCCGAAACTGGATTGGGCAGACCCGACGGCGTGCAGGCGGCGGCGAACGGCGTGGATGCAAGCAGAGCGAGAACGTGACGGCGGGTGGTCATGCGAGAACCTCGTAATAGTTCGAGGCCGAAGCATATGGTTCGATATCAAACTATGTCAAGCCGAGCTGCGGCGCACGCCCGCTGCGCAAGTCGAGTGACCGCTGTCGGCGATTTCCTGCCCTATGCGCCGTATGACTCACCGTCGCGAAACCGCTCGAAAACCGACGTTGATCGCTAATTGCTCAGAAGTGGAGGGGACGGAAGATAACTTAACGGCCTGCTGTATCCAATTGAACCCAAATCGAACTCCCCAAATGGGCGAGCGACTCATACCGGGGTTGATACCGACGGACTCAAAAGTGGCTTGGGTTCGAGTGATATGCGGGCGAAAATGGTGCATCCGCAGCCAACAACACGCTGATCTTCTTTTAACTCCGGAGGGGCGGGTTGGAAAGGGTGTCGCAAGCGATGTCAGAACGGCGGCCACACTGTCGGACACGTCAGCTTCGGGGCGATAGTGTTGAAAAACTCCCTCTCGCGTTGGCGACATGCACGCGCCGCGTGACATCTCCCCTCGCGGGGGAGCACGCGCGATCGGCGCGGTCACCATGCGTTCTTGGAGACAGTTAGCTCGGTCGGCGATCTGCTGGGATCGACGCTTCGAGCAGGCGTTTGAGTCGGGTTATCGCATCGATGGAATGGACCGGATCGACGCAGCGCAGATCGTCTTGCGCGGTGTGATGAAAGCGGTGGGCGCCGAACATGCCGATCACAGCGCCATAGCCGGCGGTGATGACATTCTGCAGCTCGCCGGCCGCGCCCTGGCTCGCCTCGTAGGCCGCCTCAAGACCGGCGACGCCGCTGAACGCCGCGCGTGCTTGTTCCACGAAGGGCGCGGTGGCTACCAAAAAAGCGTTGTGGGTCGGCGCTGGCAGAGGCAACAAACGCCTGCCTACTTCGTGCCAATCGCGCGCGGCAAATCCGGCGCCAAGGTGTAACCAGAGCGCCGTCGAGTCCGGCGTTGGCGCGCCGCTTTCCAAAAACGCTGCGCCGCCCGCGTTTTCGAACTCATGCGAACTGGTGCAGACGAAGGCCAAATTGAAGCGCGGAAAACGTTGGGGCGCCCACCGCGCCAATTCCAGGAACGCCGCGATTCCTGGTCCGCGCTCTCCAACGCACGGACCCCATCCCGAGCGCGGCGTTGAAACGACAAGCCAGCGCGCCGCGCCGCGATCTATGCGCGCGACGACATTGAAGGCGGGGCGTTCGATTGCGCGCGCGTTCAGCGATACTGTGCCCGTGGGGTTCGGCACCAGCGCCGGCTGAAGCCCCGCCCAGTCGCGCGGCGCCATCAGTGCGATGGGTCCGTCCTGAGACCCAGCTTCGCGCGTGCGGTTCAGATGGATCAAGTCGCCGCTGGGGCCGTGTGTGACCAGCACCAAGGCGGATGCGCCGGCGTCGAAGGCATGCGTGACCGTTTCACGGACAATCGGATGAAGCGCCGAAGACCATCTCTGGCTCGGCAGATGCGCCACAACAATTGCGCCTCGCGGGACGGGAGCGGTGACCTCCGGCGCGCCCCATACGCTTAGCGGTCGAGTTTCGGCCGGGTAGGTCCCGGGCGCGCCGAGGCAGTGAACAGCGACCTCCGCGCGCGCGCTGCCCACGCGAAGCTGCGGTTCGGCCTCGGTGATGGCGACGGCCGCGATGGGCTGACGTTCGACTGCAAAACCAAGCGACGCCAGGCGCGCTCCGGAGCCAGTCGCCGCAAGCGATGTCGCCCGCGCCGCCGGCATGTTTCAGCCCAAAGCTTTCGTACATCCGCAGATCGTCTTGGGCCGCGCCGGCGTGGTCCTCGGCGTTGCCCGGGGCCGTCGCGCAGGCCGCCAAGCCGGTTCCGGCCAGCAAAACCCGACGTGTCGGCCCCGCCCGCTGGTCAAGGCCGCGCTGGGGTGGAGCATTTGGCTGAATTGTGTGCAATAATGTATCCCTGGAAGTTGCAACGGAGGTCGCGTGACAGACCAAACGGACGTGCCGGAAGAGATTGGCGCGGATGACGAGGGCGAGCGAGATCTCCCGCTCGACACCATCATCTCGCGACGCCTGATGCAAGACATCATCAGCGGCGTCTATCCGCTCGGTCATTGGATTCGCGGAACAAGAGGTCGCCACCAAATACGGGACCAGCCGAACCCCGGTGCGCAATGCGTTCCGTCAAGTCGAGCGCCAGGGATCCATCCTGGTGCGGCCGTGGCGTGGCGCCATGGTGCTCGAACTGAACGCCGATGACACGCGCTACATCCTCGACATGCTCGAGGCAGTCTATGGCGTGGCCATGCGCATCGCCGCTGAAACGGTCGATGAATCGCACTTCCGGAGCTGGAAATAATGTATCAGCGCGCGCTCGACGCAGTGAGCCGCAACTCGCTCCCCGAGCGAATCGATATCGCGTTCCAGACTGGCCGACGTCTATCGCGCTGGAGCGCGAGCAATCTCGCGCACGACATGCTCAACCGCGTTGGTAGCCTGGCGCTGTGGCAGCACCGCTTTTTGGATTTCGACGTGCCGGCCGCTGCGCAGCGGCAGGTCGAGTTGCACCGCACTTTAATCGATGCGGTGATGTCCCGGAATGGCGTCCTGGCTGAGACGACAGCGCGAGAGATCGTAGCGTTGACACGGAGCTTCTTGGTGCCCCGCGTACGTATCCAAAACGCCACGCCGACCCCCGCCCGGACCCGCAAACCTCGCCAAAAACCAATGCGCGGTTGACAACCCGCTCGTTGCGCTAAATTGTGCACAATACGGCAGCGAGGAGAGCATAACCTGGCGAGAAATGTCCCATCGACTGCGATGGCCAAGCAACAGGCCGGAGCGCGCAGATGCTGAAGCGTGTTCTCGCCGTCGGCGTAACGATCCTGATCAGCGCGGCCATCGGTGTTGGCTCCGCCTTGGCCGTGCTCAACAACGGCCAGCTGTTTTTTGGACGGACCCACCACGATTACTGGTCTGGCAATCGCAACGCCGGTTCAAGCGCGGCCGACCCATACACGCGCGGCATCGTCGCGACGATGGGGCTGCTCGCGCTCAATCGTTCGGAAACAATCTACTATCAGCGCTACCAGGATGAGCACGGCCGTCCGTTGCGCGAGGGTTGCATATACGAACTTCGCGGCGGCGACCTGCCCACACGCTGGTGGTCAATCACCGTTTACGCGGCCGACAATTTTCTGCCGATGAACGGCAAGCATGCCTATTCCGTCGACGCAACTCAAATGCATCGCAGGAAGATGGAAGCTGGGTCGCCTGCCTCTGCAACCGATCGGGCCGACGCGGAGAATTGATCGCAACACGCCGCCGGTGAGTTCAGCGGGCGCTGCGCGTGTACAATCCAAACCCCGGCGTACCCGAAAACGACTCCGTTATTCCGTTTCCATCGATCCAAACCGTAACCTGCGACGGGAGGCGCGGCATGAAGCCGGTGATCCACCTGTTGTTCTCGGGGTTATTGTTGCTGTCGCGGCGCATCTGGCGACGGTCTTCATCGCTCCGTACCCGCTCATGGATGCGGCGATGGAACGCATCAGCCGTGGCGGGACGCGGATAAATCAATGGAGCCATGCGCCTCGGACGGATGAGGAAGCGCGCCGCGTCGTGCGGCCGTCGCCGGACTTGGCTTATTCCGCATGCGTCTACGACCTCGCGCAAGGACCGCTGCACGTCACGGCCGCTGCATGGGACGACTACATGTCGGTCTCGGTTTTCGCGGCCAACAGCGACAACATTTTCGTTCAAAATGACCGCGAGGCGCCGAACGGCGTGGATTTTGTTTTGGTTCGAGCTGGCGCAGCTGTGCCTTCTGGCGCCGTGCAGGTCGTGGAATCGCCGAGCCGACGCGAATCATCTTGCAAAGACGTGTCGCGCCGACGGCTGAACGCTTCGCTGCGGCCGCAGCCGCGCGCGAGAACGACATCTGCAAACAAAACGAACGCTGACGAAGAAAATCGGCGCGAGAACGATGGGGAGCGGGAAGATGAAGAAGCGACTGTTGCAGGGTGGAGCCGCAGCTCTCTTGGGGCTTCTGCCGATCGGCGGAAACGCACTTGCTCAAGACGTCGAGCAGGCCGGAGCGGCGTCCGAGGCGGAGACGTCTGACGAGATTGTCGTCACCGGACGTCGTCGGGAAGAGTAGCTGAGCGAGGTCCCCGTCTCAGTGACCGCGATAACCTAGGCGCAACGTGAAGGTCTCGTGCTCGACCGCATGGATGACTATCTCCGCCAGGTGCCGAGCACCACCAGTGGCGTCTGGCCCGGAATATCTGAGCGACATCACCATTCGCGGCCATGGCAGCGGGCTCCCGGTTTCAGCGAAACCGCCACCAGCTCTACCGCGACGGCGTCTACAACGCCGGCGGCGGGTTCGGCGGCCGCACGCTGAGCCGTCTGACCTATCTGATGCCGCCCGGGTGAGGTGTTGCGCGGCCCCAAGGCGCATTGTTCGACGCAACGCCGTCGGCGGCGCCATCAACATCATTTCCAACGGCCCAGACAACGAATTCACGGCGCTAGGGACAGTGCGTTATACAGACCCTCAACGGACTGATGTTGAAGCCGTCCTGAACCTTCCGTTTCACGATACCCTCGGTGTGCGGATCGGCGGCTTTGTGACTGATCAGAACGAGGGCTTCGTCGTCAACGCGACAACCGGCAACTTCATGGATGCCCAGCGAACCAGCGGCGGCAGATTGACCGCTGAGGCGCGACCGGTGGAAGGCGCGTTATTCTCGCTCGCTTGGGAATACCTCGACAGCGAGACGCCGGGCTTCGACCTCGGTCGCAACCCTGCGCTCGATCCTTCACCGTATGTGCACGCCAATCAAAACCGCGAAGAGGTTGTCAACATCATTGAAAACGCGCTGACGCTGAGAGCAGACTTCGAACTCGACTGGGCCGACTTGTCATTGCGAGCGGCGCGCCGCGAACGCGACGGCGGTCGTGGCCGCTGGCGACGCCGACCACTTTTCGGGCAGCTCTCTCACCGATGTCGCCGCCGGAGCGGCTGTGGCGTTTCCAGACTTCGCTCGCGCTCAATTCGAAATCTACGAGCGTGACGTCTTGCAAGCAGTTTTGACGTCGCGCGGCGACAGCCGTCTCAGCTGGCTCCTTGGCGCGGAGTTCCTGCAGTCCGCGGATGAAGTCGCTACCGAGCCTGAAGATTGTCCTGCCTACGCGGGCGTTCTCCTTCCCTCCGTGCCTGGCTGCTTGTCGGCATCGGGCGCGCTGGCGGGCCCATCGGGGGCTGCTCGCACAACGGCCAGGCTCTTCGTGAACAACGACACCTTTGCTGAAGACCTGGAGTCGCTGTCCGTCTTTGGGTCGATCGATTATAAGCTGGCTGAGAATTGGACACTTGGCGCTGAACTGCGGGTGCAGCGCGACGAGCGCGACTATCATTTTGAGCGCTATTCTGAAGATCCACTGGTCTATTTCGGCTCCGGTGCCGTGCCGGCAGGTTTGAGCGCGCCGTCGGGTGGGTCGGGGGCAACTACTTTTCAGTATTGCCCGCCCACCTGGCGGCGCCGGCTTGTGCGCCGGAAGTGAAGTCGCGGAAGTCGAAGCTAGCCGCAGCGAAACATTCTACACGCCGACCTTGACCCTGCGATGGAATTTTGCCGACGCGCAGAATGCGTATCTACGCTTTGCCACCGGCTATCGCTCAGGCGGTTTCAACACGAACCTTCCCCCGACCACAATCAGATCCGAGCTTGAAACGGCGCTGCTCTATGACGCCGAATACGGCTACAATTATGAGGGTGGTTGGAAAGGCCGCTTGTTCGGATTCAACGCAGAAGCCGCTGTTTTCTACACTTGGACAGACAACGTCCAGGTCGTCAGCGCGCCTGCAGCGGGTGCAAGGGGCTTCGTATTGTCCAACGCCGGTGATGCCCACGTTTACGGGTTTGAGGCGGAAGCGCGTCGCACTTTCGCCGTGGGCCCAGGCAGCCTTGTGACCCGGCTCGCGTACTCGACGCTTGGTGGCGAGTACGAGGAAGGCGCGAGCTTGCTGACCCAGGGCGTCACTGTCGATCTAGAAGGCAACGAAGTGCCGCGCCTGCGCGACTACCAAGTCACCGCAAACCTTCTCTACAGGCAGCCGATCGGAATGCTTCAGGGGTTCGTCGGCGTCAGCGGTCAGTTTGCCGATGGCGGTTACGACACGCCCACCAATGTCGATGCGTACGAAGGGTATGCGCTTTATGACGCCCGTCTCGGCTTGGAAGGCGATCATTGGCGGTTTTCGCTATTCGGCCGCAACCTCACCGACGAGCAATATGTGCTGAATGCCGTGAGCGGTAACGAGTTCTCGACCCCGCCACCCGTCTATGCCGCCGAACTTACTCTGCGTTACTAGTATCGTTTAGAAGGCACGATGATGTCCGGGTTGCCGGATTTCGTGCGCAATTGCGTCCTGGCTGTGGCACTTGGCGCTGCGCTTCCAGTTGCGGGCTGCGGGACGCAACGTGCATCGGCAGAAGCGCCTGTTGTGGCGTCGGCCGCACAAAGTGTGGAAGTTGTTTACGGCGAATGGCGTGACCCTGCGCGCGACCGCGTCGTGCCGTACAAGCTCTATCTCCCAGAGGCGCGAACGCCGGCGCCGGTGATAATCTTTTCACACGGGCTTGGCGGCTCGCGCGAGGCGGCTGGCTATCTTCTTGAACATCTTGCCGCCAACGGCTTCGCAGCGGTGGCGATTCAGCATCCGGGCAGTGACGAGTCATTGCTGCATGACGCCGGCGACCCTTCAGGTCGACCGGCGCGTCCCCGCCTGGGTGCAGGTATGTCTTCCGCCGCGGCCGTTGCACGCTTCGGCGATGTGCGCTTTGCCATCGATCGACTGGAGGCCGAAAATCAAAGTGGGCGGTTCGCGGGTCGTTTCGACCTGTCACGCCTTGGCATGTCGGGGCACTCCTACGGCGCGCTTACTACGCTCGTAGCTGTGGGGCAGCGCCCTGCTGGCGGCGCCCGCCAATGCGTTCCGCGACGACCGCATCGACGCCGCCATCGTCTACAAACCCAACGCGCCGCGCAATCAGGACGCGGCGCAGGCGCTTGCCGGCGTGCAGACGCCGATCCTGCACTTTACCGGCACTGAGGATCGTAGCCGCTTCGACCTCGAACCCACACCGGCGGGACGTCAGATTCCGTTCCGCACGATTACCGGCGCCGATCAGTACCTCATCGTTTTCGAGGGCGGCGAGCACATGATCTATTCGGGCCGCCTCCAGGCGCGCGGCGACATGACCGACGCGCAACGCGCGCAGACCGACGCGATTTTGCGCGAGAGCCTCACCTTCTGGCGTGGCTATTTGAGCCAAGACCGTTCGGCGCTGGATGCTATCTGCGATCTGCCAGAGCGCATCGCTCCGATCGGCGTTGCCGAAGTCAAAGCTGATCACTGCAACGGAGTGCCAAGCGATGACTAGTGAGATCGATCGCCGTCGCCTGATGCAGTCTTCGCTTACGCTCGCGCTGCTCTCGGGCTGCGCATCCGGCGCGGCCGATGATTATGCCTCCAGCGAGGATCCGTTCGAGCGGGCGTTCTACTATGCTTTCCCGCTCTATAACTGGCCCCATCCGGCAAAGCGGACGGTGCCTGGACGCTCAACCAGGGCGGCTCAATACGATCGTGCATCGCTCGCAATTGCTCGACCACACTTCGCGCATGGTGACGGCGCCCAACAATGACACGATCTATTCGTCCGCCTTTTTGGAACTATCCGGCGGGCCGATCGAGATCAACGCGCCAAGCTCGGCGGACCGCTATTTCTCGATCGCGTTCATGCAGGCCTTCACCGACGTGTTTGCTTATATCGGCACGCGCGCCACCGAAGGCCAGGGCGGCAGATACTGGATTGCGGGACCGCAATGGAACGGCGAGACGCCAGCGGGCGTTCGCCTAATCCGTTCGCCTACCAATGATGTCTGGATGCTGATGCGCACGTTGGTGGACGGCCCCGACGACCTTCCAGCCGCCCGCGAGTTTCAGACAGGTTTGACACTGAGCGTGCCCTCAGGCCATACGGCGCCGCGTGGCTACGCCGTGAGCGCACGTGACGTGAACGACCCCGCGAACTTTCTAGCGCTCGCGAATGAGATCATTGCACGATCGCCTGGCGGTGGCGGCGAACTGGCGCGCGTCTCGCGATTCGCGGAGCAAGGGATTGGGTCTTCAACACCGCCCTCCGAACAGCTGCTCGATCGATGGCGCGCGATTATTCCACCTGCACTGGCGACGCTGCGGGAGACCTTCCTGTTTCGAGACTTGATTGTCGATGGATGGGTCTACCAGCCACCGGGCATTGGCGATTTCGGCGAGAATGACAAACTTCGTGCTGCTGTCGCGTTGGGCGGCGTCGCCGCGCTCGGCGAAGAAGAGGCGATGTACTTCCACGCCAATTTGGACGCTTTGGGCGAACGGTTGTCGGGCGCGTCGCTATCGGTGGCGTTTGCCGCCTGGCGGCGTTCCGGTAGACGCCTTCTGGTCGCTCACCATGTACACGGTCACGCCTGAAGGTCGTTACTTCTTCGTCGAGAACCCGATCAACCGCTACTCGATCGGTGATCGCACGCCGGGCCTCGTTCTTGAGCCCGACGGAAGTCTAGAAATCGCAATTCAGCACGAGCATCCCGGCGATGCACAGGTCGCCAACTGGCTGCCGGCGCCCGAAGGGCCAATGCGCTTGGCGCTGCGCGCTTATCTGCCACGTGAAGAACTGCGGCGCCGCGCTTGGCGCGTGCCGGCGCTCCGCCGCGCGAGCTGATCCTGCGCCTCGATCCGCGGGCTCCAAGGGCGATTCCTGAGGCGCGCCCAGCTACGCAAAATTTGCCGATCGTTCGTATTCCAGATGATCGATGCAGCGACGCGTAATGGCTGACAGCGCGCATCAATGATCAACGCGTCGGCCGACCCTCGGCGGCAGGGCACGACCTATAAGCGCTTCTGGGACGAGCGGACCCGACGCCAACGCTGGCCCCGTGGTCGACGCCGCCGGCAGGCGCCGGTCGACTTCTGTTCGGGACGCCTCGCGGCTCGACGCTCACACGTCAGCCATCGCGCGCAGCGCGGGCCAAGGGACGCGCCCTAGCGCGGCGCAGCACGCGCTTGCCCTTGGTGCGCACGAGCACGCTGGCACCTTCTTGTTTCCCGTTGTTGCCGGACAGTTTCCCGTTGTTTCCGCCGCTGGCGGCATGCCTTGGAATGCCTGTCAATAGGCACGGATAGGCCGGTTGACGGATCGCATCCGGCGCTGAGTCTCGGGCATGCCTGTGGATAACTCAGAAGGAGTTGGACGTGACCAGCAACGGACAGCAACACATCAATCGCCTACATTCGCGGAAGGACGCCGCAAACTTCCTCACCACCCTTGGTCTCACGATCTCCGCGCAAACGCTCGCGCGGCTCTTTGCGAGAAGAAGGGGCCGATGTGCATGCGCGTCGGCAGCCGCGCCATGTATCGGGAAGGCGATCTCGTCAGTACCTGCGCCAGCAATGCAGCGCGCCGCGCCAATCCTCGGGCGAGCCGTTGCAGCCTGCGTCGAACGACCATCTTCCGTTTCCCGCGAACGATACGGACGGAAGGTAATCCCGCTTCATCGACCGATCGGCCAAAGCCGGCGCAGACGGTTGCCCAGAGGCACGGAAGTTCGGGTCACGATCAGATCCCAGTCGTGCGCGACCAAGGGATGAAGGTTGCGTTCGCAGCGTTCTATGCGCCCGCTCAGAGTGACCACCTCGTGATGTCGAAGCATGCGCTCTATCCGCAGGCTCAGAACGTGATCTCTGCAAAGGCATGGCGCGAAGCTGAGATCGCGATGGCGCCGGCCGAACAGCTCCACATAAGGACACTTGAGCACAAGATGCAGTCCGTGCTTCGAGCGCCGCGTGGCGCACACGTCGCCGGACGCACGCCACTCCGGCATGTCACGAGGATGCGCGCCTAAGCGCGAAGATCGGCGATGGCGCTCAGCAACACGCGGTGCGCCGCCGGATAATCGCCGGGCTCGATGAACTCTGCGACGATGCTGAGCGGCGGGAATAGCGCGCAAGCGGCGCAATACGCGCACGCACTCGCCCATCGACGCATCGAGTTCGTTGTCGATGGAGGCGAGCAATCTTCCCTCTGGCACATCGCGCTGCTCCGCGTCGCTCAGCCTGAACCAGTCGCGATTGTCAGCGAGCCAGGCCTCGTGGTCTCCCCAAGCGCGCATCAGCGCCTCGCGGCGGCGCAACAGATCGCCGTAATGGGCGCAAAGGACAAGGACCGGATCAGCCAGAGCGGCTTCGGCGAAGTCACCTTGCGCCATGAGGGGCGCTGCGCCGATCGCGGCGATCACGTTGCGGCGGGACGCGCGGGCCATGGCCTCACGCGCGCCCATGCAGTGCGCGATAATCGCGCAGGATGCTCACGATCAGACCATGCACATCCTCACAGTCGTTCTTCGTCTCCTTGATGGCGATGGTGAGCTTGCCGCAAATGCCAAGCGGCGACGCGGCGACGATGCCTGGAAGCGTCTTGAACAAGGCGCTGTTCTCGTCGCTAAGCACCTCGATGCGATCGTCGAGATCGTCCAACTCACGGCTTTCAGGAAAACGCCGGCGCTGGGCGCGCGTTAGCTTCATCCAGTTGTGCTCGCGATGCAGGCGGCCCTCCAACCGGCTCCACTGAACCGCTAGGCGTTCGTGTTCGGCGTCGTGCACGAGCCAGACTTGGCACGCCTCTGCGGCCAGATCGGCAGCGAGCGCGGCGTCGGGAATGAGCGGCGTGGCAGCGGCGCCTAAGATCAGTCGGCGGGTGGGATCGTCTGGGCGAGCGCTCGTATTCGGCGCCGGTGGCGGGCGTCGGGTCATTTAAGGTAACCTTCAGCTACAGGAGTCGCCTTTTAGTCCGTCTGGCCCTTTTGGTCAAACTAAAAGTGACTTATGGCATGAAAGGTGACATTTGCTGACGGCGGGACAAATCAGGGCAGCGCGCGGACTTCTCAATTGGAGCCAACGGCAGCTGGCAGAGGCGACCAAGCTTTCTGTGCAGACCATCAAGCGAATGGAGGGGAGTGCGGGGTCCGTGGGCAGCACGGAAGCGAATGTGGAAGCTGTTCGCCGTTCGTTAGAAGCTGCGGGCATCGTGTTTCTGGAGCCGCGATCGACAAAGGACGGTGGCGTCGGCGTGCGACTAAAAGATAGTCCTCCAAGACGTTGATCGCGAGCACTCCAGACGCTCGCCTAACTAGATGGCCGTTTCGACTCATGCAAAGAGCGCCTCGGCGCTGACACCTGCGCCGCGAAGTATTCATCCAGATGCGTTTTCCGATACATCGCCCGGTCGGCGACGTGTGTGCAAAGCGGACCAGTGCCTTCATGAAACTTGCGCGCCAGCGTCTGCGGCGCCGTCTCCAGTCCAAGAGCGGTGAGATAGCGCGCGGCGTCCTTGCGCGAATAGAGCCGGTCCTGATCTTCGACGATGAGTAAAGGTGCGTCCTGCATGCTCCACCATTCCGAGCCTTTCCAGGCAAGCAGCGAACACCGCAACGCAGATGCGTCAACGCAGGCGCCCAAACGCGCGAATTCGCGTGCGGCGCGCGCACGACGGCAACGCAAGGAAACAGGAGGTGACAGCCTCCAGCTCGGTGTTGGGCGCCGCGCAAACGCGGATAAGATAGGAATCATTGATCACCGCGCGAAATTCGCGACACCTCGCCGCAATCACATTGTTGCTAGTGGCCGCGCGTACTCGGAAAATGCAACGCGGGGCAACACCGGGAAACACCGCGCAACTCTAGCCGCGTCCGCCAATGTCGATGCCAAGCATCTTGGTGATCTCTTTCTCGACGCCGCGTCCGTATTTGAAGTCGAAATTGATGCCGTTGACCTGGCCCGCGACGAACTGATTGAGGGCGCGGTCCATCGCCGGCCGCCAGGGCGCGAGCGTCGCGGTGCGGTCGTGTTCGATCAGCGCGAAGCTTTGCTCGGCCATGTGGATGCGCCCGGTGTAAAGCCCATGCACACGCTCGCCTCCACGGGCGAAATGCGCAACCCGCCCGGTGTCGCGTTCGATGCGATCACGCAGAGCTTCCTGTTCGAGTGCGGTCAAGCTATCGCGCCAGCCCGGCGCCATTTCGAAGCCGTCGCGGCCGCGCTCGCCCAGGCCGAGTTTCTCCAATGTCTTTTCTCGCTGTTTCCAGGCATGGCCGACCTCGGCGCCGAAACCCTCAGAGCGCATCTGACTCATGTCCTCACGCCCGTCTGCCACGCGGTCGAGCCAAGTCGGCCCTCGATGCTCGGCTTGCCGTTCGAGCGCATGCGGATCAATCAGCGTCACCCTTGCGCTTTCGCGTCCGCCCGCCCTTCGCGCAGCATCACCTGAGCAGGGTAGTCCTCGGGCAGCAGGAACGTGCCGTCGCGCTCGCGGCTGACGATGCCTTCGCGGCGCAACGCTTCCAGCCTGCGCTGGTGCATCTCGATGTAGTTTTCGCGATCAGTGGGCCGTGCTTGCCGGTGCAAGCTGGCCGAATAGGTGAGATCGTTTTCCTGCGCGATCTCCCAGATGGTGCGGTCCGACGCCTTAAGGCGGGGCGCTGCGCGTTCGATCTCAACGATGGCGCCGCGCTCGACGCCGGCGAGGCCACGCAGATCTTCGGGGCCAGCCACGCGCGCGGTCCAGAATCTGCCGTCGATGCCTTCCACGCCGATTAACTGCGGTCCGCGCGCCTCATCGCCTAACCGCTCGAAGCCAACCAGGCGCCCAGTCACACGTTGGCTCGAATGCGCAGCTTCCAATTCGCGCCTGCGATCCGGTTCGAGCCCGCGCTGCTCCTGGGCTAGAATTCGCGCTGTCGCGCGCTCGCGGGTTCGTCGATCGCCCAGCCGCGTTAGCTTGTCTTCCAACGCAGCATCGAGGCGCCAGACGCCAGACCTGGCGGCTTCGGCCAGTCCCAGCTCTTCCAGCCTATTTAGACGCCGCACCAACCGGGCGGCGCCGACGCCATCGTCAGGAAGCGCGCTCATGGCGATCTCGTTGCTGCGCGCGCGGGCAACGAGATCGCGGTCGAGTTCGGTGAAGCGCTCTTGGTTCACTGCGCGGTCGGCTCGGTCGGGTTCCAGGCGCGGTCCCAGCAGTTCGGTGGCGAGGCCTTCCGCCCGCTCGCGGAAACCGTGGGAAACGTACTCGCGCGGGATCACGAGATCGCGGCCGTCCGCGCGCACCCCGCGCATGAGCAGGTGGACATGCGGGTGGCCGGTGTCGTGGTGCTCGGCGGCGATCCAGTCGATGCGGGTATCGAGGTCCAGTTCGACGGTGCGGACCAGGTCGCGAGTATAGCTCTTTAGGTCATCGATGGCGGCGCCTTGTTCGGGGAGATGATCACCCGGAAATGGTGCCGATCGCCTTCGCACCGTTCGACGAAGGCGGCGCCATCGGCGCGGTCAAGGTCGCGGTCAAACACTTGAACGGGATCGCCCTCTCGGCCCGCGCCGTCGCGCTCGACATAGAGCGCATGCCGCATGAGCGAACCGGCGCCGCCGCCGCCAACGGCACCATGGACGACGGGCTTCAACTTGATGATCACCCGCTGCTGCCCTGCAGGGCGGGCGTGTGCGAGCTTCACGTTCGGCGCGCCTCGGCTTCTGTTGAACCAGGCTGCGCGAGCCCGGCTAGCCACGCGCTTGGAGCTGACCGCCGAAGGTGGGCGAAACATCGCTTTGGAGTCCGGCGCGCGCGTCGCGCGGCGTCGGCTGATATCGCCTTCGAGTTTGTCTTCATCGTCCATCACGTGCGCCTTTACGGTAGCGCACAGCGGTTCTTTTTAGCCTTGCCGCACTTTGCGGCGTCGCGACCCGCGACGAGGTGGAAAAAAAGATGTGCAGACAAGCCGCTGTGCATCCAGCACTGCGGCGCATTCTATCTTGCCCTCTTAATCGGCCAAGTTTTCGCGTTCTTCTTTCTCATTCCTCGTTCTCCTTTGTTATTCGCGACGCTGCATCAGAGCCGCGCGCTTGTGAAGATCGCCTGGTCGAGATGATGGCGTCAGCCCGTCATGCACTCTTCCGGGCTCAATCATTGATCGGCCCACTCTGTGGTCGGAGTCGCGGGGGCACAGGCACTCGTCACACGCAATCAACCGCGCTTGGCTCGAAAGCTGTCGCAGGCAAGATATTGTGCTCTCCCGCATCTCTGGCATGGCTGTACGTCACTCCCTTTCGGGATCTCCTCATTGCGCGCCGGCCGTCTCAGGCCGTCGCAGCCGGATGGAAAATTGAAATGCGGTGTCGTCACGCCACATGGCGTACATGATGACGGCGAGCTTCCGGGCGACTGCGGCGACAGCCTTCTTGTGGCCGCTGCGGTGAGCGATCTGCAGACCCCAGGCCTTCAAGCTGCACCACCCTTTGTAGCGCGTCAGCAGGCTCTTAGCCGCTTCGTAGAGCACCGAGCGCACCTCCTTGTCGCCGCGTTTGGAGATGCATCCCGGTCGGTCGACGGTGTCGCCGGACTGGTAGCGCTTTGGCGTCAGCCCGAAATGGGCGCCGACGATGCGGGCGCGTTTGAACCTGGTCGGATCGTCAACAGCGGTCTTGAAGGCGAGGGCTGTCACGGGGCCAACGCCGGGTATGCCCATGAAGCGCAGGCATACCGGGTCGCGGCTCGCGAACTGCACCAAGAGTTTGTGCAGCTTGAGATATTCGACCCAGAGCGCCGCTCGCGCGCGCAGCATGGCGTCACACAATCCGGCCAATAGCGGATCATGGCCGACCTGCTCACGCACAGCGTCCTCAAAATGCGCGCGCCCGTCAGGTGCAGCTTGATGCCGAACACTTTGAGCGAGTGGCGGATGGCGTTTTCGAGATCGAGAAATTTGCGCTTCAGATTGCGCCGGTGTGTCAGCAAGAGGCGAAGGCGATAGCTCTCCTCGCTCTTGACGTGGACTTCGCGGAACCAGCCAGTGCGCATCATCTGCGCTAAGCCGCGGGCGTCGTTCTTGTCGGTTTTGTTTCTCTGGGCCTTCAAAACCGAGCGCACATGGATGGTCTCAGGCACACCACTTTTAGGTCACGCTCGATCAGGCCCCGCTGCAGCCAGGGCGACAGCGCACCGGCTTCATGGCCAACCCGTCTCAGCTTGTCTCGAAACGGATAGAGGAAGTCGGCGATCGCGTCGGGCTCGCTCAGCGCCTTACCCTCGATGATGGTCTTGCCCTCGGCATCAACCACGCAGATCGCGGTCTCTTTCATCGCGACGTCTAATCCGGCAAAATACTCCATGGCTGTCCTCCGTCGATGACGTGCAGGCCGCGCCAGCGGCTCGCGTTGAACGACGTCATTGTGGGGGACAGCCACCGCGTCCGCCGCCGGCGCCTTTGAGACGCGCTTCTTTTTCGGTGGAGAAATAGAGCTGCGCGCGCTGCGCGTGGGCGTTTCGCTCGACCGGCCGATTACGCCAGCCATCAACCCTTCGTCTTTTTCCTCGTTATTCCGCCGATTGCTTTGTTCTTCGCGAGAGCGAGAATGCGCATTCGTAACGTCGGCGATCAGATGAAGCGCATGCAGACGCGCCGAATAAAGAGGAAGAGCCCGGCATAACGCGCCCTCCTGCGTGTTCGCTCGATCTGTGGATAACTTGCCCGTCTCACATCGGATCAAGGGGACAACACTATGCAAGCACGATCGGGAAGCGCGCCTGCAAAGACAGACACGCGCCAGCTCAGCATTTTCGATCTAGAGACAGTCGCGAACGATCGGATCGATGATCCTCCTAAGTATGAGGTCGCGCGCGAGCAGGTTGCTAGCGAACACTCCAACGCATCAGCGCACGTGCGCCAGCCAGTTGCGCCGGTTCGTGTGATCACGACCGAGGGGCTTTCGCACTACTCTACGGAAGTTATCGATCAAGTGGACCGGTCGATGGCCGCGCTGCCGACCGAAAAACTGTGGTTCACCTACCAAGACATTCGTCGCTGCTTCGGCGTCTCACGCGCGACGGTCGCAAGGCGCATGAAGGATGGTGTCGTGCCAGGCGTGCGGTTTCAGCTGGGCCGCATGATAGAGGACGGCGCCGTCCGACGTCTGGATCGCGAACAGTTGCGGTGGCTGCTGCTGGCAGTGCTAAGCGGCCCTCAGCGCGTTCAACACGCGGTGGCGGCTACGTCCAAGCAGTGATAAGAAACTGAAGAGACGGGCTGCTACGCGGCGAGGCGATTTGAGACGCGAAAGTGTGGCTTCCGGTGCACGCTGGTCACAGAATGCGACTGGAACACCCGAACATTTTCAGCGTGTTGGGAATGTTGGGAAATCGCGCTTTGCTTGACTTGCGCAAGGCGCGGAGAAATCAGCGGATTTTTTATGTGCGCGAGTCACCTAGGCGGCACCATTCCCACCCGATCATGCTCCGCCCAGGACCCCGCGTAGTCCGCGCCGGATTGCGCGTAGCCGTCGTGACGCACGCTTGTGAGCCAGCGTGCTTCCGCATCGTCGGCCTCGCGCCAGCAGTTGACGATGATTTGGTTCAGCCGCTCGGGCGAGCCCATCGCTGCACCCACATCGCGCGCGAACTTGGCTTCGAGCGCGTCGCGTTCGGCAGTGATCGAGGCAAGGTGCTCCGCGTAGTTGCAGAGCGCGCCGCGATGCCAAAGTTCATGCTTCCACCAGCGCGCCTGGCGATAGAATTTGTCGGTCGGCGCGTAGTCATCGCGCGGAAACGCCGCGCCAAGCACGACCGGCTTGAAGATGCTGAGGCACGGCGCCGCCGTCGCCGTTACCCAATGCACGACGCCATCTGGCCTCCACTCACTCACCCATGACGCTGTCGTCTGGCTCCGCCGTGCGGCTTCTGCTGCGTGCATGCAGATCGAACGGCGCTCGGTTTGCTCCGGCGTCCAACTCGCCGCCTCGCCTTCGACGCCATGATCGCGGAGCACCGCTATCATCGCTTGCGGCGTTAGCTTGCCATTGTGCGCTGCGAGCAATTGTCCGCCGCGAGCGCAGCGCCCGCGTCCGAAGCTCACGCCATCGCGTTCGGCGTCGATAAATCGTTCGGCGAAGTCGAACTGGTCGCCCGCCAGGTCAGCGCTGAGGCGCTCGTAGCTGCGGCCGATGCTGTAGGCGTTCGACAGCGCGCGCTCATCGCTGACGCGCTCGCACGCCCATGAGCGGCCCACCGTTTCCAGCACGAACGCTTCGCGGCCATCCGCGATCAGGAAGCCGTTGTGATAGAAGAATTGATGCAGGTGGCCGCAATTGCCGCCCTGGCCATGCGCTTCAAGCAGCGCGGCGATGACGTTGACCGCCTCGGCTGCGCTCGCTGCGCGTTCTAGCGCTAAGCGCAGCAGATCCATTCCAGTCAGCGCCGGTGTCTCGCTCGGTGCGATGACCGAGTGCATCGCCTCATTGCCAATGACGACGCCATGTTCGTTCGCGCCCATCTCCGCGCCCCACATCCAGAAGGGGCGGCTGATCAGGCACGCATTGGTGCGCCGTGCTTGCGGAATGGTGATGTAGCTGCGGACAGCAAGCTCGCGTCGGCGTCGTGCTCAGCGGCCGGCTTGAACTCCAGCGCCTGTGCCTCATTGCGTTCGCGGTCGCTGTTCTTTGCGAACAGCATCGCGCCAGCAGCGGCACGATGAGGCAGGGCTACGAAGCTGTCGCACATGCCGTCACCGCTTACGTCCCCGCGAAATCGCCGTCGCTAGCTTTCTTCACTATCACCTTGTCGATCCGGCGGCCGTCGACGTCCACGATTTCGAACCGCAGCGGATAGCGTTCGGCTGTGTCGCCGGCCTCCGGGATTTTTTCGGTCAGGTGGATCACCAGGCCGGCGACCGTGTCGAAGGAGCCTTCATCCGAAAGGCCCGGTACGCTGACGAGCCGCTCAAACTCATCGATCGGCGTCATGCCATCCACGAGCCATGAGCCATCCTCGCGCTGCACCGGCGACGTGATCGCTTCGTCAGCCGACAACGCGCCGTCGCCGGCGATGGATTCCAACAAATCCGCCGCTGTTACGATCCCTTGGATCACGCCGTATTCGTCAGCCACGAACACCATGCGCACAGGCGTGTCGCGCATGGCATCGAGCAAGCGGAGCACCGAAAGCGTCTCCGGCACGACCACCGGCGGGTGCATGGCGGCACGCATGTCGGAGAGGCCATTCGGCCGCGTTAGCAAGTGCTTGGCTTGAACCACGCCGACCACATGATCGACGCTAGTTTCGGCGAGTGGAAAGCGCGAATGGTCGCTGCCGCGGATGCGCGCCATGTTTTCTTCGGCGGAGCGCGAGGGATCGAGCCACACAATATCCGGTCGTGGCGTCATGATCGCGCGCACGGTGCGATCACCAAGGCGCATGACGCCCGTGATCATCTGCCGCTCTTCAGTTTCGATCAAACCCGCGGTGTGGCCTTCATCAATGAGCGAATGGATCTCTTCCTCGGTCACATCGATCTGCTTGGTGCGATTAAGCCCAAGCACCGTGAGGATGGCATTCGTAGAGCTTTTCAGCAGCCATACGAATGGACCGGACACTGTCGCCAAGATCGCCATAGAAGGCGCCATTGCGCCCGCGAGCGCTTCTGGCGCTGTCATCGCGATGCGCTTCGGCACTAATTCGCCGAGCACCAGCGAAAGATATGTCGTGATTACGATCACGATTCCGAACGCAATGTCGTCGGACCATTGCTGAACCTGCGGAAAGGTTGAGGCGATCACAGGCTGCAGATCGTCCGCGATAGCTGTCGCGCCATAGGCGCCGGCGATGATGCCGATGAGCGTGATGCCAATCTGCACCGTCGAGAGCATCCGCGACGGATCTTCGATCAGCTTGAGCGCGGCGCGTGCGCCTTTATCGCCGGCGTCGGCGCGGGCTTTGAGGCGCGGCTTTTTCGCGGAGACGATGGCGAGTTCGGACAACGCGAACACGCCGTTGAGCAAAATCAGAAAAACGAGGATCGCGACTTCCACCGCACCAACGCGGTTTTGACCGCGCTCCAAACGCCGGAAGTCCGGCTACGCGGTGAAGATGGCAGCCGTCAGTGAACTACGCCAGCCGGAACCCGGCGCAACGAGGCCGCAGCGTTAGCGGATTTCTTCGACTTCTTCCGTTTCGGCATCATCCGGCGCGCGCTCGGCGCGGAGTTCCGGTTTGGGCGGCGTCAGCACAGCTGTTGGCATCGCCATCACCGGGCCGAGCACGTCATTGCCGCCGCGCTCCATGCGCGGGTGGATCAACTGACCGCCATCGCCGAACGCGTACACAAGGCGGGCCCAGTCGGAATCGTCGTAGAGGAATGCTGGACCTTCCGGATCGAGATCCGACCAATCCGCTTCACGCGGCGCCGCGGCCGCTTGCGCGAGCCACGTGCGCGCACCGTTCTCATCGCCGCGACCGCGCGCGACTTGCGCGAACAGGATGCAAATGCGCGAGGAGGGGTTTTCGCGGTACGCGTCTTCCAGGGCTGCTTGCGCCGCGCCCCAGTCAGCGCGCTCCATCGCGAGTTCTGCGAGCACGATCTTGGTCTCGCGCGAGTCACGGCGACGCTCGGCGAAAGCACGCATACGCTCGGAGCGCGCTTCGCGGCTCTCACCTGGCACGAGGTCACGGTACGCGTGCGCGAGCGCTGGGTGCGGGCCGTTTTCCCAAGCTTCTTCGAGGATCGCCGCAGCACGCTCAGTTTTGCCTTCGCCCACCAGCAAGCGCGCTGCGAGCGCGGCGGCCGGTGCAAACGCCGGCGCCATGCGGAACGCCTTCTGCGCCATTTCGGCGGCTTTGTCGGCGCGGCGTTCACGCTCGAGCTTTTGCGCCTGGGCGCTCATCAGCACGGCGCGACGGCGCTTGGCGACCTTGTCTTCGATCTGCTTGCGCTTATCGCCGGCATCGAGCGTTTCGATTGCGTTTTCCCAATCGCCTTGTTGGACGGCGAGATCGAACGCGTATTGGAATGGCCAGGTCGCGGTCTTCGACGCTTTCAGCGCCGCTTCGGCATGCGCACGCGCGGCAACGCGGTCGCCGCGCTTCAGAGCTGCCGCCATCAAGCCTTTGCGACCGAGAACTTCAGTGTCTTCGTTCTGCAGCATGCCAGCGTAAGCGCGTTCAGCCGCCGCCGTATCGCCTCCGACTTCCGCCGCGCGCGCCTGTAATAGCAACGCCAAACGCGGTTCCTCAATTAGATCTTCTGCCTTGTCCGCGTGGCGGCGTGCTTCTTCGAACTCACCGGCCTCGGCCGCGATCAGACCCAGCGCCAAAGCTTCCTGCCCACGGCGCACCTTGGCGCGCTGGCTGGCTTTGCCGACGCGCCCCGGCGCATCCATGAGGAACATCAGCAAGCGCAGCAGCGGCAACGCCAGCGCGATCACGGCGATTAAAATCGCGATGGCGAACCAAGCAGATGTATCGGCCTGCCAGCCCATCCACTCAAAATGAACGACGCCGGCGTCATTGCTGGTGATCTGCCAAGACAGCAGTATCGCAAACACAAACACAATTAGTAGGAAGGCGACACGCAACATGGCGAATTAGCTCCGCGACAATTCTTGTCGGATGGCGGTGATGCGCGTGTCGATTTCCAACCTGCGCTGCGCGTCTCTGATCCAAGGCTGCGCAACGCGCTTCGGCGCGTCGGGCAAACGATTGAGTTCTTGAATGGCGTCGGCCAAGCGATCGGCCGCCAGGAATTGCTCCGCCCGGTCAACGATGCCCTCTGGCGTATCGCCGGCGCCAGCTTGGCGGATGACGATCCACTGGGCGAGAGCCGCTTGAATGCGGCCCCAGAACCCCGCGCCGGCTTGGCTTTGCCGCGCCGCGCGAATGATTTCGTTGTCCAGGCGCCCGAATTGATCGCGCAACTCGATTCGCGTCGGCGCGCCAACGCGCGCCAGCGGCTCAAGCGCAGCAACATTCGGATCGTTCGGCAACAATGCTGCGAGCGAAGCATGCGCTTGCTCGAACGGGCCCGACGAGCGAGCCGCCTCCGAAGCCGCTACAACGGCATAGGAAGCGCGCGCCGCCGTTGCCGCCGTTCGCGCTTCTTGCGCCACCGCCGGCAGCTCTTCTTGCAAGCGTCGCACTTCAGCAACGAGCGCTTGAACATCAGACGTCGACGGCATCGTCGTCAGCCGTTGCTCGACATCGCGAAGGCCGGCCTGCAGTGCGAACACGCGTGCGCCAGTGCCGCCGTCGCCGGCTTCACCAGCAGCGGCGGTCGCCAGCGGTGCATTCATCACCGCTTCGATCGCGTCCAACGCTGATCGAGCGAAGCTGCATCGCTCGACGGCGACGTCAGTCCGCTCTCGCCGGCCATCGGCGCGATCTTGTTCAGAGCCGATTGGACAGCCGGAATCCGTGGCGCCACAGCGCCGCCAGCCGCGCCAACACCGGCTGCGACAAGCGCCAACACGAGCGCTGTGCCCGTGCCAATCCCGCGCCCGCTGTCCTCGCGGTACGCCGGCTCATATTCAACGTCGATCGGCTCGCCGCGTCCGCGGTCGGCGTCATCGTCGTCTCTGCTCATGCTATTCCCCAAGAGCTGCCCGGCTTTTTTCCGAGACTTTTCCGCTATTTCGCACCGGAAACGAGTCGCTAGCCATGCGAAACTTAGGGCCGGGCGAACAAGCGCTCAAGCGATTGCGCCAGCAGGGGAGATTTACCCCCCGAGTGTGGCTGTCAGGAGATCGTCTTCGCGCGGATAGGGCGCTGTAATGATGCGCTTCCAGGACGATTTGGCTGCGGCGTGCGCAACGGACTCGCTTAAACAGCCCGCTGTGAGCTTATCCACGTTCGGCGCGCCAAGCGCCGCGAATGTCTCCGCCGCTCGCGTGCTGTGGAAAAGCATGACATCCAAAGGCCCGAGCAGAACATCGGGCAAAACCATGGCCGCGATCGATGCATAAGCGAGCCGCCAGTCGACGCTGAAGCCCGCGGCGCGCAGCTTACCGCTGACGTCGCCGCCGACATGGTCTCCCGAGACGTGGACGAGTTTGCCGTTCGCTGGATCAAGCTCGCGCTTGGCCAGATCGACGAGCGCATTCGCGTCGCCGTCGGCGGAGCGGACATTTATGAAGCCTGCCTCGCGCGCAGCATTTGCTGTCGCGTCACCTACGGCCAGAACCAGCCGTTCGCGGGCGCCTCGCGCGTCAGGGAATGCACGCACGCCATTCGTGCTCGTAAAGATAATTGCCTGCGCGCCGCTGGTGCTCGTGTCGTAACCGCACGGCACGATCGTCAGCAACGGCGCGACAATTGCGTCGGCGCCGCGCGCTCGCACGCGCTCCGCAGTGCGACCCGCTTCAGGCTGCGCCCGCGTGATCGCAACACGCAGCATTATGTGTCCAAAATTTCGTCGCCGGCTTCATCGGCGATTTCGCCGCCGAGCTTGTCGCCCAGTGCCACCGCCTGCGCGAACGCATCTTCCCCCAACTCTATAGTTTCGCTGCGTCGCCAGCGTCGCGACCCGTCGGGAGCGAGAACTTCTCCGATGAAACGCAGGCGACCTCCGTCAACACGCGCTAGCGCTCCGATGGCCGTTCTGCAGGAGCCATCGAGGACGTCGAGAAATTCTCGTTCTGCAGCGATCTCAAGCCATGCGTTCCAATCAATGCACTTGTTGAGCGCATCGCTCATGCGCGTGTCATTGGCGCGCGCGGTAATCGCAATTGCTCCTTGGCAGGCTGCAGGCGGCGCGTCTTCCGGATCGATCGAGCTTGTGCGCGGCCCTCTAACCCCATGCGCTTTAAGCCCGCGAGTGCAAGGAAGGTCGCATCAGCATCGCCAGATTCAAGCTTTGCCAGTCTCGTATCGACGTTGCCGCGGAGCACGGAAACCTTCAAATCGCGGCGCGCGAATAGAACTTGTGCTTGGCGTCGCAAGCTCGCCGTGCCTACCGTCGCGCCCGCTGGCAATTCCGCCAGCGTCTTTGCCTTCAAGCTCACGAACGCATCGCGCGGATCTTCGCGCTCCGGCACGCAGGCGAGCACGATCCCGTCTGGCAATCGCGTCGGCAAATCCTTGAGCGAGTGCACGGCGAGATCGATGCGTCCATCGAACAGCGCTTCGTCGAGCTCTTTCGTGAAGAGACCCTTGCCACCGGCTTCGATCAGCGTGCGATCCTGAATGCGGTCGCCGCTGGTGACGATCGGCACGATCTCGAACGCGTCTTCACTCAGCCCAAGCTTCGCCGCCAAACGCGCGCGCGTCTGACCCGTCTGCGCCAGCGACAGTTTCGAACCGCGCGCGCCGATGCGGAAAAGCGGAGCACTCATGCTCTGCACTTAAACGCTGGCGCGGGTGAGGGGAACGCGCCAAATGTCCCGCCATGAAGCCGCTCACCGTCCTCGGCATTGAAACCAGCTGCGATGAAACCGCAGCGGCGGTTCTGCGCCTCGATGAGAACGGCCCGCACGTTATCTCCGACATCGTCCTCGGCCAGGCCGCGCATCACGCGCCCTATAAGGGCGTTGTCCCCGAGATCGCCGCCCGGGCCCACGTCGAAGGCCTCGACGGCACGATCGCAGCGGCCATGCGCGACGCAAACCTCGGCTTTGCCGATCTCGACGGGGTCGCCGCAACTGCCGGCCCAGGCCTCATCGGCGGGGTCATGGTCGGGCTGCTTGCCGGCAAGGCCATTGCGCTCGCGCTCGACAAGCCGCTGATCGGCGTAAACCACCTTGAGGGCCATGCGCTTTCACCGCGCCTGGCGCCAGGCGGCGCGACGTTCCCTTACCTCTTGCTTCTGGTGAGCGGCGGGCACTGTCAGTTCATCGCCGTCCTCGATGTCGGCGTTTATCGCCGCTACGGCTCGACCATGGACGATGCGCTCGGCGAAGCGTTCGACAAGCTCGCAAAGCTTCTCGATCTCGGTTTCCCAGGTGGACCATTTGTTGAAAAAGCCGCGCAAAATGGCGATTCCAAGCGTTTCGCGTTGCCACGTCCTTTGCTTGGCCGCGAAGGCTGTGATTTCTCTTTTGCTGGTCTGAAAACCGCCTGCGCGCGCGAAGCGGAGCGCCTCGGCCCAGCGATCACCGATCAGGACAAAGCCGATCTCTGCGCCAGCTTCCAAGCCGCAGCGCTCGACATCATCGAGGATCGCACGCGCAACGCGATGCGCATGTTCGATACGGTCTGGGGTGCGAAGGGGCGATTGGTGGCGGCCGGCGGTGTCGCGGCGAACCAGGGGATCAGGGCAAGGCTCGAAGCCCTAGCGAGATTTCATCGCGCCGCCGCTCAAGTGGTGCACGGACAATGCGGCGATGATTGCGTTGGCGGGCGCTGAAAGGTTGCGCCTCGGATTCAGTGACGACCTGTCATTTCCATCACGCCCCCGTTGGCCGTTAGACGAGGAAGCTGCCCGCTTGCGCCCCAGCCATGTGGCGGGGCGCAAGGGAGCCAAGGCTTAGGCGACGACGCGCGCTGCCGTGAACAGGAGCGGCGCGAAGGCGGTCGCGACCAGCGCGATGGCGATCACGAGAGACATCGCACGGGCGGTCGCCGGGAGGTCTTGAGCAGTCATTGTAGTACATTCCCCGAATGGTTTGATGTTGCAGGTGCGAACATCAGTGAGGGTGAAATGGACCCTTTCGACACCGAATAGTAGGCATGTTTCACCAGCCCAGTTATGCGGATTTGGCGGGGCATCGTTAACATCACCCCGATATTGCAAATAAAGCACAGGCGCGAAGGAATTTCCTTCGCGCCTGCAAAAAGACCCGAGATGCGCTGGGAGGCGCGGTTCTGGGTTGGATTACGCGACGACGGTCGCGGCGATTTGGACGAGCGGTGAGGCCGCGACGGCGACGATGGCCAGGGCGGCCAGAACGAACGAGGCGGACAGGAAAAGTGAGGGGCGGGTCGTGGTCATTTGGGTTTCTCCAGGTGCTCGGGCTTCGATGGATTAGATGTACCATCGGCCCCTGGAGTGAGCAATGAATAAAATAGATTCTATTCAATAATTGCGTAATGATCGCTACGCATCGGCTTCCTGCTTGGCGCGCGCCTTGGCTGAGGCCCCCTCGGCGCCGCGCGCATACAAGCCCTGGAAAACCAGGCTCATCACGCCGTCGAACTCGCGCTCGAGTTTTTGCAGCGTGAGCCTCGAGATCAATTGCGGGATGCCGAACTTCACCGTCGCGGCCTGCAGCATCTCAGCCATGAACTCAGCATCGGCCTTGGCGAAGATGCCGTTGTCCATGCCTTCCTGGATCACTGCGGTGATGCCGACGCGTTCCAGCGCAATCAATTCGTTCATGAAAACCGGGCGTTCGCGCGCCAGAACTTCCGCGACTTCCAGGATCTTCGCGTTTTCCGAGAACATCTGGAAATTGTCGCGCATGCGCTTCAACAGCATCTCTTTCAGACGCTTATCCGCTGACCAGTCCTTACGGCGGCCAACTTGCGCCATCGCTGTGTGCTCTTCCGCGTAGTGCTTGCGGGCCATGGCTTCGGCGATGTCGATCTTCGCCTCGAAGAAGCGATAGATGTTGCCAGGCGACATGTCGCAATCGGCAGCGATCTCGGCCATGGTTGTCTTGCCGTAGCCGTAGTGCTTGATGCGGGTCATCGCGGCCTGGAGAATACGGTCGCGGGTAACGGATTTATCGTCCATCCCCACAGGCTACGCGGTTTCTACTGAACGTTCAATGAAGGATTCAGGATTGCCGAAGCCATTCGACACAGTGTCCGTCCTTGGCGCAGGGGCCTGGGGCACGGCTTTAGCACAGGTCGCGGCCGCTGCCGGGCGCAAGGTGCTGATCTGGGCGCGCGAGGGCGAGGTCGTCCAGAGCATCAATAACGACCATGAAAACACGCTTTTCCTGCCTGGAATCAAGCTCAGCCCCTCCGTTCGCGCCACCGCTGACCTGGCCGACGCCGCCAAATCCGAGCTCATCCTCGCCGTGCCGCCGGCTCAGCACATGCGCGCCGTGCTGCGCGCCGTCCGCCCCAGCCTCCAGCCGGGGCAGCCGTTGGTGCTTTGCGCCAAGGGCGTCGAGCGCGGTTCGCTGGCGCTGATGACAGATGTTCTCACCGAGGAGATCCCCGACATCGGACCCGCCGTTCTCTCCGGACCAGGCTTCGCTAAGGATGTCGCCCGAGGTTTGCCGACGGCCACCACCATCGCCAGCCCAGATTCCGCGCTCGCCCGGCGTATCGTCGCCACGATCGGCCTTCCGACATTCCGCCCTTACGTCGCTGACGATCTCATCGGCGCTGAGATTGGCGGCGCGGTGAAGAACGTCATCGCGATCGCCTGCGGCGTCGCCGAAGGACGTAAGCTCGGCGACGGCGCGCGCGCCGCGCTGATCACCCGCGGCTTCGCCGAGCTCACGCGGCTTGGCCTCGCCATGGGCGCCAAAGCTGAAACGCTCTCAGGCCTCTGCGGCCTCGGAGACCTTGTGCTCACCTGCGCTTCTCTCACCTCGCGCAACACATCGCTCGGCGCCGCGCTTGGAGAAGGGCGCAAGCTGAAGGACATTCTCGCCGAGCGCCGCTCCGTCGCCGAAGGCATGGAGAGCGCGCCGGCAGTTGTTGCGCTTGCCGCGAAGTACAAAGTCGAGATGCCGATCTGCGCGGCGGTGGATGCTATCGTCAACGAGCGCATCGGCATCGACGAAGCCATCACGGCATTGCTCTCGCGCCCGTTCAAAGCGGAGAGCGCGTGAGCTTCGCGCGCGGTATCGTGCTGACACGGCTCGATGCTTTGCCGGACCCCGGCGCCATCGTCGTCGTTCCGCATCCCGATGAGCCGTTCGCGTCGATCCTCGTCACCCGCAAGGGCCAGGCGATCTCTGCCTTCCGCAACAAATGCCCGCATGCCGGCTACCCGCTGCAGCGTTCGAACGGCCAAGTGATGCTGCAGGAGGGGCGCTACATCGTGTGCGCCGCGCATGGCGCGAGCTTTGGCCTTGTCAGCGGCGAATGCGCCGGCGGCCCATGCAACAATGGCGACGCGCTGGAGCGCATCGCCATTGAAGTTCGCGATGGAAATGTCTGCGTTGCTTAGGCTTCGTCGTACTCTTCATCGTCTTCGCGGCGGCGCATCAGCAAATAGCCGCCACCAGCGAGAATAACGACACCGAGCGCGATCCACGGGAAATAGCCAGAAAGCCCGCCAAACGCGGTCTGTCCCGTGCCCGTGTCGGCCACGTTGACCAGTTGCGTGCGCGGCGTCGGCACGCCCGTCACCAGCCCTGGCACCGAGTATTCCGACACAGTGTCAGACGCCGCTTGGAAATCCGCGTGGCGCTTGCCTTCTGGGAACGAGAGCATGCTGCGCAGAGTCGTCGCTGCTGCAGCGATCGCCGGTTGCTGATCGGCGCTGCCGATCGAGGTCATGCCGGCGACGCCTTGGCGTCCCATGATCTTCTGTTCGTAACGCAAGTCCTTGCCACTTGCGCCGCCCGGCGCTGCAACGCGCTCGGCCCAGACAACGTACGGCGCTTCCGCGTTGAAGGACGGCGTTGTGGCGAAGCCTTCGAAGCGGCGGTTCTGCGTTTGGCGCGCATCACGCACCGTCGTTTCAAAGTTTGCGTCGGTGAGGCCAGAGGCCGTCTGCGGCTGCACGTAACCGATGGCGTCGTAGCTCACGACCGTCGCCCACGTGGCCGGCGCGCGGATGTCGTCGCCATTGCGCGCGAGCAGACCGTAGATTTCGCCGCTCGGCGTTTGCTGATTGGCGCGCTGCACGAAGGCGCGCGCTTCAGCGGCTGAGTAGAAGCGATAATTGGCCGGCACATTGAGTGAGAGGCCGCTATTGCCAAGCGGCACGATACCCGTCTGGCCTTGCGGCGCGGCTGTTGGCTGCGCTGCAGGCGGCGGTGTTGTCGGCGCTGGGCGCACTGGCGGCGCAGCTTCGTTCGGCCCCGGATTTCCTGGACCATCGGCGTAGGCCGGCGCGACCATCACCAATGCAAGCGCCGCCAAAGCGGCGCGCATGAGGTTTTTGCGCATGGGTTTCTCCCTCGCTGTGGCCAGTTTGGCCCGCATCCCCTGACTCGGGGTTTAGCCAATCAAATGCGGTTTGTCGCCTATCAGGGCGTACAGGCGGCCCGGAGTTCGCTTGCCGCTGCGGCCATGGCGTCACCGATTGCCGCGCGCCAGGCCGCGATCGTCATGGCGGACTGCGCGGCCGGTGGGTAAAGCACCGCGCGCGAGGAACTCACAACCCCGCCTTCGCGCATCTTACCGCCAGCCTGGACGAAACCCGCGACTGCATCCGCAGCGCTGGCGCCCTGCGCGCCATAGCCAGGTACCAGGAACAATGCCTCTGGCATCGCTTCGCGCAGGATGCGCGCTTCCTCAGGGTAGGTAGCGCCCGCGACGGCCATCAGGCCGGACCAGCCACTGGCGCCGCGAAGACGCGAGCACTCCGGCGCGAGGATCTCAGCCACGCGCTGCCACACCGGCGCGCCGCCGACTTGTAGGTCTTGGAAATCGCCAGCGCCCGGGTTCGAGGTGCGCACCAGCACAGCGACGCCTTTGCCCTCGGCTTGCGCGCGCGCGATGAACGGCTCCAGCGTGTCCTTACCCATGTACGGGTTCACGGTGACCGCGTCGGCGTTGAAGCCGGGCGTCGCGCCGATGGTTGCGCGCGAATAGCCTTCTGCCGTGGTGCCAATGTCGCCGCGCTTGGCGTCGAGCAGCACCAACATGCCTTCTTGCTGCGCGTAGCTGCAGAGCATCCGCGCCACCGCATAGCCCATCTCGCCGAACTGTTCGAAGAGGCCGAGTTGCGGCTTCAGCACGCACGCATGCTCGCGCGCGATGTCGATGATGGCGGTGCCGAATTTTAGGACGGCTTGAGGTGTCTTCTTTGGCGTTGCCGAACAGCGCCGGGATTTTATCCGGGAATGGATCGAGGCCAACGCAGAGCGGCGTGTTCTTGGCGCGGACGCCTTCAATCAAGCGGTCGGCGAAGGGAGTCGTCATGTCCCCGGCGTATCATGACCTGTGACGCAAACAACCTGCGCCACTGCTAGGTTGCGCCGCATATCGTCAGACACTTGGCCGTAATTGTCAGGTGTTAGTCGTTCACCCGGCGCACCAGTCGCTTGGATCTGCTCGACGCGCAGAAGGCGTAGGATCGAAGAGGGCGCTGCCGTGTAGATCCGGCCGCGGCGCGCTGATTCCGCGACCGTAATGCCTATCACCTGTCCGTTCGCCGAAAGCGCCGGCCCGCCGCTGATGCCGGCGAGCGAGCCGCGCAGGCCCGAGGTGCGACCAAGCTCAGCCCATGCCAGCACAGGTTCTTCGAGGGCGTAGCGCCCGCGCGCGATCAGCGTTTCGCGGCCAATCAAGCGCGAATACGCCTCGCCCGGCCGTCCTTGCGGGAAGCCAACGTGAAATGCGCGCTGACCAATTTGGAAGCGGCGCTCGGAAGTATCGAGCGACATCGACAACGGCGCGCTCTCGGTCTTGAGCAGCGCGATGTCGGCGAACCTGGCGCGCTTGATGTCGAGCACGCGCACTGCTTGTCCGCGGGAGACGACAAGACCAACAGCATCGCAGCCATCGACGACGTGGCGTGCTGTCAGCCACCAGCCGTCCGGCGAAATCGCGAAAGCACTGCCCATGCCCGAAGCCACGGGCCCGACTTCAACAAGTACGGCCGGATCGTATTGCGATGGTGGTGGCAGGTAGGATCCGGTTTGCGGCGCATCCGGCAGGGTCTCAGGCGCGTCGTAGCGACGGTCGACCCGAAACAGGACGAACACCACCACCGTGATCACCACGATGTAGAGTAGCCAATCCGGGACGAGACGGATCATGCTTTAGCCGGCCCGGAACAACTGTACGTTCGGATCAGCGACGGCGCCGGCCATGATCAGCGCGAGGCCGATCTTGATGCTCATCAGGAAGACGGCAGCCGCGACATCGCCTTCAGCGATGCGGCGGGGCAGGCCACGCAGGAAAATGTCGGCGAAGCGGAAGGCGAGCAGCTGGATCAGCAGCGTGACCACGCCCCAGATCAACAGGTCGAACAGGCCGAACGAGTGCTCAAGGCATGAGCCCAGCGGAATGGCGAGACCGACGATTACGCCGCCATACGCCAGCGCCGCCGAAGGATTGCCCGCACGGATCAACGCCAGCTCTTTGTGCGGCGTCATCAGCGTGTAGATGACCAACGATGCGACGAAGAGTCCGAGTGCGACTCCAAGTTGGATGATGAAATCCGGAAACCCCGCCACAAATGCGTTAAGGGGCGCGCTTAAATCCATTGGTCCCTCGCCAGACCGACAATCGTCATGACGCTGCGCTAGCGGTTCCGGCGCCGACAAGCAAGCAATGAGGAGCAGACAAGCACATGGGTGAACGTAGAGCGGCTCTGGTCACCGGCTCCACCAGCGGCATCGGCCTGGGGATTGCGACGGCTTTTGCTAAGGCTGGCATGGATGTGACGCTCAATGGCTTGGGCGACGCTGCGGAAATTGAGAAAATTCGATCTGGGCTCGAACGCGACGCTGGAGTTGCAGTGCGCTACGATGGCGCCAACCTAATGCAGGCCGAAGGCTGCGCGAGCCTGGTTGAAGGCGCAATCGGTTCGTTTGGGCGCTTGGATGTGCTCGTGAACAACGCTGGCATCCAGCACGTGTCGCCGATCGAGGACTTTCCGGTCGAAAAATACAACGCGATCATCGCGCTGAACCTGTCATCGGCATTTTTGACCATTCGCTCGGCGATGAAGTCGATGAAGGCTGCGAAGTACGGGCGCATCATCAATATTGCCTCAGCTCACGGCCATGTCGCGTCCCCTTTCAAGTCTGCCTACGTTGCCGCCAAGCATGGCATTATCGGGCTGACCAAGACGGTCGCGCTCGAAGGCGCGACCTTTAACGTGCGCTGCAACGCCATTTCACCCGGTTACGTGCTGACTGGACTGGTTGAGAGCCAGATCCCGGACACGATGAAGGCCCGCAACATGACGCGCGAGCAGGTCATTAGCGATGTGCTCTTGGCAGCGCAGCCGACGAAGGAGTTCGTGAAGGTCGAGCAAGTGGCTGGCCTCGCGCTATTCCTCACGACGCCCGCCGCCGATGAAATCAACGGCGCGGCGCTTAACATCGATGGCGGCTGGACCGCTCAGTGACGAAGCCCAAGCGCAAGCGCATTTCGCTGGCGCTGCAAGGCGGAGGCGCACTCGGTGCTTATACGTGGGGCGCGCTGGATCGTCTGTTGGAGGATGAGCGTATCGAGATCGCCGCGATCTCGGGCTCGTCCGCTGGCGCCATGTGCGCCGTCGTTGTTGCGGACGGCTTCGAGGAAGGCGGGGCTGAAGGCGCGCGCAAGCAACTCCGCCAATTCTGGGAAGGCGTCGCGAAGGCCGGGGAGTCCAATCCCTATCGCCGCACGCCGATGATGGCGTTTCTCAATGCGTTCAAGCCGGGCTGGGCTCAAGAAAGCTATCTCGCGCTTTGGGCCGATGTCGCGACGCGCATTGCCTCGCCCTACGATTTCAATCCGCTCAATGTGAATCCGTTGAAGGAAGTGCTGGAAGAGCTGGTCGATTTCGAGCGTGTGCGAAAGTGCAAGCATATAGAGTTGTTCATCGGCGCCACGAATGTCGAAACAGGCCGCGTGCGTATCTTCTCAAACGGGGAGCTGACAGCCGATCATGTCATGGCATCGGCATGCTTGCCGCAGCTCTTTCACGCGGTGGAGATCGATGGCGAGCCTTACTGGGATGGCGGTTTCACCGGTAATCCGGCGCTCTTTCCTTTGTTTGATGTGAAGGCCACGCGCGACATCGTCATCGTTCAGATCAATCCGGTGGAGCGTGAGGGCGCGCCGCACACGTCGGTGGAGATCACGGCGCGCGTCAACGAGATCACCTTCAACAACAGTTTGCTCAGCGAACTGCGCGCCATCGATTTCGTCGCGCGGCTGATGGACGAGAGTCGACTGCCGGAAGGGCGCTACCGGAAGATGCTGATCCATAATCTCAGCGAAACCCAAGCGCTGACCCCGCTTGGGCTCGGCGTCGATCTCAATACCGATCTCAGCTTCTTCAACACGCTGTTCGACACCGGTCGCGGTGCCGCGGAGCGGTGGCTCGGCGAGCACTTTGACGCTCTCGGCCAGCGCTCAACCGTTGATTTGGTGGCGATGTTTCATGATGCCCCAAAGAGCGGGGAAGCAAAGCCGCTTCGCTAACTTTCTCTAACCGCATCGGCGCAGCTTGCGGCCATGCGTTTCGCTGCGCCCCTTCTTGCTATTGCGTTGTTTGTCGCGTTGGCCGCGCCTGCGGCCGCGTCTGGCGGCGGCGGCGGCAGTAGCTCTTCCTCGCCTCAGGAGCAGGCGCCGGCGTCGATCCAAGAGCGACTGACCTCAGCCGAGACCTATCTGCCGATGCCCGCCTTCCAAGCCGGGGTTCTGCAGCGCAACAACAATCAGGGCACGATCGTCGTCGATATGGGCCTCGACATTCCCGACGCGGCGTTGCGTCGTCGCGCACAGTTAAATGCGCCGCGCATACGCGACGCGCTCCGGACGGCGCTGGCGAACTATTCGTCTGTCTATTATCGTGTCCACACTGCGCCCAGCCCAACGGAGCTGACGCGTCAGATGCAGGCGGCGGTTGATCGTGTGCTCGGCGCACCGGGTGCGCGCGTGCTGCTGGCAAACATCATCTACCAGCGCCCGCAACAGCAACGATAGCGCCTACGCGCCGCGGCAAGCCACAGGCAGCATGCGGCGCGCCACGCCGGTTTGCGGCGTGCCGCGATATGGGGTGTTCGGATTGTCGCGCGCGACCACTTCTTGGTTGGAGCCCATGATCTGACGCTCGACGATCGTGAACGTCTCCTCTGAGCAATTGAAGCGATAGTGCATGCGCTCGACTTCGTAGCGGATCAGACGTTGGGTCGTTGCATCGCTGGCGTCCCACGATTGCGGCTGGCCGTAGCGGATCTCGAGCCAGATGTTGGCGAGATTGTCCTCACGCGTGATGGTGCGTTGGTTGAAGTACACCGTGCCGCCATCGCGCAGACGCAGCACGAGCAACCAATCCGGCAAGCCTTGCGGTGTCGATAGCAAAACCGAGCCGTTGTTTTCGCTACCGGTTTGAGCCGGCTGTTGGCCCGTGGGCGCCGCAGGCTGGCCGCAAGCGGCGAGAGTGAAGAGGCAGATCAGTACGGCGAGCTTGCGCATGAGGAAGTGCATACCTTCGATGTTGGGCGGCGCTAGGGCGCCGGCAAATCACATAGCCGAGATGCCGCCATCTACTTTCAGTTCCGAGCCAGTGATGAACCGGCTTTCGTCTGAGAGGAGATAGACCGCGGCTGCAGCTATTTCCTCTGGTTTGCCGATACGGCCAAGCGGGACCTGCCGCCCCAATTTGGCCTCGGCTTCTTCCTTGCCGAACATGTTCCGGATTGGATCGAGGATCGGCGTGTCGATGAACGTCGGATGGATCGAGTTCGAGCGAACGTCGAGACCCTTCTTGGCGCAATAGAGGGCGATGTTCTTCGAGAGCAACCACACAGCGGCTTTGCTGGCGTTGTAACCAGGGGAGGTGTGGTTCGCGATCAGACCGGCGATCGAGCTGATGTTGACGATGGAGCCGGGTTGGTTCTTGGCCAGATATTTGATGCCGTGCTTGGCGCCGAGGAACACCGAATCGACGTTGACGCTCATCAGGCGACGGAAGCCTTCAAGCGAGAGTTCTTCGACGCTGCCTTCACGTGATGAAATGCCGGCATTGTTCACGAGCCCGGAGATGCCGCCCATCGCGCCGTTTGCGCCTTCGAGCGCTGCGATCCATTGATCTTCGTTGGTGACATCATGCGCGAATGCGAATGCGGTGCCCGCGCCATGCGCGGCGTTGATCTCCGCTGCGATCGCCTCTGCGCCGCCCTTGTTGATGTCCGTGACGGTGACTTTCGCGCCTTCGCTAGCGACACCCTTCGCCATCGCCGCGCCGAGGCCCTGGGCGCCGCCCGTGATGAAGATTTTTTTGCCCGCGAGACGGCCCATGTCGTTCCTCCTGAAGTGCCGCGACTGTGTGGCGCGGCGCTGCACACTGCAAGCTTGGCGTCACGGCGCCGAGGGCGTAGTCACCCTAAACGAGGTGCCAGATGGAATGGGACGCGCTGCTGCTCTCGCGGCTGCAATTCGCCTTCACGATCGGCTTTCACATCATCTTCCCGGCATTCACGATCGGGTTGGCGTCGTTCTTGGCTGTGCTCGAGGGCTTGTGGCTGTTCACGAAGAAGGCCGTCTTCAAGAACCTCTATCTCTTCTGGGTGAAGATCTTCGCGCTGTCGTTTGGCATGGGCGTCGTGTCGGGCGTCGTGATGTCCTACCAGTTCGGCACGAACTGGAGCGTGTTCTCCGCGATCACCGGCAGCGTCATCGGACCGTTGCTTGCGTATGAAGTGCTGACGGCGTTTTTTCCTCGAGGCCTCGTTCCTCGGCATCATGTTGTTCGGCTGGAAGCGCGCCGGGCCCGGCTTGCACTTCTTCTCGACCTGCATGGTTGCAATCGGGACGTTGTTCTCGGCGTTTTGGATTCTCTCCGCCAATTCCTGGATGCAAACGCCGCAAGGTTGGACCTGGGCCGAAGACGGCACGATGATCGCGACCAACTTCATGGATGTGATCTTCAATCCGTCCTTGCCATCGCGCTTCGCGCACATGGTGCTGGCTGCGTTCTTGACGACGGCGATGGTGGTTGCGGGCGCGTCGGCGTTCTCGTTGTTGAAGAAGCGCGCCATTCCAGAGAGTCGCGTCGCGTTGCGCATGGCCGTTTTGATGATGGCGCTCGTTACGCCGGTACAGATCGTGGCCGGCCACGAGAGCGGCATTGTCGCTGGCGAGCATCAGCCGGCGAAGGTTGCCGCGCTCGAGGGCTGGTGGACGACGCAGGCACAGCAGCCGACGGTGTTGATCGGCTGGCCGGATGAAAGCGCTGAGACCAATCACTTTGAACTTGCCGTGCCTGGTCTTGGCTCTGCTGTGAACAATGCTGGGCCGGAGGAGGTGCTGCCCGGGCTCGATCAATTCGAGGAAGCGGATCGGCCGCCGGTTTGGATCGTGTTCTGGTCGTTCCGCATCATGGTGGGCATGGGGCTCGCGATGCTGACGCTCGGCATTTGGGGTGCGGCGGCGTGGGCGCTGAAGCGGCTCGATGCTTCGACTTGGTATCATCGCGCGCTCGTGCTCGCTGCGCCGAGTGGTTTTGTCGCGGTGCTCACGGGATGGATCACGGCTGAGGTCGGTCGCCAGCCATATGTTGTCTACGGCGTGTTGCGCACGGCTGATGCGGTGTCGCCGGTGCCGGCTGGATCGGTGGCGACGTCGTTGCTGTTTTTCATCGTTGTGTACGGGATCGTGTTCAGTGCGGGCGCTCTCTACATACTGCGCTTGCTCGCGAAAGGTCCGGACAGCGACGAGCCGGTACCGGACTCCAATCAACCGCCGGGCACGCCGCTTGGTGCAGCGATTGAGGAGGCGCCGTGATGTTTGGCTTTGAGCTCTCCATGATCTGGGCGGTGCTGATCGCCGTCGCGGTGTTTCTCTACGTTGCGCTTGATGGCTTTGACCTTGGCGTCGGGATTCTTTTCCCGTTCGCGAAGGATGGCCGTGAGCGCGATCAGATGCAGGCGGCGATCGCGCCGGTTTGGGACGGCAACGAGACGTGGCTCGTGCTCGGCGGCGGCGGATTGTTTGCGGCGTTTCCGAAGGCGTACGGCGCTTTGATGCCGGCTTTGTATTTGCCGATCTTTCTGATGTTGCTGGCGCTGATTTTTCGCGGTGTGGCGTTTGAGTTTCGCCATCATGGGCGTGAGCGCGGGAAGAAGTGGTGGACGGTTGCGTTCTCTGGCGGCTCGATTGTTGCGGCGATTGCGCAGGGTTTGGTGCTTGGCGGCTTCATTCAGGGCGTTGCGATCGAAGGCGGCGTGTTCGTTGGCGGGCCGTTTGATTGGCTGACGCCGTTCTCTTTGCTGGTCGCGGCTTCGCTTGTTGCTGGTTACGCGCTGCTGGGTGCGGCTTGGATCGTTTTCAAAACTGAGGGCGAGTTGGCGGAGCGGGCGCGGCGGTGGGTGAAGCAGCTGGCTTTGCTGACTGGTTTGGCGATGGGCGCGGTGAGCTTGGCGACGCTTGGTGTTGATCCGCGCGTGACTGAGCGCTGGGGTCTGACAATGACGAGCGTCGATTGGCCGGTGTTCATCAAGCTGGCGCCATTGCCGGTGCTGGCGGGCGTGATCCTGTTTCTGATGTGGCGCGGGATCGAGGAGCGGAAGTTTTTGCGACCGTACCTTTACGCGGTGTGCTTGTTCTTGATCGGTTACGTCGGCCTCGCGGTTTCGTTGTGGCCGTTTATCGTGCCGTTCGCGATGACGCCTGCGGATGCGGCGGCGGCCGATAACGCGCTGGAGTTGATGCTCTATGGCGCGCTGGTGATGCTGCCGATCATTCTGGCTTACACGGCGTATGTGTATTGGCTCTTCCGGGCCAAGGTGAGCGACGATGCCGCGTATCATTGAAGGCCCGCCCGAGGAGGGCGAGACACTACGGCCGCTGGGCAAGCGCTTGTTGTGGTTCGTCGCGCTTTGGTTCGCGGGGCTGATTGCGGTTGCGGCGGTCGCTTATGCGCTGCGGGCGCTGATCCTTTAGTTCAGCGCTGTGATGGTGCGGAATGTCTCGTCCATGAAGTGTGCGAGCGCGACGTCTTTGTCGGATACGCCGCCGGCGTCGTGCGTGGTGAGGGTGACTTCGACGCGGTTGTAGACGTTGAACCATTCGGGGTGGTGGTCGTTGCGTTCGGCGTAGAGCGCGACGCGGGTCATGAAGCCGAAGGCGGCGTTGAAATCCTTGAACTTGAATTCCCTCTCGATGGCGTCGCGGCCTTCGTCGTGCACGCGCCAGCCTTCAAGGCGCGCAATGGCGGCTTGGGCGCCGATTTTTGTCGTGGGCATGGGTGGGCTCCTTCGAGAAGCCATCTAGGCCGCTTTCGCCGTAAGGCAAAAACGGTGGAAGAAACGGGAGAGCAAGGCGCGCCCCGGCGGGAGCTCCAAAAAAACGTGCATTCGCATTGGGTTTTGCCGAAGCGCGCCCTGCGTGGTTTGTTGTTGACAACCGGCGGAAGTCTGAAGCGTTCAAGGCGGCGAAAGGGGGCCATACGTTTCAGAGGCGGGCCTTTTCCGCTCATCGCGCAACGCCTGGCGGCGATCGCTCCGAAACGGAAAAGATAGAGCGATCAGTGCGGGCTCTTCCCGCGAGACTGATCGGCCCGCGACGCTGGGGTTCTGTCGTCGCTTAGCACCTGACTTTCGTTCCCGGTTGACGCGCGGCAAGCGACCAAAGCCTGCCGGTTTCCTCCGCTTCCTTTCGTCTCACGGAGCAGCGATGTCGGTCCTCGCGGAATTCCATCGCATCGCGTTCAAACCACATCTCCGGCGTTGATTGGTGTTGGTCGACTCAAACAACCTCCCGTGCTGGAGATGGGTGGAGCTTAAGGCGTTTGAAACCCAGTCGGATTGATTTTGGCGCGGCCGGTTTTTCAACGTGTTGCGCCGAAAATGTTGGATAGGCCGGTCGCCGATCCGCGTATCTCCAAAACAAAACCGCCGGCGCTCTCACGCCGGCGGTTCGTTTTAGATCGGATGCGTGCGCTTATTGGTGCGGCGTATCCATCGGCGGTGGCTCGTGGCCGGTGACCACTTGGCCTTTGCCCAGCTTCGAATTCCAAATGCCATACAAGAAGTACGCCACTACGGAGCCTACGAGGAAGTAGAAGAAGAACACCTGAACCTTCACTTCCACACGCGTGATCAGGAAGGCGCAGGACAGGATGCCGAGGATCGGCGTGATCGGATAGAACGGCACTGTGAAGCCGCGCTTCAGATCAGGACGCGTGCGACGCAGCCAGATCACCGCCAAGCAGACGATGGCGAAGGCTGCGAGCGTGCCGACGCTGGTGAGATCGCCCAGCACGTTGATGTCGAAGAAGGCGGCTGCAGCGGCGCAAACAACACCGGTGATGATCGTGTTGATCCACGGGGTCTTGAATTGTTTGTGCACGTTGGCGAGCACGCCCGGCAGCAGGCCATCTTTGGACATCGTGTAGAAAATGCGGGTCTGGCCGAACATTAGCACGAGGATGACCGAGGTAAGGCCGGCGATGGCGCCGACTTGATCGACTTGGCAGCCAATCCCATTCCGGACCGAACGCGTTCACGGCGGTAGCAACCGCGCGGCGACGTTGAGTTTGGTGAAGGGGATAACGCGGTGGCCATGTAGAGGACCGTGCAGATGAGCAGCGAGCCCAGGATGCCGAACGGCATGTCCTTTTGCGGGTTCTTCGCTTCGCCCGCCGCTGTCGAGACCGCTTCGAAGCCAATGTAGGCGAAGAACACGATGGTCGCGGCGCGCAGGATGCCGTCCCAACCGAAGACGCCAGGTTCGCCGGTCGGTTCGGGGATGAAGGGCTGCCAGTTGGCGGGGTTCACGTATTGAGCGCCGACAACGATGAACGCGACGATCACCGCGACCTTAATCGCGACGATGACGTTGTTCACGGTTGCAGATTCCGACACGCCCACAATGAGCAGCAGCATCATGGCGAGCACCACGACGACGGCTGGCAGGTTGGCGACCGACGCGATCACGTGATCTGCCGGGATCGGGATTGCGGTGTCGGCAGGCAATTGCAGGATCGACCCAGGTGGAACCGTAATGGCGGTGCCGGCGGCGACTTCACGCAACGCGCCGCCATCACCGAGGACTTCTGTGGCGCCGTTGAGTGTCGCGACGATGCCGTTTGCGACGTGAATGTCGGCGGCGTTGGTCAGCGCGTAGGCGCCATTGGCTGCGGCGTTGACAACATCGTATTGCGCCAAGCTTGCTTCGTGCACGCCAGGGATCGACGCGGACGACGAGGCTAGAAACTGCACGGAATCGCCGTCAGGCAGGATGCCGGTAACGGCATTCAGGCTGATCGTCGGATCGGTGACTTGGAACGTCGCCGCTTGCGTGATGACGAACTTGCCAGCCGCCTGCGTGAATTCGGCAGGTATGAGCCAGCCTAGATCGTGCATGAGACTGACCGCGTAACCGGACCACCCGACCGCGACGACCGAAGCGGCGAGGCCGTACTCCAGAAGCAAGAGTGCGCCCATGATCCAGGCGCCGAACTCACCGACGGTGGCGTAAGAGTAAGTGTAGGCGGAACCCGAGACTGGCAGCACCGAAGCAAGCTCGGCGTAGCAGAGACCCGCGAATGCGCAGACAACGCCGGCGATCACGAACGAGATCATCACGGCGGGGCCAGCGTGCAGGGCGGCGGCGTTGCCGGTGCGGACGAAAATGCCAGCGCCGATGATGCAACCGATGCCGAGCAGGATGAGGTTGATCGGTCCGAGAGACCTCTTCAACTCACCATGGGCATACTCGGTTTGAATTTGGTCGACTGTTTTGCGTTGAAACAGGCGGTTGAGCGGCGAGCTAGCCGGCTTACCGGCTGGCTGATTGGTGTTTGCCACGTTCGATCCCCTCCCTGGGTCCGTTGTGGCCGGGAAGCTAACGACGTGGTTAGGAGGCGGCAAGCGTTACGGGTCGCTTTTAGCTCCCGGCGAGCGCTTCCGGCACAGCCCAACCGCGTCTCGCACACGCAGCGAGCACGGTATTGCGCAACAAGCAGGCGATCGTCATTGGGCCAACCCCGCCTGGCGAGGGTGAGACGGCGGACGCGACCTCGATCGCTTCGGCGAAGTGCACATCGCCGACGAGCTTGGTTTTTCCTTCGCCCTTTTCCGGCGCCGGCACGCGGTTGGTGCCGACGTCGATCACGATAGCGCCGGGGCGTACCCAATCACCGCGCACCATTTCCGGGCGGCCGACGGCGGCGACGAGAATGTCCGCGCCGCGGCAGACCATTTTGAGATCGCGGGTTTTCGAGTGGGCGATGGTGACGCTGGCGTTTTGCTCGAGAAAGAGCAGCGCCGCAGGTTTGCCGACGAGAATGCTGCGGCCGATGACGACGACGTTGGCGCCGGTGAGGTCGGGGCGTTCGGTTTTCGCCAGGATGACGCAGCCGACGGGCGTGCAGGGGCGCAGGCCCGGCTTGCCGAGCACGAGCTTGCCCGCGCTGAGCTCGGTGAGGCCATCGACGTCTTTGAGCGGATCGAGTGCTGCGAGCACTGAGGGTTCGCTGATGTGCTTGGGCAGCGGCAGTTGCACGAGAATGCCGTCAATATCGGGATCAGCGGACAGGGCGACGACCCGCGCGATGAGATCGGCTTGGCTCGTGTCCGCAGGCAGCTTGATCTCGATGCTGCGCATGCCGGCTTCGACGGTCGCTTTGCCTTTGCTGGTTACATAGACGTGGCTGGCCGGATCGTCGCCGACGAGCACAACAGCGAGCGCAGGCTGGCCGGGCAGCGCCTTCACAGCTTCAGCGACGTTGGCGCGGACGTTGGCCGCAATGGCTTTGCCGTCAATGCTGCGTCCGGTCATGGCTTTTCCTTGTAGCGGTCGATGAAGGCGGCGATCTCGGCGTCGCTCGCGGTTTCGATCTCTAGCACTTTGAGTCTCGCGGTTTGACCACGCGACACGGTGACCTTGCTTTTTGCGACGCCGAACGCCTTAGCGATGAGCGCTTCAAGGGCGCGGTTGGCTTCGTTGTTTTCCGGCGCGGCGCGGACACGGGCTTTGAGGTAGGGGCCGGTCTCGTCGCTCGCGCGACTATCGATGCGGTCGGCGCCGCCAGAAGGTGTGAGACGGACGCGAAGCCGGCTCAGAGAACCGAGCCTTGGCCGTAGAGGAGCCGCTCGAGCCAGCCGAGGACATCGTCGTGACTTGGATTGCTGAGGAAGTTGATCAGCAGCAGCAACACGAGCACCGAAAGATCGACGCCCGCGATCGGCGGGATAAGGCGGCGCAGTGGGCGCAGCACCGGATCGGTGATCCGGGCGCAGAATTCCCAGGTCGAGCGGACGAATTGGTTGCGGCGGTCGATGATGTCGAACGCGTAGAGCCAGGAAATGACCACGTAGACGATCAGAATGAACGAGAAGAGCCCAAGGATCGCGCGGATCAGCTCGAATATGAGGTGGATCATGGAAGCGGGGCATAGCCCGCGCCGGGCGGATTCGGCAACTGGTAGGCGGTGGGCGGTTACGCGATGGCCATGGTTGACGCTCTGGCGGCTCGCGCCCTATACCGCGCCTCCCACTGGACGGGCCCGTAGCTCAGCTGGGAGAGCGCTGCGTTCGCAATGCAGAGGTCAGGAGTTCGATCCTCCTCGGGTCCACCATCCTTCGCCCGCTGACGCGAGCTTCGGGTGGCTTCGCCGTCCTTCTCAGGGAACTCACATAAGCTAAGCTCGCCCAAAACATAAAGGGGCGGGACGTGATTGGACGGTTTTTGAGCGCGTTTGCGACCGCCGCCGACGCGCCGCTGCGCGAGAGCCAAAGCGAGATCGACGCAACCTACCGGAAGTATCGTTGGCGCGTGCTGCTGGCGATCACGCTTGGCTATGGGCTGATCTACACGTGCCGGCTGGCAATCGGGCTGGTGAAGCCGTCAATGATCGATGCTGGTGTGTTCACGCCGGCGCAGTTCGGGACCATCGGCGCGGCGTTCTTTTACACCTACGCGCTCGGCAAGCTGACGAACGGCTTTCTCGCCGATCACGCCAACATGCGGACGTTTCTACCGCTTGGCTTTGCGATGTCGGCACTTTGCAATTTGGGGATGGGATTTGCCGACACGGTTTTGATGGCAGCGATCCTGTGGGGCGTGAACGGATGGTTTCAGGGCTTCGGTGCGCCGGGAAGCGTCGTGGCGCTTTCGAGCTGGTTCTCGAACAAGGAGCGCGGACGAAACTACGGAATTTGGATCACGTCGCATTCGTTCGGCGAGGGGCTGACATTCTTCGCGATTGGCTGGGCGGTGGCGACGTTTGGATGGCGTTTTGGCTATTTCGTACCGGCGGCGATTGGTTTGGCGACGGCGGTGCTGATGTATGCGCGCTGATGCGCGACAGGCCGCGGACGATGGGGCTGCCGGCAGTCGCGGATTGGAAGAACGACCACGTCGCTGAGAGCGATGCGAACAAATCCAAGGGCCGATTGGCGCTGCAGTTTTCGGTGCTGAGCTACCCAACGATATGGATCTTGGGTTTGGCGAGCGCCGCAAACTACGTGACGCGGTACGCGATTAATTCTTGGGGGCCGCTTTATCTGCAGGAAGCGCGTGGCTTCGATGAAGTTGCATCCGGCACGATGCTGATGATCTCGACGCTGGCGGGGATCGTGGGCTCGGTTGGTTATGGCTGGATCAGTGACAAATGGTTTGGCGCGCGGCGGCCGCCGGCGAATTTGATCTTCGGTGTGTGCGAAATCATCGGATTGGTGCTGATATTCTTCGGTCCAGCGAATATGCCGACGTTGATTACGGGCATGATCCTCTTCGGACTCGGGCTCGCGGGCTTGGTGGCTTCGCTCGGCGGATTGTTCGCGGTCGATATTTGTCCGAAACGCGCGACGGGTGCGGCGATGGGCGTGATTGGGATTTTCTCTTATATCGGCGCGGCGCTGCAGGAGAATATCTCCGGCGCGCTGTTGGATCAGCACTCGCACATGGTGGGCGCGGATCGCGTGTACGACTTCGAGCCGGCCATTTGGTTCTGGCTCGGCTCGTCGGTCGTGTCGTTGGTGTTGGCGGCTACGTTGTGGCGCGCGAAGTTGCGCGACTAGCTCAGCGGTACGTCGGCGACTTTATCTTTGTAGTCCTTTTTCGGGTCGCTCCCGAGAAGCATCTTGACGCCTGCGAAGATGTTGTTCTCGTTGAGCCAGATGTGCGCGTGCCTGGCGTCGAAGCGGATGAGTTGGATCTTGAGATCGTCTTTGCCCTCGAACCAGGCCGCGACGAAGGGATTCCAGAGGCGTTCGATTGTGGCGCGATCCGTGCTCAGCGAGAGATCGCCGGTGACGCCCGCGAAGAGATCGTGACCCTTCGAGGCGAAGTACGCTTCGCCAAGCGCGCCTGAACCGATGCTCTTCACCAGATCGGTTTCCTTCGACGTGAAAAACCAAATGGGCCCGCTCTCACTGTCGCCATCGAGTTGAGCGGTCATCGGTCGTGCTTCGCCTGAGCCTTCGACGCCGAGCATGATGGTCATGTCGGACTTCAGGTGTTTCCAGAATTTCGCTTTGATTTCGCTCTCGCTCGCCATGAGTCGCGTCCCTTTTTGCGTGTGGGATGCGAACGGCGTGACGCGCGCGCGAGTTCCTACGCGTCTTGCGGGTCGGCGAAGAAAATGCGCGTATGGAGGAGTTCGCTGGTGTCGCGCGTAGGATCGTACGGGCGCCAGTTAATCCCATCCTCAGAGACTTCATAGTGCGCGATTTCGGAGTCAAATTGTGCGGCGGTGTCGGTGCAATCAAACATGGCGACGTTAAACCGCGTCGAAGACCCAGAGTTCCCACGTCTAGTGTCGCGCCGGTAAGCTGACAACGCAGGAGCAAGATATGCGCAAGGTTTTCACAGTCGCATTGACTTCGCTGGCCGTCGCGGGATGCGCGAACGTGGGTGATCCGGAGGATGGTTGGACCGGCAACGGCGCCCAGCCTTTCGATGGCGCGGTTCGGGAATGTCAGGCCCGAACGTTGGCGACCCGCGGTCCGGCGTTTGAGGCGTGCATGGCCACTCAGGGCTGGACGCGACCGCAGCGTTAGTTCCCGAACGCGCGCGCGATCATGCCGATGGCGAGCGCCGCGCTCGTTACAAGCCACGCGATGCGCCAGCCGCTTGCTTCTTGCTTGAAGCGCTTCTGCATGGTCGCGGGCGGCACCGGCGCTGCGTCCCACGGCGGCGCGCTTTGGCCGACAACGAGCAGGAAGCCGGGATTGCCATCAACGAGACCGAGATCGCGGATTGGCTGTTTAATATTGTTCGAAATAACGCCGGCGGCGTTCTGAAAGTACGGCGTGAGAAAGCGGCGATCGGCGCCGAGAAAAATGCGACGGCCATCTTCAAGCACGAGTGAGTATGCGAACTGCAACGCGGTAGTGCCGAACTGCTGATACGACTCGATGCGGGATTCAATCGCGTTGATCGAGGCGAGCGGGATCGACGTATCGAGCTTTTCTTGCGGGACATAGCCGCGTGCGGCCGGTAAGCGCAGTTCAAGTGTCTGCCAGTTTATGGCGATGCGCGTGAACGAGCGCGCGACGGCTTCTCGATAGACGATGAAGGTAAGGCCGCCCGTGAACAGCGCCAAAACGACGAGGATCCAACCGGCCCCTTCGTCGTCGGCCAACAAAGTTGCGGCCACGAACGCGAACAGCGCGACGACAAGGCCGAACATCGCAGCCATCAGCCAAATGAAGAACTGATCGCCGCCGCCGCGTTTAAGTTCGATGAGTGCACTCATGGCTTTGCCCCCGCATGCCGTTGGCGCGAGCCTGGCGCAACGGTGAGTGAACGCAAGGGGTGTCGCGCGTTAGGCGGCGTCGCGTTTGGCGTTTTGCTGCGGGTGTTCGTCTTCGATGTCGCCGGTGATGAGGCGGGCGCCGCGGTCGAAGGTGAGGTAGGACCAAGTCCAGTCCAGCGCCACCGCGATGCGGTTTTTGAAGCCGATCAGATAATAGATGTGGGCCGCGCACCAGACGAGCCAGCCGATGACGCCTTTCAGGTGAAAGCCGCGGAAGTCGGCGACGGCGGCTTTGCGGCCGACTGTGGCGAGGTTGCCGTAGTCGACATAGGCGAAGGGCTCGGTGAGCGGGTTGCCTTCGAACGCCGCTTTGATCACGCGTGCGGCGTAGACGCCTTGTTGCTTGGCAACGGGCGCGACGCCTGGGAGTTGGCGGCCGCTCGCGTCGTTCACAGCGGCGCAATCGCCGATGACGAAGATGTTGTCGTTGCCGGGCGCGCGGAGATTGCCAGCGATGATCGCGCGGCCAACGCGGTCGGCTGGGATGTTGAGCCAGCGTGCGGCGGGCGAGCTTTGGACGCCGGCGGCCCAGATCACGGTGCGGCTAGCGATGTGTTCGTCGCCGAGAGTGATTCCGGTTTCGTCAACGTGGATGACGGCTTTGCCGAGGCGGATTTCGACGCCGAGTTTTTCGAGTGCGTGGCGCGCGTGCTCCGAGAGATCGTCGGGGAAGGCAGTGAGAATGCGCAGCGCGGCTTCTATGAGGATGATGCGCGCGCTTTTTGGATCGATGCGGCGATAGTCGCGGGCCAGAGCTTTCTTGGCGAGCTCAGCGATGGCGCCGGCGGTTTCGACGCCGGTCGGGCCGCCGCCGATGACGACGAAGGTGGTGAGGCGCGCGCGTTCGGCGGCGTCGGGTTCGAGCTCGGCGCGTTCGAAGGCAAGCAGGATGCGTTTGCGTTGATCGGTGGCGTCCTCGAGGGTCTTGAGGCCGGGCGCGAACTCTTCCCAAGCGTCGTGGCCGAAATAGGCGTGGCGCGCGCCGGTGGCGATGATCAGATAATCGTAGGCCACGCGGCGATCGCCGAGCACGACTTCGCGTTTGGCGGTGTCGATGGCTTCGACGGTGCCGAGTTCGACCGTGGCGTTCTTCTGATTGCGCACGATGGCGCGGATCGGCGTCGCGATTTGATTGGGCGCGAGGCCGGCGGTTGCGACTTGGTAGAGAAGCGGTTGGAACAGGTGGTGGTTGCGGCGGTCGATGATGGTGACATCGACGGGCGCGTTTTTGAGCGCCTTCACAGCGGCGAGGCCGCCGAAACCTGCGCCGATGATGACGACGCGCGGGCGTGTAGTCGCGTTCATGGGCGAGGCCCCTCCGTGACACGTCCGATATAGGCGCGTTCGCATTCAGGCGTTAATGCGGTGCTACATTGCGCCACGGGGATTGCTTCGCGCGCGCGGGGAGGGTCTAACCCGCCGCTCCCATGCTTGAGATTTCTGACCTCACCTTTCGCTTCGGCCCGCGGCCGTTGTTTGAGAACGCTAATGCGTTCATCGCCGAGGGCTGGAAGGTCGGCCTTGTCGGACGCAATGGCACGGGGAAATCGACGCTTCTGACGTTGATCCGCGACGAGGTGGGCAAGGCGAACGCGTCGATCCGGATTCGGCGCGGGGCGCGCATGGGGTTCGTGGCGCAGGAAGCGCCGCAGGTGGATACGCCGCTGCTCGAACTGGTGATGGCGGCGGACGCGGAGATGACGTCGCTGTTGAAGGAAGCGGAGACGGCGGAAGATCCCCAGCGCATCGCTGACATTCACATGCGCCTGGCGGAGATTGACGGCTATTCGGGCGAAGCGCGGGCGAGCGCGATCATGGTCGGCCTCGGCTTTGAGCAGGACGATTTGATGCGCCCGGCGCGCGAGTTCTCTGGTGGCTGGCGCATGCGCGCGGCTTTGGCCGGCGTGCTGTTCTCGGCGCCGGATCTGCTGATCCTTGACGAACCGACCAACTATCTCGATCTCGAGGGTGCGGCGTGGCTTGAGGAGTATCTACGCGACTATCCGCACACGGTGATCTGCGTCAGCCACGATCGCGAGATGCTCAATCGGTCGGTGACGCACATCCTGGCGCTGGACGACAAGAAGCTTGAAGTCTTCGTCGGCGGCTATGATGCGTATCTGAAGAAGAAGGCTGAGCGCATGGCGCTCGCGGTGGGGATGAAGGCGAAGCAGGACGCGCAAAAGGCGCACCTGCAGAAGTTCATCGATCGCTTCCGCGCGAAGGCTTCGAAGGCAGCGCAGGCGCAGAGCCGGATCAAGCAACTCGAGAAGATGCAGGATATCGCCGTGCCGCTCGAAGAGCGGACGATCCCGTTTGTGTTCGACAATCCTGTAGAGCTGGCTTCGCCGTTGGTGGTGCTGGACGAGTGCGATCTTGGCTATGTCGCGGGCAAGCCGGTTCTGAAGAAGGTGTCGCTTCGCTTGGATCATGACGATCGCATCGTCGTCATTGGGCCGAACGGGCAGGGCAAGACGACGTTGGTGAAGTCGATCGCGGCGCGGCTGGCGTTGCTGAACGGCAAGCGTGTGGCGTCGGGCAAGGCTGTGATGGGCTATTTCAGCCAGGATCAGCTCGACGAATTGCGCGAAGGCGAAACCGTGCTGGAGCACGTGCGCGATCTCGAACCCGATTGGGCGCCGCCGAAGCTGCGCTCACTGGCGGCGCGGATGGGCTTTGGTGTCGAGAAGATCGACACGAAGGTTGAGAAGCTTTCGGGCGGTGAGAAGGTGCGGCTGCTGCTGGGCTGATGGCGCACGGGAAACCGCATGTGCTGATCCTCGACGAACCGACCTCACACTTGGACATCGATAGCCGCGAAGCGCTGATCCACGCGATCAATGGCTACGAAGGCGCGGTGCTGTTGATCACGCACGATATTTATCTGGCGGAAGCGTGCGCGGATCGCCTGTGGCTCGTCTATCACGGGCGCGCGCGCCAGTATGACGGCGACCTTGAAGATTATCGCAAGCTCGTCGCCGCGGCAGATCGCCCGGCAGATGATGGCGAGAAGCAAGTTGCGGCGGCGGCCGTGCATGCTGAGGTCAAGCCGAAGCACTCGAAGTACACGCTGACGCGGAAGCTTGAGGCAGCGGAAAAAGAGATCGAGCAGGCGAACCAGGCCTTGGCGCGCATCGATGCGGCTTTGGCCGATCCGGACCTTTTCACTAAGGATCAAAAACGCGGCGAGTCGCTGCTGAAGGAACGCTCACACGCGGCGACGGCGCTCGCGAAGGCGGAAGCAAGCTGGCTTGAAGCGAGTGAGGCGCTGGAGGGCGCGTAGTGGCGAATAGCCTGATCTTTGCGGATGGCGTTCGCTTGACGACACGGGAAGAGATTCCTGGGCCGTCTGCTCGTCGAGAAGAATCGTGGGCGCGGGTTGAGCGCGCGAACATCCATCCGGGCTATACTCTCAAGGCGGCGCAAGATCCGGCGTTCCGCTACTACGCTGGAAGCAAATGTTCACGCGTCGGATGTTTGGCCTCTTTTGTGATCTCGCGCGCGCTGCTCGGCGAACGGGGCGCATTGCTGCTCGCGTTCAAGGGACGACGAGCCGGAGCAGATTGTCGATGCACCAGTTGCCGCAATGCTTGCAGCGTTCGAAGCGCATTCCGATCAACTCACTCACGACGGGTATATTCAGTTTGGAATAGTTAGCCAGACGGATGCTGGCCTCGGCGAAGTGCTCATGACGCCCAGCAAATATTTCCGGATTTGGTTCAATGACGAACGTGCGTTTGCAGGGCAGATGGTTACCCACAAACTCACGCGTGCCGAGCGACTGGACTTTCTTGATGAGTTTCCACACGTGACTACGCGTTTGCCTGACGAACGCGCGCTCCGAGCCGCCGATCTTGAGCTGGCGCTCGTCAGCGAATTGCAAGGTTTGTAGCGGCGGCTCCACAGTTCGATCACGGGGCTGATCTGCGCTGTCACCGCGCTCGTAGAACCTTCAACGTGGAGGGTTCGATGCGTGCATTGGCTGCGATGATTTTGGTTTTTGGGTTGAGTGCTTGTGTTGCGCAGGCGCAGACGGCGGCGCCGGCGACCGAAAGCCTAGATGGTGCGTGGACTGTTGATCTCACGACCGATCCTGCCGAGCCGTACACAAAGCCGATGGTTCTCGCGTTGAATGCCGATGGCAGCGTCAACGGCTCATTCTACGAGAGCGACATCGAAACCGGACGCTGGAAGACGGATCGCGGGCGGACGTGTGTGAGTTTTCGCACGAGCGACGGCGTGGGACCGTATCACACGGCGGCGTGCCTGGTTGGCGATCACGTCGAAGGGCAGACGTGGGCGGAGCACCGTAATTTCTTGTTCAATTGGAACGCTGCGCGATGAGTGCGCGGGTACGGTTGATGCATTTTAGCAATAGACCTTAACGTCAACTTTAAGCCGCTCTGTAATGTTTGAAGCTCGACATTCGGGGCGGGTTTGATGAGCAGCGACTTAACGATGTTTCGCGGTGCGCCGGGCGTGGAGCGCGCTCGCGAGATCATCGCGCACATGGGCCAGCAGCAAATCCCAACCAGCCCGGCAAACTACGAAATCTGGACGACGCACGTTTCAGGCGTGAAGCCTGATCTGAGCCGCGAGATCCAAGCGCGGCTTGATCGGGGCGAAGCGTTTACCGACGAAACTAACGAAGAGCTCTTCGAGCGCTTCTTCGCAAACACGCGCCTGTCGATCCAGATGCTGGAAACGAGCGAGACGATCGCGCGTGAGCTTGATGACACGGTTTCGAAACTGCGTGGCGCTGGCGGCGAGGCCGATTCCTACGCGAA
>JADJCG010000015.1 GCA_016703335.1 Caulobacteraceae bacterium | reverse complement strand
TCGCGCAACGCTGGCGTGGCTTGGCGCGAGAGCGCGAGCAAGCTCGGGCCATCGTCGCGCAGCAGCGCGGCTTGCCAGCACTCAGCGGTTTCGACGGCGTCGGCTGGACGGAAAACATAAAGGTTCGGGATCGCGCGCAAGCTGGCGAGCTGCTCGACGGACTGGTGCGTCGGGCCATCTTCGCCGAGGCCGATGGAATCGTGCGTCATCACGTGGATGACGCGAATGCCCATGAGCGCGCTCAAGCGAATGGCTGGGCGCGAATAGTCGGCGAACGTCAAGAACGTGCCGCCAAACGGAACGACACCGCCATGCAGCGCCATGCCGTTCATCGCGGCGGCCATGCCGTGTTCGCGAATGCCGTAACGCACGTAACGGCCGGCGCGGTTCTCCGCTGTGAAGTCTTGCGTGCCCTTGGCGAGCGTGAGGTTCGAGCCGGTGAGATCGGCGGAGCCGCCAAGCAATTCAGGGCACGCGTCGAACATGGCGTCGATCGAGCCTTGCGATGAGGCACGCGTTGCGATCGATGGCTTTTCAACCGCCATTTTCGCGGCGTGCATGCCAAGCGCGGCAACCGCTGCATCGATGTTCTCATCGCTCATCGCGGCAGCGAAAGCGTCTTTGTGCTCGGACTTCTTCAGGCGCGAGGCCCATTCTTCGCGCTTGCCGGCGCTGCGGGCGCCGATCTTGAGCCAAGCGTTGCGGATGTTGTCCGGGATTTCGAACGGGCCGTACTTCCAGCCGAGCGCGGCTTTGGTTGCGGCGAGCTCTTCGGCGCCGAGCGCCTCGCCGTGGGCTTTTGCGGTGCCGGCTTTCTTCGGTGAGCCGTAGCCGATGATTGTTTTGCACGCGACGAGCACCGGGCGATCGGATTTGGTTGCGGCGTCAAACGCGCGCGTTACGTCGGCGACGTCGTGGCCGTCGCACGAGAGCACGCTCCAGCCGCTGGCGGCGAAGCGCGCGCGCTGATCGGTGTTGTCGGAAAGCGAAACTGCGCCGTCGATCGTGATCGAGTTGTCGTCCCAAATGACGATCAGCTTGTTCAGCTTCTGATGCCCAGCCAATGCGATGGCTTCCTGGCTGATGCCTTCCATCAAGCAGCCGTCGCCAGCGATGCACCACGTGCGGTGATCGACGAGTGCGCCACCGAAGCGCGCAGCAAGATGCGCTTCCGCCATCGCCATGCCGACTGCGTTCGCGAGGCCCTGCCCGAGTGGGCCGGTGGTGGTCTCGATGCCGGATGCGAGGAAGTTCTCCGGGTGGCCCGCGGTTTTCGAACCGAGCTGACGGAAATTCTTGATCTCATCGAGCGTCATGTCGGCGTAGCCAGTGAGATGCAGCAGCGCGTACAGCAGCATCGAGCCGTGACCGGCCGAAAGCACGAAGCGATCGCGATCAGGCCAACTTGGATTGCTGGGATCGTATTTCAGGAACTTCGAGAACAGCACCGTCGCCGCATCAGCCATGCCCATCGGCATGCCCGGGTGTCCGGACTTGGCCTTTTCCACAGCGTCCATCGCCAGGGCGCGGATTGCGTTAGCGAGTTCTTTCGCCTCGACGCCTTCGATCAGTTCGCTTTTGCTCATTGGAGTTCCTTCGCTCAGGCTCTTTAGCGCCGATTCGGACGCTTTGCCTGAGAAGAGCTGTCGGGTATCAGCGGAATGCGGTCGCGGGAATGCGGCATGCGGAGATTCACATGCAGATTTTCATCGACAGCGCCGACGCAACGGAACTCAAGACCTTGGCGGAGACTGGCCTGGTCGACGGCGTTACGACGAACCCTTCACTCGTTGCGAAAGCGGGTCGCGATTTCTTCGAGACGCTGCGCGATATCTGCGCTGCGGTTCCAGGGCCAGTCAGCGCTGAGGTTGTCGCGCAAGATCATGAGACGATGATCAAGGAAGGCCTGAAGCTGCGCGGCGTTGCGCCGAACATCGTCGTGAAAGTGCCGCTGACGCCGGACGGCTTGAAGGCGTGCAAGTACCTCGAAGACAACGGTCACCCGGTCAATGTCACGCTCTGCTTCTCAGCGGTTCAGGCTTTGATGGCGGCGAAAGCCGGCGCGACGTTTATTTCACCGTTCATTGGCCGCCTGGATGATAACGGCCAAGACGGCATGGAGCTGATCCGCGAAATCCGCGCCATCTTTGACAATTACGACTACCCGACCTCGATCCTCGACGCTTCGATCCGCACCGCGGGCCACGTGCGAGAGGCGGCCATCGCGGGCGCGGATTGCGCGACGATTCCGCCAGCCGTGTTCAAAAGTCTCTACAAGCACGTCCTCACGGACATGGGGCTAGAGGCGTTCCTGAAAGACTGGAAATCGACGGGTCAGTCGATTCTGTGATCTCTGATTAGTGCGCGAGCTGCTGCAGGCGGTTGACGTTGTCATCGGTCGACGCGCGCGCGGCGGCCATGGAACGTTCAGCATCGGCCAATGTTGCTTCGATCGCGGCCACATCGAGCGGCTCAAGCGCAGGCGCTTGTTGGTTCATCTCGTTGGCGAACGCGTCGCGCATCGAGAGGCCACCCTGCATCGCCACAGGGGCGACAAGGCCCACAAGAACCATCGCGCCCGCACCAGCAGCGAAGCTGGCCACGACCATGCGAACGGTGGCTTTGACGTTTGAGGGCGACATAATGTGGAGAACTCCCGGACCGGCGGCGGTCAGTTAACAAAAGGTTGCCACGATGGCAATTGCTACTTTGCGGCGCCGAAGAGAGATCGTCCGTGACACCCGTCACTACTCTCGACACCCCTACCCGCCGTCTTTCGCGGCTTGAGCAGACACTACCGGAAAATCCTGAATTTCAGCCGAATCCCGCGTTCAAGTTCGGTTGCGACTGCTTCAGGCTTCCGGTGTAAGATGAGCTGAAATCGCCGTTGCTGCGGCGCCGAACACGGAACCACAATGGCTAGCGCTTTCACCTCGCCCCGAACGCTACGGAAAGCGGTACTTCCGGTTGCCGGCTTTGGGACGCGAGTGCTCCCCGCCACCAAGGCGATCCCAAAAGAATTGCTTCCGGTGTTCGACCGGCCGGCGATCCAGTACGTCGTGGACGAAGCTCTGGCCGCCGGCATCGAGCACATAGTCTTCGTCACCGGGCGAAATAAGGGTGCGATTGAGGACTATTTCGACCGATCGTATGAACTCGAAGTAACACTTCAGGCGAAGCAAAAGACCGAGCAGCTGGCCGAAATCGCGGAGTCTGTCCGCGCCGCCGGCTCAATGAGCTTCGTGCGCCAGCAAGCGGCTCTTGGTTTGGGCCACGCCGTCTGGTGCGCACGAGACATTATCGGCGACGAGCCGTTCGCGGTGATGCTGCCGGACATGCTGATGATGGCGCAACCCTCCTGCCTGGCGCAGATGGTCGATGCCTACAACAAGGTCGGCGGCAACATCATCGCGGTAGAGCCGACGGACACGCCGGAGCGTTATGGCGTGATCACGCCCGAGAGCCGCGATGGACGCCTGATCAAGATGAAGGGCATGGTCGAGAAGCCGAAGCGCGAAGACGCGCCGTCAAACCTCTTCATCAGCGGCCGCTACATTCTGCAGCCGGAGATTTTCGAACTGCTGGAAAGCCAAGGCCCTGGCGCCGGCAATGAGATCCAGCTCACGGATTCGATGGTGCGGCTCATGGCGCAGCAAACGTTCCATGCGCTTGAGTACGAAGGCACGACGTACGATTGCGGCGACAAAGTCGGCTACATGCAAGCAACGGCCGCGTACGCGCTGGCGAACGTTGAGCATGGCGACACTGTCGAAAAGATGCTGCGCGATCTGCTCGCCAAGCGCGGGAAATGATCGAGATTCGCACGTTCGAAACGCGCGAGGCGCTGATGCAGGAGACAGCGCCGCGCATCGCGGACGCCATAAAAGACGGGATTTCCGCGCGTGGAGAAGCGTTTGTCGTGCTGTCTGGCGGCGGGACGCCCGAGCCTGCATATGAGTTGCTGGCAGCAATGCCGTTGGATTGGCCGCGCGTGACGTTTGGCTTGGTGGACGAGCGTTTCGTGCCGCCGACGGATGTTGCATCAAACGAAGCACTGCTCCGCCGCACGCTCGCGCCGGCACTAGCCGCTGGCGCAAAGCTGCTGCCGATGTATTCAAATACAGTTTTGGAAGAAGCTGCCGCGAGCGTGGATGCTGACTATGCGGGCAAAGCCATCGACTTCGCATTGATGGGCATGGGCAGCGACGGACACACCGCGTCCTGGTTTCCGCAATCGCCGGACCTGGATCTTGGCGTTGAAAACACGCGCACTGTCATCGCCGTGACCGCGCCGGGGGCCGCGGGTTCGGCGGAACGCCTGACACTGACGCGTGCAGCGCTCGCCAGCGCCCATGCGATCGTTTTGCTCATCACCGGCGACGAAAAGACGCGCCTGCTAAACGATCAGACGCGATCTCGGCTGCCGGTCGATGAACTGCTCGACCTGCCCGCGCCCGTAGAGACCTTCTGGGCGCCCTGATACCGACTTTCTTCTTGTGACGAATGAATAAATCCGCTATCGTTCACTCTTAAGGGTGGATGGTGCAGAAAGCGGCGTTCTTTCAGTCTGTTGTGGTGGGCTTGGCCCTCCTTGTCGCCGCCTGCTCGGGCGGTGAGGCCGAAGAGACAACGACCGCCACCGAAGGCCCGCTTGTAGAAGTTGTCGAAGTCGCGCCCGCCTCGGCCGCCGGATCGGTGCGCGCGAGCGGCATGATCGGCTATCGGCGCGAACCCGTTCTCGCTTTCACGGCCGCCGGCGTTGTCGGCGCGATTGACGTGGACTCTGGCGATGTCGTGCGGCGCGGACAGCGTTTGGCGACGCTTCGCAGAACTGGCGCTGGCGCAAACGTCGATGAAGCCGCGCTCGCGCGCGCCAACGCCGAACGCGATCTCGCGCGCACGCAAGAATTGTTTGAACGCGGCTTCGTTTCCGAAGCCCGCCTCGAAAGCGCGCGTCTCGCTGTTGAACGGGCGCGTGACTCCTCTGTCCTCACCGCTCCCGCCGACGGCGTAATCCTGCGGCGCGGAGTCGATCCATCACAGACAGTCGCTGCAGGCACACCAGTCTTCGTGTTTGGCGAAACAGCGTCAGGCATCGTTGTACGCGCGCCTGTCGCTTCAAATGACGCGGCGCGCATCCGCGTTGGCGACGCCGCGCGAATTCGAGTGAATGGCGCTCAACGTGAAGGCCGCGTCACGCGCGTTGGCGCTCAAGGCGATGCCGCAACCGGGGCATTTGAAGTTGAGATCGAGATCACTGCGCCGGAAGGCCTGCGCAGCGGCATGGTCGCGGAAGTAGAAGTTGCCGCGACACCCGGCGCCAATCCGCAAACATCCATCATCGTTCCGACTCTGGCTCTGCTCGATGCACGCGCCGATCAAGGCATCGTCTACGTGCTCGACGAAAACGCTGTAGCGCACCGCCGCGCGGTGCGGACGGCGGGCGTGACATCTGCAGGCGTTGTCGTTGTCGAAGGTCTCGCTCCGGGTGACCGGATTGTCGCTGCGGGCGCGGCCTATGTGCGCGACGGCGAAAGCGTGCGCATCGCTACCGGCTCCTAGATGCAGGCCATCACGCGCTTCTTCGTCGACCGCTGGCAGTTCAGCGCGGTGCTATTCTTCTTGCTCGCAGCGTTGGGCGTTGGCGCGATCTTTTCGATCCCGAAGTCCGAAGATCCGATCGTTGAATTTCCCGGCGTCGCCGTTGCGGTGATCTTGCCTGGCGCGGATGCCGAGCAGATGGAGCGGCTGGTCGCCATCCCGGTAGAAGATCAGATCAACGCGATCGAGGACATTCGCGAGATCCGATCGGCGAGCCGTGCAGGTCTTGCGGTTGTCAACGTTGAGTTCGAATGGGGTGCGGACGCCGAAGAAAAGTTCGGTGAGGTTGTGCGCGAGGTTAACGTCGTGCGCTCTCGCCTACCCGAAGGCGTCGTCGATATTCGTCTGCGTCGATACAATCCGGCGCAAACGGCCATCGTGCAGATGGCGCTGACGAGCGATGATGCTTCGTTCCGCCAGCTGGAGGCATACGCGAAGGGATTGCGCGACGCCGTCGAGCGCGCGCCGGGCGTGCAACAAGCCGATGTATGGGGGGCGCCGCCGTCGGAAGTGCGCGTCGCTGCGAATCTCGACCAGCTCGCAGCGTATCGCCTGCCGCTGGCCGCGGTGGCGGACGCGCTGCAGCGCGAGGGTGTCGATACGCCGGTGGGCGCGGTGGAGGCCGGCGGACGGCGATTCAACGTGCAGTCTTCCGGCTCATTTGACTCATTGGACGAGATCCGCCGCGTCGCGCTGCGGGCGGATAACGGATCGCTGGTGACGGTTGGCGACGTTGCAGATGTGTCGTGGGCGAACGATGAACGCACGCACATCACTCGCTTCAATGGTCAGCGCGCTGTGTTCGTGAGCGCCCAGGCGCGGCTGGGTGAATCGGTTTTCGATGTGATCAACGGCATTCGCCCGCGCGTCGATGCATTCGAAGGTTCGCTGCCAGCAAACATCCACCTGCAGCGCGGCTTTGACCAGTCCGAAACGGTGACGCACCGCCTCGGCAATCTGGGGCGCGACTTTGCGATCGCGCTGGCGTTGGTGCTGCTGACGCTGCTGCCGCTCGGCTTTCGCGCATCTATCGTCGTTATGGTGTCGATCCCGCTGTCGCTGGCGATCGGCGTGGTGGCGATCCAGGAGCTTGGGTATTCGCTGAACCAACTCTCGATCGCGGGCTTCGTGTTGGCGTTGGGTTTGCTCGTCGATGACTCCATCGTCGTCACCGAGAATATTGCGCGACACCTGAGGCAAGGCATGAGTCCGCGCGAGGCGGCGATTGCCGGCGTGAGCGAAATCAACATCGCCGTGATCGGCTGTACGGCGACGCTCCTGCTCGCGTTCGTACCGCTCATGGCGCTGCCCGAAGGCGCGGGCGCGTTTGTGCGCTCACTGCCTGTGGCGGTGGTGACGACAATCATTGCCTCGCTGTTCGTGGCTTTGACGATCATTCCGTTCCTCGCCAGCCGCTTCTTGCCGCGCAGCGATTCCGGCCACTCGAACGTTTTCCTCGATGGCGTGATGGCGGCGATCCACAACATCTATCGCCCGGCGCTGCACGTCGCATTGGCGCATCCGCGCAAGACAGTGATCATTGGGCTGGTCGCTTTTTTCTTGTCGCTGGGCTTGGTGCCGAAGCTTGGCTTCAGTCTCTTCCCCGGAAAACGACAGCCCCTATTTCCTCGTCGACATCGAGACGCCGCAAGGCAGTGCGGTGAGCGAGACGGATGCGGCGGTGATGTATGCCGAGCGCGTACTGACTGGACATCCAGAGATCGAGTGGCGCTTCGCCAATACCGGGCGCGGCAATCCGCAAATCTACTACAACGAGATTCCGCCCGAGCAGCTCTCCAACCAAGGGCAGATCTATGCGCGCTTCCACGAATGGCATCACGACGAAGGCATGCGTGTGATCGAGGAGATCCGCGGACAGCTCAATCAGTATCCGCGCGCGCGTATGAATTTGCGCCGTTTCGCCAATGGGCCGCCGATCGAAGCGCCGATTGCCGTGCGTATTCGAGGACCCGATTTGGCGGCGCTGGGTGAACTTGCGGCTGAGGTTGAGCGCATCATAAACGAGACGCCGGGCGCGCGTGATGTGTCGAACCCGACCGCCGAACGTCTGATCGATCTCGATCTCAACATTGACGACAGCGCGGCAGCGTTGCGCGGTGTGCCGGCTGGCGCGATCGACCACACGTTGCGTATCGCCATTGCTGGTTTGCCGGTGGCGCAATTCCGTGATCCAGCGGGCGATGCGTTCCCGGTCGTGCTGCGCGCGCCGCGTGATGACACGATGCCGGTGGCAGCGCTTGATCGGCTTTACATCTGGAACGGTCAGGGCGGCGCAACGCCGTTGGCTGAGATTTCGCATCCGACGATGGAGAGCAGCCCAGCTTCGATCGACCGCGTGCAGCGCGAGCGGACGGCGACAGTCACCGCCTACACGCAGCCGGGTTATCTGATAAGCGGCGTGACAGCTGATGTCGCGCAGCGCCTCCAGGCGCTTCGCTTGCCCGCTGGCTACACCGTTTCGTTTGGCGGCGAAGCGGAGGCCCAAGCGCGCAGCTTCGGCGGCTTGGGGCCTGCGATCCTTATCGCGATCTTCGGCGTGCTCGCGGTGCTGCTGCTTGAGTTCGGGACGTTTGCGGTCACCGGCGTGGTGGCATTCGTTATTCCGTTCGGGATCATGGGCGGGCTGATCGCGCTCTTTATCGGCGGCGAGTCGCTGTCGTTCACGGCGATCATCATGATCGCCCGGATCGTGACGCCGGCGATGTACCTGTTGCTCGCGCCGAAGGACGAGCCGGTAGAGGCCTAAGCTCGACCTGAGCCCGTGCGTGGTTTGTCTAGTGACGCCAGTCACCCTGCACACGTAGCTGTAGGCCAACGATCCAAGACCACAAAAACCAAGCGAATTCAGCCCCCTGGACCTCGCGCTCGAAGGTGGGAGCGGCCTTCGCCAGCATTACGCTTCTGTAGAACTTTTCATTGACGGAACCGCAATGTTGGCCGCAACTCACAGGCGCGCGGTCAGTGTTATTTCAGGAGGGACGACAGTGGCCACAGCCTTGTCGAACAACGCCAAATTGGGCATCGCAGCGACCAGTATGGTTGCGCTACTCGCGGTTGGGGCCGTGACGCTAGGCTCGGTTTTACCGCCACACGGCGGCGAAAGCGCCGGCACCATCGCCCCAGTTGAGCGCTATCGCTCCGCACAAGTGACGGACGCAGACGTGACGCTCGGCGACGACGCCGTGCCGCTGCTGATGCAGACGGACGCGTTCCACCTGATGGTCAACGATCCTTCGTTCCAGGCGTTGGCGCGTGACCCGGGCTTCGCCGCCCTCGCACAAAATCCGCAAGCGCTCGCCGCAATGGCGCAGGATCCGCAGGCCTTCGCCGCGCTCGCACGCGATCCGCAAGCTTTCGCGGCCCTAGCGCGGGTTGCGCAGGCCGGTGTTGCGCAATCGACGGACGCACAAGCCCGCAACGCTCAAGCCTTCACAGCGCTGGCGCAAAACGCACAAGCGTTCCAAGCGATGGCGCGCCAGCCGCAGGCCTTCGCGGCAATGGCGCAGCATCCGCAAGCGTTCGAAGCCCTCGCCCGTCACCCGCAGGCGTTCGCTGCGATGGCGCGCAATCCGCAAGCCTTCGCATCGTACGCTCGCAACGCCCAGGCGTTCCAAGCAGACGCACGTCAAGCCGGCGCTCGCCTCAATCAGGCGCGCGACGCTCAAGCCTTCGAAGCTCTGGCGAACGACGCTCAAGCCATGAGCGCGCTGGCCGCTGACGCGCAGGCGTTCGACGCACTCGCTCGCAACGCACAAGCGTTCCAAGCTTTGGCTCGCGACGCACAGGCGTTCGACGCGATGGCGCGCAATGCCCAGGCGTTCCAAGCGATGGCACGCAATGCCGAAGCCTTCCGCGCTCTGGCTGGCGACGCGCAAGCGTTCGCGGCGATGGCGCGCAATGCGCAGGCGTTCCAAGCTTCCGCGCTGAGCGCACGTGCGTTCGACGCACAAGCGACCACGGCTCTCGCCGCCAACGCGCAAGCGTTCTCAGTGATGGCGCGTGAACCGCAAGCGTTCGCGGCAATGGCTCAGAACCCGCAAGCGTTCGAAGCGCTCGCTCGTCATCCGCAAGCCTTCGCGGCGATGGCGCGCAACCCGCAGGCGTTTGCTGCCTTCGCTCGTAATGCCAATTTCTCGGCGGCTGCGCGCAATCCGCAAGCCAACACGGCGATGGCCCAAGACGCGCAAGCGTTCCAGGCCCTCGGCCGCGACGCCCAGGCGATGAGCGCCCTCGCCAGCAACGCTCAGGCGTTCGATGCGATGGCCCGCAACGCTCAGGCGTTCCAAGCTCTGGCTCGTGACGCGCAAGCGTTCGACGCCATGGCGCGCAATGCTCAAGCGTTCCAAGCGATGGCCCGCAATGCTCAAGCCTTCCAGGCCCTCTCGCGCGATGCCCAAGGTCTCGCCGCGATGGCGCGCAATGCTCAGGCCTTCCAGGCCCAAGCAGGCGCCGCTCAAGGCCTGAACGCTGCCGCGATGCAAGCGATGGCGCGCAATCCGCAAGCCTTCGCCGCCATGGCTCAGAACCCGCAAGCGTTCGAAGCCCTGGCACGCAACGCGCAAGCGCTGCAGGCGCTGGCCCGCAACGCCGAGGCCTTCGCGGCTCTGGCGCGGCAACCGGCCTTCGCGGCACTGGCTCGTGAACCAGCCTTCGCGGCGATGGCGCAAGACGCCAACTTCGCTGCCGCCCTCCGGGCGAACTAACGCAAAGCAACACGCCGCGTCGAGCGAGACGCGGCGTGTCTGCCTTTGAAGCGTGCTAGGCGGGGATATGATGTTCCGCACGCTCTTATGTGCAACAGCGTTAACGCTTGCATCGCTTACATCGGCGCACGCGCAGACCGAAGTTGCGCCGCCGACAACGCCCGACCCACAAACTGACGCGCCTGCCACGACCGATGTCGCCGCGCCGCCGGTGCTCGATGAAGCGCCGCCGTCAACTGTGCCGCCGCCACCGAGCCGCGATCCGGATGACATCCCGCTGATCGATCTGTCGGTACTCGAAACCAACGATCTGCGGCTTCTCTATTTCGATCCGACTGAGACCTATCTCACGCCTTATGTCGCGCGCAGCTTCCAGAACTCGCTGAACTTCGAACAACGCATCTTCGGTTGGGAGCCGTGGGATCAAGTCACGTTGCTGCTGAAGGACTTCGGCGATTACGGCAACGCCGCCGCTCGCTCGTCACCCAACAACGCGTTGCTGATCGACATCGCGCCGCTCAGTCTTGCGTATGAGACGTTCAGCCCAGGCGAGCGCTTTTTCACGCTGACCAATCATGAAGTCACGCACGTCGCTCTGATGGACGTGTGGAACGAACGCGACGCACGATGGCGGCGCATTTTCGGCGGCAAGCCGATGCCGGTGCAGGAGCACCCGGAATCGATCCTCTACAATTATCTCGCGACGCCGCGCGTAAACGTGCCGCGCTGGTTTCTCGAAGGCAGCGCCGTGTTCATGGAAACATGGATGGCCGGCGGCTTCGGCCGCGCGCAGGGCGCTTACGATGAGATGGTCTTCCGCTCGATGGTGCGTGACGACGCGCACTTCTATTCGCCGGTTGGCCTCGAGTCCGAGGGCATCTTCGTCGACTTCCAGGTCGGCGTGAACGACTACCTCTATGGCACGCGCTTCTTCTCGTATCTCGCCGAGCGCTACTCGCCAGAACAAGTCGTGCAATGGCTGCGGCGCGACGAGGACAGCGAGGCCTATTACCAATCGCAATTCCGCCAGGTGTTCGGGTTGCGGCTGAACGATGCGTGGCGCGATTGGATTGAATGGGAGCGTGGCTTCCAACTCACCAATCTCGAGGCGTTGCGCGCTCATCCGCTGACGCCAATTGATGCTCTTTCCCCGCGCGCGCTTGGCTCGGTCTCACGCACATTCGTTGACCCGCGCACCGGCGATCTGGTCGGCGCGTTCCGCTATCCGGGCGTGATCGGCCACGTTGGCGTGCTCGATCCGGAAAGTGGCGACATTCGCCGGCTTACCGACATCAAGGGCGCGATGCTCTATCGCGTGACGTCGCTCGCATACGATGCGTCGTCCAACACAGCTTGGTACACCACGGACAACTACGCTTATCGCGACATCATGCAGCTCAACGTCACGACCGGCGAAGAGCACATGGTGCTGCGGGATGCGCGCATTGGCGACATCGTGTTCAACCCTGCCGATCGTTCGCTCTGGGGCCTGCGCCATCTTAACGGCTATGTGACGCTGGTGCGGATTCCAGAACCCTATACGAGCTGGAATCAGATCCACACCTTCCCGTTCGGACGCGTGCCGTTCGATCTCGACATCTCCGCTGATGGCACAATGCTGTCGGCATCGGTCGGCGAGATCAATGGCGAGCAAACCGTTCAAGTCTTCCGCATCGCTGATCTTGAGCCCGGCGCCACACCGACGCCGATGACGAGCTTCACTCTCGGCAGCTCTACGCCGGAAGGCTTCGTCTTCTCGCCTGACGGCCGCTACCTCTATGGCAGCGCCTATTACACTGGCGTCTCGAACATCTATCGCTTCGAGATCGCCACGCAGGAATTGGAAGCCGTGTCGAACACCGACACCGGATTCTTCCGCCCAATCCCGCGCGAAGACGGTTCGCTCATCGTCTATGAATACACGGGCGACGGCTTCCGCCCTGGCGTGATCCGGCCTGAACCGCTCGACGATCTTGGAACGGTGCATTTCTTGGGCGCGCAGATCGCGCAAGATCATCCGGTTGTCACGACATGGACCGCCGGCTCACCGGCGAACATCGACCTCAACAGCCTCATCACCGAGCAAGGCCACTACGTGCCGCGTGATGAGATGCGCCTCGGCGCTGCGTATCCGGTGATCGAAGGTTACCGAGGGCGCGTGGCCGTGGGCTACCATGCCGTGTTCGAAGATCCGCTGCAGTTCAACCAATTGCACGTGACGCTGTCGTACCTGCCAGAGTCACCGTTCGAAGATCAGGATTGGCACTTCGATCTTGAATACAAAACACTACGCTGGAATTTCCGCTACTGGCACAACGACGCCGATTTTTACGACCTCTTCGGCCCAACCGAGCGCGCACGCGCCGGCGATGCGTTCATCGTCGGCTATCACAACTCCTTCATCTACGATCCGCCGCGCCAGCTCGATTTCAGCATCGATGCTGCTTATTACACCGGTCTCGACACGCTTCCATCGGCGCAAGAAATCTCGACCTCGTTCGACGAACTGGCCTCGATCAACGCCGAGCTGCATTACACCAACACAACGCGCTCACTCGGCGCCGTGGATCACGAACGCGGCTGGGAATGGGATCTGGCGGTCGGCGCAGACCACGCCAATGGCGACACGTTCCCGAGCATCCGCGGCGGCGTGAACTTTGGCCTACCGTTACCGATAAACAATTCGTCGGTCTGGCTCTACAGCGCAGCGGGCACGGTTGGCGGCGATGACGCTAGCCCGCTCAGCGCCTGGTACATGGGCGCTTTCGGCAACAATTACGTCGATGATCGCGAGGTCAAACGCTATCGCGAGTTCGACACCTTCCCTGGCTTCGAGATCAACGAGATCGAAGCTCAAACCTTCGCCCGCGTGATCGGCGAAGTGAACTTGCCGCCGCTGCGCTTTGAAGACCTCGGCATCGCCAGCCTCTTCCTCAGCTCGATGCGGCCTGCGATCTTCGTTGGCGCAATGGAAGCCGAACCCCGCTTCGGCGACCGGCGCTCATTGCAAACCGCCGGCTTCCAGACCGATTGGAATTTCACGGTCGCGCACCGCTTGCCGATGACGTTCTCTGTAGGCTATGCGCGTAGCTTCGAAGACGGCGAAGCCGAAAGCGATGAAGTGCTCGTGTCGTTAAAGATCATGTGATGGATGCTGACCTGCTCATAAAGGCGTTCATCGCGCTTGCGCCGGTCGTTCTGTTGCTTGTTGTTTTCGATCGCTTAGACGCCTTCAACCTGATCAGCGCGCGCGAGATCGCAATCCTTCTCGGTGTGGGCGGCGCCGCGGCCGCCTTCAGCTTCGTTGCCAACCTCCGCGTGATGGACGGCTTTCCGATCGGGTTTAGCGCCTTCTCGCGCTACGTCTCGCCGATCATCGAGGAAAGCCTGAAGGCGGCGCCAATTATCTATCTCTTCGCGCGCAATCGGCTCGGCTTCAAAGTCGACGCCGCGATTGCGGGCTTTGCCGTCAGGCGCCGGGTTCTCGGTGATCGAGAACATTTGGTATCTCTTCACGATCACCGACGCCAACGTCACAGCTTGGCTGGTGCGCGGCTTCGGCACCGCGATCATGCATGGCGGCGCGACAGCGATTTTCGCGATCATTTCGCACGAGATGACCGGAGCGCCAAGCCGAGGCCTCAGCCGCGCACTATCGCTTCAACCCGCTTCTCTTCGTGCCGGGCTTGCTGGTCGCGATGGTCGTCCATTCGCTCTTCAATCACTTCCCCGACCAGCCCATTGTCATCATGGCGCTGACGCTGCTGCTCGCGCCGGCAACGATCTTCCTGGCCCTCATCCGCAGCGATCACGCCACGCAGCAATGGCTCGCGGCCGACAGAGCCGCGCACGAAAAGATGCTCGCCGAGATCCGGGCCGGGCATTTCGCGAACACCGAACGCGGAGAGGCGATCGCCGCGATCGCCTCGCGGCTCGGCGACAAATCCGAAGACGCACGCGCCTATGTCGAACTGAAAACCGAGCTCGTCCTGCGCGCCGAAGAACTCATTCACGCAGCCCAGTCCGGCAACCCAGCCGCGCCAGCCGATGTCGACAAGCAAAAGTTCGCAGAGCTCGATGCGCTCGAACAACGTCTCGGGCAAACAACTTTGGCCGCGCTCGCCGCTCCGTTGGGTTTCACGCGCAACGATCTCTGGGAACTCTCGCGCCTCCGTGCGCGTGTCCGCGGCGAAGCTTAGTTTTCGCGCAACTAATAGTCGACGCACTCCGTCGCGGCCTCTGCGCTTTAGAGAGCTGGTAAGAACGGCGCTGAACAGAAGTTCACATTATTCGATTCCTTTATAAGCGAATGCTGTGTCTGTTCGCGCGCAGGGCGAGATTCAGCCTCTACAGCTCTCCGAACGCCATGTTTTGTGTTTAATTTCACGTAGCGAATGTAGCGCGTAATATGTTTGCTGCGGCGATGCTTCCGAGTTCATCCGAGCAAAACCGCGAGGGCGCTGATGGAACGCGGCAGGGCCCGATCTGACCGATCTTGAGCTCATGCTGGCGAGTTCGCTGCTGCAGACGCTCAACGTTGCGCGGCAGCCGAGGCGCAGCTTGGCGCGTGCGCTTTCAGCGCGCACGCCGTCAGAGTCGCCGGCGCTGCGTCGAGATCGCTAACCGGCGTACCGACGTGCGTTACAGTCTGAGGCGCTGACGCTCAACGTTGAACAAATGCTCTTCGGCCGCCTGCTTCAGCATATCGACAGGCATAGAGAGTGTGTCGGCGACGCCGTTTCAACAGCATCCCGCAGTCGCAGAGACTCGCCCTCGTTGCCCAAAGCGCGCTCGACCTCAATCAGTTCAAGCAGCGTGGCTTTGAGAATTGGGGCGGCTCCGAACTTCAGCGCGTCGCGACAGGTTTGCAACAAACTGCCTTTCGCCGCCACCAAGTTGTGCGTGCGCTTATCGACACGCGCCAACTCGAGATCAGCTAGCAGCTTGCCCCGCAAATCTCCTCCCGCTTTTGCAATCTCAACTGCATTGGTGAGGCGCTTGCGCGCCTCCTCATGATCGCCACGCGCGGACAAGGCTTGCGCAATTGAACGAAAGAGGCGCAGAGCTGCTGCACCGGCTTCGTCACACGCGAGAGCATCATTGAGGCGCATATGCATCCTCAGTCCGCCCTTCAAGCAGTGCGATATCGGCGGCCGAGGAGTGAATGTAAGGCGCAATGTCTTGATGCCCGCCCAGACGTACGCGCGACGGGCCAACTCAAAATGAACGCGTGCACCTGAGACGTCTTTGGCCACGATGTTGAGCATCGCCATCGAAAGATAGTGTGTAGATTAGACCGCCAAAATTATCGTTCTCGGCGACGCGAAGATCTCTGGCCGCATGATAGTGTTTGAGCGCCTCCGCGTATCTACCTTCCACGTGCTCGATATTGCCGAGCGCCTGGTGCAAATGAGCTTGCGTGAGAGGGTGTTGCGCGATCGGCTGTACGCTGTCCGCCAACTGCCGAGCCGCGGCAAGATCGCCCAGGTGGACGAGGCCATTCTGCGCGCAACGCAGCACAATGCCGGTCAAGATCGCAATCGGCAGATGATGACGAGAACAGATCACTGCATTCTGAAACTTCGAACGAGTCACCAACGCGTAAAACAGCGGCTCGATCGCGCGCCACGCCGTTTCGGTGTCGTATTGCAGAGCAAAGGTCCATGCTGCGCGCAGGTTTGCATAGTCATCCACCATGACCGCCGTCAGGCGCTCATCGTCTCGAGTGCTCATCAAGCCGAGATATTTGCGCGAATGGCGCGTGCGGCACTCCAGAGCATCAGCGGCGCTGGCATCGAGGCGTTCGCGCGCGTATTGCTGCACTAAAGGGTGAAGAGCGAAGCGCTGCCCGCCAACATTTTGGATGAGGCCCCGCAACTCAAGGTCGGCCAAAGCCGAGATCTGGCAACCCGTGACGATCTCGGCGCCTGAGCTTTCGAAGCCACCGTGGAAAACGGAGAGCCGCGTGAGCAGCGATTGACCTTCGTCGGACAACAATTTGAAAGAAGCTTCGAACACGGCGCGCAAGCCGTTGCTCGGGTCAGTCGCGATGCCCGACAGAAAGTCCACACCGGACTCAAGGCGTGCGAGAATGGCCTCTAGCGAGAGCAGGCGCCGCCAACGTGCGGTCATCTGCAGCGCCAGCGGCGAGCCGGATATTCTGACGCAAATTTCGGCGAACGCAGATGCAGAAGCATCATCCAGCCCAGCCTCGGCGCCTACGCGACATGCCTCGTGGGCGAACAGGCGATAGGCGCCCGACGTCGAGACGCCGCCGGCCAGCTGATCTCCGCACTTCAGACCCGCCAGCGGATAGAGCACTTCGTAAGCGCCATTCATGGGCGCGCGCCCGCTGCCAAGACGCTGACCCCTGGGCAGGTGTCGAGCAATCTGTCGATACATGGATCGCCGGGCACAACGGCCTCGGCGTTGTCGATCACCAGCAAAGCCTCTTTGTCGCGCAAGAACTCAAACAATTGCTGCTCTTGAGGCAAAAATCTGCGCGCAGGCAGCTCAAGCGCACGAGACAGCGCCGCTGCGAGACCCTCGCCCCTCGACCCGGATCCAGCGATGCGAGGATCACACCTTGATGCTCGCTGAGGACGCGGGCGACTTCGAGCGCCAAGCAAGTCTTGCCGTTGCCAGCAGCGCCAACGATCGTGAGATGGCGCGTGTTTCGCACCTCGAACGCAGTGCAGATCTCTTCAAGGTCAACTTCTCTGCCAAAAACTGGTCCTCTGCTCGCCGGCAACGGACCGGCTTGCAGGGAGCCGACGCGCAACAGCGGAAACGGCGCGTGCGGCCGGAGGCGGCTGTTCAACTCATAGAGACGAACCGGCGAAAAAATGCCACGCAAGCGGACAACGCCAAGATCGACAAAACTTGAATTTGTCGGCGCTGGAAAAAGACTTCACGCGCATTGGAGTGAGCACGATTTGGCTGCCCGAACCGCATGTAGCAAATGCGCGCTACGCGATTTGAGAACACAGGATTGGGCGCACCGCCGGACTCGCGTGGTCCAGCGTGAACCCCGATACGCAGCGCCAAACCTCCGACGTCTGAAAATCCTCAGCTTGCATCGCGCATTGAATGTCGAGCGCGCATTGGAGCACGTTACCGAATTCAAAAAGCGCAAAGATGCTGTCGCCTACGCAATCATGAATGCCACCGCCATGGCGCGTAACGCACGCGGCGACTACGGCCGCACGCCGCGCCATCGCGATAGTCATTGCTGGCGCGTCGCGTTCCCAACGCGGCGTGCTGCCTTCTACATCGGCATATAGGTATCCAGCTTGCATGCCCTCGACGAATTCAACGGCGCGAGCCCGCGCCGCCAAAATTCTTCCCCCAGACTTTCGTAACTTTCCCAACAATTGTGTGCGCAACTTCACATAGCCCAAATCCCAATTCAGCGCCAACCTCATGCGTATGCTTGGGCCCAACGATTCTCCTCCCGCCCCAATCACCAACGAGGCAGCGCTCGCGCAACAAGCGCTTGAGGCGCTCAAGATTGCTGTTGCCCTGGTCGATCTGAACGGCGTCATCTCACTCGCGAATGGCCCCTGCATGCGTATCCTGGCGCGGGGGGACGGCCTCATCGCGCGCGCTGGCCAACTTGCCTGCGTCAGACATCGGATGCCGCTATCGCTGGAGCGTGCACTCCAGCAGACGTTCAATGGCTGCGAGGCGGCTGTCGCCATCTCTCGCGGGACGGCGCATGGCTACTATTCCGTATCCTTCATGCTGCTGGGCGCAGGTGCGTCGCGCACGCACTGCATCGTCATGATCATAGACACTGAGGCGGCTGAACGCGCGAACCTGACTTGGCGTTCTATGTTCGACCTAAGCGACGCAGAAGTATTTTTGGCCAAACAGCTTCTGTCGCAGCGCGGTCACCGACTGCAAATTGCCACGCGCAGATATCGCGGCGAGCACAACATTTCACGCTGCCCCGTGCGACACCAAAGGCCCGCCTCGCTGAGCGATTTCCGCGCGCAAACGCTTTGCATCGAGGATCAACAACCTCCGCCCGGGCATGCGCTCGACGATACCGGCCTTTTCGAGCTCATTGATTTCTCGCGAGACAGCCTCGCGCTGCGTGCCAATGCTCGCGGCGAGCACTGCGCGTGTCGGCATGTTCTCGATCAACGGCCCACGCTCAGTCTTTTTGGCGCCGCGCATCAGGCGCAGTAATTCCGCGTAGATGCGAAAACGCGTTTCGAGCGCCGCCAGTTCAAACAATCGATCTGTGAGGTTGACCACGAGCTGGGCGAGCGACTTGGCGAGCGCCAAGGCACAAGCCGGGTGTGCGCTGAGCGTGTTGTTGAACGCCTCCGACGAACATTCGGCGATCTCACAATCCTGTTCAGCGCGAACATCGACTGATCGCTGCAATCCGGCGAGGGCGGCGATTTCGCCGAAGTGTTCGCCCGGCGATAAACGACGGATGAAAACCTCTTTCCCAACGGGGCTCTGGACGCTGACTTTGAGTGCGCCCGAGATCAGGAAATAGACCTGTGAATCGTCATTCAGATGCTTGATGACGTTTTCACCCGTCGCTATACGGCGCCATTTGAGCTCGCTCGCGAAGGCGCCACGCTCAGCGTCACTTAGAGACGACAAGATGATCACATGGCTGAGGCTTGCACCGTCGTTAGCCACGTCTCTCTCTCCGTTCCGCGCCCGGCCAGACGGTAAGACCGGACAATAAGATTAGAACCCGATCCGGCAAATTGTGCCAAATTACACCATGACGCATGCTTGCGTAATCTACGGAGAGTTTTCTGGGCTGCCTGGACCCTAATTGTTGTTGTTTGACGGACAAAAACCTCGGTCAGGTCGGCTGTACTCAGTTTGTCCGCGTCCAGATGAAGAGTGCACACAGCGCCAAAACAACAGCGGCCCACCAAGCACAAGGGCGTTCGCGCCAGTGAATGCGATAACAATGAGGCCCACGCTCATACCAAGCGTCGCCAACAGCTTAGCGGGCAAGGCGATCGCGCCTCTCTGTCGCCATGCCTGGACCGGACGCGCGATAAACTCAAACGACAGCAACCAAGCTTCAAGGCGCGGGCTCACGTACGCGAAGCACGCGGCAGCGCAGATAAAGAAGACCGTCGATGGCATCAGCGGCAAAAATGCGCCGATAAACCCAAGCGCCAAGCAAATGAACCCCAGCAGTGCTGCAAGCAGGCGAAGCAAAGGGCGGTCAGCGCGCATGATTGTGATGTGGCGTGAGCCATCCGAAGCGACGCGGTGGATTGACCAGTCCTGGTAAGCCGGCCCTTCGCAGGAGCTGATCCCATCTAAATGGCGCTCATCGTCGACTGCAGCGTCACCTACTCGACAACATCACCATGCATCGGCGCCAGCAGAGCAAGAAAATGCAATCTCTCCGGACGACTCGTCGGAGACGCCGCCTTTATCGACCTCACGATCTCTTTGATCGAGGACACCGGCGCCAACATCTGCCTGGAGATCACCGAGACGGCGGCGATGAGCGAGCCGGAAGCCGCGCTCCGGAGCATTGATCGCTACGCCGCCGCGGGCGTTTGGATATCGATCGACGACTACGGCGCTGGCTTCTCATCGCTCTCTTACTTGAAGCGCATCCGGCGCGCACGAGCTGCGCACGGACTCGGCATGAAAAATCACCGCCGAGGGCGTCGAGACTGCGCCCGTACTCGCCCTGCTCGCCAGCATGGGCTGCGACGTGGCGCAAGGTTATCTGATCGGCAAGCCCATGCCGTGACCGAACTCATCGCGACGTCGGCCAAGCACGAGCGAGAAAGGCGCCGTGTCGACCTCAGCGCTTGCGCAGGCCAGCAGCTAAGTTTCGCGCGCGAATAAATTGGGAATCTAGATCCCCATAAGCGCCAAGGTGGGCTGGAAGTGCGAGCGCACTGGCGAAGCGCAAGCAGACTTCATGAAAAATGGTGGACCCTAGCGGGATCGAACCGCTGACCTCCTGCATGCCATGCAGGCGCTCTCCCAGCTGAGCTAAGGGCCCATTTGACGTTGCGTCCGGACGAATCCAAACACCCCGGTTTTGGGAAGGGCGGAACCTAGGCTCCGCCCTTTTTTAGTTCAAGACGCGAACCGCGCTTTAGCGGCTCTCGTCCTCGTCGCCGCCGCCCGGCAAACCGAGATCATCTTCGGTGAGCTCTTCCTCGTCCTCGATCATCGGCACCGAGTCATCGTCGGCGGCGTCATCGCCCAGATCGGCTTCTTCTTCAGAGAAACCTTCTGGAAGTTCGTCGTCGCCGCCGCTCTTGGAGGTTGTTTCAGCATCCTCGTCATCATCGACGACGACTGGATCAACTTCGGCGTCGGCGTCGAGCGCGACGGCTTCCTCCGACTCCTCTTCTTCGTCCTCGTCGTCGTCACCCCCGGCGCGGGTCTTCTTCTTCGGTGTATCCTCATCGTCGTCGTACGAGGTCTCATTCGCATTGACGCGCGAGCGGCTACGCTTAGCGCGGATGCCCTCTTCGGCGGGATCAAAACTCGTGGTGCACTTGGGGCAGACAGCTGGGCGACGGTTCAGATCGTAGAACTTCGCGCCGCAGCTCGGGCAACTTTGCTTGGCGCCCAGATCGGTCTTGGCCAAAAGGCTCTCCTTGTGCTCGCGCGGGGTGCGGCCACCCCTTGCGGGGCGCTCGCTTGCCACCGTCTGGCGCGCCTGTCAAAAGCTTTGTCCCGCCCAGGTTTTTGAGCTTTTCGGACGAGAGTGCCGCTATGCGTCTGAAGGCGCGATTTGCCGGACCATTGCAGGGGCGCGCCAGACCGCCAGGGGATAAGTCCATCTCCCATCGCGCGCTGATCATGGGCGCCCTGGCGGAAGGCGAAACCCGGATCGAGAGCCTGCTGGAGGGCGATGATGTCCGCCACACGGCTGAGGCGGCGCGGCTGTTCGGGGCGAAGGTCGAGCGCCGGGACGATGGCATTTGGGTCGTCAATGGCGTTGGCGGGTTTAACCAGCCGACCGAGACTGTCGACTGCGGGAACTCTGGGACCGGCGCACGCCTGCTGATCGGGGCCGCAGCCAGCTACAAATTGAGCGCGCGGTTCGATGGCGACCAATCGCTGCGCAAGCGCCCGATGAACCGCGTGATCGCGCCGCTCTCGCAGATGGGCGCGCGCTTCGATGGCAAGCAGAACTGTCTGCCACTCATCGTTCACGGCGGGGCCCTCAAGGGCATCACTTACCGTTCGCCGATTTCCTCGGCGCAGGTGAAGTCGGCCGTGCTGCTGGCCGGCTTGAACGCTGAGGGCGCGACAACGGTCATCGAGCCGGAGCGCTCGCGAGACCACACTGAGCGCATGCTGAAAGTGTTCGGCGCGGACTTCGATTATGTCGAGATCGACGGTGCCCTGCATCCACGGGTGCGGCGGAGCAAGCTGACGGGCGTGCCGATCTACGTGCCAGGCGATCCCTCCTCCGCGGCGTTTCCGGTGGCGGCGGCGTTTGATCGTCGCGAAATCGGAAGTGCGGGTGGAGGACGTGCTCGTGAACCCGCTGCGGCTTGGGTTCTTCGAGACGCTGCTCGAGATGGGCGCCAACATCACCTACGAGGAGCGCCACGATCCGATTGGCGAACCAATCGCCAATTTGGTTGTGAAAGCTTCGAAGCTGCATGGCGCGACACCGCCGCCCGGCGCGCGCCAGCGATGATTGACGAATTCCCGATCCTTGCTGCGGTGGCGGCATTTGCTGATGGCGAGACGCGGATTACTGGCGCGGCGGAGTTGCGGGTAAAAGAGAGCGATCGCATCACGCTCATGGTGGATGGCTTGCGCGCTTGCGGCGTTGATGCGGAAGAACTGCCGGACGGGCTGGTCGTAAATGGGCGCGGGCCGAAGAGCGTACGCGGCGGTGCCGAGATCCGAACGGTTGGCGATCACCGTATTGCAATGTCATTCCTGGTGCTAGGTTTGGGCTCCAAAGAACCAGTGACTGTTGACAACGCGGACATGATCGCAACGTCGTTCCCAGGATTTTCTGCTTTCATGCAATCGCTTGGGGCCGACATCGCGAAACTTTGACAGCGCCTTTAACCGGCGCTTCACCAAGGTCCTACCCCGCTCCATTAACGACATCTGTGCATGCTGAGCCAAAATAAAGGTGTGGGGCTATGCGTGCATCGATCCTGCGCGCGCTCGTTATGGGCGTGTGCGCACTCTGCGTTGTTGAGGTTGCGCACGCGCAGCAGCAACCAGCGCAACCTTCAAGTGATTGGATCGTTCGCGGCGAAGCTCTCGCCCGCCGGATTGAAGCCGGCAACCTCATCATCACCGACGCCGTAAAGCGCCGTCGCGCCGAGACCGCGCACACGCTACAAGGCGATGCACGCCTTATGGTGCTCTATGATATGGCGGCTGAAGCCTACGTCGCTTCCGACGTCGAAGCCTCAGCAACCACGATTGCCGCACTTGAACAGGAAGCACGCGCGCAGTCGAACGTGCGCTACGCAGCGATGGCTGGGATGTTGCGCGCCTACGCGCCAGCGCTGGACGGCGACTATGTCGCCGCGCGGTCCAATCTGGCCGCCGCACTGGCTCACGTGACCGATCCCTTTGTTCGCGCCGCAGGTGAGCGCTTGCGCGCCTACGCACTGACCGATCTCGGCATGTTCGGCAATTCGTTGGAAGCGGCGCGAGCCGGCCTGCTCCATCTGCCCGATACGCCGGAAACGCGTCCGTTGCGCTCAGGCTTGCACGACGCCATGGCCTACAATTCCATCCGCGTAGGTGACTACGAGACGGCGCTGACGCACCTTGAGCGTACTGTTGAACTCGACACGCTGGCGCAGCGCCCGATCGACGGCACGGTGATCATCAACAATGTCGCCGGCATGTTTGCGCAAGCGGGCGCGGCAGAAGAATCCATCCGCCTCGCCCAGATTCACCGCAACGTCGTCAACACGATGGACGATCCGGTACAATTGTTCTTCACCGGCATGCTTTGCGCGCGGGTGAACTTGCTCGCGGGCAATTACGCTGCCGCTGTGCGTTGCGCCGATGAAGCGCGCAACATTCCGGGCGCGCCGGTGGAATACATGACGCGCCTGCTGGTGTTCCGCGTTCATGCCCTGGCCCGCCTCGGCCATGGCGCCGACGCACGTGCGGCGATGACGGAACTTCGTCAGCTTGCGGCCGAGCGCGGCGACCCAAGCTTGACCGAGCGCCTCGACGTCATTGAGCCAGAAATTCTGAATGCCGAAGGCCGTTATGCCGAAGCCTTCACCGCCATGCTGCGCGCACACGAGGCGACTGACCGCAATCAGATGACGCGCTTCAACGCCGGCGTGCGCGAACTGCGGGCGACGATGGAAAGCGAAGTCGCTCAAGCCGAAGCGCGCGCCGAGACGCAGGCGATCCAATCGGACCTGCAGGCGCAGACGCTTAAGATGATGACGTTGGCCATGGTCATGGCGGGCGGATGCGTCATTGGCCTCTTGGTGATTGCGTTCCTGATCTATCGCAGCCGGCGCGCCATGCTTGGCGCTGTCGGCCGCGCCGAAGAAATTCTCGCGCGTCGCGGCGCCGATACGCCGGCGAACGATGACGGCAAACGTCATGGACCAACGCAACGTCTGGCGCACATTCTCGATGAAATCGAGCGCCGGGACGTCGAGCTGAAGCGCGCGTTCCAAGAAATCGAGACGGCACGCGCGACGGCTGAGCAGGCCAACGTGGCAAAATCACAATTCCTGGCGACCATGAGTCACGAATTGCGTACGCCTTTGAACGCGATCATCGGCTACGGCGAACTGCTCATGGAGAACGCCGACGAACGTGGCGACGGGCAAGATCGCGACGATCTCAATCGCATTCACGGCGCCGCACACCGCTTGTTGGCCATGATCAATGACATTCTCGATCTTTCGAAGATCGAAGCCGGCGCGGCGATCGTGGCTGCTGACAGCGTTGACATCGATGCCGTGGTTGCGGAAACGGCCGCCACGGTGAAGCCGGCGGCAGCGGCGAACGGCACCGAGATTGTTGTCGAAGCTGAGCCTTGCCTCGGCGCCCTGGAAACGGACGGCTTCAAACTCAGCCAGTGCTTGCTGAATTTGATGGCGAACGCGGCGAAGTTCACCAAGGACGGCCAAATCAAACTGGTCGTGCAGCGCGATCTGGAATGGGTGACATTCAACGTCATCGACACCGGCATCGGCATTTCGCCAGAAGCGCAGACGCGGCTGTTTCAGCCGTTCGTTCAAGCCGATGCTACGACGACCCGTGCGTATGGCGGGACAGGGCTGGGGCTCGCGATCACACGTCGCTTGGCGCGACTGCTTGGCGGCGACGTCACGGTGAAAAGCGCGGTCGGCCAAGGCTCTGCGTTCACCCTGCGCGTGCCAGCTCGTGCGCCGCCGGAACTTGCTGTTCCGGCCAACGACGACGAAGCTCGCGACGCGGCGTAAGTTCCAAGTGAACTCCCTGCCCTCGCGCGCGTTGTCGCGCAGAGGAGCAATGTTCATGCGAAAACTGTTAGCCAGCGCAGTGCTTGCAATCACGGTAAGCGCGGGCGCGATCGCTTATGCGCAAGTCAAAGACGAGATGCCGATCGCAGGCGTGCGCGCACAACCCATGGATTCCGCGCCGATGGGCGCAAGTACGGCAGTCGCTCCGCTTGCGCCTGACGCCGAAACGACGGCAACCGACGCGCGTAGCTTAGCGAGTGATCAGGCCGGGGCGCGCCCTATTACCGCGCGCAGTGCAATCAATATGAGTCTGCCGCGTTCTGCGATTGCGTCACGGCGGGCGTCGCGCAGGCTTTGATGCCTGACGAGGTGCGCATGGCCGGTCGCACGATCCGGAGCGCATCACGGCGCAGGCGACACCGATACCCGAGCGAACAGATGCAACGGCAGCAATGAGCTCGGCAGAGCGGATCGAGCAAGTCGAAGGCCACTACGCCGACGCTTGCGCTTCGTACCGCAGCTAAGGGGCCGGCGATCCTTCATCTTCGCGCGGTTGATTTCGCGCGAGGATGGAGGTGGCGGCCAAATCGCCGGTGACGTTGCCGAGCGTGCGAAAGATATCGGGGATCACTTCGACTGCGATCAGAATGCCGAGCACCTCAGTCGGCACGCCAAGCGCCAGACAGATGGGCGCAATCGATGCGATGAACGAAACCTGGCCAGGCAAACCGACAGCGGCGATGCTGACGGCGTACGCGACAACAATCGCGCTAATGATCTGAATCAACGACGGTTCGAGATTGTAGAGATGCGCGATGAAGAAGCAGACCGCGAGGTTCGCGACCGGGCTGGTGAAGCGAAAGATCGCGACGGCAAGCGGCAAGACAACGTCGGCGACGCGTGGCTGAATTTGAAGGCCGCGAAGTGCGGCTTCCAACATGGCAGGCAGCGATGCGAGCGATGACTGGGTTGAGGCAGCGATCGCCCAGACTGGAGTCGCGGCGGACGTGAATCTCGCGATCGACTGGCCGCCAAAGATCACGGCGATAAGCCAAGCGATGATTGTTGAGCCGGCGGTGACGCCGGTGACGATCACGACATATTGCGCCAGCGTGCCTGCGGCGGAGAAGCCGGCGTGCAGGCCAACGCCAAGCGCGAGCGCGAACACACCTATGGGGCCGGCAAGTAGCACCCAGTGCACGATCTTGATCATGGCTTCTGAGACAGCGCGAAAGAAGGTGACGATCTGCGTGCGCATCTCGGGCGCGAGCGTTGCGGCGGCGAATCCGAAGAAGATTGAGAACACGACCAGGGCCAACATGCCGTCTTCGGCGGCGGCCTTAATCGGGTTGTAGGGCGCGAGGCCTTCGAGCCATGAGGCGAAGGTTGGCGCTTCGCTGATGGTGACGCCTTGATCGCCTACTCCGGCGATGAAAAGATCTGCCGCGGCGCGATCCAGCGGCCAAATGGCGAGCCAGCCATTGGTAGCAAGCGTTGTGTAGGTCGCGGCAAAGAAGAGCAGCACCGTGAACAGGCCGATGGCGCGCGCGACGAGGCCGCCGGTCTTTGCCGTATCCGCGACGGACGCGATCGCGGTGATCAACAGCGAGACGACGAGCGGCACGACCGTCATCCGCAGCGTGTTCAGCCAGAGGCCGCCAAAGGGCTCGATGACGCTGGCTATGTTTGCGAGCGTTGGATCGCCGCTTGAACGAACAAGCGCGCCAGCAACGAGGCCAGCAACAAGCGATAGCAATACGATGATTGAAATAGACTTCACACGCGACCTCGGGAGAGCGAGATCGTTGCTCGTAGCCTATGCTGCAGCGCAGCGCTACTCCGCTGCAACTGACTCGCGCGCGACGGCGGCGTGCTCAATGGCGGCAGGCTTCTTCTTGAACTCAAGCACGCCATCTTCGATGCGGCCGTAGCGCAGGTCCATGATGTCATGGCCATACGATTGGTTCTGCTTCCACGGCGCCTTGCTGGTTTGCTTCGGCAACAAGTGATTGGCGCGTTGAAAATATCCGGATGAGAAGTCGGCGAATGGCTTATCTTCATGCGGGCCGGCGTCGAGACGAGGCGTCGCTGAGGCAAGACCGTACATGTCCATGTAGTTGATGAGACGACAGGCGTATTCGTTGATAAGGTCGGCGCGGAGCGTCCAGGACGCGTTGGTGTAGCCGAAGACGAAAGCCATGTTCGGCACGTCGGAGAACATCGCGCCTTTGTAGGTGTAGCTTTGACCAGGCTCGATCTTCTTGCCGTCGACGACAAGCTCAGCGCCGCCAAGCATGCGCAGGTTGAGGCCAGTGGCGGTGATGACGATGTCGGCTTCAAGCTCTTTACCGGATTTGAGTTTCAACCCCTTCTCGGTGAAGCGCTCAATGTGATCAGTCTCGACGGAGGCTTTGCCTTCCTTGATCGCGATGAACATGTCGTTGTCGGGCACGAGACAGAGACGCTGCTCCCACGGATTGTAGGGCGGCGTGAAATGCGTCTCCATGTCGTAATCCGGACCGAGCTGTTCGCGAATAAGGCCAAGCAGCCGTTCGCGGGTTTGTTCGGGCTTGTTGCGCGCGACTCGAAAGAAGAACTGCTGGAACAGAATCTTGCGCAGGCGCGTGAGATCGTAGGCGAAGTGGCGCGGCAAATTCTTGCGGCCCCAGTTGGCGAGTTTGTCTTCGGCCGGCAGCGAGACCATGTAAGTCGGCGTGCGCTGGAGCATTGTAACGTGCGCAGCTTTGTCGGTCATCGAGGGCACGAGCGTCACGGCGGTAGCGCCCGAGCCAATCACGACGACGCGCTTGCCGGTGTAGTCCAGATTTTCCGGCCAATGCTGCGGGTGGATGATCTGGCCTTTGAAGGAGTCGGCGCCTTCCCAAGTGGGTTGGTAGCCCTCCTCGTAATTGTAGTAGCCAGCGCAGACGTGGAAGAAGTTACAAGTGAAGCGCTTGGTGACGCCGTCGTTGTCAGCTTCGATGGTCCATAGCGCATCCTCGGATGACCAGCTGGCGCGCTTTACGCCGTGCTTGAAACGGATGTGCTTATCGATACCGTATTCGGCGGCGGTTTCGTGCACGTATTTCCAGATCGACGGGCCGTCGGCGATCGCCTTCTCTTCGGTCCACGGTTTGAACGAATAGCCGAGCGTGAACATGTCGCTGTCCGAGCGGATGCCGGGATAGCGGAAGAGATCCCAGGTGCCGCCCATATCGGCGCGGTTCTCGAGGATGACGTAGCTCTTGTTCGGACAATCGCGCTGCAGGTAATAGCCCGCGCCAATGCCGGAGATGCCGGCGCCTACGACGACAACGTCAAAATGTTCAGTGCTCATGGCGCTGAATCCGCGCCGAAGTTGACGCGATGTCAAGATGCACGCCGGGTAAGCGTTAGGCGTCGAGCAGAGCGCGGACGGTCGCCGCAAGTTGGCCACCGCGATATGGCTTGGAGAGGAAACGCGCGCCGGCCTTCACGAGCCCGTTCCGCATCACCGATGCATCGGCGTAGCCGGAGGTGAACAGCACTTTGACGCCGGGTCGCGCTTTGAAGGCGTGCTCGGCGACATCCCTGCCCGTGAGCGAACCCGGCATGACCATATCGGTCAGCACCAGATCGAAGTGCGCGTCGGTATCAAGTTGTGTGAGCGCCTCCGCGCCATTTGTCCTTCAACGACAGTGTAGCCGCGTTCCGCTAGGCTCGAGGTCGCGAAGATGCGGACCTGCGCGTCGTCCTCGACGAGAAGAATTGTCTCGACGCCCTCGTCCGACGAAGCGGGCGGAGCAGCGGGGATTTCTTCCACACCAGTGGTGTCGCGAGGCAAATAGAGACGAACCGTCGTGCCACGGCCAAACTCGCTGTAGATTTTCACGTGACCTTTCGATTGGCGGGCAAAGCCGTAGACCATCGAAAGGCCAAGGCCCGAGCCTTTGCCGACACCTTTGGTGGTGAAGAACGGTTCGAGGGCACGGTCGCGCACTTCCGGCGTCATGCCAATCCCGGTGTCAGTTACCGCAAGCGCGATGTAGTCGCCGGGCATCACGTCGGCGTTTTGCGCTGCGTAGTGCGAGTCGAGATGAGCGTTGTGGGTTTCGACTGTGAGCTTGCCGCCTTCAGGCATGGCGTCGCGCGCATTGATTGAGAGATTGAGCAACGCGCTTTCGACCTGCGCGCGATCGGCATGAGCGCGCCACAAATTATCCGCGAGGACAAATTCGGTTTCGACACGCACGCCAAGCGAGCGGCTCAGCATATCTTCCATCGCGGTGACGGTGGCGTTCACATCGACGGCGGAGAGCTGCAGCGCTTGCCGGCGCGAAAAGGCGAGCAATTGTTTGATCAAGTTAGTGGCGTTGTCGGCGGCGTAGAGAATGGAATCGACGCGCGGACGCAAATCTTCGGAGACACGCGTCAGCAGAGAGTCGGCTGAACTGACGATGACGGTGAGGAGATTGTTGAAGTCGTGCGCCACGCCGCCAGTGAGTTGACCCAGGCTCTCTAGCCGTTGCGCCTCCGCAAAGCGCTGCTGCTGTTGCAGCAACGCCGCTTCAGCCGCCGCGCGCGCTTCCAGCTGACGCATGATCAGCGCGACAGCGAGACTGAGCGCAATCAACAGACCAGCGATGATAAGGCCGCCGACAATCGCTTCCTGACGCCAGGCCGCCAGCGCCTGAGCTTCGCCCGGTGAAACAGCGACCAACAAACCGCTATCGCCAACTGAGGCGTAAGAAGTGATCATTACCGGGCCGCCTTCGACGACTGGCCCGCGTGTGATCCCATGGTTCGGAACAGCCAAGGGTTCGCCCTGCACTGGCGGCGGCTCGCTCGCCTGCGGCTCCTCCAGAAGCAGCGCGCCGTTGCGATGCAAGACGCGCACGCTGCCGCCTTCAGTGTCGATGCTGTTGTAGAAATTGCGCAGCGATTCCGGCGCAAACGTCGCGACGACCGCGCCGGTTACACGTCCGTGCGCGTCGGTGAGGCGTCTGCCGAAAGGCACGAGCAATTCGCCGCTGACTTGTGACACGAATGGCGGCTCGCTCACGATTTCAGGTGCGTCGCCATCGCTCAGCGACCGAAAAATCGCGCCATCCCGGCGAGGTATTCCGACGATTTCCACCAGAGTCGAATGGCGGATGACACCATTGGCGTCGACGACAGACAGCGAGCCGATCGTGCTCGCCCCAGCGCGCGCGGTCTCCAAGACGGACTGCCACTGCGCGCGGGAACCGTTGGGTCCACCCAGCCGCTCGCTTTGCACAGCGATCTGCGAAAGGCGGGAATCCATCGCTCCCATGGTGCGATCGAGGTGGGCGCTGAGGATGGTGCTGTAGCTTTGTGCTCGCAGCTCGGCGGCTCGAATGGCGGTTTGGCGCAATTGGCCAAAACCAACCAGCGCGACAATGATGACGAAGACCCCGAACAGGCTGGTGAAGGTCAAGACGCGCCGGCGCAAGTCCACATAGGACAGTGCGCTTGTCGGTTCTTGATCAGCTGGCGCAGCCTGCATGGTTCGCTGCTTGCCCTCCTCCGCAGGTGTCTCGTGTAGCAATCGCTTCGCGATAGCGCCAGCAGATTTACTTCAGTGGTTTACCGGGCTGGTCAGCGCCATTGCCTCTGCTAGACAGCGCCGCATGATTATTGCCGTCGACGGACCCACTGCTTCAGGAAAAGGCACGGTCGCCAAAGCGTTGGCAGAGCACTACGGCCTGAAACGGCTGGATACCGGATCTCTGTATCGTGCTGTGGGTCTTGCGGTGCTGGACGCGGGCGGTGATCCGTCCGATGTCCGCGCTGCAGTCGCTGCGGCGGAGCAGCTCGACCTCAGCGCGATCGACGAAAATCGCATTCGCTCAAGCGCTGCAGGTCTGGCCGCCTCGAAAGTCGCGATCATCCCGGACGTGCGGTTGGTGCTTCGACGCGCCCAAATGGTCTTCGCCGCCGATCCGAAAGGTGCCGTGCTTGATGGGCGCGACATCGGCACGGTGATCTGCCCCAACGCCGAGGTGAAGCTGTTTGTGACCGCGACACTTGAAGAGCGCACACGCCGGCGGCTCGCCGAGCTGCGCGCGCGGGGTGAGCAGATCAGCTTTGAGGAATTGCTGGCCCAGATCGCCGAGCGCGACGAACGCGACATGACCCGCAAGGACTCTCCGCTCTACCAGGCCACAGATGCGCATTTGCTGGACACCACCGCGCTTTCCATCGAGGCGGCGGCGCAGGCGGCCTACGCCATCGTGGACCGCGTCATGGCCTCCAGAGGCTGAGTTTAGGGGCGATCCCCGCTTGCTGGGCGGGGCCTCCCTATCTATAGAGAGCCCGCGTTCCTGAGGGTTTTCGGACCCCCGGGCTGCTTGGCGTTACCTAAGCCAAATCTAAGGACGGCCCCATGGTGGGGCCGAGACCGCCGGAACCAACCGGTTGGCCCTTATCATTGTTGGAGTTGAAATACGTATGGCGTCTGAAACGCAAAATTCCTCACTGAACCCCAGCCGCGATGATTTCGCGGCCCTGCTCGACCAGAGCCTTGGTTCAAAGGGAATGATTGAAGGCCGCGTTATGCCGGCCACTGTGGTTGCGATCGAACACGACTTCGTCGTTGTCGACATTGGCCTCAAGACCGAAGGCCGCATCCCTCTCCGTGAATTCCTCGTCGATGACGGCGCTGGCCAACCGAAGGCCGGCGATATCGTCGAAGTTTATCTCGACCGCATCGAGAACGCGCTCGGCGACGCTGTCGTCAGCCGCGAGAAGGCGCGCCGCGAAGAAGCTTGGACGCGCCTTGAGAAATCGTTCGCTGCGCAAGAAGCAGTCAACGGCGCGCTCGTTGGCCGCGTGAAGGGCGGCTTCACTGTCGACCTCGGCGGCGCCAATGCGTTCTTGCCGGGTTCGCAAGTTGATATTCGTCCGGTCCGTGACGTCGGCCCGCTGATGAACATCGTGCAGCCGTTCGCGATCCTGAAAATGGACCGCCAACGCGGCAACATCGTCGTGTCGCGCCGTGCCGTGCTCGAAGAGAGCCGCGCATCGGAACGCGCCGAAATCGTCGGCCAACTGCAGGAAGGCGAGATCCGCGAAGGCGTGGTCAAGAACATCACCGATTACGGTGCGTTCGTTGATCTCGGCGGCATCGACGGCCTGCTGCACGTCACCGACATGAGCTGGAAGCGCGTCTCGCACCCGAGCCAAGTGCTCAACGTGGGCGATACGGTGAAAGTCCAGATCGTGAAGATCAACCCGGATACCCAACGCATTTCGCTCGGCATGAAGCAATTGCTGACCGATCCGTGGGATGGCGTTGATGCGAAGTACCCGGCTGGTGGCAAGTTCACCGGTCGCGTCACCAACATCACCGACTACGGCGCTTTCGTTGAACTCGAGCCGGGCGTTGAAGGTCTGGTGCACGTCAGCGAAATGAGCTGGACCAAGAAGAACCTGCATCCGTCGAAGATCCTGAGCACGTCTCAGGAAGTCGACGTGCAAGTGCTCGACGTGGACGGCGAGAAGCGCCGCATTTCGCTCGGCATCAAGCAAGTGCAGAACAATCCGTGGGACGCGTTCATCGCTGAAAACGGCGTTGGTTCGGTTATCGAAGGCGAGATCAAGAACATCACCGAGTTCGGTTTGTTCGTTGGCCTTACGCCCGAACTCGACGGCATGGTTCACCTCTCCGACATCGCCTGGGACGCACAGGGTGAAGAAGCCCTCGCCCGTTTCAACAAGGGCGACATGGTGAAGGCGAAGGTTCTCGACGTTGACGTCGAGAAGGAACGCATCTCGCTTGGCATCAAGCAAGTCGACAACGACCCGATGGCCGATGCGGACTTCAAGCGCGGTCAGATCATCACGGCGGAAGTCGTCGATGTGTCGACCGGCGGTATCGAAGTCTCGTTCGGCGAAGGCAACGCGCTGCGCACCTTCATCCGCAAGTCGGATCTGTCGCGCGATCGCCAAGAGCAACGCGCTGAGCGTTTCTCGGTCGGCGATCGTCTCGATGCGATGGTGACCGGCTTCGACAAGTCGAGCCGCAAGGTCTCGCTGTCGGTGAAGGCGATGGAGTTGGCGGACGAAAAGGAAGCCATTGCTCAGTTCGGTTCATCCGACTCGGGCGCTTCGCTCGGCGACATCCTCGGCGCTGCGCTGAAGGACAAGAAGTAAGACTGTAAGCCGCTACCAGCGGCAGGATTGGGGCTCAGCGGCAACGCTGGGCCCTTTTTCTTGGCCTTTTCAAACGCATGGGTGTTGACGCGAGGCCCTTGCAGGTCCTCTATCGCCTCTGCGGGGAACTTAAGGGGTCGCACATGCTGCGCTCGGAACTGGTCAACAGGCTGCAAGAAGAGATGGGGTCGCTAAAGGCGGCTGAGATTGAGCACGCCGTGGACGTGGTTCTGGACGAAGTCGCTGTGGCCCTGGCCGCCGGCGGACGCGTGGAACTGCGCGGCTTCGGCGCGTTTTCAGTGCGCAAGCGCGATGCACGTACCGGGCGAAACCCACGCACCGGCGCTACCGTAAAGGTGTCGGCCAAGAAGGTGCCGTTTTTTAAGCCGGGCAAAGAGCTCCGCCTCAAAGTGAACGGTGGCGAGGAACCGTAAGCGTTCTTGGCAGGGCGATGACGGAACCTGGGGACTGGTGCGGCGGTTGTTCCACCAATTGGCGGGACAATTAGCCTTATGAGTATCGACCAGCCAATGCCCGGAGCCCATCAGGCTCCAGAGAGCGAGATCATGGCTGCGAGACTCGCAGCCATCGTCGCAAACTCCGATGACGTCATCCTCTCGAAGACGTTGGACGGAATTATCACGTCCTGGAACGGGGGCGCCGAGCGCGTATTCGGCTATTCGGCCGAAGATATTATCGGCCGACACATCTCCACAATCATCCCGCCCGAATTGATCGACGAAGAAAAGGATCATCGCGCGGCTGGCGCGCGGTGAACGCATCGAACACTTCGAGACCGTGCGCGTGGCGAAGGATGGCCGGCGCGTCGACATCTCGCTGACCGTCTCTCCCATGCTAGATTCAGGCGGTCGTATCATCGGAGCCTCGAAGGTCGCGCGCGACATCAGCGATCGCCGGCGCGCCGAGGAAACCCAACGCCTGCTGATCGACGAACTCAATCACCGGATCAAAAACACGCTCGCCACAGTGCAAGCGATCTCCACGCAGACGCTCCGCCGCGCGGCAACGCCGGCGCATTTTGTCGAGAGCTTTAACGGCCGCATCAAAGCGCTGGCGCGGGCCCATGGTCTGCTTACGGGCGGCTCGTTCCAAGGTGCGGAAATCACCGACCTCGTGCGCGAGCAATTGCTGCTGGGCAGCGATGGTGATCATCGCATTTCGTGGTCTGGACCGGCGGTGACGCTAGAGGCGCAGCCCGCTCTTCACTTGGCGTTGGTGCTGCACGAGCTTGGCACAAATGCGCGCAAGCACGGAGCGCTGTCGAACTCACACGGCTTGGTCTCGGTGCGCTGGCAAGTTCAATCCAACAACGGACGCAACCTCCAGCTCAGCTGGCGCGAAGTCGGCGGCCCGCGTGTGACTGCGCCAACCGGACAAGGCTTCGGCTCGACGCTCATTGAAAACAGCCTTCGCGCATACGGCGGCGAAGTGACGATGACGTATGCCGAAGATGGCGTCGTGTGCGAGATCAGCCTCCCGTTGTCTGAACTCACCCAGCCCCTTGGCGCTCTGGCGCGGGCGTCGAATTCATTCAGCACCGACGGCGTGTCGCAAGGCATCGCAGGCAAGCGCATCCTGATCGTCGAAGACGAACCGCTTATCGGCATGGTGCTGACGGATTACTGCAAGATGCAGGCTGCGTCGTCGCCGGCCCGGCGCAAAGCGCTGACAAGGCGCTGCAAATGGCAACAAACGAAGCCATTGATGCCGCGTTGGTAGACGGCAATTTGGCGGGCCGCCGCGTCGATCAAATCGTCACCGCCCTGCGCGATCGCGGCATTCCGTTCGCGTTTGTGACCGGCTATGGGCGCGACGCGCTGCCTTCGGGTTTCGACACCGCACCGATCATCGAGAAGCCGTTCACCGAAGAGCAGGTGACGGCGACATTGATCCGGCTCTTGAACAATGTCGTGCAGCTGCATGCCGCGCGGCAAGAAGGCTAAGCAGGCCGCGAACGGGACGCGCTCTTCGTCCACGCCGCGAACTTTAGCAGCACCGCGCCGCCGAGCAGCGACAGCGTGGGGATAGCGAGCCACGGCTTTTCTTCGAGACGGCCGAGATACGACGAAAAAAATCCCGGCGATAACGACACCGCCGATTGTGTGCAGCAGCTTCCAGTTGACCGGACCAAGTCTGCGCACGGACCAGTCGTTCGAGGTGAGCGCCATCAGCGCCACCATCACGTAGCCGAAGCCGCCGCCATAGATCGTGGTGAGACTGCGCGGCGTCGCGAATACCAAGACGGCGATGAGCAACGCGCCAAGGTGCACGAAATGCGCGGCGGCAAAGCCCAATCCGACAGCGCGCCGGCGGCGCAGCAACACAGTGCGCCAGCCGCCAGGCCAGAGCTTGGCGAGCGCCGAAGCTGACCAGGCGGCGATGAACCAGAAGAACGAGAACCGCGCCGTGAGCCGCGCGGCAGCAGCGGCGCCATCGGCAGTCCACCCGCCGTCGAGCGCGTAGCCCAGCGCCGCGATGGCCACTGCAGTGAGCGTTGAGACTGCAATGATCGTTCGCGTCGAAACGTGCCGCTCGGCTGTCATGGAGCTTTACTCCCCTGTCTGACCTAGCAAGCCGCGCCAAATCCTCCCAAGGCTCGCCGAAGTCCGTTTGGGGGCACTGCTAGCGGAGACACACTCATGTCCATGCTCAAGGAATTTCGGGAATTTGCTCTCAAGGGCAACGTGGTTGACCTAGCGGTCGGCGTGATCATCGGCGCAGCGTTTGGGACAATCGTCTCCTCGCTGGTCGACGACTTGATCATGCCACTGGTCGGCTCGGTGACGGGCGGGCTCGACTTCTCGAACTACTTCTTCCCGCTCTCAAGCGCGGTGACGGCAACGACGCTGGATGCAGCGCGTGAGCAAGGCGCGGTGTTTGCGTACGGCAAATTCCTGACCGCCGTTTTGAAGTTCGCGATCGTCGCGTGGGTCATGTTCTTGATCATCCAGGGCATGAACACGATGAAGCGCAAGGAAGAGGTCAAGCCCGCGCCAATCGCCGAAACGCCGGCAGACATCAAGTTGCTAACGGAAATCCGCGACCTGCTAAAGAAGTAGCGCAAGCGCACCAGCTTTCGCCTTGAGATCAGCCGCGGGATGACGGCGGCTGATTTCGTCGCTACGTGTCCGCCTATGCCTGACGCCAAAATCTGCGGGATCACCACGGTCGAAGCGCTCGACGCCGCCATCGAAGGCGGCGCGCGCTTTGTTGGCTTTGTGACGTACCCCAAGAGCCCGCGCTTCTTGTCGATGGACAAGCTGGCGGCGTTGGCAGCGCGCGCGCGCGGACGGGTCGAGACTGTGCTGGTCACGGTCAACGCCGATGACGGTCACCTAGCGGCGGCGAACGTCGCAGCGCAGCCCGACTGGATCCAGCTCCACGGGAGCGAGAGCACCAAACGGGCAGCCGAAGTGCGCCCCTTTGCCCGGCGCGGCCTCATCAAGGCCGTGGGCATCGCCAAGCACGAGGATTTCGCGACCCTGCCGCCCTACTACCCAATCGTCGATTTCTTCCTTTTCGACGCCCAGGTGCCCAAGGGTGGCCTGCCAGGCGGCAATGCCCTTCCATTCGATTGGGGCGTGACGGCCGGGGCCCAAATCGACCGGCCTTGGTTTTTGGCCGGGGGGCTGAACCCCAGTAACGTCAAAGAAGCGATTCAGGTATCCGGCGCCGACCTTGTGGACGTCTCCTCTGGTGTGGAAAGCAGCCCAGGCCTAAAGGACCCCCACCTGATCGCCCAATTCTTGGCGGCTGCGGAAGTTTAAATCCTCCCCCATGGACGTGCGCCGCAACTGGCAAGACCTACCCGACGCCGAAGGCCGATTTGGCCCGTACGGCGGGCGGTTCGTCGCCGAGACTTTGATGCCGCTCGTGCTCGACCTGGAGCGCGCGTATCGCGCCGCGCAGACTGATCCCGCGTTCGCGGCGACGATGCAGGACTTCTGGACCCATTATGTGGGCCGGCCCTCGCCTCTCTATTTTGCCGAGCGGCTCACAGACCATCACGGCGGCGCGAAGATCTACTTTAAGCGCGACGAGCTCAATCACACCGGCGCGCACAAGATCAACAACTGCCTAGGGCAAGTCCTGCTGGCCCTGCGCATGGGCAAGACGCGTATCATCGCTGAGACGGGCGCTGGGCAGCACGGCGTAGCAACGGCGACCGTGTGTGCGCGCTTAGGTTTGCCATGCGTCGTGTTCATGGGCGCGACGGATATTGAGCGCCAGAAGCCGAACGTCTTCCGCATGAAGTTGCTGGGCGCCGAAGTACGGCCAGTGACGAGCGGCGCTGCGACGCTGAAAGACGCGATGAACGAAGCGCTGCGCGATTGGGTGACCAACGTCGCGGATACGTTCTACTGCATCGGCACTGCGGCGGGTCCACACCCCTATCCGGAAATGGTGCGCGATTTTCAAAGCGTGATTGGTCGCGAAGCGCGCGAGCAGATTTTGGAGCGCGAAGGCCGTTTGCCGGATGCGGTGATGGCGTGCATCGGCGGCGGCTCGAACGCGATTGGGCTATTTCATCCGTTTATTGCCGACGAGAACGTGCGCTTGATCGGCGTTGAAGCGGCGGGTCGCGGCATCGACGATCGCTTCGAGCATAGCGCGGCGATCAATGGCGGACGCCCGGGTGTGCTTCATGGCAACCGGACGTACTTGCTGCAGAACGAAGACGGCCAAATCCTCGAAGGCCACTCGATCAGCGCCGGCCTCGATTACCCAGGCGTTGGCCCGGAGCATTCTTACTTGGCCGATATCGGTCGCGCCCAATACCTCAGCGCCACCGACACCGAGGCGCTCGAAGCGTTCAAATTGTGTGCGAAACTCGAGGGCATTCTGCCGGCATTGGAACCATCTCACGCGCTGGCGCGTGTTGGAGATGTGGCGCGCGAGATCGGCAAAGACGGTCTGCTCATCATGAACCTCTGCGGGCGCGGGGATAAGGACGTGTTCACTGTCGCGGACGCGTTAGGAGTGAAGCTTTGAAACTTACATCAGTATTTGCCGGCCTCTGCTCAATCCTCGCGTTGTCGACGCCCGCTTTCGCGGCCGGCGCCACGCACCTCATGCCGGACTCGCTCAATCTCGAAATCGTCGACGGCTCGATCGTGCCGGACGATTGCATGTATCCGGCGTCGATTACCAACACGGCGCGCTTCGAAATCGCTTGCGTTACAATGCCCGCGGTCATTGGCGGAGAAATCAGCTCTCAATATATCGGTCAGCTCGGTGCGCAGGGATGGCATCAGGGCAATTACGTTCCGGGCGGCATGACCGCCGAGCGCACGGACGAAAACAATTGCCGTCGCGTGCTCAACATCTTCCCGAGCAACTATCCGCCGGGCGAAGAAGACGCGCAGGTGAACGTGCTCTGGTTCGCGCTCGACCGCACCCCGCGTTGCAATGAGAGCCAGTCGGGTTGAGCACGCGCCTCGCCTCTCGCTTTGCTGCACTGAAACGCGAGGGCCGCGCTGGGCTTGTCGCGTATGTGATGGCGTCTGATCCGGATCACGAAACGTGCTTCGAAATTTTGCGCGGCCTTCCAGCAGCGGGCGCGGATGTGATCGAGCTTGGCTTTCCGTTCAGCGATCCGATGGCGGACGGCCCGAGCATTCAGAAGGCGGCGTTGCGCGCGCTGAAGGCGGGCGGTTCGCTGAAGCAGACGCTCGACCTAGCGCGGCGCTTTCGCGAAACGGATAGAGACACGCCGCTCATTCTGATGGGCTACGCCAATCCGATTGAGAGCATGGGCTACGAGGCATTCGCGAAGGCGATGGCAGCGTCCGGCGCGGATGGCGTGATCATCGTTGATCTGCCGCCGGAGGAAGACGCGCCGCTTCGCGCGACGTTTCCCTCGAGCGGCCTATCGATTATCCGCCTCGCGACGCCAACGACGGATGATGGCCGTTTAACCAAGGTGCTCGATGGGGCCTCTGGTTTCCTGTATTATGTCTCCGTAGCTGGGGTCACAGGCGCGAATGCCGCGACCTCGGCTCAGGTGCGCGCAGCGGTGGAAAGACTGAAGCGCGCCACAGACCTCCCCATCGCCGTCGGTTTTGGGGTGCGTGAGCCGGAAGCGGCTCGCGCCATTGCAGTAAATGCGGACGCCGTCGTTGTCGGCTCGGCTTTTGTGGACGAAATTACCGCCGGGCCAGCGCCCCAGGCGGTTGAACGCGTCTTGCGCAAAGTCGCTCAGTTGAGCGAAGCTGTGCGATCAGCGCGTGAACTTGAAGGAACACCCGCATGAATTGGCTGTCGAATTTCGCGCGGCCCGGCCTGTCGAAGAAGAAGCCGGATGACGCGCGCGAAACGCCTGACAATCTCTGGATCAAGGATCCGCTTTCGGGCGATCTGATCTATCGCGCCGAACTCGAGGCCGCCGATTGGGTAACGCCGTCCGGCTTCCACATGCGCATTGGGCCAGAAGCACGCTTCAAGATCATGTTCGATGATCAAGCTTGGCAGAAGATTCCGCTGCCGAAGGTCGCTGCCGATCCACTGAAGTTCAAAGACGATAAAAAGTACGTCGATCGCCTAAAGGGCGCGCGCGCCAAGGTTGGCCGTGAAGACACGATGGAAGCTGGCTACGGCCGCATCGGCGGCGCGCATGCTGTCGTGCTCGTGCAAGATTTCGAATTCATGGGCGGCTCGCTGGGCATGGCCGCGGGCGAAGCGTTCATTGCAGCGGCTGAATCCGCCGTGCGCCGCAAAGCGGCGATGGTAATGGTGACGTCATCGGGCGGCGCCCGGATGCAGGAAGGCATTCTTTCGCTGATGCAGATGCCGCGCACGACGCTGGCGATCCAGATGCTGCGCGAAGCGGGTCTGCCGTATCTCGTGGTGCTGGCTGATCCGACGACGGGCGGCGTGACAGCGTCGTATGCGATGCTTGGCGACGTCCACATCGCCGAGCCTGGCGCACTGATCGGCTTTGCCGGCCCACGCGTGATCGAGCAGACCATTCGCCAGAAGTTGCCTGAAGGTTTCCAACGTTCAGAGTACCTCTTGGACAAGGGCATGGTCGACATGGTCGTCGACCGCCGGAAGCTAAAGGCGACCGTCGCGACGTTGCTTTCAGTGCTCATGCACAAGCGCGCAGCGACGCAAGGCGATAGCGAGACGGTTGATTTCGCCGAAGCCGCCACTGAAAGCGCACCGAGCAAAGACAAGAACAAGCCTCCGAAGCAGGCGGCCCCGCCGCGCGCGAAAGCGGCGGAGTAGGTTTGAGCGACTCGGGGGCCGAGAAGTTCGAAAAGTTGTTCGGCCCGGAGTTCGGGCACGGCAAGCCGTTCGATCTCGGTCGTTTGCGCACGGCGCTAGAAGCACTTGGCTCACCGCAGCTGAAGCTGCCGCCAATCGTCCACTTTGCGGGCACCAACGGCAAAGGCTCGACCATCGCGTTCATGCGCACGCTCGCGTGGGGCATGAAGCTCAAGGTGCATTCGTTCGTGAAGCCCCACCTGTTTGAGCTGCGAACGCTTTGAGATCGCGCCGATTTGCGGACGAGCAAGATGAATTGATCGCGGTTGCTGAAGAGATCGCGCGCGTTGATTCATCGCTCACGCATTTCGATGCGCAGGTCGCAGCCGCTTTCCTGCTCTTTCGCGACGCCAGGCGGATATTGTTCTGATCGAAGCCGGCATGGGCGGGCGCGACGACTCCACCAATGTCATCGCCAACCCCGGCGACGGTGATCACGCCGATCGGCTTGGACCATGTGGACGCTCTGGGCGCGACGCTCTCCGGAAATCGCGAGGCACAAGGCCGGCATTCTGAAGTCAGGCGTGCCGGCGATCGTTGCGCGGCAGGCGCCGGAGGCGATGGAAGTCATCGAGGCGCAAGCCGAGCGTATGGGCGCGCCGCTTTTCCGCTGCGGTGTCGAGTGGGACGCGTTCGATCAACGGGCGGCTCGTGTGCAGGCCACCGACCGGCTCGTGGATCTCCGCTCCCTCTTCCAAGGCGGCCATCAGATCGAAAACGCTGGCCTCGCTTGTCGCGGCCCTTCACGCGATGAACTGCTGATTTTGATGACACGCATGCGCCTGGGCATAGCACGGCAACGCGTTCTTTCTCGCCCGCCTTCAGCGGCTACGCGGCGGGCAGCGTTCAGCGCGCGCGTCCGGACGATGGCGGCGCTGTGTGGGTTGACGCCGGCCACAACGCCCACGCCGCCGGCTCCGCGCTCGCGCAGTGGATTGAGCCGACGCGTGCGTTTTCGGGCGCGACCGTCGCGATCATCGGCATGCGCGCGCGCAAGGATGCGGACACGTTCCTGGCAACGCTCGGTCCCTATGTGGACAAAGTTATCACCGTGCCGCTCTCGGAAGCGCACGTGCCGCCGAAGGAACTGGCTGAGCGCGCGCGCAAACTCGGGCTGAAAGCCAGCGCCGCGCCGTCCTTGCGTCACGCCATGCAAAACGCGGCCCGGTTTCCCGAGCCGCTTGTTCTGATCTGTGGTTCGTTTTTGCTGGCCGCCGAAGCGTTGGCGGCGGAGTAGCGTTTAGACGCTCTCGTTCAGCCACTCGACGATCTTGGACTTCGGCATCGCTCCAACTTTCGTCGAGGCGACTTTGCCGTCCTTGAACACCATGAGCGTCGGGATGCCGCGCACGCCGTACTTGCCTGGCGTCATCGGATTATCGTCGATGTTCAGCTTCACGACTTGAACGCGATCGCCCATTTCGGCGGCGATCTCTTCAAGCGCCGGGCCGATCTGCTTGCACGGGCCGCACCATTCCGCCCAGAAGTCCACGAGGACCGGACGGCCTGATTTCAGCACGTCGGCATCGAAACTATCGTCGGAAACTTTGTTGGTGGCCACGGAATTTGCTCCTTCGGAACCGTGAAATTCGTTCATGCCATGTAGGGTGCGCCGGTTAAGGATTCAACCTCAGGCGAACGTAGCGAAAACATCATCCAAACGGCTGTCCGGCAACTCCATAAGATGCGGTTTTTCGGTCCACAGCAATGCGCAGGAGACGGTTTTGCCGGGGAAAATCTTGCGCAGAACCTCACGATAAAGGGCGAGCTGCATCACATACGAATCAGGCGCATCGGCGGCATCGGTTGGCGCCGGGCGATCGGTTTTGAAATCCAGCACAAGCACGCGATCCTTCTCGACGGCGAGACGATCGACGACGCCTCGAATGGCCTTGCCGCACACCTCGCCAATGATCGGCGCTTCGGCGCGGCTCGTTAGTGAGAACACCGCGGCGAAGCGCTTATCATTGATGACGCTCAGCGCTTCGCGTGTGAACTGATCCGCCTCCGCCTCTTCCGCGCCTTGACGCGTCAGCCACGCTAGCGCCGCGGCTTCGCGTTTGTCCGGCGCGAGTTCGGGAAGTCGTTCGAGCAGGCCGTGAATGAGACGGCCACGGCGGAAGCGCTTTGCCCCTCGCCGCGCGGTGAGAACAACGCTGGATCGATGCGGTGCAGCCGCGACGGCGCTGCGATCTCGATACGCGCTGCGCCAGGCACCGGCGTTCGCGCCCACGCTGGCAACGTTACGTGGTCTTGCGGCGTCGAAGCTTGAGCATCCGCGATCTGGGGCTTGCCGAGTCGCAGGCCTTCGCCGAACGGCGTTTCGACCTTCTCGGCGCCGAGCTGCTCCAGCGCCTCATGCACGGCGGCGCGCCAGCTCACGTTCGGCGCTTCCGCGTTGCGCCATTGAGGGCCACAGACGATGAGCCGGTCACGCGCGCGCGTCATCGCCACATAGAGCAGCCGCCAATGCTCGCCGAGCATGCGATCCTTGTGCGCGGCACGCGCTTCGGCGCTGGGTTCGTCGTCGCCCTTTGAGCTGAACGAAACGAACGGACCGTTGTCGTCGTCGAACAAGAGCCCGTTGTCCGGCGTATCGCCAACATCGCCGGTTGAGTCCGGTAGGATAACGACCGGCGCTTCGAGGCCTTTGGCGCCGTGGACGGTCATCACGCGAATAGCGCCGGTTTCAGCTTCGAGCTCGCGTTTGATCTGCTGAGCGTCGAGTTCGATATCGTAGAGAAAGCGCTGCAAAGTCGGCGCGACGTGATGCGGCAGCTTAAGAGCGCGCTGTAGAAGCTCTTCCAGTGGATCGCGCGTTTCCGGGCCCAGGCGGGAGAAAATGCCTAACCAGCCGGATCTGCCGTCGTGCTGCGTTTCCAGCGCCCAGCTTAGGAACGCAAACGGGTCAGCGCCACGACGGTCCGTGAGTTCGCGTACGAAGGCCTGTGCGTGCCTGTATTTCGTTTCCGTGCTCGCAAACAGGCGATCGATGAGGCGTTCGGCGCCGCGTTCGTAAGCCAGCGGGAAGATGTCCTCGTCGTCGCTGGTGAGATTGCACCACGGCCCTTTGAGCACGCACGCAAGTGAGAGATCATCGGCCGGATCAAGCGCGACTTGCATAAGCGCCAAGCAATCTTGCACCGCGAGTTCATCGCGCAGCACCATGCGATCGGCGCCCGCGACGGGAAGCTTTTCGCGCTTGAAGGCTTTGATCAGCTCACGGAACATCGCGCCGCGTTTGCGGACCAGCGCCAGCACATCGCCGGCGTGCATGGGCCGCAAGCGCGCCTTTGTCCCAAACCGCCTCGCGCGCTTCGATCATTGCTTTCACATGCTTAGCGATGCGTTTGGCGAGCACGACGTGAGCGCTGCTCTCACGCTCCATATCCATGGGCGCGTCCCACGGCTCGGCATCGGCGATGACGGGCTTTGGCGTGAGTGGCCAGACTTCAACGACGCCAGGCTCATTGGCGCGCGCGGCGAGGTGGACGATTTCATCGTGCGCGCCTAGGCCAGCCACGAGCGGCTTGCCCTTCATCGTTTCATCGACCGCGCGGAGAATTTCCGGCGACGAGCGGAATGATGTGCGCAACTCCGGCGCGGCGAATTTCTTTTCGGCGGTGTGAACGCGCGTCGAAAGGTTTTGCGCTTCGGCGAGGAAACGCTCGGGGTCGGCGCCTTGGAAGGCGTAGATGCTTTGCTTTGGATCGCCGACCGAGAAAGACGGTGCGTTCGCGGTCGCGCGCGCCGAGCCCAGCAAAGAACTCGTTTTGCAGCGGCGTAATCAGATCCCACTGCGAAGGACTGGTGTCCTGGCCTTCATCAATGAGGATGTGATCCAGGCCGCCATCGAGCTTGTAGAGCACCCACGGCGCTGCTTCGGAGTGCTGCAGCAACGCTTGCGCATGCTCGATGAGATCGTCGAAGTCGAGAACGCCCGAGCGGGTCTTGGCCTCGGCGTAGGCTTCGTCGAGCTTCAGTGCGAGCGCGAGCGCCGCGATCGCGTCTTCGGCGCGCTCGATGGCGTTCAGCGTATCGCGCGCTTCGGCGGCGGCTTCGGCGAAAGCGCGCACGCGTGGTTCGAGCCACGAATGCGTCGCTTGCGTGCCTTTGGTGACGAAATTGGTGCGGAGCTTGCCGTCCGTCAGCGCGAAAGCGAAACAAGCGAGCATTGCCGCATCGCTGTCGTTGCGTTCGATGCAATCCAGAACGACCCGCAGCCGTTCACCGGCTTTGCAGTCATTGGCGCTGCCCTCACAAAGCGCGTTTGCTGCATCGCGCAACTCGTTGCAGCGCCAGCGCGCTAGAAATTCGCGTGTGTAGTCTTCGGCGTTCTGCGTGACGCCGTGTCGTTCACGCAGCTTTTGGGCGGCGAAGAGTTCGCCCTGGTGTTTTTGCGCGAAGCGATGAAACTCGGCGCGGCGCATTGCTAGGCGATCGAGCAGGCCTTCGAGGTGATCGCTGTAAAGGCGCTTGGCGAAACGGCGGAAGGCGTCGCGTTGACCGCCGTCGGACAGCGCGGCCTTCGCGCGGGCATCGCCGAGCAAGGCAGCAGAGCGCGCTTCATCAGCAATGTCGAAACCCGGTGGCACGTGCGCTTCGAGCGGAAAGCGCGCGAGCAGGCGTTCGCAGAAGGCGTGGATGGTTTGGATCTTGAGACCGCCCGGCGTCTCGAGCGCCTGCGCGAAGAGGGCGCGGGCGCGCGGGAGGTCGGCGGCGTTGGCGCCGAGTTTCTCTAGTTCGGCGGAGAGACTCTTGTCGTCGGCGACACACCAACCGCCGAGGCGCTCGAACAAGCGGCGCTGCATCTCAGCCGCAGCCGCCTTTGTGTAGGTAATGCAGAGGAACGCTGAGGGCTTCGAACCTTCGAGCAGTAGGCGCGCGATGCGATCAACAAGCACCTTCGTCTTGCCGGAGCCGGCGTTTGCGGTGACGAACACCGAGACGTGCGGGTGCGCCGCCTGCCCTTGCGCTTGCGTGGCTTCGGCGACGGCGTCGAGCGGCTCGCTCATTCGTCACCCACTTCGTCAGCCCATTCCTTGCGGCGCGCGAGGAGGTCGTACTCGTCGTAGGGCTTTAGGAATTGCACGCGCGGCTTGGAGTAGAAAGCTTGCTCGGCATTGGCGTAGCGATTCAACAAACCGCGCAACGACGCCATCGCTTTTTCGGCAGCGAGCACGGGGCCGCCTTCTGCGTCGACGACGTGTGGCGCTGGTTTTGATCCGCCGAATTGCCAGTAGATGAGCTCAGTGGGCGTCGCCTTCGGCACGTCGCCGATAGAGCCGGACATGAGCATCGCAGTTTCGAGCAAGAGTTGTGGGCTGAGGCCGCTGTTGACCTGATCGTCCGTGGGCGGCTTGCCGGTTTTAAAATCGAGAATGGCAACGTGATCTGGACCGATCTCGATGCGGTCAGCGATGCCGGTGAGGTTCACGCCGTCGACGGGCATCTTGCCGTACTTCTCACGATAGATCGTGGCGCCGGAAGAATTGCGTTCGTTGAACCAAGCGATGAGCGCGCTGATGGATGTAAGCAAGCGCTCGCGGTCGGCGGCGCGGCGTTCCGGTGCGATGCCGTGCCAGCCGAGTTCTTCATCGAGCAAGCGCGAAAGTTCGGCAGGATCGCTACCGTCGCCGAAGCGTTCGATGGCGCGGTGAACGGCGGTGCCGCGTTCAGCGGGACCGGCTTCGGCGCCGATTGGATCGAGATGATCGAGTTTCAGGATGCGACGCGCGTAGACGGCATAAGGATCACGGATCAGCGTTTCGACTTGGGTGACGCTGATTTGCGTGAGGCGTTTGTCGGCAGGTGGGCGCGGTTGCACGGGCTTGACCGGCGTGATCTCTGCCGGTTCGTCGAGCTTCTTGGCGTAGGCTAGGTAGGTGTTCGCTGACTCCAGTTCCGTCTTCGCGCCTTGCACCAACGTCTTGAGGCGCCATAGCCATCGTGAGGCGAGAGTTGGCGAGCCCTCGCGGCGGAGTGAGCGGGTGAGCACAACATTCGGCGCGTTGGCGAGCTGCGCGAAATCGTGCGCGGCGAGGCCGATGCGAGCGTCCTGTGATGGCAGGCCGAGCTTGTCGCGCATAGCGCGGGAGAGAAATGGGTCTTGTGCAGGCGGTGTCGGCCACACGCCTTCGTTGAGACCGGCGAGGATCATCAAGTCGCGGCGCTGCAGACGTGCTTCGAGCAAACCCCAGATGGCGACGCGCGCTTCGCCGGAGGATTGCACAGGCGCGATTTGGTGATCGTCCATCAAGCGCAGCAGCACACGTGGCGCCGAGTACGCGTTGATGAGACCGAGTTCGGCGCCGAACTGATTGGCATCGCGCAGCAGACGCGAGGCGCCCTCGCCATCGCGGCCTTGCCAGACGTCGTACTTCGTGAGGCTTTCGGCGCATTGGCTGAGCGCGTCGGCGAAGGCGGAGAGCGACACGTCCTTCTGAGACATGATCTTGGTGAGCGGCGCGAGTGCTTGCGCCACTGCCTCGACAATCGCGCGGGCGCGCGACCAGTTCTTCACCTGCTTGTCGGGATCGCGCTCACCGAGATTGGCGAGATCGGTGAGCGTGTCGTGGCGGCGCGCGCCGCGGAGGCCTTCGTGTTCGAGGATGGTGTAGCCGTCGGCGTCGCTCGCGATGCCTACGCGCGGATGTTTCAGCAGTGCAGCGAGCGCAACAGGTTCGGCGGGATCGTGGGCGAGTTCACAGAGCAGCGCGATCAGGCGGCCGGCGTCGGTCTCACGCAATGGGCAGCCGTGCGAGACGCTAGGCTCAATGCCCCAGCGCGCCAGCTTGGCCTCGATGCGGCGCGCGAGGCCGGCGTCCGGCGTAACGATCGCCGCCGCGCCGCCCGGCTCTTCGAGCTTTTCGCGCACCATGAGCGCGATGGCGGTGGCTTCCTCGTCCTCTGTCGCCGCTTCAAGCAAGCGGAGGCCGCTTGCGCCGTTCTTCACGAACGCTTCGCCGCCAATAGCGGTGAGGCGCGCGATCCAGTCTGCAGTCTTCTCGGCAGGCGCCAGAGCTTCGCGCATCAGCACACGGCGCGCGCGGCCCTGCTCATCCTCGAACTTCAGCATCGGCACTTCGTGGCGCTCGACGCCGAGCGCGGCGAGTGTGTGCTTCAGCGCGTATTGCGGATGCTGATCACCGATCAGACGCCAGCTATCGTTGTCCAAATCGACGTCAATGTTGGGCAGAACAACGACGCCGTTCGGCAAGCGCGACACGACTTTCATCAGTTCGCGCGTTGTCGATTGCGAGCCGGTGGAGCCGGCGATGATGATTGGGCGCTTCGGCGGATCGGTTTTCCAGCGCGCGGCGAGTGCGTGACGGAGCGCTGCGCCATGTTCGGCTGGATCGCTGACCCCCTGCTCTTTCAAGTGCGCTGGCCAGAAGGTGGCGATGATGTCGAGGAACGCCGCGGAACTCATCCAGTGGCGGGCGAGATCGATTTCTTCGACGAGTTTCGGAAGTTTCTTCCAGTCGACTTTTTCGACCGTCGCGGCGCTATCGAGCAATTTGCCGAGTTCGTCGGCGAGCGCGATGGCGCGGGCTGGATCGTCGACGCCGTTCTCCGCGACGGAGCGGCGACGGATGAGCGATGCGAGTTGCATACGCCGTTGCATCTTGTCGATCGGCGGCAGAATGTCGGCGCTCATCGGGTCGGCGCCCCAAATGTCGGGATCGTCATCCGAGTGCGGATCGCCGAGTGGACGGATCGTTGGCAGCAACGCCGCGCCGCCGAGCCGATGGGCGAAGGCATCGATGAGGCCTCGCGCGGAGCGGCGGTTGGGCAACAGCACGAGCGCATCGGCAAGCGCAAACGGATCGTCGTCGCGCTTGAGCGCGGCAATCATCGCTTCAGCTAGAAGATCGAGGAACGGTTCGGACGCCGGGATCGCGCGTAGTCTTGGCGCCGGGCCGCCGAACAGAGGTTCGGGCAGCCCGAGCGAGAGCGAACTCACGCCGCCCTCGCCAATCGTGCCTCAGCTTGTTCGCGCGCTTGCGGATCGCCGACGTGCATCCAGAAGCCGCCGAGCGGCGCGCCGTGCAGACGGCCTTCAGGCGCGAGCTTGCGCCAGACGCGCGTCATCGAGAACGGTTCGAGCGGTTCGCCGTCAACAATTTTCGGATCGGTGATGTAGACGCCCATGTAGGCCCACGGCGTGCTTGGCGCGTCGTCACGGAACGTGAGCTTGCCACCTTCGTCCATGAAGAAATCGCCCGAGCCATCGAAGCCGAGGCACTGGTCCATGGAAGCGAGCATAAGCTTCGTGTCGCACTTCGCGGGATTGTAGCTGTACGCGAGGCGCGCGATGGCCGACCCGTTCCACTCTTCCCAGACGCTATCGATGTTGCAGACGATGATCGGCGCATCGCCGAGCAGCGGACGAGCCTGGCGAATGCCGCCGCCGGTTTCCATGAGCTGCGCGCGTTCATCTGAAATAACGATTTCAATATCGTTGCGGCGCTGCAGATGCGCTTCGAGCAGATCGGCGAAGGCGTGGACGTTCACGACCGCGCGCTTCACGCCGGCAGCGACGAGGCGATCCAGGTTGTGATCGATGAGCGTTTTGCCGCCGACGGTGACGAGCGCTTTACAGCGATCGTTGGTGAGCGGGCGCATACGGGTGCCGAGACCCGCCGCGAGCACCATGGCTGTGTGCGGGATCAAGCCGCCTTCTCCAGATAAGGACGCGCAACGTCATTCACGAAGGCGCGCGCATCAGCGAGCGACGGATGCTCCAGCGTGCGGCCAAGGTGGCCCCACATGCGCGGCATGAAAGCGAGATAGCGCGGCTTGTTATCGCGCGATGTAAGCCGCGAGAAAATACCGAGGATACGCATCGTATTGATAGCGCCAAGCACGGCAAGTTCGCGCTGAAACTCGGTTTCGCTGTTGCCGCTGGCTTCGAGATAAGCTCGGACCGCAGCTTCGTGAGCGGCTGGGCTGACGTCGCGACGGGCGTCGTGCAGCAGCATGGAGAAATCCCAGCCGCGCCAACCGCGGATGGCGTCCTGGAAATCCAGCAACCCGACGCGCTGCAGGCCGTCGCGGTTTGGCAGCCAAAGCAGGTTCTCGGCGTGATAGTCACGGATAGTGAAGGTGCGAGGGAAGCCGAGCGCTTTGACGATCAGGCTGTCGCGGATTTTTCCCAGCGCGCGCGCGCGGCGTCATCGATGTGGACGTCAGCGGCGCGTGGTAGCCATTCGACAAAGAGGTCCGCGTTCACTTCAAGCGCGAGCGCGTCGTAATCCAAAAGCGGCCAAGCGGCATTGCCGGCGCCTTGTAGGCGCATCGGCGCAGACGGCGAGGTGTGCACATGCGCGAGCACGCGCGCGGCTTCTTCATAGAGCGCGATCTCGTCCGTGCCTTGCGGGATGATGTTGGCGAAGAGATCATCGCCAAGATCTTCAATCACCGCGTAGCCGGCTTCACAATCAGCGCCGTAAATCTTCGGCGGCGCTAGGCCGATGCTTTCGAGATAGTTTGCAACGGCAACGAACGCTTCGACGCGCGACGCGGCCAAACGCGCAGTTGCATTCCAACCCATAGTGCGGCGCTCAGCCGGCGTTGCACTCGGCGGGCATGGCTTGCTCTCGGCGCTCGGCGGTGCGTCCATGAGCATGGCTTTGCGATCGCCGAGTTGCAGGCGCTCGTAGCGGCGTGTGGAGGCATCCGCCGCCAGAGGCGTGCGCGTTGCGCTGGTAAAGCCGGTCTCCGCCAACAGGCGCGCGAGCGCTTCAGATCGATCCAAGCTTTTCTCTCCATGCGCCGTGAGCGGTGAGAGCGGCTGTGCGGCCCTCGCCTTCCGGCTTCAATTCCACATCGAGACGATCGGCCGGCAGCTGCCCGCCCAATCGTTCCGGCCACTCAATCAAACAGGCGGCGCTCGCGAACGCGTCCTCCAGGCCGAGCTCCCAAGCGTCGTCCGGCTGCTTCAGCCGGTAGAGGTCGACATGCCAGAGTTCGCCACGTTCGCCATCATAGGTTTGAACCAGGGTGTAAGTGGGGCTGGGGACTTCGTCGGCGTAGCCGATCCAGGCCTCGATGGCGCCCCGCGCCAGCGTGGTTTTGCCGGCCCCGAGATTGCCTATGAGGCAAACGACGTCGCCCGGCCCGATCCGTTCGCCCAGGCGGCGGCCGAAGGCGAGCGTCGCCATGGCGTCCGGCAGCGCGACGGCGCGCGAATCAGAGGCGGTCTGCGTGCTCAAGACGCGAAATTGCCCTTCGGGCAGCGCGGCATCAAGGGCGGCTTGCGTGTGCGCCGCAGAGGCTTCAAACACTAAGCCGCTGTGAGTACGGGTGAAATCAGACGCGTCATCATCATCGGCGCCGGCCAGGCCGGCGGCGAGACGGCGCAACGTCTGCGTCAGGGCGGATTTGAGGGCGAGATCACGCTGATCGGCGAGGAGCCGGCAGCGCCCTATCAGCGCCCGCCGCTATCGAAGGCGTATCTCAAGGGCGATCTGGATATCGACCGGCTGATGCTGCGCCCGGCCTCGATGTACGCCGAAGAGCGCATCGCGCTGCTGACCAAAACGCGCGCGGTTTGGATCGATCGCGCCAATCGCAAGGTGCGCGTCGAGGGTGGGCGCGAGTTGCCGTACGACGCGCTGGTGCTGGCGACGGGCGCGAAGCCGCGGAAGCTGCCGCTGGTCGGCGCGGATCTTGAGGGCGTGTATCTTTTCCGCACAGCGGCCGATGTGGATCGCGTGCGCGAGAAGTTTGTCTCTAGCGCGAAGCTGATCGTGATTGGCGCTGGATACATTGGTTTAGAAGTCGCCGCTGTTGCGCGCCAACTCGGCCTCAACGTCACTGTCATTGAAACCGCCGTGCGCCCTCTCGCACGCGTGACCAGCCCGGAAGTCGCCGGTTTCTTCTTAGACGAGCACACACGCCAAGGCGTGCGCTTTGTGCTCGGCGGCCAGCCAGCTTTGATCAAAGGCTCGGATCGCGTGGCGGGCGTGGCCCTTACTGACGGCTCGGAATTGCCGGCGGATCTCGTGATCGCCGGCATCGGCGTGACGCCGGACATCGCCATCGCGGAACAGTGCGGCCTCACCGTGAACAACGGCATCGTCACGGATCGCCAGTGCCGCACCTCGGATCCGAACATCTTCGCCATCGGCGATTGCGCGGCGCGGCCGATGGTTCACTACGAAGGCAGGATTGTGCGGCTCGAAAGCGTGCACAACGCGGTCGAAGGCGCGAAGATCGTCGCGGCGACGTTGACCGGGGGCAAGGAGCACACCGAGGAAGCACCCTGGTTCTGGTCGGATCAATACGACCTCAAACTGCAAATCGCCGGCCTCTTCCACGGCTATGATCGCGTGGTGTTCCGTGGCGTCATGGCTGACCGAGCGTTCGCGGCGTTCTACTACAAGGGCGATAAGCTGATCGCTGTGGATGCGGTGAACCGGCCGGCGGAGTATTTAGGCGCGAAAATGCTGATCCAGACGGGGCGCACGCTCCTGCCGAACCTACTTGAAGACATGTCGCGGCCTATGAAAGAATTGGTCGCGAGCGCGCGCTGAGGATTGAGATGCCGAAAATTACGTACATTGAGAGCAACGGCAAAGAACATGTTGTCGATGCTCCCGTCGGCCAGACGGTGATGGAGGCGGCCGTGAAGCACGCCGTGCCTGGCATTGATGCTGATTGCGGCGGCGCTTGCGCGTGCGCGACGTGCCACGTCTACGTCGATCCCGAGTGGCTTTCGAAGACGGGCGAGCAAAACTCGATGGAGCAATCCATGCTGGATTTCGCCAACGACGTCGAAGACAACTCCCGCCTCTCCTGCCAGATCAAAGTGTCGGCAGAGCTTGATGGCCTTGTCGTGCGGTTGCCGAAGAGCCAGCACTAGTGCGCAATGTCCCGCCGCCGCTTTGGGCTTTGATCTTTCTGGCAGCGACGTATGGAGCTTCGCTCCTTTCAGGGCTGAACACTCTGCCGATCTGGCCAACGCGGCCGTTTGGCTTGATCGTGATTGTTGTCGCGCTCGCCATTCTGTTCGGCGCGATGTTCCAGTTCCGGCTGGCAAACACGCAGCTCATGCCGAATTCGCCGACCAACAATACGCTCGTTTCCGGCGGCATCTTCGGCCTCACTCGCAATCCGATGTATTTGGCGATGACTCTGTTCTGCGTCGGCGGCGCGCTGTGGTTCGGGCGGCCGGTGATGCTGCTGGCGCCGGTGCTGATGTTCTCTGTGGCGAACTGGGTGTTCATTCCATTTGAGGAAGCCAAGATGCGCCGCCAGTTCGGCGACACCTTCGACGCTTACTGCAAGCGCGTGCGGCGATGGATCTGATCGCGCCGGGGTTGCACTTCCACCTTTGAGCCTGTTCAGTGCTTCCAATCAATGGGGGATTGGATGCGGGCATTTCTTCTTGCACTTGCGATCACAGCGTTCGGCGGCACGGCCGTCGCGCAAGAAGTTGCGCCAGATCGCGCGCGATTCCGCTCCATCTACGAAGAGCTTGTCGAGATCGATACATCGCCGAGCACGGGATCGTGCACGCGCGCAGTGAACGCGATGCTCGTGCATTTGCGCGCCGCTGGATATTCCGAGCGCGACGCGCAAGTGATCATCCCTGAGAACGCGCCGGACGACGGCAATCTCGTTGCCGTGCTTCGCGGCTCGTCGAGCCGCGCGGTGCTGTTGATGGCGCATATTGATGTCGTCGATGCGCGGCGCGAGGATTGGGAGCGCGATCCGTTCACGCTGGTTGAAGAGAACGGTTATTTTTACGCGCGTGGCTCCGCTGACGATAAAGCTATGGCAGCGGTGTTTTTGGATCTGATGATCCGGCTGCGTGAAGAGAATTTCCGTCCGCGCCGCACGCTAAAACTCGCCCTTACCTGCGGCGAGGAAACATCGAACCGAGTCAACGGCATCGACTATCTCGTGCGCAACCATCGCCAATGGGTGCAGGCGGACTTCGCCATCAACGAAGGCGCCGGTGGCATGCTCACAAGCGGCGGTCAGCCAATCGCGCTGAACATTCAGGCTGGCGAGAAGATTCACCAGGTGATGACACTCACCGTCACCAATCCGGGCGGCCACTCCTCCCGCCCTGTGCCGGACAACGCGATCTATCGGCTGAGTCGGCATTGGAGCGCTTGTCCACCTACAATTTTCCGGTCGAGCTGACGCCGGTCACGCGCACGTTCTTCGAGCGCATGGCGCCAATCGTTGGCGGCGCCACCGGCGAATCCATGACTGCACTCGCACGTAATCCGCGTGATGCAGAAGCAGCAACCGCGCTCGCGCAGGACCCATCCTACAACGCCATCATGCGCACGACCTGCGTGGCAACGCAGCTCGAAGCAGGGCATGCGGCAAACGCTCTGCCGCAACGCGCGGTCGCCACGTTGTCTTGCCGAGTCCTGCAAGGGCACACGCCGGAAGAAATTCAAACCGCGCTTCAAACGGCGATTGGCGATCCGCAAGTCGAAGTCGGCATCGTCCGCCGCCGCGACGGCTCGCGCCCGCCGCGCCTCACGGCCCAAATCATGGGACCGGTTGAGCGCACGGCAGCGCGCATGTGGCCGGGCGTGCCGATCATTCCGACGATGACGCCGGGCGCTACGGACGGCCGCTTCCTCAACAATGCCGGCATCCCGACCTACGGCATGAGCGGCATGTTCGCCCTGCCCGGCGAAGGCAACGCGCACGGCCTCAACGAGAAGATCCGCGTGCAATCGCTCTACGAAGGCCGCGACTTCCTCGAAAGCATCGTGCGCGAATACGCTCGGCAATAAAAACGCCGCGGCTGCAAGGCCGCGGCGCTAAGTTAGCAGTTCAGGATCGTTCAGGAATTCGTGCCGAGCATGCGGCGGGCGATTTCGCTCCGCTGCTGGGTCGGGGTCACGGCGTTGCGGGTGCTCTTGTAGAGGGCGTCGAGGAACGCCTGATCCCACTGCGTCATCGCCGACGGCGCGCTGGAATTGACCTGCGTCCCATTGAACAAGTTCATGATCGTCGGATAGTCCGCCGTTGACGCTTGCGGATTGATCTGCGCCAGAGCGACCAGCGATACGTAGTCCGCGAGCGCGGCAAGTTGCACGCCTTGAACGCGGTTTGCATCGATAATGATGATAACCTGCGTCAGATCTTCGCGCGTATTGCTGGTGAGGCGCGTACCATTCACCCGCGCGACTGGCGCATTGCTCATGCCGCCTTGCGATGCATCGCCGGCGAGAGAGATGCCGTTCTGGCCAAACGTCTCAGAAATATGCCACCAACGCACAGCGCGCGGCATGTCTAGAAACTCATCCAACGCGCCTTGGCCCATTGTCGACACGTTGTCAGCTTGCCGATAGGCGAAACGACTGCGATCGCGCTCGAAGAGTTCGCGCGCAAACGTATCGGAATTGGCGGTGACGAATACGGCGACGTTGGCCTGACAGCCGGGGCCGCCGGGCCGCAGCCCAAGCGGCGCGGCGCGTTGCGCAATGCGGTCAGCTAGGAACTGGCCTTGGCGCGCGGGCATGCCCGCGATGCTGGTGCAAATCTCATTGTCCCAGCGCGGCAATTGATCGGCCATCGGCGATGCCAGCGCAACTTGCTGCACGAACGACTGCGCCTGGTCCGGGCGAACCCCGGTCACGACAATGTCGGGCGCAGTCTGCGCAAGGGCGGCCGGAAGCGGCGCGATCAAGAAAAAACTAAGCGCTGTCGCGAGACGACGCATTTTTGGATCAAACATGAGGACTCCTCCCTCTAGTACCTGATCGCTCTGATGCCGCTTACACGAGTTACGGATGCGAGAGATGCGCACTTCGCGATGGATACGCTGCCACGCACGACGAACCGGTTCCAATTACGGTTGAATTGTGGTTGTCGGGGCGAACTGAGAGGTTAGGAGTGTCGGCATGTCCTCTTCAGTACAGCGAAAGCTCACAACGATTCTGGCGGCGGACGCCGATGGCTACAGCCGCGTCATGGAGGCAGATGAGGTCGCCACGCTCGGCGCACTGCGTGCCGCTCGGAGCGTGTTCGCGCGGTTCATCGAGCGTCATCATGGCCGCATCGCCAACACTGCCGGTGATGGCCTGATCGCGGAGTTTCCATCGGTCGTCGAAGCCGTTCAGTGCGCGATTGAAGTGCAGCGCGAGTTGGCGGCTGACGGGCAGAACGGATTGCGGTTCAGGATCGGCGTGCATTTGGGCGACGTTCTCGTCGACGGCGACGATCTACTCGGCGAAGGCGTGAACCTTGCCGCCCGGCTCCAGAGCATGGCCGAGCCCGGTGGCATCCTGATTTCGCAGCAAGTGTACGATCAGGTGCAGAAGAAGCTCTCTGTGGGCTTCGAATATCTGGGCGAGAAACGGCCGAAGAACTTCGAAGAGAGCGTCGCGGTTTATAGTGTTGCAGGTGACGGCGAAGCCCGCCGTTCCGTGCGCGCGACGGAACGCGCAACCTCACAGCGTCGCGGACCATCATGGCGGCGCCTCCGAGGTGAGGCGCTTCGGCTTGGCGCGATCTTGGTCATGTTGCTGGTGGTCGATGTTGCAACCGGTTCGCCCTTCTGGGTCCAATGGCCGGCATTGGGCATGGGAATGTACCTGGCGATGAAAGCCATCCCGCTGATCGGCAGAACCGACTAACCCGGATTTCGCCCTGAAGCGCGCCTAGGGTCGCCTCCTCTTGGGAGGAGACATCATGCGAACCCATCTAAGCGCGCTGCGCGCCGGCGCTTTCGTCTTGCTCGCGGCGCTCACGCTTACCGCCTGCCAACGCAACCCCACTCTGCTCGCCGTGAACGCCTCGGCCACCACGCGTACGACGCCGGATTTGGCGATCGTCACACTCGGCGTCACCGCACGCGGTGCGACCGCGCGCGATGCGCAGCAAGCGCAAGCGACGCGCATGAGCGCGGTGATGGCTGCCGTGCGCGCTGCGGGCGTTGAAGAAGCTGAAGTTCAAACCGTCGGCTACGGCCTCCATCCGGTTTACGCCTACCCGCGTGGCGGCGCGCCGCGGATCACCAGCTATCAAAGCCGCAACGTAGTCGCCATTCGGGCGCAACCTCGACGCCATCAGCGCCTTGATCGACGCAACCGTCGCCGATGGCGCAAACGAGCTGCAGGGCATCCAGTTTTCGTTCCAAGACGAAGAAGCGTCGCTCGATACGGCCCGCGCGCAAGCCGTGCAGACGGCACGGACGCGCGCGGATCGGTACGCGGAAGCGGCGGGCATGCGCGTGGCGCGCATTGTCTCAATCGCTGAGCCTGGCGCTGAATTGCCGCCGCCCGAATATCGCCGTGGGCTCGACTACGCCATGGAAGCACAAGCACAGAACGCTGCCGCTTCACCTATCAATCCCGGTGCGCTCGACAATCGCACCAACATCGTCGTGGTGTTTGAGTTGCGTTAGGCCGCTTCCGGCCACGGCGGCGACGGCGGCGGGCCAGCGAGTGGTGCGTGCGCCGGCAAGTGACAGGTCACGGTGACACCGCGGCCTGGCTCACTCGTCAGCGCAACCCAGCCACCGTGCATCTCGACGAATGAGCGCACCAGCGCCAGGCCAAGACCCGCGCCACGGCGATCGCCAGATTCGAAGCTGTCGAACGCACGCGCTTGCTGTTCGAACGCCATCCCCTTGCCGGTATCAGCCACGGTGAGACGTACGACGCCGTCGAGGCGCTCAGCTGAAACCGTGATCGTGTCGCCACGCTCGGTGTGACGCAGTGCGTTTGAGAGCAGATTGACGATGACTTGCGTGATGCGCTTCGGGTCGGCGTCGATCTCGCCGATCTTCGGATCGCATTTGATCTTGATCGGCACTTCGGTATCGCGCGCCTTCGAGGCGGCCATCTGCACGCTCTCTGTTATCGTGTCGTAGATATTCATCGGCGCGCGATCGAGCTGGACGTTGCCAGCTTCGACCATCGCAACATCGAGGATGTTGTCGATGAGCTTCGAAAGCGAACCCGCGGCTTCAATGATCGAACCCACTTGCTCGTTCTGACGATCGTTCAGCGGGCCGAAGACCTTGTGCTGCAGCAACTCGGCGTTGCCATAGATGGCCTGCAGCGGATTGCGCAGTTGGTAGGAGACGTTCTCGACGAACTGGCCCTTGAGCTGATCGGCTTGCTCGAACGCCTCTGCCCGCTCGCGCAGCGCTTCTTCAACGCGGCGGTCTGCCGTGATGTCTTGGAACGCCACGAGCGTCGCGCCGTCCGGGAGCGGACGTGTCAGGAATTTCAGCACGCTTTCATCGCTACGGCGCATTTCACCGCGGAACTCGATACGGGCCTCTGGTGACGGATCGGTGATACGCGCGCGGACTTGCGCCCAGGTCGCGCGATCGTGGAACAGATGCTCGCAAGCGGCGACCACCTTGTCGAACGCCATCTCGTTTTCGACTGCGCCAGTCTCGAGCTTCCACATCGCGCCGAACGCGGCGTTATGCAGCTTCAAGCGGCCATCGAGACCAAACACGACGACGGCTTCATGCAACTTATCGAGCGCGGCCTTCTGCGTTTGCAGCAGGGCATCATAGGAGCTCTTCAGCGCGACTTCGTTCGTGATGTCAGAGAAGATCACCAGCATGCCGCCACCGGGGTGCGGCTGACGCGCGATGCGCAGCATGCGGCTGTCGGGCAGCACCCAAAAATCTTCCGGAAGCTCTTCGTGCTCTTGGTAGAGCGCAAGTTCGCGCGCGCGCCATTCGGCGTAGTTCGCGTGCGCTGGCAACTTGCGCTTTTCTTTCAGGTAGTCGAGCCACGCCGCGTGCGACGGGCGATCTTGCAGGAACGCCGGATCGAGGCCCCACATCTGTTCGAACGCGCGGTTGTGAAACACGAGGCGCTTGCCTTGGTCGAAGACGGCGATGCCTTCGGCCAAATGGTTCAGCGTATCGTCATGCGCGCGCTGCTGGCGCGACATCTGCTCGCTCGCGGCTTCGCTTTCTGTGACGTCGATTGCGAGTCCCGCTGCGCCGCCCGCGACCGGCGCAACGCGCAAGCGGAGCGTGCGCAGTTGCGTGCCGACAACGGCAGAGCGAGTCTCTTCAACGGACTCGCCCGTTTCGATGGCTTTGCGCGCCAAGTCCGTCGCGCCTTGATCGAGTTGCAGATTGCGATCGATCGCTTGCGCGAGCGACTTTGCTTCAAGCGCGTTGAGATATGTCGGGTTGGCCCATTGCAGCTTCAGGCCGCCATCGACGCGCCAGGCCATGAACGGCGCTTCGTTCCACATTTCGAGGAACGCCGCCGGATCACGCGCGATGACTTCAGTCGCGCCATCAATGCGGCCGCCAGCGCCGCCCTCTTCCACGCCGCGCACGCTGGCGTCGAGTATCCAAACCACCGCACGCGCACCGGCGGTGCGGCCATCGACTTCAACGTAGACGCCATCAGGCGTTGAGATCGTGAGCGAGAACGGCGCGCCTTCGCGGCGCAGACGCTGCAGCGCTGGTGCAAGGCGCGTCATCACACCCGTTGCGCCACGCGCATCAAAGCCAGTCAGACCCTGGAGAATACGGATCGCAGGCTCCGCCGCGTGCGCCGCACCCGAGAAGCGCAGCAGGGAGGCAAGCGCCAGCGGGCTGTCGTAGATGCGCGGTTTGCCCCAATCGGTTTCGCTGTCGGCAAGCGTGTCTTCCCAGATCAGCACGACGCCCGGGTGCGCGCCGAACACAGCGTCAGCCCAAGCGACAGTGTCTTCGAGATCGCGCGAGCGCTTCTTCCACGCTTCAACACCGCCACGCGCGCCTTCTGTGACGCGCATCGCCCAAAGCAACGCTGCAATCGCAATCGCGGCCGAGCCAGCCGCTACGAGCAAGCTTCCGTCCAATGCCGACCCCTAATTCCATCTATGGCGAAACGAATCGCCGAACCCCAAGGGCATTTTCCTGGTTTGCGCGCGCGTTTGCACGCCCGCGCCTGTCCGGGCCGGTTAACAAAATGCTAAAAGGGTTAGCAGCAGGTTAAGTTAAGAAATATCAATTGGTTAACGTTGCGGGCCCGCTTGCTGCCGCAAGTTCTCGACAGCTTGCTGAGCCGCAAGGAGCGTCGGACGCAGCGTTCTGGCGCGACGGCCAGCGTCTCTGGCCTTCGACGCACCATTGATTCGGAAGACGAACGGCATCTTGTAACTCGCGCCAAATCGGATGTGCACGTCTTTGGGCTTGAACTTCGCGTGCTGCAGAGCTTCACGAGCGGCGTGGTAGAAAACGTCGGACGGCCAAGCGTCGACGCAATTGATGTTCTTGGCCCGGCCATCCGCGCCGACTTCGAATTCGGCGATGGCGAGACCTTCAACGCCAAGCCGACGCGCCAGCTTTGGATACCGCGCACGCAATGGACCAACCACATCCCAGGGCATGTCGGAATCGTCGGCTTCCTCCTCCGCAAGGAGCTGGCGCACGGACTTTTCCTCGGGCGCGTTCCAAATCACGCAGCACGGCCCGATCGGCAGGCGCTGTTGCACACGTTGCATCTCGCGGCGCTCGCGCAAGCGATCACGCAGCCACTCGCCAGCGTTGGTGACAACGATGACAAGAACCAAGACTGCAGCGCCGGCCACAAGAAGCGCCACGCCACTGCCCAAGCCCTGCGCGCGCAGGATGCCGCTGATCGCCAAGTGCGCGATGACGACCACGCCGAACAACGCAGCGTAAAACAGCGCGCGCATCGCCCATGTCGAGAGCGTTCGGGTGGTGCGGATGAGCATTCTGACTTCCCCGCGCCTAGATGCACGGATGGAAGCGCGCGCGCAACGGCTTGGCGCTGAAGTTCACGTAAGGGTCAGTGGAAAGCGAGAACCGCGAAGATAACCGCAAGCAGCGAAGAGATGCCGGCGATCTAGCCGAAAACTGTAACGCGCGTTGCGGCGATGGCAATTCCCGCTTTGGCTTGGCCGTACAGCACCTGCGTCACGATCGCGGCGAGTGTCAGCGTGCTCACGAAGACGAACTTGATCCAGAACATCGAAGGCAACGCCCCGAAGCCTTCGTACTTCTCGAATACGAGCGTGACGCCGGTGATCCACATGAGGATGAGGCCCGCGAACGAGAAGGTCGCGAGCGCAGGGCCGATCGAACGCAAGATTGCCGCTTGATCAGCCGGGCGCTTTAGCGCGTCGCGCTGCGAGATCATGCTGCCGAAACCACCGCCGGCACCCATCATCAAGCCAATGATATGCACGGCGAGCAGAATATCGATGAGCATGTGAACCTCCCAGATCACCGTTGCTCATACAGAAAACGGCCCCTCTTTCGAGGGGCCGTTTGGTTTGGCTTAGTAGCGATAGTGATCCGGCTTGAACGGGCCGGCGGTTGGCACGCCGATATAATCGGCTTGCTCTTTGCTAAGCTTGGTCAGCTTCACGCCGAGCTTTTCGAGATGAAGCGTCGCAACCTTTTCGTCGAGATGCTTCGGCAGCGTGTAAACTTCGTTCTTGTACGATTTACCGTTCGTCCAAAGCTCGATTTGCGCGAGCGTTTGGTTGGTGAACGAGGCCGACATCACGAAGCTCGGGTGACCCGTGGCGTTGCCGAGGTTCACGAGGCGCCCTTCGGAGAGGACGATGATCTTCTTGCCGTCCGGGAATTCCACGTGGTGGACTTGCGGCTTGATCTCGTCCCACTTGAAGTTCTTCAGGCCAGCGATTTGGATTTCGCTGTCGAAGTGACCGATGTTCGCAACGATGGCGTTGTTCTTCATCGCCCGCATGTGATCGACGGTGATGACATCCTTGTTGCCGGTGGCGGTGACGAAGATGTCGGCGTGCGTGCCGCGTCTTCCATCGTGACGACCTGATAGCCTTCCATCGCCGCCTGCAATGCGCAGATCGGATCGACTTCCGTCACCATCACGCGCGCACCACCTTGGCGGAGCGACGCGGCTGAGCCCTTGCCGACATCGCCGTAACCGGCGACAACAGCGACTTTGCCGGAGAGCATCACGTCGGTGCCGCGGCGGATCGCGTCGACAAGTGATTCACGGCAGCCGTAGAGGTTGTCGAACTTCGACTTGGTGACGCTGTCATTGACGTTTATGGCCGGGAACGGGAGATCGCCGCGCTTGGCCATCTCGTAGAGGCGGTGGACGCCGGTGGTGGTTTCTTCTGAAACGCCTTTCACCGAAGCGCGGATAGCTTCGTAAAAGCCCGGCTTTTCCTTCAGATATTTGCGGATCATGCCGAAAAGCGCTTGCTCTTCTTCGTTGGAGTGATCGGCGATGACGCCGGCGTCCTTCTCAGCCTTCGGGCCAAGCACGCAGAGCAATGTCGCGTCGCCACCGTCGTCGAGGATCATGTTGGCGTATTGGCCGTTCGGCCATTCGAAAATGCGGTGGGTATAGTCCCAGTATTCTTCCAGGCTCTCACCTTTCACCGCGAACACCGGCGTGCCCTTCGCGGCGATCGCGGCGGCAGCGTGGTCTTGGGTCGAGAAGATGTTGCACGAAGCCCAGCGCACGTCGGCGCCGAGCGCTTGCAGCGTCTCGATCAGCACGGCCGTTTGAATGGTCATGTGCAGCGAGCCGGCGATACGCGCGCCCTTCAGAGGCTGCTTAGGGCCGTACTCAGCGCGCACGGCCATGAGACCCGGCATTTCAGTTTCGGCGATATTAATTTCCTTGCGGCCGTAATCCGCGAGGCTGATGTCTTTCACGACGTAATCTTTAGCGCTCATCGCGCGCCCTCCTTCGAGAGATCGCGAGCGTCGTTTTCCAATTGGAAAGCGCACCCGAGCCTGGCGGCAATGCTGCCGTCGCAACGCTCCTCGGGAGGCGGGCGCGGTGTAGCAAAGGCGCGCGCGGCTGCCAACCGCCTGAACCGCATAGTCCAGATGCGAAAGAGCCGCCGGGCGGAAACCCGGCGGCTCAATCTTTTCAGTATGTTGGCGCTGTTACGTGCCGCTGGTCCAGCGGTCGAGCATGCGCTTGGCGGCGTCGCGGCCACCGACGCCGAAGGCGATCGCTACCGCAATGCCCACCGAGCCGAGGATCACGCCGAAGGCGATGGCAATGATGTTGTTGGCCAGCCCCATGAAGGAGAGGCCGACAGCCGTCGCCAAAATGATCACGCCCCAGCGCACCAAGGTTGAGATAATCTCAGACGATGGCTTGCCTTCGCGCGACGACGCCGCAGCGAGAATGTTCGCCAAGAGGATACCAAGCGCGATGATGACTGCGCCAAAGAGCACGCTGCTCGCGAGTTCGAGGCAACGTGTCAGCATCTGAGCCATTGCGTCGAACTGCAAGAGTTCGGCCGCCTGGACCGCCGCGAAGAGCACGATGCCGATCAGCACAGCGAGACCGATCATCTTCGATGGTGGGAACTTGGAGAAGTTGATGGTGTCGACGCCAGGCGTAAGGTCCATCTTCTCGCGGCCGACGCGGATCGGCTCCGCATTGGCGATGCCCGAGATGATGTCGTCAAAGCCGATCGACTTCAGACCTTCTTCGATCAACGTCATGACCCAACGGCCGATGACATAAGCGATGAAGATGATCAGTGCGGCGCCGATGACGCCCGGGATGGCGGTCAGGATGCCGGTGAGCATCTGCGTCGCCGGACCCGAGATCGAGGTGATGTCGAGCGCCTGAAGTGCAGCGATCGCGACCGGGATGATAATCAGCGTGAAGGCCAAGAGACCGAACAGACGCGCAAGGCCAGGGCCTTTCGGCGTGTGCGTGAGGCCAGCATCGATCAAACGGCGATCAAGTTCGACGGCCTCAACCGTGGCTTCGACCATGCGGCGAACGATCGTCGCCAGCACGAAGCCGATGAAAAAGATGAGCGCGGCGCCGACGACTTTCGGCAGATAGAGCAAGAAGCCCGCAATCATCGAGTTGAGCGGCGCGACGATCCCGTCAGCCCACTCACCGAGTGCGTTGAGCGCAGCGATCAGACCAAGCAGCCAGACCAGCCAATAGCCGACCTCGCCAACACGTTCGCCGACGTCGACCATCGGGCGCGTTCCGCCCGAACCAGCGGCGTCGCGGCGCGCAAAGAACGGAATGCGGTCAATGCCTTTGGCGATGGCCCACTTCACTGCCTTCGCGGCGAAGTGTGCGACGATAAGAATGATAAGCGCCAAAGCGATCTTCGGTCCCCAAAGGACCAGCCAATCCATCATGGCTTGTTGGTTGAATGCGGTCATAGGCAGACTCTCCCTCGCCGAGCTGCGTTAAAGCAGCCGCAAGTTGAGGCCGACGCAACGTCAAATCAAAGGGATTGCACGCTTTAGGCGTGCCAAACCAATGCTGCATCCGCGAGATATTCGCGCCCGAAGCGCCGCTATTGCGCTCAGTTCAACGCGGCGGGGAATGTCGGCAGCGACGTGAAATCCTCGGGCACGTGCTGGCGGATCACGCGCGCCCCAGTTTCGCTGGCGACGCGCTCGACTTTGTCCATCGAGGCCAGCGTCTGCGCGCGATCGGTGTTGAACCGCGGCACCGTGCGGCGTTCGCGGCTTTCGGCGAGGTGCCACATGTCGCCAGTGAGGAGCACCGGCCCAGCATTTGGCAAGCGCACCAACAATACAGTGTGACCCGGCGTGTGGCCTGGCGCTTGGATGATGGTGACGGAGCCATCGCCGAAGACGTCGTAGTCCGCGTCGCCCTCGATAAGGCGCGTCTGCGCATTTTCGAGCTGACTGTAATTGTTGAAGTCGGTCGGATCGGCGCGGTGTTCGGCGTCGAACATGCGAGTGCGCTCATCGACGTCGGCGATCCAGGTGGATTGCGCGAACAGATTGCCGTTGCCGGTGTGATCCGAATGCATGTGTGAGAACGAGACGTACTCGACATCGGCTGGCGTCAGATTGAGTTGCGCGAGCTGCGCGGTGAACTTTACCGGCACGCTCATGCGAGCGGGAAAGCCAGGCGCGGTGAAGCCATTCGGCATATCGGCGATGGCTTCGGGAAGGCCCGTATCCCAGATGAGATCGCCGCTTGGATGGCGAATGAGATAGCACGGTACAATGAGTTCGCGCGCTTGGCCGGCGAATGAGCCGTCATCGGCGAACATGTCGGTGTCGGTGAACGCGGTGTGGCCGCAATCCATGGCGTAAAGCTGAATGGCCGGCGCCTGGGTTTGTTCGGTGGATTGCCCGCAGGCGGCGAGCATCGCCAGCGCCGCAACCGATAGCATCAGCTTTTTCATGTTCGCGTTCTCCCTGTCGCGTCGTTCAAGCTTTCGCGCCACCGAAACGCAAGCGCAGAATGATGATCATGATTGCAAGGACGAGGCAGACCGCGTTCGAGACCGCGACGGGCCATGACCCGCTCAACGCGCCGTATGTCGTCCAACATACGAAGCCGATGGTCGTTACAGCATACATGCCGAGCGAGACGCTTGAGGCGTCTCGCTCTTTCTGTATCTTGATGATTTGCGGAATGAAGCTGGCCATCGAACAAAGCCCGGCGGCGACGCCGAACGCATTGATGAGCCAGTCAGGCGCTGAGGCCATCTAGGCGCGTTTGACGACGCGAACGATCAGTAACAGCACGACTGCGCCTATGAACGCTGTGAAGATCGTATTGATGATACCAACGCCAATTGCGATGCCAAATTGAGCGAATAGCCAACCGCCCAGAAACGCGCCGATGATGCCGATAATGATGTTGCCGACAAGACCAAAGCCGAAGCCGCGGACAACGAGGCCAGCAAGCCACCCGGCGATCGCGCCGACGATAATCCAAATAAGAAGTGTTTCAACGGACATAGACGTTCTCCCAATAGCCGGGTGAACGCCGAGCGGAACCTGCTGTTCCCCTTTTGAAACCCAGCTAACACGATTTCCGTACTTTGAGGATCAATACTGTCGCGGCAAGGCCCGCGGCGACGGCGTTCCACAGCATGATTGACGGCGCGCCGCGCAGCACGCCGTACGCGCCCCAAAGCAAAGCGCCAGTAAGAACCATTGCGTAGGTCAAGCCCGAAACACCAGACGCGTCGCGGTCGCGAATAATCTTGAACGCTTGCGGCGCGAACGCGAAGGCGCCGATGAATCCCGCCACAAGGCCGAGACCTTCGGCAAAGTCGCTCTGCATGCTGCCCCTCTTTCGTGCGCTATCCCGCGATTGCGCGCACGCACTGCGCGAGCCGCTCGCCTTCAACGTTCCCTGCCAACTCAAGACGCTGCGTCGTGAACGTACCATGGCCGCGCGGCATGTAGCGGAACGTTCGCTCCGTGTCGCCGTCGCGGACAACATAAGCGATTTCCAGTTCGAGTTGCCGATCTCGCCGCCGTTGCGACGGATCAGCACCATGCCGTTGCGCAGGCCAGCGGCGTAAGCAGGCAAGCTCGGATCGACACCAGCAATGATGTTGTTGTTGGCTTGCGTCGCCTGGATATCAAAACCGCGATGGAAGTTCGGCGCTTCGCGCGTGATGACGCGGCCGCACGGCGCGAGAACGTCTTCAGGCAGAAGGATTGGCGCGCCGTTGGTGACGTACCTCTCAATATCCGAGCCGAGATCGAGGCCCAAAGCTGGCGCAGAGGCGACGAAGATTTCCTGCGCGTATTGCGCGCCCTGTGAGGCGCGTGCGCGCATGTCGTGCACAACGTTATCGAACCTACGACCATTGCGGCGCAGGCGCGCATCCCAGATCATCGCGAGGAAACGGCCGCGCATGTACGGCATGCGTTGGACGTCGCGATCGGTCCAGAAGTCAGCAAGGATACGAGAATTTGGCGCTTCGCGGACCGGCGACTGCGCATAAGCGAGCAGCGCTTGGTTGAGATCGTCTGCGTATTGCCGCGGCGTCCACAGACCTCCGCGCACAAGCATGCGGGCGGTGTAAAAATCGGTGAAGCCTTCCGAAAGCCAGTATTGCGAGGGTTCACCTTCTTGCGGGAGGCCGCCGATTTGGGCGGGCGTCCAAGTATGGAAGCTCTCGTGCGCGAGCGTGCGGATGATGGTGTTTTGCTCACCGTTCGGCGTCGCGAAGAAAGCAAAGGCGTCGTCAAGGCCAGTGCCGCCGACGGAAATCCAACCCTCAGGACCTGCCAATTGCAACACAGTGACAAGGTAGGGCGACGCTCGATCGTTCCAAAAGCGGCGATGGCCGGCGATGATGTCCGCTGCTTGTGTGAGCAATTGCTGATCCGTGAAACTCCATTCACCACGTATGGCGAGCTGCACATTCGAATTCGGGTCGTGCAAGATCCGGAAATCACCGGCAACGATCACGCTCGACCAGATTTTCTCAAGCGTGAGATGAGGGTTCAGAAGGTCCGACGCGAACGTCCATTCACGCGGCAGATCGCGTACGCGCAAGCGCACCGGCGCGTTTAGGCCCGCGCCGCCAGGGGTAACGAGCACAGCGTTGCCGATGAGGTGGAAGTAAGTCGGCTGGATCGTCGCGCGATAGGTGTTGCCCAGTTCCGCGCGCGGGACGCCTTCCCAATCCTGGATGATACGATAGCGGATATGGATCCGCGCATTCGGACGGTGGGTCAGTAAGCGTTGATTGGGCTCTTCGCCATCACGCATCGTGCCGCCGGAGACGACTTCAAGCGCCTCAACGCTGCGCCAAAGTTCGTTCTGTCCGCCCCAGCTGTCAGGCAGACGCAGATCGCTTTGGCCGTCGCTTTCGCCTCGGAATGTCAGATCGAACTGCACGGCCTGCAGCACGCCGTTTTCCAGGATTGGGGTGAGCTCATAGTCGATGCGCGGCGGCGCCGCGGCTCCAACACATAGAAAGAGCGCGCCAATCGCGGCGACGGCTTGAATTATCGAACGCATGTTTCCCCGCTTACAGCTTCAGCGGAGAGATGCAGAGATTACGGCAAAGACGGGGCAAACGCTCCCGCCTCAATCTTCTTCGTGAAATTTCGCGACGATCAGCGCTTCGACGGCGGCCATGGCCTCTTCGGCCTGCGGCCCGCGCACTTCGATCTCGACTTCATCGCCGATGCCGGCGCCGAGCATCATCAGGTCCATGAGCGAGCGCGCGTCGGCTTCGTCCGCTTCCTTGCGGACGCTGATACGGGTGTTGTCGTAGCCAAGCGCGAGTTCGGCCAGCTTTCGCGACGCGCGGGCGTGCAGACCCTTCTTGTTCACGATCTGCAAGGTTCGCGTCGCGAGCTTGATCAGCATCGGCAGGTTCACGCCGGCGATCACTTCGGTCTTCACCTGGTTGATCACGGAAATGGCCAGGTTCGACGGCGTGCCGCCGAACATGTCGGTGAGAATGACGACGCCGTCGCCCTTATCGCACGTGCGTACGGCGTCGATGATATCGGCGCGCCGCTCTTCCATGTTGTCATTGGGACCGATGGCGATCGCGCGCATCTGATCTTGGGGTCCGAGAACGTGCTCAGCCGCGGCGACGAACTCGTCCGCCAAACGGCCGTGGGACACAACCACGACGCCTATCATTCGGTAGTACTCCCGCCACCCGCCAGAGGGCCTGGATAAGGGCGCCTACATAGGCCTTTGCGCTTGGGTGAGGAAGCGAAAGCCGCACTGCTGTTACAGTTTTTGTCCGTTGGATCAGTGCGCAAGCGGCAATTCCACCACGAGGCGAGCCCCGCCGCTCTCACCCCGGCCCAGTCCGTCCTTGTTCTGCGCGTAAATTCGACCACCGTGCGAAGTGATGATTTGGCGAGCAATGGAAAGACCGAGGCCCGAATTGCCGCCAAAGGCGGCGCCCTTTGGACGCTGGGTATAAAAACGCTCGAAAACGGTTTCGAGATTTTCGGGCGGAATACCCGGCCCCTGGTCGTCAACAATACCTCTCACCAACGCTCCGTCCTTGGTGCGTACTGCTTCGGCCGCCACCGAGACAACGCCGCCTTGCGGGCTGAACGAACGGGCGTTGTCGATCAAATTGCGGAAGACTTGGCCGAGCGGCCCCGCCTGCCCAAGCACGATCAGCCCTTCGGGTTTGGCGCCCTTAAAAACAATGCTGACGGGCGCTGGCTCGTCGGGCGGTGTGGAGTAAGCGCGCGTGATCTCAAACAGCAGCGCGCCGAGATCGACGCGATTGAGATCGAGCTTGGCGGTTTCAGCTTCGATGCGGCTGGCGCGTGCGATGTCGGTGATCAGGCGATCGAGGCGTTGAACGTCTTGCGCCACAATCGCGAGCATTTGTTTTTGCTGCTCAGGCGTTGCCGCGCCTTGGGCCGACGTGACGGCCGATTGGATCGACGCCAGCGGGTTTTTGATTTCGTGGCTGACATCGGCGGCGAAACGCTCATTGGCGTCGATGCGATCCGCGAGAGCGCCAGTCATCGCTTCGAGCGAATGGGCCAAAGCGCCAATCTCATCCTTGAGGTGCGTATCCTCGGGAAGATTGAGACGGGTCCCGCCGGTCAGCCGCAGTGCGTCCGCTGCGCTCGCGAGGCGCCGCAAGGGACGCGCAATGAAGAGCGCGAGCAAAAGCGAGGACAGAAAAATTGCAATCGTCGCGCCGATCATGAACGGGATCATGCTCGCGCGCTCGGTCACCAGAATGCGCTCCACGTCAGCGCTTTCGGTGGTGACGGTGCCCATCACCTGCTGCACGCGCCGCAGCGGCACAGTGACGGAGACAACGCGCTCGCCGCGTTCGTTCAACCGCTCGCCATCAACGATTTCGCCGCGTGCGGCGCGGCGCTGTTCTTCTTCCAACGTCGTTGTTGGCCGCCAAGGTGTGAGACGCAAATACTCGACGCGGCGCGCGGCGTTCTCGATCTTTTCACCAAGGCTCTGATCGTCGGTGAGCGGCGTGGTGCGAATTTCGTCGTAGATGACATCGCTATCGGCGATGAGGCGACCATCGGTGTCGAAAACGCGAACGCGTGGCTGCCCCACTCCCGGACGTGCGCCTTCCGCAATCGGCGGCAAGATGCGGTGCAGCACCAAGCGCACAGCGCTTTCGTTGATGTACGGATATGGATCGCCTTCAACCGTGCCGGTTTCGATCAGCAGGTTGGTGATCAACTCGCCTTGCGTCCGCAAATTGCGGAACTGTGCCTCGGTCAAGCCGGCGCGCATCTCCGTCAGCAGCAGCACGCCCAAAATCAGGACGGCAAGGCCAACGAAATTCCAAATGAAGATGATGCGGGCAATGCGCGACCGTGCGATCGCGCCAAAGAGCCCGTCAGGCTTCGTTGTAGCGATAGCCGACGCCGTAGAGGGTTTCGATCGCGTCGAAGTCGCCGTCGATGTCGCGGAATTTCTTGCGGAGCCGCTTGATGTGGCTGTCGATTGTTCTGTCGTCGACATAGACCTGATCGTCATAGGCAGCGTCCATCAACTGATCGCGGCTTTTGACGTAGCCGGACGCTGCGCGAGCGCTTGCAGGATAAGAAATTCGGTGACCGTGAGGCGAACCTGTTCGCCCTTCCACGTACAGGCGTGGCGGTTCGGATCAAGGGTGAGTTCGCCGCGGACGATGGGCTTCTTGTCAGTAGCGGCCTCCGCTCCGGGCGTGCCTGCGCGCGTGCGCCGCAACAGTGCTTTGACCCGCTCGCTGAGCAAGCGCTGGGAGAAAGGCTTTTTGATGTAGTCGTCGGCGCCAACATTGAAGCCGACAACCTCGTCCATCTCGTCGTCCTTCGAGGTGAGGAAGATCACAGGCAGGTTCGAGGCCTGACGCAGGCGGCGCAGCACTTCAACGCCGTCCATGCGCGGCATCTTGATGTCGAGGATGGCAATATCCGGCGGCGTCTCCGAGAGCGCGGCCAGTGCTGCCGCGCCGTCCGTGTAGGAACGCACGGTGTAACCCTCGCCCTCGAACAGGACCTTCAGGGAGGCGAGGATGTTCTCGTCGTCGTCGACAAGGGCGATGGTCGGCATGGGAGAGAAACGATTCCTGTCTTTACCGTAATGAACTGGTACGGGCCTTCTTACCCGTCAATGGGCGGCGACGCTAGCGCACAGCTTTCACGGGCTTGTGTCCGGTGCGTCGCAGGCTCCAGGCGCGAGAAACGGCGGAATTTGGACACCTGTAGTCGCTCGACTTGACCGCTCGGCGCGCCAAATAGCCTTGTATGTCCGACATCTATTATCGCGGCCGCCTCATCGATCACGTCCATCTACGCGTCAGCGACCTCGCTGCGGCAAAGCGCTTTTATCGCGCAGTGCTCGCCGCTCTTGGCCGCGAGCCAACTTATGAGAGCTACGAGGCAATCAGCTTCGACGAATTGTGGATCGATGCCGCTGGCGATGCCGGCCCGAGCCGCGTCCACCTCGCCTTCCAAGCCGCCGACAGGGACGCCGTGAAGCGTTTCCACGACGCTGGTCTCACGGCTGGCGGGCAGGACAACGGCGCACCGGGCGACATCCGGGATATTAGCCGCTGCGGCCCACATCGTCGGCCGGTGCGGGGGCCCGTGCGCCCTTTGCTTTTAGTCCCCAGAGCCTGCGCGACATGGAGTGGGAAATGAAACGGTTTGCTGCGCTCGCCTATGGCGGGGCTGTGTACGTGTTCTTCTTGGTCACGTTTCTCTACGCGATTGGATTTGTCGCCAACGTGGTCGTGCCTAAGTCGATCGATAGCGGCGACCCCGCGCCACTCGTGGAAGCGATGATTGTCAATTCGCTGCTGCTTGGGCTTTTCGCTGTTCAGCACAGCGTCATGGCGCGCCCTGCTTTCAAAGCGGCGTGGACGAAAATTGTCGCCAAGCCGGTTGAGCGTAGCACCTATGTGCTGCTCGCGAGCGCGATCTTGGCATTGGTGTTCTGGCAGTGGCGGCCGATGCCGGCGGTCGTGTGGAACGTTGAGAGCGCCGGCTGGTCAACCGTGCTCTGGACCTTGTCAGCACTTGGCTGGGGCACGGTGCTGCTCTCGACGTACCTGATCAATCACTTCGAACTGTTCGGGCTTGCCCAAGTATGGCGGCGCTTTGCCGGCACGCAGCCGAAGGATGGCTCGTTCGTGACGCCGCTGCTCTACAAGCACATTCGTCACCCGCTCTATCTCGGCTTCATCATCGCCTTCTGGGCGACGCCGCACATGAGCGTTGGCCACCTGCTGTTTGCGGTGATGAGCACAGGCTACATCCTCGTTGGCATCTATTTCGAAGAGCGCGATCTCATCGCTCACTTCGGCGAGCGCTATCGCAAGTACCGCAGCGAAGTCGGCATGCTTGTGCCGAAGTTCGGACAGCGCCGCGAAACGCGAAAGCGCGCTTAGTTCACGTCAGCTCGCGAGCGGCTCAGTGTAAAGCCGTGCCGCTCGCGATTTGTGCAGGTGAGCCCCGCCTCACTCACGTTGCACGTGAAGGCGCCTTCGGACCAGCTCTGACCATACTGAATGGTCTCGCCGCTGCAGCAGCCACGCTCGTCCGTCGGCTCAATGCGCGCGGCGCCGGTTTCCGACAACACAACGCGAACATATTCAGGCTCAGAGCGATCACATTTGAGCTCCGCGCGGCCATCCGCCGTTTCATAGACAGCCGTGCCACCGGCGGGCGTGTAAACGCAGCCGACATTGCCTGACGGCGCCATGAATTCGATCGAGACACCTTGCGCCACTGATGTTTCCGCCGCTTGGACTTGTGGCGCAGTTTCAGGTGTTGTCGCCGCGGGTTGCGGCGGCGAACACGCAGCGAGCGCTGCAGCGAAAAGCAAGTGGGTGACCTTCATGATGTGAAGCATGCGCGCGTTACCTCGCGAACACAATCGAGATCAGCGACGGCGATTGTCGGTTTTACCAATGTGGAATGGCGGTAGCGCCGCTCTCGCTGCACCCGCGAATGCGCGATGAATGCACACCGCGCAATCGGCGCGATGATTGGGTACTCGCATGCAAGGCCTCGCCGCGTTCTCCGTTGGGATCAGCGCTTACGTTCTCTTCCAGTTTCTGTGCGCGATCGACGCGCCAGCGTTGCAGCTATGCTAGCCGTCGCCGCGCGATTTCTGGAACGCCGGCAGGCCGTCGCCGAATTTGATGCAGGCGATGTCGTGACTGAGCCACGAATGGTGCGATGGTGGGAATGCATCTGGATCGTCGAGGCTCGCGGTAGTGACGTCGATGTAGCTGTCATCATCGGTGCGCGCATAGGTCAGCTGCGTGCCGCATTGATTGCAGAACTGGCGATCTACGTTGGCCGAGGAACTGTGGTGCGCGGGCGCGCCTTTGGTGATTGCTAAGGCGTCAGGATCGACCGTGAGCCACGCGACAACCGGCGCACCGGAAACACGGCGGCAGGTCTTGCAATGGCAGATCATGCTCTGCTGCGGCGGCGCAGAGAGCGCGTAGCGGATTGCGCCGCAATGACAGCCGCCTTCAATCATCTGTTTTCCCATGATTGGTGGGAATTCGAACATAAAAAGCAAACGCCGCAACAGCCGTCGAGATGAGACCACCGATGAAGAACGAGATTCCAGCATCGCTTAGGGCATTGACTTGGGCGTAGCTCCAACCCTCATCGACGATGCGATTTCCAAACCGAACCACAAATACGATTGCACCCAGTAGGACGCCCCTCACCAGGGTGGTCGCAATCTCGCTATCGGACGGGCCGAGAAGTAGCGCTTTGAGCCAACGTGGAATCAATGCGCCGCCCCCCACGTCGCGCCCGCCTTCGCTTCTACTGTCAGCGGCACAGTCAAAATAGCGGCCGGCTCCGGCGCGGCTTCCATCACGTCTTTTGCGAGCTGGCAGAGTTTCTCTGCTTCATCCTTCGGCGCTTCGAAGACGAGTTCGTCGTGGACTTGCATCAGCATGCGTGACTTAAGCTTCGCTTTCGCAAGCGCCGGCGGCAGGCGGACCATGGCACGGCGAATGATGTCGGCCGCGGCGCCTTGTAGCGGCGCGTTGATCGATTGGCGCTCACCGAACGCGCGTTCGCTTGGGTTCTTCGACTGAATGCCTTTGACCCAGATACGGCGACCGAAAATGGTTTTCACGTAGCCGTTGGCGCGCGCGAAGGTTTTGGTTTCTTCCATGTAGTCGCGGATACCCGGGAAGCGTTCGAAGTATTTCTTGATGTAGGCGCCAGCTTCTTCACGCGCGATGCCAAGATTGCGCGCGAGACCGAAGGCGCTGATGCCGTAAATAATACCGAAATTAATCGCCTTGGCGTTGGCGCGAATGTCCTTCGGCATACCTTCGACGGGAACGCCGAACATCTCCGATGCGGTGCGCGCGTGAATGTCGATGCCGTCAGCGAAGGCTTGCTTCAATTGCGGGATGTCTGCGACATGCGCGAGGAGGCGGAGCTCGATCTGCGAATAGTCGGCGCTGACAAGGACGTTGCCCTTCTCCGCGATGAACGCTTCGCGAATGCGCCGGCCCTCTTCCGTGCGGATCGGGATGTTCTGCAGGTTCGGATCGTTTGACGCGAGGCGGCCGGTGGTGCTGGCGGCGAGTGCGTAGGTGGTGTGGACGCGCCGGGTTTCGGGATTGACGGCAGCCTGAAGCGCTTCGGTGTAGGTGGAGCGCAACTTTGAGAGTTGGCGCCATTCGAGAACTTTCGCTGGCAGATCGTGCTGTTCGGCGAGATCTTCGAGAATAGTTGCGTCAGTGGACCAGGCCCCGGTCTTGGTTTTGCTGCCGCCGGGGAGTTTCAATTCGTCGAACAGGATTTCGCCAAGTTGCTTCGGCGAGCCCAAGTTGAACTCCTTGTTCGCGAGCGCGTATGCCTCCGCTTCGTATTGCAGCATGCGTTGCGCAAAATCGCCGGAGAGCCGCGACAGCATCTGCGGATCGATCTTGACGCCTTCGCGCTCCATCGCCGTGAGGACCGCGGGAAGCGGGCGCTCAAGCGTTTCGTAGACGGTGATGAGGCGGTTGCTCGCCAGTTCGGCTTTGAGCTTACGGTGCAGGCGCAGTGCGGCGTCAGCGTACTCGCATGAGTACGCGGCGGCGCGGTCGATGGGGACGAGGTCGAAGCTCTGCTGCGCTTTGCCTTTTCCGGCGACGTTCGCGTATGGCGTCAGCGCGTGGCCGATGTGTTTTTCGATGAGCGAGATTTTGTCGTGATCATCGAGGCCACCATAGAGCGTGTACGAGGCCAGCATCGGATCATCGTAAGGCGCGAGCGCGATCTTGTGTTTGGCGAAGAGCGCGATGTCCCATTTGACGTTGAGACCGATCTTGGCAACGGAGGCATCTTCCAGCAGTGGCTGCAGCGCGGCGAGCGCGGCGCCGAACGGGATTTGCGCGCCGGTGTCGGGCGCGGACGTTTCGGATGGCGCTTCGGACGCGAAGAGTTCGCCGGCCCGAGACTCGGCGCCTTTGTGCTGGAGCGGAATGTAGATCGCGTCGTTGGCAGCGATCGAGAGCGAGAGGCCAACGAGTTGGGCGCGGTTGGCATCGGCGGAATCCGCTTCGGTATCGATGCCGATGGCGCCGGCGAGTTTGGCGCGGCGGATGTAGTCTTCAAGTGTCGGTAGATCGCGGACGATTTTGTAAGCATCGAGTTTGAACTCGCGCTCGATTTCTTCGACGACCGGGCCGGTGCGTGAGCCGCCATCGGCGTGCGCCGGCGCGGGCGCTGGGGCGGCGCTGGCGTAGTTGGCGACGATCTGTACGCCCTTCTCTTTCGCGAAGTGCTCGCGCACGCGGCGGCCGAGTGTGCGGAATTCCATCGTGTCGATAAATTGCAGCAACATCGCCGGATCGGGCTCGCGCAGCGCGAACGCTTCCCACTTTTCTTCGACGGCGACGTCGTCCTTCAGCGTAACGAGTTCGCGCGAGAGACGGATTTGGTCGGCGAAGTTGATCAGTGTTTCGCGGCGCTTTTGCTGTTTCACTTCGTTGGCGCGCTCGAGAACGGCGTCGAGCGAACCGAAGGTGGTGAGCAATTCGGCAGCTGTCTTTGGGCCGATGCCTGGCGCGCCGGGAACGTTGTCGGTGCTGTCGCCAATCAATGCTTGCGCGTCGATCACAAGCTCAGGCCCGACGCCGAACTTTTCCATCACGGCGTCGAGACCGAGGATGCGGTTCTTCATTGGATCATAGAGCTGGATGACGCCATCGACGATGAGCTGCATCAGATCTTTGTCGGACGACACGATGCGCACGCTCGCGCCACTCGCCGCAGCTTGGCGCGCGTAGGTGGCGATGAGGTCGTCGGCTTCAAAGCCGCCCATCTCGATGCACGGCAGATTGAACGCGCGCGTCGCGTCGCGGATCAGCGGAAATTGTGGAACGAGATCTTCCGGCGCCGGCGGGCGATGCGCTTTGTATTCAGGATAGAGTTTGTTGCGGAATGTGATTTCGCTTTTGTCGAAAATCACAGCGAGGTGGGTTGGCGCCTCATTCCTCTCATCTCCCCTAGGAACTTCCACAACATGTTGCAGAAGCCGGCGACGGCGCCGACGCTAACGCCATCGCTCGCGCGGGTTAGCGGCGGCAGCGCGTGATATGCGCGGAAAATGTAGGCCGAGCCGTCGATGAGGTAGAGGCGCGGAGCGTCTTTTTTAGCCATGCGCCTATCTAGGCGCTCCGCGCGATGAGGTCACCCGGCAAAGAGCTTGTTGTAATCCGGCGGGCTGCCGCGGCGTTGCCAGAGAGCGTCGGAATCGCCGTCACGGAGGAAGTCTTCCGCGGCTTCGCGGGCGGCGGCCATGGCGATGTTGAAGAGACCGGTCGCGGCGCTCAGGCGGCGGACGCCGAGCGCGCGCAAGTGCGTTGCGTCCGGCGCTTCGGGGCGCGCCATGATATTGAGCGGCAGCTTCGTGCCTTCGACCACGGCGCTGATTTGCGGGCCGTGTGCGATGCCAGGCACGAACAGACCGCTGCCGCCCGCCCGCTCAATCGCCGCCGCGCGGCGCAGCGTCTCTTCGACCGCCTGTTCGCGCTCAACGAGCGCCTTCAAGAACACGTCCGTGCGCGCGTTGATGAAGAGATTGACGCCCTTCTTCTCGGCGGCCGCGCGAATGGCTTCGATCTTTCGCAAATGCAGTTCGTGCGGCTGCTTGCCGTCTTCGAGATTGATGCCGACAGCGCCAGCGTCGATCAGCTTTGCCACATTCTCGGCCGCCCCTTTCGGATCATCCGAATAGCCGCCTTCGGCGTCGCAAGTGATCGGGATCGTCACCGCACGCGCAACGGCTTCAACGACGGCGACGAGATTGGCGATCGGAAAGTGATGGCCGTCTCCATAGCCCGGCGCCCAGGCGACGGCGGCGCTCGAAGTCGCGATCGCTTTGGCGCCGGCATCTTGCACGATGCGCGCTGAGGCTGCGTCCCACGCATTAGGAAGTATCAAAAGTTGTTCATGCAGCTTGTGGAATGTTGCGGCGTTTTCTGCGGACATGGCGCATCTCTCCTCGGTCATTGCGTTATAGCACGATCCACATTCCCACCTCGCTGTTTTCGGACTTCCACCTTTTCTTTCTCACGCATGGTTGCGTGAGCCGCGAAGCACTCCAATCTATTCGGGTTCGGAGGATTCTATGTTCGACCATCTCTCACTTGGCGTGCGCGATCTTGAAGCGGCGGCGCAGTTCTATGACGCGCTGTTCGCGCCGCTCGGCCATTCCAAAACGTGGTCGAAAGAGAATGAGCTCGCATACGGCCGCGATGGCACGCGCTTGTTCTGGCTCTATCCGACCAACGGCGATCGCATTGCGGGCTTAGGCGCACACATCGCGTTTCGCGCGACGTCAGAGAAGGAACGAAGCTTATCTGGCCGCGCTTGAGCACGGCGCGACGACAGTGCGCGGCGGTCTGCATCTCGATATCGGCCCGGACTATTACGGCGCCATCGTGCTCGATCCGGACGGCAACAAGATCGAGATCGTCGTCGGCGCGATGCACTAAGTCGCGTCAGCGCGCGCCGGCGAACGACATAATCGCCCAGATCGTAAACACACCGAAAATCGCCGCGGGCACCATCAGCGTCACGGCCCGCGGCACGTGCGAACGACCGAGCGGCCGCCGCCCGCACGTAGCATCGCCGACTGCCGCCAGCCAGCTGACCAGGACCCCCGCCCACGCCGCCCCGCCACCGACCGATTCGGTGCGGGGAGGCTCTCCGCCGTCCAGTGATCGTCGCCCGCGCCGTGCGCGAGGACGAAGCGGCGGTCGCAATAGCCGCATTCCACGAAGCTCTCTTCGCCCATGTCGTAATAGACGACCGGGTGCCCGAGTGCGCCGCCGCCGCCGTCGCACTTCACGCGGCGCGACGTCACTTCGATGACTTCCGGCGCTGGGACCGCGTCAGGATCGCCTTGGGTCGAAGCGTCGGTTCTCGGATTGTCGTGAAGTTTCGCCATTTCTCGTCGCGGCCTGGGTTGAAGCGCCGGAAGCGCGCTCGTAACTACAGCGCATCGCGCGCCCGCGCAATGCGGGCCACCCCAGGTATTCCATGCCAACACCACAGACGCCGCCCGAGTTCGCTATCGAGGCGCGCGGGCTCGACAAAACCTACCGCGCCCAAGGCAAGGGCGCGGCCGTCCATGCGCTGAAAGCGATCGATCTCGCCATTCCGCGCGGCTCGTTCTTCGGCCTGCTCGGTCCGAACGGCGCCGGCAAATCCACCTTAATCAACATTCTGGGCGGTCTCGTCGTGAAGAGCGGCGGGACCGCTTCGATTTGGGGTCACGACATCGACGCCGACCCGATGAACGCGCGCGGCGCCATCGGCATCGTGCCGCAAGAATTGAACATGGACCCGTTCTTCTCCCCCGGCGAAGCGGTTGGAGATTCAGGCGGGCTATTACGGCGTGCCAAAGAGCGAACGGCGCACGGAGGAGATCCTCCGCGCTGTGGGTCTCTGGGACAAGCGCGACGCATATGCGCGGACGTTATCGGGCGGCATGAAGCGGCGACTGCTTGTCGCGAAAGCGATGGTGCACGGGCCGCCAGTTTTGGTGCTCGATGAACCGACGGCTGGCGTGGACGTGGAGTTGCGTCGCCAGCTTTGGGATTACGTGCGCTCACTGCACGCAAGCGGCGTGACGATCGTGCTGACGACGCACTATCTCGAAGAAGCCCAGGAGCTTTGCGATACGATCGCGATCATCAACCACGGCAATGTCATCGCGTGCGAACCGACATCGAAACTTATATCGCGGCTGGATCAGAAGACCTTGGTAGTGACACCGCAATCGCCGGTCACGCCGCCGCTTAAGGGCTTTGAGGACGTGACATTCGCGATGAAGAATACCGGCGCATTCGCGCTGACCTACAAGACAAGCGAACACTCGGTCGAAGAAATGCTCGACCGCGTGCGCGCGGCTGGGATCACGATCAAAGATCTTTCGATCCAAGAGCCTGACCTCGAAGATGTGTTCGTGGAGCTGACGGCATGAAATACGTCAATCTCGGCAAGACCGGCCTAAAAGTCTCGCGCATCTGCCTTGGCACGATGGCGTACGCGAACGGCGCTGGCGGTGCGCATCCTTGGGCGTTGAGCGAAGAAGCCTCGCAGCCGTTTTACAAGCGCGCGTTCGAAGCCGGGATCAATTTCTACGACACGGCCAACGTCTATTCGTTCGGCACCAGCGAAGAATTTCTTGGCCGCGCGGTGAAGAAATACGCCAAGCGCGACGAGGTCGTGATCGCCACGAAGGTCCATGGCGAAATGCGGCCGGGCGATCCGAACGGAAAAGGCCTTTCGCGCAAGGCCATTCTTGGCGAGATCGATCTGAGTTTGAAGCGGCTCGGCACCGACTATGTCGATCTCTACCAGATCCACCGCCTCGATCCGGAGACGCCGATCGAGGAAACACCTTGAGGCGCTGCATGACGTCGTGAAGAGCGGCAAAGCGCGCTACATCGGCGCTTCCTCCATGTGGGCGTGGCAATTCATGCAGGCGCTGGCGCTGCAGAGCGCGAATGGCTGGTCGCGGTTCGTCTCGATGCAGAACCATCTGAACCTGCTCTATCGCGAGGAAGAGCGCGAGATGTTGCCCCTCTGCCGAGATCAGGGCATTGGCGTCATCCCATGGTCGCCACTCGCGCGCGGGCGTTTGGCCCGTGGACCGGATGAAAAGACGGAGCGCAGCGAAACCGACAAATTCGGTACGTATCTCTACCGCAAGACGGTGGAAGCCGATCGCGCCGTGATCGAGCGCGTTGGCGAAGTGGCGGCGGAGCGCGGCGTCTCGCGGGGCCAAGTCGCGCTGGCGTGGCATTTCGCAAAGCCCGGAGTCACCGCGCCAATCGTCGGCGCGACGAAACCTGAGCAGCTTGACGATGCGATCGCCGCGATCGACATCACGTTGACCACCGACGAAGTGAAGCGCTTGGAAGAGCCCTACGTACCCCACCCTGTCGCTGGATTTGTTTGAAAGCCAAACATCATGCGCCGCAACATCAAGACGCTGTTCAATTTTGATCCGCCGGCAACGGACAAAGAAATTCGCGACGCGTCGCTCCAGTTCGTGCGCAAGCTCTCGGGCTACAACACACCGTCGAAGACCAACGAAGACGCGTTCAACGCTGCGGTTGATGACGTGTTCGACGCGGCAAAGCGGCTCTTGACCTCGCTCGAAACCAACGCACCCGCGAAAGATCGCGAAGCGGAAGCGGCGAAGGCTAAGGCGCGCAACGCCGAACGCTTCGGCAAACCGGCGGAGGCGTGAGATGCCCTACGTGAACATCAAGATCACCAAGACCGGCGCGACAGCCGAGCAAAAAGCCGAACTGATCAAAGGCGCGACCGAGTTGCTTCAACGCGTACTGAACAAGAACCCGGCGACGACATTCGTCGTCATTGAGGAAGTCGAGACCGACAATTGGGGTGTCGGCGGCGAAACAGTCACCGCGCGCAACGCAAAAGCGCCGCGATGAACGCGCCCACGCTTGCCTTCTACATCGCGCTCTCAACGGTCGGCGGCATTCTCATTCCGATCATGGCGGCGCTGTCCGGCGGCCTTGGACGCACACTCGACAACCCGTGGATGGCGGCGGCCATCGTTTCCGGCGGCGGCTTTGCGCTCACGCTCGCGTTTGCGCTTCTAAACGGCGGCGCGAACATTTCGTGGGAATCGCTGCAGCAAACAAAGCCCGCGCAGCTTCTCGCTGGCGCGGGCTTTGCGTTCTATCTGCTTTCGATCACTTGGGTTGGCCCGCGCTTTGGCATCGGCAACGCGGTGATTTCGTGCTCGCGGGGCAGATCATCTCATCAGCCGCAATCGATCACTTTGGACTTTTCGGCGCCCCGCAAAAGCCGATCGATCTGTTGCGTGCTGTTGGGCTTGTGGTCATGGCGTCCGGCATCGCCATCGCGCAGATCGCTGCGAACAACACTAAGCCGACAGTCTAGCCCAGACGTCCGTGCCGACGATCGCAAGTGGGATCAGCGCAATAGCGTCAATGATCGCGATCGTGCGCAGACGTTTGGGCGCGCGGGCGATGGCGTAAGCATCAAGAAGCCGAGCACGCTGATCGACATTACCAGCATAGCGGCAATGCGCGCGTCCGCGTTGAACGCCGCAAGTACGCTGACGCAAGCGACAGCTAGAAACAGCGCACCCCGGTGAATCAAGATCACACCCAGCGGACCGGATTCATCGACGCCGTACATGCGTTTGCGGAGACCGCTTGAGAATGTCGCTAACGCTGGTGGCGCATGGACCATTGCCAGAGCCAGCCAAGCGAGCGCAATCAACACGAATTAGGCCGGGCGTTCGGCGAGCACGCTTACCGCGAGCAAGCGGCGGCCGTCTTGCACGCAGCGTTCATCCACGATGCGCCAGCCTTGCGCTTTCAGAAGCGCCGTCGCTTGGCCGATGCGGTCCATGCCGCGCGCGGCGCCGGCGAAGTTGGTCCCGCTGTCGTGGCCGGCGGCGCGTTGGGTGATGACCAGGCGGCCGCCCGGCGCGAGCACGCGCGAGATTTCGCGGAGCGCACGGGCTGGACCGACCCAAAATTGGAAGCTGTTCACCGCAAACGCGCGATCAAACATAGAATCGCGGAACGGGAGGTCAGCCGTTTCAGCGCGCATAATGGCGGCGCGGCCTTCAAGGCAGGCGCCGTGCACAGCATGCGCGGCGTAGTGTGCCGCGGTGGCGGACTGATCGATACCGGCGACGAAGCCTTCACGACCTACCCGCTTCAACGCAGCGCGGACGCCCATGCCAGGGCCGCAGCCGAGTTCGATGACGCTATCGCCAAGACGCGGCGCGAGGAGATCGAGCGCGGCCTTGTTCTGGCCGCCGCCGGCTATCGCCATGGCAGTGAGCGCAGCGCCCCCTAGAAAGCCGCTCGGGTCGCCCCACATGCAATTGACGCCTTTGCAGCGTTCGCCAGAGTCATTGGCCGCCATTGACGCGCGCATGTCGCTCTCCCAGAATGACAACCTAGCTGTCAAATACGACAAGTGAGTTGTCAAGTGAAAAAGCCGTCGCAAGCCTCCGGCGAGGACATTCTGGATCTCTCGGTCGCAGTGATCGAATTTTATTTCCGCATTGAGGCGATCAGCGAGGCGCTCGCCGGATTCGCGACCGCCGGCGGCGAATGGGGCACGCTGCGCCAGCTCATAAAGGAAGGTCCGCAGACCGTGCCGGACATGGCGCGCTCCAAGCCGGTGTCGCGTCAGCACTGTCAGACGATCGTCAACGCGCTTGAGGCGCAAGGCTTGGTCGAGTTCATCGACAATCCGAAGCACAAGACGTCGAAGCTGGTGCGCGTAACAAAACGCGGACGTACGCGGTTTGATTCCATGCGCAAGCAATTCCTGGGAGCGGCCGGCGAATACGCCCACCTCTTCACAGCGAGCGAAATCGCAACGGCGACGGATGTGTGCCGGCGCGGGCGCGATATAATCGAAGCTTAAGAGCTTAGCGCCGCGTCGAGCATTTCGACCAAGGTCATTTGGCCGTCACGGAATGCGTGGCGCCTCCAATCGAAGCCGGCGAGCCGATCGACCGCGAACGCCAGCGCGATCCCCTCTTTCTGTGACCACCAGCGGCCACGGCGCGCGAAGTTCGCCATGGCCGCGTCCGACTCTGCGCCGCCGCCAGAGGGGTGCACGATCCATTGGTAGGCGACCCATTGACCAGAGCCTTCGAGCGTCAGCCATGTATCCTCGGCCGCGACAAGGTAAGAATCGGCACCGGTGTACCAACGCGCTTGGCGCGTCCGCATCAGATCGCGTGCTTCGCGTGCGAGGCGCCGCGCTTCGGCATCATCACGCGTGTGAGCGACTTGGAAGAGCAATTCAGTTTCGCGATCCACCGAGGCGGCAAACGCCGCGTTCTCGCCGAAACGGTTCTGGACTATATCGTCGTTGATGTCGTCGCCCGGCAGATGGCTGGCGGTTTCGATCGCGGTAATGCGCGCGCCGTAAGCGTCGAGCTGGGCGACGTGCGACCCTTCATGCAACAGCACGCCGATCATCATCGTCTCTAAGCCGAGTGCGTCGTTGGTCACGTCGGCCGCGCGCCAGACGCTAGGTGTCGACATAACGAAGAAGGCCTGATCGCCATCTGCGCTTGCGAATGAAGTGACACCTGCCGGCATGGGCTGGCCACCTGGGAGCATGATCTCGCCGGCGTGCGGCGTCGCGGTCCAGGTGACCTCAGCTACGGTCGCGGCGCTGAACGCGTTGGGGCTGGTGAGAACGCAATCGTCGTCGAAGAACACCGCATCGAAGGAGCGCATGTTCCTTACACCGGTGATCTCGTTTGCGCTAAAGCGCCAAGCATCAAGCGCGCCGTTGATCCACTCGCGGTCCTGGGCGGATATTTCGCAGGCCGGTGCGTTGGGCGCGGCGGGCATTGTGCAGGCGGTCAGAACCAGGGCGACCGCCAATATCACCGAGCGCATCGCATCCCCCTGCCCCAAAAACGAAAACGGCGGGCGCTTCGTAGCACGCCCGCCGTCTCGACAACCCCGGAATGGGGTTATGTTACTTTTGCGTCGGTGGCGCGCCTCGCGGGCTCAGCGAGCCCGCACCAAGCAAAAATGCTTAGCGGCCGCCCATCACCTGGGCCTTCATCACGGCCGACTGGCGGAACGCCAGCTTCTTCGACGCCTTGATCTTCACCGGCTCACCCGTTTGCGGGTTGCGGCCCATGCGCGCCTTGCGGGCGCGAACCATGATCATGCCGATATCGCCGATCTTCACCTTGGCGCCCTTCAGGACGTAGGCCTTCACAACGTCGGTGTAGCCTTCGACCATCGTCTTGGCTTCCGACTTCTTGATGCCCATGTGGTCGGCGATCGCTTGCAGAAGCGCGCTAGCGGTGACGGTCTTGCCGGCAACCGCAACGACCTTCACGGCCTTCGCCGGGGCCGGAGCTGCCTTCTTCGCGGACTTACGAACCGCTGACTTCTTCTTGGCCGGAGCCTTCTTCTTTGCAGCCTTTTTGGCCATGTGGTGTTTCCCTTCTCAAAGGTTGTCGTGTGGTTACTCAACGAACCGGCGTCAAATCAGGCTTTTGAGCTGCCCTTCTTCCCGCCGGCCTGTGAGTGATGCCACTCATTTCTTGATGGAGCGTTGATCGCGCCTCTCCCGAAACATGTCAAAAAGCCTGGTTTCATGCGGTTTTCGACGTTTGCGGTGGATTCCCTGGACATGAGGGCCTCTGAGTCGCAACGTAAAAAAGCTGATTTACAGCGGTTTCCACACGCGCGGAGGCCGCGCGTGTTACCAAAACCCACATAAATCAACAAAAATGCGGCGTCCTGCCTCAGCGCAGGCCCATGCGAATAGCGCCGTCCAAGCGCACATCCTCGCCGTTAAAGTAGGGATTTCGAATCATTTCGAGAGCGAGAGATGCGTATTCTTGCGGGTTTCCGAGACGCTTCGGAAACGGAACGCTTGCAGCCAACGCTTCTTTCACCTTCTCCGGCGCGCCCATCATCAAAGGCGTTTCAAAGATGCCCGGCAGGATCGTGTTGATGCGAATGCCCTCGCTTGAGAGATCGCGTGCGATCGGCAACGTCATGCCGACAACGCCGCCCTTCGAGGCTGAGTAAGCTGCCTGGCCGATCTGACCATCTTCCGCGGCCACAGATGCAGTCATCACCAGTGCGCCGCGGCCGTCGCCTTCAACTGGATCGAGCGTCAGCATGCCGGCCGCCGATTTTGCAACGCAGCGAAATGTGCCGATTAGGTTGATCTGGATGGTCAGCTCAAAAATGTTGAGCGGGAAATGTTTGATCTCGCCGGTGTCCTTCGAACGGCTCGCGGTCTTCATTGCCGAACCGATGCCGGCGCAGCAGACGAGGATGCGCTCTTGGCCGTTGGCGGCGCGGGCCGCCTCGAAGCCGGCATTGACGCTATCGCGATCGAAGATCGCGACCTTCACGCCATCCGCGCGCAGCTTTTCGACTGTAGCTCTGCCCAAGCCCGACGCGCCGCCCGTCACAACAGCCGCGATATCTGACGAAAGACGCATCTTGTTCCTCCCTTGACGCGCACATTGGCGCGCAACGGCGTTCTAGCCGCCGCCCGCGCGAACGCAATGTCGCGTGGCGTCAGTTCGGATCGCCGCGCTCGCGATCGGAATCTGCATCCCCTCTTTGATCTGTCTGCTGATCCGCTGGAGGAGGAGGTGGTGGTACAGGCGGGGGCGGGCTCACCACTGGTGGCGGGGGCGCAGGCGGCGGCTGATCCTGATCGCGCGGACGTGGGCGTGGCGTTGGTGGTTGCGTCACGGGCGGCGGCGCTGGCGGGCTCACCACTGGTGGCGGCGGCGCAGGCGGCGGCTGATCCTGGTCACGCGGACGCGGGCGCGGGGGTGGTGGCGGAGGCGGTGCTGGTGGTTGGGTGACTGGCGGCGGTGGTGGCGGCGGGTTGGCCTGCGCCTCACGTAGTGTGCGGATGCGGCGCTGGGCGCGATCACGAAATTCACCGTCACGCTGCGTCGCGAGGTAGTAGTCGTAGCCATCGATCGTATCGCGGCGAACTGCGCGATCCCAGGCGTTCCGATCATCGGCACGCAATTGATAAACGCGGCGCTCAGCATCGTCGCGGTGATACCCCGCGGGGAAGTCGTGGATGTAACGCTCGTACTCCCGCACTTCGTCACGTCGACGCGCGCTATCCCAAGCCCAATCGTCTTGGCGGCGATACTCATCAAGACGCCGGCGTGCATCGGCGGCGAATGGCGAGCGCGGATAAGCACGCAGAAAATCCGCGTATCCACCGACCGAGTCCAGACGCTGAGCACGCACCCACGCGCCTTCATCCGTGTTCCAGAGATAATCCAGACGCGAGCGTGCTTCTTCGGAATTGGCCCCGTTTGGCCACGCGTTGAGAAAACCCTCATACGCTTCGATGCGATCAACCCGCGCGGCTTCCGCCCAATCCGCGCGTTCTTGGGCGGCGAGGCGTGGCGCCGCCAGAACAGCGCGGCGTTGATCTGCCTCTTGCGCATTCGCGCCCCAGCCGAACTGCCTCAGATAATCTTCGTACGCGGCCTCGGTGTTGACCTGCCGCGCCCTGCCCCATGCTTCACGCTCCAAGACCATCAATTCGGCAATGCGCTGGCGCGCGGCTTCTGCGTGCAGGCTCTGGCCGTGAACGTTGAGGTAGGTCTCGTAGGCCTCTGGCCGATCCTGCGAGGTGGCCGAGCCCCACGCCAAAGCTTCGACATCTTCGGGTGTGGGCGCTGTCGCGCAGGCAGCAAGCAAAGCGGCGACCGAAGCCGCCGCAAACATCTTCAAACGCCAAAGCTTGGTCGTCATGCCCACTTCCCCGTATCTCACCCCTAGTAGTACCACTCTGGCCTGAACGGCGGCGGAATCGAAGGGCCAACGATGGGCGGGATAGCTATTGGCCCAATTTTTTGGGCGCTCGCGGCGTTGGCCGCCGCGGCTGCCGCTGCGTACGGTCTTTATTTCTTGCGCAAGCCACCGAGCTTTGCGCGCGCATTGGTCAAGACGGCGTTCATGGGTGCGACCGCAGCGGCGTTGATCAGCGCGCATGCGCCCTTCCCCCTTATAGTCGCGATCATTTGCTCGGCGCTTGGCGACTTCTTCTTGGCGTTCAAGGCGAAGTGGACCCTGCATCTCGGTATTCTTTCGTTTCTGCTCGCACAACTCGTCTACGTCGTCATGTTCGGCGCGATCTGGTTTTTCTCTGGCGACAACGCGCCGCTTTGGCCGCGCTACGCAGCGATGATTGCCATTGGGCTTTTCCTGCTCGGCTTCCTGATCTGGTTTTGGCGCACAGACGAATTTCGCCGCGCGCCAATCTCGAGCACGCTCGCAGTCGCGACTTTGATCGCGCTCGGCGTCTCATCGCCGGTGCTGATTGTCAGCGGGCTCATGTATTTCAACGGTGAAGCGGATTCGCGCCCGCCCCTCATTGCCTTTGCGCCGCTTGCAGGATTGGTGCTGGCGACAATCGTGCTTGCAGGATGGCGGCGAAAGCTCGGCGCGGTGGCGATGGCGGCGATGACCTATGCGGGTGCGATCAGCGCAATGGCGGTTGCAGCGATGTGGCTGCCATGGGTGGGTTGGCTTGCCATGATCGGAGCGGTGAGTTTTCTCGCAAGCGATCTGGTACTCGCAGCTGAGCTCTTCCGTTTGCCTGCAGACTCGCCCGCGCGGCGCTGGCCGGCGCCAGTCGTGTGGTGCACTTATGTGGCGGCGCAGGTGCTTATCCTCACCGGCGTCATTGTCGTTGCGTTGTCGAGGCACGGAATGAAGAAACTTAGCGTCATCATCGCAGCGTACACGCTGGCGGCATGCGGACAAAGCACAGCGCCCTCATCGCCGCCGTCCGGTCCGCAATATGAAAACGCACAGCCGATCATCGATCGCTTGCCATTGATCGACGCGTGCCTAGCGCAGGCGCCTGACCGGCACGTTGTCACCATCGATCCCGCCGCGCGCAGGACGCTGCGTCTTTCAGGCGAAGCAGGAGACGTCGATTGCGTAGTGCCCGATGACAACGACGATCCCGAGAACGCGACCGTGCTTCCAGCGCTCAATGATCCGCCCACGGATGCGATCCAGTTCGTCCGCGCACCCGGCGAAAATCCCGGCGGCGAATGCTACACCGCGCCTGAAGTGCGTGGCGCGGACGGCGAACTTCTCGGCTGGGTGCTCGACCCCGAAGGCTGCTAGTTCGCGAACGCCCCCGCTTCGATCAGATCGAACACGCGCGCGATATCCCCTGCGAGCGACCGGTCACGCTCCAAGTTCGGCGAAACGCTGCGCACGCTGGCGAGCGCTTTCTCCAATGGCGCGGACGTCTTAAGCGGCGCTTGGAAGTCGAGGCCCTGCGCAGCAGCAAGCAATTCGATCGCAATAACGTTCGCGGCGGTGCGCGCGATATCGCCAGCCTTGCGACCCGCGAAAGTCGCCATCGAAACGTGATCTTCCTGGTTCGCCGATGTCGGGATCGTGTCTACGACGGCCGGGTGCGCGAGCGTCTTGTTCTCAGAGACCAGCGCCGCCGCGGTGACTTGCAGGATCATAAAGCCCGAGTTGAGACCGCCCTCTCTCACCAAGAACGCAGGCAAGCCTGAGAGCACTGGGTCGATCAGCACTGCGAGGCGACGCTCGCTGATCGAGGCGATCTCCGCTGCCGCCAGGGAGATCATGTCGGCGGCGAAGGCCACAGGTTCAGCGTGGAAGTTGCCGCCCGAGAGGATCGCGTCGTCCTCGGCGAAGACGAGCGGGTTGTCGGTGACAGCGTTGGCTTCGATCTCAAGAGTAGCTGCAGCGCTGTTCAGCACGTCAAGACAAGCGCCCATAACTTGGGGCTGGCAGCGGATCGAGTAAGGGTCCTGCACGCGATCGTCGCCTGTGCGATGGCTTTCGCGGATAGCGCTACCGGACATCAGCGCGCGCAACCGCGCCGCGACTTCGATCTGCCCTTTTTGACCGCGCGCGACATGAATGCGTTCGTCGAAAGGCGCATCGCTGCCCTTCATCGCATCAGTCGACATCGCGCCTGAAACAAGCGCGGCATCGAAGACATCTTGCGCGCGGAAGAGTGCGTCGAGCGCCAGCGCAGTTGAGATTTGCGTGCCGTTGAGAAGCGCGAGGCCCTCCTTCGGCCCAAGCACGACAGGCTCCGCGCCGATGCGCTTCAGCGCGTCTCGGGCGCTGATCTTCTCACCACTCAGCCGAACATCGCCCTCGCCGATGATCGCGCACGACATGTGCGCCAACGGCGCAAGATCGCCGGAAGCGCCAACAGACCCTTGCGCCGGAATCACGGGCAGCGCGTTCGCTGCCAGCAGCTTTGCGAGCGTGTCGACTACGATGCGGCGCACGCCCGAGCGGCCGGCGGCAAGCGTAACGACTTTAATCGCCATAGCGAGACGCACGACGCGTTCGCCGAGTGCAGGACCAACGCCGACAGCGTGCGAAAGAACCAAGTTGCGTTGGAGTTGTTCGAGTTGATCGGCATCGATGCGCTTGGAGGCGAGCTTTCCAAAGCCCGTATTAATACCGTAGAGCGCAGCGCCCGTGCCGAGCGCGCGTTGGACGGCGGCGGCGGATTCATCGATGCGCTTGTAGTCTGCGGCGTCGAGCGCGAGCGCACCCTTACCAGACCAGAGCGCGCGAAGCTGTTGCAGAGAGAGTTTCATTTAGCGGACGTCCAGCGCAGGCAGATCGAGATGTTGTTCGCGAGCGCAGTCCAGCGCCTCTTGATAGCCGGCGTCTGCGTGGCGCATGACGCCGGTGCCGGGATCGTTCCAAAGCACACGCGCGATGCGCGTGCTCGCCGCTTCGCTGCCGTCGCAAACGATGACGACGCCCGAGTGCTGCGAGTAGCCCATGCCAACGCCGCCGCCGTGATGTAGCGACACCCAAGTCGCGCCGCCTGCGGTGTTGAGCAGCGCGTTCAGGAGCGGCCAATCGCTGACGGCATCGCTGCCGTCCCGCATTTTTTCGGTTTCGCGGTTGGGCGACGCGACGCTGCCGCTATCAAGGTGATCGCGGCCGATCACGAGCGGGCCAATCTCACCCTTCGCGACCATTTCGTTGAACGCGAGGCCGAGGCGATGCCGTTGACCAAGCCCCACCCAACAAATGCGCGCAGGCAAGCCTTGGAAGGCAATGTGCTCCTTCGCCATATCGAGCCAACGATGCAGATGTGCGTCGTTCGGGATGAGCTCTTTCACCTTGGCATCGGTCTTCGCGATGTCGTCCGGATTGCCGGTGAGCGCCACCCAGCGGAATGGGCCGATGCCGCGGCAGAAGAGCGGACGCACATACGCAGGCACGAAACCAGGATACGCGAACGCATCAGCAATGCCGTTATCCTTCGCGACTTGGCGAATGTTGTTGCCGTAGTCGACGGTGGGAATGCCCATGTTGTGGAAGTCGAGCATAGCCTGCACGTGCACGGCGATCGACGCGCATGCGGCTTCGCGCACGGCTTCTGGATTTTGTGCGCGCGTTTTGTTCCAGCGTTCGACTGTCCAACCTGCGGGCAGATATCCGTTTACGGTGTCATGCGCTGAAGTTTGATCGGTGACGGCATCCGGGCGGATGCCGCGCTTCACCATCTGCGGCAAAATCTCTGCGGCGTTGCCGAACAGACCAACGGAGATCGCCTCGCCCTTCGCGCATGCCTCGTTGATCATCGCCATCGCCTGGTCGAGCGTTTCGGCGCGCTTGTCCAAGTAGCGTGTCTGCAGACGCTTATCGATGCGATCGCTTTGACACTCGATGGCCAAGCAGCAGGCGCCAGCCATGACAGCCGCGAGCGGTTGCGCGCCGCCCATGCCGCCAAGGCCGGCGGTCAAAATCCACTTGCCCTTCCAATCGCCGCTAAAGTGATTGCGGCCCATTTCAGCAAAGGTCTCGTACGTGCCCTGCACAATCCCTTGGGTGCCGATGTAAATCCACGACCCGGCCGTCATCTGGCCGTACATCATGAGGCCCTGGCGCTCGAGCTCGCGGAAGTGGTCCCAGGTCGCCCACTTGCCCACGAGGTTCGAGTTCGCGATGAGCACGCGCGGCGCGTCGGGATGCGTCTTGAACACACCAACAGGCTTGCCGCTTTGGATCAGCAGCGTTTCGTCTTCTTCGAGACGGCGCAGCGTTTCGACAATCTTGTCGTAGCTCGCCCAATCACGCGCGGCGCGGCCGATGCCGCCGTACACGACGAGCTCCTCCGGGTGCTCAGCGACATCCGGATCGAGATTGTTCATCAGCATCCGCAACGCGGCTTCGGTGAGCCAGCTCTTTGCACTGCGTTCCATGCCTCGCGGCGCGCGGATGACGCGCGACGGATCGCGATGGGGATCCATGTTTCCTCCCGGAATTTTGAGGCGGTTGTTAGGCCTGCCGTAAGGTCCGCGTCCAATGTCACGGCATCGCACCGTGGCGTGGACGTCTCCACCCAACTAAGATGCGCCGACACGGAGACACCCTATGGCTCAAAAAATCGTCCACACCCGCAGGGCGCTGCTTGGCGCGGCCGCCGCTCTGACCGCCGCAGCTTTACTCCCAGCACAAGCGTACGCCGCGCAAGACGATGAAACCACCATCACGGTGAGCAACGGACGGACCGTTACCTATTCCATCTGGCGCCCAGCCACGGTCCGTGCAGCAATTGTTTTTAGCCATGGGCAAGGCGGAAAGCCACAGAACTACGAGGCGCTGACGAGCGCCTATCGCGACGCCGACATTCTGATCGCCGCGCCGCTGCACGTGGATTCACAAGAACATCCGCGGCACGCGGAGTTCGATCGTAGAGCCGGCTTCGGTGCGCGCTGCGAAGATATGGGCGCCGGTTTCCGGTTGCTTACTTCGCTCGCGCCGAACGCGCCGCTTGCTGTGTCCGGCCATTCCTATGGTGGGCTGATGTCGCTAATCACGGCGGGCGGTTTGCCGCCTGCCGTACCCGCGCCGCTTGCACCGGTGAAAGCCGCCGTCGCATTTTCATCGGCTGGCCGCGTTCCGGGCTTGATCAATGAAAGCAGTTATTCCGGTCTCACGACACCGACGCTGATGATGACCGGCGATCACGACATCGTTGAGGAAGCCAACCTCACCGATTGGCACGATCACCTCTACCCGTACGAGACCAGTCCCGCCGGCAATAAGATGGCGCTCGTTTATTTGGGTGGGCATCACAATTTGATCGGCGGCCAACAGGCGGCAGGTGCGAGCGGCCCAGACGCCATGCGCAACGGCGCCGATTTCATTTTGGCGTATGCTGCAGAGGATGCAGGCGCCGCTGCGCGTGTCGCTGCGTTGCAGTCAAACGACGTGCGCCAGGTATTGCGCCGTTAAACGACGCGGCCCGCGAAAACGCGCTCTTTCAGCAATGGCGCGCCGAGCCAATAGCTGAGTTCTGCTGGCGATTTGACATCCCAGATCGCCAGATCGGCGGCTTTGCCGAGTTCGAGCGTGCCGACTTCCTCGAGAATCCCCAGCGCGCGTGCGCCTTCACGCGTGATGCCGGCGAGCGCCTCCTCTGGGGTGAGACGGAAAAGTGTGCACGCCATGTTGAGCGCAGCGAGCGGCGAGGTCATCGGCGAAGTGCCTGGATTGCAATCACTGGCGACCGCCATGTGCACCCCGGCCTTGCGGAGCGCGTCGATCGGCGGAAGTTGCTTCTCGCGCAAGAAATAGAACGCACCGGGTAGCAACACCGCAACTGTGCCAGCGCGCGCCATCGCCGCGATGCCGGAATCGTCGAGATATTCGAGATGGTCAGCCGAAAGCGCTTTGTGTTGCGCCGCGAGCGCTGAGCCGTGCTGGTTGCTGAGCTGTTCGGCGTGGAGCTTCACGTCGAGGCCATTCAAGCGCGCGGCGGAGAATACGTAGTCGGTTTCCTCGGCGGTGAAGCCGATGTTCTCGCAAAACGCATCGACGGCATCGGCCACACCTGCAGCGGCCACAGCGGGGATCATCACGTCAGCGACCAGTTGGACATATGCGGCGCGATCATCGTTGAACTCAGGCGGCAACGCATGCAGGCCGAGAAAAGTGCGTTTCACGCGGACATTGCCGTGCGCCGCTAGATCGCCGGCGGCCTCGAGCATCTTCAATTCGTTTTCGAGATCGAGACCGTAGCCGGATTTCACCTCGATGGTGGTGACGCCTTCGCGGGTCAGGCCCGCGAGCCGGCGCGCGGCGCTGGCAGTGAGTTCTTCTCGGGTTGCGGCCCGGGTTGCGGCGACGGTCGACACAATGCCGCCGCCTGCCCGCGCGATTTCTTCGTAACTCGCGCCTTGAAGACGAAGTTCAAATTCCCGCGCGCGATCGCCGCCAAAAACGAGGTGGGTGTGGCAATCGACGAAACCGGGCGTGATCCAAGCGCCATCGCAACGGCGAACATCGTGCGCCAGTTCGTCCGGCGCTTTCGGCAGATCGGCAGCGTGCCCGATCCAAACAATACGGCCATCCTTTGCGGCCACGGCGCCACGCTCGATGGCGCCATACGGCTTGCCTGGCGCCATCGTGGCGAGGTTTGCGTCAACCCATAGCGTGTCCCACATGCGCGCTCTATAGACTGCGCCGCGCCGCCGCGCCAATGATCGACCCATGACGACCGATTCAGACTGCCGCTCGTGGTTTTCCGCCGCCGATTTGCTCACACAGGACGCGTCCGCATCTGTGGCCCTGCTCGGCGCGCCGATGGGATTGGGCTCAATCACGCCAGGTCGATGCAATGAGGCGCCGGAGATCGTACGCGCCGCGATGAAGCGGATGAGCATTTATGATCTTGAGACCGAGACCGACCTTTCGACGCTACGGATTTTCGATGACGGCGATGTCAGCATCGAAGAGCTGCAACCGGCGGAGTCGCTAGCGCCGATCGTGGAACGTTTGACCCCGCTCACGCGCGATCACGCGCTAACGATTGTGCTCGGCGGCAACAACGCGATCACACGGTCATGCGTGCATGCGTTGGATGCTACGCTGCAACGCGTTGGCGTGCTGACGCTCGATGCGCACTTCGATCTCCGCGACACCGATTGCGGGCTGACCAACGGCAATCCCATCCAGACGCTGCTGGAGGACGGCTTGCCTGGCGCGCACGTCGCGCAAATCGGCCTGCTGCCCTTCGCCAATACCAAGAAGGCGCACGACAAGGCGAAAAGCGCCGGCATCTACGTCGCGACAGCGGCGGCATGCAAGGCGCAGGGCTTAGCCGCCATCGCCGCGAATGCGCTGGAACGTCTCGCTTCACGTTGCGACGTGATCCATGTGGACTTCGACATCGATGTTGTTGAACGCGCCGCAATGCCAGGCGCGCCTGGCGCGCGGCCAGGCGGCGTTGCCGTGCAGGATTTCTTCGATGCGACGCGGCTCATCTGCGCGCATCCGAAAGTCCGCAGCGTCGATCTCACCGAATTTGACCCTTCGCTAGACGTCGCCGCCATCAGTGCTCTGACGGCGGCGCGCTGGGTTTGCGAAGTTCTCGCTGGCTTTCAGAAACGTTAGCTCGCAAGGAACGTGCGCACTTCGCTCATGAAGCGATCGAACTGGTCGATCATGATGAAGTGATAGCTATCCTCGATTTTCACGATACGCGCGCTCGGCACGCTGGCGTACGAGGCGCGCATGTGGGCGTCGTATTGTTCTGGCGTGATCGGCGCTTGTGGCGGGATGACGTAGAGCACCGTCAGCGGCGCACGAATGTTCGGCAGCTCGGGCCGCAGATCGGTGACGATCAATTCGTGAAACGCATTGGCGGTGGTGCCGACATTGCTCAGCCGCGCGTGCTCGACAATTTCAGGCCGCGCCGCTTCCGTGCGCACCATTGAGGTGACCATGCCGCGCGTTTGATCCGACACGACGCCCTGCGGGGCCATGCGCATCGCGTCGCGGATTTGATCTGCAATTGGCGTCACACTCTCGGCAGTTGCTCCCGGGCCGCCGAACATCGCGCCCATGAACGGAAACATGTCCACGACCATCAGCTTGCCGACAGCATCTGGATGACGCGCGGCCAACATCATGCCGATCGAACCACCCATTGAGTGGCCGATGGCGGCCGGATGATCGAGGTGGTTTTCGCTGATATAGCGCGCAATTTCTTCAGCGACCGGCGCGGCAACATCGCCGTCGCCATTAGCGCCAACCGGCGCGCCGGCGAAGCCGTTCACTTGCACCAAGTGCACGCGATGCGTGCCTTCGAGCGCAGCGGCGGTCGTGTTCCAAACATCACGCGAAGAGCTGAGGCCTGGGATGAGAATGACGTCAGGACCGCTGCCCCTAACCACGACATTGATCCGCTCAGAGGCAAACTCACCCGGCGGCGGCAATGGCGCTGGCGTGCTGCGCACGCAGTCAAAGCGAATAGCGCTCCGATCAGAAGTCCACGGCGTATCATTCATCTCTCCGAGTTTCGGCGCGATCCGCGCCATGTCGCTTTATCGCCGCCAAACTAGTCGCTGGATGCACGCGGCGGAATCTTTGCGAACGGCATGAGCATCGGCACCCGGCGGCGATAGTTCGTGTAAGGGTCATCACCAAGATCGCGGCGTAAAAAGCGCTCTTCCAGCTTGGCGCGCAGCGAGATCGCCGCGACCAGCACCGCTGCCCCTGCCACCGCTTCGAGGCGGCCGCTTTCACCCGCTGTTGCGGCTGCCGCCAGAAGCAAACCGGCATAAACAGGATGGCGCACAATGGCGTACGGACCGCTATCGACGATTCGGTGACCTTGCGTCGGCGCCGACGTGCTCGACCAAGCGGGCCCAGATGCAGGCGCGCCGCCCAGGTAAAGCCGAGCCCAAGCACAACAAGCGCCGTAAGAACCCATCCGATTTCGCGCGGCGTCGTCCACAACAATGCAGTCTGCAGCGGCCAGTACGACGTGAGGATCATCACGACCGCCGCCAGCGTCAACACGCGGCTCGGGCTCTCGGCGCCGAGATCGTGATGCGACGCAGTGCGCGCACTCCAGCCGGCGGCAAGCACCCATGTCAGCAGCCACACAATCCAAACCGCGGCGATGAGGGCGCTCGGATTCATTCCACGGTCACCACAAGCTTACCGGTAGCCGTGCGGTCCATCAGTGCACGGATCGCCTTACCGCCTTCTTTCAGCGGATAGCGCGCGGAAATGCGCGGCTTCACTTTGCCTTCGGCGTAGAGTTTGAAGAGATCGCGCACGTTGCCCTTGTGCAGCTCTGGTTCGCGCGCGACAGACGCGCCCCAGAACACGCCGACGATCGACGAGCTCTTCAGCAGCGTGAGATTGAGCGGCGGCGTCGGGATGCCGGCCGGGAAGCCGATCACCAAGTAGCGGCCGTTCCAATTCATCGCGCGCAACGCCGGCTCGCAATAATCGCCGCCGACGGCGTCGTAAACCACATCAGCGCCGCCGCCTGTGACTTGCTTGAAGCTCTCGGAAAGCGCTTTGCTTTGATCCTTCGCGAACGCCCCCGGCGGGTAGATCACTGTCGCATCCGCGCCCGCAGCTTTGGCGAACTCGGCTTTCGCCTCGCTCGACACCGCGCCGATAACACGCGCGCCCATCGCTTTGCCGAGCTCGATCGCCGCAACGCCGACACCGCCAGCGGCGCCAAGAACCAACATCGTTTCGCCGGCCTTCAACACGCCGCGATCTTTGAGGGCGTAATACGAGGTGCCGTAGGTCAGAATAAACGCGCTCGCTTCATCGAACGGCATCGCGTCCGGGATCGGCAGCACGCGCGCCGCTTGCGTCTTCACCTTCTCGGCCATGCCGCCCCAGCCGAGCGAGCCGATGACGCGCTGACCAACTTTGACGTGCGTCACGCCCGCGCCGACGCTTTCGATGACGCCCGCGATCTCACCACCCGGCGCGAACGGACGCTCCGGCTTGAACTGGTATTTGTCCTCGATGATCAACGCGTCAGGGAAGTTCACACCCGCCGCCTTTACCGCGATCACGACTTCGCCCTCACCCGCCACCGGATCTGGCGCGTCGCCGTATTGAAGCTCTTCCGGCGGGCCGATCTTGGTGCTGAGCAGCGCTTTCATGTCGTGTCCTTAGGTGCGTTGCGGTTTCTTGTAGCGGCTTGAGCGCTAGCGGTGCAAAATTAGGTATGTCCCGCTACGGCTATTTTCTCCGCCTCGCCTTTTCCGTCATTATCGACATCTTCGACTTTACGTTGGGGCGCGTCCCCCTCTTTGGGACGGTCACCGACGGCGTCGGAACAGCGGTGATGTTCGCGATGTGGGGCCCGATCGGGCTGGTGAACATCTTGGAGATGATCGACGTCACCGAGGTCTTCGATGGCTTTATCCCGACTTCGACGATGGTTGCGCTCTATGTGGGCTGGAAGAACGGCATGTTCGGCAAGAGTTCCACAAACGTGACGCCACGCGATAGCGCAGCGCTCGGCGAATAGGTCTATAGAGCGCCCATGAGTTCGACCTGGGCGCTGGCCCTCCACGGCGGCGCCGGCGCAATCGCCGAGCGCGCGTATAAAGCTGAAGAAGAGCACATGGCCGCCCTGCTCGACCGAGGCGCGGCGATGCTCGCCAAAGGCATGAGCGCGCTCGATGTGGTGACAGCGATGGCGGGCGCTATGGAATCAAGCGGGCTGCACGTCGCCGGCAAGGGCGCTGCGCCGAACGCTGCGGGCGTGGTTGAGCTTGATGCGTCAGTGATGGATGGCTCGACGCGTGCGGCCGGCGCAGTGGCGGCGTTGCAGGGCTTTATCTCGCCCGTGCGCGTGGCGCGCGGCGTGATGGAGAAAACATCGCACATCTTGCTCGTCGGCCCTGGCGCCTGCGCGTTCGCGAATGATCAGGGGTTCGAGAAAGTCGACGATCCGAAAAACTATTACGTCCCGGCTGAAAGCGGCTTGCCGGGCGCGGGCACGATCGGCGCAGTCGCGCTCGACACGAACGGCAAGCTTGCGGCCGCAACGTCGACAGGTGGCTTGCACGGCAAGATGCCGGGGCGCGTCGGCGATACGCCGATTATTGGCGCCGGGTGCTGGGCAGATGAGCGCGCGGCAGTTTCGTGCACTGGGCTTGGCGAGTATTTTATGCGCGTGAACGCCGCTGCTGATGTTTCCGCGCGCATTGCGTATGCGGGGCAGAGTCTGAAGCAGGCCGCGATGTCCGTCATTGAGGATGTGCGAAAACTTGGCGGCTATGGCGGCTTGATCGCGGTGGACGCGAAGGGCAACGTCACCGCACCGTTTGCGAGTCAGGGCATGAAGCGCGGCCTCGCCTCATCCGCGGGCTTGCGCGAAGTCAAAACATTCTAGGAGACGCTCATATGAAAAAGCTTGCAGCCCTCGCCGCCCTGGCTCTCCTTTCCGCGTGCGCGACGACAACGCCATCGGGCCCATCCGGACCGTTCATGCAGTGGCGCTGCGATGGTGGCGCCGCGTTCAGCGCGCGCATCACCGGCACCGGCACGGCAGAAGTGTTTGCGGCCGGGCAGACCTATTCGCTTCCGCACGTGCAAGCCGCGTCCGGCGCGAAATACTCAAACGGCAGCGTTGAGTATTGGGAGCACGGTGGCGAGGCCACGCTGGGCGGCGCGCGTGGCGGCCCCTACAATAATTGCCGCAGGGGCTGATGCGCGGCTATTTTGGAATTGGCGCCGAGGAAATCTCGAAGCCGATGAATGTCGGCGCGCTAATGCGCACGTCCCATGCGTTCGGCGCGAGCTTTTTCTTCACGATCAATGCACACCCGAAGGTGCGCGAGGCCTACAATAGCGACACCTCGCGCAGCTTCGATCACATGCCGTACTACGCGTGGAACACGCAGGAAGAGCTGATGCTGCCGAAAGGTTGCGTCCTCGTCGGCGTCGAACTTACCGACGACGCTGTCGAATTGCCGCGCTTCCAGCATCCACAAGCGGCGGCTTATGTGCTTGGCCGCGAGCGCGGATCGCTTTCGCCTTGGTTGCTCGAACGCTGCAAGCATGTCGTGAAGATACCGACCAAGTTCTGCGTCAATGTGGGCTTGGCCGGTGCGTTAGTAATGTACGATCGTCTGCTCGCGCATGGCGGCTATCCGGCCCGCCCAATCATGCCGGGCGGGCCGCCACCTGAGATGAATGCGAAACCGAAGCCGAAGGGCTAAGCCCCTCAGCGCGTTGCGTAGACGTATTGGATGCGCGGCTTGTCCGTGACGGCCCAGATCAGCGCCCAGAACCAGCCGATCACGGTCCAGCCGAAGAAGAAGTTCAGCAGAAAGATCGCCACGGTGTTGTGACCACGCGCACCGGCGATGATCGTCGGCAAGAAGAACAGCGCGGTGAGGATCGTAAGCGTGATCATCGGCGGGCTCCGGTGGAAAACTTCGCACAAACTTATGCAGTCGCGGCCTTTGCCGCAAGGTTAGCGGCGTTGTGAATCGGGCGCGCCGGGCGCAGTAACGCCGCCATGGTCAACTTCGGCGCCAGCTATTCGAAGCTCTCCGCCAACGTGCAGGGCGCGTTGTGGATGCTGGCGTCCGCCGTGACCTTCACGCTGATGACGTCTCTGATCAAATATCTGGGCGACGATTATTCGCCGGCGCTGCAGACGTTCTACCGGCAGGCCGCCGGCATGATCGTGCTGCTGCCGGTTATTCTGCGCGACCCTGTCGGCGCCTTTCGCACGACGCGGCCGGGCATCCTCTTCTTCCGTTCGTTCGCAGGCACGATCGGCATGGTGCTGGCGTTCTGGGCGTATCAAGAAATGCCGCTCGCGGAAGCAAACGCACTTTCGTTCACGCGCACTCTCTGGATCGTGCCACTGGCGATCTTCGTGCTGCGGGAGAAGATCGGACCGTGGCGCATGGGCGCGACGCTTGTCGGCTTCCTCGGTGTGCTCGTCATGCTGCAGCCATCGATCGCCAACGCCGTCGGCTGGCCTGCTGCCGCTGCGCTTTCGTCGGCCGCGCTGTTCGCTATGACCGTCACCGGCATGAAGATGATGACGCGTGATCACTCCATCACGGTGCTGATGGTGTGGTCAGCCGTGCTTGGGCTGGTGCTGTCGATCCCGCTCGCGGTGGTCGAATGGCGCTGGCCCGAGCCGATTGATCTTGCGCTCCTCGCCGCCATGGGCGTGCTCGTGCTTGTGACGCAGGTTTGCTACATAAAAGGCATGGCGCTAGGCGATGCCGCCGCCATGGCGCCGATCGACTACACGCGGCTCGTCTTCGCGATCCTCTTCGGCCTCATCCTGTTTCACGAAGTGCCGAACTTGATCACCATGCTCGGCGCGCTGATCGTGATTGGCTCGACGTTGGTGATCACGCTCCGGGAACTGCATTTCAAGCAGAAGCCGCCTCCCGTCCGCACGGAATAGCGTTCGCGCATTGCACTTAGGCAGCGTTGGGGATTGCGGCGCCGCCTAAGCCTCCCCATAACGCGGCCAGTGACCACTGCCCCCGCCTCCAAGCCTTCGCTGGCCGGCCTTTCCAAGGCTGAACTCACCGAGAAGCTCATTGCCGTCAGCGTCGAGCCGAAGAAGGCAAAGATGCGCGTCGAGCAGCTGTGGCGCTGGATTTACCATTACGGCGTCACCGACTTCGCGCTGATGACAAACGTCGCCAAGGAACTGCGCGCGACGCTGGCGGAGCACTACACGCTCGAGCGGCCCGAAATTGTTACACAGCAGATCAGCACCGACGGAACGCGCAAGTGGCTCATCCGGCTCGGACCCGGCATCGAAGCGGAAGCTGTGTTCATTCCGGGTGTCGGCAAAGCGGGCGCGCTGTGCGTCAGCTCTCAAGTCGGTTGCACGCTGAACTGCACCTTCTGCCACACCGGCACGCAAAAGCTGGTGCGTAACCTCACCTCCGCCGAGATCGTCACCCAGGTGATGATCGCACGCGACGCGCTTGGCGAATGGCCAACGCAAGAGCGCCCGCTCAATGACGGCGACCGCCAGCTCACAAACCTGGTGTTCATGGGCATGGGCGAGCCGCTCTACAATTTGGACAATGTCGATACCGCGATCGACACGATCTCGGACGGCGACGGCATCTCGATTGGCCGACGCCGCATCACAGTGAGCACGGCTGGCGTCGCGCCGCGCATCAAGGAGTTGGGCGATCGTACAGGCGCGATGCTGGCGATCTCGCTGCACGCGACCAACGACGAGCTCCGCAACCAGCTGGTGCCGCTGAACAAGAAGTATCAACTCGAAGAGCTGTTCGCCGCGATCCGCTCCTACCCGTCGCTCAACAACGCCAAGCGCGTGACGTTCGAGTACGTGATGCTAAAGGGCGTGAACGACTCGCTGCCGGAAGCTAAAGCCCTGGTGAAATTGCTCGCGGGCGTCCCAGCGAAAATCAACCTCATCCCGTTCAACCCGTGGCCGGGGACGAATTACGAGTGCTCGGACTGGGCGACGATCGAAGCCTTCGCCGAAGTGCTGAACCGCGCCGGCTATTCATCGCCGATCCGCACGCCGCGCGGCCGCGATATTCTCGCCGCCTGCGGTCAGCTGCGCAGCGAAAGCGTAAAGCAACGCGCCAGCGAACGGCTGAAAGCGGCGACCGAGGCGTGACGCCGACTCTGAGCGCACCCGGCATCGTCCTTCGCCCTCTTGCTCTAACAGATGCGCCAGCGCTCTTCGTCGCGCTCAGCGATCCCAATGTGCAGCGTTATCGCCACGCCAGCCCTCACGAAGACATTTCCGAGACCGAGGCATACGTCCTCAGCACATTGGCGATGTCGCGCGCTGCATGGGCGATTACAGAAGATGGCGGCGAAGCCCTCGGACGCTTAGCGTTGCGCGTCCCCGAGGCAGGCATCGGCGAATTTGGCATCGTGCTGCGTGCGGCGGCGCACGGCCGGGGGCTCGGGTTCAAGGCATTACAATGCGCCGAGACCTTCGCATTCACCCAACTTGGCCTCTCGAAGCTCACAGGAAATATCGACGCGGAGAACGCAGCGTCGCTCGCGCTTTTCGCCAAAGCGGGCTTTACCCGTGAGGCGCTACTGGCAGCCAATCGGGTCACAGATCTGGGCGTGCGCGATAGCGTGCTGATGGCAAAGCCAGCACCGCAGGGCTAAGGTTCGGCCCAGGAGGCGCGGGTCATGGCGAGAAGCGTCAGTCAGCAGGTCAAGAATGATCGCGGTCCGGCCGGATGCTTCGCGGCGATTGCGGCGCTCCCTGCGCTCGCCGTGTTGGGCGCCATCCTCTGGTTGTTGGTGCGCTCGCTAAGTTACCACGAAAAGCCGGAAGACCTGATCCTGTCCGGCGTCTTTGTGCTGTTTGCCCTCATGTTCTGGCTCGTCGCCGGGTGGAGTTACAGCGCCGCGCGCGCGGCAATGACTCCGCAGCGCGTGCAGGCAATGTGGTTGCGGCGCTTCCAGGCCGAGAAAGGCAGCGCCTTCCGTCCTTCGCGCGTCATCGACAAATTGAGCCGGCACGGCATCAGCGCGATCACGTTGCAAGACCGCGACGTAAAACTTTCGTTCGAGCAGCGCCGCAATCGCTTGGCGCCGACATTCTGGTTTTTCTTCGCGCCGATTGGTGCGCTCCTCGCTTACGCAGGCTTCACGCAATATCAAAAGGTACAGTACGAAATCGCGCACCAGCAGATCAACTACTCGGACAACATTGGCGAAGCCATTGGGCAAGCGATCGGTCAAGGCTTGGCCAACGGCATAGCGATCGTGTTCGTCATCCTCCTGTTTGCGGTCGCCTTGATGCTGACCAGCGTGCTGATCTTTCTAGTCGCGGCGATATCCGGGCCGTTTGGCGCCATGTTCGGCGGCAAGCGCGACGATTTCGGCAAACTTCCCCAACTGCTCGAGCGCCTGCAACGCGGCAAAGGCCGGCGCGGCGCATCGATCGTGCGTATTTCCGACGCGCATTGGCGCGAGGCGGTGTCTTCGACGCTGCAGGCCGTCGATGTGGCGATTATCGATCTCACCAATGTGAGCGAGCATGTGGCGTGGGAAATCGGCGAGGCTGTGAAAGGCGTCACGCCCGCCGGAATGGTGTTCATTTGTTCTGAGCACGCCGGCGTTTCGGACGCGGCGCGGCACGCCGTGAGTCAATCCCTCGGGCGCGATCCCGGCAACGTCGTGCTCTTCCCCGAAAGCGGCGACGGCAAACATTTTGCCAAAGCGCTGCACGAGCAGATCTATGCGGCCGCCGATCGCCGCGACGGAGCCAAGCGCTGAGATGAGTGCACTACCCACACTGAAGACCCAAGGCGCGGTGTTGCGCCCCCTTGAGCTCAGGGACGCTGAGGCTCTGTTCGCGGCGCACGGCGACGAACGCACGCATCATTTCTGGTCGGGCCCCGCGCACACCGACGTCGAACAAACCCGCACCTATATTGCCGACACAATCGCGATGCAGGGCGCGCACGTTTGGGCGATCACTGAAGATGGCGGCGCGGCGCTCGGACGAATCGCGCTCTTCGTGCAACGCGAAGGCGTCGGTGAGATCGGCATTATCATGACCCCGCAAGCGACTGGACGCGGCTTGGCCTCCAAAGCGCTGAACGTCGTCGTCGATTACGGCTTTGGGCCACTCGATCTACATCGCATCGCGGCCGACATCGATCCCGACAACAATGCTTCAATCTCGCTCTTCCTACGCGGCGGCTTCCAGCGCGAGGGCCTATTGCGCGGCAATTGGAAAACGCACCTTGGCGTCCGCGACACTGTCATGATGGGCAAGCTGCGCGAATAAGGGCGACGCATCGCTGCGCCGCCCTGTCTTAGTTCAATGCGAAACTTTGCGCGTCCGGTAGAGCGAATAAAGAATCGTACCACCGATCAAGCCCAACGTGCCGACAAGCGCCCAGTGCGGTTCGAGATACGGCAACCAGCCGAGCTCCTTCGACAATCCGAAGTTCCAGATAATCTTCACGCCGATCAGCACCAGCACGAGCGAAAGCCCGTACTTCAGATAAGCAAAGCGTTCCACCGCGGCCGCCAGCATGAAGTACATCGAACGCAAGCCGAGAATGGCGAAGATGTTCGACGTGTAGACGATGAACGGATCGCGCGTGACCGCGAAAATCGCCGGCACTGAATCCACCGCAAACACGATGTCCGCCGCTTCCACCATAACCAGCGCCAGAAAGAGCGGCGTTGCGAACGTCGCCAAGCGGTTTGTCTTCGGATCGGTCTGACGCACGAAGAAATTGTGCGTCTCGATCCGCTCCGTCACCTTCATGTGCTTGCGCACGAACTTCAGCAGACGATTGTCTTCCAGGTTCATGTGCTGGTCGCCACTGCCGAGCATGCGCCACCCCGTCCAGATGAGGAACGCCGCGAAGAAATAGAGCACCCACGTCCATGAGTTCACCACCGCCGCGCCAGCGGAGATAAACAGCGCGCGGAAAACGATGGCGCCCAGAATGCCCCAGAAGAGCACGCGGTGTTGGTATTCACGCGGAACCGCGAAGTACGTGAAGATGAGTGAGATGACGAAGATGTTGTCGAACGCCAGCGCCGTCTCGAGCAGATAGCCGGTGAAATACTGCACTACGGCTTGCTGATTGAGATTGTCTGGCGAGTTGTAGAACACCGCGTCCGGTTCATAGACGTAATAAACGTAGAGCCCGAACAGCATCGCGAGCGATGCAAAGCCCACCCACATCATCGCGCTTTTTGCCGGCGAGATAACGCCGTCGCGTTTGTTTATGAGGCCGAGATCGACCCAAAGGAAAAGTCCGACAATCGCTAGGAAGCTGAGCCAGAGCCAAATCGGCTGGCCAGCGAATTCGCTGAGTATGAAATCCATATGCTCCGTCCGCACGTCTGAAGCCGGCGCTTGGAAGGCGCCGGAATGTGGCTGACGAATTGCGGGTGAAGCGCGTACCGGCGGGCCGTGGACCTGAGCAGCTTAGCGCCGCTCACTCGCAATCCTCCAGTCCGACATCACGGTCGATGGTGCGCATCGAACCGCCAGAGGGGCCCGGCCTGGCTCCCCTGACGTAGCGCAGACATACGATGATACAACCCCCGGAAAGCAAAAGGGCGGCGCATTGCTGCGCCGCCCTTCCGTTCTTTACGTACGTTTACTTTATTGCGCGCCGGCCGGACGCGGACGGTGCAGATCGAAACGATCGAGTTCGCTGACCTTCGCCCACGCCTTCACGAAGTCCTTCACGAACTTCTCTTTCGCATCGGCGGCGCCATACACTTCGGCGAGCGCACGCAATTGCGAGTGCGAACCGAAGATGAGATCAGCGCGCGTGCCGGTCCACCTCACTTGGCCAGACTTGCGGTCGCGGGCCTCGAACGTCTCTTGCGAACCGCCGACGCCCTTCCACTGCACGCTCATGTCCAGCAGATTGACGAAGAAGTCGTTCGACAACGTGCCCGGTTTCGAGGTCAGCACGCCCAGCTTATCGTCGCCGACTTGCAGAACACGAAGGCCGCCGATGAGCACGGTCATTTCCGGCGCGCTGAGCTCAAGCAATTGTGCGCGGTCAACAAGGTGCTCTTCCACGGCCATGATCGGCTTGCGGACATAGTTGCGGAAGCCGTCAGCCTTCGGGTTGAGATACTCAAACGAATGCGTTTCGGTTTCTTCCGCCGTTGCGTCAGCGCGTCCCGGATTGAACGGCACGGTGACGTTGACGCCGCCGTCCCTGGCCGCCTTCTCGATCGCAGCGTTGCCGCCGATCACGATGAGGTCCGCGAGCGAGACTTTGCCGCCAGCTTCTTTTTGGATCGCTTCGAGCTTCGCAATCACCTTCGAAAGCTGGGCTGGCTTATTGACCTCCCAATCCTTCATCGGCGCCAAGCGAATGCGCGCGCCATTGGCGCCGCCGCGACGATCCGAACCGCGATACGACGAAGCCGAAGCCCACGCCGTCTCGATCAACTCGCGTGTCGACAAACCAGAAGCGAGGATCTTCGCCTTGAGCCCGTCAACGTCAGCCGCGCCTATCGTCGACTTCGGACCCGAGATTGGGTCTTGCCAGATCAGCGTCTCTTTCGGGACGTACTTGCCCTTATAGAGCACCTTCGGGCCCATATCGCGGTGCGTGAGCTTGAACCATGCGCGCGCGAACGCATCAGCGAACTCGGCCGGGTTAGCATGGAAACGACGCGCGATCTTCTCGTAAGCCGGATCAAAACGCAGCGCCAAGTCAGCCGTCGTCATCATCGGCTGGTGCTTCTTCGACTTGTCGAACGCATCTTCGACATCGCGGCCAGCGTCGCCCTTCGGCTTCCACTGGTGCGCACCTGCCGGCGACTTGGTCAGCTCCCACTCGAAGCCGAACAACGTATCGAGGTAGCCGTTGTCCCACTTCGTCGGGTTCTTCTTCCACGCGCCTTCAATACCGGAGGTGATCGTATGACCGGCGATGCCGCTCTCAAACGTCGAGAGCCAGCCGAGGCCTTGGTGCTCGATGTCGTTGCCTTCGGGCTCTTTGCCGACGTGGCTGTCCGGGCCAGCGCCGTGCGCCTTGCCGAACGTGTGACCGCCGGCGACGAGCGCGACAGTCTCTTCGTCGTTCATCGCCATACGCGCAAACGTCTCGCGAATGTCGCGCGCTGACGCGACAGGATCAGGATTGCCGTCCGGGCCCTGCGGGTTGACGTAGATCAAGCCCATCTGCACGGCGCCGAGATTGCCGGCTAGTTCGCGATCGCCTGAGTAGCGGCTGTTTGGACCCTTCGAATCCGCGAGCCACGCTTCTTCAGCGCCCCAGTTCACGTGGTTCTCTGGCTCCCACACATCAGCGCGGCCACCGCCGAAACCGAACACCGGGCCGCCCATCGATTCAATCGCGACGTTGCCTGTGAGGATGAGGAGATCGGCCCACGAAAGCTTCGCGCCGTACTTCTGCTTGATCGGCCAGAGCAGACGGCGCGCCTTATCGAGGTTGCCGTTATCCGGCCACGAGTTCAGCGGCGCAAAACGTTGCTGACCTCGGCCACCACCGCCGCGGCCATCGCCGACGCGGTACGTGCCGGCAGCGTGCCAAGCCATGCGAATGAAGAACGGGCCGTAGTGGCCATAATCGGCCGGCCACCATGATTGGCTGTCGGTCATCAGAGCGCGGAGATCTTTGATCACCGCGTCGAGATCGAGGCTTTCGAACTCTTTGGCGTAATTGAAACTGGCGCCCATCGGGTCAGATTCAGGCGTGTTCTGATGCAGCACGCTGACATTGAGCTGGTTCGGCCACCAATCAACGTTTTGACGCCCGCGACCATGCGAGACTGGGCAATTCGATTCAGATGTTCCGTCGGCCATTGGAAACAGTCCTCCTATGGCAGCGTCGATAGCCCCTCAGGGGAAGAAGTCCCAATTGGATTTTCTATAGGGACCTATAGAGCCAGCCTTTGGGGATAACTCTAGCCCTTGGGCAAAGCAGCAAACGCCGCAAGTGCGCGCTCACGCGCAGCCGCGTGATCGACGATCGGCTCGGGGTAAGTGACACCGAGTTCAACGCCAGCCTTCGCCAATACATCCGCCGGCGCCGCCCACGGACTATGAATCACATCGTCCGGCAATTTCGCCAGCTCTGGAACCCAACGCCGAACGTAAGCGCCATCGGCATCATACCGCTCGCCCTGCGTCACTGGATTGAATATCCGAAAGTACGGAGACGCGTCCGCGCCGGAACCGGCAACCCACTGCCATGATGCGGCATTGTTGCCGAGATCAGCATCCACCAACGTATCCCAGAACCACTCTTCGCCACGGCGCCAATCAATCAGGAGGTGTTTGATCAGGAATGACGCCGTGATCATGCGTGCACGATTGTGCATGTAGCCTGTGACCCACAATTCGCGCATGGCGGCATCGACAACGGGATAGCCGGTCCTGCCCTTGGTCCACGCGTCGAAAGCCGCGTCATTATCGTTCCAAATGAAAGCGTCGAACTGAACGCGCCAATTCGCTTGGGGCAAAGTCGGCCAGTGAAACAACAGGTTCGCTGAAAAATCGCGCCAACCCAGCTCCGTCAAGAATTTGTCTGCGCCGCGCTGCAATCTGGGTTCGTGCATCGCCGCCGCCTCAACCGCGCGACGCACTTGCACCGGCGATATCTCCCCGAAGTGCAAATGCGGCGAAAGCCGCGAGTTACCCTCGATGCCGAGCATATCACGTCCGTCAGAATAGTGCTCAAGGCGATCCTCAATGAACGCATTGAGCGCGCGCTTGGCGCCCGCCTCTCCCGGCGTCCAAGCGGGGCCAAGACCCTTCGCCCAATTCGGACGCGATGGCAGCAAGTGCCAGTCAGCAAGCTTGTCGCTCGCCAACGGTTTCTCGAAGCCTTCGATCTTCTTTGGCGCAGGCGCTGGGTCTCGCACCTCCAGCTGCAAACACGCGCGCCAGAACGGCGTGAACACTTTGAACGGATCGCCGGTCTTGGTCTTGACCGTCCACGGCTCGTTCATGAGCGCGCCGCTAAAGCTCGTCGCTTCTACACCCTTCGCGATCAGCTTTTCCTTCAGCGCCTTATCGCGCGCGATAGCGTGCGGCTCGTAACAGCGATTCCAAAACACCGCGCTGGCGCCGGCCTCGCGCACCAAGTCCAGCACACTCTCATCGGCACGCCCGCGGCGCAGCGTAAGCCTCGCGCCCTTCTTCTCGACATCACGCGCAAGCGCCTCGAGGCTATGGTGCAACCACCAGCGCGAGGCGCCGCCGATACGCCAACGGCCGGGCGTCTCGTCATCCAATATAAAGAGAACGATGAGCGGCCGCTTGCTCGCGACGCCGCCCGCGAGCGCTGGGTTGTCGGCGATCCTGAGGTCGTCACGCAGCCAAACGATTGCAGGCGAAGTCACGGCGCAGCCCTCCAGGTATCGGGCTTACGTGTATCGCCGCATGCCGGTTCACATCGGGCGCGTTTAGAGTTGCTCGACGAACTTCAAATTCCGCAGACCTTCGCCAGACCGCTCCTTGGCGTTGGTTTTGCCACTTCGGATACCATTGATGATATCGAGCGCGGTGCGCTCGTTTGCAGGCAGATCAGCGTCGGTCGTGCCAAGCGGCGTCACGCGATCGCCCCAGCGCACGAGGTGCGCGCACACCGTGAGACCAGCCCCAAACGCAGGCATGAGAATGAGCGCGCCGGGCTTCACGCGTCCCTCTTCCAGCGCCTCGGCAAGCGCCACCGGCACCGTGGCGGCGCTCATATTGCCGTAGCGCTCGACCGTGAGCATGACCTTATCCATCGGCACGCCGCTCCGGGTCACGACAGCTTCGATGATCCGCATATTGGCTTGGTGCGGAACGACGAGGTCAATGTCGTCGGGCGTCACGCCGCATTTGGCGAGGACGGCTTGGCTAGCATGCACCATGCCATTGACGGCGCGCTTGAAAATCTCCGGCCCATCAAAATCCCATTCAGTATCACCCATGGTGATGCCGCGGTTAACGTAAGCGGTGCCCATGCCGCGCACGCGCAAAGTCTGACGCGCTTCAGCGATGCAGCCGAGTTGTTCGCCAAGGACGCCCTCTTGCTTATCGCTCGCCTGTACAACAACCGCCGCGCAACCATCGCCGAACAAAACCGCGACGTTGCGGTTTTCCCAATCCATGAACGGCGAGATCCATTCAACGCCGATAACGATGGCATTCCTGACGACGCCCGTGCGGATCATCGCCGTCGCGGTGGAGAGCGCATAGAGAAAGCTCGTGCACGCGGTGTTGACATCCATCGACGCAGCTTTGGTTGCGCCAATTGCTGCCTGCACGCCGGAGCTTGAATTCGGCACCTGCTCGTCATTGCTGCAGCTGCCATAAACGATGAGATCAACGTCCTTCGCATCAAGACCCGCGCAAGCGAGCGCGCGCTTGGCGGCAATGATCGCCATCTCGCTCGCCGTCACGTGCGAGACGCGGCGCTCTTTCATGCCGGTGCGCGACACGATCCATTCGTCGTTCGTATCCAAGAACGTGGAGAGATCGGCGTTGGTGAGCGTGGCCGGCGGCATGCATTTGCCCCAGCCTGTGATCGCTGCATAAGTCATGAAGGGTGTCCCTCGAATTTTATGGCGTACCGCTAGCAGGCGGCGGCGCGGACGTCATCCGCTAAGCGCCGTAGGGCGAACCTCAGAGCTCCGCCTCGCCGCTGAAAACAGGCACACATTGGCCCGCGACGGTCGCAGCTATGGCATCGCCACTGCGTGCGGCGCTGATGCGCAACAGGCTTGGCCGGCCCATTTCTTCGCCCTGCCGCACTGTGAACGCCACCGCGTCGGACGTGCTGTGCTGCAACAAGAGCCCAGCGAGCGGCGCGTTGGCGCTGCCCGTGGCCGGATCCTCCCACGTCCCCGACAGCGGCGCGAACATGCGCGCGTGAATGTTCGCGCCATCGCGCGCGTAGACAAAAATCGAAAACCGGTTGCCGAGATCGTCGCGGCTGGCGTGCGCACGCCGGAAGGCAGCGATGTCCGGCGTGCAGCGGCCAACGGCGTCGCGATGAACTTCGGCAAACACGTAAGGATTGCCCATCGAGGCAATCATCGGCGCGTGCGTTTCAGCGACGACGTCCGCTGGCGCAAGGCCAAGGCATTGCGCGATTAATTCGGGCGAAAACGCCGGACCGGTAGAGAGCGGCTGCGGCGCTGTGATCTTGCCGCCGCTCACCTCGCCCTTCGCGTCGCGCTCAAGTGCAACCGCGACGATACCAGCTGGCACTTCAAGCCGCAGATCATCGCCCTGCGCCAGCCCTGCGCGCGCCATCACATAAGCTGTGCCTATACTCGGGTGACCTGCGAACGCCATCTCCGTTGTGCGATTGAAGATACGCACCCGCGCCGTGTTAGCCGCATCCTCCGGCGGCAGAACGAACGTCGTCTCGCTCAGATTGAATTCAAACGCGAGCTTCTGCATCTCTTCAGCCGACATCCCGCGCGCGTCTGTGAAAACCGCGAGCGGATTGCCGCCGAAGCGCTGATCAGTGAACACATCCACCGTTTCGAAGGCGTAGCTTGGCATCCCGCTCACATGGGCAGGCGGCGGCACGCTGACAATCGACTATTTGCGGAAATTCTTACCAAGAATGGCGGCGATCAACAGAACGAAGGCGGCCAGCCGGATCAAGTATAGCCAGGAACGCTCTTCAAAGGGCAGCGACAGCAGTGCTGTCAGCGCCGAGCTTATCGCCAGCAATAGGAACGCGACCGAGAATGCGATAAAGAGCGCCTCCGATGTGCGCACCCAAAACCGCAAGAAGAACGCAGAGGCTACGAGGTAGCCCATCGTGATCATGCCGGCGAAGAAGTCAGAGTGCGGAAACACTCACTTAATCTCCCACATGAAGCCGTGAATGAGCACGGCCACTGCCGCAAGCGAGGCGATCTGGCGGTACGCAAGCAGATTAGTTTCTGGGGTCGGGATCACGTCGATCACGACGAGAATGCTGTTGATCGTCAGAAAGAAAAAACAGAGCGAGCACCAAAACAGCAGACGCGTGCCCGTCCGCCGCCAAGCGCGCGTCATCAAAAACGTGCACGTCGCGCTCGTCACCACGCACAGCAGGTAGACGAGCAACGGGCCGATCATTCGTCTTCCCGCAGCTTAAACGCGTCGGCGAACGAACGGAGTTGCGCCACTTCGTTGGTTGCCTCTGGATACGACCAACTTTCTCCGAGCTCGAGATCGAACTCCGCGGGTTCAAAACGGCAGAGCCCAGCCTCTGGAGAGAACGTCATCTCCCCGAACAGCGGCCTTTGCGGCGTATCGTAGAGATCGACACGCACGAAGCGAAAGCCGTCAGCAAGTTTCGATGCGGCTTCCAGCATGAATTCAAGATGCGCCGGCTCCGGCACGTTCGCCGGTGCGTCCGGATAGTTCATCTTCAAATCGATCCGGTTCCAGGATGGCGAATAGAATTGGCGCGTGTGTTTGCTAAAGCGTTCGTGATCGACTTGAATGAAACGCACCACGCCATCGAACACCCAGAACTTATAGTCATCCGGCGCCCGTCCTTCGCCAATGAACGGCTCGATCAGAAGTTGGCGCTTTACGTTGCCATACGCCCACTCGCGGTGAACGAGATGGTGATCGTAGTTCAGCCAGCCATTTGCCTCTTGCGCGACTGAACTCAAATTCGAATTCGCTGTCACGAACTTCACTTGCGCGCTTGAGTGATTGGCTTTCACCACTGCCGGCTTCGGCAAATCGCTCAGAATTTCTTGCGTGAGATGCTCGCCATGCCAGAGCGTCGGGACGAGCCACTCCTCTCCGATCGCGTTGGCGACGAAATTCTTCACTTGCACTTTATCGACAAGCGGCGGCGTGCGTGGATCGTGATCCTGCAACTTCAGATACTGCATTTTCTCGGTGAACAGCTGCGGGTTCGCGAGATTCGGAAACCGACCAAACACGCGGAAATAATCAAGGCTGACGGCCGCCGCGTCGGGCAAGCGCCGCAGCACCTCAAGGTAAGCCAACTTTGTCGCCCATTTCAGGCGTTTGGCGGGCATAAGCAGATCCCAAAGTCAGACGGACCAGATGGTCTCAATCCGCGGTTAACGCGCGCTCAAAGAGTTCGAATTGCGCTGGCGCAACAGATCGGCGCGACATCGCAACGATCCGCGTGCTCCGGCAACATTACACGCCCCCCAGGCGACTCATGCTAGGCGTCGGGCATGGAACCGATCGCACAAGCAACCGCAATCATTCTCGCCGGCGCCTCGCTCGGCTGGATCGCGCTCTTTTCTTTCGTGCTGGCGCCGGTGGCGTTCAAGCAATTCGACGCTGGCCGCGCAGAGCGACTGGTGAAGCACGTTATGAATTCCGGCCACGGGATCCTGGGCCTCATCGCATTCGCATCCGCCATTGCAGCGTTCATGGCCGGCGCTGTCGCGGGCGCCGCAACGGCAGCTGTCGGCGGCGCCTTCGCATTCATGTGCAAGTTCGCGCTGGCGCCGCGCGAAGATAAGCCACTCAAAGGTCACCGCGTGCTGAAGACGGCGCGCATCGTAGCGTCCGGCCTCACGGCGTTTATCGCGCCGGTGCTGATCGCTGCAATCGTACTGACGCTTCTGAAAATCTAAGCCGCGACGTTCGACTTGCCGTCTTGGATCGCGCGCTTGGCGCGTTCGATCCAGGTGGCGACATCGTCAGCCGTCGGCGCCGGCGCAGTGCCCCACGCGCGCTGACCTTCATCCGACAGCCCCCATTGCGCGACGCCTTCGCAAAGATGTGCGGCATCGCTCTCGGCCAATTCATGCGCATCCTGGATGCCGCACGCGACCAGAGCCTGCGCTTCGCGTGACTTCATCCCCGGCACAGTGCAGGCGAGCAAAGCCTGCGCCTGCCAGTCGCGGATCACCTTCGCGGAGATGTGACGCGCATCGATCTGCTGCTCGCCCTCGTCCGCATTCAACGCGAGAAGGTCGGCGATCGTTTTCACGCCGACAGCCTCGAGACGCTTTGCCGTCTTCGGGCCGATCGAAGGCGCCTGCACCACCGGCGCGCCTTCGTTCAGCGTAAACTTCGGCAGTGTCTTTTCGCGCTTGGCCAGCGGCGCGCCCTCGGGCAACTCGCGAGGCGCTTGCTGTTGTTGCTTGGCCGGTTGAGGCGCGGGCAACGCAATCGGCTGCGGCTCTTGCTTGGCAGCGAGTTCGATCGTGCGCACCTGCTTCGCGCGCGGCAGAGCCGGCGCTTTCGTTTTCGCATTGCGCGCCGGAGCACCCTCGCCCGCTTGCGCGCCAATCTCGCGCGGCCACTTGGCGTCCATTGATGACAACGGCGTCTTCAGCACTTCAGTCGCGTGCAGTTCACGCACAACCTTATCGTCTTCGCCCAGCGTCGTGCGCACTTTGCCGGTACGCTGGAATTCGTCGTATTGCGCCTGCACTTCCTTGCGTGAGGCAGCATCGTCCAGCGTTTTGAGCACAGCCTGGATTGGAATCTCCAACGCCAAGAAGAACGCCTGCAAATCAGCGCTGACCTTCGGCGCCTTCACACCGGCTTCTTCGAACGCGCGATCGAGAATGCGCGCAAAGCCCACAACGGCGTGGCCGACGAGCTTGGCGATCGTATCCTTCAATTCCTGATCAAGACCAGCTGGCGGATCCTTCACGCCTTTCGCAAAGTCGTAGTGATCAATCACCGTCTCGTACTGCTCGTTCGACGCCTTGGCGCCGGCGCGCACCATGTCAGCGAGCCAGTTCTCACCACCTGGTACGGCCATCTTCGGATAGCCGCCAAGATCGTTTTCGATGATGCGTTGGAACGTCGTGTAAGATTTCGAGAAGCTCCACTCTACCGCGCGGTGAATGACGTTCTCTTCTTCTGTCTGATGCGTGTGAAACGGCTGGATCGGGTCGGCGTAATAGTGGCTGAGCACGCCCGCGCTCCACGCGGCTTGCTTCCAATCCTTTGCCGCAAGCGCGCGGACCGTGCGGCGATACCATTCCTCGCACGCTTCGGCTGCGCCGCCCCAATTGCCATCGCGCACGTGCAGCACGTGGTTCTTGAAATCCTTGAACACGTCGTCTGGCGCCTTGGCGCCGCCGAGATATTCAGCGTGGTAGTGGAGCAAAAGATTGCGCCAGTCGTCCGCGGCGGGATTTTGCAGGTGTCGCAGCGCATCCACCGCGATGCGGTGGTGATTGGAGCGGCAGCGGCTCGCAAATACGACCGCATACAATAGCGACATGACTTCCCGCCCTCGCCTCAGGACTAAACGCGAGATTAAGAAATCGGGCCGCTTTGGTTAGCGAGGAGTTAACCGCCCCGAACCAGCCCCCAGTCTTCGCTGAGAATCCGCACCAACCGCTCGTGCCGCTCTTCGATGGCCTGAAGCGACCAATCCTCGATCGGCGCGATGTCCTTGGTCAGAGCCAGGATCGGCGCGTTGGTGTCGAAATAGACTTTCCGCTTCTCCGGATACGGCCTGACGTCCGCCGCCGCGTTCTGGTCGTAGGTCAGCAGCGTCAGATTGCCGAGCAGGTTTGCCAGCTCGTTGCGCAACGCCGGGTCCGGAAAGCGTTCGTTCCACCACGGACCGCCATTCTTGGGCAGCACGTGCTCGACCGTTGCGTCGTCCGTCATGCGCACGATGCGCCCGCCCGGCATCGCAGCCTCGAGCCGCATCAACAACAAACGGCGCGAGCGGTCACGCCGCCGCGAGCGGTTGAGCGTGTGAAAGAACTTCATCTGCTCACCTTCCGTGAGCAGCAGCGCGCGCTGTCTATTCTCTCCCGTGTAAAGAATCTTCTCGTCGCTTACGTACTTGATGATGTTCGCGTAGCGCCCCTCGCGCTCGCGATTTTCAACAACTGCGAGTTCGCAAGCGAAGGTGAAGCGATCGAGCGCCTGGAAGAAACGGCGCGCGCGTTCGGGCTCTGACGCGTGCTTCGCCAGGAACGCGATCGCGCACGGCGCCCAATCCCACTCCTGCACTTCTTTCATCAGCGCGACGCGGCGGTTCACTTCCGCGCTCGCGGGGCCGACATCGATCGAGCCGGCAAAGATCGCGCGCAACGCATGCGCGTAACGCGGCAATTGTTCGAACAAGAAAACGCGCACGCCGCCTGCCCGCTCAACCGCGGTGCGGAACGATGCAAGGTCGCCCGGCGACAGCATGGGTTCGCCCGTTAGCAGGAACGGCATCATGTAGAGCAGCCGCGCGAAGTTCTCCCGCTCGAACAGATCTTCAGTTTGCTCCCATTGACGCGCGGCCTTGTTGGCCTCGTCGTTCGAGAGGCCCGAATTTTCCAACAAATCGCTCTTGATGATGTCGGCGCCAGAAAGCGGCGAGCCGCGCTTGTTCAGCGTGTTGAACACCGTCTGCGCGCAGCCGCGTTCATCGGCATCGACAACGTTCAGCGTGCAGGCACGCGCGATGTAGGACATGAACGCATCGAGATCGCGGTCTTCAACGATCTTGCTCATCTCAGACTCGATCGTGCGCGCTGCGTTGGCGATCAAATCCTTCGAATCCACGCCGATTTCCGCATGCCGTGCGAGTTCTTGCATGTGACCCGGCTCCTGCACGAAGCCGAGATAGAAATTCTGATCTTCCTCACGCAGTAAGAGGCGAGGCGTGTTCCCGTCCATGATCAAGGTTTGATATTGCTTGGCGCGGCCATGCAGACGGTCGCGGGCATAGGCCAGCATCATCGTCAACGTCGCCAGACGCTGCTGACCGTCCGAGACTTCCAGCTTGCCGTGGTTTTTCACCAGCACGATTTGGCCAATGAAATAGAACGTCGCGCTGCGTTTGTGCGCGCGCCACAAATCCTGGATCAGCTCACGTACTTCCCGTTCCGTCCACGTGTACGGGCGCTGATAGCGCGGCACTTTCAATTGCTTGCGCGTCAGCACCGCTGCGACGTTCAAAACGATTGAGTTGAGTCCGAGGGGCGTATCGCCGAAGGCGCTTGCCATTTGAGTTTCCCGCCAGATTTATTTCTTGAGCGAGATCGTTGCGCGTCATTACAGCGGGTGCAATGCGCGTACTGGAATAACCCAGTCTACATTTTGCATGCGTTTCCCAAATACAACGGCGTTTACGCGGAACTCGCATCGTCAAACGGTGCAATCTGAAAGTTCGGCGCTTCGACAATGTGCGAAAAATCACTAAACCCGCGCGCCTTGAATGCACGCAGAGATGCACGCGCACTATCTGCGCTTGTGAACGCTGCACGCTGCACGCGTGATGGTCCCTCTTGCGCGATGAGAACATGCACGAGCCTACGCGCGATTGCCTCGCCTGAATCCATCCACAGGCACGGACGCGGCGCCGCCGCCGCAAGTTCCGCTGCGAGCAAAGGAAAGTGCGTGCATGCGAGCGCCACGACATCGAGTTGATCGCCGCCCGGCGCCGAGAAGAGACCATCAATCGCTTCTGTGATCGCAGATTGTTGAGCTTTTTCGCCCTGCAACTTCCGCTCGGCCGCCTCTACCAAAGCAGCGGAGCCGAACCGGATCACTCTTTTGTCGCTGGCGAATTGCGCGATCAGGTCATCGGTATAGGCGCGCTGCACTGTGGCAGGCGTCGCCAGCAAGCCGATGACGCCGGTACGGGTTTGCGCCGCCGCTGGCTTGATCGGCGGCACGACGCCAACCACAGGCACGCTCAACGCCGCCCGCACCGGCTCAAGCGCAATCGTCGAAGCGGTATTGCAAGCAACGACGACCGCATCCGGCGCCCAATGCTCCACCAAACGCGAGAGCAAAGCCGGCACCCGCACGCGCAATTGTTCGTCTGTCTTCAGCCCGTACGGAAGCCAGGCATTGTCGGCGGCGTAGTCGAGATCGAAGGCGTGACCGGACGCAGCGATCGCGTCGAACACGGAGAGCCCGCCGACGCCAGAATCGAAAACCAGAACGCGCTTTGCGCCGTTAACCATTTGGGCAATCGATCCACAACGAGCGCGTTAACCAATGCGCTGATTTAGGCCCGGTTTTCCGTTTCGGCAAAGGTACAGCACGCACCTGTGGAAACCTCGTGTTAACCGAGTTTGCGCGAATCATAACGCCGGGTAGCAACGCTGGTGTGGGGTTAAACGTCAACGCGCTGAAGAGCGCGATTTTGGAAATTCGGGGTCGGTACCATGAACGCCATCGGCAAATCGTCTGTCGTCTTCGTGACGCTGTCAGGCCTGTTCTGGGGCGGATGGGTGTTGGGCTCGCAAACGCCCGAAGGCCAAGAGGCCATCGCCCGCGCGTACGCCACCTACGCAGAGCAGCAAGCTGTTGCGAATGAAGATCTCTTCGATTCGACAGCACTCCGCGCCATCGTATGCGGCGGCAGCGAAAATGGCGCGCAGCAACCGTGCCTCGCCGTTGTGGCTGGCGGTCGCCTCTTCGTCGTCGATGCTGGTTCGGGCGCGGCCGACTCGCTCATTCAACGCGGCGTGCCGATGGCGCGCCTGCAAGCGGTGCTGCTGACCAGCTCAGGCCTTCAGCAAATGTCTGATCTCAGCGCGATGTACGGCCAAGCCTCGGCTGGCCGCGAAGATGCGCTGCTGCCGGTCTACGGCCCAGCTGACACGCAACGCACTGTCGATGGCTTGAACCAAGCCGCCGGCATGGACGGCGCGTCGCGCGGCCTGCAGGCCTGGGGTCCATCGCCAGAGCCGGGCCGCTCCGTGATCGTGTTCGAAGGCGACGGCCTCACCGTTTCCGCCTTCACGACGCAGGAAGACGCTTTCACCGGCCGCGTTGGCTATCGACTTGACTATCGCGGCCGTTCGATCGTGGTCGGCGGCGACGGTCGCGTTGTTGGCGCTGACGCCGCCGCCAATGCCGACGTTGTGCTGCAAGGCACGCAAAGCCAAGCGCTCTCGCACCTCCACCAACAAACCAGCATGACGCCAGCTGAACTTGCCGCCCGAGCGCACGGCTCCAACGCTGGCCTCGTCGTGCTCACCGGCGCAGGCAACCAGATGGAAGCGCAAGTGCAGATCGCCGAAGCGCGCTCGGCCGGTTTTGAAGATGTGATGTCGGGCCGCGTCGGCACGCTGATCGAGCTGCCGCTCGACAATATGGAAATCAACGTCCGTCCGCTTTAACGCAGCCAGACAGACGACCTGCGGAAGGGGAGCCCCAAAGGCTCCCCTTTTTGCTGCGCGGCGCAGCTTGCTGCGAAATGTTGGCGCTCTACAGTCTGCCGCATGCGCGCAGTGTTCGCCTTCGCCGCCTTGCTCTTTCTCGCGACGCCCGCGTTCGCGGATCGCTTTGCGTTGAGCTATGACGGCTTTGGCCTCGGCTTCGTGCCAGTCGGCGGCGTGACCGTGGATGCCGACGTCACGGAGGACAGCTACGACATCTCCGCCAGCCTGCAATCGCGCGGCATCCTCAATCTGTTCGAGCGCACCGACATCCAGGCAAGCTCATCTGGCGCGATCGACGCCAACGGCGTCCGCTGGCAGCGTTACAACCTCGATCACCATTACAGCCGCAAACGCCGCGTCATCGTCATGACCGCCGGTGATGACCGCGCGATCAGCGCAGAGATCGAACCCAATTATCGCACCTGGGGCGATCCAGCCGCCACCGAAGCACAACGCCGCGCCTCACGCGATCCGCTCTCAAACGTCGTCGCCATGGCGATCGATGTTGGCCGCTCGCGCCGGTGCGAAGGCACGTACCCAACCTTCGACGGCCGCTTTCACTATCTGCTCCAGCTCAGCGATGGCGACATCGATAGCTACGAAGGCGGCGGCTACGAAGGCGACGTTCTGAAGTGCAAACTCGCTTACATTGCCGTCAGCGGCTTCAATCCGCGCGACGAAGGCCGCCGCCGCGTCCCCGAAGGCCAAATCTGGTTCGCGCTGATGCCGGACACGACATTCGCGCCCCCGGTTCGCATCTCCACGCCACTTTCCGCGGGCGGCGCGACAATCCGGCTGGCGAGTTTCCGCCGCGCACGCGTTGACGTGCAGTACGCACCCGATACACCCACCCCACCTTGACCGCCCGCCGCGCAGCCACTGATCTCCTCGTCGCCGTGATGGATCGCGGTCGCGCGCTCGAAGACGCGCTCAGCGAAACGCCAAGCTTCAACGCTCTCGAGGGCCGCGACCGCGCTTTTGCGCGCGCGCTCGTGACCGCAGGCCTGCGCCGTCTCGGCGGCATCGACACCGTGCTCTCGGAATTTCTGGCCCGCCCGCTACCGGACAACGCCGACCACGCCCGCGCTTTGCTGCATCTCGGCGCGGCGCAATTGCTGGTGCTCGGCACACCCCCGCACGCGGCAGTCGGCGAGACCGTCGAAACCGCGAACCACATGAAAGAAGCGCGCGGCTTTGCGAAACTGATGAACGCGGTGCTCCGCAAGGTCGCGAGCAACGGCCAAGAGATTCTCAACTCTCTCCCTCCGGGCGCCGATCTGCCGCCATGGCTCTACACACGCTGGCGCGCGACCTATGGCGACGCCGCGCCACAAATCGCCGAAGCGCTCCTAAGCGAGCCACCGCTAGATGTTTCCGTAAAAGCTGACGCCGCCGGCTGGGCTGAGAGATTGTTCGGCACGGTGACGCCAACGGGCAGCATACGTCTTGCCGAACACGCGGCCGTCGACACACTCCCCGGCTTCAACGATGGCGCGTGGTGGGTGCAAGACGCCGCCGCCGCATTGCCCGCAAAACTGCTCGGCGACGTTCGCGGCAAGCGCGTGCTCGATCTTTGCGCCGCGCCCGGCGGCAAGACACTACAGCTCGCAGCGGCAGGCGCGCACGTCACCGCTGTCGATAAATCCGAAGCGCGCTTGAAGCGTCTGCGCGAAAACCTCACGCGCACAAAACTGGAAGCCGAGATCATCTGCGCCGATGCACTCGAGTTCAAAGCCGAGCCATTCGACGCCATCCTGCTAGACGCACCCTGCACCTCAACCGGCACGCTACGCCGTCACCCCGACGTCGCCTGGCTCCGCCGTCCGACAGACGTGAAAGCGCTCGCCGATCTGCAAGCGCAGCTCGTCGCCGCGAGCGCCAAGTTGCTCAAACCTGGCGCGCCGCTGATCTACGCCGTCTGCTCACTCGAACCCGAAGAAGGCCCTGGCATCGTTGCGGCAGCCTTGCGCGACGGCTGGAAGCGCGCACCGCTCACAGACGAAGTCCCCGCCGAATTCATCACCGCCGACGGCGATATGCGCTCGCATCCCGGCCAATGGCCCGAGATCGGCGGCCTCGACGGCTTTTACGCCGCTCGTTTGCTGCGCAGCTAAGCGCTATAGGAACCCGCTCGCCTTGCGCCACCTCCCCAGCGCGGGGTACGACAAATCATGGCGCGGACGCTCATTTCACCTTCGATCCTGGCTGCGGATTTCTCGAAGCTCGGCGAGGAAGTGCGCGCAGCTGAGGATGCCGGCGCCGACATGATCCACGTCGATGTGATGGACGGCCATTTCGTGCCGAACATCTCGATCGGCCCTGTCGTGGTGAAGTCGATCCGCAAGTACACGAAGCTACCGTTCGACGTGCACCTCATGATCGCGCCGGTCGATCCTTACATCCAAGCCTTCCGCGACGCCGGCGCCGACATCATCACCGTGCATCCAGAAGCCGGCCCTCACCTTCACCGCACGCTGCAAGCCATCCGCGAGACCGGCGCCAAAGCTGGCGTCTCACTCAATCCGGGCACGCCTGCAGAAGCCATCGACCCCGTCATCGATCTCATCGACCTCGTACTCGTGATGAGCGTGAACCCAGGATTTGGCGGTCAGAGCTTCATCGAAACAGCGTTGCCGAAGATCGAAAAGCTGCGCCGGAAAATCGACGCCTCAGGCCGCGACATCATTCTCGAAGTCGATGGCGGCGTGAACGCCAAGAACGCCGCGCGCGTCGTGGCCGCCGGCGCGACTGCGCTTGTCGCCGGCACTGCCGTCTATGGCGGCGACCCGAGCCAGTACGCGGACAATATCCGAAAACTGAGAGCCGCCGCGTAGCTCGATGAACGCGCCGGTCTCCCCCACCAACCGGCCAACGAAGCCGGTCGCGGCGAACGACCACTGGCGCGCGAATCCGTTCCACCGCATGCGTCTCGGCGACGCCGCTCCCGATCGCATCGGCCGCTGGGGCAATGACCCACGCGTCGGCGACACCGAGCGCGGCCGCGAAATTGGTCGCGGCGTGTGGCGCATCGGAGCCGAGCGCTTGCAAGGCGATCACCTTTTCCCGTGGCTGCCTTCACATCCCTCGCGCCACTTCACCGCGCGCCTTCATTCGTTCTCCTGGCTCGTTGACCTCGCAGCCGTTGGCCCGTCTGCTCACGGCTTCATCGCGCAGCTGATCGATGCGTGGGTGAAGGAGCACGGCGAGTGGGACGATCTCGCGTGGGATCAGGAAATCACCGCCGAGCGCTTGTTCGCCTGGCTCTGCTGGGGCCGCCCCGCGTTCGAACAAGGCGCACCAGAACAACGCGCATCGCTCCTGCGCTCCGCCGCGCGCCAAGCGCGCCTGCTGCTGATGGCGCAAAGCGAACTGAGCGAGCGGCATCTGGGCTCGATCAAAGCCGGCGCCGCGCTCGTGCTCGCTGGCGCGGCGGATTTTCCAGAAGGTGAGCGCTTCGCCGAGCAAGGCGAAGAAATGCTCATCGAAGCCTGCGCCAAGCAATTCTACGGCGACGGCGGTCACCTCTCGCGCTCGCCCGAAGCGCTCGCGGAAGCGCTTTGCGATCTCGTGGCCGCACGCGATGCGCTCGACGATCCGCCGCAAATCCTGGTCGCTACACTGCCCAAGCTCGCGAACATGCTGCGCATGTTGCGTCTGGGCGATGGCCGCCTCGGTTGCTTCCAAGGTGGCGCCGAAGGTTCAGCTGCGACCATCGACGCCGTGCTCGCGCGCGCCAGCGGCGCCATCCGCCCCTTCCAGTTCGCCAATCACACCGGCTTTCAGCGCTTAGAAGTCGGTGGCTTGCGTGGGTTGTTCGATGTCGGCGGCGCGCCACCGCTCAACTATGCCGAACGCGCGCACGCAAGCGCACTCTCATTCGAACTCTCCAGCGATACCGAACGCCTCATCGTCAATATCGGCGCAACGCGCGAACTTTCGCCCGCCGCACGCATGGCCGCACGCGCTACCAACGCGCACTCAACACTGGTGCTCGCCGATGCGCTCTCCGCCAATCTTGATGAACGCCGCGGCGGCTCGCGCCTCACCGGCCCAAACCTCGACGAAGTGCGCCGCTCATCGGACGAAAGCGGCATCACCGTACAGGGCCGCCACGACGGCTACAAAGAAAAGTACGGCCTCTGGCATCGCCGCTACATCTTCGTCGACCACGAAGGCAAAAACCTGCGCGGCATCGACGAACTCATTCGTCCGATGAAACTGAAATCGCCGAACCCGAAAAACGACATCCCCTACGTCGTCCGCTTCCACCTGCACCCAAACCTGCGCGTGCGCATTTCAGAGCATCAAACCGCACTTCTCGAAACGCCTGGCGGTCAACGCTGGCGCCTACGCACCGACGCACCAAACATCGCCATCGAGCCCTCAATCTACTGGGGCGGCGAAATCCCGCGCGAAAGCCACCAAATCACGCTCTCCGGCGAAGCCGACCCCATGGGCCACGGCCTCGCCCCGCCCAACCGCATCCGCTGGGCGCTCGCGCGGAGCTAGCGCGACCTCGTCTTCGGAGTGACTAAGTTTGAGCTGACCGAGCGGCGGCGCGCTTGTGCGCGAGCGCTGCATTCTGCGCGGCCTGCCAGCGCCGCCAAGTTTCTATCGTAGGGACCGGATCGTCGGCCCAATTAGGAACTTCGACACCAGCAGCGACATAGTCAGCGGGCGTCAGCGCATCGCGTTCGATATCTTCGGGCGTGAGAGAGTTCGTGCGTCCAATCATGTTCATTCGAGTTCCTTTTGGTGGTGAGCGCGCTGGCTTTCAGTCGCGCGAATTTAGAACAGCGCGATTCAGATCCCGTCGTGTTCGATCAGCACGAGCTTGGCAGGCGACGTGAAGTGTCGCGTCACGTCAGCGACGCCCGCTCGCGCATCAATCTCTGAGCGATAGTCCGCGAAGAACGCGCCGTTCAATGTGACGCGCCAAATGCCGTGGCGAAGTCTCAGCGTGAACGTTGAGCCCCGCGCAATCATTTGAACCCCGGTGTCGTTGGCCCGCGGCTATCAACGCCGAACAAACGGACGATCAAATGATCGCCCTTCCAGACCTCGATGATCGCGTTGCGCCCCGATCCCGCGCGTCCGTGATCCATCGCTTCAAGATCGTTTGCGAACGGCAGCAATTCCGAGCGCGCGACAACGCCGCCCGCGTTTTTGTACCGAATGGAGTAATTCAACAGAGCCGCTCCGGGCTCGCAACGGGCCAAGACCTTCGTATCAGGCCGGCCTACTGGAACGAGCTACGCAAAACGCAGAGCGTCACCACCTAGCTAACCCCTGCGTGCCTCACATTCAATGGCAGCCACCCCTTCTCCCCAGCGAGGGTGGAGAAGGTGTCCTCCGAAGCCTTGGCTAGAAGGACGGATGACGGGGCGATCGGCAGAAAAAGACTCATCGCCAACACCCGCTCAACCTCAAACACCCACCCTCATCCGTCAGCTTCGCCGACACCTTCTCCCGCGCATGCGGGAGAAGGACGGCCTGCCGCCTGCCGGCGGAATCTAAAACAGATATTGGTAGGATTTGTCCGAGCGACGATCATTGGCCCAGTCCTGACGCTTGGCTCCGAATGTAGCGGATGTGTTGGCCCGCCGATTTCGCGATCTAGTGCGCTGGCCCAGCGCCACTCACTCGGCGTTTGCCCTTGCGATGCCTTGATGTCTTCCGCCATCCTCTTCCTCGCCGATTGGGATTGGGGACGTGACAATGGCGCTCAACTTCCTTCTCAGGTTAGCAGCAGCGGCATCGTTGGTTTTCACGGTCGCCTGCGGAAACACTGAGACAACGAGTGACGTGACGCCGGCGCATGCCGAATGGCCGGAACCCGATCCAGCACTCTTGGCTGACGGACCGCACAAGGATGAGGTGCTTTACGGCGAGGCTCTCATACGGCGCACCTATGAACTCGCGGGGCCTGGCGCCTCTAGCTTGAGTTTGCGCTATGCGGGCAACAACCTCGCTTGCGGTTCCTGCCATCTCGACGGCGGACGGCGGCGCTATGGGCTTTCGTTCATCGGCGTCACTGACGCCTATCCGCGAAACATGGCGCGCGAAAATGCTGAGCAATCGCTCGCTCAGCGGATAAACGGTTGCTTCGAGCGCAGCATGAATGGGCGGCCGTTGCCGGAAGACTCACGAGAGATGGCGGCGATGGTCGCCTACATCGAGTTTCTGAGCGAAGCAGCGCCCGCCGGCATGGAAGGAAGAGGCGCGCCCGCCGTCGCGCTCTTGGATCGTCCCGCAGATCCCGCGCGCGGCGAGCTGGTCTACCGATCGAACTGTGTGACATGTCATGGTGCGGATGGACAAGGCCTTCGCAACACCGATGGACCAGGCTACGCCTACCCTCCGCTCTGGGGACCGGACAGCTTCAACACCGGCGCCGGCATGCATCGGATTATCACTGCCGCTAACTTCATACGCGCGAACATGCCCTACGGTGTCACGCACGATGCCCCACAACTTACGGATGAGCAGGCGATTGACGTGGCTGCGTTCATAAATGTTCAAGCGCGGCCCGAGCGACGCAATCTTGATCGCGACTATCCAAATCGCGCGCTAAAGCCCGTCGACGCCCCCTTTCCTCCGTATGACGATGACTTCTCACAAGAGCAGCACACCTTTGGTCCGTGGCCGCCGATCACTGCTGCGCGCGAGACGCGCGCTCACCGATAGTCGGAGGCACGACACGCTAGTTCAATGGAGGCCAGCAATTGGAAGGGCCTCACGACGGAGGGAGATCCGAAATGATTTCGCTAAGATCGGCTGTTTTCTTCGCCGCTTTCTTGCTGGCGCCAGCGGCGCAGCCGATCCCGGCGCATACGCGCTTCAAGGTCGTCTTCGATGTGTCCGAAGGCGCGGAGCCCGGGGAAGTGAACCGAGGAATCGAGTCCGCGGCGCGCTTCTTAAATATGCATGCTCGAGCCGGGGTTCGGCCTTCGAACATTCGGTTGGCGATTGTGGTGCGCGGTTCGGCCACTCGTGATCTCGCGGTGAACCCCCGCCCGGACGAGGACAACGCGAATGCCGCTCTCATCGCTGACCTCATCGCCCACGACGTCGAGGTTTGGGTCTGCGGGCAGTCAGCGGCCCACTTCGACGTCGCTGAGACCGATTTGCTGCCAGGCGTCAGGCTTGCGCTTTCGGCAATGACCGCGCACGCGCTGCTTCAGCAGCGTGGATACACGCTCAATCCATGAGGGATTGGACCGGGTACTTCGATTTTAGTCGCTTGTTTTGCGCTGCGGTAGTAACCGCAGACATTGAAGCGTGGCGGCAAGGCCGCCCAGTGGCAGGCATCGGCGAATTCCTGCCGGATACACATGACTTGCGGAACGTCCGATTAGAGCGGCGCCTCGCGACAGACTCACGGCCAGGAGCGAACGTTAGAAATCTATCCCACACCAAAACCCCCTCCCGCCCAACAAAATCCCCGCCTCACCCAAAATCTATCCCACACCTCCAAACTGCGCGGATACTGCGCCATCCCCCACACGGGAGGCTCATCGGCTAGCCGAGCCAAGCGAGCGTGAGGGGCGCGATTGAGCGTGATGTCTCACCGACGCTCGTAAGAGCGAAGGCGGACGGAAGCCTACGGGAAACCAAAACCGTGGGAGCGCACCGGAGCAGGGCAATGCCCCGCACGCCGTCGGGGCACCGATCCAAGGGAGTGAAAGACCTCTCCGTGACGGCCCGGCGCATAACAATCGCGCAGGGCGCGTGGCGACACGCGGCGATGCGCAAGCATCGCACCTAAGGCACTACCCAGCGCGTCACCACGCGCCCTGCTCCCACTTTCGCGGTGTTTCGCTAGACGAAGCACACGGCGATGCCGCATGCCCGTTCAAATTCCTGCCTATTCCAGATTATTCCAGTTGTATTCAAGGCATTCCTACCAATGACTGGACCCATGAAATTCGGCGATTACCTCAAGAACCGGCGCACTGAGCTGGGATGGACGCAGCCCGACGCCGCAGCCAAAGCGAGCATCGAGCAATCCTATCTGTCTAAGCTCGAGACGGGGAAATCCTTCCCGTCGGAGGATGTGTATGCGCGGCTGGTCGAGGCCTTCAGCCTAGATACCGAAGCCATTGTCGGCGCGCTCTATCCCGCCGAACTCGATCGCCTCCGCGAGATCGAAGCCGTCCGCAAACACCTGCTCCAGCGCGAACACGACACCCGTTCGGTCAGCCGCCGTTGGCTCTACGCCGGTCTCGGCGGCCTCATCCTCGGCGGCGCTCTCATCGGCCTCGCGGAAGTCGATCGCGGCGGCGCGGCCACCCACTACACCTATCAGTCCGAAGGCGTGATCCGCGCCGGCGAAACCGCCAACGTCTTCGATGACATCGACGACAATCCGCAACTTCGCGCTCGCGCAGACGAGCGACAAATCTTCATCCCCGAAATGCGCGGCCCGGCGTTCACCGAAACCGTGCCCGATGGACGCCGCGAATGGCATCTCGTCGGCGCCAACGCAGTTCTCGTTCCAGCCAAATTCGGCTGGGCCCTCATCCCAGGCTTCGCCCTCCTGATTGGCGGGCTTGGATGCTTCTTCATCAGCTGGCGCAGACCCTGAGGACCTAATGAAACTTTCCGCACTGATTTTTGCCGCAGCCCTCGCCGGCTGCGCTAGCAGCTCGCTGCCTGCAACGCAGCGGATCGACGGCGCCACGCTCGATGCACGCATCGAAGCATTGATGGCGCGCGAGCAAGTTGTCGGCATGGCGGTCGCGATCGTCGACCACGGCGAGATCACGCATGTCAACGCGTACGGTTTGCGCAATCGCGAGAACGCGCTGCCGCTTCAGACCGATACGATCATGTACGGCGCGTCCGTCACCAAAGCGGCGTTCGCCTACATGGTGATGCAGCTCGTCGACGAAGGCAAAATCGATCTCGATCGCTCAATCGCGGACTATCTGCCGCGTCCACTGCCAGAGCTTGAAGACTACACCGATCTCGCCGGCGACGAACGCTGGCGCCAACTCACGCCGCGCATTCTGCTCACCCATCGCAGCGGCCTCGCCAACATGCGCTTCCTGGAGCCCGATCAAAAGCTGCGCTTCCACTTCACCCCCGGCGAGCACTACGCCTACTCGAACGAAGGCATCTGGATTTTGCAGATCGTTCTGCAAGAAGGGCTCGGCCTCGATGTCGGCGCGGAGATGCAGCGCCGCGTGTTTGATCGCTTCAGCATGACGCGCACCTCGATGCAATGGCGCGAAGACTTCGCCGCCAATCTCGCCGACGGTTACGCGATGGACGGCACGTTCGAACCGCACGACCATCGCGACAACGTCGCCGCCGCCAGGCTCAATGGATACCACCATCGCCGACCAAGCCCGCATGTGGCGCGGCATGTTCGCCGGCGAAGGCCTCTCACCTGCGGCACGGGCCGAATGGGTCAGTGGGCAGTTCCCAATCCGCACCACGCAAAAATTCCCGACCATTCAGTTCTTCAACACCGTCGACACACGCGGCGAAGCGTCAGACCTCTCCGCGTCGCTCGTCGGCGAAAGCTGGAACGGCCCCAACGATCGTTATTTCTCAAAAGGCGGCCATAACGATTGGACCGGCAATCTCGTGATCTGCGCCGAACGCCAGCAACGCTGCCTGATCATGTTCGGCAACAGCGTCCGCGCCGAGGTGATTTATCCAGAGATCGTGGCGATGGTCTTCGGCGAAACCGACTTCCCGTTCTGGTGGATTTATCCGGAGCTACAGCCGCAGCAGTGACCTGCGTCTCTCCGTCATCCTGAGGCTCGCGAAGCGAGAACCCAGTATCCGGGGGCAAAGGGCCCAGCATGTGGCCCCTGGATCCCGGCATCGCACGTTGTGCGCCCCAGGATGACGGAGTCGCATTGACCCTGTTTCGAGTCGGAGCCATCAGGCGTCATGACAGACATTCTCCCGATCAAGCGCGCCCTCATTTCGGTTTCGGACAAAAACGGCCTGATCGATCACGCCAAAGCGCTCACCGCGCTCGGCGCGAAGCTCGTTTCCACCGGCGGCACGCACAAAGCGATCGCGGATGCGGGGCTCGCGGTCGAGGACGTCAGCAGCGTCACCAACTTCCCCGAGATGATGGACGGCCGCGTGAAGACGCTGCACCCGAAAGTGCACGGCGGCCTGCTCGCACTGCGTGACAACACAGAGCACGCCGCCGCGATGAAGGAGCACGGCATCGAAGCGTTCGATGTGCTCTACGTGAACCTCTACCCGTTCGAAGCCACCGTCGCGCGCGGCGCCGATTTCGAAACCTGCATCGAAAACATCGACATTGGCGGCCCTGCCATGATCCGCGCCGCCGCGAAGAATTACGGCTTCATCGCCGTCGCCACCGATGCTGACGACATGGCCGCGATCCTCGAAGAAGCGAAGACGCACGGCGGCACGACGCTCGCGCTGCGCAAGAAGCTCTCAGCCAAGGCTTTTGCACGCACCGGCGCATACGATGCGGCGATCTCCGCCTGGTACTCCGGGCAACTCGAAGACAAAGCCCCCGCCTATCGGGCGCTCGGCGGCAAGCTGAAGCAGTCGTTGCGCTACGGAGAAAACCCGCACCAGAACGCGGCGTTCTACGTCACCGGCGAAAAGCGCTTCGGCGTCGCCACCGCGACGCAGCTTCAAGGCAAAGAGCTGAGCTACAACAATCTCAACGACACTGACGCTGCTTACGAACTTGTCGCCGAATTCGATCCCAAGAACGGCCCGGCCGTCGCGATCATCAAGCACGCCAATCCATGCGGCGTCGCGCTCGGTAGCTCACTGGTCGATGCTTACAAGCGCGCGCTGGAATGCGATCCAGTCTCCGCGTTTGGCGGCATCGTCGCCTTGAACCAGCGTTTGGACAAAGCCGCCGCTGAAGCGATCGCGGAAATCTTCACCGAAGTCGTCATCGCGCCCGAAGCCGACGAAGATGCGGTCGCGGTGTTCGCAAAGAAGAAAAACCTTCGCCTGCTCGTCACCGGCGGTTTGCCCGACCCATCGGCGCCAGGCCTTTCTTACAAAACCATCGCCGGCGGCTTTCTCGTTCAAAACCGCGATATCGGCCACATCACGCGCGCCGATTTGAAGATCGTCACCAAGCGTCAGCCGACGGACCCGGAGATCGCCGACATGCTGTTTGCCTTCACCGTCTGCAAACACGTGAAGTCGAACGCGATCATCTTCGCCAAGAACGGCCAAACCGCCGGCATCGGCGCCGGTCAAATGAACCGACGCGACAGCGCTCGCATCGCCGCCCTCCGCGCCGGCGAAGCCGCCGGAACAGCAAAGCTCCCCGCCTCTCTCGCGCAAGGTTCAGCCTGCGCGTCTGACGCGTTCTTCCCGTTTCCAGACGGATTGCTGCAAGCTGTCGAAGCCGGCGCCACGAGCGTCATTCAACCCGGCGGCTCAATCCGCGACGAAGATGTCATCAAAGCCGCCGACGACGCCGGCATCGCGATGGCCTTCACCGGCATGCGCCACTTCCGGCACTAACGCAGTGACGAGGACTCCGCCGGCGCGCTGCGTTGAACGGCAAGCGCCGTCGTAATTGCGGCGCGAATCTCTGCCGCCGTCGGCTCCGTGTCAGACGGGAATGCCGCGATGATGCGACCGTCGCGGCCGATCAGGATTTTGTGGAAATTCCACTGCGGCACGGCGCTCTCGCCGATCTGCTGCTCAGCCCACGCATAGAAAGGATGCCGCTGATCGCCGACCACATCTGTTTTCGCAGCCATGGGGAAGGTCACGCCATAGTTCAGCGTGCAGAACTCTTGGATCTCTTCGGCTGAGCCGGGTTCTTGCCCCATGAAATTGTTTGCCGGCACACCAACAATATCGAAGCCTTGCGCATGGTACTCATCATAGATCCGCTGCAAGCCTTCGTATTGCGGCGTGAACCCGCAACGTGACGCCGTGTTCACGACCATCACAACATCGCCTTCAAACGCCGTCATCGGCACGCGATCGGTCCAGAGACCATTGAAGGAAAACTGGTACGCCGTCGCATAGTCGGCCTGCGCCGGATCGGGTGCGGCGGCAAACTTCACGCGCTGCTCTTCGACCGCGGCGGTGACTGCGGCAGTGCGTTCGGCGGAGATTTCCGGCGCCGGCGCCTGCGGCGCACGGTTACAGGCGGCTAGCGCCAATACGGCGGCTGCGACTAGGATACGGCGGGTCATGAACATGTGGTGGAACTCCTCCGGCAATCTGGCGCAACGGGGCGCTGAGCGCCAGCCTTGCGCGATGAGCCGGCGCGTCCCCATCTTGGCCGTGGCTTTCGTGGTTTTGGGATTGCTCATGCCTGTTCAGGCGTTCGCGGAAACGGTCGACCAGCGCATCGCACGGCTTGAGCCGCACTACGTCGTGCGCCACCCGCAAAACACCGACGCGAAGACACCCGTCGTCATCATGCTGCACGGCTGCGGTGGACCCCGCCCATTCATCGAAGACATGGCCGACGCGGCTGCGTCGGCAGGTGCAACCGCAATCGTCGTCGACTCCTTTGCGCCGCGCCGCATCAGCCGCATGGCTGCCTTCGCCACCGTCTGCACCGGCGCGCGCCTGCAAGGCCGCGAGCGCGCTGGTGACCTCTACGCTACCATCGCCTGGGCCCGCCGCCAACCCTGGGCCGACGGCAACCGCATCAGTGCAATCGGCTGGAGCCACGGCAGCTGGACGATCATGGACGCACTCGCGCTCCGCACCGGCGAAGAAATGCGCCGCGCGACCGGACTCGACGATTTGGATGGCGAGCCGCTTGAGGGTCTTGCCGCAACGATGCTCGTCTATCCGTATACCGGCGTCGGCACCTATGCTGGCCACCGCAATTGGCGGATTACGCCGCGCAGCACCGCGATCATCGCGCAACGCGACTACATCGTTGGCTCGTCACGCGCAGCGTTGGAGCGCCAGCGCGCCCGCGGCGCACCAATGGAAATTCTACTGTTCGAAAACGCCACGCATGCGTTCGAGGACGAGCAGGCCGAAGACCCCCGCGTCCGCTACAACTCCGCTGCCACCGCGCGGGAGCAAACCTTGCTCCGCGAGATGATCGAAGCACTCTAGCGGACCGCAGCGACCAGCGCGTTGAACTCGGCTGCGATCAGCATCAGCTTCGCGAACGTCCACGGTCCTTGCCCGTCGAGGTCAGCAAAGGCCGAACGCGCGCGCTGAGCCGGCTGACCAAGCGACGCCAGCCACTTCTGCGCTACTTCCGTTGCCCAAGCATTGTTCGCGTCATTCGGCGGTTGGCCGATCAAACGCGCTGCCGCTTCGGCGAGCTTCAACTGCGCTTCGCCGAAATCACCTGCCGCGCGACGCACGACCAAGCGATCCCAGTGTTGCTCCAACTTCATGTTCGTCGCCGCATCGCGCAGCGCGTCGAGGCCAAGCTCAGCGCCGATCACGCAATGGAGCGTCGAAGCCGCCACGACGGGCCACTTCGTATTTCGCGCCATGTCAGCGACATCGAGCGAGAGCGTCAGCGGCGACAGCAAGGCCGCCTCTTCCGCCAGAGCTTCAGGTGCACCTAGCGCGACCAGATCGGCCCGGCGCACATCGACGCGCTCGCGCTCGATGCGACTGAGGTCCTGCATGATCGTGGCGCGTTGTTCACGAACCGGCTCGTAGTAGCGCTTCACGACGTCGAGGATCGACGGCGGTGTCTCGCTTTCAAAGCCAGCATTGCGCGCAAGATAGGTCACCGCGCGGCGCAGGGCGCCTCCGACGCGCTGATGCAGAGCGATCTGCGCAGCTGCCGGAATTTTGTTGTCGAGCGCGTTGATGCGATCGACCAGGTCTTCAAGTTCAAAGATCCGGCGAGACGCTTCAAACGCGCAGGCGACTGTCACCGTACGCGCTCGCGAGATTTCCTTGATGCGGTCCACGAACGACGGGCCGCAGCGATTCACCAGATCATTCGCCAAGCAAGTCGCGATGATTTCGCGGCGCAGGCGGTGATTGGCCATCTGCGACTCGAACTTGGAAAGTTCGCGCGGGAAGTAGGCTTTCAAAGGTTCTTGGAACGCCGGATCGTCCGGCGCTTCGACGCTACGATTGCGTCGAAGAGATTGATTTTCGAATAGGCGACGAGCTTGGCGAGTTCCGGCCGTGTGAGCCCGAGCTTAGCGCCACGCAGCGCCGCGAACTCCCCGGTGAGCGGCAGGCCCTCGACGCGACGGGAAAGCTTCCCTTCCGATTCCAAGCGCTGGATGAACCGCTCGTGGCTATCGAGATCGTTCACCGCGCTGGTCTGCGCGACCGAAATCGCGCCCGTCTGATCGTAATTGTTCTGCAGCACCAATGCGCCGACTTCGTCAGTCATCGATTCCAACAGCTTGTCGCGCTTGTCTTCTTTCAGCGCTCCAGTGCGGATGACTTCGGCGACGAGAATCTTGATGTTGACCTCGTGGTCAGACGTATCGACGCCAGCCGAGTTATCGATGGCGTCTGTGTTGACGCGCCCGCCGGTACGCGCGAATGCGATGCGGCCCTTCTGCGTGACACCGAGGTTCGCGCCCTCGCCTACAACCAGCGCCTTTAGATCCTCGGCGTCAACGCGCAGGCCGTCATTGGCCTTGTCGCCGGCGTCGGCATTGGTTTCTGCGCGCGCCTTGATGTAGGTGCCGATGCCGCCGAACCACATGAGTTCGCACTGGGTTTTCAGCAGCGCTGTCATTAGCTCAGCAGGCGTGGCTTGTGGTTTGTCGATGCCGGTCAACGCCGCGATTTCGGGGCTGATGTCGATCGTCTTGGAGCTGCGCGAGAACACGCCGCCGCCTTTCGAGATCAGCTTCTTGTCGTAATCCTGCCAGCTGGTGCGCGGCGTATCGAAGAGGCGCTTGCGCTCGACGAAGCTCTTTTCGCAATCCTTCGGGTTCGGATCGATGAAGATGTCGCGGTGATCGAACGCGGCGAGCAGACGGATCTTGCGTGACAGCAACATGCCGTTGCCGAACACATCGCCCGACATGTCGCCGACGCCAATAACCGTGAACTCTTCTTCTTGGATGTTCTTGCCGATCTCGCGGAAGTGGCGCTTCACCGCTTCCCACGCGCCCTTGGCCGTGATGCCCATGGCTTTGTGGTCGTAACCAACTGAACCACCCGACGCGAACGCATCGCCCAACCAGTGGCCGTAGTCGGCGCTGATGCCGTTGGCGATGTCGGAGAACGTTGCCGTGCCTTTGTCCGCGGCGACGACCAGATACGGATCGTCTTCGTCCCAGCGAATAACATCGAGCGGCGGCTTGATGTCGTCGTTCTTGATGTTGTCGGTGATGTCGAGAAGACCGCGCAAGAAGGTTTTGTAGGCTTCAACGCCAGCTTCCTGGAATCCAGGCGCGCCGCGTGCGGGCAAGCGCTTCGGGAAGAAGCCGCCCTTCGCGCCAACTGGCACGATAATGGCGTTTTTCACCTGCTGTGCTTTAACGAGATCGAGCACTTCGGTGCGGAAATCCTCGCGGCGATCGGACCAGCGTAAGCCGCCGCGCGCCACCGGGCCGAAGCGCAAATGCACGCCTTCGACTTGCGGCGACGCGACCCATATCTCGCGATACGGCTTCGGCGCCGGCAATTCCACCACGGCGTGCGAGTCGATCTTGAACGACATGTAGGACTTCGGCTGCTGGTCCTCGCCGACTTGATAATAGTTCGTGCGTCGGATCGCCTTCACCAGCTGCGAGATGCGGCGGAGAGCGCGGTCCTCGTCCAGGCTCACAACTTCCGTGAGGGTGGACTCGATCATGAACTCAAGCTTCGAGGAGCGCGCGAGACGCGTATCCATGCTCTCCGGCAGATGTGGATCGAAGCGCGCCTTGAAGAACGCCAGGATGAGTGCCGCGATCTTAGTGTTATTCGCCAGCGCCTGCTCTTGCATCGCCTGCGTCGGATCGAGACCGGTTTGCTGGCGGTACCGCGCCAGAGCGCGGATCAGCGCTGCTTCACGCCATGAGCACGGCAGCGAGAGGATCAGCTTGTTGAAGCCATCGCTTTCGGCTTTGCCGGTCCAGACTGCTGCGAACGCTTGCTCGAACAACGCGCCGGCGCGCTCGAGATCAATGGTTTTGCCATCAGCGGAGCGGCATTCGATGTCATGAACATGAATGCGTTGCGGCGCATGGAATGCGCCCTGCTGCAACTGCAGTTCGAAGTTCACTTCGGAATCGACGAACAAGCCCATGTTTTCAAGAATCGGCACCGTCGCCGAAAGCGCCAACACATCGCCACGCGCGTAGAACTTGCAGCGCATAATGTTGTCGGCATCACCAGGGCGTCGATACGCGCGCGCACGAATGGTTTCATCATCGCGCCCGCTCATGATCTCGGCGGTGTCGATCAGCGCTTCATCAACAGTGTAGCGCTCGCGGTAGGCCGCAGTGAAAGCCTGATTGAAACGCGTTGAAACCTCTTCGCGCGCGCCGGTGTCGAAACGCTCCGAGCGCATCAAATCCTGGCCGAAATCATCATCCCAAGTGCGCGTGAGCGCGGCGAGTTCGAGATCCAACTTGTGGAGGTTCGGTTCGGCGCGCGTCTTGTCGATATCGCCGATCACGAACAGCACACGCGCCAGTTGGCCTTCGCCAAGCTGCGGCTGGAAGCTTTCGACATGACCACCATAAGCCTGGGCAATCAGATTGCCGGCGGCGACGCGAACATCAGTGTCATAGCGATCCTTCGGAATGTAGACGAGCGCGGTCACAAAGCGGTTGAAGCGATCGCGGCGTGCGAACACGCGCGCACGCGGGCGATCGAGCAAGTGCAGGACGCCGCGCGCCGTCTCCAGCAATTCCTCGCGTGAAACCTGCCAGAGTTCTTCGCGCGGATAATATTCGATGATCTTGCGCAGCGTCTTGGCGTTGTGGCCGCCCGATGCGAAACCCGTCTGGTTCATCACCCACTCGGCCTTCTTGCGCAGCATCGGAATGTTGCGGGTCGGCTCGGTGAAGCTCTCGCTGGTGAAGAGACCAACGAAGCGGATCTCGCCGATGACTTCGCCTTGGTCATTGTAGCGCTTTACGCCGATATAATCGGCCATCGCGCGGCGGTGGACGCGCGCGTACAGCGTCGATTTGGCGACGACCAGCGGTGTCGGCTCGGCGACGAGACGCTTCAGCTCTGGCGTCAGCACCATCGGCTCAGCCGTCGTGCGCAATACGTAGCGATCGAAATCTCGCAGCACGCCGAGGCAGGTATCTTCGATGATATCCGGCTCGTGGGGCGTCAGCGCGCCCTTGGCGTCGCGGACGTATTGGTAGTCGCGCGAGCCCAAGAACGTGAACTTGTCAGCCGCGAGCCAGCGCAGCAGCGCAACCGATTCCGCAACGTCGCTCGGCGCGGCGTTGGACTTCGCCTTTTCAAGTTCGTCGGCACAATCGAGCATGCGTTTGCGCATCGCTTGAAAATCGCCAACCGAAGAGCGCACGTCCGCGAGAGAGGCGCGCACGCCGTCGAGCAGATCTTTTGCCTTCTGCGCCGAGAGGCGCGGCATGTGAATCTGAATGAGCGAGTCACGGCCCTTCCCTTTCGCCGACGGCGCCAAGGGGTGGAACATGGCCAGCGAAGTGATGCCTTGGTCCGCGAGTTCGCCCATGACCGAATCCACGAGGAACGGCATGTCGGGGCCGGCGATCTCAAGCACGTCACGATCAAGCTGCTTGCCGCCAACGCCGACGCCGCGGCGAATGCGGAGGCACTGATCCTCGCACTCACGCTCGGCGCGCCAGATCCAGAAATCGTGCGCGAGCGCTGCAAAGTCTTCGACCGATAGATCGCCGAGCTCGTCGTCGGAGGCGTCCTCATAGAGACCCCTCAGAAACATCTCGGCGGCAGCATCGATGGCGCCGTTGGCACGAAAGGCGGGCCACGGCCCTTTCGCAGCCTGGTCGACAAATTGGTCAGCGGTTTTAGGGAGTTCCTGGCGCGCAGTCGCAGCGTCCATGAGGCGTTTCCTTGTTTTGGCGCGAACCTACTCGCCCCCGCGTCAACTGCAACCGCCTGAACGCCGCGATTTGACGCCAAGAGCGGGTCCTAGCCGTGCATCGGCGCATGGCCGGGAACGTGGACATGGTTTGTGACGTTTGCTCCGCGATGTTCGCCCACGAATACCTCTCCGTCGTCTCCCGCTGGGCCCGCCAGCAGCTCCGTACGGAAGTCCAATCGAGCGTTGACCGGCGACGGTTGCGCCAGCTCATCGAGGCCGCCGACGCACTCAGCGCCGACATGCGCCTCCCCGCCGTCAAGGAAGTCCCCGAGAACGTCGTTCGGTTGTCGGACTACAGACCGAAATCGCGCGCACCGAAACGGCCCGCGCACGACAAGATGATTCAGTTTTTGGATACTTAGAAATTGGCGGCGCCGTCGGACGGGGACAAGCTGTCCGACGGCGCCTGCAGGCCTCGCAGCAGGCTGGGTGGGGGACGCACGCGGAGGCCTGTTTCGTGGAGACGGCCGCTCTGCGCTAGATGAAGCCCCCCTTGAGCCCACGCGCGCAAAATCGACACGTCAGTAACTGACATGAACGCGCGCCGAGACAGCAGCGAAACTAGATTGCGTTTTGCCGAAACGCCCCTAGCCCCGGCGACGTTCTTCACATCAGCGATACATGTTCGTAGTCGATTCGCAACATCATTTTGATCCGGCTTCGGACTTACTCACGCGCTTCGTTTCGGGTGTAGGTATGCCGTCAGCTGAGAGCAAAATTGCGATCCATCGCGTCGATGGAAATTGCGCCAATACAATCATGATCATGACTGTCATTGGCGCCGCGAGAAACGCACCAACGATGCCCCAAACAAGACCCCAGATCGATAATGCGAGCAACACAACGACGGCTGAGAGATTCAATGAATCTCCTGTCATGCGCGGTTGAATGAAGTTGCCGATGATGAATTGCCACGCGCCGACGCCGGCAAGCACCGCAGCAACCGGGCCAAGTGTGGGAAATTGCACAAGCGCAACGGCTGTCGTGAGCGCTACAGCTGCAATCGAGCCAATCGTGGGAATGTAGTTGAGAAAGAAAATCAGGAACGACCAGAACAGCGCGTTCTCAAGCCCGATTATGCGCAGCGTCACGTAGGTGAGCGCAGTGATGATGAGGCTCATCACCGTCTGCACCCACAAATAGCTCTCCATCGACTCACGAATGCGCGCGAGCACTTCCCGCGCGCCGTCACGCTGAGCTTTGCCGCGGAAAATCAGATCGAGCTTGCCCTTCATCACAGCCGACGCCGGGAACAGGAAAGCCAAATAGATCAACGTGAACGTCGCGGCGGACGCGAAGTTTTGCAAACTGCCGCCAATTTCGGCCGCAAGGCGGTTGTTCGGATTGGCTTGCGCAACGAGATCGTAAACGGTCGGCGCAATGCCCGGCGCGCCGAGCGCCTGGTGCGCCTGGTTGATCACCTGGTTCAGCCGGAACTCGTAGCCGTTCATGTTGCCCATGATGTGGGCGACGTTGTCGATAACCACGAACCCAATCAGCGCGATCAGGCTCAGCACCAGAACCAGCGCTACGGGCAGCGCCAGCCACCGTGGCATGAACGGAATGCGCTTGTCGATCGAGTCGGACAGGCCGTCGATGGCGAGCCAGAGGATCATTGCCATAGCGAACTGCGTCAGCGGCTCGCGGAGAAAATAGAACCCGGCTGCGATGACGCCGGTGGCGACGATCCAGAGCGCACCGCGCTGCGAAATATCCAGGCTGGCCATGCGCCCCTCTTGCTTTGCGCCTGCCTGCGGCGCAAGGCCCGCCTGGAAAGGCCCGTTGCGCCAAGCTGTTGGCGAAGCAGGAGTCGCGAGAATGGCGGAAACGATCGACATTGGCCTCGCGCCAGAAGGCGTGCAGGGCCTCGCGCTCAAGCGCGCCAACCGCCACGGCTTGATCGCTGGCGCAACCGGCACCGGCAAGACCGTCACGTTGCAAGTGCTGGCCGAAGCGTTCGCGCGCGAAGGCGTCAATGTCTTCGCCGCCGATATCAAAGGCGACCTCTCGGGCTGCGCCGCACCTGGCGATCCGCCGCCGGCTTGGGCCGTCGCGCGCGCCGCGGAGATCAACATGCCGCTGACGCCGGAAGCGCAGCCGGCCGTGTTCTGGGACGTCTACGGCGAACTCGGCCATCCGGTGCGCACGACGGTCACGGAAATGGGACCAGTGCTTATGGGCCGCGTGCTTGAAGCGACGGACGCCCAGGAAGGCGCACTCACCATCGCGTTCCGATTGGCTGACGATTGGCTCAACGAAGGCAAGAACGAAGGGCTGCTGCTGGATCTAAACGATCTGCGCGCGCTGCTGACCTATCTCTCAGATAATTCCGACGACATCGGCAAGAAGTACGGCCTCGTCACGCCGCAATCGATCGCGGCACTCCAGCGCAAGGTGCTGCAGCTGGAGATGGACGGCGCCGATCGCTTCTTCGGTGAGCCGGCGTTCAATTTGGATGAGCTGACCCGCACGCGGCCGGACGGCAAAGGCACGATCAACGTGCTGGCCTCAGAGCGGCTGGTGCAAAGCCCGCGCCTCTATTCCGCGTTCCTGCTCTGGCTCATGAGCGAACTTTGGGAACGGCTTCCTGAAGTCGGCGATATGGATAAGCCAAAGCTCGTCTTCTTCTTCGACGAAGCGCACCTGCTGTTCCGCGATGCGTCGAAGGAGCTGATCAACAAAGTCGAGCAAGTCGTGCGGCTGATCCGCTCCAAGGGCGTCGGCATTTATTTCGTCACGCAATCGCCGGCGGACATTCCCGAAACTGTGCTGGCGCAGCTGGGCAATCGCTTCCAGCACGCTCTGCGTGCCTACACACCGACCGACCAGAAAGCTGTGCGCGCCGCCGCGCAATCGTTCCGTGCCAATGAGAACGTCGACGTGGCGAAGGAAATTCAGGAGCTGAATGTCGGCGAGGCTTTGGTCTCGACGCTCGACGCCAAAGGTGCGCCGACGCCGGTCGCGCGCACAAAAGTCCGCGCACCGAACAGCCAAGTCGGGCCAATCCTTCCAGCGCAGCGCGAGGCTTTGATGAAAGCCAACACCGCGGGGCGCGTCTATGAGAAGGCCGTGGACCGGGTCAGCGCCCACGAAATCCTTGGCAAGCGCGCCGCTGACTTGGCGGCAGCCGAGGAACGCGAGGAAGCACAAGCCGCACGCGACAAGGAAGCGGCGAAAGCCTCGCGCACGCGCTCTACGGGCGGTGGAACAACGCGCGCGCCGCGAACCACGCGTAGTTCCAGCTCACGCACCACGCCGCTGGAGCGGCAAGGCGGCCGCGTCGCTAGCGGTGTGTTCAACACGATCGTGCGCGAACTCATGCGCGGGATCCTCGGAACACCATCGCGCCGCCGCCGCTAAACCGGCGCCCGTCACGAAACTTGTTCCGGTATTGCGCGTTTTCTCCTCATCTCAGGAGTTACGCATGACCAATCTCGACCAAGTTCAAAAGCACGCCGAAGTCATCGGCGCCGACGGCATCCACGTCGGAATCGTGGATCACGTATCGGGTGACCGCATCAAATTGGCGAAGAAGGATTCTCCGGATGGCCACCATCATTACATCGACGGCGGCCTTGTCTCCGGGGTTGAAGCGAATGGTGTGGTGCGCCTCTCGGCAAACGCCGACGTCGCCGTGACGCTCGAAACGCGCCACTAAGACAAACATTCAATCTAACGCAGAAGCGCGTCCCTCGGGCGCGTTTCTTGCCGCGCTCAATCCACGACGCCTTGCTTCCATTCCGCGTCGCGGCGTGGCAGTGCGAGATAAGTTTCACTGCGCATTTCCATAAGGCGCGAAGCCGTGCGCTCGAACTCAAAGCTCTGATCGCCCGCAGGATAAAGATCGATCGGCTGCGCGTCGGCCGACGCGACGAGCTTCACCTTGGCTTCGTACAGCGCATCGATCAGCGTGCGAAAACGCGCCGCCTCTTCCCGCGCCGACGGCGTAAGTCGCGGGATGTTTTCCAACAGCACGGTGTGAAACCGCTCGGCGATCTCGAGATAGTCCGCCGGGCCCAGCGCTCGTGCGCAGAGTTCATCAAACTTGAATCGCGCTACACCTGCCGCCTGGCGCTGCACCCGCAACTCGCGGCCGCCCACGTCGAGCGTCACTGCATTGGGCACGGCGTTGGCCGTGAGGCGTTTCCACGCATTGTCCATCGCCTCGTCAGCGGCAGGACCGAGCGGCACATAGTAGATTGGCGCGGCCATCAGCTGACGCAGACGGAAGTCCTGCGGCCCGGCGATCTGCGTCACGTCGAGTTGCCGCTTCAACAAATCAATGAACGGGAGGAAGAGTTGGCGGTTGATGCCGTTCTTGTAGAGATCGTCCGGCGGCCGGTTCGAAGTCGCGACAATCACCACGTCTTCGGAAAACAGCCGCTCGAACAAGCGCCCTAAGATCATCGCGTCAGCAATGTCGGTGACTTGGATTTCGTCGAAGCAAAGAAGCGATGCCTCTGACGCAACCGCCTTGGCGGCGTCTGCAATCAACTGATCTTGACCGTGCCCGCGTTCACGCGCTTTGCGCATGAAGGCGTGCTGCGAGAGCATGAACTCGTGAAAGTGCACACGGCGCTTTTTCTTCACAGGCGCCGCTTCAAAGAAAAGATCCAGCAGCATCGACTTGCCCCGCCCGACGGACCCCCAAAGATAGAGCCCGCGCGGCGGCTTTGCTTTGATCGGCCAGCCGCCCGGCTTCCAGCGCTCCAGGGCTTTTTCGAGCACTTCGAGCTGCTCCGCGGCCCGCGCCTGATCGGCATCGGGCGCAAGTTCGCCCTCGGCTAGGCGCTGGCGGTACGCGGCCAAAAGCGAGCTCATTACATCTCCGGGTGGAATCGCGCCGCAAAAAAGCCCTCTGAAACCCGGGTGAAGGCAAGCCCCAACAGCCATAGCCACGCCTTTCGAGTCGCAGTTAGACTGGACCCATGACGGACACCGTCGCCACCACCGATCACAGCCGCCCCGTTGCGCGGTCAAAGCACATCGTCGACGTGCTGATCGAAGAGCGCGCGCCGAAGCTCTCAACCAGCGCCGCGTGGCCGATTTTGCGCCCCGTCCTCTACACGGTGCTGAACTACGACAAAGCCGTGCGCATGGCCGACATGATCGCGCCGATGAGCGGTAGCGATGCGCTAGAATCAATCTCGGAGCTTCTGTCGGTGAAGCTTGAGATGAGCGGCCTGGAGCGCCTGCCGAAGGACGGCGCCTTCATCATTCTCGGCAATCACCCGACAGGTATCACTGACGGCATCGCGCTCTACGACGCGGTGAAACCGGTGCGGCCGGACGTGTTGTTCTACGCCAACTCGGACGCAGAGCGCGTCTGCGCGCGCTTCCACGAGACGCTGATCCCGGTTGAGTGGGTGCAGTCGAAACGCACGCGCGAGCGGACACGCGTTACGCTGAAGATGACGGATGAAGCGTTTGAAGCGAAGCGCCCGCTGGCAATCTTTCCAGCTGGCCGTCTCGCGCGCATGCGCGACGGCGCTTTGCGCGATCCAGAATGGATGCCGACTGCAGCATCGCTTGCGCGCAAGTACGAAGTGCCGATCGTGCCGGTTCACATGAGCGGCCCCTACTCGTTCTGGTTTCACACGTTCGCGAATTTCTCGGCTGAGCTACGCGACATCACGCTCTTCCACGAACTGCTCAACAAGCAGGGCAAGACCTACAAATTAACGTTTGGCCCGCTCATCCCGCCTGACCAGGTGGTCGGCGATAGCACCAGCGTCATTCGCAAGCTGAAATACTATACTGAGCGCGTGCTGCCGCATGCGCCGGACACGCCGTTCGATCCGAACGGGCCCGAGTGCGATTTGCGCGATCCACCCAAACCGCAACCCTAAAATCTCCCGATTGTGAAAATTTCGCCATAGACGGCACGCGCGACGCGGCGCAGATTGTTTGTGCGAGGGGCGGGTTTGGGAGAAGAGGACTTCCATGCGCGCCTATGTGTTGGCGATTGCGATTTGGACAGCCGCTGCGGCGACTGCCTCTGCAATTCCTTACTTCCCACCACCACAAATAATCTACGAAGCCCCGATCGATCGTGCGTTGGAAAACGTGCAGGCGATGGAGGGCATAGAGCCAACACAGCGCGAACTCGCGCTCGGCCGTTCGAACTTGCTTGCCTATGCGCGCGACGACGGACCCTTCACTTACATCACCGAAAATCATCAGCTCGACGAAGCAGGCAGCGTTCCCTGTTCTGAAGTGCCGTCGAACCGCTACGGGGAGCCGTCGCCGCCGCAGACTTTTGGCCGTAATGATCGCTGCGCCGCGCTTGATTTTCAGCTGGGACCACGTAACGAAACACCCGGCGGCGCTGGTCCGGCGGCGCCAAGACCGCGCGCCTTGGCGCGTCTCAACGCAGCAAGTGAACATTATTCACGCGCGCTGCGCCGATGACCAAACAATTTACGCGCACGTTTAGGCTATGCCTATGTGCTCGACCGGCTCGGGCGCACGAGCCAAGCGCGTAGCCAGTTGCGCACCATCATAAAAAAGGGCCTGCCGCGCCTCGCTGGCGAGCAGTCCGAATGGGAAGACCATGCGGTCCTCACCGAAGCGGCGGCGCACCTCAGCCATCTCGCAACGTCGCGAACCGATCGCGCGCGCATCCAGCGCTTGCGCACGCGCCTCGAAGCCAGCCAGCCGATCGTCTACGTGACGCCAATCGTCGTGCCGATGCGCGACGTGCCGTTCTCGCGTCTGGTCGACGAAGCGTCTCCTATCGCATTCGATTTTGCCGGCACCGGCGATCGCCGCGCGCAAGGCTGGCTAACCAGCGATGCAGCTTGGCTGGTCTGGGACCCAGAATGGCGCGGCCAGATAAACTCGGGCTTCGACCTTATCGGACAGCGCACGTGGAGCGTGTTCTGGAGCGATGGCTTTGAGGCGTTGCGCGCGCTCGATGACAATCGCGACGGCCAACTCACCGGCGGCGAACTTGGCGGTCTCGCGCTCTGGCGCGACGAAAACCGCAACGGCGTCAGCGACCCGGGCGAAGTCATTCCGGCGAATGTGCACGGCATCGCCGCACTCTCGGTGCGCGGCGATCCAACCCGACCAGGGCTCATCACCGCGCCCAACGGCGTCCGCTTCGATGACGGCAGCACGCGCCCGCTCTATGATTGGACCCCGGGCCTGGGCCGCACCCCGGTTAGCTAACAGGGGTAACATGGCTGTGACTTGCGGCAGCGCGGCGCGCCACAGCTCAGGGACAGACACGCGGTGCGAGGGTATGGGCTTGGCCGCCAATCAGGGGACTTTCATGTTTTCAAATCGACGTTCGTTCGCCGCCCTCGTTGTCGGTGCGGCTCTTGCGCTCAGTGCAGCGCCCGCATTCGCGCAAACCAATCTCAGCGAAGCGACGGCCGGCACTTACACGCTCGACATCAACCACACGGCCGTTGTCGCGCGCGTGCCGCATGCGGGCTTCTCATACGAGATCTTCCGCTTCACGCCGACACAAGGCTCGCTGACCTGGGATCCGGCTGCGCCGAATGCGAGCCGCGTCAATGTTACGGTGAGCGTCGCGTCGATCCAAACGCCGGTCGAAGGCTTCTCGGCTGAATTGCAGGAAGCGCGCTTCTTGAACGCCGCCCAATTCCCAGAAGCGACATTTGTCTCGACCGCCTTCCGTCAAACCGATGCAACACACGGCCAAGTCGACGGCAACTTCACGCTCAAAGGCGTGACCAAACCAATCACGTTCGACGTCGAGCTCATCGGCGCTGGCCGTGGCATGCGCGGTGGCAACGTCATCGGCTTCCACGCGACTGCGCTGATCAACAACGCCGATTACAGCCTCCCCGGTTTCATCAGCGGGCAGACGCAAATCGTGATCGACGCTGAATTCCAGAAGCGCTGATCTCTAGCGATCACTGACACCAACAGCAGCGCCGGCCGAGAGCACTTGGTCGGCGCTTTTTGTTGCGGCCTCCAGGCTGTTTGCGCGCGCGATCTCGCCGATCATCACCGCTGATGGCTTAATAGCCCGCGCCATCGTGCGGCGATCGACGCCGACGAGGCCGAATGTCGGCGCGTAGCCGCTCATCCACTCGAAATTGTCTAGCAGCGTCCAATAAACGTAGCCTCGAATATCAACGCCATCCGTCATCGCTGCACTGACGCTTTCGATGGCACTGCGGATGAAGGCGCGGCGGCGGCTATCGTCCTGTGTAGCAATGCCGCTTTCGGTGACTATGATCGGGATCTCTGTCGCGGCCCATGCATCGCGGCAGGCGGCGCCAAGCGCTTGCGGGCGATATTCGTAGCCCATCTGGGTGAGTTCTGCTTCAGGCGGCGGACGTCGCGTGGCTTTGCCATCAGCGCCGAAACGCATGCGCGTGTAAGTTTGAACGCCCAGAAAATCGTCGCGCTTCGCGGATTCGTAGCACGGGCCGTAGACGCGCTGCTTGTATGCAGCGACGGCAGCCTCGCCGCCTGGCTCAGCTTCACACTCTTGGATCGACATGGTCATGCCGACGGGCACGTGCGGCGCGGCGGCTTTGATCGCGTCACGCGCCAGTTCGTGCGCACGGATGGCGCGGGCGGTGTAGCCTTCGATGCCAGCGAACAGGAAGAACGACTCTATCGGCGCGCCCATCGCGGCTTCGCCCGCCGCGACACGCTCGGGATACTTCGCCTTCACGCGCGCCATCAGCTGATCGAGCGAGTCCGGCAGGTTGATCTCGTTGATCGTGCATGCATACGCGAGCTGATCACCGAAGGCATTCGCGACGGTTTCGCAATAGCGGGCGAAGCGCTCTGGAAAACGATCGTCCTGAAAACCGCCGTCGCGCGCGACCCAGCGTGGATTGGTGAAGTGATGGAAGGTCGCCATCGGTTGGATGTTGCGCGACCAGCATGCATCGATCACTCGCTTGTAGTGATCCAACGCCTGTGGCGAGAACGCGCCCTCCTCCGGCTCGATGCGCGCCCATTCGATCGAAAAGCGATAGGCGTTGAGCCCCAGCCCCGCGAGGATCGCCAAGTCATCGCCGTAGCGCGCGAACTGATCGCAGGCCACGCTCGAATGTTCGACGAAGAAGGAAGGCTTAGCGCTTTCAAGCGCCCAACAATCGCTATTCCAGTTGCCGCCCTCAACCTGATGCGCCGCTGTTGCAGCGCCCCAGACGAAGTCGGCGGGGAATGTCACAGCTTACGCTCGACCATCGCCTTTCTGATCTCGGCGATTGCCTTCGCGGGGTTCAGCCCCTTGGGGCAAACCTGCGCACAGTTCATAATCGTGTGGCAGCGATAGAGTTTGAACGGGTCTTCAAGCGCATCGAGGCGCTCGCCTTGCATCTCATCGCGGCTGTCGTTGATCCAGCGATAGGCCTGCAGCAACGCGGCCGGCCCCATGAAGCGATCGGCGTTCCACCAATAGGACGGGCACGCCGTCGAGCAGCAGGCGCAGAGAATGCACTCGTAGAGGCCATCGAGCTTGGCGCGCTCTTCCGGGCTCTGGCGCCATTCGCCATCGGGCTCCGGCGTCACGGTTTGCAAGTACGGTTGGATCGCCGCGTATTGCGCGGTGAAGTTGGTGAGATCCGGTACCAGATCCTTCAGCACGGGCTGGTGCGGCAGCGGCGAGATGGTAATCGTACCGGCGGGCAGTTCGTCGATGCCCTTGGTGCAGGCGAGCGTGTTGCGGCCGCCAATGTTCATCGCGCACGAACCACACACGCCCTCGCGGCACGAGCGGCGGAACGTCAGCGTCGAGTCCATGTCGTTCTTGATCGCGATCAGGGCGTCAAGAACCATCGGGCCGCAGGTCGAGAGATCGACTTCGTAGGTGTCCCAGCTTGGGTTTTGGCCGCTCTCGGGCTCGTAGCGGTACACCTTGAACTCGCGCACCTTCTTGGCGCCGGCGCGGGCCTTGTGGCGCTTTCCGGTCTTGACCTTGGAGTTCTTGGGCAGCGTGAGTTCGACCATGATCCGCATACCTGACGAGCGCCGCAGCGCCCGTCAAGCACGCGAATTGCCTTAGCTTTGTCCGGTCGTTGCGGGCGCGGCGCGGCCGTACCAATCGATCCGCCGCGTGGCGATCATGGTCGCGGCGATGACCACGAAAGCGACCACCGAACCCGCCAACATGGCGAAGTCTTCCAGCGTCATGAGCACGTACATGGCGCCATAGAGTACGGCCAAGCCGATGAACGCCCGCGCGCCAATCGCTCCGGACCGGAACGAGGCGCCCGCGTAATAGGCAAGGAGCGATACCGTTGCCGCAGCTGCGATCACGAACGCGACGCTGAAGCCAATGATCTCGGTCATCGAGAGCAGCAGCAGGTAAAAACGCACTGCGCCAAGCCAACCAGGACATATTGCGCCGGGTGCGCCTTGCGGCCGCTAACCGCCTCAAAGATCAACGCCGCCAGGAAGACGATGCCGATGAACATGATGCCGTAAGACACCGCCCGCGCGACGCCCCGATAGATGTCGTCCGACGCTACAAAGCTCACCGCCATGTCACGGGCGTTGATTGAGTTGAGGCTAAACGTGGAAAGGTCAGCAGCTTTTTCGATGCCACGGCGTACGTAAGGGACGCGCCAGGACACCACGAATTGGTCGCCCGTTTGCTGAAGGGCCTCGTTCGATTGGAAAGCACCTTCCACTTTGGTGTCGGCGCGATCGCCGCGGATCGTCGCGGTGGTGTCTTGCGCGAACGCGGCAATGCTGAAGCGCTGAGCACCAGTGAGTTCGAGGCGCGTTTCAACGCTGAAATCACTTGGCGCGCCATTGAAGCGTATTGGCGCGGCAAAGGCTTGCATGCCGCCCAGCTGAACGGGAACGCTAGCAGATGACTGGGGCATTTCGGGACTAGAATACATCGGAGCTGTCGCCGCCACGCTGAGATCAGAGATCGGCTCCAACGTCGCCGTCGCGCCGTCCGCAAAACGCAATTGAACCGCGTTGCGAATGGCGCGACTGTCGGTGACGAACATCACGATCCGCTCCTGGCTCCATTCAAAGCGATAGGATGGATCAATGCCTGCGAGCGCGTTGGCTGGCGCAAAGCGCGCTTCGAATTCCGTCGTCGCGCCGTAACCCGCAGCCCGATAAATGCCGCGACGGCGTTCGTCGCTGACCAGCGTGGCGTCCGCCGTGCCCTCTTCCGCGAAGATCACGTAGGAGCCGCGTTCAGTGCGGCGCTGAGTGCGGCCTTGGTCGTCGGTCGTTTCAAGCGCGCGCGAATATGGGACGAGCAGCATTGGCCCGCCGACGGTTTGGCGTCCCCCCGCGGCTGCGCCCAATTCCTCGGTGACGTTGCGCGCCCGCGCTGCGCGTTCAGAGACAAGCGCGCCGACGGTGATCAGCGGAATGCCCATCACCAGCACCAGCAAACAGACAAGCAAAAGCTTCAGGCCCAATGACCCTCGCGGGATCAGGCCTGCTATTGGATTGGTCGCCACGGATGTCCTCCCTCGCGCGCGCGGCTCAGCTAACGCGCACGCAATCCTTCGCCGCGATCAAGGCGACATGTCGACTGAGACGGCGTTTTCTGGCGGCGTCCATCCCTCAATTTCAGGGGCTGGCGGCGGTTCTGAACTAAACGCGATCACGAACGCCGCCGCGCCGGCGAGAGCGCACGCGAGCGAGAAGAGACGCGCGGCCCAATCGTATTTCGTCGCGATCGCATCAGCGTCTCCGCCGCGCGCGACATCCGCTTGGCGGCGCCAGTCGATCAGAAGATAGCCGACGACAAACACTACCGGCACCGCGAAGCCCCAGGCCGACACGTCAATCATCCATGGACGGAGATAAAGGCCGAGCGAACCGAGAACCAATCCAGCGAGGATCGCGAAACTCGCCAGCGCTTGCCCGCGATCGCCGAGCGATTTGCGCAAGCGACCGCGCCGTGCGCCAAGTTCGTCAAAAAGATTTGTGAAGAATCCAGCCATTCCACATCGGGATAGCCCAGGCCGAGACGTTCCGCAAAGCCGCCAAGCGGCTCGATTTTGCCCCATCGGCGCACTAGGTTTCGCTCGAAGGGGTTAGCGATGAAGCTCAATTGGAAATGGATCGGCATCGGAGTCGGCGGATTTGTCGGCGTTTTGGTGCTCGCGGTGGTGTTGTTCATCGCCTTCTTCCCGAAGGAGCTGGCCGCGCGCGAGGCTGAACGGCGGATCGAAGAAGCCACCGGTCGCGACCTTGTGCTTGGTAACAATATCGAGATTTCGTTTTGGCCGGCGCTTGGCTTCTCGGTCGATAACGCTTCGCTCTCAAATCCGTCGGACTTTGAAACAGCGGCGCGCCGCGGTGGCGTCGACGCGGCCGAGGCGCCGTTCATCTCCGCGAACCGCATCGTCTTTGCCGTGAAGGTGATGCCGCTGCTGCGCGGCGCGATCGAAGTGAAGGAGCTGATCTTCGAGGGCGCGCAGGTGAACATGGTCGCCAAGGAAGACGGCGCCAACAATTGGACCTTCCCGACTGAGGACACGGCGGAAGATCAGACCACGCTCGAAGATCTGCGCCTCGATGACGTCCGGCTCGTAGACGGCACGATCAACTTTCGAGGCGCCGAAGGCGAGCCTCCGCTGGTGCTGGAAGATGTCGACGCCAGCCTTGCGCTCGAATCCCTGGACACACCCGCGCAACTACAGGCAGCGCTCGACTATCGGGGCGAGCGCATGACGATCGACAGCGAGATCGCGCTGCCGCGCGCCGTGCTCGAGAAAGGTCAAACGCCGGTCACCGCGCATGTCACGGCCGATCCACTCGAGGCGTCTTTCGACGGCTCGTTCAACAGTGAGAACGGCGCTCTGCAGGGCGGCTTGGAAGCACGCGGTTCGAGCTTGCGGCGCTTGCTTGCCTGGATGGGCTCGCCGATGGGCGAAGGCCGCAGCTTCGGCAATTACAGTCTCAACGCGCAGATGGCGCGCGAAGGCGAAACGACAGCGCTGACGAACGCGACCATCCGGCTCGACAACATCAACGCCACCGGCAATCTCACCTTGCTCAATCAGGAGAGCGGCCGCCTGCGCGTGACCGGCACGCTGAGCGCGCCGGCGGTTGATCTCAACACCTATCTCCCCGCGCCTGCGCAACAAGGCGCGGATGGCGTTGCGGTGAATACGGCGTGGAGCAACGATCCGCTCGATCTCACCGGGTTGCGCGCACTCGACGCCAACCTCGATCTCACTTTGGGCACGCTGCAATTTCAGCGCATGAGCTTCTCCAACGTGGCGCTGGCGCTGCGCGTAGCCAACGGCGCGGCTGATGCGCGGCTGACGCGGATTTCGCTTTATGACGGCGGCGGAACGGCGCGACTGATTGCAGATGGCTCTGGTTCGGTGCCGCGCATTGCGGTGGAGTTGAATGCGCAGAACATTCAAGCGGAAACGCTGCTGCGCGACGCGATTGGATTTGATCGCATTGCCGGACGCGGGCGATTGACGGCCTCGCTTGTTGGTCAAGGCGTTTCACAGGCCGCGATCATGCGCAGTCTGCGAGGCAATGCGTCGTTCAATTTCAACGATGGCGAACTGAAAGGCGTGAACCTGGCGCAGGTTGCGCGCACGGTGCAGGCCGCGCTTTCCGGGCAGGGCTGTCGGCGCTGCGGCATCGACCGATTTCGCTGAACTTTCGTCGACCTTCACGGTCGCCAACGGCGTGATGGCGACGGACAATCTGACGCTGCTCAATCCGTTCGTGCGGCTCGACGGCCAAGGCCTGGTGAATGTTGGCGCGCAGACGATCGACATGCGCATCGCGCCGCGTGCGGTGAACAATGCGCAAGGACAAGGCGGCGATGCCAGCATAGCGGGGCTAGGCGTTCCTTTCCGGATCACCGGGCCGTGGTCGCGTGTTCAGTTCCGTGTCGCGATCGAAGAAGTCGTGCAGAACCAGTTGCGCGATATTCTGAGCCGTCAGGGTGAAGACAATCCGCTCGGACGCCTGGGCGACGCGCTCTTTGGCCGGCAACCCGCCACGACGACAACGCCGCCAGCGGAAGGCGAAACGGCGCAGCAACAGCCGGCTGACGGACAAGCGCAACAACCGGCACAACAGCCCGCACAGCCGGAGCGACCGCGCAATCCACTGCAGGACATCTTCAACCAAGCGATTCAGCGCGGTCAAAAGCAGGAAGACCCCGCAACGACGACGCCCGCACCAACGCCATAGCGCGCTTGGAGAATCAGAGGCTCACGCGCGTTCCCGCGCATGAGCCTCATCTCTTTTGGAAGCGCTTATTGCTTCTTCTGACGCTCGGTCCAGAAGACGGCGATCTTGTTGCCGTCGAGGTCGCGGAAATAGGCGAAGTCGCCGAACGCGCCGCGGGCGCCGGGTTTGCCTTCGCAGGTGGCGCCGAGTGAGAGCGCTTTTTCGTAAACGCGCGGCACGTCTTCCTGCGCGTCGACATTGATGGCGAGCATGGTGCCGTTACCAGGATGCGCTTCCGCTTCGTTGTACGGGCGGGTGACCATGATCATCGCGCCGGAGCCCAGGCGATACATTTGGCCATGCGGCGTCGGAAACAACTTCTTGCCACCAAGTTCGCCCGTCAACGCATCGTAGAACCCGCAGGCGCGATCGAAATCGTTGGAGCCGAGACAGACGTAACCGATTTGAGCCATGGTGTTTTCTCCCTCGCCGCGTTGAGCGCAGCTGTGTTGGTTAGGAGTGAATGCCCGGCGATGGCGCAACGTCAAGGTTGACGCAGCGCAACGCATGCGGAAGGCAAAATCTCCTGGCGCAGTCATCATCAACAGGTTGGCGCTAGTCAGCGCGTGAGAGCGAAACGCCGCCGAAGCCTAGATAGGCGAGCGCGGTGCGGCTTGCTTGGCCGACATAGAGTCCGTGCAGGTCTCCGATCAAAACGGCGACAGACGCGAAATCCCTTGCACTTTCGCGCGAGCACTCGAACTCGACGGGTTGCAGCTCGGCGATACCGTTCGTGGTTGCGAACTCTCTAACCGCTTGTGCAGCGGGCGCGCTGCCAGGAGACGCCGCAGGGTGATCCCAAGCCCAACGATAACTGCCAAGATCAGAGGCCCACGTTCCGATCAATTGCACAGGCGCGCGTGCTATCACGTTGTCCGGCAAGGTCCATTCGATCGTACCCGCGTCAAGATCAACGGCCCAGCTTTCAGTGCGGCCGAAGCCCCAAGCTGCGTGACCGTAGGTCAGAGCGTCAACATGCGCGCGCGCCATCGTTACTAGGTCGGCGTAGTTGGCCGGGATAACGGGCCGACCCTGTGCGCCCGCGTCGTTGGTCATCGCGATAGATGAGCCGATCAATCCCAGAGTTGCAACTCGACGAGTGAACACTTCGCGCGCCCTTGCCGCTAATACACCCGCTTCTTCGGCGGGATGTATTCGACTTCGTTGGTCATCGTGTTGGTGTGCACGGGGCGATAGTCGATAGTGGCTTTGCCAGTCTTCATGTCGAGCCAGGCGAGCGTGTGCTTCATCCAGTGCTGATCGTCGCGATCCGGGAAGTCTTCGCGGGCGTGGGCGCCGCGGGACTCAGTGCGGTTGAGGCCGCCGACGACGGTGACGACGGCTTGCGCGATGAGGTTACGATCAGCGAGTTTGAACCCAGACGATTGGCGCCGTGCACCGAAACGCACGCAGCTTCGCCGACGGCCATCAGGCCCGGCACGACTTCATCGGGATTGCCGTTCTTCAGCGTGACGACTTCGCCGTGATAGTTCGTCTGGATGCCGCCCATGTTGTAGTGGACGGTCGGCAGCACCGGGATCGGCTGGCGCGTGACGTCGACGCCAGCGAAAACCTTGGCGCTTTCGGAAATGCCAGGCAGGCGCTCGTGAAGCACCTTCGGATCGAGGTGATCGAGGTGCAGATTGATGTGATCCTTGTTCGGACCGACGCCGCGGCCTTCGCGGATTTCGAGCGTCATGGCGCGGCTCACCATGTCGCGCGGCGCGAGATCTTTCACGGTCGGCGCGTAGCGCTCCATGAAGCGTTCGCCGTTTGAGTTGGTGAGATAGCCGCCCTCGCCGCGCGCGCCTTCGGTGATGAGGCAGCCAGCGGGGAAAATGCCGGTCGGGTGGAATTGCACGAATTCCATGTCCTGCAACGGCAGGCCGGCGCGCAGAACCATGGCGCCGCCATCACCGGTGCAGGTGTGGGCGCTCGTGCAGGAAAGATAGGCGCGGCCATAGCCACCGGTGGCGAGCACAACAGTTTGCGCACGGAAGCGATGCAACGTGCCGTCATCGAGCTTCCAGGCAGTCACGCCGCGGCAGACGCCTTCGTCATCCATTATGAGATCGAGCGCGAAGAACTCGATGAAGAAATCGACCGCGTGACGGAGCGATTGGCCATACATCGTGTGCAGCATGGCGTGACCAGTGCGGTCAGCAGCAGCGCACGTGCGTTGGATCGGCGCTTCGCCGAAATTCTTCGTCATGCCGCCGAAGGCGCGCTGATAGATCTTGCCTTCTTCGGTGCGCGAGAACGGCACGCCCCAGTGCTCGAGCTCGTAGACGGCGGCGGGCGCGTTGCGCGTGAGATATTCGATCGCGTCTTGGTCACCCAGCCAGTCCGACCCCTTCACGGTGTCGAACATGTGCCACTGCCATTTGTCCTCGCCCATATTGCCGAGTGAAGCGGAGATGCCGCCTTGTGCGGCGACTGTGTGCGAGCGGGTTGGGAAAACTTTGGTGACGCAGGCGGTTTTCAAGCCGGCTTGAGCGGCGCCGAGCGCGGCGCGAAGGCCGGAGCCGCCGGCGCCAACAACGACGACGTCAAACGTGTGATCAACCCAAGTGTAAGCGGCCAACGGATCAGACTCCGAAATTCACGAGCAAGACGGCGAAGATGGCGCCGACAGCGAGCACCAGCGGGAACGCGGCGTTTAGGAAGAGAAGGATCATCTTGGTCGACGGCTTCAAGATGTAATCGACGATCACTTCCTGCATGCCGATCGACATATGATAGAGCCCGATCGCGACCAGCAGGATGACGCCAACGGCGTTCACCGGGTCGGCGATCCAATCGATGGTGGCGAGGTAGCTGGCGTCACGCACCGCGAGCGCGACCGAGACCACGAACCACGGCGCCAGCAGCACGAGCGCGATCGAAGTGACGCGCTGAGCAATGAAGTGGCCGGTGCCCTCGCCTGAAGCGCCGTGGGCGCGGACGCGGCCGAGTGGCGTGCGCATGCTGCGTTCTGAATTGCTCATGAGCCTTACACTCCGAACGTCAGTAGCGCCCACAGCCCGATGGGCGCGGCGATGGCAAAGAGAATGGCGAACCAGGCGCTGGTGTCGGCATCGGTGGGCGTGAGGCCAGCGCCGGTGTCGAAGACCAAGTGGCGAATGCCGTTAGCGAGGTGATAGGCCAGCGAGGCGACGACGAGATACATCGCGGCCTGCCCGTACCAAGCAGAGAGAATTGTATCGACCATCGAATACGGTTCTGGCCCGAGCGCGGCGGCGATCAGCCAGATCGCGACGCCGATCGCTGCGCCGTAGAGGCCAACACCGGTGACGCGATGGAGGATCGAACTCGCCATCGTCACGTGCCAACGCCAGATGCTGACATGGGGTGCAATGGGACGGTCTTGCGAGCTCGGCGCGCCGGCCATCAGGGACCTCTTGTTCTTGAATATAGGGTCGGATTCTGATCCGGAACATAGGCCCGGACCCTCCCAAGTCAATCAAACGAATTGACGCTGCGGACGGTCGATTCACCTGCGCATCGGCTCTGCTCACATGCTAACGTCGGCGCGCTTTCGAGGGGGACTTCCATGATCCGCGCTACCGCCATTTGCGCCGCTATTCTTTTGGCCACAGCCAGCACACCCGCCATGAGTCAACAGCGCGGCAACCGGGCGCTGGCGACAGTGATCACGGCGTATGAACAGACGGCGCGCCGCTATGATCCGCTAACCTCGGCCTCCGAGGGCGATCGCGCGGCATTGCGCGTGCTGCCGGATTCATCGCGCGAGAGCGATATGCGCCAACGCGCGGAGCTGGTTGCGCTGAAGGCGCGGCTGGAGCGTGTGCCGACGCGTGGCTTGAACGAAGAAGACGCGCTCAACCGCGCATACCTCTTGCGCGTGATCGATCAGAGCATCGAAGGCATTGACCTCGACTTCGGCCGCGCGCCGATCAGCAATGGCGATGGCTATTTCACATTCGGCGATTATCTCGCCTACACGACGCCAATCCAATCGGCGGATGATGCAGAAGCCTGGCTCTCGCGCCTGAGCGCGCTGCCCGGCATGTATCGCCAGAGCGTCGCCAATGCACGCCGCGGGATTGAGACGGGCTACACGCAGCCACGCATTACTGTGGACCGCGCGCTCGCAACGGCGCGGGCGCAGGTCGCGACGATGGAGCAGACGCTGATGACGCCGCTGGCGTCGATGCCGGACACTATCCCGGCGGCGCAGCAGGAAGAGTACCGTAACCGCGCGCGCACGATCATTCGCGATCAGATCCTGCCCGTGCATCGCGAGACGGTAACGTTCATCGAGAGTGAATATCTGCCAGCGGCGCGCGCTGGTTTAGGCCTGCGTTCAGTGCCGGGCGGCGAAGATCTCTATCGCTATCTCGTACGCTCCTACACGACGACGGACATGACGCCGGAGCAGATTCACGAGCTCGGCAATCAGGAAGTCGCGCGTATTCGGGCGCTGATGGAAGAAGAAATCCGCGCCAGCGGCTTCCGTGGCAACTTCGCGGCGTTCCAGCGCTTCTTGCGCACGGATCGGCAGTTCTACGCACGCACGCCGGAAGATTTGGTTGAGCATGCGTCCGAAGTTGCGAAGCGCGCTGACGGGCAATTGCCGCGACTGTTCGGGACGCTGCCACGTTTGTCCTACGGCACTCGCGTCCTTCCCGCTGAGCAGGCCGAAGGATCGACGACCGCGTATTACACGCAAGGCAGTGCGGCGCTTGGGCAATCGGGCACGTATTGGGTCAACACCACGCACTTAGATCAACGTCCGTTCTACGAGCTGCCAGCGCTGACGCTGCACGAGGCGATGCCGGGGCACCATTTGCAGATTTCGCGCGCACAGGAGTTGGGCGAGCTTCCCTACTTCCGTCGGAATGCATTTGAGACAGCGTTCGTTGAAGGCTGGGGGCTCTATGCGGAGTCGTTGGGCGAAGACATGGGCATGTATCGCACGCCGTATGAACGCTTCGGTCGATTGAGCTACGAGATGTGGCGCGCGTGCCGCTTGGTTGCCGATACCGGCATTCACTGGATGGGCTGGGATATCGAACAAGCGCGCCAGTGCTTTGCTGAGAACACCGCGCTGTCGCCGCACAACATTCAGACGGAGCTGGAGCGCTACATTGCGACGCCCGGCCAAGCGCTGGCTTACAAAATTGGCGAACTCACCATGCAGCGCTTGCGTCGCGAGGCAACCTCGGCGCTGGGCGACCGGTTCGACATTCGCGCGTTTCACGACGAATTGTTGAGCGCGGGGGCGGTGCCGATGGATGTTCTTGAAACGCGAATGCGGCGCTGGATCGCGAGTCAACAAGAGGCGGCGCACTGATGTTCATCGATTTCAATCAGATCGCGCGCATCGGCAAGCTCGTCGCGTTGCTCGGATTCTTTCTGCCGTGGGTGACGGTGTCGTGCTCAAACACCGACATCCTCACCGCGACGGGCTGGCAGTTGATGACCGGCGATCCCCAGCCCGCGGGCCCGCTCCAACATGGACACCCCGATCGCACCGAGACGCGGAGCCGGCGGTCATTATCATCGTTGCGTTCGCGATCATCCTGATCGGGCTGTGCGGCCTTTACCCGGATGCAGGCGGCCGCCATCACCATGTTGGTGACATCCGTGCTCGGGATCGGCGTTTCGTATTACGGCGTCGAGAACATGCGCACGGAGCTGCAGCGGCAGATTTCTGAGGGTCAGCAAGAACAGGCCGCGCAGATCGGCGATAATCCGTTCTTTAGTTCGGATCAGCAGAACGAGCTTTCGCAGGCGGTCGCTTCCAACATCACGGTGAAGGAAGAGGAAGGCTATATCGTCACGCACGGCGGCTTGCTGATCGCAGCGATCTTCTCGCTGCTGACGCTGTTTAGACGGCGGAAGATTGAGAGCGAGCCCGCGCAGCCTTCGACAAGCTCAGGCTGACGCTGAGACACTAATACCGAAATTGGAAGTGGCGTCAGCCTAAGCCTGTCGAAGGCGACGCCACGCACTAGCGCTTCGGGATCGCGGCCCAGTAATCGAAATCGAGAACGACGTTGGGATCGTATTCGCCAGCCTCGTTCTTGAACGGAAACGCGGCGGCGTTTTGGTTCTTTACGGCGACAAGCCGGAGACGCAACGCGCCAATCTCTCCAAGGTCGTCCTTCGCTAGCACCTCTGACCACGCGTAGACCGTGTCCCCGGCGAAGAGCGGGTTGACGTGACGGCCGCCATTGATGCCGAGCATGAGCTGCGCGTTGGCGAGGCCGTTGAAAGAGAGGGCGCGCGCGAGGGAGATGGTGACGCCGCCATAGATCAGACGCTTGCCGAACCGCGACTCCTTCTGCGCCAGCGCATCGAAGTGCACCTTCGCGGTGTTCTGATAGAGGCGCGTCGCGAGCTGATGCTCGGCATCTTCCACCGTCATGCCATCGACGTGGTCGATCTTTTCGCCGACCTCGTAATCTTCAAAGGCATGCGGCGAACCGGCGAGCGTCCAACTGTAGTTGGAGAAATCGAGGCCCGGCGGCAGCGCCAGTTCGTTCGTCGGCACGACGTTCTTCGGTGTGACCGGCGGGAGTCCGTGGTCGTGGCGCTCGCATCGCGCTTGTTGACCATCACCCAGCGCACGTAACTCAGCACCGGTTCATCATCTTGATTGAAGCCGGTGGTGCGCACGGTGACGACGCCGGTTTTGCCGTTGGAATTGGCTTGCGCCGATCACTTCGGAGACGGCGTTTAACGTATCGCCGGGATACACGGGGATAAGGAAGCGTCCCTCCGCGTACCCAAGGTTCGCGACGGCGTTTAGCGAAATATCCGGCACGGTTTTGCCGAACACCGTGTGAAACACGAGCAACGGATCGATTGGCGCGCCGGGCAGTCCGCAATCCTGCGCGAAGCTGTCACCACTGAAAATCGCATGGCGCGCGCCGGTGAGCGCGATGTTGAGCGCGGCGTCAGCCTCCGAAAGTGTGCGCGGCGTGGCGTGCGCGATCTGTTGGCCGGGCGTGAAGTCTTCAAAGAAGTTGCCTGGATTGGATTTGGTCATGCGCTGAGGCTTTCGATCGCTTCCATCACGGCGACAACTTGCTTCGCTTGTTCGAGGTGCAAAAGCTCGGTCATCTTGCCATCGACCTTGATCACACCCTTCCCGGTGTTCTCAGGCAGCGCAAAAGCGGCGATCACGGCGCGCGCTCGTGACACTTCTTCTTCCGTCGGCGCGAAGATCGCGTTGCAGGTGTCGATCTGGCTTGGGTGGATCAGCGTTTTGCCGTCGAAGCCGAACTCAAGCCTTGGCGGCACTCCGCTTCGAAGCCGGCGCTATCGGCGATGTCGTTGTAGACGCCGTCGATCACGGTGATGCCTTCGGCGCGCGCGGCGGGCACAGCGAGTGACATCGGCGCAAAGAACGCCGCGCGGTTGACGCCCGCGCGAGCGCGCGTTTCCTTCGCGAGATCGTTGAGGCCCATCACGAACACCGAGAGCCGCGTGCCTTTCGCGGCGGCAGCGATCTCCGGCAGATTGAGGATCGCGCGCGGCGTTTCGATCATGACCCAGAGCGTTGCCGCATCACTGAAGCCCGCCTCGGTCATCGCTTTGTCAAGCGCACGAACCTCAGCGCCGCCTTCGACTTTCGGCGCCAGGATGCCATCCGGGTGCGCACCGCCCGCGGCGGCGATATCGTCCTGTCCCCATGGGGTCGCCAGAGCGTTGACGCGCACGATGACCTCGCGCTTGCCGTAGCCGCCGGCTTTCACCGCAGCGGCGACTTGATCGCGCGCAGCGTCCTTCGCTTCGGGCGCGACGGAGTCCTCAAGATCGAGCAACAGCACATCGGCAGGCAGCGTCTTTGCCTTTTCCAGTGCCTTTGCGTTTGCGCCTGGCATATAGAGGCAGGAACGGCGCGGTCTTGCTGTCATCTCTCGCTCGGGGATAGAGGCTAGGCGAACATCGCCAGCTGAGGTTTTCTAGCCGCGTGAAGACGATTCTGTCGATCCAAAGCCAGGTGGTCGGCGCCCGTGTCGGCAATTCTGTCGCGGCCTTCGCGATGGAGCGGCTGGGCGTACGCGTTCTGCAGGCGCCGACGACATTGCGTGGGCGCCGCCCCGATCATGGCGCCCCCGGAGGCGGGCCGATCCCAGCGGAAACGTTGGCTGCTTTGCTCGAAGGCTTGGCGGCTGACGGCATCTTCGCCGAGATCGATGCGGTGCTGACGGGCTATCTTGGCACTGCCGAGCAGGTGCCGGTCATCCTCCACGCGGTCGAGCGCATCAAGAAGGCGAACCCGAAGGCGATCTTCGTTTGCGATCCGGTGCTGGGCGACGAAGGCAAACTCTTCGTGAGTGACGCGATCGCGGACGCTACGCTCAACGGCCTGTGGCATCACGCCGATTGGCTGACGCCGAACGCGTTTGAGCTTGGACTTCTGACGGGTCGTACCGTCGATAGCTTGAACGCTGCGCGCGAGGCGGCGAAGCGTATCGGCAAGCCGGTACTCTGCTCGTCCATTCGCACCGCGCTTGGCTTGGGCAATTTACTCTCCCAGCCGACGGGCGATTGGTTTTGCGAGACGGCCCGTTTGCCGCGCGCACCAAATGGAACCGGCGACCTCCTCTCAGCGCTGTTTGTCGGGCGCCGTGTGCGCGGCGACGCACCGGCGATCGCGCTCGAGGGCGCCACTGGCGCCGTGTACGACGTCATCGTGCGTTCGATGGCTGCTGATAGCGAGGATCTGTTGTTACCGGACGCGCAAGCTTTATTGGACGAGCCGGTGACGTGGCCGCGTGCGCGCCATCTGGAGATGGCGTGATGGCCGAAGGTTTCGTCGCGCCGGGCTTCGAGCGCGTGCGCGAAGCGTTCGATACTGGGCTCACGGAAGAGCTGGGCGCGGGTTTCGCGGCGGTGCGCGACGGCGAAGTGGTTGTGAACCTGTGGGGTGGCTGGGCCAATCGCGATCAGACGCGGCCGTGGGCCGAAGACACAATCGTACCGGTGTACTCGACCGGCAAAGGCATCAGCGCGCTGGTGATGGCGCTGCTCGTTGATCGCGGCGAGTTGGAATACGAGGCGGCGACGGCATCGGTCTGGCCCGCGTTTGGCGCGCACGGCAAAGATAAGGTGACCGTTCGCCAGACGTTGGCGCATCAAGCCGGCGTGCCGGGTTTTCTTGAACCAATCGATCCCGATCTGTGGCTCGATCCGGCGGCCTGCAGTGAAGCGATTGCGGCGCTTGCGCCGATCTGGCCGCCGGGAAGCGCGAGCGGCTATCATCCGATGACGTGGGGTTACATCGCCGGCGAAATCACGCGCCGCGTTTCAGGGCGCTCGCTCGGCACGATCCTGCGCGAAGATATCTGCGTCCCACTGGGCATCGACTTCCAGATCGGCACGCCCGAAAGTGACCACGCGCGCGCGTCTGAGAGGAGGAAGCCAACACGCGGCGGCGATTTCGGCGAGATCACGCTGGCGCGCAAGGCGGCATTCTTCACCAAATGGGCCGCGCCGACGCGCGGCTCGACGCAATGGCGGAAGATTGAGATTCCCCGCCGCGAACGGTCACGGCACGGCGCTTGCCGTTGCACGGCTGTACGAGGCTTACGCTACCGGCGGCATGATCAGTGGCGCACGCGTGCTGTCGCAAGAGGGCTTCGACGCGCTGACAAAGCGTGTTTGGAAAGGCGACGATCTGGTGCTGCCGTTCAACGTCGATTGGCGCGCTGGGATCATCGGCAATTCCAATCGCTACTACGGGCCAAACATCGAAGCGTTCGGTCATTCCGGCAACGGCGGATCGGTCGGCTTTGGCGATCCGGTGGCGGGCGTGTCGGCCGGCTATGTGATGAACAAGCAATCGCACCACATCATGGCCGACCCACGCTCTCTCAAACTGATCGACGCACTCTACTCATGCCTATAAAACGCTGGGCCTTCGAGGCCGCCGCCATCGCCGTCGCTGTTGCGATGCTGGGGTTCTTCATTTCGCGCACGGTGTATGTGCATGGCAATGCGATGCCGAGCGGTCAGCCATTCTTCGGCGACTACATGGCGTTCTGGAGCGCAGGGCGCGCGGCGCTTGATGGGCATGCACACGAAATCCACGAACGCACGATGCTCTGGCAGGTGCAGCAAGCGATAGCGCCGGACGTAAAGTTCTTTGCGCCATGGAATTCGCCACCGACATTCCTAATGATCGTCTGCGTGCTGGCGCTGTTGCCCTATCCAGTCTCCGCCGTGTTCTTCTTGGTCTCGACGCTGGTGCTGTTCGGCTTTGCAATCCGGCGCTTCCTGCCCGATGCGCGCGCGCTGATCTTGCCGTTTACGTCACCGACTGTGCTTTATCAGACGGCCACCGTGCAGGCCGGAATGCTTATAGCCGGCGTCAACGGTCTCGCGATCCGCTGGCTGGACAAACGCCCGCATCTGGCCGGCGCGCTGATCGGTTTCCTCGCGATCAAACCGCACATTGCACTGCTGTGGCCGTTGTTTCTGGCGCTCTCTGGACGCTGGCGCGTGTTCATGTCAGCGGCGGTCGCTGCGCTCACGTTTGTAGTCATGGCGGGATTGATGTTTGGCTTCGATACGTACCTGAACTGGTTCGAGAGCCTGAACTACTCGCAGCGGCTTATCTCTGAGCAGCGCATCACGACGCCGGCCTATGCTTCGCTTTACGCTAATTTGCTTGGGCTGGACGCGCCGCAAGCGCTCGCGATTGGCTTGCACGCTGTCAGCGCCGTGGCGGGCATTATCGTCGCGTGCGTTGTTTTCCGGAAGGGCGATGTGGCGCTTGGTGGCGCCGCGCTGTGCGCGGCGACGTTGCTCGTTTCGCCGTATCTATTCTTCTACGACTTTACGACGCTGCTCGTTGGCGCTGCGTTGCTCGGCGCGCCACGTTCGCCGCTCGACTACGCAGCAGCGATCTTCGCATGGGGCGCGGCCCTCAGCGTCGCGTTGGGCCAGTACATCTCGCTGCCGATCTGCCCGCTGGCGGCTTGGCTCGTACTCGTCACGGCGTTCACCCGTGTAAAAGCGCGGCCCCTCTCCTGGCGCCAGCGCCACAGCTGTAAGCGGGCCGCCGAAACAGGCGCCGGTGTCAACGTTGATGCGGCACGGATTGGCGTGCGGTCTAAAGTCGTGGGTCGGCGTGTGACCGTGCACAACGACAAGGCCTTCGAGTTCGGGGCGTTGCGGCCAGCGGCCGGGGTCGAAGAACTTCTGCGAGCGCGTCCACATCCGCACTTCGTCGGTGCAGTTGGGAAACGTCGCCGGATCAATGCCGCCGTGAACGAACGCTAAGCCGCGACCCTCGTCGCGGATCATGGCGGGCAATGCCTTCAGCCATTTGATGTGTCTTTCATCAATGGCGTCGCGCCAGTCATCATAGACGCCATTGGCGGTCATGTAGGATGCGATGGTCTCGTCACCGCCGTTCTCGGCCCAAAAGTAGACGCCAACAGACTCGGTTTTCTCATAGGCGTGCAGCATCAGCTCTTCGTGATTGCCTTTGACGGCGAGCGCCTCACCTTTTGCAACGGCATTCATTGCGCGCTCAACGACGGCGCGGCTGTCGGGGCCGCGATCGATGAGATCGCCGAGGAAGATAATCTTGTAAGCAGCCGCGCGACGACCTGCGTCTTCGCGGATAAAGTCGAGCAGACGATCAAGCTTTTCGATCTCGCCGTGAACGTCGCCGATCGCGTAGTAGATCACATCACTCATGCTTACCTAGCGCGGCGCAAAGTATCCCATGCGAAGAAGGCCAAACCTAGCCAGATCAGCACAAAGCTCGCCGCGCGCAGCGGCGTGAACGATTCGCCAAATGCAAGACCGGTTGAGAATTGCAGCGTCGGCGCGAGAAATTGGAGCAGACCGAGCGTGGTGAAGGTCACGCGGCGCGCGCCGAACGCAAACGCCATGAGCGGGATCGCCGTTACGGGGGCCAGCGATCGCGAGCAGCAGCGCCATCGACCAATCGGAGGTGAAACTCAGCGGCGCTTCGGACGACGCCCACCACAGCAGACCAACAACGAGCGGCATCAGCGCCAAGCTCTCGATCAGCAAGCCAACGGCCGCCGGCACCGGCGCGCGTTTGCGGATGACGGCGTAAACCGACCAGGTGGCGCACAACGCCAGCGCCATCCACGGCGGCGCTCCCAATGCGAAGCCCTGCACGACGACACCAACCAATGCGAGCGCGAGCGCAACGATCTGCGGCGTTCTGATCTTTTCGCCGAAGAAGAGCACGCCGACCGCGACGGCGACGAGCGGCGCAAGAAAATACGCGAGCGCCGATTCAATCACGCGCTCGTTGAGCACGAGATAAACGTAGAGGCCCCAGTTTACGAAGATGAAGCACGCCGAGACGGCCAGCGTCGCGATCATGCTTGGTTTAAACGCAGTGGCGATTTCACGGAGGCCGGGGCGCCATCCGCTCATCAGAAAAACAGCCAGCAATGCCGACGGCGCGGCCCAAAGGATGCGCTGCGCCAACACCTCGCGGACATCAACCGCGTGCAGCAGCTTCAGATAAAGCGGGAGAAAGCCCCAGATGATATAGGCCGACGCTGCTGACAAAAAGCCGGCGCGACGTTCAGCCTCTGAGGGGCTCGACGTAAGTGGCGCAGCAGCTTCGCTCATGACGCGGGACGTCCGTAGGGATTTGGGTTCTTGATGTGCATCAGCCGCTCGGGCGCTTCTACAGGTGTGAAACCGAGCGGCGCGTAAACGCCGTGCGCGTCCTTGGTGCCAAGCAACCAACGGCGCAGCCCCTGTAGCTCGGGAAGGCGCTGAAACGTTTGGACCAGCGCGCGGCCGAGACCTTTGCCTTGCTTGCCGGGCAGCACGATCACGTCGCAAAGCCAGGCGAACGTCGCCTTGTCGGTGACGAGGCGCGCGAAGCCAATGAGCTTGCCGCTGTCATCGCGCGCCACGGCGCACATCGAATTGGCACACGCGCGCGCAACGACGTCGCGCGGAATGCCGGGAGACCAATACGTCTCCTTCAGCACGGCGTGAATCGTGTCGATGTCCGTTTCTGACGGTTGTTCTATGGCGATGGAAAGCATGCGTCCCCTCGCCTTGTAAATAGGAACGCGAGCGCGTCATCGCCACGCTTCAGCGACGAATGCGCGTACACTTTTTGTAACAACAGATGTCAGAAAGACGATTGCGGCGCAGCCGAGGCCACGCTGGAACCCCCCCCCCCCCCCCACCCCCCCCCCCCCCCCCCCCCCCCCCCCCCCCCCCCCCCCCCCCCCCCCCCCCCCCCCCCCCCCCCCCCCCCCCCCCCCCCCCCCCCCCCCCCCCCCCCCCCCCCCCCCCCCCCCCCCCCCCCCCCCCCCCCCCCCCCCCCCCCCCCCCCTCCGCCATGCTTCATTCGCGGATCGCCGCGCTTACGCAGCCCGCAAGCGCTTGAACAGGCCTTTGTTCAGCATCAGCTCCGCGATCTGCACGGCATTCAGCGCCGCGCCTTTGCGGAGGTTGTCGCTGACAACCCAGAGCGACAAGCCATTCTCGACCGTGTGGTCTTCACGAATGCGCGACACGTATGTCGCGAACTCACCGACGCAATCGAGTGGCGTGGCGTAGCCGCCGTCCTCGTGCTTATCGATCACCATTAGACCTGGCGATTCACGCAGAAGCTCGCGCGCTTCGTCGGCAGTAATTTCATTTTCGAACTCGATGTTTACCGCCTCGGAATGACCCACGAACACGGGCACGCGTACGCACGTCGCCGTGAGCTTGATTTTCGGATCGAGAATCTTCTTCGTCTCGACTTCGATCTTCCACTCTTCAGTGGTGTAGCCGTCGTCCATGAAGTCGCCGCCGTGCGGGATCACGTTGAAGGCGATCTGCTTGGGGAATTGCTCTGGCACGATTTCATCGCCGACATAGAGCTTCTTGGTTTGGTTCCAGAGCTCATCCATCGCTTCGCGGCCAGCGCCGGAGACGGATTGATACGTCGCCACGACAACACGCTTGATCTTGGCGCGATCATGCAACGGCTTCAGCGCGACGACGAGCTGCGCGGTGGAGCAGTTCGGGTTGGCGATGATGTTGAGCTTGTCGTAGCCGGCGATCGCGTCGGGGTTCACCTCCGGCACGATCAGCGGCACGCGCGGGTCCATACGCCAGGCGCTGGAATTGTCGATCACGACTGCGCCCATTGCGCCGATCTTCGGCGACCATTCTTTCGAGACCGCGCCGCCAGCGCTCATCAGCACCAGATCGACGCCGGTAAAGTCGAACGTCTCCAGGTCTTTCGACTTCAACGTTTTGTCGCCGTAGCTGACTTCCTTGCCGACGGATCTGCGCGATGCGAGCGCAATCACTTCGTCCGCAGGAAACAGGCGCTCTTCCAGAATTGTGAGCATTTCTCTGCCCACGGTTCCGGTGGCGCCGACGACAGCTACGCGCAATCCCATGATTTCGGTCTCCCGCAGGCGCTGGCGCTCCACCAGGCTGCGTTGCTCTAACTAGGCAGAATCCACGGTTTTTCCAAGGCGTGACGCGGGACAAGCGCGGATAGCCGGACTACATTTCTGCCGTCGAGGGGGACAAACATGGTCGACACCGCCACCAATCTTGAGATCTACAAGCTCTTGGTTGAGGACGTTCGCGACGCACGGCGCGCCCGGCGCGAGCTCTCCAACGTGTTTATGACGCTCAACATCGCTGGCATGAGCGCGCTTGGGTTTCTATCTAGCGCCGCCGGCCTGCCTAATCCCGTGCTGTTCACGTTGTGCGCGATCGCGCTCGCGCTGACATGCGCAATCTGGCGCACATCCAACTCCTATTACACCGTGCTGCTCGCGGCGAAGTACAAGAACATCTACGCCATCGAAGACGACCTTGGCGTCCACCCTATCCGTGACGAGTGGCGGAACATCACCGGCAAGCGCCGCGCGATGAAATGGTGGTCACTGGAACGATCCATGCCGATCCTGTTCATCGTGGGCTACGCGGTGTTCTTCGCTGTGCATGTCGGCGGATGGGATGTCGAAGATTCGTTCCAAGCGCTGATTGACGGCGCGGCGGACGCACTGCGCAAGGCTGGGCTTGGGTGAAGTTGAGGGCGAGCGAATGCCCGCCCCCCTCATCCTTCAGTGCATCACCACAGCTTCACGCGACGGGACGCCGCGCTCGAGCGCAGGTGCGTAGCGCATGCGTTTGCAGCCAACGCTTTCGCCGCGACCGAGTGAAAACATCGGCAAGGTCTCGCCTGTGTAAGCGAAGCCGACTTTGCTCAGCACGCGGCCGGACGCTGGGTTGTCGACGAAGTGGCCGGCATTGAGCGCGCCGAGGTTCTTGGCCTCGGAGACGAACGCTGTCCCCGCCTCGGTCGCAAAGCCTTGGCCCCAGTATGGGCGGCCAAACCAATAGCCCATCTCAAAGCCGTCCTCGCCGCGCTTGTGCGCGCCGATTGCGCCTATGAGGCCTTCGCCGGGCAACTCAACCGCGTAGACAAAATCCGTTCCGCGAGACGCACGCGCCGCGTTGATCATGATCCAGCCTTCGGCGGCGACAGGAAGATACGGGAGCGGAGTCTGCGCGAGATTTCGTCCAACGCCCGGATCGTCGCAGAACTGAGCAATGCGCTGCGCGTCGGACATGCGCAGGCGCCGCAGTTTCAGTCTGGGTGTTCCGATCTCAATCACGTCACGCATGAGCCGCTCCTTGGCTCTAACGCGTGGGGCATAAAAAATGGGGCGCCTTGATCCGGGCGCCCCACGCTATCTCGGGAACCGGATCGCCCTGTTGTCAGGCGATCCGGGAATTTCTTCCGTTATCGCCTATTCCGCCGCTACCTGTGCCGGCATAATCGACACGTACGTGCGGCCATCGCGCTTGGTCGCGAACGCTACCTGGCCATGACAAAGGGCGAATAGCGTGTGATCGCGGCCAAGACCGACGTTTGAACCCGGGTGGAATTTGGTGCCGCGTTGACGGACGAGAATCTCGCCGCCGGTAACCGACTGGCCGCCAAAGCGCTTCACGCCAAGACGACGACCGGCCGAGTCACGACCGTTACGCGAAGAGCCGCCTGCTTTTTTGTGAGCCATGACGTCCTCTTATTCCTTGTCGCTCTTGCCGCCGATGGCGGTGATCTTGATGTGCGATTCAGTCTGACGATGACCGATCTTGCGACGATAGGTGTTGCGACGGCGCTTCTTGAACACCGTGACCTTGTCGCCCTTTTCAGTCTTCACGAGCGTGCCGGTAACGGTGAAGCCCGAGAGATCCTTGCCGAGCTTCACGGTCTTGCCGTCGCCTGACATCAGCACATCGCTGAACGTGACCTTCGAACCGGCATCGCCTTCGAGCTTCTCAACGACGATCACGTCGTCCTTAGCTACCCGGTATTGCTTGCCGCCCGTCTTGATTACCGCGAACATCGTAACCGCCAAAAAATTCGTGCGCCCGGACGTAGCTCGCCCGGGCGGGGAGCGGGGGGTATAAGGGAAAGCCCCCTCAAGCGTCAATGCGGAAGCGGGACATTTTCGCGGGATTTTGAAGCGCTCGAGCACCCGGCGACGATCCCCGCCTCGGCCGGAAATATCGAGTTTTTCCAATACTTTGTCTAGGCACGCCAGCGCAGAGACATGCATGAAAGGCCAGCGTCGATCTTGGCGATCTCGGCCGTGGCCAGTGGTTTCACATTATAGCTAGCGCGCGCTAGCACCTCAGCCGTCTTCGGATAGCCCTTCGACAGCAACACCGAGTCTCCGATCCGGAGGGCATTGGCCGCCCCCTCCTCGCCGGGGGGCGTCAGGATCAGCCGGAAACCGGGGAACGGCTCCGCTGCGGCTAAGCACGAGGTGCAGAGGATCGTCTCGTCGTCGAGGAGCGAGCAGTCGGACTTTAGATGAAGGACGCCCCGTGGGGTGTTCACCACAAAGCCCTGCTGACCGATTTGCGCCAGCAGCGCGACCAATGCCGTCGCCCCAGCCACACTCGTACGCGCGGACGCACCGATGAACACGCCACGCGGCGTGGTGAGCACGTCGCCGCCTTCGGCAGTTCCATCTTCCAAATGCAGCATGCGCGCGAAATTGCGATTGAGCGTCGCCGCCATTTCCGCCGCCTCACCGCGCCGCGTCGCCGCGCCTGGACGCAACAGGATCGCAGCACCAGTGAAGACAAGCGCTGTGTCTTCGACAAAAACAGAATCTGGAAACGCTTCGAGCGCCGGCAGCGTTTCAACGCTCACGCCAAGCGATTCAAGCACGCGCACGTAGTCGCGATGCTCGGCAATCACGCCATCGTAACTGGGCGCACCGAAGTCGACGGCGCGCAGACCTTCGACCACTGACCGCGATGGCGTGCGCACGATTGCGCGGTTGAATGCATGAAAGTTCATGCGCTCAACCTAGCGCAAAACTCAGACGCGCGACCACTCCATGATCCAGTTTTGATCCCAGGTTTGTCCGCCATCGCGCGATGACGCCTGACGCCAGCGGCACGAGCGCGGCGTGATATTATCCCAAACGCCAACATATTTCACCGGCGCGCCGTCTGCGACATCGTCGGTGATGAAGATCCCCGCGCCATTCTCAAAGCTGCCGAGTTGGCCTGGCACTGTCACCACGCCCGAACGCGCATTGACCCAATGATCGGCCCAGACGCGCTTTTCCACATCGAGCAGTCGCAGGCCCATTCCGGAGAAGTTGCGCGCTGGAATGCGTAACTCTTCGACGCTGCCGACGCCGGCGAGAATGGCATGCACCGTCGCCTCGCCCGGATACTCAAGCCACTCGCCGTTGACGATCGACCTATTGTGGACGCGCCACTCACCGGTGAGAAAATCGAAGTCCCCGGGCTGCCCAGGCGTCGGGGTCTCAGGCAATGGCGGCATCACATCGAAGCTCGTGGGCGCGCTCATAGCTGCACCTGTGGCGCATGCCGGCAGCAGCAACGCGCCGCCTGCCGCGACCAAGGCTCGTCTTTGCAAATCCATCTCATGTGTCTCCCCTCGCGAAATCGACGCTGGCGAGACCCTATTCAGCTAATCCTGCCACCCAATGTCAGGATTTTGTGCGATGATCGCGAAATGCGTGCGAGCCGTCTCCTTTCGATTCTGATCCTTCTGCAAATGCGTGGACGCCTCAGCGCGGAGACGTTGGCGGAGGAGTTCGAAGTCTCCGTCCGCACCATCTATCGCGACGTCGACCAGCTTAGCGCCGCCGGCGTGCCGATCTACGCCGAGCGTGGCCGCACAGGAGGCTTCCAGCTTCACGACGGCTACCGCACCAAGCTCACCGGCTTTACGGCTCAGGAAGCGGATGCCCTTTTGCTCTCAGGCGTCGGCGCTGCTGCGCAAGATTTAGGTCTTGGCCCAGACCTCGCCGCCGCGCAGCTGAAGTTGCTTGCGAGCTTGCCACCCGAGTCCGGCGCGAGCGCTGAGCGTGTGTCGGCGCGCTTCCACCTAGACCCGATCAATTGGTACACACGCGCGGACGCATCCGATGTTTTGAAGCCGCTCGCCGCCGCCGTCTGGAAGGAGCGCCGCATCCGCGTGCGCTACGAGAGCTGGAAGGGCCTGGTCGAGCGCAAGCTCGATCCTCTCGGTCTCGTTTTGAAAGGCGGTATTTGGTATTTGGTCGCCGCTGTCAAAGACACACCGCGTACCTATCGCGTCTCTAACATTCAAGAGATGCAAACGCTGGACGCCGGCTTCACGCGTCCTCGCCGCTTCAACCTTTCGCGCTATTGGAGTGAATGGTCGAAGGATTTCGAAGCGCGGCTGCTCAAGGAGCACGCGACAATCGAAGTCTCCCCAACGGGGCGCCGCATTCTGCGCGATACCAACGCCGCCGCGCATGAAGCTCTCTCAGCGAACAACAAGGCATGCATGCCCGAAGGCTGGCTTCGCGCCCGCGTGCCAATTGAGAGTATCGACCTGGCCAAGTATCAATTCTTGCGGCTTGGCGCCGAAGTCAGAGTGATCGAGCCACCTGCCCTCCGCGCCGCCATCGCCGACGAAGCCCGCAAGATCGCCGCACACTACAAACGCTAACGCGATTGCGCGGGAAGCAGGTTGTCTTCATGACTGGAAGATGGCTGGCGGAGAGGGAGTCGTGAATATTCGCTTCCGCGAACGTTCGCGGTAGATCGTTTTTCCTTTTGTTTGAAGGGAAAGTGTGCCGCGTGAACTCAACCCCTCTCCGCGCTAAACCGCCGTTGTTCGCGGCTGATCGGAAAATTCGGGGTATGTCCGCCCCCGTACCGGATGGTTGCTGTCGGGCTTCCTCTGGTCCGCCGCCGAATCGCGTGCTGATGCTACCGCCCGATTCGAGAGCAACCTGAACGAAGCACTCACCGACCTCTTCATTCGGAAGCTGAAGGAGCCCGGCGTCTACTGCGATCGCGACGGCCTGCGACTGCAAGTGACAAAAAGCAGAACCACCGAGTCCTTGAGCAAATCGTGGCTGGTTCGGTTCACGCTTCCCGGAGGCAAGGTTCGGGAGATGGGCCTCGCTCGTATGGAGGACCTGACATTGGCGGACGCTCGCGAACAGGCGCTGATGGCCCGCAAGCTCGCGAAGCGTGGCATTGACCCGATACTCGAACGCGACGCTGTCCCTGACCCAGCGCCAACGCTGGCTCGCATTCCGACGTTTCGCGAATGCGCTGAGGAATACATCGAGACCAACAAGTCGGGCTGGCGCAATGATAAGCACGCTGAGCAATGGCCATCGACATTGAAAATGTATGTGTACCCGCACTTCGGCGACTTGCCTGTCGATCAGGTGTCTGTCCGCCATGTGAAAGGCGTGCTGGACCTTATCTGGAAGCAAAAGAACGAAACTGCTTCTCGCGTGCGCCAACGGATCGAGCGCGTGTTGGCAGCGGCTGCGGTGCTAGGCCATCGCCCCCGAGAGAACCCGGCTCAATGGCGGCACAATCTCGAATATACCCTCCCGAAGCCGACTAGGGTCAAGAAGGTCCGGCATCATCCAGCGCTTCCGATCGACGAGATGCCGACGTTCATGAGGATGCTGCGTCAGCGCAATTCGATGGGCGCCCTTGCTCTTGAGTTCTGCATCCTACTGCCACGAGGACGAACGAAACACTCTGTGCTCAATGGTCCGAGATCGATCTCGAAAGCGGAAAGTGGACGATTCCGGCGGAGCGCATGAAAGCAGCGCGCGAGCACGTCGTCCCGATCGTTGGCCGCACCGCTGAAATCCTTAAGACCGTAGGGCGTGCCACCCGCGATGGGCCTACGTTTTTCCAGGTCGTAAGCCCAATTCACCGCAGTGCGTAACCGTTTTTGACAAGGCCCTGAACGCTGGGGCTATGATCACATCACGACGCACGGCTTTCGGTCGACTTTCCGTGACTGGGTCGCCGAGCGGACGGAGGTCGCCAACGGAAGTTGCGGAAGCTGTTCTCGCTCACGTCATCGAGAACAAGGCGGAAGCAGCTTATCGCCGAGGGACGATGTTCGAGCGTCGCAAGGCGTTGATGCTGGCGTGGGAGCGCTATTGTCAGCCTGACGAAGAAAAGGCAGCGAACGATCTGATCGATCGCGATGCCAGCGCCGCGTAAAAGACAATTTGAGTCGACATGGAATGCGTGTGGTCGGACCGCAGTCGCCGGCTGTACGCATCTCGACTTTGTTTTTGGCTTCGGCGAGTTCGACTACATCCTTCGGCAACACCCCGGGGGCTCTCAGCTTCCCAAGCGGCGACGTTGCTGCGAGATTCAAGAGGTTAGCTGTAAACCGTCGAACGACCAGGTCGTTATCGATCAAGGGCTTACCGAAGAGATGTAAACGCGCCGACGCGCTGCGGGAGACGGATCACCGACACAGAGAGGGCTTCGGCAACGTCTTGCGTGCTTGTTGCGGCGACGCGGCAGGTTTGAAAGGATCGCAGCGCCCAGGGTCTGCGAAAATCAGCAGCGCGACGACTTGCCGAAACGGGATGCA
>JADJCG010000014.1 GCA_016703335.1 Caulobacteraceae bacterium | reverse complement strand
CCCTTCACGCCGAGCTTAGCCAACGCCGATAGCAGGTCAGTATCGTGCGAGCGCGAGTGGAGAGAAATGCGATCGTTGTGCGAAAACTCAAAGAGCATTTTGGCGGGTCTCGCGGCAACCAGTGTGTCCCAGCCCATGGAGAGCGCGAGTTCTAGCAGCCGCGCAAGTTCGGCCTGCTCGCCCGCTGAAAACGTGGCCGGGCCTCTCGGAGGTTCAGCACCTCGCCGTGATCGCGTCTCCACCGAGCGTAGGTTTCCCCAAGCTTCGGGCGGATTGTCCTCTTGCTCCGGTCGCCCAGACGAGATCGAATGGCCACACCACGCAATCGGGCAAAGTCGCCTTGGGTGTCCGTCAGCAGCGAGGCGATTTTCGCGTATGGGACAATCCCGCTTTGATAGAAAAGGTGGTCAGTCTTCAGCTTTGTGGCCGCTCGGCTGCCGGGTACTAGTCCTTGGGGTTGAAAGCCTAGCTTCTTGAAGAATGCCTTGGCCTCGATTTCCGAAATGAAGCGCATGCTCGAACCTAGCAGACCGGCGTGAAGGTCTGAAATCGGCGACGACACGCCGTTGCTGAGCGCGCTAGCCACTGTCTGCAAACGAGCGCGTAGGCCACTCAACGAAATCGAGGCTATGTCGTACGATGGCCCTAAGCAGCCCTTCGCGGTCCTCTCAACCGGAGTTAAGGTGACGGCATGTTTCGGTGGACCATCGCCCAGCGCATCAAGGGGGCATTGATATGCCTGCTGTTCGCCGCACTCTTGGCGATGATAGCGACCTTCTTCTGACTGTAGCCCTGACGCAGTGAGTTCAACTGGTCACCGCAACACGTACCTTGGATCGGGGTCGTGGAGCGAAGCCAGTGAAGAGAAGATACCGGCGTATGTCCGCCACTGAGAGCCGGTTCCGCCTTGATGGCAGCCAGTTCCGTTCTCGCACCGGAAAATAGAATGCATAAGCCTGACCGCGAAGGCCGGAAGATTATGCTGACCGTCGTCTTGTGGGGCGCGTCCTGCTTCGTCGCTTCAGTCTAAATATTCGCCCCGGTGAGACGTCGAACACGTTCTGAAGCGAGCGCCGAACGTAGTAAAAGCCGCCCCGGTTCGACCGGAGCGGCTTCCTTTATACGCGACGTTCGCTCAGCGTGAGTTGTTGAGGATCACTGCTGCGATTACGCCTCCAGCGATTGCTGCAAGCAGAAAGTCGCCGCCGTCGCTGCGGACCCAATGGTAGCCGCGCGGTGGCTGCCGCAAGCGGTCATTGCTGCGATAGTCCACTTCTTGATAGCGGCCTTGGTAATAACCGAGTCGTTGGCCGCGCTGCCAAGGTTGATAGCCATAGACGATCTCGCCACGTCCGTAGCGCCCTTCTGGCGGTGCGCCGTAGGTCCACTGACCGTTGCGATAGTAGCCGTTGTGACGATTTGCATCCCAACGCGCGTCTTGGCGTGAATCGCGCCAGCTTTGGCTCCGATCGCGCGGTTCGTTGCCGCTCACGACAACCTGCATCACACGGCCTGAGCGATTGACGAGCAAATAGTCGCCGCGATCGTCTTGCACCCAACGCAAGCCGCGCGCCGGACGGCGCAATTGTTCGCGGCGATAATCTACCGGCTGAAAGCGCGTGCCGTAATAAGCGCCGAGGTTTTGCCCGACGGTCCATGGGCGATAGCCGAGCGAGAAGCCTCGGGTTCCATAGAGGTTCGCGGCGGGCTCGCCGTAGCTCCAGCGGCTGTTCATGTAATAGCCGTTGTGCTGACGATCGTCCCAACGGGCCTGGCCGCGCTCGTCGCGCCAGTCTTCACGGCGATCGCGGTGATTGCCGCGATCGTTGTCGTTGCGCGTGTTTTGATCGTTCGCGCGATCGCGCTGGTCGTTTTGTTGCTGTTGTCCTTGCTGGGGACGGTCACGCTGCGCAGCGGCCGTGCTGATGGCGAGCGGACTGGCAAGCGCCAGCATCGCGACAGCGGCGAATAGAGAACTTTTTTTCATTTGAGGATTTTTCCTAACGAGCCTCAACGTATGAGACGCCATTAGGGGGCCGAGCATTGGGCAGCCTGCGAGTCGTTCGCTTCAAGCGCCGGGCGCGATGAGTGTGAAGCGCGCGCCGCCAGTGTTTTCGATATTCAATGTCGCGCCAATTTTCGAGGCCATCATCCGCACGAGCTTCATGCCGAAGCCGTTGTTTGAGTCGTAACCTGGCGGCAAGCCCACGCCATCGTCAGCGACGGTGACGCGCAGTTCGCCATCGACACGATGCAAGGTAACGGTAATCGTGCCACCAGTGTTTTGTGGGAACGCGTGACGCAGGGCGTTGATGACCAGCTCGTTCACCGCCAACACCACAGGCTGCGCGATTGCGATCGGGCTCTCAACCGGCTCAGCGTTGACAACAACTTTTACGCGCAACGGATCGCCCGCCATGGCGTGTAACGACGCGCACATGGTCTCGATCATCGCGCCGAGTTTGACGACATCAGCGCTGCCTTCCAGTTGCAGCGCGTCGTGCATGCGGGAAACCGCTTGAATGCGCGCCGTCGCGGCGTGCAGCGCAGCGCGCGCGGAGGGATTGGTCTCCCGGCGCTCTTGCATGCCCATAAGGCTCGCGACGATCTGCAAGCTATTTTTGATCCGGTGATCGCCTTCGCGCAGCGCCAACTCGTGACGAGAGGCGAGTTCCTTGGCGTCGGCGCACAATTTACGGAGACGTGCGTTCTCAGCCAGCAACCCCCTCACGGAGGGCCGCATCTCCGCCATCGACCCGTCGTTTTCAGAGCAGTTCTGGTTCACAATTGCTCCCGCCGTCCCAAGGGAACAAAGCGCCGTTTTCCGCACAGAGTCTGTGCGCCAACCGACTCATTACCCCGATCCACTGTTGGTTTTAGGCGGAGGGCACGCCTTCTAGAGGCTTTTCGAACGGGTGTTCGCCGAAAAGGGCGCGGTATTCGCTCGCCACGGCTTCGTAGCATTCGCAAGCCGCATCCTCGAGGCCGATGCGATCGAGGATGGTGATGCGCCCGTGGTGGTAGCGAATAACGCCGGCTTTTTGCAGCGTGCTTGCCGCGATGCTGACAGTCGAACGCCGCACGCCGAGCATGACGGCAATGAGATCTTGGGTAAGTGACAATTCTGGAACGCCGCTGCGATCGTGCGCGGCAAGCAGCCAACGGGCGAGACGTTGCCCGAGTTCATGATGCGCATTGCACGCCGCCGTCTGCGCCACCTGCACGTGAAATACGTGCGTGTAGCGCAGCAGCAGGTCGCGCAGGTGCGGTGCTTGCGCGACGATGTCCTTGAGCGCGGCAACACCGATACGAAATGCGCCGCCGCCGGTTTGGCACATGGTCTCGCTGTATGAATTGGTCGCGCCCAGAATGACGGAAACGCCGGCGACGCCTTCAGCGCCGATCAATCCAATCTCGAGCGGCGCCCCATCGGAGAGCATCGTCAACACGGAGATGAATCCGCTTTCGACGAAGAACACATTCTCGATGGGCTCGCCCGCACGATGCAGAGACTCGCCAAGAGCGAGTTCGACATAATGCAATTTTTCCATGAGCAGCTTGAACTCATCCTCCGGCAGAGCCGTGAGAATTCGGTTTCGAACATTCTTCTGAAGTCTTTGAGGCATATTTAGCTCTGCTAGGCGGGAGCATGCGCATCTCTCAGTCGACCCGCGCCACGCGGGTGGGCCGATGGAGGTACAATGCACGAACTCGCATGATGGGGCCAGCAATTGAACGCCAGCTGATGAGTTGTGAAGTGTGCGATACCGCACACTTCAGCCGGCCGGGCAACAGAAACGGCTCTCCTTGATGGTCAAAGGAGGCCGTTCGCGTTCTGGATAGAGAGCCCCGGCTCCAATCACGTCACTAGTTTTTCGACGCGTCTTAGTCGGTACGGCGCCACACACTCATGCGCGCTATCCACGGAAATTACCGTCCCGAACATCCGCTGGTCTTTCCGGACGCGCGTCAGCGCGCGCGCTTGCGGAAGAGAACGTCGAACGCAGGTTCCCAACTCGCGCCTCCATCCCTGGAAAGAACCGCACTCTCTCGGACGCCATCGCCCTCCGTCCGCCAGGTAATGCGTTGTAGAATTGTTGTGCCATCGTGCAGATGAACTTCACCCTCAAGCACGAGCGCTGCGTCACGCAGCTCTCCCCACAACACCATGTTCGAGCCGCGATTGGTGATCCAGGTTTGTTGCCACTGGCGGCGAACGGGATCGAAGCTAAGGATGCTGTCGCCCACGAGACCATCGGATTGTTCGTAGCGCTCGTGCAGCGCGCAGCCAGAAACGATCGGCGTTATCTCCGCACGCGCGATCGACGGACCGTTCGGCTCTTCCATCTCGAACGTGTCCCAGTCGCCGATCCAGAAATCGAACTGCCGGTACTCAGCCGTGCTGCAGCGCGCCGGAGAAGGCGCCTCGTTTGCGGCGCTGGCGACGGCGGGCATGCCGGAGATGAGAGCGATCGCTACCAGCGCGTTGCGCATGCGGTGGAACGGGTGCGTCGAGTGCATGTGGTTCTGCTCCGGCCCGTGGTTCGGGCGTGGAGGTCTTACAGACGGCTGGGGCGATGGGCTCGCCGACTTCGGACATGGTCAATTGATGCGGAGTAAGCTTCAGCTCACTTGAACGTCCGGCAGGCGCTTGCCTGGCTTTGGTTTGCGCGCGAGGCGGCGGCGGAATTCCTGCACGGCGCGCGAGCTTTTGAGACGGCCATAGATGGCGTTGAGCTGGGCGGGCGATGCGTAGAGATCAAACTCGCCGCTGATCTCGGCGCCGAGGTTTTCGGCTTGCGAGATGATGACGCTCTGGCGGATCGGCGCAGGCGCCATCGCGAGCACAGCTTGAACCGCCGTTTGCACCACGCGCGTGCGTGTACTGTCGGCAAGATTGAGCTTGAGGTCGAGGCGCGCAATTTTTGGCTTCAGTTCGAAGATGGTTTTGATCGCGCTGTAGGATGCTTCGATGAGGCCAGGTGTGATGAGCGCGTGGCCGATGCGCTGGGCGTCGCCGAACGACGCGAGCGGGCTGCCGCGATTTTTCTTCGGCAGCGCGCGGGTGATGAGCGCAGCGCCGAAGCCCCAAAGCGGGCGCACTTCGGCACGCGCGGTCGAGGTCGGCGTATCGATGACGATGCGTGTTCTTGCGGGCAGGAAATAGATCGCCGCCGGTATCAAGACCGCCAGCACGCCAGCCGCAACCCAAACGAAAAGTTCGTTCATAGCCATCCCCCGCGCACGCTAGACGCTGCTCGCGCCTAGCGCCACGGGAAACGCTTAGACGCTCGTCGGCTTGCGGACTTGCTTGCGGTACTTCGGCGGCGCGCCGCTGTTGGACCACACGTTGTTGCCCTTGCGGTCGCGGCGGTCACCCTCGTCGCGCGAGCGCGTCGGGGCGTGGCCTTGCTTGGCGTGGGCCTTGCCGTGTGCTTCCGAGGCGTGATGCTTCTTCGGCGCGTGCTTGCGGGCCGGATGCACAGCACCTGAGCGCCCAGCTGGGCCTTTCGGGCGGACAACCTTCTCGTCGGCGCGCGGGGCGCGGAGTGAGAAGTCGGTTTCGAGAACCGGCACCGGTTGCTTCGTCAGCTTTTCGATGTCGCGCAGATAGGCGCGTTCATCGGGGGCGCAGTACGAAATGGCGATGCCGTCCGTGCCGGCGCGCGCGGTGCGGCCGATGCGGTGGACGTATTGCTCAGGCACGTTCGGCAGGTCGTAGTTGATGACGTGCGTGATATCGTCGACGTCGATGCCGCGCGCGGCGACTTCGGTCGCGACTAGGATGCGCGTTGCGCCCTTCTTGAAGCCGTCGAGCGCACGGATGCGCTGGCCTTGGCTCTTGTTGCCGTGGATCGCGTCAGCGTTGAAGCCGGCGCTTTCGAGCTTTTTCACGACGCGGTCAGCGCCGTGCTTGGTGCGAGCGAAAACCAGCGCGCGCTTGATCGACTTATCGGCAAGCATCGCGTGCAGGAGATCCTGCTTCTTCGATTGGTCGACGTGGACGACGGCTTGCTGAACGCGCTCGGCGGTTGTCGATTGCGGGGCAACCGACACCTTCTCCGGGTTGTCGAGGAATTGGGCGGCAAGCTCTTCGATCGCCGGCGGCATCGTGGCGGAGAAGAACAGTGTCTGACGCGCGCGCGGCAGGATGGTCGCGATTTTGCGCAGATCGTGGATGAAGCCCATGTCGAGCATGTGATCGGCTTCGTCGAGGACGAGGATTTCGACCTTATCGAGACGGATCGAACGCTGGCTGACGTGGTCAAGCAAACGGCCAGGGGTGGCGACGAGAACGTCGACGCCGCGGAACATGGCTTGCTTTTGCTTGTGCATCGAAGCGCCGCCGAAGACGACGGCGGTGCTGAGGCCAAGGAATTTGCCGTAGGCGCGGAAGCTGTCGCCGATTTGCGCGGCGAGTTCGCGCGTCGGTGCGAGCACCAGCGTGCGGCAGGCCTTCTCGCCCGGGAACTTGCGGTCCTTGTGCAGACGATCGAGGATCGGCAGCGCGAAGGCTGCAGTCTTGCCGGTGCCGGTTTGAGCCAGACCGATGAGGTCCTTGCCCTTGGCCACGATCGGCAGCGCCTGCATCTGGATCGGAGTCGGTTTGGTATAGCCCTCGGCGTCAAGCGCCTTGAGGATCGGCGCGGAAACGCCGAGGTCTTGGAATGTGGTCACAATGATACTTTCGACCGCCTGCGCATCGCAGTGCGGCTCAACAGTTCAGGAACGATGCGACGGCGAAGAAAGGCGGCGAGCTATCGCTCAAAGCCGAACGTCGATGGTTGCGTTCCGTGGGACCGCGTTCACCGGAAACTTAGCCGGGAACGGTCGCTGAGGCCGGATATCGTTGGAAATGCTTGAGAAGTCAATAAGACGCCAAGCATAGGTGCCCTGCTCTGCGTTAACCGGTTACGCGACAGCGCGGACGATCCAGCATGCGGCGGGCAGCGCAACGCCTTCTTTCGTTTCGTATTTGCGGAGGAAATCCGTCAGCATTTGCTGGGCTTCTGCGGCGTCAAGGTCCTGCTCGGCGATGGCGCGGGCGCACGGGCCGATCTTCATGAGGAAGGCTGCAGCGGCGTTGGAGTCTCCTCCTCCGGCGACGAGAACGTCGCCGTCCCATGGGGTGATTGAGACGTCGCGCCAGCCCGATGTGGCGAGCATGGTTTTGATCTTCTCGGGATCCTGCAATTGGAATGGACCCGGCGCGTTGGGATCGGCGGGCGTGATCGGCGCTTTGAGGATCGGTTTCAGTGCGGCGAGCGGCGCGTGTGACCAGCCGTTTTCGGTGAACGTGCGCCAGCAGATGAAGACGATGCGGCCGCTCGAATTCATCGCCGCGCGAATTTTCGCGAAGGCGGCTGCGGTGTCGTCGAAGAACATCACGCCGAAGCGGGAGAATGCGGCGTCGAACGGCGCATCACGCAGAGCCGCGGCCGACACGTCAGCTTCAACGAAGTGCGCGTTGGCGCCGCGGGCGTTGGCGCGTTCGCGGGCGAGGTCGAGCAATCGCTTGGAGATATCGACGCCGACGGCGATGCCATCGCCGATGTAACTTGCGGCTTTGAGCGTCGTCGCGCCGGCGCCGCAGCCTATGTCGAGCACGCGCTCGCCGGGCTTCAAGTTCAGAAGATCGAACGCAGGCTGCGTGAGAGGTTGCAGCATGCGGTCCATCAGATCCGCTTGGCGCACCCATTCCTCGCCGGCGCTGCCGTTCCAGTATTCGGTTTGGGTGAGTGGCGTGAAGCTCGACATGGACCAAAGCATAGGGCGCGATGCGGCGGGCGCCAGGGCCTAGGTGTCGAGCGCGGCGCGGATCTTTTCAGCCAGTTGATCGAGCGTGAAGGGTTTGTGGAGATAGATCATGTTGGGCTCAAGCACGCCGTTATGGACGGCGGCGTTGGGCGCATAGCCGGTGGTGAAGACGACCTTGAGTGCAGGCAAGCGCGCGAGCGCGAGTTCAGCAAGTTGACGGCCGTTCATCTCAGGCATCACCATATCGGTGAAGAGAAGGTCGATCTTGGCGCCGGCGTCGATCTGGCGGAGTGCGTCGGGGCCATTGACTGCGGAGAGCACCGAGTAGCCGAGTTCACGCAACGCTTCGGTTGAGAACACGCGCACGCGCGGATCGTCTTCGACAACGAGGATCGTTTCGGCAAGCGAGCCGTCGCGTGCGACGTTCACGACTTCGGGCGCGGCGACTTCTTCGGCGCCGTAGAAGCGCGGCAGATAGATCTTCACGGTCGTGCCGTGGCCAACTTCTGAATAGAGCTTCACGTGGCCGCCGGATTGGCGAACGAAGCCGAAGACTTGGCTGAGGCCGAGCCCGGTGCCCTTCCCGACTTCCTTGGTGGTGAAGAAGGGATCGAAAGCGAGCGCCATGGTTTGCGCGTCCATGCCGTCGCCGGTGTCGGTGACGCAGATCATAACGTATTGGCCGGGCGCGAGGCCGTGTTGCAGACCGTAGGCGGCGTCGACTGAGCCGTTTGCGGTTTCGATGGTGAGCTTTCCGCCGTCCGGCATCGCGTCGCGCGCGTTGACGGCGAGATTGATGATGGCGCTTTCGAGTTGGACCTGATCGGCGAAGGTGCGCCAGAGGCCGGCGCCGAGCACGGTTTGGATTTGGATGTGCTCACCGAGCGTGCGCGAGAGGAGGTCCGTCATCGAGGCGACGAGCTTGTTGGCGTCGATCGACGATGGGTTAAGCGGTTGCTGACGCGAGAACGCCAGGAGGCGTTGCGTGAGTTGCGAAGCGCGGTTGGCGCCATCGGTGGCGGCGTCGATGTAACGGGTGACGTCGGTGTCGCCTTTGGCGAGGCGGCGCTGCATCAGATTGAGCGCGCCGATGACGACGGCGAGCATATTGTTGAAGTCGTGCGCGATGCCGCCGGTGAGTTGGCCGATGGCGTCCATCTTGTGCGCTTGGCGGAGTTGCTCCTCAGCGCGCATGCGCTCGCTGACTTCTGCGACGACGCGCTGTTCGAGCGTTGCGTTTAGATCTTGTAGTGCCATTTCCGCTCGGCTGCGCTCGGTGACGTCTGTTGCTTGAACGAAGATGCCGTCGATGTGGCCTTCGAGATCACGGGTTGGGTGATAGATGAAATCGACGATCCGAGTCTGGCGCACACCTTGGCGCACAAGTTCAATCGAAACGTTGTTGCCGATGAACGGCTCGCCGCTGTGGTACACGTTGTCGAGTAGCGCGACGAACCCTTGCTCGACGACCTCGGGCAACGCTTCTGTGATCTCGCGTCCCAGAATGTCGCGGCCGCGGCCGGAGAGTTCGAAGTACGCGTCATTGGCGATATAGAATTCGTGCTTCGGGCCGCGAAGTACGGCGATGGCGCCCGGCGCTTGCGCGAAGAGATCGCGCAGGCGCTCCTTCTCCTCTTCCCGCATACGCGCGGCGACGATCACGCCCGTGGTTTCGTTTCCTTGATTGAAAATGCCAGCGACGGCGCCGGTTTCATCTACGATCGGCGTGATGCTGTAGTTCCAGAACGTCTCAGTGGTTCGACCGCCGCGCTGCATCGGAAGCATCTGATCGTAGGCCGCGAAGCCCTGGCCGGTGTCGAGCACGCCCTCGAATTGCGGACCCACGACGGACCAGATGTCAGGCCACACATCAGCACCGCGTTTGCCGAGCGCGTCTGGATGGCGCTCCGCCGGGATGGGCGACCATGCATCGTTGTAGAGGAGATGGAGGTCGCGGCCCCAATAGATGGCGCTTGGAAATGTAGAGTTGAGGCAGAGGCGTAGCGCCATGTGCAGCGCGTCGGGCCATTTCTCTGGCGAACCTAAAGGATGATTGGCCCAGTCGAACGCGCGGATGCGTTCACCCATCTCGCCACCACCTTGTGGCAATGCGCGCTTTTTCTCTTTGCCGCTCATCGGTCCCCAGCCGCCAACCGGGCTAAACGAGATCGGGAACTTAAAGTTCCCTCCTCGCTTCCACGATCTTATGCGGCTGGCGGTTCTTCGACAAAGCCGGCCCAGGTGCGCATGTAATTGCGGAAGACGGGGCCGAGGCCTTCGCTGTCGAGGTAGGCTTCGCTGACCGGCGTTGCGATCGACTGGAAATTGGGATCGGCCGCGACTTTCTTGGGAAAGTCGTGGTGCAGGATGGCGGCGCGGCCGAGGACGGGGAAATCGAAGCCGGCGGCGATGAGATCGCGGCAGTCTTGCGCGGACATGATCTTGCCAGCGGCGCCGAGGAGCGTGCCGTTGCGCTTTAGCTCGGTGAAGTATGAGCCGAGCGTGCGGCCTTGGAGCTTTTCGTCTTGCGGCTCCTTGTTCACGTCCCAGAGCGACATGTCGATGTAGTCGGTCTTGGCGTCGCTCATCAGGCGTTGAGCGACGTCGCGGATTTCGAGCGTTTGGATGCCCCAGCGCTCTGGCGAGAGACGCACGCCGAGTGAGAAGCCGGGCTTGGTTGCGGCGCGGACGCCATCGACGATTTCGAACAGGAAGCGTGCGCGGCGTTCGGGGTCGCCACCGTAAGCGTCGTCGCGGCGATTGAGTTCGGGGCTGAGGAACGAGCAAATGAGATAGCCGTGGGCGCCGTGAAGTTCGGCGCCGTGGAAGCCGGCGCGTTCGGCGCGCTGTGCAGCTTCGATGAACTTGTCGCGGCTGTATTGGATATCGTCCAACGTCATCGCTTCGGCTTTGAGCTTTTCGTCGGCGCTCGGGGCCTTGGGATTCTTCATCGAACGCAACCCGCCATGATGGAGCTGCACGACCGAGTGGCTGCCCTCTTCGTTGATCTTGGCGGCGAGGCGGATGAGGCCTTCGAGGTGCTTGTCGTCGTGGAAGCCGAGTTGGCCGGGAAAGCCGACGCCTTCTTCTTGGACCGACGCAGCGCACGTCATGGTGAGGCCAAAGCCGCCGATGGCGCGCATGGTGAGCCAGCGATACTCGTCGTCGCTCAAGACGCCGTCAGGATTGCTTTGCAGATTGGTGAGCGGCGAAAGAACGAAGCGGTTCTTGAGCGTGGCGCCGGAACGGAATTTGAGCGGGTCGGTGAGTAATGTCATGGGCGAGAAGATAAGGACGCCGAAGGAAAGCGCATCCCCTCTTTTCTAACTCTTGCGGGATCGCAGCGGCCGTCGCATTTTGCGGACGCAGGCTTACTTAGGGGAAGTGATGCGGATTGTGTTGGCTGCGGCTTTGATGTTGGCGCAGGTCTCAGTGGCAACCGCGCAAACGACGCCGCCCGCCGAAGAAACGCCAGCGACGGCACCCGCACCCGAGGCGCCTGCTCCAACCACATGCGCCGAGTTTCCGCCGGAGCCCGCAGCGATCGACTACACGCGCGCTAACCCGACACAGATGAGCGCTGCAAGCGCGCGCCAAAGCGAATGGCGCGCGCGGATGTATGAAGTGATCGAGTGCCGGCGGCTGTATTACAACGCGGCGATTGCGCACTTTAACGAAGTGAACGGCGCGTGGAGCACGCAGCTTGATGCGTTTTGCGCGCGCGGCAACATCCGGTGCACGCCGCAGGACCGCGCGCAAGAATAAGGACGAGCAGGCCCTTAAGACACCAGCGCTATGGTTTCGAGGCTCATGTTGCGAGTGGCGCCGCGACCAGAAGAACCCAGATCGCCATAGCGATGACGATGAGCGAGCCGACGCTGTAAAAGGTAGCGCGGATTTCGTGGCGCTGGGCGGTTGAGTACGCGATCGTGTGCAGCAGGCGCGCGGCGACGAAGCCGTACATCAGCCATTGCGCGGCAGCGAGCGGCGGGGCGATGGCGACGAAGAGTAAGCCGATGGCGAGGAAGGCCGGGATGTTTTCGAGGTCGTTGCGATGGATGCGGCGCGAGCGGTCGACGTCATCCAATGGTTGAAGCTGTTCGGGGCGCGGATTGCGGTTCGCGGGACCGGGCGCGATGTCTTCGGGGTTCACCAGGCCGGCGTCGTTCTTGATCATGCGCGCGACTGTGATCCAGCCTTGCAGCATGATCTTCAGCACCATCAGCGAAGCCGCGATGGCGTACGTGGCGAACACTGGGTTCGCTAAAGTGAACTGATCCATCGCGTGCCCCTGATGCAAAAAGGGCCGCCCGGAGGCGGCCCTTACGATTTATGCTGCAGCCTTCTGCTTGGCGCCGAAGCGTTCGTAGAAGGTCTCGCCTTTGGCGGCCATGTCGCGGAGGAGTTTGTTCGGGCGGAAGCGTTCGCCGTAAGTGTCGGCGAGACGATCGGCTTCTTCGACGAACTTCTTCGTTCCCCAGAAGAGATCGATGTAGCTGATGCAGCCGCCCGAGTAGGGCGCAAAGCCCCACGCGAGGATCGAGCCGACGTCAGCATCGCGCGGATCGGTGATCACGCCTTCTTCGAAGCAGCGCGCAACTTCGATGCATTGGCGGAAGAGATAGCGCTTAGTGAGCTCGACCTTGAGTTCAGGCGGGCACTCTTTGGTTTTTACTTCGATGCGCTCGGAGATGCCCGGCCAGATGCGCGTTGGCTTTCCGTCTTCGCCGTACTCGTAATAGCCCTTGCCGCCTTTGCGGCCGACGCGGCCCTTATCTTCCACGAGCCATGAGAGCATGCCGGCGCGCGGGTCTTTCTTGTAGTCTTGCTGATTGAGTTCGGCGTTGGTCTTGCCGATCTTCAGCGCGGTATCGAGGCCGACGGAGTCGGACACTTCGAGCGGGCCCATCGGCATGCCGCATTGGCGGCCGACATTTTCGATGATCGCCGGCGCGATGCCTTCCATCAGCATCTCGACGCCTTCAGCCGGATAGGTGCCGAAGCAACGCGAGGTGTAGAAGCCACGGTGATCGTTCACGGTGATCGGCGTCTTGCGGATTTTGACGACGTAGTCGATCGCCTTGGCTTGCGTTTCCGGCGTGGTTTCCTTGCCCATGATGAGCTCAACGAGGCCCATACGCTCGACCGGCGAGAAGAAGTGGATGCCGATGAAGTTTTTCGGACGCGCTGAAGCTTCGGCGAGGCCGGTGATCGGCAGCGTCGAGGTGTTGGAGCCGAAGATGGCGTTTTCACCGAGGAAGGCTTCGGCCTTCTTGGTGACGTCGGCCTTCAGCTGCACGTTTTCGAACACGGCTTCGACGACGAGGTCGGCGCCTTTGATGAGAGAGTAGTCGGTGGACGGCGTGATCAGCGCGAGCAGCGCATCGCCCTTCTCTTTCGTGGTCTTGCCGCGTGAGATGTCTTTTTCGACGATGCGTTGCGAGTAGGCCTTGCCCTTGTCGGCGCTCTCTTGGCTGACATCGAGCAGGATGGTTTCGATGCCGGCTTTGGCTTGCACGTAGGCGATGCCCGCGCCCATGAGGCCGGCGCCGATGACGGCGACTTTCTTGATGTCGTAGGTGGGCACGCCTTCGGGGCGGTTTCCGCCCTTGCCGAGCGCTTGCATGTTCACGAACAGCGAGCGGATCATACCCTTGGCTTGCGGGGTGTTGGCGGTCTTGATGAAGTAGCGGGACTCGATACGCAGCGCGGCATCGATCGGCACCTGCATGCCTTCGTAGATGCAGGACAGGATGTTGCGCTGCGCCGGATAGTTGAGATTGGTCTGCTTGGAGACCATGGCGTTGCCGCCGACAGCCGCCATCGCGCCAGCTGGCGTGAACGGGCCGTCCTTCACTTTGTAGCCTTTGACGTCCCACGGCGCGACAGCGCTCGGCTTGCCTTTGAGCCACGCTTTCGCAGCCTCGACGGTTTTGCCGGGCTCGACGACTTCGTTGATGAAGCCCAAGGACTTTGCTTCTTGCGGCGACTTGTCGGCGCCTTGCAGGATCATCATCGCGGCGTTCTGCACGCCGATGAGGCGCGGCAGACGCTGCGTGCCGCCGGCGCCGGGCAGCAGGCCGACTTTTGATTCAGGCAGGCCGAACTTGATCTTCGGATTGTCCGCGGCGACGCGATAGTGACACGCGAGCGCGATTTCGAGGCCGCCGCCGAGGGCGAGACCTTCGAGCGCGATGGCGACGGGCTTGCCGTTGGTTTCGAGGGCGCGAAGTGATTTGTTGAGCGTGAAGCTCTGCTCGAATTGCTTCTTCAGGCGCTCTTCTTCCGACTTCGGCGCTTCTTCTTTGGCGGCGCCGCGTTGGTTGAGTTCGCCAAGATCAGCGCCGGCGCAGAAGCCGGTCGTCTTACCGGAGGTGATGACTGCGCCCTTGATCTTGTCGTCGGACTTCAGCGTCTCAACGAGCGTGATCAAATCGCGCATCACCGAACCAGTGATGGTGTTCATGGAGCGGCCCGGCACGTCGAACGTGATGAGCGCGATGCCGTCGCTGTCGACGTCGATTTTGAAATTTTCCATCGGACCTACCCTCTACCTATTCCCAACTGTTCTTACGTTCTGGCGGTCGGTTCTTGTCGTCTTCCTTCGGCGCCATCGCGACGCCGAGCGAAGTGCCCAGCCCGGCGCCGGTTGCGACGCCGAGGCTGAGCCAAAGCCCGAGATCTCCGGTAGCCACACCGACACCGACACCGATCGCCGTGCCAATGCCGATGCAAATTGCGAAGATCCCGCCGTTCATGAGCGTGCTCTTTCTTTCTTGGCGCCGCGGTTCAGCAATACGAATGTCGCCAAGCCGAGAACCAATCCTGGGCCGCGCCAGCAAATTCGCCGTCGCTACACCCAAAATCACGCCCGCACCGATGTCACGGCGACACCGGTGTAGAACGCTCTCGGGTGCGAGCGACTTGCTCATTAGTTCACGCGTTCAATCACGGTTGCGGTGCCCATGCCGGCGCCGATGCAGAGCGTGATCAGCGCGCGTTCTTTGTCGGCGCGCTCGAGTTCATCGACCATGGTGCCGAGGATCATCGCACCAGTGGCGCCGATGGGGTGACCCATCGCGATCGCGCCGCCATTGACGTTGACCTTATCCATGTCGAGATCGAGCGCCTGCACCCAGCGCAGCACGACCGCCGCGAAAGCCTCGTTGAGCTCCCAGAGGTCGATGTCCTGCTTGGAGAGGCCAAGCCGCTTCATCAGCTTGTGCGTGACGTGCTCTGGGCCGGTCAGCATGATTGACGGCTCAGTGCCAATCGACGCGCCGCCGAGGATGCGCGCCCGCGGCTTCAAGCCAAGCGCTTCGCCCATTTCCTTGAGCCGATCAGCACGCCTGCTGCGCCGTCAACGATGCCGGACGAATTGCCGGCGTGGTGGACGTGATCGATCTTTTCGATTTCTGGGTAACGCTGCTGAATAACGCCGTCGAAGCCCGGCATGACTTCGCCTTGCATCTTGAAACTCGGCTCAAGCGCGCCGAGCGATTGCAAAGTGGTTTCCGGACGCATGAATTCGTCGCGATCAAGAAGCGTGACGCCGAGTTGGTCTTTCACGGGCACGATCGACTTCTTAAAGCGATTTTCTTTCCACGCCTGCGCCGCGCGCTGCTGCGACTGCACGGCGTAGCTATCAAGATCGGTGCGCGAGAAGCCGTATTTGGTGGCGATCGCGTCAGCGGCGACGCCTTGCGGTGTGAAGTAGGACTTCATGGCGATTGACGGATCCGTCGCCCATGAGCCACCGGTTGAGCCCATCGGCACGCGGCTCATACTTTCGCAGCCGGCGCCAATGGCGAGTTCGGCCTCGCCAGATTTCACTTTCGCCGCAGCGATGTTGCAGGCTTCGAGGCCGGACGCGCAGAAGCGTTCGACTTGCACGCCGGCGACAGTTTGGGCGTAGCCGGCGTTGAGGACGGCGATACGCGGAAGGTTGCCGCCCTGCTCGCCGATCGGCGACAGGCAGCCCATGTAAACGTCGTCGACCTTCGAGGTGTCGAGGTTGTTACGGTCGCGGATGGCTTCGAGCACCTGCGTCGCCAATTGCAGCGACGTCTGCTCGTGCAGCGAGCCGTTCGCTTTGCCTTTGCCGCGCGGGGTGCGAACCGCGTCATAAATGTAGGCCTCAGCCATCTTCGTACTCCAACGTTTGCGGCGCGCTCGCCGCTTCACCCTGCATGAGACCGGAGTCGTCCCTGGCGCGAAGACCTTAGGTCTTTTGGGCGCCTACTCCGCTGACCGCTTCGCTCGGGCTGAGCGAAGCGCGGTAAACTCATGCGCCGTCTGCGATCTCTCGCTCCAGCTCCGCAATCTCAACATCGAGCGTGCTGATCTGGTGACGCAGCCGATCGAGATCCTCGTCCATTTCCTTCAGAGCGATAGGATCAGCGGAAGCGGACAGTTCGTCGGCGCTTTCCTGACGCACGCGCGCGTCCAACCGCGCGCGCAGCGCCACCTTTTGCTCAAGTCGAGTCGTGAGATCGAGGCGATCGCTCATCAGTGCGCCTCCCCGCCGCCGATGGCGATGTCGCCCCGGAATGAATTGGCGATGAAACAGCGCTCGTGCGCTTTGTGGTGAAGCTCGCGCACGTCTTCTGGCGCGGGTTGCTTTGCGCCGCCCCACAAGACTTGCGGATTGAGCTTCACTTGCGTGACCGCGATGCGGCCGCGATCGTCTTTGCCCATCACGCCCGAAGCGCTGTCTTCGTAAGCATCGACGACAAAGCCGGCGTGACGCGCGAGATCGAGGAACCAGAGCATGTGGCAGGTCGAGAGCGAGGCCACGAGAAGCTCTTCAGGATCGACCGCGTCTTCGCGCGAGTACGGCGCTTTCACCACCGACGGCGAGGCAGAGCCTTGCACGGTGATGCCGCCGTCGAAGGCGATTTCATGTGCGCGCGAATAGCGACCGGCGGCGAAGTCATCGTCGCCGCGTTGCCAAGTGACGGTGGCGGTGTGCGCCGCCATTAAAACGCGTCCGCGGCGAGCGCCATGACGGGGCCGGCGCCGCTCTTGAGCTTTGCCAAGTGGGCGCTCGCGTCAGGCAGCATGCGTTGGATGAAGTAGCGGCCGGTGGTCAGCTTGGTGTCGAAGTAAGGATCGCCGGCGCCTCCATTCTTCTTCGCAGCGAGCGCCGCCTTGGCTTGGAGCGCCCACATGTAGGCGAGCGCGGTGAGGCCGAAGAGATTGAGATAATCGTGGCTCGCGGCGCCGGCATTGTCGAAATTCGTCATGCCGTTTTGCATCAGCCACATCGTGCCGTCTTGCAGCTGCGCCTTGGCGCCTTTCACGGCTTCGACGAATTCCTTCAAGTCGGCATCGTCTTCGTGGTTGTGCACGAAATCGTCGAGCTCATTGAAGAAGGCGAAGATGGCGCGACCGCCATTGGCGCCGAGTTTGCGGCCGACAAGGTCGAGACCTTGGATGCCGTTCGCGCCTTCGTAGATCATGGCGATGCGTGCATCGCGCACGAACTGGCTCATGCCGTGCTCTTCGATGTAGCCGTGGCCGCCGAAGATTTGCTGGCAATTGGTGGCGTTGGCGTAGCCTTTGTCGGTGAGATAGCTTTTCAGCACCGGCGTCATCAGGCCCATGTAGTCTTCGGCCTTCTCACGCACCTTCTCATCGGGCGAGACTTCCAAGAGATCGCCGTAGATCGCGGTCCAGAAGGTGAAAGCGCGCGCGCCTTCGTTGAACGCTTTCGCGTCCATCAGCATGCGGCGGATGTCCGGGTGGACGATGATCGGATCGGCGGGGCCGTTTGGATTTTTCGCGCCAGTGATGGATCGGCCTTGCAGGCGATCCTTCGCGTAGAGAACGCCGTTCTGATACGCGACTTCCGATTGGCTGAGACCTTGAAGACCGACGCCGAGGCGCGCGACGTTCATCATCGTGAACATGGCCGCGAGGCCCTTGTTCTCTAGGCCGACGAGATAGCCGGTCGCGTCATCGTAGTTGAGCACACACGTCGAATTGCCGTGGATGCCCATCTTCTCTTCGATCTTGCCGCAGACGACGCCGTTGCGTTGACCCGGATTGCCATCCTTATCGAGGATGAACTTCGGCACGATGAAGAGCGAAATGCCTTTGGTGCCAGCCGGTGCGCCTTCGATGCGCGCGATCACCAAGTGAATGATGTTCGACGCGAGATCGTGTTCGCCGGCGGAAATGAAAATCTTCTGGCCGGTTATGCGATAAGAGCCGTCGGCTTGCGGGATGGCTTTGGTGCGCAGCATGCCGAGATCGGTGCCGCAGTGCGGCTCCGTTAGATTCATGGTGCCGGTCCATTCGCCGGTGACGAGCTTGGGCAGATAGGTTTGCTTTTGCTCGTCGCTGCCGTGATGATGGATAGCTTCGTAGGCGCCGTGGCTGAGGCCCGGATACATGCCGAACGCCATGTTCGACGATGACACCATCTCGTTCCACGCCAGCGATACGACGTGCGGCATGCCTTGGCCGCCGTAATTCGGATCGCTTGAGAGCGCGGGCCAGCCGGCGTCGACAAGTTGTTTGTAGGCTTCTTTGAACCCAGGCGGCGTTGTCACCGAGCCGTCGTCGGCGCGCCTGCAACCGTGCTCATCGCCAACCTTGTTCAGCGGGGCGAGTACGCCTTCGCAAAACTTTGCGCCCTCTTCGAGCACGGAGTCGATGAGATCCATCGGCGCGTCGGAGAAAGTCGGCAAATTGGAGTAGCGCTCAAGGTCCAAAACATCCTTGAGGAGAAAGCGATATTCGCGAAGCGGCGCCGTGTAACTCGGCATGTCCCAGCTCTCCCTATTTTTCTTGAGCTTCTACGCGTCTTAGTGCGCGTCTTCGAGCCGCTTCTTGGCTTCCGCTTCAAACGCACGCGCGTTTGCGACGGCGGCGGGCGCGGCAGGCTTCGACAGGAAGTCCTGTAGCTTCTTCACGCTGTCGTGGAGGATCTCGATCGCCGCATCGACATCTTCGCGTTGCGCTTCGAGCGCGACGATGCGGGCTTGGTACTTTTTCAACGTCGTCTGCGCTTGGGCGCGCTGATCAACTTTGTAGAGGTCTAGAATTTCTTTGATTTCGATCAGCGAGAGACCCACGCGCTTGCCGCGCAGGATGAGTTGCAGCTTGGCCCGGTCGCGGTGTGAGTAAACGCGGTTCATGCCGTCGCGGCGCGGCGTAAGTAGCCCTTTATCCTCATAAAAACGGAGCGCTCGAGGGCGTCACCTCGAACTCTCGGGCCAGCTGCGAAATCGTGTAGGTGCGCTCAGCTTTGGATGAGGTCATGGGAGGTCGCTCCGGTTTACCCTGCGGCCTCACGCTAGTTTCCGTTTACGGTAGGGTCAACTGAAGTTGACGCACCCGTCACGCATTTAAGCTAACTGACAGGAAATCTTGAGAAATATCTTCAGGAATTCGGCAGCCATTGAGCGCCATGGTGATATCCAGCTCGGCCAGGAGGTATTCCATCACCGTTTTGACACCCTGCTCGCCGCCCAGCGCTAGGCCGTAAACATAAGGACGGCCGATGCCGGCGGCGTCCGCGCCGAGCGCCAGGGCCTTGAAGATATCGGATCCGCAGCGAATGCCGCTGTCGAAGAAGAGCTTGGTTTTGCCCTTCACCGCGGCGGAGACGTTGGCGAGCGCATCGAGCGACCCGATCGCGCCATCGACTTGGCGGCCGCCGTGGTTGGAGACCATGACGCCGTCATAGCCTTCGCTCACCGCCTTCTCTGCATCATCAGCGCGGATAATGCCCTTCAGAACGACGGGAAGTTTCGTCCACGATCTGATTTTCGCGATGCGCTTCCAGTCGACGCTTGGATCAGAGAAGATCTGCGTGAACTGAATAGCGGCGCCGAGCGGGTTCTCTTCCGGCGGTTGCGCCAGCATCCCCCTAAACACGGGGTCGCTTGTATATTGTGCGATGCCCTGCCCGCGCAGGAACGGTGAGAAGCCGAGATCGAGGTCGCGCGGACGCCAGCCGAGCATAAGCGTGTCGAGCGTGATGAAAATGGCGCGGCAGCCGATCGCCTCGGCGCGCTTCACGAAGCTCTCGGCGAGATCGTCCGATTTGCCCCAATACAATTGATAGAAGCGCGGGCCGTCGCCGTTGGCTTCGGCGATCTTTTCCATCGGCGTTGATGCTTGAGACGAAATGATCATTGGCAGATTGAGCGCGCCCATAGCGCGGGCGACAGCGAGATCAGCTTCCGGGTGCATCATCTCCAAAACGCCGATGGGCGAAGAAAACACCGGCGCAGCAGCGCGCGCACCGAATATTTCGCAACCGAGATTTCTTGTGCCAGCACCGCCGAGCATGCGTTGCGCAATTGGAAAGCGATTGAAGGCGGCGCGGTTTGCGTCAGCGCCCGTCTCCAGTCCAGCGCTGCCGGCAGTGTAAGCCCACGCTTCGGGAGTCATTTTCTTCTGCGCTGCCGCTTCGAGGCCCGTGAAGTTCGTCGGGATATCAGGCTGCGCGCCACTCAGTCCGCGGAGATAGACGCCGCCTTGCGTTTCGGGACCGAATTGGCGCGGCGTGTCAGACATGGCTAATTCCTGTTTACGATTTTACCCGCCATTAACACGCCAACGCCTTTCATCGACACTGCAAAGTCGTGGGCGATTCTCGAATTCTTCGAGTCTCCGTCCCCGGGGGTTGGGCGTAAGCCGCGGACGCGCGGCGAAAACGCGGCGAGGGCATAAATGAGCGGTGCGCAGAACTGGAGCGTCAAGGGCATTGACCCCAAAGTGCGAGAAGCTGCGCGAGAAGCTGCGGCTCGTCAGGGCATGAGCCTGGGCGAATATCTGAACCAGGCGCTTGCGTCCGGTCAGCTTGGTGGCGGCGGCGCGCAAACAACGCCGCAGCACACACCGCAACAGCCGCCGCGCGCGCCGCGTCCGCGCGCGTTCGGCACGCAGCACCCAGATTATGATGGCGAAGACGATTGGGGCGTCAACGGTGGCGCGTCGCGCACGAGCGATCAGACGCGTCTTGCCCAACGCATTGAATCTATCGAACGCCGTACGCAACTCGCCGTCACTGGTCTTGATCGCGCGGTCTCGACGATCGACCGCTCGGTGCTTGGTCTCGCTGCGCGCATTGAAGATGCGGAAGCGGCGTCGAGCGAAGCTGCTGAGCGCATTTCAGACGCGCTGGAACAATTCCGCGCCGCCGGCGAAACGCTGAGCGGCCGCGCGGCCGATGTCGAAGACGTCAAGCATCGGCTTGAGCACCAGGTGGCTGTCGCCGAAGAAGTTGCGCGCCGCGCTGAAGCTGCCGCCTCGTTCCTGACGAACGAGATGAGCAATGGCGGCAACATTCTGGCGCAGACGCTCGCGGAAGCGCGCACTGTTGCTGAGGAGGCTGCACGTCAGGCGACGGAAGCTTCGATCGACGCGGTCACTGAGCTGCGCCGTCTGCAAGAACAACTGAGCGAACGCCTTAGCGATAGCGAAGCCTCGACGCGCCGTGCGATCGAGAGCGCTGTTGCTGAAGTGCGCACTGAAACGTCGAGCGAGACGCGCGGTGCGCGTGAAGCATTGCTCGAAGAAGTCGTGCGCCTTGAGGGCGAGATTTCGAAGCGCGTTGGCGCTGTCGATACGCTGAAGGCTGAACAAGCAACGCTGATTGGCCGCATCGAGCGGGCTGAAGCTGGCGCCCGCGAAAGCACGGCGGGCCTCCGCCAAGCGGCGGGCGCTGCGATTGCGGATCTGCGCAATGCGCAGCTCACGCTCTCGGCACGCGTCAAGCAAGTTGGAAGACATCGCCGGCGGTTCGGGCGGCGGCGTCGATCTCACCGACGTGCGTCAAGCGCAGCAAGATATTGCTGAGCGCCTCGGCGCGCTTGAATCGAAAACCGACGCCAGCCCCCTCACCGGCGCACTGGCGGCGTTCGAAGCGCGCATCGCTAGCGTTGAAGCAGCGACTGCGAACTCGAGCACGGCGAAGATCGATCAGATCGGCGAGACGGTTGAGTCCCTCGATCGCGCGCTGCAACGTTTGAATGACAAGCTCGAAGAAACGGAATCGACCGCCAACACGGCGATCCGTCACATCGAAGAAACGGTCTCCTCGCTCGGTGCACGCATCGAACAAAGGCGGCGGCGCTTCGATGGAAACCGAAGCCGTTCGCGCGATGCTCGAACAGCGCCTCGACACGATGGCGCAATCGGTGCGCGAAGAGATCACGCAAGAGCTGCACGCTGTGCTGGCTGGCGAAGAAGGCGTCGAAGGCGCCCTCACCGACGTCAACAAGCGCCTCGCTGCTGCCGAGCGCCGCCAAGCGCAAACGATCGAGGCGATCTCGATCGAGATCAAGCGCATGTCGGAAACTGTCGACCAGCGCTTACGCACGGTTGAAGCACGCAATGACGATGCTGCGGCTTCGGCGGTTCGCGAAGAACTGACACGCATGTCGGCGACGCTGGAGCAGCGCTTCGACGACATTGAGCGCCGCGAAGCCGCTGCGTTCGATCGTATGGGCCTCGAAGTCGGCCGTCTGTCCGAGCGCCTTGAAGAGCGCGTTGGCGCGGTTGAACAGCGCAGCGCGCAAGCGATCGAGCATGTGGGCGAGCAAGTCGCGCGCATGGCGGATCGCTTCAATCAGCGCCAAGACATTCTGGCTCGCGAACTGGGCGAGCGGATGCTGGATAGCGAAGAGCGTGCTGGTCAGCGCGTTTCGGAAGCCATCAGCTCGATCATGCAGCGCCTGGCTGAAGTTGAAGAGCACAGCCAAGAAGCGATCGCACCAGTTCAGAAGGCCGTGTCGGACGTCGCTTCCAAGCTGGAAGAGTTTGAAACTGGCCGCGCCACGCCGGCGGCGGAGACGCCCGCGCCGACGATGCGCATCCCAACGCCGGCGCGCCGCACCGAAGACACGACGAACGCCTTCGACCGCTCGGCCTTCCCGTCGTTCGAAGAGACGGAAACATCATTCGATCTGAGTGATCCGGAGCCGGCGCCGTATTCGCAGACGCCGCGCGATGCAGCGCAACCGGTGCGTGCAGCGCCGCTGCCGCCACGCGCTATCAACGAAGCGCCGAACGATCACGACATCTACTTCCGCCGAAGACAATCAGATCGATGATCTGCTGGTTGACGACGACGCGGTCGAAGAAGCGTTCGTGCCGCCGGAATACCAGTCGATCGAAGTCTCTCCGGACGATGATCTCATGATCGATGATTCTGCGCTCGAGGAAGTTGAGACGGTCGCTGCGCCGCCGATCGACGACGATCCGTTCTGGACGCCGGATGATGAGCTCGCGCCGCACTCGATCGAAGATGCAGTCGCGCCGCTGGTCGCACCTGCGCCACAAAACAATGCCAACGTGCCGCTCGCCAACAGCATCGAAGAAGCGCCGCTTTCGCTGGAGCCTGAGCTGACTGATCTGCCGCCGTTGCCGGAAGATCCGGCTGCTGCGCCGGCCAAGAACGACTATCTCGCCAACGCGCGTAAGGCCGCGCAGGCGCAGTCGTTGCCGAAGACGCGTCCTGAGACGCCGAAGGAGGCGCCGAAGCTCAGCCTGCGTGGTTCGAGCCGCGTGGTGCTGTGGGGCGCTGCTAAGCGCGATCGCGGCCGCGCTGATTGGCGGCGCTTATTACGCGAGGAGCCAAGGCACGACGCGCAAGCGGACGCCGAGCCGCCGCTGCCGGTGAGCAACATCGCGCCGACGCTGCAGCCGCCCGCCGATCCGTTCGCGGAAGCGCCTACCGAAGGCGTCGTTCCTGATGAGGCGCCAGCTGTCGAAGGCGCAGCCCCAACGGCAGCGCCGGCTGGCGCGCCGGTCGCTCAGACCACGCAGACGCCAGCCACGCAGCAGGTCGTCGCGGGCCCTCTTCCGGCGCGTAACGTCTCGCTCGAGCAAGCCGCGCAATCTGGCGATCTCACCGCGCAGTACGAACTGGCGCTGCAACGCATTGCTTCTGGCCGCACGGCTGAAGGCGTGACGATGTTGCGCCGCGCTGCCGATCGCGGCTTCCCGATGGCGCAGTATCGCTTGGCAAGCTCTATGAGCGCGGCGAAGGCGTACCGGCCGATCTCACGATCGCGCGTCAATGGACTGAACGCTCTGCCGGCGCCGGCAACCGCCGCGCCATGCACGACCTCGGCGTCTATTTCGCACGCGGCGAAGGCGCGCCTTTGGATGAAGCGGCGGCGTTCCGTTGGTTCCGCCAAGCGGCTGAACTCGGCGTTGCCGACAGCCAGTACAATCTCGGCGTCCTTATCAACAAGGCCGCGGGCGGAACGCTTCCGCATCGGAAGCTCTGTTCTGGTTCATGGTTGCTGCCCGCCAAGGCGATCAAGATGCTGGCGCGCGCCACCGCTCTTGAAGCGCAACTGACGCCGCAGCAGGTCGAGCAAGCACGGGCCCGCGCCCAGGCTTTCCGTCCACGTGCATCTAGCGCCACAGCCAATGGTGAGTTCGGCGTTCGCGCCTGGAACAGCCGTCCGAGCACCTAAAACCGGGCTCCCGCGAATTAGCGGCAAACCAGCGTTGCTTCGGCCCGCGACCCTTATCATAAGGGCCGCGGGCGTAGCGCTTGGCGCTGAGTTCAGAGCAGAATTTTGATTTACTTGCTGATCGCCGAGATGCCGGTGGCCGTGCTGTTTATCCTCTTGGTGAGCGGCGTCGTCGGTGGTGTCCGGCCTGGTTGGCGTCGGCGGCGGCTTCATGCGACACCTGCGCTGCTGTTCCTCGGCGTGTTCAGTTGCTGTCGCTACTGGGAGCCAGATCGCGGCGACGTCATTCTCCGGCATCATGACGCAGACGCGGCGCAAAGCCGTCGACTGGCGGATGGGGATGCTGCTGTCGGTTGGCGGCATCGTCGGCAGTTCGATCGGGGTTGCGCTGTTTGAACGGCTGCTGCGGCTTGGCCAACTCGATCTGATCGTGTCGCTGCTTTATCTGTTGCTGCTCTCGAGTGTCGGTTTCTGATGGTGCGCGAGCTATCGCTTTTGGCGCGGGCGTCCAGCGAAGAGCGTATCGGTGCTGCGCCGGCCACTGAAAACGGTGGCGCACAACCTGCCCTTTCGCATCAGGTTTCCGCGCTCGGGCTTTAGCTCAGCGTGCTGCCGCCTTTGGGCCTTGGCTTTGTCATCGGCGCGATCTCGGCGATCATGGGCATTGGCGGCGGCTTACCGTGATCCCGGCGATGATCTATCTGC